>NZ_BSTM01000003.1:0-100003 GCF_030269515.1 Actinomadura sp. NBRC 104412 | reverse complement strand
CCGCCGCAGGCACCGCCAACAAACACAGAGCGCCAGCGACGAGCGCAGCTTGCGCCTGCAATAAACCCAGCAGAAACCGGGGCGTCGTGGTTGGGGAAGAGGTGTGCGACGCCCCGGCTCCTGGTGTTGGCCGCCGTGTGTGGGCGGCCGGTCAGTGGGCTGCGGTGGGGCCCTTCGGGCGGGCTTGATGTTCTCCCGTTAGCTGGCTTCGGGGATGGGGAGGGTGGGCTGGCCGGGGACGCCCAGGGTGTCTTCGACCAGGGAGACGAAGATGCCGGCGTCGTGGAGCAGTTCGTCGGCTTCGCGGGCGGTGACGGCGCGGGGGAGGCCGGCTTCGGCGGCGGCGCGTTTGTCGGCGCCGGCGGCGAAGAAGGCGGCCCATTCGCGCAGGGCGGGTTCGGCTTCGGGGAGGAGCACCCAGACGCTGCGGGGACGTCCGCGGCGGTGGGTGTCGACGGGTTCCTTGGACGCGAGCACCGCCGCGGCGGCGCGGAGGGCCGCCAGGTGCGCGCAGACGTACCGGACGGCGGGCGTGGTGGCCTCGGCGGCCTCGGCGAGGCCCATCCGGGCGGCGTGCAACTGCCCCACCGCGGTCTGCGCGGGACGGGGCGGCTGGAGGGGGCGGCGGCGGGGGCTCGGCATGCGTTCGGCTGAGGAGTGCAGGGCGGTGGTGTGCCGCCCAGGCGTGCGCGCGGTCATCGTTCCGGACATGACTGCCTCCTTCCGGCTCGGGCCGGCCGGGCGGAGCGCTTCCCCTCGCTCCGCCCGGCCGTCCGTCCCGCGAGACGCGTGTCTCGGCGCGGACGTCGCCCTGGCACGGTCCGCGAGTCCCGTACCACGTCGAACATAAGTTCGACGCATTCACAGTAAAGCGCTCTGACGCCGATTCGTCAATGCGTTCGAACGAGTGGTGTGACCCACAGTGATCTCGCGAGGTCACCGTTCCAGGGGGTCAGCGGGGCCTGCGGACGTGGACGGGCACGTTGGTCCCCACCCGCTCGGGGAAGTACTCGGCGATGTGCATGGGGAGCCGGACGCACCCGTGTGAGGCCGGGTAGCGGGGCACGTCGAGGGCGCCGTGGAAGGCGATGCCGCCGTTGAAGTAGATCGGGTTGTACAGCCGTCCGAGCGGTGAGGTCTCCCACCCGGAGGCGCGGCGTCCCGTACGGAAGTCGCCCGTGCTGGTGGTCGCGTAGCGGCAGCGGGCGACCGTGGCGCCGCGGTCCTTGGCGCAGTACAGCTCGCCGGAACCGGACGAGATGTGGGTGATGAGGTCGGGCTTGCCGTCCTTGTAGACAACGAGGTACTGCCGCCGCAGGTCGACGTCGACGCGGTCGTCCTCGCGCTTCTTGGCTATCGGCTTGGGCTGTTTGGGCGCGTCGAGGGCCGCCCAGGTCTTCTCGCCGACCTTGCTGCTCACCTTGATGCGGTTGACCTTCTGGAACGCCCACACGGCCATCTGGGTGGACAGTCCGTACTTGCCGTCGACGCGCCCTGGGCCGTACTTGAGGTCCTTGAGGCGCCGCTGAAGTCGCTTGACGTCGTCGCCCTTGGCCCCGGGTTTGAGCGTCCGCCGTTGCGGTGTCGGCGTCGGCGTGGCCGTCGGCCGGGCTGTGGAGGGGGACGCGGCGGGCGCGTGGGTCTCCCCCGCCTTGCCCGCGGTCGTCGAGCCTCCTGCACACCCCGCCACCAGCACCGCACCGCCCGCGATCAGCAGTGTGTCCCTCAGAACGCTCATCTGGCTCCCTCGCGCGTCCGGCTCCCCCGCGTCGGGCGCGGTCGCCCTTCAAGAGGGGGATCCGGACACTTTAGAAGGATTCCGTCACCGGGGTCCCGACATCACACGCCAAAGCACGACCACGGATATACCAATGTCCTGCTCAGGACGCCGGGCCCTAAGGTGAGGGCATGCATCCGAACGTCGAACGCGTCGCCGCCGTCCTGCGCGAGCAGGGCGCGGCGGGAGAGATCATCGAGTTGCCGGAGCCGGCGCCGACCGCCCGGGCCGCGGCGGAGCAGATCGGCTGCCCGGTCGGCGCGATCGCCAACAGCCTCGTCTTCGACGCGGACGGGGAGCCGCTGCTGGTGCTGACCAGCGGCGCGCACCGGGTGGACACGGCGAAGGTGGCCGCGCTGGTGGGCGCGGCCAAGGTCAAGCGGGCGACCCCGGAGTTCGTCCGGGAGGCCACCGGACAGGCGATCGGCGGCGTCGCGCCGGTCGGGCACCCCGCGCCGGTCCGGACGCTGGTGGACGTGTGGCTGGACAAGTACGACCAGGTGTGGGCCGCGGGCGGCATCGCCCACACCGTGTTCCCGACCTCGTACGAGGAACTGTTGCGGATCACCGGCGGTGAGGCCGCCGACGTGGGGGTGGAGACGACATGACGGAGATCTGGCACAACCCGCGCTGCTCGAAGAGCCGTACGGCCAAGGCGGCCCTGGACGAGGCGGGCGTCGCCTACACCGAGCGCCGCTACCTGGACGACCCGCCGACCGCGGAGGAACTGGACGCGGTGCTGAAGCGGATCGGGGCCGAGCCGTGGGACGTGGCGAGGCTGAACGAGCCGGTCGCCAAGGAGCTCGGGCTGAAGGACATGGAACGGGACCGGGCCCGCTGGATCGAGGTCATGGTCGCGAACCCGGTGCTGATCCAGCGGCCGATCGTCCTGACGGACGACGGCGGCGCGGTCGTGGCGCGGGACGAGGCGTCGGTGCGCAAGGCCCTCGACAGCGCGTGACGCCGATGTGATCCTGGATGGCCGGGGCGAGGCACGTCGAGGGGGTGCGGCATGACCGGGCAGATGCGCACCGGCCCGGCGGCGTGCGACGCCGACTTCCGGGGCATCGATCCACCGGCGCTCGACCACCTGATCAAGCAGATGCAGGACGCGCAGGCGGCGATCAGGGGCTGGCTGAACGGGCACCGCCCGCCGCCCGGGGTGTCCGCGGCGGGCTACCGGCAGGCCGAGCAGGTGGCGCAGTGGACGGCCGACCAGCTCGGCATGCTGACCCGCCGCTACCACTACGCCATCACGCATCCGGACCGGGGACGCGGCGTCCAGGCACCGCCCCCTCCGAGGCCACCCGCCGGCGGTCCGCGAAGCGACGGCCCCGCGACGGCCCCGCCGCGCTGGCCCTCGCTCACGCCGAACGGGGCGGGCGGCGATCTCGGCAACTTCGCCACCCGCCAGGACGCGGCGAAGGCCGCCAGGTCCGACGCGCTGGCGGTGGCCGCGGCCGTCCAGGACCGCAGGCCCGTCCCCGAGGAGGTCTGGGCGCATCTGAAGGCGAACGCCGGCGATCCCGACTACACCGAGAGGCTTTACGAGCGGCTCGGGCCCGCGATGGCCGCCGATCTGGTCAAGGCGGCGGACGGCGACCCGTCGCGGCTTGCCGTGGTGCGCGAGTCGCTCGGCACGGCCAGCCATCACGTGGTGATGGACGTGCGGTGGCTGCAAGCGTTCCTGGCAGAGGCGGACCGGGCGGGCGTTCACCCGGTGGCCGTCCAGGTCCTCACCGGGACCGAGATGAGCCATCGGACGCGCGAGGCCATCGGCAGGCTCGACCTCCCGCCTGCCGCCGAGACGCCCGTCCCAGAACGCAAGGCCGGTTAGCCATGGCTCCGCCACCTCCCCCTTCCGCGGTCCCGCCGCCCCTGGACTCGGCCGCCGCGTCCCAGTTGCCGCCGACCGAGCGCCCCAACCCCGCGTACCGGGAGCTCTACCAGGCGTACGCGGACGCCTACGGAGGCATCACGAGGCTCAGGGACGCCCTCGACCCCGCCGTCAGGACCCTCAACGAGACGGACGCATGGTTAGGACCGGAGGCCCGCCAGTGGGGCGGGCAGCTCGACGCCAACCGCGGCTCGCTGCGGAAGGCCGCCGACAGGATCCTGTGGGACATCTACGACCGCCTGTCCGCCACCCACCGGACGATCCCGCGCACCTGAACCCCGCGAGCCGGGGATCGCCCACACACCACACCGGCAAGGCAGGCGGGTCTACCCTCTACCAAGTGAAGGATGCGAAGCTGCGTGACATCGACCACCGGGCCTTCCTGAGACGGCTCGGGCCGATCCTGGCGGTGTACGCGGCGGCGATGCGACCGCCACCCGAACAGCTCCCCGGCCGCCACACCATCATGGAGCGGCACGCCACGTACCCCGCGTTCAGGGCGGTCGTGGCCGAACGCCGGGGCGGGTCGCTGCTGTCACGCGCGGGCGGGACGCTCCAGGGGTTCGGCTACGGGTTCCGCGGCGAGACCGGCCAGTGGTGGCACGACGTGGTCCGGGACGCGCTGACCCGGACGGGCGGCGGCGCGCACGCGGCACGCTGGCTGGACGACGTGTTCGAGGTCGCCGAGCTGCACGTCCATCCCGATCACCAGCGGCACGGCATCGGGCGGAGGCTGCTCAACACCCTGTGCGAGGGCCGCCCGGAACGGACCGTGGTGCTGTCCACCCTGGACCCCGGGCACGAGGACACCCCGGCCCGCAGGCTGTACCGGTCCGTGGGCATGGTGGACCTGCTGACCGGGTTCGTGTTCCCCGGTGGAGGGCCGCCCTATGCGGTGATGGGCGCGACCCTGCCGCTGGCCCCGTACGAGCGGGACGGGGCGCCCGCGTCCCAGCCCGCCGGAGGACCCGCGTAGGGACCGGTGTAGGACGGGGCGTCCAGCAGCGAGTAGACCTCGCGGGTCGCGGTGGACTTGTTGAAGGTGATGAAGTGGATGCCCGGCGCGTCCTGCTCCAGCAGGTCCCGGCACAGCTCGGCGGCGTGCTCGATGCCGAGCCGCCGGACCGCCTCCGGGTCGTCGGCGACGGCCTCGAACCGCTCCCGCACCTCGGGCGGGAACGGCGCGCCCGACAGTTGCTCGGACCGCTCGATGGTGCTCATCTGGGTGACCGGCATGATCCCCGGGATGATCGGGGTGTCGCAGCCGGCCGCCTCGACCCGGTCGCGCAGCCGGAAGTAGTCCTCGGCGCGGAAGAACATCTGGGTGATGGCGTAGTCGGCGCCCGCCCGGCACTTGGCCACGAAGTGGCGGGTGTCGCTCTCCACGTCCGGTGAGCGGGGGTGCTTGTACGGGAAGGCGGCCACGCCCACGCAGAAGTCGCCGTACGAGCGGATCATCCTGACCAGGTCGGCCGCGTACTCCACGCCCTCCGGATGCTTGATCCACTCCCCCATCGGGTCGCCGGGCGGGTCGCCGCGCAGCGCGAGCATGTTCCGGACGCCGGCGGCGGCGAACCGGCCGATCAGGTTGCGCAGCTCGGCCTTGGAGTGGTTGACCGCGGTGAAGTGCGCGACCGGGATGAGCGTGGTCTCGGTGGCGATCCGCTCCACGATGTCCACGGTCGTGTCGCGGGTCCCGCCGCCCGCGCCGTAGGTCACCGACACGAACGTCGGCCGCAGCGTCTCCAGCTCGCGGATCGCGCGCCAGAGGTTGCGTACGCCCTTGTCCGTCTTCGGCGGGAAGAACTCGAACGAGAAGGACCTGCCACCGGCGGCGAGCAGCTCACGGATGGTGGGGGCTCGGTCAGGGCGTTGGCTGGGCATCTTCCAAGCCTAGTGCCGCGCGGCGCCCCTTCTCGCCCCGGAACGCCCAAAGGATCGCAAGACCACCGGCAACACGCCCGCGGCATGCCCGGTCCACCAGAAATGAACGGAATTTCCAGCGGATCCGACAAAATACTCCAGTACAGGTGGAGAAGAGACCACAACGGGGTAGATACGATCACGGCATGTCCATAAGCCGCATCCGCAAGGAGGTCGACGCGGCACTGCGGGCTTTCGTCGACGGCCAGCGTCCCGCGCTGCTCTCCATCAGCCCCGACCTGGCGCCCATGCTGGCCGCGCTGGACGCGTTGCTGGCCGGTGGCAAACGGCTCCGGCCGGCGTTCTGCTACTGGGGCTGGCAGGCCGCGGGAGGCCAGGAGCCCAGGGAGGGGATCGTCACCGCGGCGGCGTCCCTTGAGCTGCTCCAGGCCAGCGCCCTCGTCCACGACGACGTCATGGACTCCTCCGATACCCGCCGCGGGCAGCCGTCGGCGCACCGGCGCTTCGAGTCGCTGGCCGTCCAGGAAGGCCGGCCGGGCGCCGCCGCGCCGTTCGGCGAGGGCGCCGCGATCCTGCTGGGCGACCTGTGCCTGGCCTGGTCCAGCGAGATGTACGAGGCCAGCGGCCTGGACGCCGCGCGGATCGCCGACGGGCGCGCGGTCTACAACCTGATGCGCACCGAGGTGATGTCCGGCCAGTACCTCGACCTGCTGGAGGGCGTGCGCGGCACCGGCACCGTGGACGCGGCGCTGCGGGTGGTCGAGTTCAAGAGCGCGAAGTACACGATCGAGCGGCCCCTCCACCTGGGATCGGCGCTGGCGGGGGGCTCCCCCGAGGTGACCGGCGCCCTCCGCGCCTACGGACGGCCGCTGGGCATCGCCTTCCAGCTCCGGGACGACGTGCTGGGCGTCTTCGGCGACCCGGCGGAGACCGGCAAGCCCGCGGGCGACGACCTGCGCGAGGGCAAGCGGACGGTGCTGGTGGCGCAGACGGTGGCCCGTGCCAGCGCGGCGCAGGCCGAGGTGATCGACCGGCTGCTGGGCGATCCCGGGCTGGACGCGGCGGGGGTCGCCGAGCTGCGCGGGATCATCGTGGACACCGGCGGGCTCGCCGCCTGCGAGGCCATGATCGGCCGTTACGCCGAGGAGGCCGCGGAGGCGCTGCGCACCGCGCCGATCACCGGCGAGGCCCGGATCGCCTTGGAGGACCTGGCGGTCGCCGCCACCACCCGCCAGGCGTAGCCGCCGGGCCGGACGGCGAAGATCGCCCGTTCCGCTGCTCCGTGTCGTGGCCACGCGGTAGAAATGGGGGGCTCGTTCCGTCCGTCCCCGCCGAGTCGGAGTCTCCAGTGCCGCACGATTCCTCCCGTGGGAGGGCGTCGCCCCGTCCCCCGCATCTCACGCCGGTGCCCACCGGCGCGAGGGGCTCCGGCCGGCGCACGCTCGACTCGGCCGCCGTCCCCGAGCGTCCCGGCGCCCGAGCGGGCGAGGCCGCCGCCGTCAGCACACCCCTGAGCCAGGCGGTCGAGAAGGACGGGCCGCTGTCCGAAGCGGACCTGCACAAGCTGGCGTTGCGTACCGCCAAGGCACTGGCCAGGCGGCACAAGGAAGGCACCATGCACGGCAGCCTCCACCCCGGCAACGTCATCCTCGCCCCTGAGGGCGCCAAGGTGAGCACCGCCGCGCGGGAGGTGCCCCCGTCCTACCTGGCGCCCGAGCAGGTCGAGGACGAGCCGGTCGGCCCGCCCGCCGACGTCTTCGCCTGGGGCGCCACGCTCGTGTACGCGGCGACGGGGCGCCCGCCCTTCGGCACCGGCCCGGACGCGGCGGTCCTGCGTAGGGTCACCTCGCGGCGTCCCGACCTCGGCGACCTGGAGGGCCCCCTGCGGGAACTGGTCGCGCGCTGCCTGGACAAGAACCCCGCCGCCCGCCCGACGTCCCGGCAGGTCGTCCGGGCGCTCCGGGACGGCCGGACGCCCACGCCGAAGCCGCGCCCCAAGCGCATCCCCCGCTACCGCTGGCGGATGATGGTCGCGTTGGCCGCCGTCATCGCGATGGGCTTCGTGATGGGCGTGCTGGTCTGAAGCCTCACCAGTGCGGCGGACGGTCCTCGATCAGCCGATCGTCGTCGTCGCCTCCACGCCACTCCCCCCAGCCGGTGTCGGTGTCGTCGGAGGTCTGGTCCGGCAGGATCACCAGATCGTCGTCGGACAGATCCACCGGGCGCTCGTCGTCGGGTCCAGGTCCCACGCTCATGGCCCCATTGTCGGGCATCCCCGCCCATGATCGATCCCGCGGACCGGCACCGGCCGCCGCGGTCAGCCGCGCAGGCGCCCGGCCAGCTCGGCGGCGGCCCGGCGCGGGTCGGCCGCCTCGGTGATCGCGCGGACGACCACGATGCGGCGGGCGCCCGCCTCCAGGACCTCGTCCAGGTTGCCCTCGTCGATCCCGCCGATCGCGAACCACGGCCGCACCTCCCGCTGCGACGCCACGTACCGCACCAGCTTGAGGCCGGGGGCGGCACGCCCCGGTTTGGTCGGCGTCGGCCAGACCGGGCCCGCGCAGAAGTAGTCCACCCCGGGTTCGGCGGCGGCGGCGGACGCCTGCTCGTCGGAGTGCGTGGACCGTCCGATCAGGATGTCCTCGCCCACGATCGCGCGGGCGGCCGGGACCGGCAGGTCGTCCTGCCCCAGGTGCAGGACGTCGGCGTGCACGGCGTGCGCGATGTCGGCCCGGTCGTTGACCGCGAGCAGCGCCCCGTGGCGTTCGCAGGCGGCGCGGAACACCTGGAGGTACTCGATCTCCTGCCGCGCCTCCAGCCCCTTCTGGCGGAGCTGGACGATGTCGACGCCGCCGGCGAGGGCGGCGTCGAGGAACTCGGGCAGGTCCCCTTGCCGCTCCCGGGCGTCCGTGCAGAGGTAGAGACGGGCCTGGGCGAGCCGTGCGCGCAGGGCGACGGCGCGGTCGGAGGGGAGGTGCCTGGACACGGTGAGGGCCGGTTCCTTCCGTGCGGGTTTCACGATGGTCGCGGGGCCGCGCGCGAGTACCGTCGCGCGTGACCCCGCGATCCTGTCACGTGCGTGTTCCTCCTCGTACGCCGGGTGCTCTCGCCGCGCCCCTCAGAAGGCGAGCGCCTGGGCGCGCCGGCGGACCTCGGTGCCCCGGTTCTCGCTGAGCGCCTGGACGGGGGTTCCGGGGAGGGTGTCGTCCGCGGTGAACAGCCACCGCAGCGTCTCCACATCGTCGTAGCCCGCGTCCGACAGCAGCGTCAGCGTGCCGGAGAGCCCCTTGATGACCTGGCCGTCCTTGATGAAGGCGGCGGGCACCATCGGCTTTCCTCCGCGCCGGACCGCCAGCAGCTTGCGCTCGCTGAGCAGTTGCTTGATCCGGCCGGGCTTGATACCGAGCCGCTCGGTCGCCTCGGAGAGGGTGATCCACTCGCCGGCGAGGGCGTCGGTCTGGGGGTCGAGAGCGCTTTCCACGGTTGCGTGCAGTTGCGTCACGCCCCCTTGCTACCACGCGCCCGCTCCGCTCAAACCCGCCGGATCCGGCCTTGTGGACCGGTCAGCGCACGGCCTGCCTGAGCTGCACGCCCGGATCGGCCACCGCGTCGGGATCCACGGGCGTACCTGCGGCGATGATGCGCCGGGCCTGGGCGAGATCGCGGGGCCTGTCAACGGTCAGGACGGCGTCCAGCCGGTCACCGGTCAGCCAGCACACGGCCCACTTGCCCTCGGACGGGTCCCCCCGATGAACGAGCCGCTCGGACCCGGGGTGGTGCCCGGAGTACTGCACCATCCGCCCGAACTGCTCCGACCAGAAGTACGGGACGGCATCATACGACGCGTCCTCGCCAAGCAGCGTCGCCGCGGCGACGGACGGGGCGTTGAGCGCGGTGTCCCAGTGCTCGACGAGCAGGCGGCGCCCATACCGCCGCGACCACCATTCGGCGCAGTCGCCCACCGCCACGATGTCGGAACGCACATCGGTCCCCACGCTCGTCCTGAACGCCTCGTCGGTGACGATCCCGCGTTCGACCAGCAGCCCCGAACCGTCCAGCCACTCCAGGTGAGGCCGCACGCCCACGCCCACCAGCACCAGGTCGGCCTCGATCCGGCCGCCACCGGCCAGAGCGAGCCCGCCGTCCTCCACCTCGGCCACCTTGACCCCCGTACGCAGCTCCACCCCCGCCTCGGCGTACCAGGGAACGGTGAGCGCGCCGACCTCCGGACCGATCGCGTTGGCCAGTGGAGTGTCCGCCGCCTCCACCACCGTCACGGCGCAACCCCTCTTGGCCGCGGCCGTGGCGACCTCCGCCCCGATCCACCCGGCCCCGACGATGACGACCCGCGCCCCCTCCGTCAGCCGGTCACGGATCACGCGGGCGTCCTCGATGGTCCGCAGAACATGCTGCCCGCCGTCCCCCGGCAGCCTGATCGGCTCCGCCCCGGTGGCGATGACCAGGCCATCGAACGCCATCTCACCCGCCGTAGTGGCGAGCGTCCCGCCACGTCCCGTCCCAGGCCGCAGACCGGTCGCGCTCTCCCCGAGAAGCAGCCGCACCCCAAGCGAGTCCCAATCGGCGTCCACCGTGGTGTCGTCGGTCTCCCCCATCAGAACGGCCTTGGACAGCGGCGGCCGATCGTAAGGCCGATGCCCCTCGGCCGACACCAACGTCAGCTCACCCTGGAATCCCTTGCCCCGCAGGCTCTCAACGGCCCGCACCCCCGCCAGACCGCCACCCACCACGATGATCCTCACAGCGCTCATTCTGCCCTGCCCCGACCCCCCACCCCCGAACGAACCCGATGCATCAGTCGCCCCCACCCCCAAACGGTCACTCAACATCGCAACCGCAACCAAAGACAGGGGGCGAGACCCCAAACTCGCAGCGCGCCCAGGACAAGTCGAAGCGATACAGCGATCACCGCAAGCAAGACAAGCAACGAGCCGCCAAGACGAGAAGCGCAGCTCACACCCGCAATAACACCTCTCACACCCACCCCAGCCCGTCACCCCAGCCCCGAACGGTCGCCCAAGCGCCGCGATCGCGACCGAAGGCAGGTTCCGAGCCTGCGAGGAACCTGATCGCGAAGCGAGCCCCCAGGGCGAGTCGAAGCGATGCAGCGATCACCGTCAAGCACGACAAGCGACGAGCCGCCAGGCGAGAAGCGCAGCTCGTGCTTGCCAATAAACACAGCACCCACCCCAGCCCGTCACCCCAGCCCCGAACGGTCGCCCAAGCGCCGCGATCGCGACCGAAGGCAGGTTCCGAGCCTGCGAGGAACCTGATCGCGCAGCGAGCCCCCAGGGCGAGTCGAAGCGATGCAGCGATCACCGCAAGCGAGACAAGCGAGGAGCGCCAGCGACGAGCGCAGCTCTCGCTTGCAATAGACTAAAACAGCGCGGGAGTCCGGTTCGACCGGGCTGAGAGGGTGGCTGGGATGGGCCGCCGACCGCAGAACCTGATCCGGATCATGCCGGCGAAGGGAGCGTGGCGATATGGAGATCGCGATCATCGGGGCGGGTGTGATCGGCCTGGCGACCGCGTGGCGTGCGGCGGCGCGGGGGGCCGTGGTGACGCTGGTGGATCCGGAGCCGGGTAGTGGCGCGTCGGCCGTGGCGGCGGGGATGTTGACTCCGGTGAGCGAGGTCGCGTACGGGGAGGAGCGGCTGCTCGCCTTAGGGCTGGCGTCCCGTGACCGGTATGGGGCGTTCGTCGCGGAGCTTGAGGAGGAGACGGGGCTCGGTACGGGTTACCGCGCCGACGGCATCCTTGAGGTCGCGTTCGACACGGACGATCTGCGTTATCTGGATGAGGTGCGGCGGCTTCAGGAGAGGTGGGGGATTCCCACCGAGGCGCTGACGGGGCGCGAGTGCCGCAGGCTGGAGCCGATGCTGGCGCCTGGTGTGCGCGGTGGCCTGCTGGCTTCCGAGGACGGTTCGATCGATCCTCGGCGGCTGGCTCCGGCGCTGCTGGCCGCGGCGGAGAAGCGTGGTGTGCGGATGGTGCGGCGGCGCGCCACCGGTGTGATCGTCGAGAAGGACGTCGCGGTGGGGGTGCGGCTGGAGGGCGGCGGCGAGGTCCGGGCGGAGCGGGTGCTGCTGGCCGCCGGTGCCTGGTCGGGTGGCCTTGAGGGCGTGCCTGCGGAGGTGCTGCCTCCGGTGCGTCCGGTGAAGGGGCAGGTGATCCGGCTCCGCACGGCCGTTCCGTTCTTGCGGCGCTCTACGCGCGGGCTGGTGAAGGGGTCCTCGATCTATCTGGTGCCCAGGGCGGACGGGGAGGTCGTGGTCGGTGCCACCCAGGAGGAGATGGGTTTCGACACCCGGGTGACCGCGGGCGGCCTGTGGGAGCTGCTGCGGGACGCGCGCGAGTTGGTCCCCGGCATCACGGAGCTGGAGTTCGCCGAGGTGTCGGCAGGGTTGCGTCCCGGTTCCCCCGACAACGCCCCGCTGATGGGGCCCACGGCCCTGCCCGG
The DNA here is from genome assembly GCF_030269515.1 of Actinomadura sp. NBRC 104412. GTDB lineage: Bacteria > Actinomycetota > Actinomycetes > Streptosporangiales > Streptosporangiaceae > Spirillospora. Next base: position 87,967 of record NZ_BSTM01000003.1, on the reverse strand, counting down.
TCTCGTCGTGGGAACGGGCCATTACCGCAACGGAATCCTGCTCACCCCGGTCAGCGCCGACATCCTCACGGAGGTTCTGCTGGACGGCACGGTGCCCGAGGTGGGCCGTCCCTTCGTCCCCGAGCGACCCAAGGATGAGACAGCGTGATCAGCGTGATCGTGAACGGGGAGCGGCGCGAGCTCCCCGAGGGCACCAGCGTGGCGGACGCGGTCAGCGGCGCGACCGGCCGGTCGGGCCCGGAGACGGCCGGGGTGGCGGCGGCGTTGAACGGCGAGGTCGTGCGTCGTGCGGACTGGTCCGCCACGACGTTGCAGGAGGCGGATCGGCTTGAGGTGCTGACCGCCGTACAGGGAGGCTGAACCCCCGTGAAGCAGGACACAGGCCATGATGTCGAGCCGCTGGTCATCGCGGGCGAGGAGATCCCCTCGCGGTTGATCATGGGGACGGGGGGCGCGCCGAGCATGAGCGTGCTGCGCTCGGCCCTGGTCGCGTCCGGCACCGCCCTCACCACCGTCGCGATGCGGCGGGTCGATCCGTCCGCCCGCGGTTCGGTCCTGGACGTGCTGAAGGAGTGCGGGATCCGGGTGCTGCCCAACACCGCCGGGTGTTTCACGGCGGGCGAGGCGGTGCTCACCGCCAAGCTGGCCCGTGAGGCGCTGGGCACCAACTGGGTGAAGCTGGAGGTCATCGCGGACGAGCGCACGCTGCTGCCGGATCCGATCGAGCTGGTGGAGGCGGCCGAGCAACTGGTGGCCGACGGGTTCGTGGTGCTCCCCTACACCAACGACGATCCGGTGCTGGCGCGCCGCCTCGAGCAGGCGGGCTGCGCGGCGGTGATGCCGCTGGGCTCCCCGATCGGGTCGGGCCTGGGCATCCGCAACCCGCACAACATCGAGCTGATCGTGGAGGATGCGGGCGTCCCGGTGATCCTGGACGCGGGTTTGGGGACCGCCAGCGATGCCGCGCTGGCGATGGAGCTGGGCTGCGACGCCGTCCTGCTCGCCACGGCGGTCACCCGGGCGCAGTCGCCCGAGCGGATGGCCGCGGCGATGCGCCACGCGGTGGAGGCGGGCCGGCTGGCCCGCCTGGCCGGGCGGATCCCCATGCGCCGGTACGCCCAGGCGTCGTCGCCTTGGGAGGGCCTCGCCACACCACAGTGAAGGAACGCTGAAACGTCCCTTACAGCAATAATCGCTGGACCTGAAAGATCGGTGGGGCGAGACTGGTCGCCGCCTCTCAAACCTCCGATTCAGGGTACGGCACATGCTTCACGACGAAAGCGGCGGAACTGCGCCGAGGGTGGACCGTCGAGCGCTGGCCGCCGCGACCGTCACGGTCGTGCTGTGGGCATCCGCCTTCGTGTCCATCCGCAGCGCGGGCGCGGACTACTCACCGGGGGCGCTGGCGCTGGGGCGGCTGCTGGCCGGGGCCGTCACCCTCGGCGTGATCTGCCTGATCCGCCGTGAGGGCCTGCCTCCCCGCGCGGCCTGGCCGGGGATCGCCGCGTCCGGAGTGCTGTGGTTCGGCCTCTACAACGTCGCGCTGAACTGGGGCGAGCAGCAGGTCGACGCGGGCACCGCCGCGATGGTGGTGAACATCGGCCCGCTGCTCATCGCGCTGCTGGGCGGCTGGCTGCTCAAGGAGGGCTTCCCACCCCGGCTGATGGCGGGGATGGCGGTGTCGTTCGCCGGTGCCGTGGTGGTCGGGTACTCGATGTCGGACGAGGGCCACGCCTCGCTGCTGGGCGTGCTGCTCTGCCTGGTCGCGGCCGTGACGTACGCGGCGGGCGTCGTCAGCCAGAAGCCCGCGCTGCGGCAGGCGTCGGCGCTTCAGGTCACCACGTACGGCTGCCTGATCGGCGCGGTGGCGTGCCTGCCGTTCGCGGGCCGGTTGGCAGGCCAGGTCGGCGACGCCTCGGCCTCCGCGACCCTCAACATGATCTACCTGGGTGTCTTCCCGACCGCGCTGGCGTTCACCACCTGGGCGTACGCGCTGGCCCGCACCTCGGCGGGCAGGATGGGCGCCACCACCTACGCCGTCCCTGCCCTGGTCGTGGTGATGTCGTGGGCGACGCTCGGCGAGGTGCCGGAATGGCTGACGCTCGCCGGCGGCCTTCTGTGCCTGGGCGGCGTGGCTGTGGCGCGCCGGAGCCCGCACCCCCACGGGGTGGCGGAGCCCGCTCCCGCGCCCGTCCCTGCGGACGGCAAGGCGGTAGGCTAGGCGCCGGCGGCCTGTGAAGGCCCGGCCCCGCCGCCGAGGATCGGCCCGTCAGTAGTCCTGCGGGCTGATGGGTTCCGTTCGGGAAGGCCCTTACACTCGCTCTGATGGACGCTACGGTCGCTGACCCCCTCGTCGGGCAGGTGCTCGACGGGCGGTACCGCATCGAATCCCGCGTCGCCCGTGGCGGGATGGCCACCGTCTACATGGGCCGCGACATGCGCCTCGACCGCACGGTGGCGATCAAGGTGATGCACGCCGCGCTGGCCACCGACGAGGACTTCGTCCGCCGGTTCATCGGCGAGGCCAAGGCCGCCGCCGCGCTGTCCAACCCCAACGTGGTCGCCGTCTACGACCAGGGCACCGACGGCGAGCACGTCTACCTGGTGATGGAGTACGTCCGCGGCCGTACGCTGCGGGACCTGCTCACCGAACGCGGCCGGCTGGGCCCGCGCGCCGCCCTGGAGATCATGCAGCCGGTGCTGGCCGCGCTGGGCGCCGCGCACCGCGCCGGCCTCGTGCACCGCGACGTCAAGCCGGAGAACGTGCTGCTCACCGAGGACGGCCAGGCCAAGGTCGCCGACTTCGGGCTCGCGCGGGCCGAGACCGCGTCCGGGATGACCAAGACCGGCGTGATCATCGGCACGGTCGGCTATCTCGCCCCCGAGCAGGTCCTGTCCGGCCACGCGGACGTGCGCTCCGACGTCTACGCCGCGGGCGTCATGCTGTTCGAGCTGCTCACCGGCACGCTCCCGCATCAGGGCGACACCCCGCTCGCGGTCGCGTACAAGCATGTCAACGACCCGATCCCCGCCCCGTCCACCCGGGTGCCCGGGCTGCCGCACCCCTTGGACGCCCTGGTGCTGCGCGCCACTGCACGCCAGCCCCAGGAGCGGCCGCAGGACGCGAACGTCTTCCTGGGCGAGGTGGCCCAGGTGCACGCGGGCCTCCCCCGCGACATCGACCAGCGGGTGGGCATGCCCGCCGCGCAGCCCCGCCCGGCGGCCGACGGCTCCACCAGGATCTTCGACGCCCGTACCGCGCCCGCGTCGGTGCCGCCGCCCCGTTCCGCGGGTGACCGTGCCCTGGGCGTCCTGACCGGCCGCTACGTGCTGATCGCGATCGGCGCGGTGGCGGCGGTCATCCTGGGCTGGGCGGTCTGGTACCAGACCTCGGGCCAGTACGACCACGTCCCCGACACCATCATCGGGATGCCCGTGGCGGACGCACGGGCGAAGCTGGAGGACGGCGGCATGACCGTCCGGATCGGCGACGCCGTCTACAGCGACAAGGTCAAGAAGGGCGAGGTCGCGCGTTCGGAGCCGGGTCCCGGCACCCGCCTCACCGACGGCTCCCTGGTCACCCTCTTCCCGTCCAAGGGCCGCGTCCCCAGGGAGGTGCCGGACGTGTCCGGCAAGCCCGTGGACGAGGCCAGGAAGATCCTCCGGGACCGGGGCTTCACGCCGGGCAAGGTGACCACGACCACGTCCCAGAGCTACGACCGCGACCACGTCATCCGCACGAAGCCGCCCGCCGGGCAGAAGCAGTCCCCCGACGAGCCGGTGGACATCGTCGTCAGCCGAGGCATGGAGATGCCCTCGCTCGTGGGCCGCAACGGCGAGGAGGCCGCGAACCAGCTTCGTTCCATGGGCCTGGACGTCGACGTCGACCGCCGCCGAAGGGGCTCCAGCCCGCCGGGTACGGTCATCGAGCAGAGTCCCAGCCCCGGCACCGGCGTCTCCCGCGGCGACCGGGTCCGGATCGTGGTCAACGAACGCGACTGCTTCATCGGCAGGTTCTTCTGCGACGACGGCGACCGCGCGGACGGCGAGCAGATCCCCGTGCCCGACGTCCGGGGCCAGCGGGTCGAGGACGCCCGCAGGGCTCTCCGCGCGTCCGGTTTCAAGGTCCGGATCGGCAGCCGCGTCCGCGACACGGTGGTCGCGCAGACCCCCTCGGGCGGCAACGCGCCCCGGGGCTCGGAGGTCACCATCTGGGCATAGGCTAAGCCCGCTATGACCTCACCGAAGAGCCCCATCGGGGGCCACGTGCCCGTGGCCGGCGGCCTGGCCACGGGCGGCCTCAAGTACGCCGCCGAGATCGGCGCGGAAGCCGTCCAGGTCTTCGTGTCCAACCCGCGCGGCTGGGCCCTGCCCGAGGGCAAGCCCGCCGAAGACGCCCTGATGCGCGACCAGGAGATCCCCGTCTACGTCCACACCTCGTACCTGGTGAACGTGGGCTCTCCCACCCCTGAGACCCTGACCAAGTCCATCGCGTCCATCCGCCACTCCCTCCAGCGCGGCCACGCCATCGGCGCCAAGGGCGTGGTGGTCCACACCGGCAGCTCGGTCACCCAGACCTACGAGGCGGCCCTGGACCAGGTGCGCGAGCACGTCCTGCCCCTGCTGGACGAGATCCCCGAGGACGGCCCCGACCTCCTTCTCGAACCCATGGCGGGCCAGAACAACATGCTCTGCGCCAAGGTCCAGGAGCTGGGCCCCTTCTTCGAGCGCCTGGAGAACCATCCCAAGCTGGGCGTCTGCTTCGACACCTGCCACGCGTTCGCCGCAGGCCACGACCTCTCCACCCCCGGCGGCGTCACGGAGACAATCGACGCCCTAGTGGAAACCGTGGGCGAGGGCCGCCTGCGCCTGATCCACGCCAACGACTCCAAGGACCCCTGCGGCTCCGGCCGGGACCGCCACGAGAACATCGGCACCGGCCACATAGGCGAGAAGCCCTTCGCCGAACTCTTCCACCACCCCGCCGTGGCCGGCGTCCCCTTCATCATCGAAACCCCAGGCCGCAACCCAACCCCCCACGGCCAGGACATAAAAACCCTGAAACGCCTAAGAACAACCTGACCGCCCTTAACGAGGCAATGCGCAAACCCCCAACGGGGGCAAGGGGCGAAGCCCCAACGGGGGTGCAGGGGGCGGAGCCCCCTGCCGGGGTCGTAGGGGCGGAGCCCCTACCGGGGTGGGAGGCCGTGGCCCGGAGCGAGTTCTACGAGCGCAGGGACGCGGCATCCCGCCCCGCATCGGGGGGTGTGGGGGGTCGCCCCCCCACAATGACAAGAAAGAGCCCGGGCGTCGCTGAGCAACCCCCCGACTGCTCAGCGACGCCCGAACCTATCGCCGCCTGATCCCACCCCCCCGGTACGGGATCGGACGGCTCCTGATCCGGCGGTCGTCTGGCGACTCGCCGGATCTCCAGTTATGTCAGTGAGCGCCGTGTGGCGCCCGGGGCTCCTGCCGCAGTACCGCCTGCCGCCTGGCCGCCCGATTGCCGTGTTCCGGACGAGGCGTTCCGGTTGCGGCGGTTCCGCGGTGCGGTGCTGCGTGGTGCCACTGAGAACACTAGGGCTCTGGGATACCGCGCGGGACCCGGGGACGCGCCGCGCTCGTTGAACGGTCTGTAGTGATCGGTGTACGTAACGTAGTGCGACGGTGAGCGGTCGGATGGGTGGGACGAGTGGTCATGTGAACGGTCGGCGCGCTCGGACGAGTGGCGTGGAAAATTTACGGCGAGGATGTGAAAGGGGCGCCGCGCGCCCCGGCCGGCCCCGGCCGCAGGCCCGGGACCTGCGGTGAAGTGGTTCGGATACGGTTTCGTCTCCGTGTGGTCCGCCGGGTCAGGGCCGCCGGTCGTTCTCGGGGACGTTCATCCGGGCCATCGCCCGGTCGGCGCGCCCAGAAGCCCGCTCACGGGTGAACAGCACCCCGCCCGTGCCCGGCAGAAGCCGTGAGGGCGGCGGCATCGGCGTCCCCCTGTCATCCACGCGGGTCGGGCGTGCAGAGGCGCCCCAGCGTCCCGTACACGGCCGGGAAAGGCGAACAACGGCGGCGGACGTTCCGCCCCGGAGGCGTCGCATGAACGCCGATGATGCTTACGCACGCGGCGCCACAGCACGAGGACGCAAACGACCACCACGGCCCAGCCGTCCAAGGGCGTGCCGGTCAGCACCCGCAGCGTGATCCCGACGCCACACAACCCCGGCAGCAGGCGGACGTTACCGCCCCGGGGCGTCGCCGGGGAGCCACCCTGGATGGCGTGGCACCCCACCCCGAAGCGTGACACATGGACACCGGTGATACCTGCGCACGCGGCACCACAGCACGAGGACGCAGACAACCACCACGGCCCAGCCGTCCAGGGACGTGCAGCACCCGCAGCGTGATTGCGGCGCCGCAAAACCTCTGCAGCAGGCGGACGCTGCCGCCCCGGGGCGTCGCCGGGGAACCGACCTGGATGGCGTGGCACCCCACCCCGAAACGTGACACATGAACGCCGATGATGCTTACGCACGCGGCGCCACAGCACAAGGACGCAAACGACCACGACGGCCCAGCCGTCCAAGGGCGTGCCGGTCAGCACCCGCAGCGTGATCCCGGCGCCGCGGAACTGCGGCGGCACGCAGACCCGCAGGCGCCCCATTGGCATCGCTGTATGTCGGCTCCTCAGGCCAGTGGCGGCCGTGCGGTATTCGCCGCTGATCTGCGGCTCACATGCCACAGCCTCAGGACAAACCCCACACCGGCGGGGCGGCGGACGCGAGACCCCTTCAGGGCCGTGGGTGAGGTCAGGAGGGGTGTCGCTCGGCGCGGTCTGGCTCGTCACCGTTTCGCCGCGGTTCCTCCCCGTACCGTGGCGGGTCCTCGGTGTCCACCTGGCGGAACCGGCGGACGAGGAGGTCGCGGACCTGCCGGGTGTGGCGGCGGCTGACCGGGAGCAGTTCGCCGGCCACCTGTACGGCGGCCCTGCCTCCGTCGAAGCGCAGCTCGCTGACGTGGGAGGACGAGACCAGCGTGCTGCGGTGGATCCGGATGAACCCGGCCTGCTCCCAGCGTTTGGCCAAGGCGGCGAGCGGCATCCTTACCAGGAAGCTCCCGTCGCCGGTGTGCAGCCGGACGTAGTCGCCCTGCGCCTCGACGTGGGTCACCGCGCGGCGCGAGACGAGGCGGGTGCGCCCGGCCAGCTCCACGGGGACCATCTCGTCCTCCTCCTCGCCGGCGCCGGCGCCGTGCAGGCCGTCTCTCCGCACCGCCTCCTCGACGCGTCGTATCGCCTCGGCGAGCCGCTCGGCGCGCACCGGCTTGAGCAGGTAGTCGAGGGCGCCCAGCTCGTAGGCGGTGACCGCGCTGTCGTCGTGTGCGGTCACGAACACGACCTGCGGGGGTTCGGCGAAGCCGGTGAGCAGCCGGGTGAAGTCGAGGCCGTCCAGGCCCGGCATACGGATGTCGAGGAAGACGGCGTCGAGCCGATCCCCCGCCACCATGATCCGGCTCATGTCGCGCAGCGCCGCCGCCGCCTCACCGGCGCACAGCACGCGGTCGACACGTGGATCCGCCTGGAGCAGGTAGGCGAGCTCTTCCAGGGCGGGGACTTCGTCGTCAACGGCCAGCACGCGCAACATACCTAGGACCCTGCCGCGATTACTGTCCGTCCGCAATCGATTCCATGAGGTGAGTCTGGAGAGGGCGTGGCCGGAATCGGCGAGGGGGACCCGGTCACTCGGGGACGAGGCCCGCCCGGTTCTTGGGAACCCTCAGGCTGACCTTCGTGCCCGCTCCGATTCCGGTCTCGACCGTCAGGCCGAAGGCGTCCCCGTACAACTGCCGCATCCGCTCGTCCACATTGGCCAGGCCGATGCCCGCTCCGCTGCCGCCGTGGTCCCGCTCGCACCGGACGGCCATGCCGAGCGCCCGCCCCTCGCCGCCGTCCGACCCGTGGGCGGCGGCGCGCGGACGGACGGCGTCGGCTCCCCCGCCGAGGATCTCCAGCAGCCGGGCCGGGTCCATGCCGGCGCCGTCGTCCTCGACGCTGATCGCCGCCTCCTCCCCGGCGTCGCGCGCGACGATCCGGACGTGGAACGGCGCCTTGCCCCGGGCGCCATTCATCCCGTGCCGGATCGCGTTCTCCACCAGCGGCTGGAGCGACAGGAACGGCAAGGTCACCGGCAGCACCTCGGGCGTCGCGTCCACCGTGCACCGGAGCCGGTCGCCGAACCTGGCGCGCTCCAGCAGCAGGTAACGGTCGATCGAGTTCAGCTCCTCGGCCAGCGTGGTGAAGTCGCGCGGGGTCCGGAAGGAGTAGCGGGCGAAGTCGGCGAAGTCCAGCAGCAGGTCGCGGGCGCGCCCGGGATCCGTCCGGACGAACGAGGCGATGGCCGTCAGCGAGTTGTAGAGGAAATGCGGGCAGATCTGGGCCCGCAGCGCCCGCATCTCCGCCTCGGCCAGCCGGTTGCGGGACGAGTCGAGCTCGGCCAGCTCCAACTGGCTCGACATCCAGCGGGCCACCTCCGCGACGGCCCGGACGCGTGCCGGGGGCGCGCTCGTACCGTACGCGACCAGGGCGCCCTGCACCCGCCCCTCGACGGCGAGCGGCGCCACCACGGCGGCGCGGAGACGGCACGGCCCGTCGCAGCAGCCCGCGGACTTCGACGTGACCACCCGGGCCCGGCCGGTGGCCAGTACCTGCGCCGCGTGGCCCAGCACGTCCGTGGGGTGCCCCTCGTCGCCCGACCCGTCCCAGGCCAGCAGGCGGCCCCGCCGTGCCTCGCGCCCGTGTCCTTCGCGGGCCGCGTCCTGCGCAGGGGACGGGTCCGCCGCGACCACGGCGACCGCCTCGGCGCCGAGCAGGATCCGCAGGTCACGCGCCGCCCGGCGTGCCGACTCGCGGGTCAGGCCGCCGCGCAGCGCGGGCGAGGCGCGGGAGATGGTGTGCAGCGTCGCGAACGTGGTCTCGTCGGTGATGGCGTCCGAGCCAAGCCGCAACGCCCGCCGCAACGCCCGCGGCCACGCCTGCCGGCACCATGCCGCTGCGCATCCCGCGACGAGCGCCATGAGCGTCCCGCACATCACCACATCGAGCACGGAAAGTGTCGGCATGGAAACAAACAGTAATATCCCGGTGACGCCCATGCCCGCACAACCACCGCGATCGGCGCGTGCTCACGGAGGCGGGGACTCGTCGGCGTCCTCCTGGTAGGAGTACCTCTGCTCGCGCCACGGATCGGCGACGTTGTGGTAGCCGCGTTCCTCCCAGAAGCCCCTGCGGTCCTTGACCATGTACTCGATGCCGCGCACCCACTTGACGCTCTTCCACGCGTACAGGTGCGGGACGACCAGGCGGATCGGGAACCCGTGGTCGGGGGTGAGCCGCTCGCCGTTGCGGTGGGTGGCGAACATGGTGCCCTCGGCCAGGAAATCGAGCATCCGGATGTTGGCGCTGTAGCCGTACTCCGCCCACACCATCACGTGCGTGGCGGCCGGGTCCGGCGGGGCCAGCTCGACGATGGCCGAGCCGGCGACCCCCTCCCACTCGTTGTCGGGAATGGTGAACTTGGTGACGCAGTGGAAGTCGGCGATCGCCCTGGTGCGGGGCAGCGCGTCGAACTCGTCCCAGGTCCAGGCGTGCTGGCCGCCCGACGCGGTCGCGCCGAACACCCGGAAGTCCCAGTCCGCCGGACGGAACTTCGGCACGGGGCCGTAGTGGAGCACCGGCCAGCCGCGGGGAACGTACTGCCCTGGTGGGAGCCTCCGGCCCTCGGTGGGCTCTTCGGGTGGTGGGGACATGACGGCGCCATACTGCCACCCGCAGTGAGCTGAGCCATATTCGGCCCCTCCCTCCGGGGCACGGCCCGAGATCGGCTAGGGTGTCATCCATGCGCGGCACGACGTATTTCTTTTGGCTCGACCGGCCCGGGAGGCTGGTCTGCCAGACGCTGCGCTGACAGACCTGACAGGCGGAGAAGCCCCGGGCCTCACGGCCCGGGGCTTTCGTCGTCTCTGGAGGATTGGCCGGCGGGACCGGACGGGAGTCCCGCACGTCGAGGAGAGGCAAGAACCATGGTCGTCGTCATGTCCCCGGACGCCACCGAGGCCGATATCACGGCCGTCGTCTCACTGGTCGAGACGGCGGGCGGCGACGCGTTCGTCAGCCGCGGCGTGGAGCGCACCATCGTCGGGCTGGTCGGCGACATCGAGCAGTTCGGCACGCTCAACCTGCGCGGGATGAGCGGGGTCGGCGACGTCATCCGGATCTCGGTGCCCTACAAGCTGGTCAGCCGGGAGAACCACGCCGAGCGCTCGGTGGTGCGGGTCGGCGGCGTGCCGATCGGGCCGGGCACCATGACGCTGATCGCCGGGCCGTGCGCGGTGGAGACCCCCGAGCAGACCCTGGAGGCCGCGCAGATGGCGCAGGCCGCGGGGGCCACGCTGCTGCGCGGCGGCGCGTTCAAGCCCCGCACCTCCCCGTACGCCTTCCAGGGGCTGGGCGAGGCCGGCCTGCGCATCCTCGCGGACGTGCGGGAGGTGACCGGCATGCCCATCGTCACCGAGGTGGTGGACGCCGCGGACGTGGACCTGGTCGCCTCGTACGCCGACATGCTGCAGATCGGCACCCGCAACGCCCAGAACTTCCCGCTGCTCCAGGCGGCGGGCGAGTCGGGCAAGCCGGTGCTGCTCAAGCGCGGCATGAGCGGCACCATCGAGGAGTGGCTGATGGCCGCCGAGTACATCGCCCAGCGCGGCAACCTCGACATCGTGCTGTGCGAACGCGGTATCCGCACCTTCGAGAAGGCCACCCGCAACACCCTGGACATCTCCGCGGTCCCCGTCGCCCAGCGCCTCTCCCACCTGCCGGTGATCGTGGACCCGTCCCACTCGGGCGGCAGCCGCGACCTCGTCCTCCCCCTGACCCGCGCGGCGATCGCCGTGGGCGCGGACGGCGTCATCATCGACGTCCACCCGCACCCCGAGACCGCGCTCTGCGACGGCCCCCAGGCCCTCGTGGACGGCGACCTCCGGGAACTGGCGAAGGCCGTGCGGGACCTCCCCCCGCTTGTGAACAGGAGGCTCGCGACGGCCCAGGGCGAGCCGTCCCCCCACGGATCTCAGGACGCGACGGCCGCGTCCCTCCACTCGTAGCATCCGCCGCCATCACCTATGGAGCGGGGCGCTCCGCCCCCTGGCCTCGGCCTCACGGGTCAGGCGGGCGGAGCCCCTGAGCGCGGGTGGTGTACGGGGTGATACTGTCGCTTTTCGTGGAGTACTGGACGCCCAACTGCGGGCCGCCCCGCGCCTGATGGGGCGCGGCGGCTTCTTGCTGAGCTTCTGAGTTCCTGAGGACCCGGCGAAGGAACGCCCGGTCCCGGGCTCCTGCGCCCCGAATACGGATCCTCCTTCCGATTCGAGTTCAGGAGCTTTCTCCAGTGTCTCCCCGATCTGTCTCTTCCCTGCGCGCCTCCAAGGACGCGCAGGACGCGCCCGTCCATCCGGCGTCCCGGCCGCTGAGCGGGAGCGCCGTGATCCTGGCGGCTGCCTCCCTGTGGGGCACGACCGGTACGGTTCGCACGTTCGTCCCCGAGGCGACGAACGTCTCGATAGCCGCGGTCCGCATCGTCATGGGCGGGCTGCTGCTGGTGCTCTTCGCCTCGCTCGCGCAACGCGGCGCGGGGCTGCGCCGGCTGCTGCGGTCCGGCCGCGGCCTGACGCTGGTGGCCGTGGGGGGCGTCGCGATCACGGCGTACCAGACCGCCTTCTTCACCGCCGCCGCCCGCACCGGGGTGGCGATCGGCACGGTCGTCACCATCGGCAGCGCGCCCGCGTTCGCCGGAGCGCTGGGCCTGCTCCTCAGACGCTCGGCGATCGACGTCCGATGGGCGCTCGCCACCTCGGGCGCCGTCGCGGGGTGCGCGGCGCTGATCCTCGGCGGTGAGGACGCCGGGGCCGAGCCGGCCGGCATCGGCCTGGCCCTGCTGTCGGGCCTGTCGTACGCGGTGTACGCCACGCTGGCGTCCGGCCTCATCGACCGGGGCGAGCAGGACCGGGCCGTCGCGGGCGCGATGTTCGGTGTGGCCGCGGTACTGCTGCTGCCCGTCCTGCTGGCGGGCGACCCCGGCTGGGCGCTCTCCGGCAGGGGAACGCTGATCGCGCTCTACCTCGGCGTGATCACGACGGCGTGCGCCTACGTCCTGTTCGCGCGAGGGCTGCGGACCACACCCGCGACCACGGCCACCACCCTGACGCTGGCCGAGCCCGCCATCGCGGCGGTCCTGGGCATGGCCGTGCTGGACGAACGCCTGGGCGGCACGGCCCTCGCCGGCCTGGCCCTGCTGGCCGCGAGCCTCCTGGTCCTCGTCCGGCCCGCCCGCCGCTGACACCCATGGCATGCCGGAAGTGCGGTCCGCGCTTGCAAAATCGAACACAGCGGGGATGATGTCCGGCATGACAGAGGGCGACGGGGGGCGGCTGTTCCCTCAGGATCTCGCGGGCGTCGATCCGGTGGCGGCGGTGACGCTCGCCGACGCCTGCCGTTCCATCGCGGCCTACCCCGAGCTGGTGGCGGTCGGCGCGCTGTTCACGGCCGCGGAGCGGGTCGACGGGGGCTGGCAGGTGGTCTGCCCCTGCGACCCGCTCCCCCAAGGCGCCAGGGAGCTGCTCGCCGACCATCTGGAGGACACCGTCGGGGCGCAGCCGTCCGTGACGCGGCGGCTGCGGTCCGGCGAACCACTGGACGACGTCACCGTCGCGGGACGCCGGTTCCGCCTGGTGCGGATCGAACAACTCGTGCGGACCGGCCCGGACGGCCCCGAGCCGCCGCGCCCCACCGACTTCGACCCGCGTCCCGGCGACCACCGGATGCCGCGCCACCGCCCGTACGACCGGATCGGAGACGGCATGCCCGCCCCCGACGTCGCGACCTCCGAACTGCTGTGCCAGATACTGGACGCGGCGGCGCGGGCGGGCAACGAGCCCTCATGCGCGTACCTGACGCCGGTGCAACTGGCCCCGGCGTTCACCGTGGCGGAACGTTCCGATGGGCGCTGGCGGCCGGTGGGACGGCTCCACGACACGCCCCAGCGGGCACGTGACTCGCTCGCCACCTACTTCCGGCACGTCGTCCCCGCCGTGGAACACCCCGGCGAAGCCGAACTCGCCGAATACGCCGACGCCGCCACGCTGATGGCGGACTCGACACGCCGCAACGGGATCGCCGTGGCGGGACGCCGGTTCCGCATCGTCCGGCTCGAACGGCTCACGCTGATGGGCCCGGAAGGACCCGAGACGCCCCGCCCGTCCGACGCCGACCCGCGCTGAGGCCGGTCCGCGCCCGCGCTCAGGCCGCGGCGTCGCCGTAGACCGGGCGGTGCTCCTGGACGGACCCGGCAAGCTGATCGGCCAGCTCGCCCACGTCGAGCCGCCTCTCGATCTGCCGCAGATCATCGATCCTGGCCCTGGTCTCCGCGCGGCGGGGGGCCAGCAGCGTGCAGCAGTCCTCATCGGGCAACTCGGAGATCGCCAGCGTCCGGACCCTGCGCGCCTGGTCCATGATCTCGCTCTTGTCCATGCCGATCAGCGGCCGCAGGATCGGCATCTCCACGGCATCGTCCAAGGCGGTGATGTTGGTCAGCGTCTGGCTGCTGACCTGGCCCAGCGCGTCCCCCGTGATGAGGGTGCCCGCGCCCAGCCTGCGGGCCAGCACCTCGCCGGTACGCAGCATCAGCCGGCGCTGCGCGATCACCGCGAGCCGGTCCGCGCCCGAAGACTTGATCTGCTGCTGCGCCTTGCCGAACGGCACCACGAACAGCCTCGACCCGCCCTGGAAGCGGTCCAGCTCACGGACCAGCGCGTACGCCTTGTAGATCGACTCGGGCCCGGTGAAGGGCATCCCCGAGAAGTGCAGGTAGTCCACCCGCAGCCCGCGCCGCATCATCCGGTACGCGGCCACGGGCGAATCGATACCGCCCGACATCAGCACCAGGCCACGGCCGCTCATCCCCACCGGCAGCCCGCCCTGGCCCGGCAGCCCGCCGGAGAACACGAACGCCTCGTCCCGGTCGATCTCGATGGAGACGGTGTGGTCGGGATCCTTCAACCGGACCTTCAACCCGTACCGGCCGCCGATCGCGGCCCCCACCTTCCGGTCGAGCTCGGTCGACGTCAGCGGGAAACGCTTGTCGCGGCGCCGCGAGCGCACCGCGAACGTGCCCTCGCGCCCCGCCATCAGCTCCAGCGCCGCCCGCTCCACGCTCTCGGGATCCTTGTCGACCCGCCAGGCGCGGTGCGCCCACACGATGCCCATCACATCGGTGATCCGCTCGGCCAGGGCATCGACCTTCTCGACGGTCGCGTCCTTGGTGCGGACGATCATCACCCCGTGCCGGCGGATCACGTCCACCCGGGCGATGGGCCGCACCGCGTCACGCAGATTGTCGGCCAGCCGCCGCTCGAACCGCTCCCGGTTCTTGCCCTTGAGGACGACCTCCCCCAGCTTGATCAGCACACACGGCTCACCGTCCACCGGGGGCCGGACGACGGCCGACCCGCCGGCGACGACGGTCGCAACCTCAACCTGCGGCATAGGCTCAGTTTATTGCAAACGAGAGCTGCGCTCCTCGCCTGGCGGCTCGTCGCTTGTCTCGCTTGCGGCGATCGCTGCATCGCTCCGACTCGCCCAGGGGCTCGCTCCGCGATCAGGGTCTCGCTGGCGCTCGCCCCTGCCTTCGGACGCGATCGCAACGCCTGGGCGCCGTTCGGGGCTGGGGTTGGGGGCTGGGGTGGGTGCGAGAGGTGTTTTGGGCAAGCACGAGCTGCGCTCGTTCCTTATTGCAAACGAGAGCTGCGCTCCTCGCCTGGCGGCTCGTCGCTTGTCTCGCTTACGGCGATCGCTGGCATCGCTCCGACTCGCCCAGGGGCTCGCTGCGCGATCAGGGTCTCGCTGGCGCTCGCCCCTGCCTTCGGACGCGATCGCAACGCCTGGGCGTCGTTCGGGGCTGGGGTTGGGGGCTGGGGTGGGTGCGAGAGGTGTTTAGTCGCAGACACGAGCTGCGCTCCTCGCCTGGTGGCTTGTCGCGCCTGCGGCGATCGCTGCATCGGACACGACGCAGCGCTTGGGCGCCGCCCGGGGCGGGCGGCGCTCTTGGGTGGTGGGGTCAGCCGAAGAACACCTCGGCTTCCTTGTAGCGTTCGATCGGGACGGTCTTGAGTTCCTTGGTGGCCTCGTCCAGGCCGGCGCGGACGATGTCGGTGCCGCGCAGGGCGACCATCTTGCCGAAGTCGCCGTCGCGTACCGCGTCGATGGCATGGAGGCCGAACCGGGTGGCGAGGACGCGGTCGTACGCGGTGGGGGTGCCGCCGCGCTGGATGTGGCCGAGGACGGTGGCGCGGGCCTCCTTGCCGGTGCGCTTCTCGATCTCGTCGGCCAGGCGCTGGCCGATGCCGCCCAGCCGGACGTGGCCGAAGGAGTCGCGTTCGCCGGTCTGGAGCTGCATCTGGCCGTTCACCGGGTGGGCGCCCTCCGACACCACGATGATCGGCGCGTAGCGGGTCTTGAACCGGCTCTCCACGTAGGCGACGACCTTGTCGATGTCGAACGGCTGCTCGGGGATGAGGATCACGTTGGCGCCCGCGGCCATTCCCGCGTGCAGCGCGATCCAGCCCGCGTGCCGCCCCATCACCTCGCAGATCAGCGCGCGGTGGTGGCTCTCGGCGGTGGTGTGCAGCCGGTCGATGGCCTCCATCGCGATGTTGACGGCGGTGTCGAAGCCGAAGGTGTAGTCGGTGGCGTTGAGGTCGTTGTCGATGGTCTTGGGCACGCCGACCACGTTGACGCCGTTGTCGTACAGTTCGCGGGCGACGCCGAGGGTGTCCTCGCCGCCGATGGCGATCAGGGCGTCCACGCCGAGACCGGCCAGGTTGTCCTTGATCCGCTCGATCCCGCCGTCCACCTTGATGGGGTTGGTCCTGGACGAGCCGAGGATGGTGCCGCCGCGGGGCAGGATCCCGCGCACCGTCTCGACGTCGAGGGCCATGGTGTCGCCCTCCAGCGGGCCCCTCCAGCCCGCCCGGAAGCCCACGAACTCGTAGCCGAAGACCTGCACGCCCTTGCGCACCACGGCGCGGATGACGGCGTTCAGGCCGGGGCAGTCACCGCCCCCGGTCAGCACTCCGACGCGCATGCCCTCTCCCTCACCAGACACGGGGCTTCTCCTCGATCCCACGGGTAGACACTATTGGTCTAGACCATAGTGGTTACCCGGCCTTCGCCGGGCCACTTCGCCTCAGCACCATCGTGCCCGCCGCGGGTCCGTTCGCGCAGCGCCTGGACGCAGAGTTCACCCCGCCTTGGCCGAGTCCAGCCGCCGGGGTCAGCCGTCCCGGTCCAGGCCCTTCTCGATGGCGTACCTGACCAGCTCGACGCGGTTGTGGAGCTGGAGCTTGCCCAGGGTGTTCTGGACATGGTTCTGCACGGTGCGATGCGACAGGACGAGCCGTTCGGCGATCTGCCGGTAGGTCAGGCCCTTGGCGACCAGCCGCAGCACCTCGCGCTCGCGCTGGGTGAGCCGCGGCGCGTCGTCGTCGGGCCGGCTCGGAGCGGACGCGAGCCGCCGGTACTCGCCGAGGACGAGCCCGGCCAGGCGCGGGGTGAAGACCGCGTCGCCCTCGCCGGTGCGGCGCACGGCGTCCAGGAACTCCTCCCGGCCCGCCGACTTGAGCAGGTAGCCGGTGGCGCCGACCTTGACCGCGTCCAGGACGTCCTGCCGTTCGCCGCTGGCCGACAGCACCAGCACCCGCACCGGCGGATCGGCGGCGGCCAGCAGGCGGGTCACCTCGACGCCGCTGATGTCGGGCAGTTGCAGGTCGACCACCGCCACTTCGGGCCTGGCGGCGGCGGCGATCCGGACGGCGGCGCGCCCCTCCCCCGCCGTGGCGACCACCTCGTGCCCGGCCTCGGCCAGGTCGCGGGCCACGGCGTCGCGCCACATCGGGTGGTCGTCCACGACCATGACGCGGTACGAGGGGGCCGGGGTGTCGGTCACGCGGACCAGCCTAAGACCGGTGCCGGTCATCGAGATAACCGCGTAATGGAAACGGGATAGGGGTGTAATACATGTTTCGGGGCATAATTCAAACAAAAGCCCCAGGTCCCCCAGCCCCCGCGGAGCCCTCATGGCACGAGGCCCCATCCGCGTTCACCCCCGCCGGTCCACGCCGGTGACGCCGTCCAGACTCCTCACGCCGCTCGCGTTCGCCGCCGTCCTGCCCCTCGCGCTGTCCGGCTGCGGATCGCCCGACTACCACTACGTCAAGAACTCGGAGCAGAAGACCTACTTCAAGGTCCCCTCCGAGTGGCACCGGATCGACCAGCGGACCCTCGACGGCATCCTGAGCGCGGACGACCCCGACTCCGCCGCCGCCCGCGCCAGGCCGCGGCTCGTCTGGTCGGTCGCCTACGACGCGCACGACGTACCGCACCCCACCCACCTGTACGGGGTCGCCAGCGACCAGCCGTTCGTCTGGGCCGTCGTCCGCCCGCTGTCCAAGAAGGAGCAGGACGCGGTGTCGCTCGACATGCTGCGCGACACGTTCCTCCCGGTCACCGAGAACGGGCGGGCCGAGCTGGCGCAGCGCGGCGGGCAGCTCACCGGCTTCGAGCTGACCCGCGACCAGGTGCTCACCCCCGGCGGCGGGCTGCGCGGCGTGCGCACCACCTTCAACTACCGGCTGCCGACCAGCCCGGACCTTCAGACCTTCGACGTCACCGCCTACGTCAGCGACGCCGGACGGCTGTACGTCATGGTGCTGCGATGCTCGGCGCGCTGCTTCACCCAGCGGGCCGCCGAGCTGGACGCGATCGCCCGGTCCTTCACGGTGAGGAACGACTGATGATCTTCCGGCGGCGGCGCGGCGGCGCCTCCCAGACCCCTCCCGCCGAGTCCCTCTACCGGCGCGGTCTCCGGCTCACCTCGACGTTCCTCTCCGGATTCGCCTACCCGGAGATCGTCTGGGGAGAGAAGCCCAAGGTCTCGCTGGTCAAGTCGGCCGGGGCCACCCGTCCGAGCCTGCCGATGTGGGACCGGATCAAATACCTGCTGCTCCTCACCGTGGTGTGGTTCGTCCTGGTGTGGGCGGCGATGGCGGACAATCCGCTGCTGCCCTTCGTGGACGCGATGCGCGAGCAGTCCCGGGCGGCGTCCTGGGTGTTCGTCCTCCTCGGGCTGGAGCTGATCCGGCAGGGCCACTTCCTGATCAGCGAACGTTCCAGCGACTACCACCGGTTCTGGACGCACCGCGTCTTCGGCGGGTTCGAGCGGTACACGCACCGGCGGTTCTCCCCGTGGACGCGGTTCCGGGTGTGGCGGGCCACCGTCTGGCTGTTCTGGATCGCGGTGTTCGCCGTGGTCGCCGGGAAGGTGCTGGACACCTCGCCGGCGCTGGCGCTGTTCGAGGCGCCCCGGCTGCTGTGGGAGGCGCTGCCGTTCCTGCTGCAGATCGTCTTCCTGTTCTTCGTCATCATCATCCAGTTCGTGGGGCTGTTCTGGTTCCTGTCGCGCGGCGGCATCGACACCTACATGCCCGACGACATCAAGACCCGGTTCAGCGACGTGTGGGGGCAGGACCACGTGCTGGAACGGGTCAAGGAGAACATCGTCTTCCTGGAGAAGCCGCAGGAGATCGAGGCCAAGGGCGGGTATGTGCCCGGCGGGATCCTGCTGTGGGGGCCGCCGGGCACCGGCAAGACGCTGATGGCCGAGGCGGTCGCGGGCGAGACGGGCCACCCCTACGTGTTCGTCGACCCCGGCGCGTTCATCCAGATGTTCATGGGCATCGGGGTGCTCAAGGTCAAGTCGCTGTTCCGCAAGCTGCGCAAGCTGGCCCTGCGCTACGGCGGCGTGATCGTCTTCTTCGACGAGGCCGACTCGCTCGGCCGCCGCGGCGCCCTGGCCCAGGTCGGCCCGGGCGGACGTCCGGTGGGCACCCGTCCCGCGGCGTTCGCGGCGGCGGGCTGCCACGGCATCTCCTACCTCTCGTCCGACACCCGGTGGCAGCTCGCCAGGGACGCGCTCCACTCGGGCGGGACGCCGGCGTGGCGCGACAGGTTCTTCATGGGCGGAGGGATGAACGCGGGCGGTGGCGACACCGGGACGCTCCAGGCGCTGCTGACCGAGCTGTCGGGCCTGAAGAAGCCGCGCGGGATCGTCAACCGCTACGTCCGCCGGCTCCTGGGCATGAAGCCCAAGCCGCCGCCGAAGTACCGGATCCTCGTCATGATGGCCACCAACATGCCGGAGGCCCTGGACGAGGCGCTGCTGCGTCCCGGCCGGATCGACCGGATCTACAAGGTGGGCTACCCGTCCAGGGCTGGCCGGGTGCGCACCTACGAGGGGTACTTCGGCAAGGTCAGGCACGAGCTCACGCCCGAGGAGATCGACAAGCTCGCCACCATCACCCCGTACGCCACCGGCGCCGGCATCAAGGATCTGGTGAACGAGGCGCTGATCACCGCGATCCGGGCCGGGCGGGAGGTCATCACCTGGGCGGACGTGATGAAGGCCAAGCAGCTCAAGAGCCTGGGGCCGCCCGAGGGCGTGGAGTACCACGACAGGGAGCGGCACGCCACGGCGGTGCACGAGGCATGCCACGCGGTCGTGGCCTACCGGGTGCGGCGCCATCTCGAGATCGACATCGCGACGATCGAGAAGGGCGCGGAGTACCTGGGGATGGTCGCCAGCATCCCGGTGGAGGACCAGTTCACCCAGTGGCGCAGCGAGTACGAGGCGGACATCCTGGTCTCGCTGGCCTCGCTGTCGGGCGAGCGGATGTTCTTCGGCGGCGACAGCTCCTCGGGCGTGTCCGGGGACCTGGAGTCGGCGACCCGGGTGGCGTCCCTGATGGAGGGCTACTGGGGCATGGGGCACACGGTCTCGTCGCACGCGGTGTCGTCCCAGCTCGGCATGGGAACGCCCGGCGGCGGCGGCAAGGAGGCCGAGAAGGAGATGCGGCGGCAGCTCGCCGACCGGATCGAGGACCAGCTCGCCACGCTGCTGGCCCGGGTGGAGCGGATCCTGGAGGAGAACCGAACCCAGGTGCTGGCGGTCGCGCACGCCCTGGAGACCCACAAGACGCTCCAAGGCGAGGACGTGGTCGCCGTGATCGAGGGCCGCGAGGGCCCGCTGGTCGACGGGCGCGTCTACGCCGACCCCGCGTTCGTCCGCGAACTGGAGGAGTACCACCAGGCGGCGCTGGCCGCGCATCGCGGGCGTACCCCCGTCCGGCTCTCCCTGCCCGCCGTTCCGGACGAGCCGGTGCGGCGCGACAGCGCCAAGAGCCCCGTGCCGGAGGGCCGGTCCTGATCAGCGGTGGCCGCCCGTCAGGGGAACGGTCATCTCGATCTCGGTGCCCCGGCCGGGCGCGGAGTCGACGGTGACGGTGCCACCGAGGTCGCGGACGCGGCCGCGGATGGACTGGGCGACGCCGAGGCGCCCGTCCGCCGCGGCCTCGGCGAGGCGGTCGCGGGGCATGCCGGGGCCGTCGTCGCGGACGCTCACCGTGATCCGGCCGTCGCCGTCGTCCTCCAGCAGGACCCAGGCGCGGGTGCCGCTCGGGCAGTGCCGGTGGACGTTGTCGAGGGCCGCCGCGACCGCCGCCTCGACCTCGCGCGCCGCGGGCTCGGCGAGCGGCACGGGCGTGGCGGGGGTGGAGACGGTCACGGACGGCGACCCGTGGCGGTCGAGCAGCGTCCGCAGGTCCACCTCGTCCGCGGGCCCGTCGGCGCGGCGCGGGGCCGCAGGCGGGCCGGCGCCGACGAGCGCGCGCAGGGCGGCCTCCTGCTCGCCCGCGAGCCGGGCCAGCTCGGCCGCCTCACCGCCCATCTCGGCGCCGCGCCGCCGCACCATCGCCAGCACCTGGAGCACCGAGTCGTGGATGCGGCGGGCCAGCCGCTCCCGTTCGCGGGTGGCGGCCTCCAACTCCACCGCCCGCGCCAGCCGGGCCTCGGCGTCCATGGCGAGCTTGACCACGTGCCCCACCACCAGCCCGGCCAGGAACAGCAGGACGATCCCGTTGAAGGTGCGCGACCCCACCGAGCCCGGCATCCCGGCGATCACGTGGACGAGGACGTTCGCGATGCCGATGACCAGCGCGGCCGCCACCCCGGCGCGCTTGCCGCCGCCCCCCACCGCCCAGGACAGCACGGCCGCCGCCACCCACGCGACCGGCAAAGTGGGGCGCCCGGCGGCGATGTTCGCCGCCGACTCCACCCAGGCGGTCGCCAGCACGCAACCGGACGCGACCGCCAGGTCCGCGACCAGCAGGGGTCGTCCGCGCCGCCGGGGGTCACGGAAGGCGAACGTGGCGTGGAGGGTCCACAGCGCCATCACGGCGAGGACGGCCCAGCCGCCCAGCGGGTGCGCGTACCCGTCGGAGTTCATCGCGATGAGCACCGCCGCGTAGAGCAGCGACGCGACGCGGTAGAACGCGACGGCCCGCCACAGCGCTACCTCAAGGCCCATGGCGCCGGGGCGATCAGCCGTCGTCGTCTTCGGGACGCGCCTGCCGCCCCGCCAGCTCGGCCTTGACCTCGGCGGCGTAGCGGTCCACGTACTCCTGGCCGGACAGCTCCCTGATCGCCTGCATGATCTCGTCGGTGATCTTCCGCAGCGTCTCCGGGTCGTCCTCGTGGCCGTAGTAGCGGGAGAAGTCCATCGGCTCGCCGAACTTCACGCCGGGCCGCACCCCCAGCTTGAACAGGGGCCTGCCGGACGGCATCAGCTCGAAGGTGTTGAGCATCGCCATCGGGATCACCGGCGCCCTCGACTTCAGCGCCAGCCTGGCCACGCCCGTCTTGCCTTTGTAGAGGCGGTTGTCGGGCGCGCGGGTGCCCTCGGGGTAGATGCCCAGCAGCTTGCCCTCCTTGAGGATCCGCAGCCCGGTCTCCAGCGCCGCCTCCGCCGCGCTGCCGCCCGTGCGGTCCACGGGCACGACCCCCACACCGGTCATGAACGCCTTGCTGATCAGCCCCTTGATCCCCTTCCCGGTGAAGTACTCGGCCTTGCCGAGGAAGAAGATGGGGCGCATCAGCGGCAGCGGCCCGAAGAAATGGTCCGCGAACGACAGGTGGTTGCTCACCAGGATCGCCGGGCCGCGTTTGGGGACGTTCCGCATGCCCGAGTTCCGGGGACGCCACACCACGTACAGGATCGGCGACAGAACGATCCTGAGGAGGATCCAGAACCACAGCATGCCGACAACCTTCCTCTGCCCTCTGCCTGAGGCGCGTTCCGAACACTCCGGCCGGCACTCCGGCCTACGGGGATGATGCGACATCTTCGCACTCCTCGGCCGTCGTGCCCACACCACCGGGTCCGCCTTTCCCCTCCATGTGCTCTTGCCGGGCACCGATGGGGGCGATATGAACGTAGGCTCTCGAGTGGGAAACGGGATCGGGTGTGCCCCAGGGCTTGTCCCGGGCCGCGCAGCGAATACCGTGGGACTCACGTCAATGGGGAGCGGAGCGACATGACCGAGGAGCCTGCCCCGTGAATCGCCGTGGCAATGGACTGTCAGCGGACAGCTACGCCCCGCTGGTCGACCTCGCCCCGCACCTGGCCGACGTCATGCTCGCGGCGCTGCGCGAGGCGGGTGTGGCGGCCTACGCCGCCACCCCCGAGGAACTGGCCGGGCTCGCCGAGGAGACCGCCGCGCACGCGGTCCCGCAGCCCGCGTCCGAAGGCGTCGAGGACGTCCTGGACCGCCTGTACGTGGACGTCGAGATGAAACCCACGGCCGAGAGCGTCCTGCGCATCCACCTGACCCGGCTGCGCGACTCCGAGCGCCGCGACCTGGAGCTGCGGGACCTCGACCTCCTGGACTCCGACCTGGTCGAGGACTCCGGCACCGAGGGGCCCGGCGTCGACCTGGACAAGCCCGCACCGCGCGACGAGGACGAGGTCTGGGCGGAGATCGTGGCCGGGTTCGACACCGTCCACGAGGGCGATCGGGTGCCCTGGCCGGACCAGGAGAACCTCGACGAGCCCGAGCCGCCCGCCGAGGGCGACGACCGCACCGGCCGCCTCCCCCGCGCCCGCGTGATCAAGGCGGCGGACGTGGCGCACCCGGCCACCGGGGACGACGCCGCCGAGGAGGAGGACGATGACGAGGGCCACTTCGTCCCGCCGCCCCCTCCCCCGCTCCCCAGCGCCGACCCGCTCACCAAGGGCGCGTGGATCGCCCTGGTGGGCGGCCCCCTCTACCTGCTGGTCACGGTGGTGCTCGACTGGGAGGTGCCGGGCTACGCCGCGTTCCTGGCCGTGGCCGCGTTCATCGGCGGCTTCGTGACCCTCGTCCTCCGAATGGGCGACGAACCCCGCGGCCCCGACGACGGCGCCGTCGTCTGAACCCCGCCGCAACCACCCCAGCCCCCAACCCCAACCCCGAACGACGCCCAAGCACCGCGATCGCGACCGAAGGCAGGGGCGGGCGCCAGCGAGACCCTGATCGCGAAGCGAGCCCCCAAGGCGAGGAGCGCACCTCGCTGAAGCAATAAACACATCACAACGACCTCAGCCCGTCACCCCAGCCCCGGACGGTCGCTCAAGCGTTGCGATCGCGACCGAAGGCAGGTTCCGAGCTTGCGAGGAACCTGATCGCGAAGCGAGCCCCTGGGCGAGTCGGAGCGATGCAGCGATCGCCGCAGGCGCGACAAGCGACGAGCCGCCAGGCGAGGAGCGCAGCTCGCACCTGCCATAAGAAAAGAGCGCGCCCAGCGCCCGACGCCGCAGGCACCGCCAATAAACACAGCGCGACGAGCCGCAGGCGAGGAGCGCAGCCCGCGCATGCAATAGACACCTCTCGCACCTACCCCAGCCCCCAACCCCAGCCCCGAACGGTCGCCCCAGCGCTGCGATCGCGACCGAAGGCAGGGGCGAGCGCCAGCGAGACCCTGATCGCGAAGCGAGCCCCTGGGCGAGTCGGAGCGATGCAGCGATCGCCGCAAGCACGACAAGCGAGGAGCGCCAGCGACGAGCGCAGCTCGTGCTTGCCAATAAACACAGCGCACCCACACCAGCCCCCAACCCCAGGCCCGAACGGTCGCCCATGCGTTGCGATCGCGTCCGGAGGCAGGGGCGAGCGCCAGCGAGACCCTGATCGCGAAGCGAGCCCCTGGGCGAGTCGAAGCGATGCAGCGATCGCCGCAGGCGCGACAAGCGACGAGCCGCCAGGCGAGGAGCGCAGCTCGCGCCTGCAATGAACTCAGCAACGCATGTGTGCTAGGACGGGGCGGTGGTCGGTGGCTTTGGGGTAGTCGGCGGCGATGGCGGGGTCGGTGGGGACGCCGCAGCCGAGTATGTCGATGTCGGGGTCGGCGAAGATTGCGTCGATGCGGCGGCGGGGGTGGCGTGAGGTGAAGGTGAGGGGTTCTCCGGTGGGGGCGACGGCGTTGGCGTCTTGGAGGCGTGCCGCGAGGAGTGCCCAGGAGGGGCCGCCGGGTTGTTCGTTGATGTCGCCGGCCACCACGACCGGGGCCTGGTAGGTCTCCCGGGCCCGGTCGAGGTGGTCCAGCACTTCGCGGGTGTGGGCGCGGCGTGCCGTGCTTTGCAGGTCCAGGTGGGTGCAGGCCGTGATGAGGCGTGACGCGCCTTCTCCGAATTCCAGGACGGCGATCGCGAGGGCCCTGCGGTGCAGCAATGGGTAATAGCGCAGCAGGTGGAACTCGCGGTGGACCACGCGGGCGCGGGGGCTCACGAGGACGGCGAGTCCGGCGGGGCGGCGTCCGGCGGCGACGGACATCCCGACGGCCTTGGCGAGGCGCAGCCGTTTGAGCCGCCACAGCAGGAAGCGCGGCACCTCCTGGAGGCACGCCACGTCCGGGTTCAGGCCGCGGATCACGCGGATCACCGCGAGCGGATCGTCCTTCAGCGCGCGGACGTTGTAGGTCAGCAGCCGGACGTCCGTCACCGGCCCCTCCTCCCCCGAGACGGCGCGGCCGTCAGGTCCTGGCCAGGTCGGCGGCTCCGACGATGCCGGCGTCGGAGCCCAGCTCGGCGATCCGGATCTCCGGCAGCGGCCGGTGCCCGCGCCCGGTGAGCGCGTTCTGGAACGATTCACGGATGGGGTCGAGCAGCAGGTCGCCGGCGTCGGACAGCCCGCCGCCGATGATGAACGCGCCGGGGTCGAGGATGGCGGTGAGGTCGGCCAGTCCCTGCCCGGCCCAGTGCCCGACCGTGCGGAAGCATTCCAGCGCGGCCTTGTCGCCCTCCCGGGCGGCCTGCGTGACCTCCGGGCCCCTGATCCCTTCGGGACGTCCCTCGCCCAGCTCCAGCAGCCGCCCGGCCATGGCCGGCGCCACCCTGGCCAGGTCGCGGGCCTCGTGGACGAGGGCGTTGCCGCTGGCGTACTGCTCCCAGCAGCCGCGGTTGCCGCAGCCGCAGCGCCGGCCGTCGGGGACGACCCGGAAGTGGCCGACCTCGGCGCCGATCCCGAACCGGCCCCGGTACAGCTCCCCGTTGATGATGATGCCGCCGCCGATCCCGGTGCCCAGCGTGATCAGCACGATGAAGTCGTGCTCGCGCCCGGCGCCGAAGCGGGCCTCGCCCCAGGCGGTGGCGTTGCCGTCGTTCTCGACCACCACCGGCAGCCCGGTGAGCCTCTCCACCTTGGCCTTGATCGGTTCCTCGCGCCAGGCCAGGTTGGGCGCGAACAGCACGGTGGAGCGGGTCTCGTCGACGAACCCGGCGGTGCCGAGGCCCACCGCGGACACGTCCTCGAACTTCCCCTTGAGCAGGTCGACGACCTCGGCGATGACCGCGGCGGTCTCCTTGGGATTGGTGGAGGGCGTGGGCCGGCGGACCTTCTCCAGGATCGTGCCCCTGTCGTCGACCACACCCGCGGCGACCTTGGTTCCCCCCACGTCAACGCCGATGGTCAGGGCCATGTACGGTTCCTCCTCCTCGCGGCGCCTGGCGGAGTCTGCTGCGCCAGCCGAGCCTGCTGCACTAACCCGATGTCACCCGTCGTCGTCGGGCCCGCCGTCCGCGCCTCCACCGGCGTCGCGCCGGCCGGCGGCCCGTGGGCCCCAAGGGCCGCGGGTGCGTTCGTACGCCGCGGCCACCTCTTTCGCGGCCGCCAGCAGCGACCGCATGGCCTCTCGCAGATGCGCCTGGACGTCGGCGCCCGACTCCCGCGACACCGCGATCGCCCGGCAGATCGGGCAGTCGCGGCATTCGGCGGCGCCGGTCGCGATCCGCGGCGGCGCCTCCCGCTCCCGGCTCCGCTCGGCGGCGCCGGCCTCGGCCACCGCGCGGCTCCAGACGTCCCCGCCGGCGGCCCGGTCGTCGCCGGCGGCGTGATCGGCGGCCGCGCCGCCGACCGTGTCGTTCCACCGCCTGCGCAGCGTCCCGATGAGCTTGACCGCCTCATCCAGCAGGTCGCCTGGCTGCTCGTTCATCACACCATTGTCCATCTGTCGCCGGAACGAAACCCGCTCCGGCATGGGGCCCGGGGAAGGATAGCGCCCGCGCGGCCGGTTCAGCCCTCGACGTGCCGTTTGAGGCCCTTGAGGGCCGAGTCGATGATCCGCTTCTCGCCCTTGCGCTTGACCATCCCGATCATGGGCACCCGGACGTCCACGGCCAGCTCGTAGGTGACCTCCGTGGTGCCCTCACCGGTCTCCCGGAGGGTGTAGGTGCCGTGCAGGCCGGTCACCACGTTGCCCTTCTCGGTCAGTTCCCAGCGCACGCCGTCGTCGCCGTCCCAGGTGTAGCCGAGGCCGACGGTGTCGCTGAACGGGCCGCCGTCGAAGGTCAGCCGGGCCCGGACGGCGCGGCCGTCGGGACCGGTCTCCAGGACGGTGAAGTCGCGGATGCCGCTGGCCCATTTCGGATACGCCTCGAGATCGGCGATCACCGCCATGATCTCGGCCTTGCCGGATCCGATGGTGATGGAAGAACTGGTGCGGTCCGCCATCGATGCTCCGCCCTTCTGGCCCGGGTGCTGTCCCATGGAAAGTATCCGTCACAGCGACAGAACGTAAGGAACTCCGCTGCCACGGAAGTGCCCCACGTTGACACATTCGGTGCGGCCGATGCGCACGCGACGCGCCAGCGGCTGGTGGACGTGGCCGAACAGCACGTACCGGGGCTGGGTTTCGTGGATCGCCTCCAGCACGGCGTCGCTGCCCCGTTCGAACCGGCGCGCCACGGTGTCGTACAGCAGGTCGGGGACGGAGGGCGGGATGTGGCAGCACAGCACGTCCACGGCGCCGACCGCGGCGACCTTGGCGGCGTACACGTCGTCGTCGAGCTCGTAGGGCGTGCGGTACTCGGTGCGCAGCCCGCCGCCGACGAACCCGAACGTGATCCCGCCCAGCTCGACCACCTCGCCGTCCAGGACGTGATGGCCTTCGCGCACGTAGTCGCCCCACATCTGCGGCAGGTCGACGTTGCCGTAGGTGAGGTACGCGGGGGTCGGCATGGCCGCGAACAGCTCGGCGTACTGGCGGCGCACGGCCCTCTCGATGTGCGGCCACGCACCGCCATCCAGGGAGTCCCACATCCGCCGGGTGAAGGCGCGTGCCTCCTCGAAGCGCTTGCGCGTGCGCAGGTCGATGAGATGGTCGGCGTTCTCCTGGCCGAACAGCTCGGCGAAAATGCCTTGGCCGTGGTCGGAGTAGTCGAGGAACAGGATCAGGTCGCCCAGGCAGAAGAGCGCGTCCGCCCCGTCACCGGCGGTCTTCAGGGCCTCGGCGCGGCCATGGACGTCGCTGACCACATGGATCCGCATGATGGAACTCTAATCCGCGCCGCCCGGTTCGTCCGGCCTGTCCCCTCGGTGCCGGCGGGGAGGCCGCGGGGTCTACCTGCCCGCCGCGGCGGAGACCAGGGCGCGCCATTCCCGTACGAGGCGCGCGTCCACCGGCGCGTCCCAGGACCCGTCGGGACGTACGGCCGTGCCGACGTGGAAGGCGGTCACACCGGCGGCGGCCAGCACCGCGACGTGCTTGCGCCGCAGCCCGCCGCCCGCCATGATCAGCCCGGCCGAGCGCGGCCCCTCGGCCGCCCGCCTGACCAGCACGTCCACCCCGGCGTCCACGCCGCGCGGCGAGCCCGCGGTGAGCACGGTGTCCAGGCCGCCGCCCAGGTCGCGCACGGTGCGCCAGGCCGGCTCGGGCGCGGTGGCGTGGTCGAGCGCCCGGTGGAACGTCCACGGCAGGGGCGCCACGACCGCGGCGAGCTTGCCGACCGCGCCGGTGTCGACCGCGCCGAGCGGGTCGAGGAAGCCCAGCACGAACCCGTCCGCGCCCGCCTGGCGGTGCAGGTCGGCGGCGCGGTGCAGCCGGTCCAGCTCGGGGATGGACGTGCGGAAGCCGGCGTTGGCCCGCAGCATCACCCGGATCGGCAGGGACGTGGCGGCGCGCAGCTCGGCGACGAGGTCGGGATCGGGCGTCAGCCCGTCGGCGGCCATGTCGGCGACCGCCTCGATCCGGTCGGCGCCGCCCTCCTGCGCGGCCCGCGCGTCGTCCGCGTTCAGTGCGATGACCTCGAGCAATGACACGAGCCCCCCAAGGTGTCGGGTGAGGCGGCCCACGCCCCGGAGGGCACGGCGCCCCACGTGTCCCGGACGTCCCGCCGCGCCGTGGCCCCCTTTCCCACGGCTCCGTGGCCGAGCCTAGCGACGGCGGCGGCGCGGCCAAGGGCGGCCGGGAGCGACTTTGCGTCACCGTTAACCGGCGGCCACGGTGATACCCGGTGCCAAAGGGAGCCGGGAAATGGCAATGAGGTAAGCGAATTCCTACTCACGGGTATCATTGGATGGCGGGAACGCTGTACCGTCGTCCCCGCAGATTCCCCGTGAACCGAGGAGTGGGCCGTGCGCGAGTTCAGCGTCCCCGCGATGGTGGAGGTCCCGGCCTCCGCCAATCTGACCGACGCGCCCTTCACCCGAGCCGCAGAGGAGCCCGGCAGGGTGGTGCTGCGCCGCAAGAGCGGTGAGACCTGGCGTGACGTGACCGCCGCCGAGTTCGCCGCCGAGGTGACCGGCCTGGCCAAGGGCCTGATCGCCGCGGGTGTCGAGCCGGGCGACCGGGTGGCGCTGATGTCGCGCACCCGCTACGAGTGGACCGTCCTGGACTACGCGATCTGGGCCGCGGGCGCGGTGACGGTGCCCGTCTACGAGACGTCGGCCCCGCAGCAGATCGAATGGATCGTCGGCGACTCGGGCGCCAAGGCCGTGTTCGCCGAGACCGCCGACCATCTCGCCGCGATCGAGGAGGTCCGCGAGGCGCTGCCGGCGCTGGCGAACGTCTGGGGCATCGAGTCCGGCGGCCTGGACACGCTGGCGTCGTCGGGTGGGGACATCTCCGACGAGACCTTCGAGGAACGCCGCCGCTCCCGCTCGTCCGCCGACCTGGCCACGATCATCTACACCTCCGGCACCACCGGGCGCCCGAAGGGCTGCGAGCTCACCCACGGCAACTTCGTCGAGACCTCCCGCAACGCCATCGAGGGCGCGATCCGGGAGGTCACCGTGGACGGCAGCTCGACGCTGCTGTTCCTGCCGCTGGCGCACGTGTTCGCCCGGCTGATCCAGGTCGCCACGATCGAGTCGGGGATCGTGCTGGGGCACAGCGACGTCCCCAGCCTGCTGCCCGACCTGGCCACGTTCCGGCCCACCTTCCTGCTGGCCGTCCCGCGCGTGTTCGAGAAGGTCTACAACGGCGCCGAGCAGAAGGCCGAGGCCGACGGCAAGGGCAGGATCTTCCGGGCGGCGGCCGACACCGCGATCGCCTACAGCCGGGCGCTGGACGGCGGCCGGCCCGGCCTGGGCCTCAGGCTCCGGCACAAGCTGTTCGACGTGCTGGTCTACGGGAAGCTGCGCGCCGCGGTCGGCGGCAAGGTGGAGTACGCGGTGTCCGGCGGCGCGGCGCTGGGCGAGCGGCTCGGCCACTTCTTCCGCGGCGTGGGCATCACCATCCTCGAGGGCTACGGGCTGACCGAGACCACCGCGCCCGCCTCCGTCAACCGGCCCTCCGCCCTGAGGATCGGCACGGTGGGCCGGCCCATCCCCGGGGTCACCGTGAAGATCGCCGAGGACGGCGAGGTCATGGTGCGCGGCGTGAACGTCCTCACCGGCTACTGGAACAACGAGGCCGCCACCAAGGAGTCGCTGGAGGACGGCTGGTTCCACACCGGCGACCTGGGCGCGCTGGACGAGGACGGCTTCCTGTCGATCACGGGCCGCAAGAAGGAGATCCTGGTCACCGCGGGCGGCAAGAACGTCGCCCCGGCCCCGCTGGAGGACAGGCTGCGCTCCCACCCGCTGATCAGCCAGTGCATGGTGGTCGGCGACGGCCGCAAGTTCATCGGCGCGCTGATCACGCTGGACGAGGAGGCGCTGGGCCCCTGGAAGGAGCGCAACGGCAAGCCCGCCGGGATGACGGTGGACGAGCTGCGCACCGACGCCGACCTGGTCGCCGAGATCGACGCGGCCGTGGCCGAGGCCAACACGAGCGTCAGCAGGGCCGAGTCGATCAAGAAGTACGCGATCCTGGCCGTGGACTTCACCGAGGAGGCCGGGCACATGACCCCGAGCCTCAAGGTGCGCCGGCACGCGGTGATGAAGGACTTCGCCGAAGAGATCGAACGGCTCTACGCCTAGGAGCGGCCCGCTCCTAGCGGGTCGAGCCGGCGGCGGGTCCCGCCGCGATGGCGGCGACCGCCGCGTCCACCGGGGTGTCGCCGTTGACCAGCTCCAGCACTCTGCGGCGCACCCTCGGCTCGTCCAGGAGCGCGACCAGCACCGCGGCCACGTCGTCGCGGGTCACCTCGCTGTGCCCGACGTACGGCGCGGCCAGCCGCACCCTGCCGGTGCCGGGGTCGTCGGTGAGGCGCCCGGGGCGCAGGATGAGCCAGTCCAGGCCGTCCCGTAGGCGCAGGTCGTCCTCCGCCTCCTTCTTCGCCCTGATGTAGGCGGCCCAGACCTCGCCGCGCTCCGGCCTCGGCGGCTCGTCCACGCCCATCGACGAGATCTGGAGGAACGTGCGGACGCCGGCGCTCTCGGCGGCGTCGGCCAGGAGCACCGAGGCGGCACGGTCCACGGTGTCCTTGCGCGCCGCTCCGCTGCCGGGCCCGGCCCCGGCGGCGAACACCACCGCGTCCGCGCCGGCGAGGTGCCCGGCGACCTCCTCGGCCGTCGCGGCCTCCAGGTCGCACACCGCCGGTGCCGCGCCCGTCTCCCGGACATCGCCTTCGTGGGCGGGGTTGCGGATCAGGCTCGTGACCGTGTCGCCGCGTCCGGCCAGCCTCCGGGCCAGCCGCAGCGCGATCTTCCCGTGCCCGCCCGCGATCACGATGGTCATGAGGCGATCCTACGGAAGACGGCGAAGGGTCTCCTGAACACGGGACGGCCGGTGCGGGGGTACCGGCCCTGATACCCCCGCACCGGCCATGGGAACGGGTCTTTCGCTCGTGTCCCTTACACGGTTTCCTGCGTGATGTCCTCCTCGTGGTCGGCTTCGCGGTCGTCCGCGCGGGATCCGGTACGGATCAGCAGCGGCGCCCGGTGTTGATGCAGCGGACGGCCCGCTGCATCAGGTTCTCGGGCATGACGTTCACGAAGTCCGCGTGGTCGGTCACGGGGTCGTGTCCCTGCTCGGGGAAGGAGTCGACGGCGAACGCCTGCGCCCGGTTGGGCAGGTTGTAGGTCAGCGTCAGCCGTAGTTGCGGCACCGCGCGGGTGCCCTGCGGGCAGGCGCCGTTCGCCTGCGGGAACACGATGTGGGTGCGGTGGTTGGCGCTGTCGGTGTTCTGGCCGTCCCAGCAACTGGGGAAGTCCAGGACGCGCATCACCTGGCTGCGCCGCGGGCACAGCGGGTACTTGTCGGTGAACCCGCGGTTGGTGAACCCGGTGCAGGTCCAGAAGGCGCGGGCGTTGGCCAGGCCGTTGGTGCCGGCCTTGGCGTCACCCATGATCACCCGCATGAACCTGGGCATCGCGACCACCCGGCTGCGCGGGTTCCCGCGGAACTGGATGTTGGCCGCGCGCGGCGTCACGATCGCGCCGACGTTGCCGTCGGCCGCGCTCTGCTGGGCCGACTCCGAGGTGTCCTCGCCGTTCCGGTCGCGCATGACCGGCCAGTAGTACGTCGACAGGTCACCGTTGGAGCAGGTGGTGCCGGACGCGGCCAGGCTCTCGTCGGTGGAGAAGGCGTCCGCCGACTCGTTGCCGACGTAGTCGTGCTGGTGGTGCGCACCGTTCTGGACGCCCGGCGCCACGATGAAGTTGTCCGGGTTGCGGTGTCCCTCCCTGTTCGTCCCGCAGCGCGAGGTGAACGTGCCGCGCGACGCGCCGCGCGACGCCCTCGGCTCCCGCCTGCGCGGGGCCGTCCGGATGTCGGCGAAGTCGTCGGCGTTCGGGCCGGGCACCACGCCCGGTAGCTGCGGCGGCGCGCTCGGGTCGGCCGGCGGCTCGCTGGCGTCCGGTGGCGCGCTCGGGTCGGCCGGGGGCTCGCTCGCGTCCGGCGGCTCGCTGGCGTCCGGCGGGGCGCTCGGATCCGCCGGGGCCTCCGTCTGCTCGCCACCGCCCGCATCGGGCGGCTCCGGGGTCTCCGTCGCCGAGGGCCTCGGCTTCGGATGCCCGGCCGTCGCGCCGGCCGGCCCCTGCGTGGCCGCCGTGACCAGCAGGAGCGCCGGAAGGACGACGGCGATGCCTTTCTTGATTCCCATGTAGATCTCCCTGTGAACGGGGGTGAAAGACCCGTCAGGAAAGGGCCGATTTGGACACCAGGCCGGTGCTCTCCAGCAGCGTCATGTGCGTGTTGACGTACTTGAGGGCACGTTCGGCGAAGGCGCGGATCTCGCTGTTCTCGGTCTTCGCCCGGACCTGCGCGATGACGCTGAAGACCTTGCCGTGCGCGGCGCGCAGCCGCAGCACGAAGAGGCGGTCGTACTCGGGGCCGAACCTGTCGGTCAGTTCCACCAGCCACGACTTCTGCTGCGGGCTGGGCTCGTTCGGCAGGATCACCTCCAGCCGCCGCGCCACGTTGCGGGTGTCCTCGTCGAGCCGCGCGTGCTGCTCGGCGATCATTCCGGCGATCTCCTTCACCCGGGGACTCGCGGCGCGCTGCTGGGCCTGCTGGCCCGCGGGCATCTCCCACAGGCCGGCCTGGCGGACCGACACCAGCAGCTGCCGGTCGGCGGCGCTCAGCCGCCCCCATCGGGTGTCCACGGTGCCCCCGCCGATCCTGGCGTTGCGCGTCTCGCCGTCCGCCGGAACGGTCGGCGGGCTGACGATGACGTACAGGGCCGCCGCGACCGCAGCGGCCGCCGCGACCACCAGGAGCAGCCGGCCGCGCCGCATGCGCGGCAGGGTCCGCATCTCCCCGATGCCGTACGACTTACGCAAGGGGGTTCATCCTCCTTTCACCGCATTCCGAACGGCCCCGGGCGGGGTCTTCGGGCAATACGGACACGCCGTGCTCCCGGTTCATCGTTTCAACATTTTTCTCAGCATTTTTTGGCGCGTCCCGATGGCAATTCTTTGGGCAGGCCGAATGGCCGGACCGCGTTGCCCGCGGCCCGTCCTCAGGGCTAGCCTCGCCGCGTCCCGGCAGGTCAGGACCGGCGGGCGGCCCCTTTGGGCGGGTCCGTCGTCACGCGCAGCGCCAAAGCGGGGCACATCGCCACCGCTTTCTGCACATCGCGTTCCATCCAGACCGGTATGTCCGAGCCCAGCACGACCGGGAAACCGTACCGGTCGAGCTGGATCAATTCCGGAACGAGGTAGGCGCACAGGCCGTGACCGTCGCAGCGGCTCCAGTCGATGGCCACCCGGCCCTCCGACCCGGTCGGGACCGGCAGCGGCAGCACACCGAACACCGGCTGCCCGCACGTCCCGCCGTAGCGGTGGACGTGGATGTCCTCGGCGAACGCCTCCAGCGCCGACAGCACGAACTTGGCCGTCCCGTCCGGATGCGAGCAGGCGCCGCGCCCGCGCCCGATCCCGCAGGCGCGGCGCACGTCGTTGACCGTGCCCGAGCCGTCGCAGAGCGCGTTGAGCGTGCGCACCACGTCGGGCAGGCCCAGGCGGCACGGGCCGCACTGCCCGGCGGACTGCGCCGCCAGGTACGAGGCGATCCTGGTGACCTCGCCGAGCGGGCAGGTGCCCTCGGTCAGCGGCAGGATGATGCCGGCGCCGACCGTGCCGTCCACCGCCTTCATGCCCTTGCGCGACAGCGTCGCCCGCGACACCGCCGCCGGGTCCAGCCACATCCCGTGGTAGCCGCCGACCAGCACGCCCTGCCCGACCGGGGTGTCGCACTCCTTCAGGACGGCCTGCAGGGGGATCCCGATGGGCGCCTCCACCACGTGCGTCCCGCCGATGGTCAGCAGCGTGGTGCCCGGCTCGTCATCGGTCCCGGAGAAGGCGTACAGGTCCGGCCCCAGCGAGGCCAGCACCGCCACCTGCGCGAACGTCTCGGTGTTGGACAGCAGCGTCGGGCAGTCGTCCACACCGGAGTCGGACGCCCGCACCTTCTGGCCCGGCGGGATGGGCTGCTCGCCGTTGATCGCCCGGATCACCGCGCCGGCCTGGCCGGAGATGAACCGCTCGGTGAGCCGCACCACCCGGGCCGGCATCCGCCGCTCGACGATCGCGGCCCGGACGGAGCGGGCCGCCTCGTCGTCCTCCACCGCCACCACGATCCGCTGGGTGCCGAGCGCGGACGCGGCGATCGACGCGCCGTCCAGCACCAGGTGGGGGGCGCGGGTCAGCAGCACCTTGTCCTTCGCGCTGCCCGGCTCGCCCTCCGCGCCGTTCACCACCACGACCGCGTCCGCGGCCGGGCGGCGCCGGTCGGCGCGCTCGCCGGGCAGCAGCACCTCGTCGGAGGACGGATGCCTGATGCGCGCGGCCACGGCCATCAGCTTGCGCGCGAACGGGAACCCGGCGCCGCCGCGGCCGCGCAGATCGACCCGCTCGGCCATCTCGACCAGCTCCGGCAGTGCCGGGGTGATCAGCCGGCCGTGCACGGCCTTGTGCCGTTCCAGGTCCAGCCGGTCGAACCGGTCGAAGCCCAGGGTGAGCCTCGCCCCGCCGATGTTGGAGACCGTGACCGCGCCGCTCATCGCATCACCTCGCTCGACCTCGGATCGCCGTCAACGCGCGGGTCGACGGCGCGCGGGTCGGGTCCGCGCACCGCGCCGCGCACCGGGCCGCGCCGTCCCACCGCCTCGCGGCTCGGCACCTCGCGCCCGGCCGCCGCCCGGCCCTCGGCGGCCGCGGGGTCGGGCTCGCCGAGCAGGTCGCCGGCGCGCCGCACCTCCCGCGGCTTGATCACGACGAGCATCCGGGTCAGCACGGCCAGCGCGACCACGGCGACGCTCAGCACGTACGCCAGCGTCACCCAGGCGGGTGAGGAGCGGCCGGCGGTCAGCCCGTGCACGATGGCCAGCGGCCACGACACGTACGCCAGCGCGTGCACCGACCGCCACAGCCAGGGCCGGGTGGCGCCGACGAACCGGATCCGCAGCAGGCCGCTGGCCACGATCACGATCAGCAGGTCGAACGCCAGCGCGCCGTACCCGATCGGCCCGGTGCTCGGCGTGAAGATCTGCGACGGGTAGGCGAGCCCGCCCACCACCTTGACCAGGATGTGCGCGATGACGAAGGTCACGGCCAGCACCGTGGTGGCACGGTGCACGGCCTGCGCCAGCACCCGGTGCCTGATCTTCAGGATCAGCCGCTCGGTGGCCAGCAGCCCGCTGACCACGGCGGTGGTCATCGCCAGCAGGGTGAACACGCCCGCGTAGAAGGAGAGAAAGCGCTGCACGTCGCCGGCCACGGCCCCACCCTGCGGGGTCGCCGCGCCGATGAGCACCAGGACCGCACCGATGAGCACGGCGCGCAGCGCCCAATTCGGCACGGCCGGGTCGTCGCTAGTTCTCGTTCGCACTAGTGGAACTCCTGTTCTGTTGAGCGGGAGGCGAGGGATCGGCCTGCGGCCGGTCCCCGCCGACGCCGGGCAGGTCGGGGAGTTCGAGGTCCGGCGAGGGATCGGCGGCGGGGACGGCGCCGAGGTTGGCCAGCAGCCCGCCGGGGAGCACTTGGAGCGCGCCGCGTTCCGCGAAGCCCATCAACGGCTGGGCCCTCTCCTTGAAGGTCCAGCCGCCGAGGTTCGCCCCGTTGAGCGGGACCTCCTCGGCGCCGCGGCGCAGGGAGAACTGGACGAGGGCGCGAGGCGCCTCGGCCCCGCCGCAGGGACGGTCGGATCCGATCCGGCCGAGCGTCGTCCCGCGCTCGACCGGGCTGCCGTTGCGCAGACCGGACACGCCGGTCATGCGGTAGTACGTGCTGGCCAGCCCGGTGCGGTGCACCACCATGACCAGGCCGCGGCCGGCGCGGTCCGAGCAGAACCTGTACATCCGGCCCGCACCGGCCGCCTGCACGGTCCCGTCGCCACCCCAGAAGGCCAGGGCACCCAAGGGCCGGGACGAGGCACGCCCATCGGCGCTGCCGATCGTCCAGGTGTCCCCGACCTTCCAGGGCAGCATCAGGCCGTCGCCGGCCCTGGTGCCGTTGACGGCCGCGACGGCCTGGTCGGCGGTCACGGCGCTGTAGCGGTTCAGCACCTCGACCTCCGCCGGTGGGACGACCGAGGCGGGCACCCGCCCGATCGTCGCGGTGAACGCGCTGGTGCCCGACACGGCCACCTGCCAGACGCCCTGCGCCCAGCGGCCCACGAAGAACGCGGTCTGCGGGGTCGCGGAACTACTGGCGGGCACCGGGATCGCCGCGGTGCCGAACGCCCAGGTGCGG
The DNA here is from genome assembly GCF_030269515.1 of Actinomadura sp. NBRC 104412. Lineage (GTDB taxonomy): Bacteria > Actinomycetota > Actinomycetes > Streptosporangiales > Streptosporangiaceae > Spirillospora. The sequence goes on along the minus strand of NZ_BSTM01000003.1, from coordinate 51,154 downwards.
TCCGCGCTGTACCGGTCGACGTTCACGATCGGCTGCCCGGTGGGCTCCGCCCCGTACGCCTGCCGCGCGGCGGTGCCGTGCTGCGCCGTCATGATCTTGCGGACCTGGGCGGTCAGCGTGGTCGTGTCCGGCGCCGAGCCGACGGGTGTCCGCCCGTCCGGCGCCCCACCGCCCTGCTGCGGCGCGGTCCCGGACCGCCCCTGCTCGCCGGGGCTCTTGAGGACCACGTCGTTGCCCACGGGACCCGGCTTGCCGAAGGTGGTGCCCTCCAGCAGGCTGCGCTCCACGATCGCCAGCAGCGACAGGCCGACGACGATGGAGAAGACCAGTGCGCCGGTGCCCAGCCGGTCGGCGGGGCCGCGGGCGCCGCGCACGCGCTGCGTGGGGCTCTGCCGCGGCATCGCCCGCACGCCGCCGCGCTTCGCGCCCCGCGCGGGCCGCCGCTTGGACCGTCCCGGCCGCTCGCGCGACTCGGCGGCCGCCCGCCTCGGCCTGGCCGGGTACGGCTCGGACCGCGTCCTGGCCGGGCGCGCCGGGTTCGACCACGCGGGGTTGGACCAGGCGCCTCCCCGCATGTCGTTGCGCGGGTCGTCCCGCGGATCGGTGCGCAACCCGGCCCGTGCCACGCTCCGCATGTCGTTCCGGGGATCGTTGCGCGGCCCGGGGCGGGGCGTCCCGCCACGCGGGTCGCTCCTCACGGCGTTACGCGGGTCGTTCCGCCGGTCGCCGCGAGGCGTCCGCCGCTCGCCCGTGGGGTGGTCGCGCCGGGTGCTGCGGGGGTCCCCCAGGCCCGCGCCTCGCGGATCCGTGCGGCCGGGGCCGTGCGGCTCGCCCAGCCCCAGACCCCGCGGATCGGTGCGCCCGAGCCCACGGGGAGCGCCCGCGTTGCGCGGATCGGTGCGGCCGGGGTCGCGGGGGCCGGTGCGGCCGGGGTCGCGGGGCTCGCTCCGGCTCAGGCCGCGAGGATCGGTGCGGCCAGGGTCACGGGGACCGGGATCGCGGGGATCGCGGGGACCGGGGCGGCCGCGTGGCGCGGTGCGGCCGGGGGCGTCACGGCGGACGGTGCGCAGGTCGTTGCGCGGGTCGCTGCCCATGTCGTTCCGGGGGTCGCGCTTGTCGCGGCCACGCCGTGGCCGCTCGCGCGGCGCCTGGGCACGCGAAGCCTTGTCGCGTGGTGCCTGGTCACCGGGGTCGTCCTCGCCGAACACCCAGGCCAGCCCGGACTGCGCCGGCTCGCCCTGCCGTCGCTGCCCGGATCCCTTGGCCCGGGATCCCTGCTTGGACCGTGGACGTGCCGGGTTCGCCCAGAAGGCTTCATACGTGCTTTCAGACGCATGCCTACTGTCGCGTCGCGCCATGCCCTCTCCTGTGGAGGAGGTGGAGGCAGGGCGAACGACACCCGTGGTTCCGTTGTCGTCACGGGCCGGGGACCCGTGACGTGTTCCTGATATGCCGCGGACGACGGCGACGAGCCCGCTCCGCTCACGCCGCGCCCTGGAACGGCTCGCCCTCGAGTCCGTCCCGACACGACGGGAGCATACGCCTCGCGGGCCCCCTTGAGGCGCAATGGCGGCAAAAAACCCGCCGGAAGCGTTATCCAGAAGAGGACCGCCGCCGTTTTCCGCCCTCCCCGCCCACGACGCCTATTCGGGATGAGAGTGCAGGTCAGAGGCCTTCCAGCGAGGAAAACGGCTTAGACCCGGCTCAGCGGCACCTTAAACAAGACATAACCGGCGTGCCAGGTCCCCGCACAGGGTTTACTCTCGGAGTGTCATCGGTCGTCGGCGCCGTGAGGAGGTACCCCGGATGATCGACCTCCACGGGGTGGCCCACCCCTCCTCCGGCGCGCGCACGACACGATGCCGGGGTCGCGCCCGGCACTCCCGTCCACGTCTTGACGATCCACGGATTCCGGCCGTCCCGCATGACGCGCCCGCCTCCAGGTTCTCCCCCCGAAACGGGCGCCAGGCCGGAGCGTGGTGGATCGCAGCCTCCTCGACAGGGGCCGCGTGGAACTGGTCTCCGGGAGTGCCCGGCGCGATCTCAACGCCGTCACGGCGCCGTTCAGGACGTCCAGGGCAGCCGTAGCGCCTCCAGCTCCGGGTCGGCCAGGATCGACTCGACGAGCGAGGACGGCCCCGCCACCTTGGTGCCCCACAGGTCCCAGTCGCAGTAGACGACCCAGGACCGGTCCTCGGCCCACAGGTTGGACGGGCAGCTCGGCATCGCCGGATGGTCGTACAGGTCCGCGGCGTCCCCGAGCCGCCCCGCCAGTACCGTCTCCCGGTCCCAGTCCCCGGTGACCAGCGAGCAGTAGTACGCCAGGCAGCGCCGGCCCTCCCCCTCCGCGTCGTGCCGGGCGAGCAGGGCCATCAGGCGCCGCCAGCCCTCCCGGTCCAGGCAGCCCTCGGCCGGGGGCTGGATCGCGGCCGACCAGCTTCCCGTGGGGTGCGCCTGCCGCAGGCAGCGATGGCCGGGCAGCGTCCCCTCGGGGACGACCGGTTCACCGAACCCCCGCGCCAGCTCGGCCCACCGCAGCCGCCGCCAGCCGGGCCCCGGATGGCCCGCGCGGCCCAGCCGGACGCCGGTCACCACGGCGCCTTCCATCAGGTCGCCCAGGTCCATGTCGCCCGTCGCCTCGGGTTCGGCGAGCCCGGACGCCGTGACCGTCCGGTGGACGTCGTCGTGGGTGGTGGTGACCAGCCCGTCCTTCCACACGTACATGGAGTGCAGGATCCACACCGCGTCCGGGCGGCGCGGCGGCTCGTACCCCGCGTGGCCGTGGTCGGGGTCGAGCTCCTTCAGCCAGCCGGTGACCTCCCCGGAGACCGGTGCCCACGCGTCTTCGACGTCCGCCATGACCCGAATCCTGCCATTGCCCGGCACGGCCACGGCAGGTGGGTTCCTGTGATCTTTCAGGTGAGCAAGAGGGCGTCCAGACGTGACGTCTGGAGTTCCCAGCGCCACTCCCGCCTCACCCACGCACGGCCCTGCTCGCCCATCTTGCGGGCCTTCCCAGGGTCGCGCAGCAGGTCGACCAGCGCGCGCGCCACCTCGGCCACCGAACGCCCGTTGACGACCACCCCGGTCTCCCCGTCCAGGACGGCGTCCGGCGCGCCCCCAGAGTCACCCGCCACGACGGGCAGGCCGGTTGCGGACGCCTCCAGGTAGACGATGCCGAGCCCTTCCACGTCCAGTCCGAAGCGGCGCGTCCTGCACGGCATGGAGAACACGTCCCCCGCGTCATAGTGGGCGGGCAGCTCCTCCCAAGGGACGCTCCCGGTGAACACCACCGAGTCCTCCACTCCCAGGGAGGCGGCCAGCTTCTCCAGGGACGCGCGGTACGGGCCACCCCCGACAAGAAGCAGCGCCGCGTCCGGGACGTCCTTCAGCACCCGTGGCCAGGCGTGGATGAGAGCGTCCTGCCCCTTACGCGGGACGAGACGCGACACGCACACGACCACGGGACGATCCACCAGCCCGTGCCGCGCCCGTATCTCCGCACCGCCCGCGCCCTCGTGGAAGACGTCCTCGTCCACTCCTGGCGCGAGCCAGGCCATACGGGACGCAGCCGAGGGCGACAGGGCCCGTGCCATACGGGAACGGGTGTACTCCCCCAGGTAGGTCAGCGTGTCGACGCCGTCACCGATCCGCCGCAGCAGGCCACGCGCCACCGGCAGCGACGCCCACCCCGCCTCGTGCCCGTGGGTGAGACCCACCAGCCGTTCCGCGCCACGCCGCCGCAGCGCGGGCGCCAGCAGCCCCAGCGGCGCGGCGGCGCCGAACAGCACCGAGTCACAGCCCTCCGCCCGCAGCAGATCCCCCGCCCTGCGCAGCACGGACGGCTCCGGCACCATCAGCGAGGTCGGGTGCCGCACCACCGGGAAGGGCTGCTCGGCGTCGAACCTCGCCGCGCCCTTCCACGCCGGCGCGTACACCACCACCGACCCCGGCGGACGGCGCACCGCCAGGTTGTGGACGAACGCCTGGATGCCGCCCGGACGCGGCGGGAAGTCGTTGGTGACGACAAGGGTCCTGGTCATCGCTTTCCAGCCTACGGAGGTACCGGAACGGGGAAGCGGCCCGCCACCGGGGCATCCCGGTGACGGGCCGCTTCACGAGTCCCCAGAGGACGGACGGGGTCAGGGGTTGAGCTGCTTGGGCCCCCCGCTTCCGACCTCGACCTCCTCGGCATGGTGACCGTGGTCGCCGTCCGAGTGCTCGCCGTCCCCGTGCTCCTCGACGGGGATGTCGTCGAACGTCCACGCCCGGTTGAGCCGCGAGCGCAGATGCCCCAGCGGGCCCTTGCCGGCCGGCGACGGCACGCCGTTGGCGTCCACCGCGGGCGGCTCGGGACGGGCGTTCTCCTTGCTGAGCAGCACCGCCCTCTCCTCGGGACGGGACGGCTCGTGCCGCTCGCTGAACTTGCCGTCCGGCGACATCACGATGATGCCGCTCTCCACGCCGTGGCCGACCGTCGCGGCGTCCTTGCGCTGCAACCCCAGGCAGATCCGCTTGGTGATCGCGTACACCACGAACGGGCCGACGATCACCGTGACCCGGAAGAACCAGGTCGTGGCGAACAGCGACACGTGGAACCGCTCGGCGATCACGTCGTTGGCCCCGGCGAGCCACAGCAGCCCGTAGAAGGTCACCCCGGCCATGCCCACGCCGGTGCGGACGGGCGCGTTGCGCGGCCGCTGGTTGACGTGGTGGTGCCGTTTGTCGCCGGTGACCCACTGCTCGATGAACGGGAACAGCGCGAGACCGCCGAAGACGATGCCGAGCGGCACGGTCGCGGGGATCAGGACGTTCCAGCTGATCGTGTGGCCGAGCGCGGTGGTCTCCCAGTTCGGCATGATCCGCAGGGAGCCCTCCAGCACGCCCATATAGAAGTCCGGCTGCGACCCGGAGGAGATCGCCCCGGGATCGTAGGGGCCGAACAGCCAGATCGGGTTGATCTGGGCGAACGCGCCCAGCAGCGCGCACACGCCGAAGGTGAACAGGAAGTAGGCGCCCGTCTTGGCCATGAAGACCGGGTAGAACGGGTAGCCGTGCACCTTGTCCTCGGCCTGCTCCTTGGTCGGCATGGCGGTGTGCTTCTGCGTCCACATGATCATCATGTGCGCGGTGACCAGCGCCAGGATGATGCCCGGGATCAGCAGCACGTGCAGGGTGAACAGCCGCGGGATGATGTCCCCGGTGTTGCCCTCGGGGAACTCGCCGCCGAACAGGAACATGTAGAGATAGGTGCCGACCACCGGGATCGACTCGGCCACGCCCTGGGTGATCCGCAGCCCCGTCCCGGACAGCAGGTCGTCGGGCAGCGAGTAGCCGAACAGGCCCTCCACCATGCCCAGGGTGAACATGCCGATGCCGATCAGGTAGTTCAGCTCGCGCGGCTTGCGGTACGCGCCGGTGAAGAACACCCGCAGCAGGTGCGCCATGATCGACGCCATGAACAGGATCGCGGCCCAGTGGTGGATCTGCCGCATCAGCAGCCCGCCGCGCACGTCGAAGCTGATGTGCAGGGTGGAGGCGTACGCCTCCGACATCCGCACGCCGTTCAGCTTGGTGTACGACCCGTCGTACACCACCTCGATCATGCTGGGCTTGAACCACAGCGTCAGGAACGTTCCGGTCAGCAGCAGGATGACGAACGAGTACAGGGCGATCTCGCCCAGCATGAACGACCAGTGGTCCGGGAAGACCTTCTTCGCGTTGCGCTGCAGGAAGTTGGTCGACCCGAACCGGTCGTCGAGGTAGTTCGCCGTCCCCTCGACCGCCTTGGGTGCGGTGGCGGCCCGGGGGGCCACCGGTGCCTGAGTCATCCGCGCTCCCAGAAGGACGGCCCGATCGGCTCGGGGAAGTCGTCGGTGGCGATCAGGTACCCGTCCTCCTCGCTCAGCGGAAGCTGCGGCAGCGCCCGCGCCGCCGGGCCGAACACGACCTTGGCGGCGTCGGTGGCGTCGAACGTGGACTGGTGGCACGGGCACAGGATGCGGTGCGTGGTCTGCTCGTACAGGGCCGCCGGGCAGCCCACGTGCGTGCAGATCTTGGAGTAGGCCACGATCCCGTTGACGTCCCAGTTCCGGTTCCGCAGAGCCGGCTTCATCTGGTCCTCCGGGATGTTGATCAGGATCGTCACCGCCTTGGCGATCTCGTTCAGCGGGTGGTGGGCGTGCTCCTCGATCCCCTCGGGCAGCACCGTGATCATGGCGCCGGGCGAGGAGAAGTCGCTGACCTTGAGCGGCTTGTTGGTGCCGTCCACGACCAGCCGGACGCCCCGCTTGCCCTGCCGCTTGGCACGCTCGACCGCCTCGCCCCAGTAGGTGCGCCGCAGCCGCTTCTCCGGCAGCGGGCCCAGGTCGCGCAGCAGCACCAGCGGGGCCAGGCCCAGTGGCGCCGCGGCCAGCAGCAGGGTGCGGCGCAGCAGCGGGCGCTTGGTGATCCCGCTGTCCCGCGCGCCCTCCATGAAGGTCTCGCCGAACTGCCGCCTGGTCTCGTCGTCGGCACGCGCCTCGTGCCGCTCCTGGACGAGTGGCTTGCTGGTCATCAGCCGCCGCACCCAGATGGTGATGCCGATGGCCAGCGCCAGGAACGACAGCGCCATCAGCCCGCCGAGCCAGTAGTTGGACTCCCTGGCCCGGTCGATGCCGTGCATGCCGCCGTCGCGCCCGCTCCACACGATGTAGTAGGCGATGAACCCGATGCTGGCGGCGAACGCGGTGAGGAAGAACAGCGCCACGACGCGCTCGGCCCGCTTGGCGGACTGCTCGTCGAGCTCCTCGCCGGACCCGGCGGGCGCGGAGATGTCCTCGCTGGCCAGCAGCTTCTTCTCGGCCGCCGGGGAAGGAGTGCCCACGACCCGCCCGGGGCGGCCCGCTCCGGCGGGCTCCTGCCCGGAGCCGTTGGTGTCGTTGTTGTCGCTCATGACTTCTTCAGCTTCTTCGGCTTCTTCGCGGTGATCCACATGGCCGCCAGGACGAGCAGGCCGATTCCGACCAGCCACCCGACCAGGCCCTCGGAGACCGGGCCGATCCGGCCGAGCCCGTTGCCGCCGGGGTCGGGCTCCTCACGGGTCTGCACGAGGTAGGCGATGATGGCCTTCTTGTCCCTGGGGGTCAGCGTGGTGTCGTTGAACACCGGCATGGCCTGCGGCCCGGTCAGCATGGCCTCGTAGATCTGCCTCGGGGTGACGTCGCTCTTGTCCAGCGGCGGGGCGTACTTGCCGCCGGTCAGCGCGCCGCCCGAGCCCACGAAGTTGTGGCACTGGGCGCAGTTGGTGCGGAACAGCTTGCCTCCGAGCGCGACGTCGCCGCCCTTCGGGTCCACCGCCTGGGCGCTGGGCACGTCGGGGCCGTTGCCGAGCGAGGCCACGTAGGCGCGCAGGTCGGCAAGGTTCTTCTCGGCCCGGGCCTTCTGCCGCTCCAGGACGGCGCGCTCCTCGGGGTCCTCGACGTCGGTGTCGATCAGGGTGTTGAAGTCCGGGATCGGCGCCTTGCGCGGTATCTGGGCTCCGGGGTTGGCCGCCGGCATCCGGCCCGTGCCGACCTGGAAGTCGACCGAGGCGGCGCCCACCCCGATCAGGCTCGGCGCGATCGGGTTGCCCTTGGCGTCCTTGGTGCCCTCGGCGTTCAGCCCGTGGCAGCTCGCGCAGTTCTTGTTGAAGAGCGCCTTGCCGTTCTGCAGGTCGTTCGCCGCCGCGGCGGTGGCCGTGGCCTCGGCGCGGTCGGGCCGCGGCTGGAACCCGGCGTAGATCACGCCGATCGCCGCCAGGGCCGCCAGCACGACGGCGTAGCCCGCCCACGGGCGCCGTCGCCATGCGGTGAACCTTTTCACGGAAATCCCCGTTCGGGTCTCGTCGTCGGTGGAAGTGGAGTGGGGCTCGTCACAGGTCGAGCAGGTAGATCGTGGCGAACAGGCCGATCCAGACCACGTCGACGAAGTGCCAGTAGTAGGACACGACGATCGCGCTCGTGGCCTGCTCGTGCGTCCAGCGCTTGGCCGCGTACGTCCGGCCGAGCACGAACAGGAACGCCACGAGGCCGCCGGTGACGTGCAGCCCGTGGAAGCCGGTGGTCAGGTAGAAGACCGAGCCGTAGGCCGAGGAGGACAGCGTCAGCCCGTCCTTGGTGACCAGGTTGAAGTACTCGAAAGCCTGCCCGCCGATGAAGTAGGCGCCCATGAGGAACGACAGGACGTACCACTCGCGCAGCCCCCAGCGCCGGAAGTTCAGCAGGCCGCCGTCGCGCCCCACCTTGCCGGCCTCGGCCTTGAACACGCCCATCTGGCAGGTCACCGAGGACAGCACGAGGACGGTGGTGTTGACCGCCGAGAGCGGCAGGTCGAGCGGGGCGCCGGGCCAGGCGTGCTCGCCTTCCTGGCCGATCGTCACCGAGCGGATCGTGAAGAACATCGCGAACAGGGCCGCGAAGAACATCAGCTCGGACGACAGCCAAACGATCGTCCCCACGCTGACCAGGTTGGGACGATTCGCCCGAGCGTGAGGTGTTGTCTCTATCGCGGGTGCTGCTGTCACGGGGGCCATTATTACGTCACCGGTCCCGAGATCCGCGCATGACCCCCCTTGAGCGGCCTCCAGGGATGTCCCACCAGGGCCTTCGCGGCCCCGCGCGGTGCCCTCGCCGGGCCGGTCACCGGCCGTCCGACCGGCCCGGCCGTACCCGGGGTGACCTCGCGGCCACGTTTCGGCCACGGAAGGGACACGGGCGGGACGCGCCGCGCGGCCGGCCGTCCGGCCACGTCAGCCACATGATCGCGCACCCCGGCGGGGACGTGGCAGAGGCGGCGCCGCGCCCGGTACGCTCTCAGCCATGAGCACCGCCCCGGAGAGCCCGATGAAGGTCCTGGTCTACAGCGACGACGCGAACACCCGCGCCCAGATCCGGCTGGCCATCGGGCGGCGCCCCGCCGCCGACCTCCCCCGGGTGGAGTTCGTCGAGTGCGCCACCCAGCCCGCCGTGGTGGAACGGCTGGACGAGGGCGGCATCGACGCCGTCGTGGTCGACGGTGAGGCGCAGCCCGCGGGCGGGCTGGGCGTGTGCCGCCAGGCCAAGGACGAGGTGTACGACTGCCCGCCGGTGCTCGCGATCATCGCCCGGCGCGACGACGGCTGGCTGGCCACCTGGTCGGGCGCCGACAAGGTGGTCGGCCTGCCCCTGGACCCGATGGCGCTGGCCACCGGCGTCGCCGAACTGCTGCGCTGGCGGGCGGGCGACCGCCTACCGGCTCTGTAACACCTGCTCGCCGGGGAGGCGGGGGCGAGCCCCCGGCCTGGAAGGGGGCACGGCATGGGCCGGTCCCCGCGCGTCCCCTCGGACCCGAACCGGGAGACAACCATGGATGCGCGTACCACTTGGCCGGCGCTGCTGAACGCCCTGCTGGACGGCCACTCGCTGACCAGCGCGCAGACCGCCTGGGCGATGAACCAGATCATGACCGGCGAGGCCACCGACGTGCAGATCGCGGGCTTCGCCATGGCGATGCGGGCCAAGGGCGAGACGGTCGAGGAGGTCTCCGGGCTGGTCGAGGGGATGATGGCCAACGCCACCCCGATCGAGGTCCCGGGCCGGATCGGCGACCTGGTCGGCACCGGCGGCGACCGGGCCAACACCGTGAACATCTCCACGATGGCCGCGGTGGTGGCGGCCGCGTCCGGGGTCAAGGTCGTCAAGCACGGCAACCGCGCGGCCTCGTCCGCCTGCGGCGCCGCCGACCTGATCGAGGCCCTGGGCGTCAGGATCGACCTGCCGCCCGCCCGCACCGCCGAGGTGGCCGAGGAGGCGGGCATCACCTTCTGCTTCGCGCCGCTGTACCACCCGGCGCTGAGGTACGCGGCCAAGGCCCGCGGCGAGCTGGGCACCCCCACCGTGTTCAACTTTTTGGGCCCGCTGACCAACCCGGCGCGCGCCACCACTCAGGCGGTGGGCGTCTTCCACCCGCGGATGGCGGGCATCGTGGCGGGCGTGTTCGCCAGGCGGGGCTGCTCGTCGCTGGTCTTCCGCGGCGACGACGGCCTGGACGAGCTCACCACCACCGGCCCGTCCACGGTCTGGGTGGTGCGCGACGGCACCTCGGCCGAAACGACGTTCGACCCGGCCGACCTGGGCATCCCCCCGGCCCGCCCGGAGGACCTGCGCGGCGCCGACGCCGCCTTCAACGCCCGGGTGGCCCGTGCCGTGTTCGCGGGCGAGCCCGGCCCGGTCCGCGACATGGTGCTGCTGAACGCCGCCGCGCTCATGGTCGCCTACAACGGCGTCCCGGCCCCCGAGCGCCTCACCGGCGAGCTGGCCGCCGCCTACGCCAAGGCGGGCGAGGCCGTCGACGAGGGGCTGGCCGCCGCCAAGCTCGACCAGTGGATCAAGGCGAGCAACGCCTAGTCCGCGGCGGGGAGGCCGAGGGAGAACGCGGCCTCCAGGTCGTGCTGCGAATAGGTGCGGAAGGCGATGTGGGTCTCGGTGTCGCGGATGCCCGGGACCTTGTTGAGGCGGCCGGGGATCACGTCGTTGAGGTCGTCGTGGCGGCGCACCCGCACCATGGCGATCAGGTCGTACTCGCCGGTGATCGAGTAGACCTCGCTGACGCCGTCCAGCGCCGCGACGCTCTCGGCCACCTCGTGGATGCTCGCCACATCCGCCTTGATCAGCACGATCGCGGTGACCACTGGACCCTCCCCACCCGTTAGGACGATGGGCAGAACCCTACAGGGAGCTGCGGCTATCCGCGGCTGAGCGCGAGAGCGCGGCGGGACGGGCCGGTGCGGCGGGCCACGATCGCCACGGCGAGACCGGCGATGAAACCGGCGATGTGGGCCACGTACGCCACGTTGCTCTCCTCGTCGCCGAGGGACAGCCACTGGAGGACGAACCAGTACCCCAGGACGACCCACACCGGCAGCCTGACCACGATGACCGGCGGGACCAGGCTGACGATCCTGCCGCGCGGGTTGAGGACCAGGTAGGCGCCCAGGACGCCCGCGATGGCCCCGGACGCGCCGATGAGCGGGACCGTGGAGTCGGGCGAGACGTAGGCGAACCCGTACACGGCCACCAAGCCGAAGAACAGGTAGCACAACAGGAAGCGCAATCGGCCGAGCCGGTCCTCCACGCCCATGCCGACCACGAACAGCGCGATCAGGTTGCCCAGCAGGTGCAGCGCACCCGAGTGCAGGAACATCGAGGTGAACGCGGAGACCCAGGGCGTCTTGCGGTACTCGGCGACGCCGCACTCCTCGACGATCTCGCCGCGCATGGGCTGCTGCCTGCCGGTGGTCAGCTCCTTGGGGACGGCCCCGTGCTCGAAGGCGAACCGGGCCGCGTTGCACTCGCGTTCCTTGCCCGACCCGTACCAGCTGGGGAAGTTGGCCATCGGGGTGAACAGGAAGACCACGACGTTGACGGCGACGAGCAGGTAGGTCACCCAGGGGACCCGCCGGGCGGGCTGGCTGTCGTAGAGCGGCAGGGCCATGGGGACGTCCCTCGTTGCGTGCCGGGTCGGTGGGCGTGGATGCCTTCCGTCACCTTAGTGGGCGGCCGGCTCTCGGCTCGCCGGGCTCGCGCGCGGCGTAGGCGTTGTCGATCCAGGCGCGCAGCCGCTCGGCGCCGTGGACGGGCGAGGTCCAGGTGCCGTCGACCTCGACGGGACGGGTGCCGGGCGCGTCCATCCAGCGCAGGACGCACTCCATCTCCTCGGCGGACGCGGCGCCGCCCGGCGCCCCGGTCGTCGCCGACCACGGGAAGACGGTCTCGGCGGTGGCGATGAGGGCGTCCACGTAGGGACGCGGATGCGCCCCGGGCGGGATCGTCCCGGCGGCGGCGAGCCGGCCGTACCGCACCACCGCCAGCTCCCAGCCGCCGTCGAAGGCGGGACGCGCGGCCACGATCTGGCGGCAGCCGGCGAGCGCGCCGAGCCGCTGCCCGCGCGCCGCCGCCCGGATGAAGGCGGCCAGCCGGTCGCGCTGCGACGCGGCCTCCTCGTACTGCTGCGCGGCGGCGAGGCGGTCGATGCGCACCTGGGCGGCGGCCACGACGGGACGCACGTCACCGGCCAGCACCGAGCGCGCGGCGGTGACGTGCACCTCGTAGTCCCGGACCGTCTCGTGGCCCTCGCAGGGCGCGCCGCACCTGCCGATCTCGCCGAGCACGCAGGCGCGCGCCTTGCCGCGTTCGATGAGCCGGGGCGTGAGCCGCTGCGTGCACTGCCGCAGCGGGATCGCCTCATGCATCGCGGCGCGCGCCTCCTCGGCCTGCCGCTGCGACGACAGCGGCCCGAGGTAGGCGGCGCCGTCGTCGCGGCACTCCCGGACGATCGACAGCCGGGGGAACGGCTCGACGGTCAGCTTGAGCCACAGCACCCGCTCGGGGAACTTCGAGCGCCGGTTGTAGCGGGGCTTGTGCTCGGCGATGAGCCGCAGCTCGCGGATCTCGGCCTCCAGGCCGGTGGCGCACACGATGGTGCGGACCCGTTCGGCCAGCCCGACCATCTCCCTGACCCGCCACCGCGTCTCCGAGCCGGTGAAGTAGCTGCGGACGCGGGTGCGCAGGTCGCCGCTCTTGCCGATGTAGAGCGCCTCGCCCCCGGCGTCTTCGAACACGTACACGCCGGGGGCGCTGGGGACGGCGTCGGCGAGATGGCGCTTGCGCCGCTGCTCGGGCGTGGGCGCCTTGGCGAAGCCGCGCAGCTCCTCCAGGGTGGTGACGCCGAACGAGCCGAGCCGCTCGATGAGGCCGTGCAGGACGTCGACGGTGGCCCTGGCGTCGGCCAGCGCCCGGTGGACGGGCTGGGTGCCGGAGCGGAAGAAGCGGGCGAGGGTCTCCAGACGGCAGTTGGGCACATCGTCGCGGGTCAGCACGCGCCGCGCCAGGTCGACGGTGTCGATGACGGGGAACGCGGGCCAGGCGTAGCCGTGCTCGGCGCACGCCGCCTTGAGGAAACCGGTGTCGAACGGCGCGTTGTGCGCGACCAGCACGCAGCCGCGGGCGAACTCCAGGAACGCCGGGAGCACCGCGTCGATCGTCGGCGCGGCGGTGACCATCGCCTGGGTGATGCCGGTGAGCGCGGTGATGAACGGCGGGATCTCGGCGCCGGGATCGACCAGCGTGCCGAAGTCGCCCAGGTGCTCGCCGCCGCGCACCTTGACCGCGCCGATCTCGGTGATCGCCGACTCCGCCGGGGAGCCCCCGGTGGTCTCCAGGTCGACCACCACGAACGTGACCTCGGCCAGCGGGGTGCCCAGGTCGTCGAGCGTCCCCTGGACGCCGTAGGCGGGCAGGGGCTCCGAAGCGCTGGCCGTCATGGGCGCGACCGTAGAGGACGCCACCGACAGACCAGGGCGAGGCATCCCCCGGTGCCTGCGGACGCTTCGCGCTAGGGTTGGAGGAACGCTGGGATTCCTCCAGGTGAGGGAGCCGCCGGGGCCGCGCGACCCGTGGCCGCGAGTGGAGCGGGCGTGCTGGGGCCGGGGCCCGGCGGATCACGCGTTCGCGCAGGTTAAGGCGTGTGTCACACGGGAAGGCAGAGCGGCGTCCGCGGCGGGACGGCCGGTGCCGTCCCGGAACGCCGGCCCGGGGGAACGGCGAGCGAGCGGTCTTCGGGGGGACATCGGCGGCACGGCCTGGGAGGAGCGGGATCATCGACAGCGGCGCGGAGGCTGAAGAACGCCTGGCCCGCCCCCTCCCCGAGGCGGTCAGGGTCGGCGTCGTGGAGGCGGCGGCGGAGCTGATGGGCACGCTGCCCGCCGACGAGGTGCCGCTGCCGCTGCGCCGATTCGCCCGGTTCGAGCGCCGCAAGCGGGCCAAGCTCGCCGGGCAGCACATCGCCGCGCAGCTTGAGAAGGACGCCGGGTTCCGCGAGCGCGTGGCCGTCCCGCTGCGGAAGGCGCAGCCGGAGCTGGCCGAGGCGGTCGAGGAGGGCCGGCTGCCGCCGGCCGCCGATCCCGTGCGGGTCGCGGTGCTGGCCTACCTGCTGCGCCCGCAGGGGTGGACCGCGCTGGTGGAGACGGCCAGGGACGAGCTGGAACGCTCGGCGAGCGCGTCCGAGGGCGAGGCCGCCGAGCGGCGCATCGCGGAGCTGCGCGAGGAGGTCGCCGCGGCCCGTGCCGGGCGCGCCGCCGAGGTCGACCGGCTGCGCTCGGAGCTGCGCGAGGTCAAGGCCGAGGTCACCGAGCTGCGGCGCAAGCTGCACGACGCGCGGACGCGCGCCAGAGCGGCCGAGGAGAGGGCCGAGGCGCTGGCCGCGCAGAGCGAGCGCGAACGGGCCGCCGCCCGCGAGAGCGCCGCGGCGGCCGAAAAGGAGCTGCGCAGGCTGCGGGGCAGGCTGGCGCGGGCCGAGACGGACGCCGAGGCGGCCAGGAGGGCCGCCCGTGAGGGCCGCAACGTCGACGACGTCCGCCTGCGGATGCTGCTCGACACGCTGGTGGACGCCGCGCTGGGGATGCGCAGGGAGCTGGCGCTGCCGTCCACGATCGCGCGTCCCGCGGACGCGGTGGCCGGGGCGGGCGCCCCCGGGGCGGCGGCGAATCCAGCGATGACCGGCAGGTCACTGTCCGACCAGGACCCGCAGCTCCTGGACCGGCTGCTCTCGCTGCCCCAGGTGCATCTGCTGGTGGACGGCTACAACGTCACCAAGACCGGGTACGGGGAGCTGCCACTGGCCGACCAGCGCAGGCGGCTGCTGTCCGGCCTGGGCGGGCTGGCCGCGCAGACCCGTGCCGAGATCACCTGTGTGTTCGACGGCGCCGAGCTGGACGCCCCGGTCGCGACGGCGGTGCCGCGCGGGGTGCGGGTGCTGTTCAGCCGCCCCGGGCAGACCGCCGACGAGCTGATCGGCGAGCTGGTGCGGGCCGAGCCGCCCGGCCGGCCCCTCGTGGTCGTGTCCTCCGACCGCGAGGTCGCCGACGCCTGCCGCCGCGCCGGAGCCCGCCCAGCCCCGTCCACGCTCCTCCTGCGCCGTCTCGGCCGTACGTAGCCGCTCCCGGGTTCTGTCGGACCTTCCCCGTACCGTCGCTGCCGTGAACGACGCATCCAGTACCGGATGAGGTACAGGGGGACATCATGGTGATCGAGTGCGAGGGCTGCCGGGCGCGCGGCACGGGCTGCGGCGACTGCGTCGTCCCCGCTCTGCTGGAGTGCGCGGGGGCCGACCCCGCCTCCGGCGTGCTGGACATCGACGAGGACGAGCGGCGCGCGCTGCGGGTGCTGGCAGAGCACGCGCTGGTGCCGCCGCTGCGCATGGTCCCGTTCCCGCCACGCAGCGTGAGGGGGAACGGGCGTGACGAGCGCGCTTCGTGATCTTCGTTTCACCCATGGTGGCATAAGGTCGATTTAAGGCGCCTAAGAGCAACGAATCAGTTGTGACGGGTGAGGTGCCTCGCTAGTGTCGTCCGGCGACATCACGGACGAGAGGGGCACTAGCGATCGTGGCCAGTGATCACATAAAGGCGGGCTCCCAGGCGCAGCGCAACCGTCCGCACGTCATCGCGGGGCGCGGCACCACCCCACGCCGGATCACGGCAACCGTCTGCCTGGCCGTGGCGGCCTCCTTCGCCGTGCCCGCGACCGCGGCGCACGCCGACCCCGAGGCCGAGGCGAAGAAGAAGCTGACCAAGCTCAACGAGCAGGTCGACCAGCTCGTCGAGAAGTACAACCAGGTCAACGAGAAGTACAAGATCGCCAAGAAGAAGTACCAGGCGTCCAAGGCGTCCAGCGCCGACGAGCTCGCCACCTACAACGCGCTGCAGGCGAAGGTCTCCCAGATGGCCGCCGACGCGTACAAGCGGGGCAACACCGGTGACGTCGCCGGTCTCGTGGGCGCCGACGACCCGCAGGCGGTGCTCGACCAGGCCGCGGTCTTCACGCATCTGGCCCGCAACCGCAGCTCCGAGCTGGCCCAGTTCCTGGGCGCGGCGCAGCGGGTGCAGCGCGAGCTGGCCCAGACCAAGGCCGCCTTCGACGAGGCCAAGAGGCAGCATGACGAGCTGAAGGCGCGCAAGGCCGTCCTCGACAAGCAGGTCAAGAAGCAGAGGGCGCTGGTCGCCAAGTACGACCCGCCCGCCGCCGGCGGTGTCGGCGGCACCTACAACGGCCCGGCCAGCGGGCCTGCGCGGGTCGCGCTGAACTTCGCCTTCGCCCAGAAGGGCAAGCCGTACCAGTACGGCGCCGAGGGGCCGGACTCCTACGACTGCTCCGGCCTGACGATGAAGGCGTGGGCGGCGGCGGGGGTCAACATCACCCGTACCACCAACTCGCAGTACGCCGCCACCAAGCGGGTGGCCAAGAGCGACCTGCAGCCCGGTGACCTGGTGTTCTTCAGCGGTCTCTCGCATGTGGGGCTCTACATCGGCAACGGCCAGATGATCCACGCGCCGAGCACCGGCAAGACGGTGTCGATCGTCAACATCAACTCCGGCTACTACGCGGCGAACTACGCAGGCGCGGGCCGGCCCTGACCCGGCGGGGCCGCCGCGGTCAGGGCCGGGTAGTCAAGATCGAGTCGAGCCGAGGCCGCCGGATCGGGTTGTTCCTGGTCCGGCGGCTTTTTGCGGACTATTTGCCATCTCGCCGACCTTTGCTATCTTGTGTCCCATTCGCGGCGCCCGCCAGGCGTCGCCCCAGGTAGCGGCGCTTCTCACGCACCGCGCCTCCGCGGCACCCCCCAGGTGCCGTCCCCGCTCGGCACCCCCCAGGTGCCGCGTCCACTTCAGTTCCACTCGAGTTCCACTCAAGGCCGGCCCGACCGCACCGTGAGCATCACGGCAGTGTGCATGGGCGCTTCCGTGGCGTTCATGGCGGTCCACCCATTGGGCCTCGGCCGTGGGCGATTCCTGTTCTTGGACGCCCTCACGATCCCGAAGAACCGACAACTCCCATAGCGCCTTGCAGCGCGGCCTGGAGCCAGGCGTGGCCGCCCGTCCCCGCTTCCTTGGGACGTCCCCATTTCTTCCCCCTGATCCCTTGTGGAGCCAGGGGCGGCCACGCCGTCTTCAGCCGTGCGGCTTGACGGGCCTTGACGTGCCCGGCAGCGCTCACCCAACCCCCCACGGGCCCCGACCCCTTCGGGGAGCCGACCCAGTCCGAGATGTCGGCGTCCGGACGTACCGGACGCCCACCGCCGAGTCCGCGCGACGCGGAGCCGGGGACCCATCCAGTCCCACGGGGTGAATCGGCCGCCAGGACGTGACGTCCAGGCCGTAGGGCACGCTTCCACGCCCGAACCCGACAGCTAACCCGGCAGGCGGTCATTGGAAGCCGAGGAGCCCACGTGGCAGCTAAGCACCGCTGTGCCAAGGGAAGGCACCGCACCCCCCAACCCCTGAACGTCACCCTGCGCACCACCGGCGGGCTGCTCGCCGGTGTCACGCTGATCGGCCTGGCCGCCGGGACCGCCAGAGTCGCCGGGGCCGGCACCGACGGCGCATCCGCGCGAGCCGCCACCCTGGCGGCGGTGGTCCCCGACGCCGAGGTCGGCGTACCGCACGCGTCGCGGGAGGACGACGAGAACGAGAACGGCCACGCGTCCCTGGTCCGCGCCACGATCATGAAGCGCAAGGCCAAGGCGAAGCGGGTGAGGTCCATGCCGGGGCAGTCCATACCGGCGGAGACCGAGGCCGAGGCCGAGGTGCACGCGGACGTCCGGCGGCAGGCCCCCGCGGCCATGGCCCCGGTGCCGAAGGCCGCCCGGCCGGCGCCCGCCAAGAAGAGGGCCACCGCCGCCGACGCCATCGAGCTCGCCAAAGAGCAGGTCGGGATCGAGGAGGACTCCCAGGGCAGGACCAAGTTCCAGGAGTGGTACGTCAAGACCAAGCGGGCCAGGGAGACCGCGCGGCGCGACGGCGGGCGCGACCCGGAGGTCTACGCCAACGCCGCCTGGTGCAGCATGTTCATCTCCTGGGTAGGCGACAAGCTCGGCCTCAGCGACCAGATCGGCATGGACGCCTGGACGATCGAGCACGCCAAGTGGTTCAAGAAGCGGAATCGCTGGGGCACCAAGCCGAGGCCGGGCGCCATCGTCTTCTTCGCCTGGAGCGGCTCCAAGAACCTCTACGCCATCCAGCATGTCGGAATGGTGATCAAGGACAAGGGGCACGGCACGATCGAGACCGTCGAGGGCAACACCAGCAACGCGGTCCGCGTACGGCAGCGGTCCACCAGCACCGTCGTCGGCTACGGCTACCCCGACTACGCCAAGGGGTGACGGACCGGAGGACGGCGAACCGGGCCGCACCGCGCACATAGGATCACGCGCATGGGCGCGGGAGATACGGGCTCGGCCCGCGGACGGGCGCGGGTCCCGCGGCGCACGGCGTCGATCGCCGTCGCCGCGGGACTCACCGTCTGCGTGCTCGGCGGCCTGGGCCTGGCCGGTGCCCGTCCCGGCGACGGCCCGTCCGGCGCCTCCGGCGCGGCCCGGGAAGCCGTGGCGCCGCCCGACCGGAACGCGATAGGCGCCGTCCTGGCCAACCGTGCCCGCGCGGTACGCGAGCGCGACCGCATCGCCTTCATGGCGACCCTCGCCTCGGCGCCCGCGCCCTACCGGCAGGCGCAGGCGGTGATGTTCGACAACCTGCTCAGGCTGCCGCTGCGGGACTGGCGGGAGGACTTCACGTCCCTGGAGTCCGCCGGAGGCGGCGCCGCCCTCGTCAGGATCCGGCTGACCTACGCCCTCCGCGGCCATGACGCCGAGCCCGTCGCCCGTACCCGGTACCTGGCGTTCGCGCCGCGCCCCGGCGGCTGGGCGGTCGTCGGGGACGGGACGGCGCGCGGTCGCACCGACGACGCCGAGATCTGGGACGGCGGCCCGCTGACCGTCGTCCGCGGCCGCTCCGCCCTGGTCATCGGCGACGCCCCGGGCCTGCGGGAGATCGCCCGCCGCCTGGACGCGGCCGTGCCCGCCGTCACCGCGGTCTCCGGCCGGCTCGCCCCCTCCGGCTGGGCGCGGCGGGTCGTCGCGCTCGTCCCGGCGGACCCCGCCCGGGCCGCCTCGCTGGCGGGCGGCCGTCCCGACCTGCACGAGATCGCCGCGCTGGCCACCGTCGCCCCCACCGCGGGCGGGCGGGGCGCCGACCGGATCGTCATCGCGCCCGCCGCCTTCGGGCGCCTCAACGCGCTGGGACGCGACGTCGTCCTCACCCACGAGCTGACCCATGTGGCCACCGGCGGTGCCCGCGACGGCCGCACCCCGATCTGGCTGATCGAGGGGTTCGCCGACTACGCCGGGTACCGGGGCCGGGACGTGAGCGTGCGGTCGGCGGCCGCCGAGCTGCGGCGCGAGGTGGCCGCGGGACGGCTCCCGGAGGCGCTGCCGGGACGCGCCGCGTTCGACGGCGGCTCGCCCCGGCTCTCACAGGCGTACCAGGAGTCCTGGCTGGCCTGCCGGATGATCGCCGAGCGGTACGGTGAGGCGGCGCTGGTCCGGCTCTACCGTGCGGCGGGACGGAGCACGGAATCGGCCGCGCTGAGGGAGACGCTGGGCCTGGACCTCCCGCGCTTCACCGCCGCCTGGCGCGACTACCTGCGGAGGGAACTGCGATGACGGGACGCGGCAAGGCCGGCACCGGGGTCGACGCCGGCGAGGGAACGGGATCCGAGCCCCCGCCCGGCACCGTCCGCCCCGGGCCGGACCGGCGGTCCCGGCGGGCCGCCGCGCTCGCCTCGGCGGTGCTGTTCGCCGCCGTGATCGCCGTGATCGCGGTGACGACGCCGTGGCACCCGCTGCCCGGCACCGTGCCGGGCGGCGCGGTCCCGGTGGATCCGGCCCGCGACTTCGGCCCCGCGGAGATCGCCCGGTCCCGCGCGTTCGACGCCGCGCTCGCGCCCCGCGCCTACACCGGCCTGGCCGTGGGCCTGGGCGTCGTGCTCGTGCTGGGGCTGACCCGGCTGGGGTCCGGCCTCATCGCCCGCTGCACCGCGCGGCTGCGGCGCCGTCCCCTCCGGGTCGTGGTCGCGGTCGTCGTCCTCACCACCGTGCTGCACCTGGCGAGCCTCCCGTTCGGCGTCTGGGGCGAGGCGGTGCTGCGCCGGTACGGGCTGTCCACCCAGTCCTGGCCCGCGTGGCTGTTCGACGACGTCAAGTCGCTGGGCTTCACCTGGCTCATCTACTCGATCGCGCTGCTCCTGCTGTACTGGGCGCTAGGGCGGTTCCCCCGGTACTGGTGGACGGGCGCGGCGGCCGGGGCCTTCGCCCTCGTCGTGGCCGCGTCGTTCCTCTACCCGGTCGTGTTCGAGCCCGCGTTCAACGACTTCCGCCCGCTGCCGCAAGGGCGGCTGCGCGCCGACCTGCTGGCGATGGCCCGGCGGGACGGCGTCCCGGTCAAGGACGTGCTGGTCGCCGACGCGTCCCGGCGCACCACCTCCCTCAACGCCTACGTGTCGGGATTCGGCTCGACCCGGCGCATCGTCATCTACGACACGCTGCTGAGGAACACGCCGCCCGCGCGCGTCGAGGCGATCGTGGCGCACGAGCTCGGCCACGCCAAGAACGACGACGTGCTGCACGGGACGCTGATCGGCGCGCTGGGCGTCTCGGCGGCCGTCTGCCTCCTGCACCTGCTGCTGAGCTCGCCGCGCCTGCTGCGGCGCTCCGGCGTCGTCCCGGACGGAGACGACGGGCAGGGCGGAGACGAGGGGCACGGCGGAGGCGAGCCGCCGGAGGGGAACCCCGCCGCCGATCCACGGTCGATCGCGCTGCTGCTCGCGGCCGTGGCGGTCGCGACACAGGTCGGCATGCCCGTCCAGAACCTGGTCAGCCGCCACATCGAGGCCAGGGCGGACGCCCACTCCCTGGACCTCACCCGCGACCCCGCCACGTTCGCGTCGATGCAGCACGAGCTGTCGGTGCGGAACATCTCCGACCTGTCCCCCGACGCGATCGAACGCTTTATGTGGACGAGCCACCCGTCCGCGCCCGAACGCATCGCCATGGCCCGTGACTGGGCGCGGCAGCACCACGTACCCGAACCTCCCCCACAACGACGCTAGCCCCGCACCCGGAGGTGCGGAGCCGGCGGCCGGCAGGTCAGGGGCGCCGTTCGGGCGACCCCGCCATCGCCTCCGTGGAACGGTGCGCCACGGGCACGCTGCCGTTCGGCCCGACCTTCAGGGAGTGCTTCAGGGCGCTGCCCTTCACCCACTCCCCCCACTTCATCTGCCAGTAGCCCCAGCCGTTGTCCGGCTCCAGCTCCCGGTCGCTGCCCGTCACGATGTACGGGTCGCCCCGCTGTGCGAAGTGGTAGAACCACCTCGCGTCGGAGGGGCTGGCGTTCACGCAGCCGTGGCTGACGTTGCTGCTGCCCTGCGCCCCCACCGACCACGGCGCCGAGTGAACGTACTCGCCGCTGTTGGAGATGCGGACCGCGTGGTGGACCGACAGGCTGTAGTAGCCGGGGGAACCGGGCCCGATCCCCTCCCAGCCGGAGGTCATCGTGACCGGGTTGCCCTTGTCCATCGTCAGATGGATCCCGTTGGTCGTGGTGTACTTCCTGACGCCGCCGCGGCCCATGCTGATCGGCATCTTCCGCACGATTTTGCCGTTCCTGCGGACGATCATCTTGTGCTTGTTCTCGCTCGCCGTGCTGATCTGCTCCTCTCCGATACGGAAGCGGACGGTGGTGTTCTTGCCCCCGTAGGTGTCGCCGGCACCGGCGACACCCGCCAGCCGCGCCTTGAACGTGACGTCGGTGTGCCGCGGCCAGTACGTCTTGGTGCGGAACACCAGGGTCTTGTTGTCGAACCAGTGCCAGGCGCCCTCGACCGGCTTGCTGGACCGCACCTCCAGCGCCCGCTCCACCCCCACCCGGTTGGTGACCTCGCGCTGGAACCGCATCACGATCGGCATGCCGACGCCGACGGTCTCCTTGGGCTTGGGCGCCTCGTACACCACGCCCAGCGTCTTCTTCGCCTCGGCGGTGACGAACCGGCTGCTGACCGTGCGGGTCCTGCCGTCGTCCCCGACCGCGGTGGCGGTGATCGTGTACCTGGTGCCGGGCTCCAGCGTCCAGCGGGACCGCCACTGCGTCCGCTCGGCGTTCAGCGCGCCCTCCACCGGCTCGCCCTCGGTGGTCACCGTGACGTTCTCGATCGTGCCCTGACGCGCCTGGACGGACACCGGGGCGTCGGGACGCGGACGCGCCGTCCCCGCCCCCGTCGAGGCCGCCGCCGCGACCGGGCTCACGGCGAGCGACACCGCCCCGGCCCCGGACGGCAGATCCGTGTCGGAACCCAGCGAGCACCCCACCGCGCCCGCTCCGGCCGTCACCGTCACCAGTCCGAAGAGCACCGTAGTGCGAACATTCAACGCGGTCATCATGAATGGGCCGGTACCCGGGAAAATCAGGGGGCACCGGCCGCTTGACGTACCTTTACTGGGTCCCGACCGAATGATCAGGACCGTCCGGTTCAGGACGGTTGGGGCCAGTGCGACGGTTGGGCCTTGTACGACGGTTCAGCCTGTACGACGGTTCGGTCCCACACAGCGGTACGGCGCCGGACGGACTGTCCGGCGCCGTACGGGGTTCTGGGGTGACGGGCTCAGTGCGAGAAATGACCCCGGTAGTACTCGAAGACCATCCCGATCGTGCTCATGATGGACGCGGCCACGCCGACGATCACTATCCACCAGCCGAACACGATGCCCAGCGAAACCGTGGCGGCCGACAGCGCCACGAACAGCGGCCACCAGCTGTGCGGGCTGAAGAAGCCCAGCTCGCCCGCCGCGTCCGCGATCTCGCCCTCGGGATCGTCCTCGTACAGCGGGCCGCCGTTGCCCTTCTCCAGCCGCCGCACCGTGAAGTGGATGTAGAACCCGATCAGGCCGGCCAGGCCGACCGCCAGCGCCAGCGCCGTGGTGCCCGTCCAGTCACCCGACCACAGCCAGTAGACGACATCGGTGGCGAGGAAGAAGACCGCGCACCCGTAGAACATGAACGCCTGTACGCGCATCTCCTACCCCTTCGTCCCGGTGAGCTCGCCCTTGGCCCCGATGTGCGGGTGGTGCAGGTCGAAGGCCGGCCGCTCGGAGCGGATCCGCGGGATCGCGTTGAAGTTGTGCCGCGGCGGCGGGCACGACGTCGCCCATTCCAGCGACCCGCCGTACCCCCACGGGTCGTCCACCTCGACCCGCTTGCCCCGCTTCGCGGTGATGTAGACGTTGTAGAAGAACGGGATCATCGACAGGCCCAGCAGCATCGCGAACACCGTCGACACCTGGTTCATGCCGGTGAACTCCGCGGCGTAGTCGGCGTACCGGCGCGGCATGCCCGCGGCGCCCAGCCAGTGCTGGACCAGGAACGTGCCGTGGAAGCCGATGAACAGCATCCAGAAATGCACCTTGCCGAGCCTGTCGTTGAGCATCTTGCCGGTCCACTTCGGCCACCAGAAGTAGAAGCCGGCGAACATCGCGAACACCACGGTGCCGAACACCACGTAGTGGAAGTGCGCCACCACGAAGTAGGAGTCCGAGAGCTGGAAGTCCATCGGCGGCGACGCCAGGATCACGCCGGTCAGCCCGCCGAACAGGAACGTCACCAGGAACCCGATCGCCCACAGCATGGGCGACTCGAACGACAGTTGTCCCCGCCACATCGTGCCGACCCAGTTGAAGAACTTCACCCCTGTGGGCACCGCGATCAGGAACGTCATGAACGAGAAGAACGGCAGCAGCACCTGGCCCGTCACGAACATGTGGTGCGCCCACACCGTGACCGACAGGCCCGCGATCGAGATCGTCGCGAACACCAGGCTGACGTAGCCGAACACCGGCTTGCGGCTGAACACGGGCAGGATCTCCGTCACGATGCCGAAGAACGGCAACGCGATGATGTAGACCTCCGGGTGCCCGAAGAACCAGAACAGGTGCTGCCACAGCAGCGCCCCGCCGTGCGAGGCGTCGAACACGTGCGCCCCGAGCTTGCGGTCGGCCTCCAGCGCCAGCAGCGCCGCGGCCAGGACCGGGAACGCCAGCAGTATCAGGATCGAGGTCAGCAGCGTGTTCCAGGTGAAGATCGGCATCCGGAACATGGTCATGCCCGGCGCCCGCATGCACAGGATCGTGGTGATGAAGTTGACCGCGCCCATGATCGTGCCGAAGCCCGACATGGCCAGGCCCATCACCCACATGTCGCCGCCGATGCCCGGCGAGCGCACCGCGTCCGACAGCGGGGCGTAGGCGAACCAGCCGAAGCTGGCCGCGCCGCCCGGCGTCAGGAAACCGGCGATCACGATCAGGCTGCCGAACAGGAACAGCCAGTACGCCAGCATGTTCATCCGCGGGAACGCCACGTCCGGCGCCCCGATCTGTAGCGGCATCACCACGTTGGCGAACCCGGCGAACAGCGGGGTCGCGAACATCAGCAGCATGATCGTGCCGTGCATGGTGAACAGCTGGTTGAACTGCTCGTTGCTGACCACCTGCAGGCCGGGCTTGAACAGCTCCATCCGCATGACCAGCGCCAGCACGCCGCCGAACAGGAACATCACGAACGAGGTGATCAGGTACAGGTAGCCGATCACCTTGTGGTCGGTGGACGACAGCCAGGACGCCAGGATGCGCCCCTTGCTCGTCCGAGCGCCGCCCACAGGGGCCACGCCGGGCGCCTCGCTCACGGTCGTCACTGGGCACCCCCCGTCGCGCGGGCCTTGGCCGCGGCGATGTACCGGTCGTACTCGGCCTGCGGCACGACCTTCAGCTGGAACAGCATGCGGCTGTGGTCCACGCCGCACAGCTCCGCGCACCGGCCCTCATAGGTGCCGGTCTTGCGCGCGGTGAACTCGAACTCGTTGATGTAGCCGGGCATGACGTCCTTCTTGTACAGGAGCGCCGGCACCCAGAACGAGTGGATGACGTCGTTGGCGTGCAACCTGATCCGCACCGTGCGGTCCACAGGGATGGTCAGCACCGGCTTGGCGCCCGTGGTGGCGTTCGGGTCGACCGGGGTGCCGACCTCGGAGGCGACCGTCCGCTCCCGCCCCGAGGCGTCCTTCTCGCGGTAGTCGAACTGCCAGCTCCACTGGAACCCGGTCACGTCGACGGTGACCGCCGGGTTGGCGGTGGTCTTCTCGACGTAGGTCTCGTCCCGGGCCGTGAAGTAGAACAGCACGCCGATGATCACGAACGGGACCGCCGTGTAGAGGATCTCGATCGGCATGTTGTAGCGCACCTGCGGCGGCAGGTCGTCGGAGCGCCTGCGGTGGAACAGCACCGCCCAGATGATCAGCCCCCAGACGACGCCGCCCACGGCGAACGCCGCGATCCAGGACCCCTGCCACAGCGTCAGCATGCGCTCGGCCTGGTCGCTGATCGGCTCGGGCATGCCAAGGCGGGCCGCCTCGCTGTCGCTGCTGCACGCGGTCGCGGTCAGCGCCAGCAGGCCCAGCGCGCCGGCGCCCGTCAGTGCGCGCGTCGATGCGCGGCGGCCGCGCACAGGCGTGCGCCGCTCCCTAGAGCGGGTCGGACTCACGGAATGCCTTCCCCACGGATAGAAGCCCGGTCGGCCGGGCGGTGAGATCAGTTGTTACACGTGTGTGGGGGACACATTAGCGTGAGGGTCCCGCAAACCCCCGATCGGGTGGCCGGTTAGGGTTTCCGGCGTGGCCCACCCCGTCCCGAGCGGCTATTTCGACGCCGCGTCCACCGAGCCCGCGCACCCCGCCGCGCGCCAGGCGCTGCTGGACGCGCTGGACGGCGGCTGGGCCGACCCGGCACGTCTGTACGGCCGCGCGCGCCAGGCCCGCGTCCTGCTGGACGGCGCCCGCGAGCGCATCGCCGGGGTCCTCGGCGTACGGGCCGACGAGGTGTCGTTCACCGCGTCCGGCACCCAGGCGGTGCACCTGGGGATGCTGGGCGCCCTGAAGGCCCGGCGGCGCGCGGGCCGCCACCTGGTGGTGAGCGCGGTCGAGCACTCCAGCGTCCTGCACGCCGCGGAGACCCACGAGGCGGAAGGCGGCGAGGTCACCACCGTCGGCGTCGACGGGCACGGCCGCGTCGACCCGGCCGCCTTCGCCGCCGCCCTCCGCCCCGATACCGCGCTGGCCTGCCTCCAGTCGGCCAACCACGAGGTCGGCACCCTCCAGCCGGTCGCCGAGGCCGCCGAGGCATGCCGGGCCGCGGGCGTCCCCCTGCTGGTGGACGCGGCACAGTCCGCCGGACGCGCCGACGTCCCCACCGGCTGGTCGATCCTGACCGCCAGCGCCCACAAATGGGGCGGCCCGCCCGGCATCGGCATCCTGGTGATCAGAAAGAACACCCGCTGGCGCTCCCCCCTCCCCGCGGACGAACGCGAACGCCGCCGCGTCCCCGGATTCGAGAACGTCCCCGGCGCCGTCGCCGCGGCCGCCGCCCTGGACGCCTACCGCGCGGACATGCGCTCCGAAGCACCCCGCCTGTCCGCCCTCATCGACCGCGTCCGCGACCAGGTGCCCCGGCTCGTACCCGACGTCGAAGTCGTCGGCCACCCCACCCAACGCCTCCCCCACCTGGTCACCTTCTCCTGCCTGTACGTCCCCGGCGAAGCCCTCCTGACCGAACTCGACAGACAAGGTTTCGCGGTTTCCTCAGGAAGCTCCTGCACGGCGGATACGCTGCGACCCAGTCACGTCCTTGAGGCGATGGGGGTGCTCACACATGGCAACGTACGGGTCTCGCTCCCCCGAGGCACCGACCCCGCCGACATCGACCGCTTCCTCGCCGCGCTCCCCCAAACCGTCCACCGGCTTCGCCGAGACGCCGGAGTGAGCGCACAATGAAGAGAACGATCCGCGTCAGGGCAGCCACGACACAAGGGAGGCGGTCGCGCCCATGAGGTTCCGAGGCCGCGCGAAGGCCAGGTCGCGCCGCGACACCGCGCACGCGCCCCACCCCGCCCCCGAGCCCGCAGGCCCCGCCCCAGCGCTGGTCATCGACGCGCTCGGCCGCAAATGCCCCATCCCGATCATCCTGCTCGCCGAACGCATCCGCGAAATCCCCGTCGGCCAGGTCGTCGCCGTCCTCGCCGACGACGTCGCCGCCCGCACCGACGTCCCCGCCTGGTGCCGCATGAAATCCCAGGACTTCGTCCGCGAGGAAACCCTCCACCACCCCCAGGCCCCCGCCGACGCCCCACCCAAAGGCTGGGCCTTCCACATCAGAAGAACCTATTGATCAGCGGTGTTTATTGGCGGTGCCTGCGGCGTCGGGCGCTGGGCGCCCTCCTTCTCCGGCACCGCGTGCGATCGCTGCATCGCTCCGACTCGCCCAGGGGCTCGCTCCGCGATCAGATTCTTGCTTCGCTCGAATCTGCCTTCGGTCGCGATCGCAACGCTGGGGCGACCGTTCGGGGCTGGTGTGACGGGCTGAGGTGGTTGCGAGAGGTGTTTCAGGCAGACGCAAGCTGCGCTCCTCGCCTTGACGGCCCGTTTGTTGCCCCAACCGCCAACCACGAACGACGCCCAAGCGCCGCGACCGCTACCAAAGGCAGGTCCCGAGCCCGCGAGGAACCTGTTTGCGCAGCGAGCCGTCAAGGCGCGTCGAAGCGAAGCAGCGATCGCCGCAGGCGCGACAAGCGACGAGCGCCAGCGACGAGCGCAGCTCGCGCCTGCAATAAACACGAGTCGGAGCGATGCAGCGATCGCCGCAGGCGCGACAAGCGAGGAGCCGCCAGGCGAGGAGCGCAGCTCGCGCCTGCCATAAGAACCAGGGCGCCCAGCGCCCGACGCCGCAGGCACCGCCGATAAACGAGCGCAGCTTGCGTCTGCCTCAAACACCTCTCGCAACCACCTCAGCCCATCACCTCAGCCCCGAAGGGCGCCCAGGCGTTGCGATCGCGTCCGAAGGCAGATTCGAGCGAAGCAAGAATCTGATCGCGGAGCGAGCCTCTAGGCGAGTCGGAGCGATGCAGCGATCGCCGCAGGCGCGACAAGCGACGAGCCGTCAAGGCGAGGAGCGCCGCTCGCGGCTGCCAATAAGCAGGTGCTGGGCGACCTCGTTGGCGGCTTTGTCGCCGTAGGAGGCGGTCAGGCGGTCGAGGAACTGCTGCTTGGTGAACTCGTATTCCTGGGGGCCGTTGGTCTCCAGGACGTAGGCGGCCAGGACGTGGCCTACCTGGGCGGCGCGGTCCAGGGGGAGGTCCCAGGCCAGGGCGGTGAGGAAGCCGGCGCGGAAGGCGTCGCCGCCGCCGGTGGGGTCGACGACCGCGGAGACCGGGGTGGCGGGGACGTGCACGCCCTCCTCGCCCTTGCGGTCGATGGCGACGCCCTTGGAGCCGAGGGTGGTGACCCGGACGCCGACGCGGTCGAGGATCTCCGACTCCGACCAGCCGGTCTTCTCCTCGCAGAGCGCCTTCTCGTACTCGTTGGTGAAGAGGTAGGCGGCGCCGTCGACCAGGCGGCGGACGTCCGTGCCGTCCATCCGGGCGAGCTGCTGGGAGGGGTCGGCCGCGAACGGGATGCCGCGCTGGCGACACTCGTCGGTGTGCCGCAGCATCGCCTCCGGGTCGTTGGGGCTGATCAGGACGAGGTCGAGGCCGCCGACCCGCTCGGCCACCGGGCCCAGTTCGATGGAGCGGGCCTCGCTCATCGCGCCGGCGTAGAAGGTGGCGATCTGGTTCTGGTCCTGGTCGGTGGTGCACAGGAACCGCGCCGTGTGGTGCAGCTCGGAGACGTGCACGGATTGCGTGTCGACGTTGTGGCGCTCCAGCCAGGAACGGTAGTCGGCGAAATCGTCGCC
This sequence comes from Actinomadura sp. NBRC 104412, assembly GCF_030269515.1. Taxonomy (GTDB): domain Bacteria; phylum Actinomycetota; class Actinomycetes; order Streptosporangiales; family Streptosporangiaceae; genus Spirillospora. Next base: position 22,441 of record NZ_BSTM01000003.1, on the reverse strand, counting down.
GACGGCGCCCACCAGGATGGACTTCTTGCCCAGGCTGCCCATCCCGAAGCAGATGTTGGGCGCGACCCCGCCCGGGCGCACCACCAGCTCGTCCACCAGGAAGGACAGCGAGATCTGCTGGAGCTGGTCGGGGATGAGCTGGTCGGTGAACCTGCCGGGGAAGGTCATCAGATGGTCGGTCGCGATGGAGCCAGTCACGGCGATGCGCACGGCGTCGCTCTCCTCGTCTGGGTCGTCCGGCTGTATATCCGGCTGTTGTGCAACCCGGAAAGACTACTGGCCATCGCATCACAGGCGGCCCGTACCGCGCAGGGCCGTTCCCGGAGGGCGGAAACGCGAAACGCGGCCCGGCCCCTGCGCAGGGGCCGGGCCGCGTGACGTCGGCGGACCTTAGTTGAAGGAGTCGCCGCAGGCGCAGGAACCCGACGCGTTGGGGTTGTCGATGGTGAAGCCCTGCTTCTCGATCGTGTCGACGAAGTCGATGGTGGCGCCGGTCAGGTAGGGGGCGCTCATCCGGTCGACCCGGACGGCCAGCCCGCCGAAGTCCTGCACGAGGTCGCCGTCCATCTCACGCTCGTCGAAGAACAGCTGGTAGATCAGGCCCGAGCAACCGCCGGGCTGCACGGCGACGCGCAGCGCGAGGTCGTCGCGGCCCTCCTGCTCAAGCAGGCCCAGCGCCTTCTCCGCAGCGGCGTCGGTGAGGATGACGCCCTGCTGGGTGGTCTCCTGCGTGGTGGTCTCGCCTGCCGTCATGTGTTCAGCTCCCGGTCTCGCCGCAAGTCGTCTTGCCATGTCATCGAGGACGCGGTGCGCCTCTTCCGTAGACCAACGTACCTCGGCGCGAGGTCATTCCGGCCTACGCCCAGTGTTACACACACCGGACGAAGGGGGCCGCTGGGAAGCAGCGTCCGAGAGATGTGCCATCATTAGTCGTCAAAGCGACGATAAGCCCCGTCGCGGAGGAGGGAGACTCCATGACGACCCCAGTGCGCGATCTACCGCTGCTGTTCCTGGGCGAGGGCGCCGACCCGGCCAGCGAGCGAGGCGTGGACTGTCCCGGCGACCTGCCGCCCGCGTCCGACCCCGCGCTGGTGGACCGCGCCAGGGCGGCCAAGGAGGCGCTCGGCGACCGGGTGTTCGTCCTGGGCCACCACTACCAGCGGGACGAGGTCATCCAGTTCGCCGACGTGACCGGCGACTCGTTCAAGCTGGCCCGGCAGGCGGCCGCCCGGCCGGAGGCGCCCTACATCGTGTTCTGCGGCGTCCACTTCATGGCGGAGTCCGCCGACATCCTCACCGCCGACCACCAGAGCGTGGTGCTGCCCGACCTGGCGGCCGGCTGCTCGATGGCCGACATGGCGACCTTCGACCAGGTCGAGGAGTGCTGGGACGTCCTGGAGGACGCCGGGATCGCCGATGACGTGGTCCCGGTCACCTACATGAACTCCTCGGCCGACATCAAGGCGTTCGTCGGACGCTACGGCGGGACGGTCTGCACCTCGTCCAACGCCAAGCGCGCGCTGGACTGGGCCTACGGGAAGGGCGAGAAGGTGCTGTTCCTGCCCGACCAGCACCTGGGGCGCAACACCGCCGTGCTGGAGATGGGCTTCGCCCTGGACGACTGCGTCGTCTACAACCCCCACAGGCCGGACGGCGGGCTCTCGCAGAAGGAGCTGCGCGACGCCAAGATGATTCTGTGGCGCGGCCACTGCTCGGTCCACGGCCGCTTCGGCAAGGAGTCGGTGGACGAGGTCCGCGCCCGGGTTCCCGGGGTGAACGTGCTCGTCCACCCCGAGTGCAGGCACGAGGTCGTGCTGGGCGCCGACCTGATCGGGTCGACCGAGTACATCATCAAGACCATCGAGGCGGCCCCGTCCGGCTCGTCCTGGGCGGTCGGCACGGAGCTGAACCTGGTACGGAGGCTGGCGAACGCCCACCCGGACAAGAACGTGATGTTCCTGGACAAGACCGTGTGCTTCTGCTCGACGATGAACCGCATCGACCTGCCGCACCTGGTCCGGTCGCTGGAGTCGCTGGCGGCGGGCGAGGTGGTCAACCGCATCCAGGTGGACGAGGAGACCGCGCACTACGCCCGCGCCGCCCTCGACCAGATGCTGGCGTTGCCGAGCTGACCGCGGTCAGGCGGTGACGCCCGCGGACTCGCGGTCGACCGCGTCGAACCGCAGCCGGTCGCCGGAGACGGTGACCCGGACGTGCTGGCCGCCGTGCAGGGAGCCGTCCAGGAGGCGGCGGGACAGGGCGTTGTCGACCTCGCGCTGGATGGTGCGGCTGAGCGGGCGGGCGCCGAACTCGGGCTCGAAGCCGCGCTCGGCCAGCCAGTCCACCGCCGCGGTGTCGAACTCGACCGTGACGTCCTGGGCGTGCAGGCGGCGGCGGGTCTCCTCCAGGAGAAGGTCGGTGATCTGCCGCAGCTCCTCGGCGCCGAGCTGCCGGAACACGATGATCTCGTCGATCCGGTTGATGAACTCGGGCCGCAGGTTCTCGCGGAGGCGGCGCAGGACGCGGTCGCGCACCGACACCTCGGCGGCGCCCTCACCGCCGCCGAAGCCGATCCGCCCGCCGCCGCCGCTGATCAGCTCCGAGCCGAGATTGCTCGTCATGATCACGATGGTGTTCTTGAAGTCCACGGTGCGGCCCTGGGCGTCGGTCAGCCGGCCGTCGTCCAGCAGTTGCAGCAGCACGTTGAACACGTCCTGGTGGGCCTTCTCGATCTCGTCCAGCAGGAGCACCGCGTACGGGGTACGGCGGACCGCGTCGGTGAGCTGGCCCGCCTCCTCGTACCCGACGTAGCCGGGCGGGGCGCCCACCAGCCGGCTGACGGTGTGCCGCTCCTGGAACTCGCTCATGTCGAACCGGATCATCCGGTCCGAGGAGCCGAACAGCGCCTCGGCCAGGGCGCGGGCCAGCTCGGTCTTGCCGACCCCGGTCGGGCCGAGGAACAGGAAGCTGCCGATGGGACGGTCCGGCGGCGCCATGCCCGACCGCGACCTGCGGACGGCCTCGGCGACCGCCGCCACCGCCTCCTCCTGGCCGATCACCCGCCGGTGCAGGTGCTCCTCCAGGCGCAGCAGCCGGTCCCGTTCCTCCTCGGTGAGCTGGGAGACCGGGACGCCGGTGGTGCGGGACACCACCTCGGCGATGTCCACCTCGGTGACCTCCGGCACGGTCTTGCCGCCGCCGTTGCGGGTCTCCGCGATCCGCCGCTCCAGCTCGGCGATCTCGTCGCGCAGGGACGAGGCGCGCTCGTAGTCCTCGGCCGCCACCGCGTGCTCCTTCTCGCGGCGGCGGGCCTCCAGGTCCTGCTCCAGCCGCCGCGCCTCGCCGGCCGGGGTGCGCACCCGCAGCCGGACGCGGGCGCCGGCCTGGTCCATCAGGTCGATCGCCTTGTCCGGCAGGAACCGGTCGGTGACGTACCGGTCGCTCAGCTCGGCGGCGGCGACCAGCGCGCCGTCCTGGAAGCGCACCTGGTGGTGCGCCTCGTAGCGGTCGCGCAGCCCGCGCAGGATCTCGATGGTGTCGTCCACGGTCGGCTCGGGCACCAGGATCGGCTGGAAGCGCCGCTCCAGCGCCGCGTCCTTCTCCACGTTCTTGCGGTACTCGTCGACCGTGGTGGCGCCGATGATGTGCAGCTCACCGCGGGCCAGCGGCGGCTTGAGCATGTTCCCGGCGTTCATCGCGCCCTCGCCGCCGCCGGCGCTGACCATGGTGTGCAGCTCGTCGATGAACACGATCAGCTCGTCGGTGTGCTGGGTGATCTCGTCCACGATCTTCTTGAGGCGCTCCTCGAAGTCGCCCCGGTAGCGGGTGCCGGCCACCACGCCCGCCAGATCGAGCTGGACCACCCGCTTGCCGCGCAGCGTCTCGGGGACCTCGCCGTCCACCACCCGCTGCGCGATGCCCTCGACGATCGCGGTCTTGCCGACGCCGGGGTCGCCGATCAGGACGGGGTTGTTCTTGGTGCGGCGGGACAGCACCTCGACGGTCTGCTCGATCTGCTCGTCCCGCCCGACCACCGGGTCCATCCGGCCCTCGGCGGCCAGCGCGGTCATGTCCCGGCCGAACTCGTCCAGCGTGGGGGTGCCGGTCGAGGGCGGTCCGCCGGGCGCGCCGCCGCCGGCGCCGCCGCCGTAGACCGCATCGCGCAGCGCCTCGGGGGTGAGCCGTTCCCTGGCCAGGATCTGGCCGGCGGGCGACTCGGGGTTGAGCGGCAGCGCGAACAGCAGATGCTCGGGACCGATGTAGGACGCGCCGAACGCCCGCGAGATCTGGTGCGCGTCCAGCAGGGCACGCTTGGCGGCGGGCGTCAGCTCGGGCGGCGTCTCCCGCGCCTCACCGCGCGACACCTCGCCCTCCACGTCCCGGACGATGGTGGCCGAGTCGACCCCGGCGCGCTCCAGCAGCCGCCGCGAGCTGTCCTGCTGCGCCAGCGCCCAGAGCAGATGATCGGTGTCCAGGTCGCGGCTGCCCCACTCGGCGGCCTTCAGGGCGGCCTCGCGGACGGCCTCGCGGGCCTCCTCGTTCATCAGCCGGCCGATGTCGATCCGCTGGACCGGGCGCCGCGGGACGCCGCCGAAGAAGCGGGCGAAGAACTCCTCGAAAGGATCGGATCCGAACCCTTCCGGCCCGTACAGGCCACCGGTCATGACGTTCCCCCTTCTCGTCCTGTGGCCGGGCCCCGCCCGGACAGCGCCACTAAGGCCGTCTGCCCGGCGAGGTCCCCCCGAAACGGGACGCCGGACGAGGTCAGAGGCCGGGGGCGCCCCAGACCGGGAACCAGCGGCTCAGGTCCGGCTCGATCGGCAGATCGGCGCCGACCGCGCCCCGTACCTGGAGCTCCAGGGCGTTGTCGCGGGCCTCGGTACGGCCGGGCAGCGGGGCGAAGGGGAAGAACGTGCCGCGCTTGTAGAGGTAGACCAGCGCCAGGCGCCGGTCGTCCCCGTCGCCGGGCCCCCGGAACCCGATGAGGGAGCACAGCAGGTGGGGGCCGAACCCGTTGGACTCCAGCGTGGCGTTCACCGCGTGCAGGTCGGTGACCAGGCCGCTCAGGTCGCCCGGATCGTGCCGGGCCAGCAGCCAGGTGTAGCCGTAGGCGTCGGTGCTCAGCTCGACCTCGGGGCCCTCGTCGGCGTCCAGCAGCTCCCGGATGTCGCGCTGGAGCCGCGCGAACGCGCCGCCCTCCACGGCCCGGAAGCAGACCGAGCCGAGCCCGGTCGGGGTGAAGCCCGCCGCCGCCTCCAGCGTCACCGCGGCCGTCGGCAGCGCGAACAGCCGGTCCAGGTCGGGCTCGACCGGCTTGGAGCGGCCCAGCAGCACGTCCAGGAAGCCCATCGGATCACGCCCCCTCGCGGCTCAGCCGGGCCGAGATCTCCTGGAGCTGCGCCAGCCTGCGCTCCAGGGACGGGTGCGTGGAGAACAGCGCGGAGAAGCTCATCCCGCCGCGCAGCGCCGGCGCGAAGAAGAACGCGTTGAACGGCTCGGCCGCGCGCAGGTCACGGGTGGGGATCCGGGCCATGTCACCGGAGATCTTGACCAGCGCCCCGGCCAGCGCCGAGGGACGCCCGGTCAGCAGCGCCGCGGCACGGTCGGCCGACAGCTCCCGGTACCGCGACAGGGCGCGGGTCAGCAGGAAGCTGATCGCGTACGCGAGGGCGCTGACGGCGATCACCGCCAGCAGCACCAGGCCGGTGTTCTGGTCGCGGTTGCGGGAGACGCCTCCGTACAGCCCGAACTGGAGGCCGAACCGGGTGAGCAGCCCCGCCACCACGCCCAGGAACGAGGCGACCGTCATGACCGCGACGTCGCGGTGGGCGACGTGCGACATCTCGTGCGCCAGCACGCCCTCCAGCTCCACGGGGTCGAGGCGGCGCAGCAGACCGGTGGTGACACAGACGACGGAGCGGCGCTGGTTGCGGCCGGTCGCGAACGCGTTGGGCACGTCGGTGTCGGCGATCGCCACCCGCGGCTTGGGCACGTCCGCCATCGCGGAGATCCGGTCCACCACGCCGTGCAGCTCGGGCGCCTCCTCGGGGGAGACCTCCCGGCCGTGCATCGCGAACAGCGCGAGCCGGTCGGAGAAGAAGTACTGCGCCAGCAGCAGCCCCGCCGCGATCACCAGCACGACCGGGCCGAGCCTGGGCGCGATCACGAAGAACGCCGTCACGAAGGCGACGTAGACCAGCCCCAGCAGGAACATCGTCACGAGCATCCGTGACGTCAGTCCCCGATCGGGGGCGTAGCGCGTGCGGGCCATCTGGATCCCCCATCCCTGGCCAAGCCTTCCGGAACTTCCCGGTTCACCAGGAGAAACACCGGAAAGCCGGATTTTGTGCCGTATTGGGGTTGGGGGGAAGGACGGCGCCGGATCAGTCCGGGATCAGGCCCTCGTCTCCGAGCATCTTGCGGACCTCGTCCATCGCCGCGTCCGCGGGGGGAAGGATCAGCTCCGACGGCTCCAGGCTGTCCTCCGGCAGCGCCTTGCCGACCTTGCGCACGTTGTCGAGCAGGCCGTGCAGCGCGGTACGGAAGGTCGCCTCGTCACCGGACTCGATCGCGGCCTCGAGCTCCTCGTCGAGCGTGTTCAGGGACGCCAGGTCGTCGGGAGCGACCTCCAGCTGCCCCTCCCCCATGATGCGGACGATCATTGCCCACCACCGGGCTTCTGCTGCCAGTCGGCCTGCTGGTGCGGCGCCTGCTGCTGGGAGGCGTCGACGTCCTGCTGCGCACCGGAGGAGGGGGTGCCCTGGCCCAGCTCCTTGGGCGCGGGGCCCTGGCCCAGTTCGGCCTTCAGCCGCTCCAGCTCCAGGTCGACGCCCGGCCCGGCGCCCATCCGGTCCAGCTCGGCCTGGATGTCGTCCTTGGGACCGGAGAAGTCCTCCAGCGCGCCCGAGGCCAGCAGCTCGTCGATCGCGCCGGCGCGGGCCTTCATGTTCTCGGTCTTCTCCTCGGCGCGCTGGATCGCCAGGCCCACGTCGCCCATCTCCTCGGAGATGCCGGTGAACGCCTCGTTGATCTTCGTCTGCGCCTCGGCCGCCGTGTAGGTGGCCTTGATGGTCTCCTTGCGGGTACGGAAGGAGTCGACCTTGGCCTGCAACCGCTGCGAGGCGAGCGTCAGCTTCTCCTCCTCGCCCTGCAACTGCTGGTACTGCGCGCGCAGGTCACCGAGCTGCGAGTCCAGGCCGGCGCGGCGGGTCAGCGCCTCCCTGGCCAGGTCCTCGCGGCCCACCTGCAACGCCTTCTTGCCCTGGTCGGTCAGCTTGTTCTGCTGCTGCTCCAGCTGGTTGATCTGGAGCTCGAGACGCTTGCGGGAGGTGGCGACGTCGGCGACACCCCGACGGACCTTCTGCAGCATCTCCAGCTGTCGCTGGTAGGAATAGTCCAGGGTCTCGCGAGGATCCTCCATGCGGTCCAGGGCCTTGTTCGCCTTGGACTTGAAGATCATCGACATTCGCTTCATCACGCTCATCGCGCGGCGCCGGTCCCTTCGTGCTGTGCTCAGTCACAAACTGGGCTCAATGACCACTGCTGGGGTTCTTATCACCCTACGCGTTAACGCGCGAGGCAGCCACGATGTTCGCAGCCGGTAGGCTGATCCCTGTGTTCCGACGTCGTACCCAGGAAGCCCCCCAGGATCCTCCTCAGGTAGCAAAGCCGGGAGGAAAGGGCCGTCCCACGCCCAAGCGGGCGGAGGCCGAAAAGCGCCGCCGCCAGCCCATCACGGCGCCGGCCAACCGCAAGGAGGCGTACAAGCGGGTCCGCGAGCGGCAGGCCGCCGAGCGCGCCAGGGCGCGCGAGGGAATGGCCAGGGGCGAGGAGAAGTACCTTCTCAAGCGCGACAAGGGGCCGGTGCGCCGCCTCGCGCGCGACTACGTCGACGCGCGCCGCACCGTGGGCTCCTACATGATGTACGTGCTGTTCGCGATCATCGTGCTCAGCCTGCTCCCGTTCGCCGCCGCCAAGCTGCTGGTCGTGTTCGCGCCGGGGCTGCTGCTCGGCGTGGTGCTGGTCGAGGGCATGGTCCTCGCCCGCGGCGTCAAGAAGCTGGCCGCCGAGCGCTACCCGGACGAGAGCACCAAGGGCGTCGGCATGTACGCGGCGATGCGGGCCATGCAGATCCGGCGGCTGCGCGTCCCCAGCCCCCAGGTCAAGCCCGGCCAGAAGGACCTGGTCGGCAAGTCCTGACCACGTCCTGACCGCATCCGGACCCACTAGGGTCGGGCTCATGAAGTTCAGGAATCTCGGCCGCAGCGGCCTGAAGGTCAGCGAAATCGCCTACGGCAACTGGCTCACCCACGGGTCCCAGGTAGAGGAGGACGCGGCGCGCGCGTCCGTCCACGCCGCCCTGGACGAGGGCATCACCACCTTCGACACCGCCGACGCCTACGCGGGAACACGCGCCGAGGACGTCCTGGGCCGGGCTCTGGAAGGGCAGCGCCGCGAGGGACTCGAGATCTTCACCAAGGTGTACTGGCCGACCGGTCCCGGACCGAACGACTCGGGCCTGTCGCGCAAGCACATCATGGAGTCCCTGCACGGGTCGCTGCGCCGGCTGCGCACCGACTACGTGGACCTCTACCAGGCGCACCGGTTCGACCACGAGACGCCGCTCGAAGAGACCATGCGGGCGTTCGACGACCTCGTCCGCCAGGGCAAGGTGCTCTACGTCGGCGTGTCGGAGTGGCGTGCCGAGGAGATCGAGCGCGCGCTGAAGATCGCCGACGAGATGGGCTTCGACCGGATCGTGTCCAACCAGCCGCAGTACTCCATGCTGTGGCGGGTCATCGAGGCGGAGGTCGTCCCGCTGTGCGAGCGGGAGGGCATCGGGCAGATCGTGTGGTCCCCGATCGCGCAGGGCGTGCTGACCGGCAAGTACCTGCCGGGACGGCCGCTGCCGGAGGGCTCGCGCGCCACCGACGACAAGGGCGGCGCCGACATGATCAAGCGCTACCTCGACGACGACCTGCTCGCCCGAGTGCAGGAGCTGAAGCCCGTGGCGGCCGACCTCGGCCTCACCATGGCCCAGCTCGCGGTGGCCTGGGTGCTGCAGAACCCGAACGTCTCCTCGGCCATCGTCGGCGCGTCCCGTCCCGAGCAGGTGCGCGACAACGTCAAGGCCGCCGGGGTCAAGCTGGACGCGGACGTCCTCAAGCGGATCGACGAGATCCTCGCCGACTTCGTCGTCCGCGACCCCGACAAGACCCGCAGCCCCCGCACGCGTCCATGACGAGCGCGAGCCGCGCGCCCGGCGCTAATCTCAGGGCGACCTGCGGGCGGCGGGCGGCGACCGGCGGCAGGCGACGGGTTGCAGGGAGGACATGACGCGATGGCATGGAGCTGGCGTTTGGAGAAGGCCGACGGCCGGCCCGCCGGGGTGGCGGAGGAGACCTTCACCACCCAGGCCGACGCCGAGTCGTGGCTGGGAGAGAACTGGCGCGAGCTCCGCGACGAGGGCACCGACCAGGTGACCCTCCTGGACGGCGAGAGGCCGGTCTACGGCCCCATGAGCCTCCATGATCCGGAGTAGGAGGGGACTCCGGCCCGCCCGCGCCAGGTGAGCGGACCCCGGGGCGCCGCCGTGCACGGCGCGTCCCGGGGGCGCCCGCCTTAGCCCCATGCTTCGGTCAGTGTCCGGCAAGCCATATTGTTTCGGACACGATGAACATCGAGCTGTCGGGAACGGCCGGCGGGACCGGCTGGCCCGCCCCCGGGTGTAACTGCGCCTCGTGTTCCCGGTTGCGCGCGTCCGAGGTCCGCTTCGAGCCCACGCGCGTCCTTCTGGACGGCGTGCCCCTGGAGCGGTACGCGCGGAAGGACGTTCCCGGTGGCTACGACGTGGAGGGACCGGACGGGCTGCGCGTCCTCGTGGCCGCGGGCCCCGGGGAGCGTCCGGAGCCATCTGACGGCGCGGTGTACGACGCGGCCCTTCTCGACCTCGTCGGCTCCCCCGACCACCTCGGCCTGCTGCGCCGCACCGGCGCGGTGACCCCGCGCACGGACGTGAGGGCCGTCCACGTGGACCATCGGATCCGGTCACCACGGGAACTGGAGCGCCGGCTCGGCCACTGGCTGCGCCCACCGGACGGCCCGCACCGCACGCTGATCCTCGGCGGATCCCGTTCCGGCAAGTCGGCCGAGGCGGAGATGCGCCTCCTCGCCCATCCCGACGTCACCTACCTCGCCACGAGCGCGCCGCGCGAGGACGACCCGGAGTGGACGGCCCGCGTCGCGGCCCACAGGCGCCGCCGTCCCTCCTGGTGGCGGACGATCGAGACCACGGCGCTCGCCGAGGCCCTGCGCCGGGAGGAGTGGGGGCCGGGGCACGCGGTGCTGGTGGACGGCGTCGGCACCTGGCTGGCCGCCGTGATCGACGAGGCCGGGGCCTGGGACGACCCCGCCTCCGTCCGCCCCCGCCTGGACGACCTGGTCGCCGCCTGGCGCGCCGTACCGGCCCGGGTGGTGGCGGTCAGCGACGAGGTGGGGCTCTCCCTCGTCCCCGCGACCTCCTCGGGACGGGCGTTCGCCGACCTGCTCGGAACGCTGAACCAGCGGCTGGCCGCCGAGTCCGAGGACGTGACGCTCGTGGTGGCCGGACGGATCCTGGAGCTCGCATGATCCTTCGCATCACCGTCTGGGCGCAGGGGCTCGACCTGGCGATCACCCTCCTCACCATCGTCCCGCTCCCCGACCACCTGGAGGACCACCCCGACAGGCCCAACCGGGAGCTGGCCCGCCGGGCGATGACCCTGGCACCGGTCGCCGGGCTGGTCGTCGGGGGCGGCGCCGCGCTGGTCCTCCTGCTCGGGGACCTGATCGGCCTGGCACCGCTCCCCCGCGCCGCGCTGGCCGTGGCGGCGATGGAGGTGCTGACCCGGGCCCTGCACCTGGACGGCCTGGCCGACCTCGCCGACGGGCTGGGCAGCGGCCGTCCCGCCGCGGGCGCCCTGGAGATCATGAAGCGGTCCGACATCGGGCCGTTCGGCGTGGTGACGCTGCTGCTGACGCTGCTGGTCCAGGTCGCCGCCCTCGCCACCGCCCCGGACGCCCTGGTCGCCGTCGTGATCGCGGCGGTGGCCGGACGCCTGACGCTGCCGTGGGCCTGCCGTCCCGGCGTGCCGGCGGCCCGGCCGGACGGGCTGGGCGCCCTCGTCGCGGGCACGGTGCCGATCCGCTCCTCCCTGGTCGTGACCGCGGTCGTCCTCGCCGCCGCGACACTGGCGGGGGCCGCCGCCGGGGGCCTCGCGGGCGCCCTGCACGTCGCCGCCGCCGTGGCGGTGGGTCAGGGCGTGGCCTACCTGGTCCTCCGCCACGCCGTGCGGCGCCTCGGCGGCGTCACCGGCGACGTCTTCGGCGCCCTGGTGGAACTCGCGGTGACCGCCGCGCTGATCGTCCTCGCCACCGCGTAGGCCACCCGTAGGCCACCGCGTGGCGAGCGGCCCCGGCGGCCCGGTCAGGGAAGATCCCGCAGGGTAAGGCTTGATCCAAAAGGGCGAAACCGGTCACCGGGGGGACTACCATCGGGGTACGTGACCACCATCAGCCTTGACAGCGCAGAACCCGCCTCACTCGACGCCGGCGCGATCGTGATCGGCGTCGTCGCCGACGGCCAAGACGGCGACGGCGCGCTCCGTCTCCACGGCGCCGACGGCCTGGACGGGGCACTGAACGGCGGGCTGGCCACCGCGCTGAAGGCGCTGGGCGCCACCGGCAAAGAGGGCGAGATCACCAAGCTGCCCACGATGGGCGCACTGCCGGCCGGTGTGGTCGTCGCGGTCGGGCTCGGGGAGGACCCCGACACCGAGGCGCTGCGCCGCGCCGCGGGAGCGGGCGTGCGCGCGCTCGCGGGCACCGCCAAGGTCGGCCTCGCCCTGCCCGCGTCCTCCGCCGAGGAGGTCGAGGCGGTCGCGCTGGGCGGGCTGCTCGGCGCCTACAGCTTCGGGACGTACCGCACCGGCCGGCGCACGGAGCCGGTCGCCGAGCTCGTCGTGCTCACCGCCGCCGGCGACGCGGGCCGGGCGGCCCTCGAACGGGCCCGCACCCTCGCCGAGTCGGTCACGCTGGTGCGCGACCTGGTCAACACCCCGCCGTCCGACCTCACCCCCGAAGACCTGTCCGGCGTGGCCGAGCGCGTCGCCGCGGACAACGGCCTGGGCATCGAGATCCTGGACGAGAAGGAGCTGGTGGAGGCGGGCTTCGGCGGCATCACGGGGGTCGGGCAGGGCTCGGCCAACCCGCCCCGCCTGGTGCGCCTCGCCTACAGCCACCCGGAGGCGTCCAAGACGCTGGCGCTGGTCGGCAAGGGCATCACCTTCGACTCCGGCGGCCTGTCCCTCAAGCCCGCCGACTCCATGGACTGGATGAAGTCCGACATGGGCGGCGCCGCGGCCGTGCTCGGCGCGCTGGCCGCCATCGCCAGGTTGCGCCCCAAGGTCAACGTGGTCGGTTACCTGGCCCTCGCCGAGAACATGCCCAGCGGCACCGCGCAGCGCCCGTCCGACGTGCTGCGGGTGTACGGCGGCAAGACCGTCGAGGTGCTCAACACCGACGCCGAGGGCCGCCTGGTCATGGCCGACGCGCTGGTCCGCTCCGGCGAGGACGACCCCGACCTCCTCGTTGACGTGGCCACCCTGACCGGCGCCCAGCTCGTGGCGCTCGGCACCCGGACCACCGGAGTGATGGCCAACGACGACGAGGTCCGTGAGAAGGTGGTGGCGGCGGCGGGCCGCGCCGGGGAGCCTTCCTGGGGCATGCCGCTGCCGCCGGAACTGCGCAAGGGGCTCGACTCCGCGGTGGCCGACATCGCCAACGTCAGCGGCGAACGCTGGGGCGGCATGCTGACCGCCGGGGTGTTCCTCAAGGAGTTCGTGCCGGACGGCGTCCGCTGGGCGCACCTGGACATCGCCGGTCCCGCGTTCAACAAGGGCGAGCCGTACGGCTACACCCCGAAGGGCGGAACAGGCGCGGCGACGCGTACGTTGGTGCAGGTCGCCGAGGACCTGGCGGCCGGCGTTCTCTAGAGCTCCGGGGGGTATCGGCCGGCCGTACAAGTGAACAGGTTCCCCGGGACCCGCGTGGCCGGTGCCGTCCGGTGCGGCAGCGTCCGCCGGTGACGGGAACCGCCTGAGAGAGGGAGAGGGAGCGTCCAGTGGTCGACAGCGGCCCCTTCGACATCGTCGTCCTGGGTGGTGGCAGTGGCGGCTACGCCTGCGCGCTGCGCGCGGCCGAGCTCGGCAGCTCGGTCGCGCTGATCGAACGCGCCGAGCTCGGCGGCACCTGCCTCAACCGTGGCTGCATCCCGACCAAGGCGCTGCTGCACGCCGCCGAGGTCGCCGACCAGACGCGCGAGGCCGCCACCTTCGGGATCAGGGCGAGCTTCGACGGCATCGACATCGACGGCGTGAACGCCTACAAGGACAAGGTGGTCTCGACCACCGTCAAGGGCCTGACCGGGCTGATCAAGTCGAAGGGCATCACGGTCGTGGAGGGCGAGGGGCGGCTGACCGGTCCCACGTCCGTCGAGGTCACCCGGAAGGACGGCACGACCACCACCCTCGAGGGGCAGCACATCGTGCTGGCCACCGGGTCCAGGCCCAAGACCCTGCCCGGCCTGGAGATCGACGGTGAGCGGATCATCTCCAGCGACCACGCCCTGCTGCTCAAGCACGTCCCCGCGTCCGTGGTGATCGTGGGCGGCGGCGTCATCGGCGTCGAGTTCGCCAGTATCTGGCGCTCGTTCGGCGCCGAGGTCACCATCGTGGAGGCGCTGCCGCACCTGCTGCCGATGGAGGAGGAGTCCAGCTCCAAGCGGCTGGAGCGGGCGTTCCGGCGGCGCGGCATCACGTTCGAGCTCGGGGCGAAGTTCAAGGAGGTCAAGACGACCCAGGGCGGCATCGCCCTCACCTTGGAGAACGGCACCACGCTGGACGCCGAGACCCTGCTGGTGGCGGTCGGCCGCGCCCCGGTGTCGGAGGGCATCGGGCTCGAGACGGCGGGCGTCGCGACCGAGAACGGCTTCGTCAAGGTGGACGAGCACTGCCGCACCAACGTCCCCACGATCTCCGCCGTGGGCGACCTGATCCCCACCCTGCAACTGGCGCACGCCGGGTTCGCCGAGGGCATCCTGGTGGCCGAGCGGCTGGGCGGGCTGAACCCGGCGCCGATCGACTACGACGGGGTGCCGCGGATCACCTACTCCAACCCCGAGGTCGCCTCGGTGGGCATCACCACGGCGACGGCCCGCGAGCGCGGCCACGAGGTCAGGGAGGTCGTCTACGACCTGGCCGGCAACCCCAAGAGCAAGATCCTGGGGACGCAGGGCGAGGTCAAGGTGATCACGGCGGTGGAGGGCCCGGTGCTGGGCGTCCACCTGGTCGGCGCCCGGGTCGGCGAGCTGATCGCGGAGGGCCAGCTCATCTACAACTGGGAGGCGCTGCCCGCGGAGGTCGCGCAGCTGATCCATCCGCATCCGACCCAGTCCGAGGCGATCGGCGAGGCGCACCTCGCCCTCGCCGGCAAACCATTGCACGTGCACGGCTGAACGCCCGCACCAGAACGAGATCTCGAAGGATCGAAGGAGTCGCTGAGAGCCATGCCGGTCTCCGTCACCATGCCCCAGCTCGGCGAGAGCGTCACCGAGGGCACCGTCACCCGCTGGCTGAAGAAGGAGGGTGAGCACGTCGAGACCGACGAGCCGCTTCTCGAAGTGTCCACCGACAAGGTGGACACCGAGATCCCCTCACCCGCGTCCGGCACCCTGACCAGCATCAAGGTCGCCGAGGACGAGACCGTCGAGGTCGGCGCCGAACTGGCGATCATCGGCGAGGCCGGGGAGGCCGCGGCCCCGGCCGCTCCGCCGGAGCAGGAGCAGGCCCCGGCGCCCGCCGCCCAGGAGCAGGTCCAGGAGCAGGTCCAGGAGCAGGCGCCGCAGGCCCAGGAGCAGGCGCCGCCGGCGCGGCCCGAGGCGCCGCAGCCGCCGCCCGCTCCGGCCGCTCCGCCGGAGCCGGCCCCGGCCGCCCAGCAGGGCCCGCCGCCGTCGGCCTGGCCGCCCGCCGCGCCCGCGGCCCCGCCCGCGCCACCGGCTCCGGCCCCGGCCGCCGCCCAGCCCGCCGCGCCCGCGCCCGAGCCCGCCCCGTCCGGTGAGGGCCCGTACGTGACGCCGCTGGTACGCAAGCTGGCCGCCGAGCACGACGTCGACCTGGGCAGCATCAAGGGCACCGGCGTCGGCGGCCGCATCCGCAAGCAGGACGTGCTGGAGGCCGCCCGCGCCAAGCAGGCCGCCGCCCAGGCCCCCGCGGCCCCCGCGGCGCCCGCGGCCCCGGCCGCGCAGCCCGCCGCGCCGGCGCCCGCCGCCGCGGCCCGTCCCGCCCCGGCCACCGCGCCCGCCGAGCAGATCGCGCTGCGCGGCAAGACCGAGAAGATGAGCCGGATCCGGCAGACCATCTCCCGCAGGATGGTGGAGTCGCTGCAGGTCTCCGCCCAGCTCACCACCGTGGTCGAGGTCGACCTCACCAAGGTGGCGCGGCTGCGCGAGCGCGCCAAGGCCGACTTCCAGGCCCGCCAGGGCGTCAAGCTGTCGTTCCTGCCGTTCCTGGCGCTGGCCACGGTCGAGGCCCTCAAGGTGCACCCCAAGCTCAACGCCGTCATCAACGGTGAGACCAACGAGGTCACCTACTACGACGTGGAGAACCTCGGCATCGCCGTGGACGTCCCCGAGCGGGGCCTGATGGTCCCGGTCGTGCACAACGCCGGGCAGCTCAACCTGGGCGGCCTCGCGCAGCGGATCGCCGACCTGGCCGAGCGCACCCGTACCAACAAGGTCAGCCCGGACGAGCTGGCCGGCGGCACGTTCACGCTGACCAACACCGGCAGCCGGGGCGCGCTGTTCGACACCCCGATCCTCAACCAGCCGCAGGTCGGCATGCTCGGCACCGGCGCCGTCGTCAAGCGTCCCGCCGTGATCGACGACCCCGAGCTGGGCGAGGTCATCGCGGTGCGGTCGATGATCTACCTGGCGCTGACCTACGACCACCGCCTGGTGGACGGCGCCGACGCGGCCCGCTTCCTGGGCACGATCAAGCACCGTCTGGAGGAGGGCAACTTCGAGGCCGAGCTCGGTCTCTGACCCTCAGGGCTCCGCCGGGACCCCGCCGCTCCCCCGCCGGGAGCGGCGGGGTCCCCGCGTTTCACCGCCACCGCCGGACGCCGGCGATCTAGGGTGTCGGGCATGAGGGTCGTCGTTTCCGGTTCGCGCGGGCTGATCGGGTCCGCACTGGTCCGGGCGCTGCGGGAGGCCGGCGACGAGGTCGTGCGGCTCGTCCGCCGGGAGCCGTCCGGCCCCGGCGAGGCCCGCTGGGACCCGATGGGCGGCATGGTCGACACCGGTGCTCTCCAGGACGCGCACGCGGTCGTCCACCTCGCCGCCGCCGGGGTCGGCGACCGGCCGTGGACACATGCCCGCAAACGGCTGATCCGCGAGAGCCGCATCCGGGGCACGCGGACACTGGCCGGGGCCATCGCCGACACCGCGAAGGCGGGCGGCGGTCCACGGGTGTTCGTGTCGGGCTCCGCGATCGGATACTACGGCGACACCGGTGGCCGGGAGGTCGACGAGTCGTCGGGCATGGGCGAGGGGTTCCTCGCCGAGCTCGTCCGCGACTGGGAGGCCGCCACGGGCGCCGCCGCCGACGCGGGCGTGCGCGTGGCCCACTCCCGTACGTCCCTCGTGCTGGCGCGCTCGGGGGGCCTGCTCGGCAAGCAACTGCCCCTGTTCAGGCTGGGCCTCGGCGGCCGGCTCGGCAGCGGGCGGCAGTGGATGAGCTGGATCACCCTGGACGACACCGTCGCCGCCCTCAGGCACCTCATCGCGCGGGACGACCTGGCGGGGCCGGTGAACCTGACGGCGCCGCACCCCGTGACCAACGCCGAGTACACCAAGGCCGTCGGCCGCGTCCTGCACCGTCCCACGGTGCTCCCCGTCCCCGCGTTCGCGCTGCGGGCGGCGCTGCTCGGCTTCGCGGACGAGGGGCCGCTGATCAGCCAGAAGGTCCGGCCGGGACGGCTGGAGGAGTCGGGGTTCGCCTTCGCCCACCCGCGCCTGGACGGCGCGTTGCGGGCCGTCCTGGAACGGGACTGACCGGCGTCCCGCGGGTCAGTCCCAAGATTGAACAAAGTGCCGCACGTCCCGGAACGCCGACCCTAGCGTGAAGGTCATGAGGTTGGTCGGGGCCGGCACGCGATGCCTCACCGCGCCCCGGAGGCGAGTGGAAGGCACATCATGAGCACGGACGGACAGCCGCACATCCTCGCGATCGGGGGCGGCAGCTTCATTCCCGACGACCGGTGCGGGATATCGCCGAGCCCCCTGCTGCGCTACGCCGTCGACCTGACCGGCCAGGACCGCCCCCGGATCTGCTTCCTGGCGACGGCGAGCGGCGACGGCGACGGCGTGATCGGCCGCGCGTACGCGGCGTTCAGCAGGATGGAGGCCGAGGTCAGCCATATCGCGCTGTTCCCCATGCCCAACATCCCCGACATGCGGTCGCATCTGCTCGCGCAGGACCTGGTGTACGTGGTCGGCGGCAGCGTGGCGAACCTGCTGGCGCTGTGGCGGCTGCACGGGCTGGACGAGATGCTGCGGGAGGCGTGGCACGAGGGCGTGGTGCTGTCCGGGGAGAGCGCGGGCGCGCTGTGCTGGCACGTGGGCGGCAACACCGACTCCTACGGCCCCCAGTTGCGTCCGCTGACGGACGGGCTGGGGTTCCTGCCGTACTCCTGCGGCGTCCACTACGACAGCGACAAGCAGCGGCGGCCGCTGCTCCAGCAGCTCGTCAGCGAGGGGACGCTGCCGGACGGGTACGCGGCCGACGAGGCGGTGGCCCTGCACTACGTGGGAACGGAGTTCGTCCAGGCGGTGTCGTACGAGAAGGGCGCCGGGGCGTACCGCATCGAACCCGACGGCCCGGGCACCGCCAAGGAGACGCGCCTGGACGTCCGCCTCCTCGCCTCCCTGTGATCCCGGCTGTGATCCTCCCCTCCGGAGGGGGCGCAGGCCGCGGCGAGGCATAAGCTGAACTGCGTGAGCGACGTAAAGGTACGCGAGACGGACGCCCTCCCGGAGACCGCCCGACCGGCGGCGCGGACGGGCGAGCTGGTGTTCGTGCATGTCGGGTTCGGCACGGCCGCGGTCCCCTACGAGGAGGGCTGGGCGCTGCAGCGGCGCACCCACGAGCGGCGCGTCAACGACGAGATCCCCGACACGGTGCTGCTCCAGGAGCACGAACCGGTCTACACCGCGGGCAAGCGGACCGCCGCCGCCGACCGCCCGCTCGGCGACCCCGGCGCCCCCGTGATCGACGTGGACCGCGGCGGCAAGATCACCTGGCATGGCCCCGGCCAGCTCACCGGCTACCCGATCCTGCGGTTGCCCGACCCGGTGGACGTGGTCGCCTATGTGCGGCTGCTGGAGGAGATGATGCGGGACGTGTGCGCCGACCTGGGGCTGCCCACGATCACCGTCGAAGGGCGCAGCGGGCTGTGGGTGGCGGGCACCCCCGACCGCAAGATCGGCTCCATCGGGGTCCGGGTCTCGCGCGGGATCACCATGCACGGCTTCATGCTCAACTGCGACTGCGACATGGACTGGTTCGACCGGATCATCCCGTGCGGCATCCGCGACGTGGGCTCCACCTCGCTCAGCCGGGAACTGGGCCGCCGCGTCACCGTCGCCGAGGTCACCCCGCTCGTCGAGCGGCACCTCGCCCGCGCCCTGGGCGCCACGGCGTCCTACCACCGCACCACGGCACAGCTCGAAGCGGCCTGACGGGCGCGGCCGCAAGCCCGGCGACGGCTAGGCGCGGTCCGTCATGACCTTGTAGATGGCCTGGCCCTCGTCGGACGCGGCCTGGAAGAAGCGCCCGAGCCCGTCGTAGGCGGGCCGGAGCGACTGCGGCTCCGGCTTGAGCGCGTCCGCGTCCTGCACCCCGGCGGCGGCCATCGCGGCACGGTCGTACCGGTCCGCGAGGTCCCCGTACGGGGTGGACGCCAGATGGTCGGCGGCGGGCTTCACCCGGTCGGGCGCCAGGTAGATCACGTCCATGCCCAGCTCGGCCGCGCCGTCCTCGGTCAGCAGCCGGCCGCCGCAGACCACGTCGGACTCCGGCGGGCGCCCGTCCCACGGATCCCCCGTGATCAGATAGTGCAGCGCCTGCCAGGTCCCGCCCAGGTCCAGGACGCTGGCCGCGGGGTTCTTGCGGCGCCAGTCGGCCGCCCCGAAGAGCAGCCTGGCGATCGCGGCCGGGTCCCGCTCGCCCTCCAGCACGGGCGGCACCCTGAGGTACGACATGGCCATGCCCACGGTGGATCCCTCCGACTGAACGGCCCCCGGAACGGAGCGCTAGCGCGACGACAGGGAGTCACCTTAGGAGATCAACGGGCACCTCCGGGGACGAACCGGATATCAGCCTTGTACCGAACGTGTGATCTTCATTGCGGGCGCGGGGGCACCGGCCGCACCGACGTAGGCTGAAGAGGTGACGACGGTGACACCCGAGGGGCGCAGGCTCCTTCGCATAGAGGCACGCAACAGCCGGACGCCGATCGAGCGCAAGCCGGACTGGATCAAGACCAGGCTGAAGATGGGCCCGCAGTACAAGGAGCTCACCCAACTGGTGAAGGCCGAGGGCCTGCACACGGTCTGCCAGGAGGCCGGCTGCCCCAACATCTTCGAGTGCTGGGAGGACCGCGAGGCCACGTTCCTCATCGGCGGCGACCAGTGCACCCGGCGCTGCGACTTCTGCCAGATCGACACCGGCAGGCCCGCCGCCCTCGACCGCGACGAGCCGCGCCGCGTGGCCGAATCCGTGGCGACGATGGGCCTGAAGTACGCCACCGTCACCGGCGTCGCCCGCGACGACCTCGACGACGGCGGCGCCTGGCTGTACGCCGAGACCGTCCGCCAGATCCACGCGCACGTCCCCGGCTGCGGCGTGGAACTGCTGATCCCTGACTTCAACGCCGACCCCGCCCAGCTCGCCGAGGTGTTCGGCTCCCGCCCCGAGGTGCTGGCGCACAACGTCGAGACCGTCCCCCGGATCTTCAAGCGGATCCGCCCGGCCTTCCGCTACGAGCGCTCCCTCGAAGTGATCACCAGGGCGCGTGAGGACGGCCTGGTGACCAAGTCCAACCTCATCCTCGGCCTCGGCGAGACCCGCGAGGAGGTCTCCGAGGCGCTCCGCGACCTGCACGAGGCCGGCTGCGAACTGATCACCATCACCCAGTACCTGCGCCCGTCCCCCAGGCACCACCCCGTCGAGCGCTGGGTCAAGCCGGAGGAGTTCGTGGAGCTGAAGGCCGAGGCCGAGGAGATCGGCTTCGCGGGCGTCATGTCGGGCCCCCTCGTCCGCTCCAGCTACCGCGCCGGCCGCCTCTACCAGCAGGCCGTCGAGGCCCGCGCGTAGCCCCCGGAGTGATCGCCCGACGGCGTCCCGGCCGTGGAAGCCACTACCATGAACGGTATGGCTAAGAAGTCCACGGACGGCGCGCAGCAACAGCCGGGCCGCCTCAAGCAGATCCGCATGGTCGCGAAGATGCTGAGCCAGGCGGACCCCAAGGCGCTGCCGATCGTGTTCGGCGCGTCGATCGGCACCCTGGTCGTGGTGATCCTGATCGGCTGGCTCATCGACCAGCTGTTCTTCTCGATCCCCCTGGGCATCCTCGCCGCGGCCGCCGTGGGCATGATCATTTTCGGGCAGCTGGCGCAGCGGGCCCAGTACAAACTGATCGCCGGGCAGCGGGGCGCCGCCGCGGCCATCCTCAAGAACATGCGAGGCGGCTGGACCGTCACCGAAGCGGTCGCCGGCAACCGCAACCTCGACATGGTGCACCGCGCCGTCGGACGCCCCGGCGTGGTCCTCGTGTCAGAAGGCCCCCGCAACCGGGTGGGCCCGCTCCTCGGCGCGGAGAAGAAGCGCATCTCCCGCGCCGCCCAGCAGGTCCCCATCTACGACGTACAGGTCGGCGAGGACGAAGGCCAGATCCCCGTCGGCAAACTGCAACGGCACCTCATGAAACTGCCGCGCAACCTCACCAAGGGCCAGGTCGCCGAACTCAACGACCGCCTCCAGGCCCTCCCACGCTCCATGCAGATGCCCAAAGGCCCCATCCCCAAGGGCGTCCGCATGCCCAAAGGCCCGCGGTAGTGCTTATTTGCGAGCACGAGCTGCGCTCGTCGCTGGCGCTCCTCTGTGTTTGTTGGCGGTGCCTGCGGCGTCGGGCGCTGGGCGCCCTCCTTCTCCGGCACCGCGCGCGATCGCTGCATCGCTCCGACTCGCCCAGGGGCTCGCTCCGCGATCAGATTCTCGCTCCGCTCGAATCTGCCTCCGGACGCGATCGCAACGCTTGGGCGACCGTTCGGGGCTGGGGTTAGGAGCTGGGGTGGGTGCGGAGTGCTTTATTGCATCCGCGAGCGGCGTTGTGTTTATTGCAGGCGCGAGCTGCATCGCTTCGGCTCGCCCCTGGTTTCGGGCGTGATCGCAAGGCTTGCTAGATGTTCACGACGACGGTGTTGCTGGCGCGGTCGTGGAGGCCGCGGTAGTCGCGGTCCCAGATCAGGGCGGGGACCACGAACAGGATCAGGATCGTGCGGGGGAACGCCCATAGGGGGCCCACAGGGCGGCGGTCGAGGCGGACCACGTGGATGCCGCACAGGCGCTTGCCGATCGTGGTGCCGAGCAGGCCCACCAGGATCCACACCTGGACGCCGAAGATGACGAGCGTCCACAGGCTGCGCTGCGGTGGCGTCCAGTCGAACACGCGGGCCAGGAGGCCGGCGACCAGCAGGGACAGGGCCCAGTCGATGAAGAGGGCGAGGAGCCTGCGGCCGTACGGGGCGACCGCGCCGGAGCCGCGTTCCGGCAGGCCGAGCCGTTCACCGGGGTGGCCGAGGTCGGCCCCGGCCGTGCGCGCGCCGCCCAGCCACGTCTGCGTCCACCGCGGCGCCGGGGCGGGACGCTCCTTGCCCGTGCTCATGCCTCTACGCTATCCCGTCCCCCGCGAGGCCCGGACCAGTGCGTCGCCGCGCGGCGGGAAGCCGTGGCCGATACGCTCGCCATAGTGGCGTAACGCACAGAGTGACGCGTAACACAGCCGAAACATATGAGACACGGCCGGGAAACGGCTCGTTCCTAGGCTCGCTCACAGCCATAAAAGCGCCCAAGGAGGCTGGATGTTCAGCAGCGCCGACGAGGTCCTGAGCTATATCAGGAACGAAGGTGTGCGATTCGTCGATTGCCGGTTCGTGGACCTGTTCACGTCCACTGGAGTGGTGTATGGGGTCTGTGTGATCTATGACCGGTTCGTGTCGTGATGGGCGAGTCCCCGTGACGTGAGACGGCCACCTCGTGATCCTTCGAGTCGACCAAGACCAGTGAAG
>NZ_BSTM01000002.1 GCF_030269515.1 Actinomadura sp. NBRC 104412 | reverse complement strand
GCAGGAGAAGCGTCGTGATTTCACGGTGGATTGGGTGCATCTGAAGTTGAACGATCAGGCGCAGCGGACGGTGTTGTGCAAGGACCCGTTCCGTTCGGTGGACGAACGCGTCGACAAGCTCATCGCCGGGATGTGAGGCCGGCCGGTGGCCGGGACGGCGGAGTGAGGCTACCGGCGGGTCACAGGGGAGTAGGGTGAGCGCGCGGTTACGCTCGTGAGTCTCACGGCGTCCCCGTGACCGTCCCGCGGCGACCCGTGCCGTGTTCACGCAGGACCCACGCAGAACCGTGCAGACCCTGAAGGACCCGAAGGACCCGCATGCGCCGTCGACTCTCCTTTTCGCGCGCGACCCTGGTGCCCGCCCTCGCCGCCGTGTCCGCCGTGCTCGCCGTCCCGCTGCTGCTCGCCGGGGGCTGCTCGGGGTCGGACGAGGATGTGGAGGTCTCGGTCAAGGGGGCGTTCGGCTCCCGGCCGGAGGTGAGCTTCCCCGAGGAGGCGCCCGGCGCCGAGCTGGCGGTCAAGACGGTGGCCGGCGGCCGGGGCGCCGAGGCGCGCAAGGGCGACCTGGTCGTGGCCGACTACGTGGGGTACCGGTGGAACAAGGACGGCAGCAGGCTGCTCGCCAACAGCTACATCACCGGGCGTCCGGGGGCGTTCCCGACCGGACGGCTGGTGCCGGGGCTGGAGCGGGCGCTGGCGGGCGCGAAGGTCGGCAGCAGGGTCGTCGCCAAGATCCCCCCGAAGGACGGGTACGGCGACAGGGGCGCCATGCAGCACCAGGTCGGCGCCGGTGACACGCTGCTGTACGTCCTGGACGTGCGCGCGATCTACACCGGGTCGGCCGCGGCGCGGGGCCGGGCGCAGCCGCTGGACGATCCGCGGTTGCCGAAGGTCGGGGACGCGCGGCCCGGCCAGGGCCCGTCGGTGACCGTCCCGAAGACGGCGCCTCCCAGGTCGTTGCAGGTGCGCACGCTCATCGAGGGGCAGGGCGCGCCGGTCGCCAAGGGACGGCTGCTGGCGCTCCAGTACGTGGGTGTGTTCTGGCGGGACGGGAAGGCGTTCGAGTCGTCGTGGAAGGCGGGGCGGCCCTACGCGGCGACGATCGGGACCGGCCAGGTGATGAAGGGCTGGGACCAGGCGCTGGTGGGGCAGCGGGTGGGCAGCCGGCTGCTGCTGGTGGTGCCGCCGTCGCTCGGGTACGGGAAGCAGGGCCTGCCGCAGGCGGGCATCAAGGGCGACGACACCCTGGTCTTCGTCGTCGACATCCTCGGCGCCCATTGAGGCGCCTGTTCGGGTCCCCGCACAACGGCCCGCCGTCCTCGCGGCCTTCTAAAGCGCATGCCGGTTGTTCTTAGTATGGCCGGGTGGAGGACATCGAGGCGATCGCCGTGCTGCGGGATCCGGTGCGGCGGCGGCTGTACGAGTACGTGGGGGCGCAGGACCACGAGGTCAGCCGGAACGAGGCGGCCGAGGCCGCCGGTGTCCAGCGCACCCTGGCGGCGTTCCACCTGGACAGGCTGGTCGAGGCGGGGCTGCTGGAGACGGTGAGCCGCCGCCTGACGGGCCGGTCGGGGCCGGGCGCGGGCCGCCCGGCCAAGCTGTACCGGCGGTCGGGGGAGGAGCGCGGGGTGTCGGTGCCGCCGCGCGACTACCGGACGGCGGCGGGGCTGCTGGCGGAGGCGGCCGAGGCCGCGGGGCTGGACGCCGCGCTGGCGGACGCTGCGCGGCGGCACGGCGCGGAGCTGCGCGAGCAGGCCGGGGGTCCCTGCGGCGGCCTGGAGGAGGCTGCGGCGCTGCTGGAGCGGCGCGGTTACGAGCCGCGGATGGACGGCGGGGTGCTGCGCATGCGCAACTGCCCCTTCCACGCGCTGTCGGAGCGGTTCCCGCCGCTGGTGTGCGGGATGAACCTGGCGTTGCTGGAGGGGCTGCTGGGGGGCTCGGAGGCGGTGCGGGTGCGGATCGACGCGCGGCCGGGCTGGTGCTGCGTCGTGGCCGAGGCTTCTAAAAACAACAGGGATTGACATAGAGGGAAGGGCGTGGTGGGCTGGGCGCATGCCCGGTCACCTCTTCCATCTCGCCCAGTTCAACGTCGCGACCCTCCGGCTCCCGCTCGACCATCCCGAGATGGCGGGCTTCGTGGAGCTCCTGGGTCCCCTGAACGCGCTCGCCGACGGCACGCCCGGGTTCGTCTGGCGGCTGGTGGAGGAGGGCGCGCCCGACGCCACCGCGCTGCGTCCCGTCGGCGCCGACGTGATCGTCAACTTCTCGGTGTGGGAGGGACGCGAGGCGCTGTGGAACTACGTGTACCGCAGCGCGCACCTGGAGGCGCTGCGCCGCCGCCGCGAATGGTTCGAGCGGCACGTGGAGCCGCACCTGGTGCTGTGGTGGATCCCCGCCGGGCACATCCCCTCACTGGACGAGGGCGTCGAGCGCCTGGAACTGCTGCGCGCCGAGGGGCCCTCGCCGCGCGCGTTCACCTTCCGCGACTTCCACCCGCCACGGGACGCCGGCCGCGGCGGCGTCCTCACCACGTCATGATCTGAGGATGCTCGGGAACCCGCGTCACAGGAGGGTCGCGGTGTGGCGCCCGGCGGCGGCCGCGGTGAGGAAGTAGCAGAGGTCGGCGTCCAGGCGGCGTCCCATGGTGGACATCCGCACGCCCCACTCCTCCTCCGCCTCGCGCAGCTCCTGGTGCAGGCCCTCCACGGTGACCGGGACCAGGTCGTGGCGTTCGCCGAGCGTGGCCGCCTCCCCGGCGACCCGCGCGCCGAACGCGCCGCCCAGCTCCGGCACCACGATCTGCGCGCGGGCGAGCGCCACCCGGCCGTAGGCGGTGAGGCTGTGGTGGGACACCCCCTGGTGCCGTTCCCGGGCGTCCGCCTCGCTGACCCGCAGGGACCCCACCGGCCGTCCCGACAGCACGGCCGCCGCGTTCACCGCCTCCCCGGCCGACACCCCCGAGAACCCCCAAGTCGTGCCCGTCCCGAGGTTGCCGGGGCCCTGCGCGACCACGATCACCTCGGCGTCCAGCACCAGCCGGGCCGCCAGCAGCCCGCTGTGGACGGTCACCGCCTCCAGGTCGCCGCCGAACGCCTGCCCGGCGGTGACGGCCCCGGCCAGCACGCCCGCCTCGCGCAGCCGCGCGACCGACATCGAGAACCAGGCGGGCAGCGCGCCGCCGTCGGTCATCACGTACACCACGCGGGTGCCCGGACGGGCCGCCAGCAGCCCCGCCAGGATCGGCGGCAGCGCCGAGTGCAGATCCGCCACGATCACCGGCGTCCCGTCCAGGGAGTCGGCGTCGCGCAGCAGCGCGTGGTGCGGGGAGTCCTGCTCGTCGGCGCCCAGCACCGTGGCCTGCAACGGCGTGTAGCGGGCCTTCACCATGTGCCCCGGGCCCGCGGGATCGGGCGGGAGCCGGTCGGGCACGGCCACGACGATCGCGTACCCGCCGGTGCCCAGCCCCAGCGCCAAGGCCGTAGTGTTGAGCAGGACGGTGTCGCCGGGTTCGGGACGGCCCACCAGCGCCGGGTAGGCCAGAGCGCGGTGCGTCCCGTCGTCCCCGATCGTGACGTCCAGCTCGACCGCCCCCGGCCATTCCCGGCGGATACCCTCGACCGTGCCCTCGCGCCATCGGATCACAGGGAAACGGTAGCGTCCTGGGACGGTCCCGGGCGGGCGGTACGGCGGCCGCGCGGCACCAAAGATCGTGGAAAAGGACCGGGAGGACCCCGGGAAACGGGACAATCGGCTGAGGGCCCCGCCCGGGGCCCGCGGGCGGCGTGAAGGCGGGAGGTGGCACGTGTCGCGGCGCAAGACCGAGCGGCTGCTCAACCTGGTGGTGTGCCTGCTGGCCACACGGCGCTACCTGACCGCCGAGCAGATCCGGCGGGCCGTCCCCGGCTACCCCGACTCCGACGAGGCGTTCAAGCGGATGTTCGAGCGCGACAAGGAGGAGCTGCGGGAGCTGGGCGTCCCCCTGGAGGTGGGCAGCGACCAGCCGGGCGGCACCGGCGAGGAGATCGGGTACCGGATCCCGCCGCAGGCATACGAGCTGCCCGACATCCACCTGACCCCCGACGAGGCCGCGGTGCTCGGCCTGGCCGCGCGGGTGTGGCAGCGCGCCAGCATGGCCGACGCCGCCTCCGGCGCCCTGCTGAAGCTGCGCGCCGCCGGGGTCGAGACCGACCCGGTGGGCGCCGGGTCCGCCATGGCGATCGAGCCGCGCCTGGACACCGGCGAGCCCGCGTTCCCCGCGCTGTGGGAGGCGGTCCGCGACGGCCGCCCCGTCGCCTTCGACTACCAGGGCGTGGGCCGCACCGCCTCCGCCCGCCGGCACCTGGAGCCGTGGGGCGTGGTGAGCCGCCGCGGCCGCTGGTACGTGGTCGGGCACGACCGCGACCGCGGGCAGACCCGGGTGTTCCGGCTCAGCCGCATCACCGGCGAGGTGGTGCCCGACGGGCCGGCCGGATCCGTCACCGTCCCCGAGGGCGTGGACGTGCGCCGCATCGCCTTCGACTGGGAGGACCCGGTCAGCGAGCCGCGCCCCGCGACGGTGCGGCTGCGGGCCGGCGCCGCCCAGGGCCCCCGCCGCTGGGCCAAGGACGTGCGTCCCGTCGGCGACGGGACCTGGGACGAGGCCACCCTCACCTTCCGCGACACCGACCGCTTCGCGCCCTACCTGGCCAGGTTCGCCGACGACGTGGTCGTCCTGGACCCGCCCGACCTGCGCGACGCCGTCATCCAGCACCTCAAGGCAGCCCTCGCCGCCGGCAGCGGGCCGGGCGAGGACGGCCGCGACGACGAGCCCGAGATGAGCCCCACATGACCGCCAAGACCGCCGCCACCACCTCCACCGGCCGCCTCGCCCGGCTGCTGGCGCTGGTGCCGTACGTGGTGAACCGCGACTCGGTCGCGCTGGAGGAGGCCGCCGAGGCGTTCGGGATCACCCAGAAGCAGCTGATCGACGACCTCAACCTGCTGTGGTGCGTGGAACTGCGCGCCCCCGACCCCTACTGCCCGATCGACCTGTCCTACGAGGGCGGGGAGATCACCGTGACCGAGGCCGAGTCGATCGCCCGGCCCCTCCGGCTGAAGGTGGACGAGGCCAGCGCCCTGCTGGTGGCGCTGCGCATGCTCGCCGGCATCCCCGACCTGCAGGACCGTGACGCGCTCAGCCGCGTCATCGCCAAGCTGGAGAGCGCCGCCGGGGCCGCCGCCCAGGCCGCGGGCAAGGTCGCGGTGGAGGTCGACGCCCGCGGCGACACGCTGCGGCGGCTGCGTGAGGCCATCGGCGACGGCCGCCGCGTCCACCTGTCCTATTACGTGCCCGCCCGCGACGAGAACACCGAACGCGACGTGGACCCCATGCGGCTGCTGGTCGTGGAAGGCAACACCTACCTGGAAGGCTGGTGCCGCCGCGCCGAGGCCGTCCGCCTCTTCCGCCTCGACCGCATCACCGCGCTGCGCCGCCTGGACGTCCCCGCCCAGGTCCCCGCCGACGCCGAGCCCCGCGACGTCGACGCCGGGCTCTTCCGGCCCTCACCCGGCGACACTCCCGTCACCCTCGAACTCACCCCGCAAGGCCGCTGGGTCGCCGACTACTACCCCTGCGACGAGGTCACCGAACTGGGAGAAGGGCGCCTGCGGATCACACTGCGCACCCCCGACACCCGCTGGATCCGCGGCCTCGCGCTGCGCCTCGGCGACCAGGGCCGCGTCATCGCCCCCGCCGACCTCGCCGAAGACATCCGCGCCGACGCGGCCCGCGCCCTGAAGCTGTATTTCTAGGCTTCGGGGCGCGGGCCGCGACGCCTGGGTGCCGTTCGGGGCCGGGGTGACGGCTGGGATGGGGTGAGTGGCTGGTCGTGGGGGCGCGGGGTTCGGTGTTTTCGGATACCGTGGCTCGGGTGACATGGGGCGGGGTGTCGGTCGTGCTGGGCTTCGCGGGCCTGGCCGTCCTGGGCGTGTGCTCGTTCAGGGTGTACCTGGGGGTGCGGCGGCTCGCGCGTGAACTGGAGCGGGCCCGGAGGCGACTGCGGCCCCAACATCGCGAGCTGCGCGATGAACTGCACACGCTGCGGGAATCCCGTGAGGCACAACCGACCGATGACGGCGTACGATCGTCGTAACGCACCACCACGCACCACGCTGCTGAAGAGGACTCACATGCCGAACATCGGGACCCCCGAACTGCTGATCATCCTGCTGGTCGTCGTGCTGATCTTCGGGTCGGCCAAGCTGCCGCAGCTGGCGCGCTCCCTGGGCAAGTCCGCCCGCATCCTCAAGGCCGAGACCAAGGGCCTGCGCGAGGACGACGACAAGGACGACGGCAAGGCCGAGGCCGCGCCGGCGCCCGCCGTGCAGGACGTTCCGGCCGCCGACGCCCGTGAACGCGCCGCCCGGCTGCGCGAGGAGGCCGCCAGGCTGGAGCGCGAGGCCGGCGTCGACCAGGCCGCCCGGGTCCGCCGCCAGGGCGAGCTGCCCTCCGGCGAGCCGATCGAGGGCGTCCCGGTGTCGGACTACAAGGCCCGCAAGAGCTCCTGATCGGGTCCGGCCGGGCCGGCGTCCCCTGATCGGGGCGCTGCCGGCCTTCGGTCCGACCCCCCGCCTGCGAACGCGACCCCCTGCGACGAGACCGACCGGATCCAAGAGCTGCCACGATGAAGCTGACCACACCGCGGGCCGCCGACCCCGAGGGGCGCATGCCCCTGATGGACCACCTGCGGGAGCTGCGCAACCGCCTCCTGAAGGCGATGCTGGCCATCCTGGTCGGCACCGTCATCGGATGGATCCTCTTCGGCCCCGTCTGGGACTTCCTCAAGGAGCCCTACTGCGCCCTGGACGCCTCCAAGGACCTCAACGGCCACTGCTCCCTGGTGGTCAACGGGATCTTCTCCTCCTTCTTCCTCCGGCTGAAGATCGCCTTCATCCTCGGGCTGGTGATCTCCTCGCCGGTGTGGCTGTTCCAGCTGTGGGCGTTCGTCGCGCCCGGCCTGTACCGCAAAGAGCGCCGCTGGACGTACGTGTTCATGGGCGCGGCCATCCCGCTGTTCCTCGTCGGCACCGCGCTGGCCTACATCACCGTCGACAAGGGCCTGTCGATCTTCCTGGGGTTCGTGCCCGAGGACGTGGCCGCGCTGATCACCGTGGACCACTACCTCGGCTACGTGCTGGCCATGCTGCTGGTGTTCGGCCTGACCTTCGAGCTGCCCCTCTTCGTGGTGATCCTCAACCTGGCCGGAGTGCTCAGCTCCGCGCGGATCCGCCGCTCCCAGCGCATGATCGTGTTCGGGATCTTCGTGTTCGCGGCCGTCGCCACCCCCAGCGCCGACCCGTTCACCATGCTGGCCCTGGCCATGCCCACCGTCCTGCTGTTCGAGGTGTCGGCGCTGCTGGCCTTCCTCAACGACCGCCGCCGGGCCCGCCGCCCCGACCCCTACGAGGGCCTGTCCGACGACGAGGCGTCCCCACTGGACCTGGACGCCATCGACGCCGAGCTGGAAAAGGGCGAGACCTCACGCTGACCGCCCGAACCCGCCCGTCCCCAGGCCCTCCCGCCCCCATGGACCCCGTGCTGGTCCAGGTGGGCGAGCCCCGAATTGGGTATCGGGCCGTGACTGAACGTAGGCTCGAACCATGACCACGCCCGACACGCAGTCGGCAGCCGGGTCCCCGGCGCAGCGGTACTCCGCCTACCGCGCCCGCACCGCCGGGAACGGCCCCGCCCTCCTGGACTTCCGCACCCTGTACGACTTCGAGCTCGACCCGTTCCAGCTCGAGGCGTGCCGGGCGCTGGAGGGCGGCAGCGGCGTGCTGGTCGCCGCGCCCACCGGCTCCGGCAAGACCGTGGTGGGGGAGTTCGCCGTCCACCTGGCCCTCACCGGCGGCGGCAAATGCTTCTACACCACCCCCATCAAGGCGCTGTCCAACCAGAAGTACGCCGACCTGGTCGCCCGGTACGGGGCGGCGAAGGTGGGGCTGCTCACCGGCGACAACAGCGTCAACGGGGAGGCCCCGATCGTCGTGATGACGACCGAGGTGCTGCGCAACATGCTCTACGCCTCCTCGCCCACCCTGTCCGGGCTGGCGTACGTGGTCATGGACGAGGTGCACTACCTGGCCGACCGGTTCCGCGGCGCCGTCTGGGAAGAAGTGATCATCCACGTTCCCGACTCGGTGCGGATCGTGGCGCTGTCGGCGACCGTCAGCAACGCCGAGGAGTTCGGCGAGTGGCTGCAGGCCGTCCGCGGCGACACCGCCGTGATCGTCGACGAGCACCGGCCCGTCCCCCTGTTCCAGCACATGATGGTGGGCACGCGCCTGTACGACCTGTTCGTCGACACCGGTCCCGGGAAGGGCCGCGGCGGGAAGGGCGCCGACCGGCCCGCGCGGATCAACCCGCAGCTTCAGCGGATGGCCGTGGAGGAGGTCCGCCGCGCCAAGATCAACCAGGGGCGGCGGACGGGACGGCGCCGCGCGCCCCGCCCCACGCGGTTCCGGCCTCCCTCGCGTCCCGACGTGGTGGAACGGCTGGACCGGGCCGGGCTGCTGCCCGCCATCACCTTCGTGTTCTCCCGCGCCGGCTGCGACACCGCCGTCCTGCAGTGCCTCAACGCCAACCTGCGGCTCACCTCCAAGGAGGAGTCCGAGGAGATCCGCGCGCACGCCGAGCTGCGCACCGCCGACATCTCCCCCGACGACCTGCGCGTGCTGGGCTACGACGACTTCCTGGCCGGGCTGGAGCGCGGCATCGCCGCCCACCACGCCGGGATGCTGCCCACCTTCAAGGAGATCGTCGAGGAGCTGTTCACCCGCGGGCTGATCAAGGTGGTGTTCGCCACCGAGACGCTGGCGCTGGGCATCAACATGCCGGCCCGCACCGTCGTGATCGAGAAGCTGGACAAGTGGAACGGCGAGGCCCACGTCGACCTCACCCCCGGCGAGTACACCCAGCTCACGGGGCGCGCCGGGCGCCGCGGCATCGACGTGGAGGGGCACGCGGTGGTGCTGTGGACGCCCAGCGTCGACCCGGGCTCGGTCGCCGGGCTGGCCGGCGCCCGCACCTACCCGCTGAACTCCAGCTTCCGGCCGTCGTACAACATGGCCGTCAACCTCGTCGGCGCCGTCGGCGTCGAGCGCGCCCGCAACCTGCTGGAGGAGTCCTTCGCCCAGTTCCAGGCCGACCGTGCCGTCGTCGGGCTGGCCCGGCAGGTCCGCAAGAACGAGGAGGCTTTGGAGGGCTACGCCAAGGCCGCCGAATGCGACCGGGGCGACTTCATGGAGTACGCCGCGCTGCGCCGCCGCCTGTCCGACCGCGAGGCCGAGGTGTCGCGCGAGCGGTCCTCCTCCCGCCGCGCGGAGGCCGCCCGGTCCCTGGAGCACCTGCGGCCCGGCGACGTCATCCTGGTGCCGGCCGGGCGCCGCTCCGGCGCCGCCGTCGTCCTGGACCCGGGCCTGGGCCGCCGCTCCGACGGGCCCGCCCCGCTGGTGCTGACCGTGAACCGGTCCGTGCAGCGCCTGTCGGTGCAGGACTTCCCCCGTCCCGTGGACCCCGTCGAGCGCATCCGCATCCCCAAGTCCTTCAGCCCGCGCAACCCGCAGGCCCGCCGCGACCTGGCGTCCACGCTGCGCAACAAGCTGCCCGAGGACGTGCAGGAACGGGTGCGGGAACGGCGCCGCCACCGCGACACCCCCGCCACCGAGGACGAGGAGATCACGCGGCTGCGGGCCGAGCTGCGCGCCCACCCCGTGCACGGCTGCGCCGACCGCGAGAACCACGCCCGCTGGGCCGAACGCTACTTCCGCCTGGAACGCGAGACCGAGCAGTTGCGCCGCCGCGTCGAGGGACGGTCCCAGGTCATCGCCCGCACGTTCGACCGCGTGTGCGCCGTCCTGGAACAGCTCGGTTACCTGCGGGACGGCGCCGTCACCGACGAGGGACGCCGCCTGGGCCGCATCTACAACGAGCTGGACCTGCTCACCGCCGAGAGCCTGCGCGCCGGCCTGTGGGACACCCTCGATCCCGCCGAGCTGGCCGCGTGCGTGTCCGCGCTGGTGTACGAGTCGCGGCAGCCCGACGACGCGGCCCCGCCCAAGACCCCCACCGGGCCCACCCGCGACGCCCTGGCCGCCATGGTGCGGCTGTGGGGGGAGCTGGACGGCGTGGAGAAGGACAACCGCGTCTCCTTCCTGCGCGAACCCGACCTGGGGTTCGCCTGGACCGCCTACCGGTGGGCCAAGGGCCAGGACCTGGACGAGGTGCTGCTGGAGACCGACATGACCGCCGGTGACTTCGTCCGGGCCGTCAAGCAGCTCGTGGACCTGCTCGGGCAGGTCGCCGACGCCTCACCACCCGACTCCCACGTCCGCAGGACCGCCCGCAAGGCCATGGACGCGATGCGGCGCGGCGTCGTCGCCTACTCCTCGGTGAGCTGAGCCTCCACGGCCAGCGGGACGGCCCGGTGGACGGGCGGGCCGTCCCGCAGCCACCGGTTGGCCAGCGCGGCGATCACGGTCAGCGCGGCGATCACGCCGAGCGCCCACAGCAGCCCGCCGCCCAGCCGCTGGTCGGCCAGCGGCGACGACCCCCATGTACGGCCCAGGCGCGTGAACCACCCGGAAGCCAGCACCTCGCCCGAACCCAAGACCATCACGCCGAACACCGTGTGGAACGGCACCACCACCGCCGCCGCCAGCAGGAACCGCGCCCACGGCGGCGGGCGCCGCGGCAGCGGATCCACCCCCACCAGCGGCCACAGGTACGCCAGGCCCGCCACCACGAACACCGCCATCGCCGCCGAATGCACCGCGTGGTCGCGCAACGACGTCTCCAGCAGCGGGGAGAAGTAGAACCCGTGCAGCGACACCACGAACACCAGCGGAGCCACCACCGGATGGCACGCCGCCGCCACCGCCCGGCTGCGCAGCGCCGCCACCACAAGCTCACGCGCCGCCCGCCCGCCCTCGTCCGGCCGGCGCGGCAGGGCGCGCAGGACGAGCGTCACCGGAGCGCCCGCCAGCAGCAGCACCGGCACCAGCACGCTCAGCAGCAGATGCTGCACGACGTGCGCGCTGAACAGCACCATGCTGTAACGGGCCAGCCCCCCGGACGTGGCCACCAGCATCACCGCAAGCCCCCCGTACCACGCCACGACGCGCGGCACGGGCCAGGACCACCCGGCACGGCGCAACCGCCGCACCCAGGCCCCGTACAGGACGGCGCCGAGCAGCACCAGCGGCAGCAGCAGCGGATCCGGGCGCCAGTTCAGCAGGAACGCCTCCCAGGACGCCGGGCCCGGCAGCGGGAACCCCAGCTTCAGCGCCACCAGGTCCAGGGTGCCCTGCGGCACCTCGGGCGGAGGCGTCCGCGACAGGCCCGTGGCCAGCGCCATCGTCGCCGCCATCACCACCACCTCGACGGCGGCGATCCGCACGAACACCTCACGGCCGCGCCGATCCGACGGCGAGGCCCCCGGCCCCGGCACCGGACGCAGGCCGGGGACGCTCACCCGCCGGTGCCACCACCCGAACCCGCCCAGCGCCACCAGGGCCGCCGCCTTGGCCACCACCAGCGCCCCGTACCGGGACCCCACGTCGAACCCGCCCAGCCGCACCCACGCGTTCACCAGGCCGCTCACCGCCACCACGGCGAAGCAGGCCCCCGCCAGGGCGCTGTAGCGGGCCACCACCGCCGGGAACGACCCGGCACCGGTTCGATCAGGGTCGCGGCCCACCGCGACCAGCACCACCAGGCCGCCCACCCACAGGGCCGCGGCCAGCACATGCGCCACCAGGCTGTAGACGGCCCACGCGTGATACGCCATCGCCGTCGCGTGACCGGTGAACACCGGAGGCAGCACACCCGCCAGCGCCACCAGCAGCAGCCCGGCCGCTCCCGACGGCGTGGAGGTCGTCTGCGCCAGCACGGCCACCGCCACGGCCGCCAGCGCCACGAGCATCAGCGCCCGGCCCTGCGGCAGCTCCAGCAGGAACGTGCGCAGCATGTTGCCCGTCACGCCCGTGGTGACCGGCACGCCGAACAGGTCCGCCGCCGAGAACATCACCACGGCCAGCGCCGCCACCGCCCACGCCGCCGCCCACAGCGCCGCCGCCCGCAGATGGCGGCGCACCAGGGCGGCCGGGGCGTCCCCCGGCAGGAAGACCGCCGCCAGGAGCAGCCGGCCCGCCGCCACCGCCGAGCACAGATGCGCCGCCAATTCCGCGATGGCCAAGCCGCCCTTGGTCAGCGCCCCCGATCGCGTCAGCCCCGGCACCGCCTCCGCGCTGAACGCCCCGCCGAACCGCACCACCAGCGCCAGCACCACCAGCGAGGCCACCACCGCCCCCGCCCACGGAGCCGCCGGGCGTGCCGCACCGCCGGGTGCGGCCAAGGACGGGCCACGTCCGGTGCCCCGGGTGGTGTCGGTCACGTCTGCCCTCACGCGGATGGGGGAAAGGGGCCGTCCCTGCGCTGTACGGGCGGCACGCCCTGACCGTTCAAGCCACGGCCGTTGACACCCTGCCCATTCATGGGCTGCCCGTTGGAACCCTGCCCGTTCATGCCGGGGTCGGCCCACACCAGGCCGTACCGCTTCAGGAACCGCGTCAGTCCCACGCCCGCCTCGGAGAGCGTCCGCCCGGTGCCCCGGCACTCCTCGCACGGCACCACCTCGGGGCCCGTCGGGCGCGCCCTGATGTGCTCGTTGATGGCGCGGTCCAACGCCGACACGATCGCGGCGGGCGGCCCCTGGGGCTGCGGCGGGTTGCTGGCCGTGATCGGCACCGTGGGCTGCGGGCCCGTCGCGGGACGGGCCGGGCGGTTGTCGGGCACCGGCTTCGGGGGAGGGGGGCTCTCCTCCTCGTCCGGTAGCCGAGGCACCGGTTGCCTGCCCGCCCGCGCCACGAGCGCGCGCAACATGCCCTCGCCCGGGTCGATCTCCCCGTCGTAGAAGTCGTCGCCGTCGATGGGGTACGGGTCGGGCTCGTACCGGTCGTCGGGGTAACGGTCGTCGGGATACCGGTCGTCGGCGTACCAGTCGTCCTTGGAGGAGTCGCCGGGGTAGGGGTCGGTCTGTGACGGGCCGGGGGCGTAGGGCGCCGTCCGGTAGGGGTCGGTGTCGTAGGGGTCACGCTGGGACGGGCCGCCGTTGCCCCGATTCACCGCGCCGATCTCGGGCGGCGCGGAAGGGGCGGAAGGGGCTAGAGGGGCACCGTCCCCGGCGGGCATGGTCGCGGCGCGGCGGGCCGCCTCCACCACCCGTACCAGCTCGTCGGTCCGGGCACGCCACGCGCGCCATTCGCGGCTGCGCATGCGACCGGCGCCCCCGCACACGGGGCAGGGGCGTTCCAGCGCGCCCAGAAGCCGGACCCACAGGTCGCCTGCGGCGTCCCCGGTCCCGTCCGGCCCGGTCATCGAAGACCCGAACCCAAATCAAGCCCCCCATCGCCAGCCGAGAGTCGCGGGCCTGCCCCGTTGTACGGGCCGCGATCCGGGCAAGGTTCAATCGTGGATGCGCCCCTACCGTAAAGGGAGGGGCACGGGTGAGAGATGAGGACAAGTATGGGCGAGGGAGACTCCGCGGGCGACCCCTTCGGCGAGGAGGTGGTGCGTCAGATAGCGCGGCACATGAACGAGGACCACGCGCAGGACTGCCTCCTCATCTGCCGGGCCCTCGGCGGGCGCCCGGACGCGGGCAGGGCGCGGATGAGCGGCCTGGACGCCGACGGCATCGACTTCGTGGCCACCGTCGACGGCCACGACGTCCCCGTCCGGATCCCCTGGAGCCGGCGGCTCACCGAGCGCGCCCAGGTGCGGCACGAGGTCGTCCGCATGGCCACCGAGGCGCGGGAGTCGCTGGGCATCGCCGCGCCCGAGGGTCACTGAGATCACCGTGTTGTTTCCGACGCTCTGTCGGTAAAGTAGCCGACGGTGCGTCGGAAAAGCCGGACCGACAGGAGGGAGCCGCGATGAGCCGCCCCGGCCGGGGATTCGCCGCGGAACTGCGCGAGGCCACCTGGAGCGACCACGGCGACAACGAGGGCTCCCCGTACATGACCGCGCTGTTCGACGGCCGGCTGGGCCGCGAGGAGTACGCCGCGCTGGTCGCCCAGCTCCACCCCGTCTACGACCTGCTGGAACGGGCCGCCGACGCGATGGCCGCCGACCCGGTCGCCGGGCCGTTCATCATGGACGGGCTGCGCAGGCGCGAGGCCCTCGAAGCCGACCTGGCCTACCTGTACGGGCCCGCCTGGCGCGACCGGCTCACCACCGTGGAGGCCACGCGCCGCTACTGCGCACGGCTGCGCGAGGTCTGCTTCGGCTGGCCCGGCGGCTTCGTCGCCCACCACTACACCCGTTACCTGGGCGACCTGTCCGGCGGGCAGTACATCGGCGTGCAGGTCCGCAAGAATTTCGGGCTGGCCGCCGGGGACGACGGCGTCCGCTTCTACCGCTTCCCCGGCAAACCGAAGACCTACAAGGACCGCTACCGCGCCCTCCTGGACGACGCCCCCTGGGACCGGGCCGAACGCGCCCGGATCATCGCCGAGGTCAAGCGCGCCTACCGCCTCAACGCCGCCGTCACCGCCGACCTCGGCCGCGACCTGAGGATCGACCCGGCCGCCTGAGCCGCTCCGCTGCCGCCCGCCGTGGCGACGGTAATTGCCGCGCGTCCGGAAAAGAAGGCGTGGTTTGAAACGCCGCTCCGGGGACATCGGGCAGGGGCAACCGCGCACCACCTCGCGCAAGGGAGGTCCCCCCGATGCTCGCGATCCTCGCGGCGATCGTCTTCGGCCTGGCACTGCTGTTCGACCTGGCCGACGTCGCCACCGACCCGTTCGACTACCAGACCCTGGTCACGGTGGGGCTTCTGCTCATCGCGCTGCACCTGGCCGGGGTCGGCGGCAGCGCCGACTGGCGCGGGCGCGCGTGGAACCGCCGCCGCGCCACCCGCCGCTGACCCGCGGCCCGGCGGCCGGCCTCGTTCCGGGGCCGGCCGCCGGGCGGCGCTCAGGACGACGAGGGGTCGTCGGCGTAGGCGCGCAGCCGGGGCAGGTCGACCACGGTGACGCGACGCCATCCGGTGCGCACCAGGCCGCTCCGGCGCAGCGTGTTCAGCGCGCGGGCGACCGTCTCACGGGAGGCGTCCATCCAGCTTCCCAGCTCCTCCTGCGACAGCGGCGGCGCGATCTCGATGCTGCCGTCCGCGGAGGGCGGCACGTGCCGGGCCGACAGCTCGGCCAGGTTGGACAGCAGCAGCGCCAGCCGCTGCGCGCCTTTGGCCGCCACATGCGCCTGAAGGCGCCGGTCGGCGGCGTCGAGACGGTCCACGAAGGTGTTGCTGACCAGCCTCCACACCGCGGCGTTGGCGTCCAGGAACCCGGTGAAGCGCGCGGCCGGCACCACCAGGCCGCGTACCGGGCTCAGCGCCGTGACCGTCGCCGAACGGTGCCGGCCGCCCAGCACCGCGCTCTCGCAGACCAGGTCGCCGGGCCCGCGCACGGCGAGCACCACGTCGTGGCCGTCCTCGGTGGAGGAGGTCACCTTGGCCCAGCCGCTCTCGATGATGACGATGTGGTCGGACTGCTCGCCCTGGTAGCACAGCGGGCGCTTGGCCGCGTACAGGCGCGGGCGCGACACCTCGCGCAGCGCGGCGCGCTGCGCGTCGTCCAGGGCGTACCAGAATCCCTGCCGGCCGTTGGGGCCGTGTCCGTTGGGGCCGCTGTTGTACGGCGGTGCGTTCCTTTCCGTCACGGGTGGTCCGTTTCCTGGGCCCTCGGTGGAGGGCTCGCGGGTCGGGGCGAAACTGACTCCGGTGGCCTGGCGGCACGGCCCCCGGTCGGCCGGCGCGCGTCGCCCGGGGAATGCCGCCTATGCCGGGCAGGTCGGTCGTTGGGGCTGCGATCTGAGCCGGTGCCCGCGGCATTTGGGGGGAGTGGGGCGGTGAGGCCCAGTGCCGCGGGCACCGGCCCGCTCATGCGCAGGCCCCGGAAGGCGCCGCCGCGCCGGCCGGGGGCGAGGCGCGGGGCGTTCCGGTCGCCGCGCGTTCGTGTGATCCACATCTCCCAGGAAACCCGATATTGATCAGGATCGTGCGCCTCCACGAGCGGCCTGTCTGCGTCATCTGACACATTCACGACCTCTCCGTCCCCCTCCGCCCGGAATTCTCGGCGCCCGAGGGCCGGTCAGTGCCGCCCCGCGATCGCCCGGTGCCACCCCGTGACCGGCCCGGTGACCGCACCGGTGACAGCACCGTGACGTGTGCCGGGCGCGTGCGCACGGCGGCGGCTCAGGGCGCGGCCAGTGCGTTGAGCAGCCGGTTGACCGGGCCCGACAGCGCCCACTCGTCGGCCAGCGCCACCAGCGCCTCCGGGTCGCGCGGCGTGGAGGGCAGCCGGTCGTCCAGCTCCCGCAACGCCGGGTCGTCGATGTCGGTCACCACCCGCACCACCGTCCGCGCCGCCGCCAGATACTCGTGCGCCGCCTCCATCCGGCGGCGCGCGCCCGGCGGGAAGCCCTCCTGCGTGCCCGCCTCCAGCGCCTCCAGGATCCCCTCCAGCGACCCGAACCTGGTCACCAGCGCCGCGGCGGTCTTGTCGCCGATGCCCGGCACGCCCGGCAGCCCGTCGCTGGGATCACCGCGCAGCGTCGCGTAGTCGGCGTAGCCGCGGCCGGGGATGCCGTACTTGTCCGCGACCTCCTTCTCGCCCATCACTTGCAGGTTGCGGATGCCCCGCGCGGTGTACAGGACCTGGACGGGGCCGCGCTCGTCCACGAGCTGGAACAGGTCGCGGTCGCCGGTGACCACGTCGACCGGGCCGTGCCGCGCGCCCCGCACCGCCAGCGTGCCGATCACGTCGTCGGCCTCGTACCCGGCCACGCCGGCGATGGCCAGTCCGAACGCCTTCAGCACCGCGTCGATGAGCGGGAGCTGCGCCTCCAGCGCGTCCGGGGTCTGGTCGCCGCCGTCGGGCGCGACCCGGTGCGCCTTGTAGGACGGCAGCGCCGCGACCCGGAACGCCGGGCGCCAGTCGGCGTCCATGCAGCACACCAGCCGCTCGGGCCGGCGGTCCTGGACCAGCCGCGCGATCATGTCGACCAGGCCGCGCACCGCGTTCACCGGCGTCCCGTCGGGCGCGGTGACCGATTCGGGCACGCCGAAGAAGGCGCGGAAGTACAGCGACGGCGTGTCCAGCAGCATCAGCCCGCTCATGCCGCACATCGTCCCACGCCACCCCGTCATTTCGCGCCCGCCGCGGCATGCACGAGGATGCGGTGTGCGGACACCGGTACGACAGATGCACGCGAGAAAGAGTGCAGACGATGGCCGGACACGAACAGATACGACAGGTGCAGAGGACAGGAGACGGGTGTGACGACGGAGTTGTATCCGCGTGAGCGGGTCGCGCGCGTGCGGGAGGCGGCCGAGAAGGCGGGCCTGGACGCCCTGCTGCTGACGCCGGGCCCCGACCTGCGGTACGTGACCGGCTACGACGCGCGGGCGCTGGAGCGGCTGACCTGCCTGGCGGTCCCGGCGGGCGGCGAGCCGTTCCTGGTGGTGCCGCGCCTGGAGCTGCCCGCCGCGCAGGAGTCCCCGGCGGGCGCGCTCGGCGTGGAACTGGTGCCCTGGGACGAGACCGACGACCCCTACGCGCTGGTGGCCGCACGGCTCACCCAGGCCAAGGCCAGGGGGGAGCGGGCCAGGGTGGCGGTCGCCGACCGGATGTGGGCGGCGATGGCGCTGCGGTTCCGCGCGGCGCTGCCCGGCGCCGAGCAGGTCGCGGCCGGGGCTGTGATGCGGGAGCTGCGGATCCGCAAGAGCCCCGCCGAGGTCGCGGCCCTGCGCGAGGCGGGCGCGGCCATCGACCGGGTGCACAGGCGCGTCCCCGGGTTCCTCAAGCCCGGCCGCACGGAGAAGGAGGTGGCGCGCGACATCGCCGACGCCATCCTGGACGAGGGCCATGTGAGCGTCGACTTCGTCATCGTCGGGTCGGGACCCAACGGCGCCAACCCGCACGCCGAGCCCACCGACCGGACGATCCGTCCCGGCGAGCCGGTCGTGGTGGACATCGGCGGGACGATGCCCAGCGGCTACTGCTCCGACTCCACCCGCAACTACTGCGTGGGCACCCCGCCGGCCGACTACACCGCGTACTACGAGGTGCTGCGCGAGGCGCAGGAGGCGTCCTGCCAGGCGGTGCGGCCCGGTGTCACGCCCGAGGCGGTGGACGCCGCCGCCCGGGACCTCATCGCGGCCGCCGGGCACGGGGAGCACTTCTTCCACCGCACCGGGCACGGCATCGGCCTGGAGACCCACGAGGACCCCTACATCGTCGCGGGCAACACCGAGCCGCTGGAGCCCGGCATGGCCTTCTCCGTCGAACCGGGCATCTACGCGGGCCCGCACGGCGCCCGCATCGAGGACATCGTCGTGTGCACCGATAACGGCTTCGAGCGCATGAACGCCACCGAGCGCGGCGTCGTCATCGTCGGCTGACCCGGGCAGGGGGACGGGCGGCGCCTCGTGACGCGACCGTGGAGGAGTCGCCGCATCCGGGGCGCCGCCCGGGTCATGGCCGGGTCGTGGCCGGTCGTGGCCGGTCGTGGACGGGGCCTCGGTCAGGAGGACTTGCCGAGGGGGACGCCCGCGGAGGCCGCCGCCGGGTGGCCGATGGCCAGGCCGCTGGCGGGGTCGAAGAAGTGGAGCCTGCGGGTGTCGACGGCCAGTTCGATCGGCTGGCCGGGGCGCACCTGCGAGCGCGAGTTGACGCGGGCGGTCCACAGCGCCTTGTTCTCCACCAGCGGGATCGCCATGTCGGCCTCGCCCTCGGCGGCGTCCTCGGCCAGGTCGGCGGTGTCCTTGTGCTCGACCGGCGGCGCGTCGATGGTGAAGATCACGTTGATCTCGCTGCCGAGCTCCTCGGTGACGCTGCTGGTGGCGTGCAGCGGCGCCCAGTCCGGCTTGGCGTGCGCGGCGTCCTCGAAGTCGGACGGGCGGATGCCCAGGATGACCTTGCGGCCGAAGTAGGCGTCCAGGCCGGGCTTGTCCTCCAGCAGGTCATCGGGGACGGGCAGCGTCAGCCCGGCGAAGGCGACGTGCACGCCCTGGTCGCCGCGCACCAGGTCGGCGGAGACGAAGTTCATCGCGGGCGAACCGATGAACCCGGCCACGAACAGGTTGACCGGGTTGTCGAACAGCCGCTGCGGGGTGTCGACCTGCTGGAGGCGGCCCTCGCGCAGCACGCACACCCGGTCGCCCAGGGTCATCGCCTCGACCTGGTCGTGGGTGACGTAGACGGTGGTGACCTTCAGCCGCTCGTGCAGCTGGCTCAGCGAGGCGCGCATCGACACGCGCAGCTTGGCGTCCAGGTTGGACAGCGGCTCGTCCATCAGGAACGCCTGCGGCTCGCGGACGATCGCGCGGCCCATCGCGACCCGCTGCCGCTGGCCGCCCGACAGCGCCGCCGGCTTGCGCGACAGGAACTGCTCGAGGCCGAGCATCTTGGCGGCCTCCTGCACCTTCTTGGCGCGCTCCTCCTTGGACACCCCGCGCAGCTTCAGCCCGAACGCCAGGTTCTGCTCGACCGTCATGTGCGGGTAGAGCGCGTAGTTCTGGAAGACCATCGCGATGTCGCGGTCCTTGGGCGCCAGGTCGTTGACCACCCGGTCACCGATGGTGATCGTGCCGTCCGTGATCTCCTCCAGGCCGGCGATCATCCGCAGCGCGGTGGACTTGCCGCAGCCCGACGGGCCGACCAGCACCATGAACTCGCCGTCCTTGATGTCCAGTTCCAGCCCGTCCACGGCGCGGACGCCGCCCCCGTACACCTTGCTGACCTTGTCCAGCACGATCCCCGCCATGCCAGGATCCCCTTCGCTTGGAAACGTTTCCATCGCCTCATGCCCACAAGGGCACATCGCTTATGGGGGGAGTCAACACCATGGAAACGTTTCCAGAAAACGCCGGTCGTGGGAAGATGGCGCGGTGACGGAACGGGCGGCGACGATCAAGGACGTGGCGGCGGCGGCCGGGGTGGGCATCGCCACCGTGTCCCGGGTGTTCTCCGGGACGGGGTCGGTCGGCGCCGAGACCCGCGAACGCGTCCTGGCCGCGGCGCGCGAGCTGGATTACCGGCCCAGCGCCCTGGGCCGCGGGCTGAAACTGCGGCGCGGCGGCGGCATCGGCGTGGTCGTCCCCGACGTCACCGACCCCTTCTACGCCGAGCTGGTCGCCGGGGTGCTGTCGTGCGCGCGCAGCCTGGGCGAGCACGTGATCGTGGACGCCGCGCACGGCGACCCCTCCCGCGAGGCCGAGATCGTGGACCGCCTCGCCGAGCAGCGGGTGGACGGGATCATCGCCGTTCCCGCCGGGGACACGGCGGCCTGGCACTCGGCCGCCCGCGTCGGCGCCGGGGTGGTGTTCGCCGACCGGGTGCTGCCCGGCCTGCCCGGCGTCCCGGCGGTCCTGGCCGACGACCGCGCCGGGGTGCGGACCCTCACCGAGTACCTGGTCGGGCTCGGGCACCGGCGCATCGCCTTCCTCGGCGCCGCGCTGCCCGGCGCGCCGCCCGGCGGCCCGGTCGAGGTGCGCGAGCGCGCGTTCCGGGACACGCTGCGCGCCCTGGGCGTCGCGGTGGATGAGGACCTGATGGTCGCGGCCCGGCATGAGCGCGACGCCGCCTATGCCGCCGCGGCCGGGCTGCTGCAGCGGCGCGACCCGGCGGGCGGCGTCACCGCGGTGCTGGCGGCCGGGCACCTG
The DNA here is from genome assembly GCF_030269515.1 of Actinomadura sp. NBRC 104412. Classification (GTDB taxonomy): domain Bacteria; phylum Actinomycetota; class Actinomycetes; order Streptosporangiales; family Streptosporangiaceae; genus Spirillospora. The sequence goes on along the minus strand of NZ_BSTM01000002.1, from coordinate 416,973 downwards.
CTCGGCGAGGCCGCCGTGCTGGTGGCCCGCGAGCTCGACCTTCGCGTGCCCGCCGACGTGTCCATCGCCATGGTCGACGACGTTCCCTGGGCCGAGCTGTGCGACCCGCCGCTCACCGCGCTCGCCCGTCCCGGCCACGACATCGGCTATCGCGCCTGCGAGCTGCTGGCGCGGGACCGGGCGTCCCGGCGGCCGGCGCAGGCGGGCCGCGCGCCCGCGGAACGGGCCGTGCGCGAACGTCCGCGAAGGGGCGGCGGCGGGCCCGTCCTGCTGCCGTCCGAACTGGTGATCAGAGGTAGCTGCGGGCCGCCGCCGCGCGGCGCCGCGCCCCGCCGGAGCGGGCCGGAAATCCGGCCCACGCCATGACCGGCACACGCTAGATTTCCGGGGTGGAGGAGATCGATCGTCAGATCATGGCGCTGCTGGCCGACGACGGCCGGATGAGCTACACCGATCTGGCCAAGGAGACCGGCCTGTCGGTGTCGGCCGTGCACCAGCGGGTGCGGCGGCTGCAGAAGCGCGGCGTCATCAAGGGGTTCACCGCACAGCTGGACAACGAGCGGATCGGGCTGCCGCTCACCGCGTTCGTGTCGATCAAGCCGATCGACCCGGCCGCGCCGGACGACGCCCCCGACCGGCTGGCCGACCTGGCCGCGATCGAGGCGTGCCATTCGGTCGCGGGCGAGGAGAGCTACATCCTGAAGGTGCGGGTGGGTTCACCCAACGAACTGGAGGAGCTGCTGCAGCAGATCCGCGCCAAGGCCAACGTCGCGACCCGCACCACGGTGGTGCTCAGTACCCCGTGGGAAGGACGCAGGCCGCCCTTGTGACACCAACCCCCGTAACACAACCCCGTAACGCAATCCCTGTAAAACACAACCCTTGTAACACCAACCCTGTCACCCGTCCGTAACGGCCGAGGGGGAGCCGCGGGTCAGCCCCCCGGGGCGAAGGCCCGCAGCGCCTCCTCGGCCCGCAGCATCGACTCCCGCGGATCGGCCTCCGGCCCGGTGATCTCGGGATCGAAGTTGAGGTCGACGAACAGCTCGGTCATGCCCTGCGCGGCGATGTCGGCGAAGTCCGCGCGCACCTCCTCGAACGACCCGTGCAGCGGGCGCCGGTCCGCGCGTCCCGCGGCCCTGACGCGCACCGCCGCGCGGCACACGAACCGCAGCGTGGACGGGTCCCGCCCGGCCTTCTCCGCCGCCTCCTTGACGATCCGGATGGACCGTCCCAGCGTGCGGGGGTCGGCGCGGCTGGCGCTCACCCAGCCCGCGGCCAGCCGGCCCGCGCGGCGCAGCGCGGGCTCGGCCGCGCCGCCCAGCAGGATCGGCGGCTCGGGCGACTGCGCCGGACCCGGCTCCATCACCACCGGCGGATGGTCGTAGAACGTCCCGTGGAACTCGCTGGGGCCGCCGCCGGAGCCGCTCGCCCACAGCGACCGCATCGCGGCCAGGAACTCCTCGCCACGGGCGCCGCGCCGCTCCATCGGGACGCCCGCCGCCGCGAACTCCTCGGGCATCCAGCCCAGGCCGATGCCCAGGTCCAGCCGCCCGCCGCTGACGTGGTCGAGCGTGGCGGCCTGCTTGGCCAGCAGGGCGGGCGAGTAGAACGGCAGGTTGACGATCGCCACGCCCAGCCGCACCCGCTCGGTCAGCCCCGCCAGGTACGCCAGCGTCACCAGCGGGTCGGGGACGGCCCGGTACGTCCGATCCTGCGAGCCGGCCGGGTTGAGCAGGCGCTGCAGCGTCCAGACCGAGTGGTAGCCGAGCCGTTCGGCCTCCTGGGCGATCCGCGCCTGCCGGGCGGGGGTCGCCCAGCCGCCCGACACCGGCACGGCGAACCCGATGAGCACGATGTCCCTCCCTGCCTCTCCCTGCCCGTCCCGGCTCGCTCGTGCCGGCATGCCGTCCCGGCCGACCCTATCCGCCGGGGCGATCGTCCTCGCGCGGTGCCCGCGGACCGGCGGCCGTCAGGACGAGGCGACGATGAAGCTGGAGTTGCCGAACCCGACCTCGTCGCCGGGGCGGACTCTGGACGGGCCGGTGAGCCGCCAGCCGTTGAGCCGGGTGCCGTTCATCGACCCCAGGTCCGAGATCATCCAGCCGTCCTCGTGGCGGTAGATCTCGGCGTGGAACCGCGACACCGTCAGGTCGGTGAGGATGAACTGGCAGCCGGGGGCGCGTCCCACCACGATGCGGGTCAGCCCCGCCGGGGGCAGGGTGAAGCGGGGCAGCCGCGGCGCCCGCCAGGCCGCCTCGAACCGCGCCGTCATCTGCGACACCGAGGAGATCAGCCCGGTCAGGCGCCCGACCACGCGGTTGGTGGGGGGCAGGTCGTGCACCAGGTCGGCCAGCTCCGCCTGGCTTTGGGCGCGCAACGCCTGGTCGACGCGGCGCTCGAACGTCTCATGCGAAATCCGGCCTTCGGCCACCCGTTCGCTGAGCACCTGCAGTACCCGGTCGCGTTCCATATCGGACGCTCGCACCGGATATGAGGGCTGACCGTCCATAGCAGTGAGTATCCAGATCCCGTCGTCGCCTGTCCAGAAAAGCCCGCACGCACAGGGCAGGGGGGCCGAACCCGCCCGCCCTGCCCTGTTGGATGCCTCCAGTACGGCCGATGTTCGAGGGGAATCCACGGCAATTTCGGGAGATCGTCCGGTCGCCAGGATTGCCGGATCGCTCGCCGTGACGGGCCTACTCGGGGTGCTCGAAGGACACCACGTCGGCCAGCACGCCGCCCTCGGGGGTCAGCCGGTCCTCGGACGGGCTGTCGTAGACCACCAGCAGCTTGGGGCGCCCGTCCTCGCCGGTCTCGTCCAGGAGCGCGATGCCCTCCGCGTGGTCGTCGCCCTCCCCGTACGGGAGCTCGCCCAGGACCCGCAGGTCGGTGGCGGGCACGATGCCGGGCGCGGCCACCGTGGCCGCGCCCGGCCAGGCCACCACGCGCACGGGGCCGTCCAGGTCCATGCTCGGCCCGGTGAGGATCAGCAGGTCGTCGCCGTGCGGGCACAGGTCGCGGATGCCGAGGCCGCCCAGGTCGAGGAAGTGCGTCCGGTACAGGTCGTCGCCGTCGCCGTCGCCGTCGCCGTCGCCGAGCGGGCGCAGCCGCAGCCGGGACGGGTCCTGGGGATGGGTCTCGGGGCGGATCTCCAGCAGCACGGCCCAGCCGCGCAGCACCGGCCCGCGGAACCCGATGTAGAGGCGGTCGCCGTGGGCGGCGACGCCCTCGATGTCGATCCCGTTGTCCTTGCTGGGTATGGCCAGGAACGGCGCCAGGTGCGGGTCGTCCTCCAGCAGGTCGGTGATCGAGTCCTTGTGGCCGCCCAGCAGCGCGGCGCGGCGCCCGCCGTCGTCGGCTACCACGCGGGGGAGCCCGTCGTCGCCGGTGACCAGGGGGAGCCGGGCGAGGACGAACCGGTTGTCCTCGCGCACCACGCTGGCCAGCCGCTTGCGGGACTTGGCGTCCGGCCGGCCCGGCTTGATCTTCTTGCGTTTGAGGCTGTGCGAGCCGATCGCCCACAGCCAGCCGTTGGCGCGGGCCAGGCCCTCCAGGTCGGCCTCCTCGTCGGGCCCGGCGGGCAGGTCGACCAGGTCGGCCAGCCGCACGGTGCGCTGCCCGTCGTAGCCGGTGACGCGTCCCGCGCCGTCGGTGGCCGCGGTCAGCCGCTCGATGGTCGCGGTCTCGTCGCCGGCCACCCACAGGCACCGGCCGTCCTGGCGCACGGCGGACAGGTTGGTGTGGGTCTCCGCCTCGCGGCTCTCCCGCGAGAAACGGAGCTCGACCCGGCGTTCCACGATCATGCGGGAAATGGTTTCACATATCGGAGGTGCCGGGGGGCGTGCCCCACAGGACGTGCAGGTGCGGGGGCTTGCGGAAGACCAGGCCCCGCACCGGGGCCTGGCGGGACGGGTCGAGCCGCAGCCCCGGCAGGCGGGTCAGCAGTGCCGTCAGGACGGCGTGCGCCTCGAGGCGCGCCAGCGGAGCGCCGAAGCAGAAATGCGGTCCGTGGGCGAACGCCAGGTGCTCGGAGACGTTCTCGCGCCGCGGGTCGAAGCGGTCGGGGTCGGCGAAGACCGCGGGGTCGCGGTTGGCGCCCGCGATCGACACCCGGACCAGGTCGCCCTTGCGCACGGGCGCCCCGCCCAGGTCGAGGTCGCGGGTGGCGTAGCGGTCGACGACCGAGGCGGACGGCTCCAGCCGCAGCGACTCCTCGATCGCCCCGGCCAGCAGGCCCCCGGGGTCGGCCTGGACGAGCGCGAGCCGGCCGGGGTCCTCCAGCAGGTGCAGCACCGCGTTGGTGATCATGCCTTCGGTGGTGTCGATGCCGCCGAACATCAGGACGGCGGCGTTCGCGACCACCTCGGCCTCGGTGAGCCCGCCGCCCTTCGCCGTCCCCTCGCCCCGGTCCGGGTTCCGGTGGGCGGCGGAGGCGAGGGGCGAGCCGGCGGGGGAGGCGCCGATGACCTCCCGGACGGCGGCGCGGAGCCGGTCGTAGGCCACGGCGGCGCCGGGGGGCGGCTCCTGACCCGCGGTGATGGCGGAGACGCCGTCGACGAACTCCCCGTACCAGGAGCGGACCGTCGCGGCGTCCACGCCGTCCAGGCCCAGCGCCTCGGCCACCACGGCGACCGCGAGCGGGCCGGCCAGGTCGCCGCGCAGTTCCGCGCGGCCGGCCGGTGCCAGCGCGGTGACCAGCCGGGCGGCCTCGGCCTCGACGAACGCGGTGAAGCGTTCGCGGGTCATGGCGGGGCGGAAGGCGCGGGCGAACGGGTCCCGGTGGCGGGTGTGCTCGCGGCCGTCCAGCGACAGCATGCTGGGGCCCAGCAGCCGAGCGGTGGAGAAGCGCGGGTCGTCGACGGTGAAGGACGCGGCGTCCCGCATCACCCGGACCGCCAGGTCGTGGGAGGTCACCAGCCAGCACTCCAGCGCGGGCAGCCAGGAGACCGGCTCGTGCGCGCGCAGCCGGGCCAGCAGGGGATGCGGGTCGCGGTCCAGCTCGGCGACGGTCACCGCCGCCCCGTACGGGAACCGCCGGGCGGGCGGCGCGGGCCGCGGGGACGGTCGGGAGGGCACCCCGGAAGCCTATCCCATTTATTGATCTACAATGTAAAGGTGCCGGGCCGGCGCACCCGGCGCTCAGGCGGCGGCGGCCTGACGCCGCCACCAGGCGCGGCCCGCCTCCGGCAGCGTGTGGATCGGGTCGTAGTACTCGTACCGCCGCTCCAGCGCGCCGTCGTCGGAGGTCTCGATGCCGGTGCGGTAGTTCTTCGTCCAGTAGGAGACGCCGCGCTCGCGGTCGTAGCCGGCGAGCTGGTGCACCCAGCGCTTGCCGACGTAGGGGACGTCGCACACGATCCGCGGGGTGGCGAACCCGGGCAGGTAGCCCATGATCGCGTGCTGGAGCTCCTGGGCCTCCCAGACGGCGAGGCGCCAGTGCTCGCTGGAGGGGATCATGTCGCACAGGTAGAGGTAGTAGGGCAGGATCGCGGCCTCGTCGAGCAGGGCGAACGACAGGTCCAGCAGCGCCTCGGGGGTGGCGTTGACGCCGCGCAGCAGCACGCCCTGGTTGCGGACGTCACGGATGCCGGTGTCGAGCATGGCGCGGGCGGCCCTGGCGACCAGCGGGGTGAGGGACCGGGCGGTGTTGACGTGGGTGTGGATGGCGATCTGCGCGCCGCGTTCGCGGGCCTTGGCGGCCAGGCGTTCCATGCCGGCGCGGACCTCGTCCTGGAGCCAGTGCTGGGGGAGGCCCATGAGCGCCTTGGTGGCCAGGCGGATGTCGCGGATGGTGTCGATGTCCAGCAGGGCGTCGACGAACGATTCCAGGCGGGGCCAGGGCAGGTTGGCCACGTCGCCGCCGGAGACGACGACGTCGCGGACGCCGGGGGTGCGGCGCAGGTAGTCCAGCATGGCGCCGTGCCGGTCGGGCGCCTTGATGGTGAACTTGTGCTTGTCGACGGCGGGGGTGGAGTTGCCGACCAGGTCCATGCGGGTGCAGTGGCCGCAGTACTGGGGGCAGGTGGGCAGGAGTTCGGCCAGGACCTTGGTGGGGTAGCGGTGGGTGAGTCCTTCGACGGCCCACATCTCGGCCTCGTGGAGGGAGTCGCGGGTGGCGTAGGGGTGGGAGGGCCAGTCGGTGCGGCGGTCGCTGTGCACGGGGATCATGTAGCGGCGCACCGGGTCGGCGTAGAAGGCGTCGGTGGAGGAGGTGTCCATGGTGTTGAGCATCTGGGGGGTGACCAGCATGGACATGGTGGCGCGTTCGGCCTGGTCGCGTTCGAGGTCGGCGTAGAAGGACTCGTCGAGCAGGTCACCCATGACGTGGCGCAGCTGGCGGATGTTCTTGACGCAGTGCGCGCGCTGCCATTGCGCCGACTCCCATTCGGCGCGGGTCACCTCGCGCCAGCCGGGCAGCCGTGTCCAGTCGGGTTCCACCAGCGGCCTGCGGCGGTAGGCGTAGGGCTGCGGGGCGGCGGGGCGGGCGTCCGGGTCGGGACGCAGGGCGGTGGTCATCGTCGACCCCTCCTCGGCGACGGGTGGACCCCGTCGGACAGATCGCGTAAAAATCTCGTGTACGCCCGACTTTACGGGAAGACTTTCGATCCAACCAATAAGACCAAGTACATCTTCCGTGACCTGCGCGTGAGCGTGGCCGGATGCGGAAGACCGGAGACCGGCGAGGAGCCGCCGTATGAGCAGCCGGACGAGTCGCGAGGCGAGCGTGATCGGGACCGAGGTGGGGCTGCACCGCGTGCTGGAGCCCGAGGGCGTGCTGCCGCAGGCGGCGCTGCGGCTGGACCCCGATCCCCGCATCCGCCCGGACGAGGTGCGGGTGCGGGTGGAGCGGCTCAACCTGGACGCCGCGTCCTACCGGCAGTTGCGCACCGCGCACGGCGGTGACCCGGACGCGATCCGCCGCGAGGTGCTGGGGATCATCACCTCACGCGGCAAGATGCACAACCCGGTCACCGGGTCGGGCGGCATGCTGGTCGGCGTCGTGGACGAGGCCGGGCCGCGGTCGCCGCTGGGGCTGAGGGCGGGCGACCGCGTCGCGACGCTGGTGTCGCTGACCCTGACCCCGCTGGCCGTGGACGACGGCCTGGAACGCTGGGACGGGCGGTCCGAGCAGGTCCCCACCTCGGGTCACGCGATCCTGTTCGCCCGGTCCATCGCCGCCGTGCTGCCCGGCGACCTTCCGGTGCCGCTGGCGCTGTCGGTCATGGACGTGTGCGGCGCGCCCGCCCTGACCCGCCGCGTCGTCGGCCAGGCCGCGTCCCGCCTGGGGCGGGGGCCGGTGGTGGCGGTGCTGGGCGCGGCGGGCAAGAGCGGGTCGCTGTCGCTTGCCGCCGCCCGCCGTGCCGGTGCCGCCGCGACGGTGGGGCTGGTGCCGACGGTGGAGGAGGAGCGGCGGCTGGCCGCCACCGGCCTGGCCGACAGGGTGGTGCGGGCGGACGCGCGCGACCCGGTGGCGGTGGCGCGGGCGCTGGGGGAGCCCGCCGACGTGACGGTGGTGTGCGTGGACGTGCCCGGCTGCGAGCACGGCGCGATCCTGGGCACCGCGCCCGGCGGCACCGTGGTGTTCTTCTCGATGGCGACCTCGTTCCCCGCGGCGGCGCTGGGCGCCGAGGGCCTGGCCGCCGATGTGACGATGCTGGTCGGCAACGGCTACGTCCCCGGGCACGCCGAGCTGGCGCTGGACCTGCTGCGGACCGAACCGGGGATTCGCTCGCTGTTCACCGCGCGGGACGAGCGCGATTCGGCACAATGACCCGGTACGCCTAGAGCAGCGAGGAGACAGGTGATGGCGAGCATCACTCAGGCCCTGCGGGACAAGGACCCCAAGGAGCGCCGGAACCAGATCGTCGACGTCCTGGTGGACGCCTTCTCGCATCTGATGGAGCGCAGCCCGGCCGAGTTCCGGCGCAGGTTCCGCAAGATGGCCTCCGATCCGTTCGCCTTCTACCGGGGCAGCGCCTGCCTGTTCTACGCCGACGTGATCCATGACGAAGACCCGTGGGCCGACGAGCGCACCGGCCGGGTCTGGATCCAGGGCGACCTGCACGCGCAGAACTTCGGCACGTACATGAACGACGACGGGGTGTTCGTCTTCGACGTCAACGACTTCGACGAGGCGTACGTGGGCCATTTCACCTGGGACGTCAAACGGCTGGTGGCGAGCGTGGCGCTGCTGGCCTGGAGCAAGGCGATCTCCGACTCCGACATCCGGCGGCTGGTGGAGACCTATGTGCGGGCGTACGTCGACCAGGTGCGGCGGTTCGCAGCCGGCGGCGGCGACCACGGGTTCGCGCTGACCCTCGACAACGCCGACGGGTACGTGCGGGACGTGCTGATCGCGGCGCTGTCGTCCACGCGCATCGGGTTGCTGGAGGACAAGACGCTGGTCGAGCAGCACGAGCGGCGGTTCCGCAACCGCTCGGGCGTGCGCCGCCTGGACGAGGCGGAGCGCGCCAAGGTGGAGCGCGCCTACCACGCCTACCTGGAGACGATCCCGAGGGAGAAGAGGTTCGGCAGCCTCACCTACCAGGTCAAGGACATCGTGGGCGCCTCGGGGTTCGGTATCGGGTCGGCGGGGCTGTCGGCGTACAACATCCTGGTGGAGGGGCACTCGCAGGCCCTGGAGAACGATGTGATCCTGTCGATGAAGCAGGGGAACGTCGCCGCGCCCAGCCGTGTCGTGCACGACCCGCGCATCCGCGACTACTTCAAGCACCACGGTCACCGCACCGCGTTGTCGCGCCGCGCGTTGCAGGCCAACACCGATCCGTGGCTGGGCTACACCGAGATCGACGGTGTCGGGTACGTGGTGCAGGAGCTGTCGCCCTACGAGGCGGACCTGGACTGGTCGGGGCTGACCGAGCCGGAGGAGATGATGTCGGTCCTGGACGACCTGGGCCGCGCCACCGCCAAGATCCACTGCGTGTCGGACAGCGATTCCGACCACACCCTGGTGGGCTTCCAGGTGGAGGACGCCATCAACTCGGTGATCGGCCCGGACGAGGGCCCGTTCGTGGAGGCGATGGTCTCCTTCGCGCACGAGTACGCCGCGATCGTCCGCGACGACCACCGGCTGTTCGTCGACGCGTTCCGCAACGGCGAGATTCCGGGACTGTAGCGCGCCGGTCCGCGGGCGGCGGTGCGGTGCCGTTCACCACACCCGCCGCCCGCGGTCACCGGCGGCACCGGCCACAGGACGGCTGCGGGCGGTCGGCGGGCGGTCAGCGGGCGAAGGCCAGCGACGCCGAGGAGCTGATCACGGTGGCCAGGACCACCACGACCAGCGGGTTCGCCAGGGGATGGCGGCGCCGTGGCGGTGCCTTGGCCGTTCGCGGCTGCGGCGGTGCCCGTTCGGGTTCGGCGACGGAGGGCTCGGGTGGCTGGGGACGCCGCGGCTCGGGCTCGGGCGCGGGGGCGGGGCGCTGCGCTGGTGCGTCGAGCTCTACCGGCGCGCCGCGCCGGGGCGGGCTCGCGGCCACCGGCGCGGACGAGGGCGGCGGCTCGTGCGGTGCCGCCGGTTCGGGCGGTACCGGGGGCGGGGGCGCGGGCGGAGGTTCTGGTGGAGGTTCGGGGCGGGGCGGCGGCGGGCTGGGGCAGGCCGATCCGGGGACGGCGACCGTGACGCCCACGTCGGCGAGGCCGTCCATCGACGCCGACACCTCGACGCAGACGGGGACCGGGCGGCGCGGGGACGCGGTCGCCTCGGAGGCGGGCAGCACCGCCAGGCCCGCCGCGAACAGAAGGGCGAGGGGGGCGGCGATGCGTGCGGCGGGGGACACGGCGGGGGACACGGTGCGGCGGGCGGTCACGGGCCCGCCGAGATGCGCTGGATCTCGGTGAGGGCGCCGGTGAAGGCGTCGGGACGCACGGCCAGCCCGCCCGCGAAGGTGTGGGAGATGTCGATGGCCAGGTAGATGCCGATGGCCAGCAGCCCGGCCAGCAGCGCCAGCGGCACCGCGGTCATCCCGCGCGGCCGCGCCCCGGCCAGGTAGGGGAAGGCCACCACCAGCAGGCCGGTGACCGCCGTCATGACCAGCAGCGCCGTCGGCGGGCGGACGCGGGCGTCCATCGCGCGCTGGTGGCGTGCCGCGGAGATCGCGCCGATCTGTTCCAGCACCGCGGCGCGGGCGTCGCCGGCCGCCTGGTCGGGGGCGTCGTCGCCGGCGGGGAGCGCGATGACCTGGCGGCGGACCGCGTCCAGCCGTGCCCCGCCGTCGGGGTTGAGCCGGCCCTCGGCCATGTCGCGCCACTCCCGGTCGCGGACGAAGCGGGCGTAGTCGGCCAGGCCCGCGCGGGCGTGCTCGCGCGGGCCCGCGGGCAGCCGCTCGGCCGACCAGTACGCCTCGGTGATCGCCTGCGCCTCGGCGTAGGTGTTGAGCCGCGCGGAGTCGGTGGCGGCCCAGGGGACGACGATGGCGACGGCGAAGGCCAGCAGGAACAGCGCCGACAGCATCGCTCCGGTGTGGGCGGCGGTGGCGCCGCCGGGATCGCCGTCGTCGATGCCGCGGCGGACCAGCCGGCCCGCGGCGAACACCACGGCTATGGCGCAGGCCGCCGCGAGGATGTAGAACACCATGCACCCCTCCAGGACCAGAGACCAGATGAGTGACGCACCGTGACTCTACGCTCGCTAATTGCGATTGGGCATGGCTTGAGCGGTGACGCCCTGCTTGCCGGAACGCTCGTCCGTTTGCGCGGATCTGGATCACGAGAAAGCGGCAAAGCGCGGAGGGTCTTGCGATTTGGTGGTATTTGTCAGGAAGATCTCGATGGTAGAACGTAGATGAGAGCAGATCTTCACGTACGAGCCGTGGACGGTGAGGGGAGGCGGCGATGGCGCCGCAGGGGAAACTCGATCTGGATCCGGCGCTGGTGCGCCGGGCCCGGGCGCTGGCGGCGCGGGCGGCCGAACCGGTCATCGAGATGGCCCGCACGCACACCACGGTGTCGGTGGAACGGGCCCTGCTGAGGATCGCCGGGCTGTCCGGCGCCGACGCCGACGGCAGGCCGTGGGTCAACCATCTCGCCGACGCGGTGCGCGCCCAGACCGGGCTGGAGCACGGTATCGCGCTGCCGGTGTGGGACGCGCTGCTGCGCGGCCCGTACCCGGACCTCACCGAGCTCGCGCGGGACGCCGCCCGCGGCCGGGCGCGGTTCCGCCTCCCCGAGGGGACCGACGCCCGCGACGCCCGCGCGGCCGCCCGCGACGCCGCCCGCGCCGGCATCGCCCGCATCGACCGGCGCCGCGCCGAACGCGACCGGATGCTGGCCTCGATCGGCGACCCGCCCCATCCCTGGATCTACCTGATCGTCGCCACCGGCGACATCCACGAGGACATCCCGCAGGCGCAGGCCGCCGCGCGGGAGGGCGCCGACGTGGTCGCGGTGATCCGTTCCACCGGGCAGTCGCTGCTGGACTTCGTCCCCGAGGGCGCCACCCGCGAGGGCTACGCCGGGACCTACGCCACCCAGGAGAACTTCCGGCTGATGCGCGCCGCGCTCGACGACGTCTCCCGCGAGCTGGGCCGGTACGTGCGGCTCACCAACTACGCCTCGGGGCTGTGCATGCCGGAGATCGCGGCGCTGGCCGGGCTGGAACGCCTGGACATGATGCTCAACGACTGCATGTACGGGATCATCTTCCGCGACATCAACCCCCGCCGCACCTTCATCGACCAGCGCTTCTCCCGGCAGGTCCACGCCCGCGCCGGCATCGTGGTCAACACCGGCGAGGACAACTACCTCACCACCGCCGACGCCGTCGAGGCCGCCCACACCGTCATCGTCAGCCAGCTGCTCAACGAGCGGTTCGGGCACGAGGCCGGGCTCACCGACGCCCAGCTCGGGCTCGGCCACGCCTTCGAGATCGACCCGGCGGTGCCCGGGTCGTTCCGGCTGGAGCTGGCGCACGCCCAGCTGGTGCGGGAGCTGTTCCCCGGCGCGCCGCTGAAGTACATGCCGCCCACCAAGCACATGACCGGCAACATCTTCGCCGGCTACCTGCTGGACGCCTTCTTCAACCTGGCCGGGGTGATGACCGGGCAGTCCATCATCCTGATCGGGATGATGACCGAGGGCATCCACACGCCGTGGCTGTCGGACCGCGACCTGGCGCTGGAGAACGTCCGCTACGTCCGGGACGCCTGCGCGGGCCTGGCCGAGGACTTCGCGCCCCGCCCCGGCGGCATGATCGCCGAACGCGCCCGGCGGGTGCTGGGCGAGTCGGTGGAGCTGCTGGAACGCGTCGAACGCGACGGCCTGCTCACCGCCATCGCCGACGGCACCTTCGGCGTGACCCGGCGCCCGCCCGACGGCGGCAAGGGACTGGACGGGGTCGTCCCCCGCGCCGAGGGGTACTTCAACCCCGCCATCGAGATCCTGGACACCGAGGACCCGCACGCCGCGCAGGCGGCCGACCAGGAGGTGACGGCATGACCGAGCGGGCACGCACCGATGAAGGCCCCCGTGCCGGGAGCCCGGCCGGGGAGGAGCAGGGCGGGCCCGCCGACGCCCGGCAGGTCATCCGCCCCTACGGCGACACCACCGGGGACGGCATGGTGCAGATGTCGTTCACCCTGCCGGTCCCGGCGGGCAAGCGCGCCGACGCCGCGGCGCTGCAACTGGCCGGGAAGATGGGCCTGGCCCCCGCCAGCGTCGTGCACTCCAAGGCGATGGGCCCCGGCCACACCTTCTTCATCGTGTACGGCAGGTGCGGGCACCTCATCGACTACGCGGGCATCCCCGTCCCGCCCGAGCGCGAGTACCCGCTGCTGACCTCCAGCGAGGTCAACCTGGCCATCCGCGGCGCCCTCAACCGCCGCCTGGTCGTGGTCGGCGCCTGCATCGGCACCGACGCCCACACCGTGGGCATCGACGCGATCCTCAACGTGAAGGGCTTCGCGGGGGAGAAGGGCCTGGAGTACTACCGGGAGATCCAGGTGGTCAACATGGGCGCCCAGGTCACCGTGGAGGAGCTGGTCGCGCGGGCCAAGGCCGAGGACGCCGACGCCGTCCTGGTGTCGCAGGTGGTGACCCAGCGCAACGCCCACCTGCACAACACCAAGCAGATGGCCGCCGCCTTCCACGCCGAGTACCCGACCGCCGTGGCCCCCGGCATGGGACGGCCCCTGCTGGTGGTGGGCGGGCCCCGCTTCGACACCGTCACCGCCGAGGAACTGGGCGTCGACCGCGTCTTCGGCAAGGGCACCACGCCCGCCGAGGTCGCCAGCTACCTCGTCCACGCCCTGCTGCCCGGCAGGGCCCACGCCGAAGGGGACGCGTCATGAGCAACGGGGCAGCGGGCGGCGGCGGCCCGCGGGAGGGGCTCACCGTCACCCACCGGCGCTACATCCCCTACTCGCACGCCCACTACGCCGGGAACCTGGTCGACGGCGCGTACCTGCTGGCGCTGTTCGGGGACGTGGCCACCGAGATGTGCATCCGCACCGACGGCGACGAAGGGCTGTTCGCCTCCTACTCCGACGTGCAGTTCCGCGCGCCCGTGCGGGCCGGGGACGTGCTGGAGGTCAGCGCGGTGCTCCAGCGGGCGGGACGGCGCAGCCGGGCGCTGGCGTTCGAGGCGCGCGTGGTGTGCCGGGGCCGTCCCGACAAGGGCGGGTCGGCCGCCGAGGTGCTCCCCGAGCCGATCGTGGCGGCCACCGCCGTGGGCACCGTCGTCGTGCCCGAACCGCCCGGCCCGTCCTGATCGGCCCGGGCGGCCGGTCGGCGCCCGGTCTGCCCCCGGTAAATACCACCCATGCGCGGATCATGGCTCTGAGCTGGGGAAACGTGGAATCTCTCCAGAACATGCGGCGGTTGACAAGGCCCGGTACTCCGGTAGTTTGGCTCCAGTCCAGCACAGGACTCACCGATCGGCCTCTCGGGGCGCCGCTGGACCGCGCCACGACGGGATCGACGGGGGAGCTCAGCACGGCCCGCCCCTTACCGGCCCGTCCGAACCAGGGGTGGTGACCGGTGGCCGCGCCAGGCGGGGCCGTCCGATCGGGCGGGGGCTTGGACCCGGAAAGGGCCCGGACATCCAGTAGAAAACGGAGCATCGCTCTCACCGCCTGTGGGACGACTCCGGCCCGAGGGATGTCGCGGGCCCTTTTCCGCCCACGGACTCCTTCCATGCCAACGGACTCTTCTCAGTACCCGCAGACACCTACCGTGCCCGCGGCCTCTTTCCACGCCCGCGGCCTCTTTCCGTGCCCCATCCGCCCCGCCGGTGCGCATACCCTGCGTAGCGGCGCCGTACGGTCCCGCGAGCGGACGGTGGGGCGGGTGACGGCCCGTTGAGGTCGCGGGTCGCCGTGGGCGCCGTGGGCCGGTAGCGTTCCCGCAAGCGGTTCGGCGGGGATGGGACGACCAGGGCCCGCGACGAGGCCGGGGAAGGGCCGGGAAGGGCCGAGCGAGGAGCGGAATTGGTGCGGGACATCCTGCCGGAACGACCGCCGGGCACCGGCGAGCCCCACACCGGCGCGGCCGACACCGGCAAGGCCGCCGCCACGGACACCAACACGGGCACCAACACGGGCACCGACACGGGCACCGACACGGGCACGGCTCCGGCCGCCGCCACCGCGGCGCCGGTGCCCGCGCCGGAACGGCCGGCGCGAGGGTGGCTGCGCCGGGGCGGACGGGCCGGATGGCCGCGCACGCTGCTGGCCGTCGTCGGCGGGCTGGTGCTGTGGCTGGCCTTCCCGCCCGCCGACCTGACCCCGCTGGTGTTCCCCGGCGTGGCGCTGTTGACCTTGGCGACGCACGGCATGCCCGCCCGCACCGGCGCGTGGCTGGGCCTGGTGGCCGGGCTGGTGTTCTTCGTGCCCGTCCTGGAGGGCCTGGTGGTGATCGGGACGGACGCCTGGCTGCTGCTGGCCGCCGTCCAGGCCCTCTACTTCGTCCCCATGGGCGCGGGCGTGGCACTGGTCACCCGGCTGCCCGCCTGGCCGGTGTGGGTGGCGGCGCTGTGGGTGGCCGAGGAACTGGTACGCGGGCGGGTGCCGTTCGGCGGGTTCCCCTGGGCGCGGCTGGCCTTCAGCCAGACCGCCACGCCGCTGACGCCGTACGCGTCGCTGGGCGGGGCGCCGCTGGTCTCGTTCGTCACCGCCCTGGCCGGCGCGCTGCTGGCCTACGGGACGGTCGCCGTCCTGCGCGCCCGGCACCGGGAGGACGCGGCGGCGCGGACCTGGGCGGCGGTGCTGCGCGCGTCGGCCAGGCCCGTCGCGGTCGCGGTGGCGGCGACGGCCGCGCTGATCGGCGGCGGCCTGGCGATCCCGACCCCGTCGGCGGGACGGCCGGTCACCGTCGCGGTGATCCAGGGCAACGTGCCGCGCCTGGGCATGGACTTCAACGCCCAGCGCAAGGCGGTGCTCGACAACCACGTCCGGGTCACCTACGAGCTGGCCGAGCGGGTGCGGGCGGGCGAGGTGGCGCGTCCCGAGCTGGTGGTGTGGCCCGAGAACGCCAGCGACCTGGACCCCTATGCCGAGCCGGACGCCCGCGCCGCCATCGACGGGGCCGTGCGCGCCATCGGCGTCCCGGTCCTGGTCGGCGCGCTCACCGACACCCCGGACGGGTCGCAGGTGGAGAACCGCGGGATCGTGTGGGACCCGGTCCGCGGCCCCGGCGACTACTACGTCAAGCGGCACCCGGTGCCGTTCGGCGAGTACCTGCCGTTCCGCGGCGTCCTCACCAAGCTGATCACCCGGTTCGAGCGGATCCCGCGCGACTTCGCCCACGGCACCCGCGACCCGGTGATGCGGCTGGGCCCGGCCACCATCGGCGATGTGATCTGCTTCGAGGTCGCCTACGACGCCGAGGTCCGCGACGCCGCCGACGGGGAGCTGGTGGTGGTGCAGACCAACAACGCCACCTACGGCAGGACCAGCCTTCCGCCGCAGCAGATCGCGATGTCCCGGCTGCGCGCGGTCGAGCATGGCCGTACGATCTTGGTTGCCGCGACCAGCGGCATCAGCGCCATCGTGGCCCCGGACGGGCGGATGATCGACAAGTCCGGGGAGTTCGTGCCCGACATCCAGGTGGCCTCCGTCCCGGCGCGCACCACGCGGACGATCGCCGGCCGGGCCGGCGCCGTCCCGGAGTGGGCGCTGGCCGCGCTCGGCGCGGGCGCGGCGGCCGTGGCGCTGTGGCTCACCCGCCGCGGAGCGGTCGCCGGCGGTAACGCGTTCACCGGCAGGAAGAACGAGGGGAATTGACGCCGATGGAGATCCCAGCCGATCTCGGCCGGGTGCTCGTGATCATCCCGACCTACAACGAGCGGGACAACATCGAGGGCATCGTCGGCCGGGTGCGCGCGGCGGCGCCGCCGGTGGACGTGCTGATCGTCGATGACGCCAGCCCGGACGGGACGGGGGAGCTGGCCGACGGCCTGGCCGCCGCCGACGACCATGTCAAGGTGCTGCACCGGACGGGCAAGGAGGGGCTGGGCCCCGCCTACGTCGCCGGTTTCCGCTGGGCGGCCGAGAACGGCTACGACGTCATGGTGGAGATGGACGCCGACGGCTCGCACCAGCCCGAGGAGCTGCCGCGGCTGCTGGCGGCGCTGCGCGACGCCGACCTGGTGATCGGCGCCCGCTGGATCCCCGGAGGGAAGGTGGAGAACTGGCCGGTGACGCGGGAGGCGCTGTCGCGCGGCGCCAACACCTACGCCCGGCTGCTGCTGGGCATGCCTCTGCACGACGCCACCGGCGGGTTCCGCGCGTTCCGCGCCGCCACGCTGGAGAAGATCGGGCTGGAGGGCGTGGACTCGCGGGGCTACTGCTTCCAGATCGACCTGGCGCTGCGCGCGCTGCGCGAGGGCCTGCGGGTGGTGGAGGTCCCGATCACCTTCGTGGACCGGGTGCACGGGACGAGCAAGATGAGCGGGGACGTGTTCGCCGAGGCGGCCTGGCGGGTGACCCGCTGGGGCGTGGAGAACCGGCTGGGCCGCCTGCGCGGCCGCCGCTGACCCGCACCGGCACGGCCCGGGAAGGGCGGCGCGGATGGCCGGTCCCGGCCGGAAACGTTCGCGTACGTCCCGGCGTTGACCAGGACGGAGGCCCCGCGCCCGGGCCGGGGCCGTCCGTGTCGCCGACCCGTCCATCCGTCCCCGCGAACCCCGAGTTGGAGCCATGACGGCACTCGTAACGCTGCTGGTGATGCTGCTGGTCCCCGTCCTGGAGATCCTGGTGATCGTCCAGCTGGCGGGGCTGATCGGCGGCTGGTGGACGCTGGCGGCGCTGGTGGCCACCAGCGTGCTGGGCGGCTGGATCGTGCGGCGCGAGGGGCGGCGGGCCTGGCGGGTGCTGCAGGAGGCGCTGCGGCGCGGGACGCCGCCCGACCGGGAGCTGTCGGGCACGGCCCTGGTGCTGGCCGGGGGGCTGCTGCTGGTGGCGCCCGGGTTCCTCACCGACGTGGCCGGGCTGCTGCTGGTGCTGCCGTTCACCCGCCCGGTGATGCGCAGGCTGCTGACCGCCTACGGGGCGCGGCGGCTGCGGGCCGCCGAGGCGCGCGGCGCGGTGTTCCCGCCGGGGATGGGAGGTCTGGGCGGTCAGGCGTTCGGCCGGTACGGCGGCCCGTTCGGCGCCGGAGGGGACGGTACGGCCGGGCGGCCCGAGGGCCGGGTGGTGCAGGGCGAGGTCATCGAGGACGAGGTCATCGGGGGCGACGTGATCGAGGGCGGGATCGTCAAGGACGACGACCGCCGTGGCCGGCGCCCGTAGCGCCGTGCGGCGGTGCCGGACATGGTCGAGCCCGTGCCGCCGGGGGGATGGCGGCACGGGCTCAACGTCGTCGCGAAGCGCCGTCACGAACCCGCCGGGAGGCGGATCCGGGCCTGTCAGGCGGTCTTGCGGCGGCCGGCGCGCAGGATCTCCAGGCGCTCGGCCAGGACCTCCTCCAGGTCCTCCAGGGTGCGGCGCTCCATCAGCATGTCCCAGTGGGTACGCGGCGGCTTGCCCTTCTTGGCCTGCGGCAGCTCACCGTCGACCCGCAGGGCGGTCGCGCCGCAGTTACGGCATTCCCAGGTCATCGGCACCTCGGCCTCGGCCGCGAGCGTCACGGTGAACCGGTGGCCCTTGGTGCAGGTGTAGTCGACCTCCTGGCGGGGGGCCAGATCGGTGTTGCGATCGTTCTCGTAGCTCGTCGCTCCGAGACGGGTGCCGCGAAGTGCGCGCTCGGCCATCGTCACGTGCCTCCCAGACGGCTTGCATTCTCGCCTTGCCCAACGCTGGATACCGTCACAAGATTCCCCGAACGTACGGCGTTCAACCGCACGGCCACGCAGGTGGTAGATCAACGGAGGACCCCGATGGTCTCCGCCTTCTGCCGCCCCCGAGGCCCGGCAGGATCACCGTTGCGGACGTGGTCGGCGACAACCGTCAGGAGGCCCGACGAGATGCAGGCCGCCGGTCTCCCCCTTCAGCCGCGCTTGGTCAGGACCTCGTCGATCAGCCCGTATTCTTTGGCCTCCTCGGCGGTGAAGTAGCGTTCGCGGTCCAGGTCGCGGCGGATGTCGGCGGGGTCCCGTCCGGTGGCCTCGGCCAGGATCAGCGCCATCTGCTCGCGCAGCCGCAGGATCTCGCGCGCGGCGATCTCCATGTCGCTGGACTGCCCGCGGATCGCGCCCTCCACGGCGGGCTCGTGCAGCAGGATCCGGGAGTGGACGAGCGCCGCCCGCCGTCCCCTGGTCCCGCCGGCCAGCAGGATCGCCGCGGCGGAGGCGGCCTGCCCGATGCAGGTGGTCTCGATCTCCGGCTTGATGTACCGCGTGGTGTCGTGGATCGCCAGCATCGCCGTCAGCGACCCTCCGGGCGAGTTGATGTAGAGGCTGACGGGACGGTCGGGGTCCATGCCCTCCAGCGCCAGCAGCTGGGCGGTGACGTCGTTGGCGGCGGTGTCGTCGACCTGCGTGCCGAGGAAGACGATGCGGTCCTCGAACAGCTTGTTGTAGGGCGTCATCTCCTTGGTGCCCCAGGAGGTGCGCTCCACGAACGAGGGCATCACGTACCGGGCGCGGGGCGGCTCCGGCCCGGCGGCGCCGCCCCGGGCGTCGTGCGGCGCGGCCGTCACGACCCCACCCGGTCGGTGGTGTCGATGACGTGGTCGACCAGGCCGTAGTCCCTGGCCTCCTCGGCGGTGAACCAGCGGTCCCGGTCGGAGTCGGCCTGGATCTCGGCGAGGCTGCGGCCGGTGTGGAAGGCGTGCCGCTCGGCCAGGATCGTCTTGAGGTAGAGGGACTGCTCGGCCTGGATCTTGATGTCGGAGGCGGTGCCGCCGATGCCGCCGTGCGGCTGGTGCATCATCACCCGGGCGTGCCGCAGGGCGTACCGCTTGCCGGGGGCGCCGGCGCACAGCAGCGTCTGCCCCATGGACGCGGCCATGCCCATCGCGACGGTGGAGACGTCGTTGGGGACGAACTGCATCATGTCGTAGATCGCCATCCCGGCGTCCACGACACCGCCGGGGGAGTTGATGTACAGGGTGATGTCGCGCCGTTCGTCCTGCGCGGCCAGCAGGAGCAGCTGGGCGCACACCCGGTTGGCGAGCCGGTCGTCGATCTCCTGCCCCAGGAAGATGATCCGCTGTTCCAGCAGCCGCTGGAACAGCGCCTCGCTCGCCGGATGCTCGGGTGCCTCCACCGACGCCAGGGTCCGCCCGATGTAGGTCTCGGGCCGCGCCGTCCCCGTCCCGCCGGGCTGCGTCCCGCCGGGCTCGCGTTCTTCCCGCATGGTGCCTCCGTCCATGGCCTGTCGGCCGCCCACAGAAATGATCTGTACGTTTCGTACGTTCTGTACGTTACGAACTGTACTGTCGCGGGCGGGAAGGGCCAAGGGGAGTTCGCCGTAAGATGAACAGCGTGGAGAAAGCGGTGACGGAGGCGCGCAAGGAGTTCGCCGACCTGGTGAACCGGGTGGCCTACACCGGCGAGCGCGTCGCGCTGACCCGGCGCGGCAAGGTCATGGCCGCGCTGGTGTCCGCGGAGGATCTGGAGCTGCTGGAGAGCCTGCGGTCGGGGCGGCTCGGCCTCGTCCAGCCCGCTGCGAGCGGGCAGGTGGACGAGCGGCCCGCGCCCCGGCCCGCCCCGTCCGCGCAGCCGGCTCCGCTGCGCATCGCCGCCGAGTACCGGCCGCCGGGTTCGGGGCCGGGCCCGCAGCGGCCGCCGGGGTTCGGCCGCTAGGGCCTGTCCCGCGCGGGGCGGTGCGGGTCAGCGGTCGGCGTTGACGGTGACCGACCGGCCGGGACGCGGCCACAGGCCGCGGGCGGTGAACACGTCCCTCAGTGTGATCAGGTCGTCGGTCATGATGCCGTCGATGCCCAGGTCCAGCAGGCGTTCCATCTCGTCGCGCCGGTTGACGGTCCAGGCGTGCACTTGCAGGCCCAGTGTGTGCGCCTGGGCGATGAACGATTCGGTGACGAACGGCAGCCGTCCTAGGCCGTAGGGGACCTGGGCGCAGGCGACGCCGGTGGAGGCCAGCCGCACCAGCTTGGCGGTGGGGCCGCCGTAGGACTTGGCGCGCAGGGCCATCACGCCGCGGGGGCCCAGCGCCATGCACACCTCCTGATCGGTGAACAGCGGCAGGCGCGCCCGCATCTGCGCCAGGCGGCGCGTGGAGAACGAGGTGATGCACACCCGGTTCCACGCCTTGGTGCGGTGCAGCACCTGGGCGAGGGGGCCGATGACGGGCGCGTCCTTCAGGTCGATGTTGACGCGGGCCTGCGGGAAGGAGCCGAGCACGTCCTCCAGGCGGGGGATCGGCTCGGTGCCGCCGATGCGGGCCCGGGCGACCTGCGTGTAGGGCAGCCTGGCGATCGTGCCGGTGCTGTCGGTGACGCGGTCGAGGGTGTGGTCGTGGAAGGCGACCACGACGCCGTCGGCGGTGGCGTGCGCGTCGGTCTCCAGGTAGCGGTAGCCCAGGTCGATGGCGCGCTGGAAGGCGGCCATGGAGTTCTCGGGGGCGGAGCCGCCGGCGCCGCCGCGGTGCGCGAACGGGATGGGGCCGGGATGGTCCAGGAATTCGAAGGTGCCGGGCACTCACCCGATTATGGCGGGTGGCGGTGTGTCGGGCGATTCGGCGTGCCGGAAACCGCCTGAACCGGTCCGGACCTTACAACGTCAAGGCGCGGGGAAGGTGTTACGGTCGCTTCTTCCACGGAGACGAGTGAAGGCTGATGCGACCATGAGCGATCCCGAGGAGTACCGCGCCACCTTCGAGATGGTGGACGCTGACGGCGACGGCTACATCTCCACGGCCGAGCTGAAGAACGTGATGAGGGCGCTGGGGCGGGAGATCACCGAGACCCGGGCCGTGGAGGTGATGGTGGACGCCGACCGCAACCGGGACGGTCGGATCTCCCTGGAGGAGTTCGCGGAGCTGATGGCGGCCGCCGGGAACTGAAGGGCACTGAACGGGCACCGGCGCCGCGGCCCCGGGGAACCGGAGGACCGGTAACCGGGGCCGCGGTGGTCAGGTGGCCCATTCGCGGCGGCGGGCCTCGGCCAGGGCGATGGCGGTGGCGACGGCGACGTTGAGGGATCCGACGCGGCCGATCTGGGGGATGTAGGCGACGGCGTCGGCCTCCGCGAGCAGGGCGGGGGAGCAGCCGTGGTCCTCGCCGCCGACGGCCAGGCACACGTCGCCGTCCAGTGGCGCCTGGTGCAGGGGGACGGCGTCGCCGGTGAGCTCGACGGCCACCAGCCGCAGCCCTTCGGCGCGGATCGCGGCGGCGGCCTTGGCGGGGGTGCCGGCGTGTTCCCAGGGGACGAGGCGTTCGGTGCCGAGGGCGGTCTTGGCGGCGTTGCGGTGGGTGGGTTCGACGGCGTTGCCGGCCAGCCAGAGGTGTTCGACGCCGAAGACGGCGGCGGTGCGGATGATCGAGCCCATGTTGAAGGGCTGGGTGACCGATTCCACCAGCAGTCCCAGGCGTGCCTCGGTGCGCCTGCGCCAGTCGCGGTTGAGGCGTTTGACGTCGGTGGGGCGCAGTTGCCTGCGCGCCTGCTGCTCTTTGGGGGTGCCGGTCATGGGGTCGCGGTTCCGTGTCTGTCGGGCCGGGGCTGGTCGGGTGGGGGCTGGCCGGGCCGGGATTGGTCGGGCGGGGTGGCGGGTGCGGTGACGGTCAGGACGCGGTAGGCCGAGCGGGAGGCCAGGCGGGTGGTGGGCAGGCCCTGGTCGTTGAGCCAGCGGTGCAGGGAGTCCGAGCCCAGGTGTTTCTGGACGACCAGGTGGGCGGTGCCGCCGGGGGTGAGGCGGGGGAGCCAGGCCAGCAGCAGGTCGTGCAGGGCGGTCTTGCCGATGCGGATGGGCGGGTTGGACCAGATCGCGGCGAAGCGCAGGCCGGGGTCGATCTGGTCCGGCAGGCTGAACCTTACATTGTCAAGGCCGGCGATTGTGGCGTTGCTCCTGGCCAGGCCGAGGGCACGTTCGTTGACATCCACCCCGTACACGCTCGCCTGCGGCGAGCGTCGCGCCATGGTGAGCGCGACCGGGCCGTATCCGCAGCCGAGGTCGAGGAGGTCGCCGGTAGGCGGGGGAGGGGGGACGGTCTCCAGGAGGATGCGGGTGCCGGGGTCGACGCGGTCGGGGGAGAACATGCCGGCGTCGGTGTCCAGGCGCAGGTGCAGGTCGGGCAGGACCAGGTCGACGGTGCGGCGGCGCCCGGCGGCCGTGGGCCGTCCGGTGAAGTAGTGTTCCCCCACGTTGGCCGACGGTATCGCGGCTAGGGCAGGCGGGCGAACCAGAACAGGGAGGTGCCGCCGGCGGCGAGGGCGAGCAGCAGGGCGATGCCGGTGAAGCGGGCGGCGACGTCGCGGTGTTCGGTCCTGAAGCCCAGTGAGGTGCCGATGCTGTCGTAGACCTCCGACAGTTCGCTGCCGTCGGCGGCCTCGTAGGCTTTGCCGCCGGCGCCTTGGGCGAGGCCGCGCAGGGTTTCCTTGTTGACCGAGACGCTGGTGGTCTCGCCTTCGATGTCGACGGTGCCGTAGGGGGTGCCGAAGGCGATGGTGGAGACCGGGACCTGGGCGGCGCGGCTGGCGTCGATGGCTTCGGGGACCGAGCGGCCGGTGGTGTTGTCCCCGTCGGAGAGCAGGACGATGTGGGCGGGTGGCGGGTCCTGGGATGCCTGTGCGTCGAAGGAGCGGACGGCTTGCAGGGAGGTGAAGACGGCTTCGCCGATGGCGGTGCGTTTGGCGAGGACGAGCTGGTCGATGGAGGCGATGGCGGACTGGCGGTCGGTGGTGGGCGAGGCGACGAGGTTGGCGGAGCCGGCGAAGGCGACGACGCCGACGTTGAAGCGGGCGGGCAGGTCGCGGATGAACTTCTTGGCGGCGTCCTTGGCGGCTTGGAAGCGGTCGGGTGGGACGTCCTTGGCCATCATGGACAGGGAGACGTCGACGGCGACGATGATGGTGGCGCGGTCGCGGGGAACTTTGACGCTGGTGGCGGGCCGGGCGAAGCCGATCATGAGGATGAGGAGCATGGCCAGGAACAGTCCGGCGGCCACGTGCCGGCGCCAGCCGGGTCGCCGGGGGGCGACCTGGGAGAGCAGGGCGAGGTTGGTGAAGCGCACGGCGTAGTTGCGGCGGCGCATCTGCAGCAGGGTGTAGGCGCCGATGATCAGTGGCAGGAGGGCGAGCAGCCAGAGCCGTTCGGGTGACAGGAACGTCATGGGCTCCTCCTCGGGCGCGGCCCCGGGGTGTGCTGTGCCGGGTGGTGTTGTTCCGGGGTGTGCTGTGCCGGGGCGCTTGGGCGGGCGCTCATGGGCGTGCTCCGGTTCTGCCGAGGGCGCGTCCGGCGGCGCGGCGCTGGCGGAGGGTGAAGCGGGCGACGTCGGCGACCCAGTCGCGGTCGGTGCGCAGGACGAGGTGGTGGGCGCCGCAGCGGCGCAGGGCGGCGCGGGTGCGGTCGCGTTGGGCGGCGGCGGCCGCGGCGTAGCGTTCGCGGACGCGGCGGGACAGGACGATCTCGTGGACGGTGCCGGTTTCGGGGTCGGTCATCTCGACCAGGCCGATGTCGGGGAGGTCGAGTTCGCGGGGGTCGATGATCTCGACGGCGAGGACCTGGTGGCGGGCGGCCAGGCGGCGCAGGGGTTTCTCCCAGGGCGGGGGGCCGTGTGGGGTGTCGGCGGTGTGGGGGTCGTCGGCGGGTGGGAGGAAGTCGGAGATGACGACGCGCAGGCCGCGGCGGGTCTGGCCGCGGTCGAGCGAGGTGATGGCGGCGGCGAGGTCGGGGACGGGCCTGGCGCCGGGGGTGGCGGGGGTGCGGGTGCGGCGGGGGTGGGGGTCGTCGTTGCCGGGGGTGGTGTCCAGGACGGCTTCGAGCAGGGCGTACAGGGCGGCCTTGCCGGTGCGGGCGGGCCAGCGGCCCAGGCCGGTGGGGTGCAGGAGGTAGGCGCCGACGCGGTCGCCGAGGCGGACGGTGAGGAAACCGACGGCGGCGAGGGCGGCGGCGGCCAGGTCCCGTTTGATCACGGTGCCGGTGCCGAAGTCCATGCTGGGGGTGAGGTCCATGAGGGCCCATGCCTCCAGCTCGTGGTCGGCGATGAGGTCGCGGACGTGGGGGGTGGTGGTGCGGGCGGTGACGGCCCAGTCCATGTGGCGGACGTCGTCCTCGCCGGGCTGGTAGAGGCGGGCTTCGGCGAGTTCGGTGCCGGGGCCGGGGAGCAGGCCGAGGTGCTCGCCGTTGAGGAGTCCTTCGAGTTTGCGGGTGACGGCCAGTTCCAGGCGGCGCAGGGTGCGTTCGGGGGCGAGGGCGGCGGTGCGGGCGCGGCGTGCGCTTAGCGTCCCGCCGCCGGGGGCACCGGTGGCGTGGTGGTGCGGCCGGGGAGCGCCGGTGGTCACTGGGCGGTCACCGTGCCGTGGTTCCAGACGACGCGGGGCGGGGGGACGGCGGCCAGGATCTGGGCGACGACGTCGGCGGTCTCGACGCCGTCGGCGAGGGCGTCGAAGGTGAGGACGATGCGGTGCGACATGACGTCGCGGGCGACGGCGCGTACGTCGTCGGGCAGGACGTAGTCGCGGCCGTTGACCAGGGCCAGGGCGCGGGCGCAGGCGACCAGGCCGAGGGTGGCGCGGGGGCTGGCGCCGATCTCGATGACCTGGCGCAGGTCGGGCAGGCGGTACTGGTCGGGTTCGCGGGTGGCCATGACGAGCCGGACGATGTAGTCGGCGATCAGTTCGTGGACGGAGACCTCTTCGGCGGCGCGCTGGAGGCCGATGAGGCGTTCGGGGTCGAGGATGCGGTCGGCTTCGGGTGGGTCGACGCTCATGCGCTGGAGGATCTGGAGTTCCTCGTGGGCGCCGGGGTAGCGGACGTCGATCTTCATCAGGAAGCGGTCGCGCTGGGCCTCGGGGAGGGGGTAGACGCCTTCGGATTCGATGGGGTTCTGGGTGGCCAGGACGATGAAGGGGTTGGGGACGGGGTAGGTGTTGCCGCCGAGGGAGACCTGGCGTTCGGCCATGACCTCCAGGAGGGCGGACTGGACCTTGGCGGGGGCGCGGTTGATCTCGTCGGCGAGGACGAAGTTGACGAAGATGGGGCCGAGTTCGACGTCGAACTGTTCGGTGGAGGGGTGGTAGATGCGGGTGCCGACGATGTCGGAGGGCACCAGGTCGGGGGTGAACTGCAGGCGGGCGAAGGTGCCGCCGACGACCTGGGCGAGGGTGCCCACGGCGAGGGTCTTGGCGACGCCGGGGACGCCTTCGATGAGGCAGTGGCCGCGGGCGAGCAGCGCGACGACCATCCGCTCGACCATGTGCTCCTGGCCGACGATGACCTTTTTGACCTCGGCGACCGTGTGCTGCAGGAGCGCGGCGGCCTGGTCGATGTCCTGCGCTGCGACGGTCATCTCCCCGTCCTTCACTGTTCTCACCGTTCTGCGCTGTCCGTGCGGGTGCCGGCGGGCGCATTCCGACCTTACGCGATCACATGTACCCATTGGCGGCGGATGGCTCCCACCGGGGGTGCGGGGTGGGCGGCGTGGTCCGTGCCGTGCCCGCCGCCGGGGAGGGTGGCGGGGATCGGCGCTGGTGGCCGGTGTGGCATGGGCTGTGGGCGTGCCGGGGGTCAGCCTGCCATCGGTGGCTGTAAGAACGCTGTAAAAGGGGCGGTGGCAGGGTTTTACCTCTGGTGGGCGGTTGTAGTCTGGCGGCCATGTCCAGGCCGTTGCCTCCGGGTGATCCCGTACAGCTGGGGCCGTACCGGCTGGAGGCGCGGCTGTCGGAGACCCAGGCGGGGATCGTGTACCTGGGGGTGGACGAGGCGGGGCGGCGCGCGAGCGTGGCGGTGCTGAACCGGGGCGCGGCCGGGGACGCGGCGGCGCGGGACCGGTTCCGCGCGGCGATCACCTCGTCGCTGCCGGGTCCGGGGCGGCCGGCGGGGGACGGGGACGCGGCTCCGGTGGTGGCGGCGCAGCCGGAGGGCCCGGCGCCGTGGGTGGCGACGTCGTATGACAGTGAGCGGTCGGGCCGGGCGGGGGCGGAACGGTTCCTGGCGCCGGTGATGCTGGAGGGCGGGGTCGGTGGCCGGCGGTGGGCGGTGTGGCGCGGGCCGCGGTTCCAGCCGTACTGGCTGGGGTCGGGTGAGCCCGCGCTGGAGCGGCCGCCGGTTCCGGCGCCGGTCGCGGCGCCGCCGGAGCGTGCCGAGCGGGGCCTGGTGGGGGCGCTGCTGACGCTGGCGGCGATCCTGGCGCTGCTGGTGTTGCTGATGCTGTTGCTGTTCGCGTGCCAGCCGAAGGTGAGCCAGCCGCCGCCGCAGCCGCCCGATCCGCCGTCGCAGTCGCCGTCTCCGGCGCCGACGCCCTCGGCCGGGGAGCCGTCGCCGCCGCCGCGGCCGTCGCCGACGGAGGCGCCGACGGGTCCGCCGGGGCCGCGGCCGACCGGTGGTGAGGAGCCGGGCGAGCCGGACCCGGTGAACCGCCCGGCCCGATAACGCGGGCGCGGGGGCGGCCGTGGCCGGAAAAGTGGGGAGACGGGCGGCGCCGGCTCTGGGAGGATGGCCGGGTGCTGGAGAATCTGGTCGCCTTCGCCGGGGCCGCGGTTGTGATCGCGCTGGTGCCGGGGCCGAGCACGGTGGTGATCCTGCGGTCGTCGATGCGGTCGGGCCGCCGCGCGGGGCTGGCCACCGTCCTGGGGAACGAGACCGGGGTGGTGCTGTGGGGGGTGTCGGCGGCGCTGGGCCTGTCGGCGCTGCTGGCGGCGTCGCGGGTGGCCTATGACGGGATGCGGATCGCCGGCGCGGTGGTGCTGGTGTGGTTCGGTGCCAGGGCGCTGTGGCAGGCCCGCCGCGGCGCGTTCCCGGGCGACGCCGGGGACGTGGGCAGCGGTGCCGGGGTGGAGGGCGGCGGGGCGCCTGCCGGGGTGCCTTTGGGCCGCTGCTACCGGCTCGGGCTGATCACCAATGTCGCGAACCCGAAGGCGGGGGTGTTCGCGGTGTCGTTCCTGCCGCAGTTCGTGCCCGAGGGCGCGCCCGTCCTGCCGGTGCTGGTGGCCTTGTCGGTGCTGTGGTCGCTGATCGACCTGGTCTGGTACCTGGTGGTGGTGTGGGTCGTGGACGCGGCGCGGCGCACGTTCGCCCGTCCGGGGGTGCGGCGCCGCCTGGAGCAGGTGTCGGGGGTGGTCCTGGTCGGGCTGGGTGTGCGGCTGGCCGCCGAGACCCGCTGACCGCGTAGGGGGGACGCTGGGGGCGAGCGGCGGAGGTGAGGGTGATGCGGTGCCCGCAGTGCGGTGGCGACACCGGGACGGACGCGCAGGCGTGCCCGCGCTGCGGCGCCGCCCCGCCCGCCGACCCGTCCCCTGCCGGCCCGTCCGCGGTGGGGCCGGAGCGGGAGCCGGGGGACGACGCGACGCTGGTGGAGACGCGGTTCGCCGACATCCCGCCCGCGGAGGAGACCTTCGCCGTGCCCGCCGTCCAAGGACGGCAGGGGCGGCCGGGCGGGCGGGGGCCGGCGGCGTACGCGGGCTGGCTGGTGGCGGGGGCGTTCGCGCTGGCGCTGGCCGCGGTCCTGATCGTGCTGTGGCCCTCCGACCGTGCCCGGCAGGGCGGCTCCACCGGCGGGAGCACCCCGCAGCGGCAGACCTCGCCGCAGGGGCCGGCGCAGACGGCGGGTCAGGCGTCGCCGGCCGCCCCGGACACGGGGCCGGACGTGGGGCCGGAGGTGGGCCGGGAGCGGTTCTTCGTGGACACCTTCGCCGCGGCCGAGGGGTACGAGCGGCCCGCGGCGTCCGGTGCCCCGGTTGGTGAGCTGCGCAGGGGCAGGCACTATGTGTTCTGCAAGCGGTGGGGGCAGCGGATGGAGCGCAACGGCGGTGAGGACTTCAACCACTGGTGGCTGCTGACCGATCTGGACGAGGTGTACGCGAGCGGGGGCGCGTCGCGCGCGTGGGTGCCCGCGCTGTACCTGACGCATTGGGGCAACGACGAGGCCAGGGACAACGCGGGCCGGGACATCCCGGTCTGCCCGCGCTGAGCCGTACCGCCGGCGGCGGCGCGGGGGCGCGGCGGTACCTGACGGGCCGGGCGGGCCTGGGTCAGGTGGGGCCGTGGTCTTCGGCGGGGACGGGCCCGGTCCGGGTCCAGTCGAAGGAGCGTTCGACGGCGCGTTTCCAGTTGTGGTACTCGGCGGCGCGGCGGGCGGGGTCCATGGCGGGGACCCAGCGGGCGGCGCGGTGCCAGTTGCGGCGGAGCCCTTCCAGGTCGGCCCAGTATCCGACGGCCAGCCCGGCGGCGTAGGCGGCGCCCAGCGACACCGTCTCCACCACCATGGGGCGGACGACGGGGACGTTGAGGACGTCGGCGACGCATTGCATGAGGAGGTTGTCGGCGGTCATGCCGCCGTCGGATTTGAGTTCCCGCAGGGCCAGGCCGGAGTCGCGGTTCATCGCGTCCACGACCTCGCGGGTCTGCCAGGCGGTGGCCTCCAGGACGGCGCGGGCCAGGTGCCCTTTGGTGATGTAGGAGGTCAGGCCGACGATGACGCCGCGGGCCTCGGCGCGCCAGTGAGGGGCGAACAGGCCGGAGAAGGCGGGGACGATGTAGCAGCCGCCGTTGTCGTCGACGGTGCGGGCCAGTGTCTCGATCTCGGGGGCGGTGGTGATCAGGCCGAGGCCGTCGCGGAACCACTGCACCAGCGCGCCGGTGATGGCGATGGACCCTTCCAGCGCGTACACGGCGGGCTCGTTGCCGATCTTGTAGCCGACGGTGGTGAGCAGGCCGTTGGCCGAGCGGATCGGTTCCTTGCCGGTGTTCATGAGCAGGAACCCGCCGGTGCCGTAGGTGCATTTGGTCTCGCCGGGGCTGTAGCAGGTCTGGCCGAACAGGGCGGCCTGCTGGTCGCCGAGGGCGGCGCCGATCCGCACGCCGGGGAAGACGCGGCGGGCGGTGCCGTAGATCTCGGTGGAGGAGCGGATCTCCGGGAGCATGGCGCGGGGGACGCCGAAGAAGGCCAGCAGGTCGTCGTCCCAGGACAGGGTGGCCAGGTCCATCAGGAGGGTGCGGCCGGCGTTGGTGACGTCGGTGACGTGCACGCCGCCGTCGGTGCCGCCGGTCAGGTTCCAGATCAGCCAGCTTTCCATGGTGCCGAACAGCACTTCGCCGCGTTCGGCGCGTTCGCGCAGGCCGGGGGTGTGGTCGAGCATCCAGGCGATGCGGGGCGCGGAGAAGTAGGTGGCCAGGGGCAGGCCGGTGCGTTCGGCGACCAGGGCGGCGCCGGGGGCGCGGCCGAGTTCCTCGACGAGGGCGTCGGTGCGGGTGTCCTGCCACACCACGGCGCGGCCGGCGGGCAGGCCGGTGACGCGGTCCCACAGGACGGTGGTCTCGCGCTGGTTGGCGATGCCGGCGGCGGCGACCTGACCGGGGGTGACGCCGGCCTGGGCGAGGGCCTCGGGGGCGATGCGTTCCAGGTTGCGCCAGATCTCCAGGGCGTCGTGCTCGACCCAGCCGGGTTTGGGGAAGTGCTGGCGGTGCTCGCGCTGGGCGACCGACACCAGCCGGCCGCTGTGGTCGAACAGGATGCACCGGGTGGAGGTGGTGCCCTGGTCGATCGACATCACGTACCGCTCGGTCATGCCGCCCCCGCCCGGGTGGGAGGGGTGTCACCAGCGGGAGGCGCCCAGATCGCGGGAGACGGCGCGGGAGGCGTCTCGGACGTAGGCGACCAGGCCGGGGTCGGGGACGCGGCGGGCGGCGCCGCCGGCGGAGGGGCCGGCGGAGGGGTCGGTGCGGCAGATGCGCTCGACGGCGCCGGACACGCCGATGGCGCCGACGACCAGGCCGCCGTGGCCGCGGATGGGCGCGGCGATGGACGCCTCGCCCAGCACCATCTCCTCGATCTCGGCGGCCCAGCCCTGTTCGCGGACGCGGGTAAGGGAACGCGCCAGGGCGCGGTGGTCGGTGATGGTGCGGCGGCAGTACGCCTCCAGGTCGGTGCCGCGGATGCCGGCGGCGGCGTTGACGTCGTGGGCGAGCAGGGCCTTGCCCAGGGCGCTGGCGTGCAGGGGCAGGAGCGTGCCGATGTCCATGGCCTGCAGCGAGTCGTCGGGGCGGAACACGTGGTGGACGACCAGGACCTTGCCGTCCAGCAGGGTGCCGATGCGCACCGCCTCGCCGCTGCGGGCGGCCAGCGCGTCGGCCCAGTTGATGGCGCGTGAGCGCAGCTCGTTGACGTCCAGGTAGCTGGTGCCCAGGTGCAGCAGGGCGGCGCCGAGCTGGTATTTGCCGCTGGCCTCGTCCTGTTCGACGAATCCGACGCGTACCAGGGTGCGCAGGATGCCGTGGACGGTGCCGCGCGCCAGTCCCAGGGAGGCGGCCAGCTCGCCGACGCCCAGACGGCCGGAGCTGGCCGCCAGCAGCCGGAGGATGGCCGCGGCCCGCTCGATCGACTGCACCGGTCCCGGCATGGGCCCGATCCTATGTTTCCCGGAAGGGTGCCGACAATGTCGGCGCCCGCCGTCATTGCCGGGGGAACCGGGCGGGCCAGCCCGTTCCCTGTGATCTGCGGCATATCCGGGAGGGTAATGTGCGCGCCGCCGCAGCGAAAGTGTTCGACATTGTCGGCAGATGTCCGTTGACCGGTGATATGTCCCGGCTTAGCGTCCTCGGCAGCCGAAGGGCCGTCTCGTCCCGCCGCGACGGGTTCCGCGGGCGCCCTCCCACCCCCCCCTTTGCCAAGGGAGGCAAGGTTGTGACCGAGAAGAGCAGCATGGACGGGGCCGGCGGCGCACCGCCGGAGGCGGCCGCGATCCCCGGCGGGGCGCTGGGCGCCGTGCTGGCCGAGTTCGCCGGGACGATGATCCTGATCCTGTTCGGCGTCGGCGTCGTCGCGCAGGTCGCCGGCGCGCAGATCGGCGACCACGACAGCATCGCCTGGGCCTGGGGGCTGGGCGTCACGCTCGGCGTCTACGTGGCGGCGCGGGCCAGCGGCGCGCACCTCAACCCCGCGGTGACCGTCGCGCTGGCGGTGTTCCGCGAGTTCCCCTGGCGCCGCGTCGCGCCCTACGCGCTGGCGCAGACCGCGGGCGCGTTCGTGGCGGCGCTGATCGTGCGGTGGAACTACACCGAGGTGCTCGGCGCCGTCGACCCCGGCCACACCATCAAGACCCAGGGCGTGTTCTCCACCCTGCCCGGCAACGGCACGCTGCCGGTGTCGTCGCTGGGCGCGCTGCGCGACCAGATCATCGGCACCGCGATCCTGCTGTTCCTGGTGCTGGCGATCACCGACGCCCGCAACGACGGCCCGCTGGCCAACCTCGCGCCGTTCGTCATCGGCCTGGCCGTCGTCGCCATCGGGATGGCGTGGGGCACCGACGCCGGGTACGCGATCAACCCCGCCCGCGACTTCGGGCCGCGCCTGGCCTCGTTCCTGACCGGGTACGGCGGGGCGTGGCGCGACCAGTACGGCGACCTGTACTTCTGGGTCCCCATCGTCGGCCCGCTGGTGGGCGGCGTGCTCGGCGCCGGCCTCTACAAGGCCCTGATCGGGCGGTTCCTGCCGGGCCCGTCCGCGCCCGAGCCCCAGCCCGCGCCCACCAAGGTGCCGGCCGAGGCCGCCTGACCCCCCACCACGCCCCCGGGGGCGCGGCCCGCGCGGGCCGCGCCCGCCCCCACCAGGAGAGTCATCGATGAGCGAGTTCGTCGGAGCGGTCGACCAGGGCACCACCAGCACCCGGTTCATGATCTTCGACCATGGCGGCAACGAGATCGCCCGCCACCAGCTGGAACACGAGCAGATCCTGCCCCGCGCCGGCTGGGTGGAGCACAACCCCACCGAGATCTGGGAACGCACCCGCGCCGTCATCCAGACCACGCTGACCACCGCGAACCTGGGCCCCGGCGACCTGGCCGCCCTCGGCATCACCAACCAGCGCGAGACCGCCGTGGTGTGGGACCGCCGCACCGGCCGCCCGTACTACAACGCGATCGTGTGGCAGGACACCCGCACCGACCGGATCGCCGCGGCGCTGGAACGCGACGGCCGCGGCGAGGTGATCCGCCGCAAGGCGGGCCTGCCCCCCGCGACCTACTTCTCCGCCGGGAAGGTCCAGTGGATCCTGGAGAACGTCGACGGCGTCCGCGAGGCCGCCGAGGCCGGTGACGCCCTGTTCGGCACCACCGACACCTGGCTGCTGTGGAACCTGACCGGAGGCATCGACGGCGGCGTGCACGTCACCGACGTCACCAACGCCAGCCGCACGATGCTGATGGACCTGGAGACCCTGGACTGGGACGACGAGCTGCTGGGCTTCTTCGGCATCCCCCGCGCCATGCTCCCGCGCATCCGCCCCTCCTCCGACCCCCGCGGCTACGGCACCACCCGCGACGACGGGCCGCTGGGCGGGCAGGTCCCGCTGACCGCCGCGCTCGGCGACCAGCAGGCCGCCACCGTCGGCCAGGTCTGCTTCGAACCGGGCCAGGCCAAGAACACCTACGGCACCGGCAACTTCCTGCTGCTCAACACCGGCACCCAGCCGGTGCGGTCGGCCAACGGCCTGCTGACCACCGTGTGCTACCAGCTCGGGCAGGACGCCCCCGTCTACGCGCTGGAAGGGTCGATCGCGGTGACCGGGTCGGCGGTGCAGTGGCTGCGCGACCAGCTCGGCATCATCTCCGGCGCCGCGCAGAGCGAGTCGCTGGCCCGGCAGGTGGAGGACAACGGCGGCGTCTACTTCGTCCCGGCCTTCTCCGGGCTGTTCGCCCCCTACTGGCGTTCGGACGCGCGCGGCGCCATCGTCGGGCTGTCCCGCTTCAACACCAACGCGCACGTGGCGCGCGCGACGCTGGAGGCGATCTGCTACCAGACCCGCGACGTGGTGGAGGCGATGCGGGAGGACTCCGGCGTGGCCCTGGACGTGCTCAAGGTCGACGGCGGCGTCACCGCCAACGAGCTGTGCATGCAGATCCAGGCGGACGTGCTGGGCGTGCCGGTGTCACGGCCGGTGGTGGCCGAGACCACCGCGCTGGGCGCCGCGTACGCGGCCGGGCTGGCCACCGGGTTCTGGAAGTCCACCGACGAGCTGCGGCAGAACTGGAACCAGGCGCGCCGCTGGGAGCCGACCTGGGACGGGCAGCGCCGCGAACGCGGCTACGCCGGCTGGAAGAAGGCCGTCCAGCGCACCCTGGACTGGGTCGACCTGGACACGCCGGGCGAGGGCGCGGCCGGCTGAACCGACGTGGGCGGGGCCCGGGCACCGGCACCCGGCCCCGCCCGCCCCTCCCCATCCGACGCCCTTCCCACGCCCTACCCACGCCCTTCCGACGCCCTTTTGACGCCTGAGGAGCCTGCAGTGACATCGGTACCCCTGGGACCGCAGTACCGCCGCGACGCCCTGCGGCGCCTGGCCGACACCGAGTTCGACGTGCTGGTGGTCGGCGGCGGCATCGTCGGCGCCGGCGCCGCGCTGGACGCGGTCTCCCGCGGCCTGTCGGTCGCGCTGGTGGAGGCACGCGACTGGGCCGCCGGCACCTCCTCCCGCTCCAGCAAGCTGATCCACGGCGGGCTGCGCTACCTGGAACAGCGCGACTTCGGCCTGGTCCGCGAGGCGCTGCGGGAACGGTCCCTGCTGCTGACCCGCCTGGCCCCGCACCTGGTACGCCCCGTGCGGTTCCTGTACCCGCTGCGGCACCGGCTGTGGGAACGCTGCTACGTCGCCGCCGGCGTCACCCTGTACGACACGCTGGGAGCGACCCCGGGCGGGGCACTGGGCGGCGGCCGGGTGATGCCCCGGCACCGGCAGCTCACCCGCGGCGGCGCGCTGCGCGAGGCGCCGGGACTGCGCGCCGACGCCCTGGTCGGCGCCATCCAGTACTACGACGCGCAGGTCGACGACGCCCGCTACACCATGATGGTCGCCCGCACCGCCGCGCACTACGGCGCGTGCGCGCTCACCCGCGCCGAGGCCACCGGGTTCCTGCGGGAAGGCGAACGGGTCACCGGCGCCGCCGTGCTGGACGCCGAATCCGGCGTGGAGATCGCCGTGCGCGCCCGCCGCGTCGTCAACGCGACCGGGGTGTGGACCGACGGCGCCGGGCGGATGGCGCAGACCCGCACGCCCTTCAGCGTCCGCGCGTCCAAAGGCGTGCACCTGCTGGTGCGCCGCGACCGCATCCCCCTGCACACCGGGCTGATCACCCGCACCGACAAGAGCGTCCTGTTCGTCATCCCCTGGGGCCGGCACTGGATCATCGGCACCACCGACACCCCCTGGGACCACGGACCCGACGAGGCCGCCG
The DNA here is from genome assembly GCF_030269515.1 of Actinomadura sp. NBRC 104412. Lineage (GTDB taxonomy): Bacteria > Actinomycetota > Actinomycetes > Streptosporangiales > Streptosporangiaceae > Spirillospora. The sequence goes on along the minus strand of NZ_BSTM01000002.1, from coordinate 382,234 downwards.
CCGACTCCGCCGACGTCGACTACCTGCTGGACCAGGTCAACGCGCTGCTGCGCGTCCCCCTGGAGCGCCAGGAGGTGGTTGGCGTCTACGCCGGGCTGCGGCCGCTGCTGTCGGGCGACGGCGGCGACACCACCCGGCTGTCACGCGAGCACACCGTCGCCGAACCCGTCCCCGGCCTGGTGGTGGTGACCGGCGGGAAGTTCACCACCTACCGGGTCATGGCACAGGACGCCATCGACGCGGCCGCCGCCGGCCTGGACACCGCCGTCCCCGCCTCGGTCACCGCGCGCCTGCCGATCCTGGGCGCGGTCGGCTCCGAGGTGCTGTGGAACGAACGGCACCGCCTGGCCTCCGGATCCGGCCTGCACGTGGCGCGCGTGGAACACCTCCTCCAGCGGTACGGGGCGTGCGCGACCGACCTGCTGTCCCTGATCGCGCGGGACGCCGGGCTGGGCGAGCCCGTCCCCGGCGCCCCCGACTACCTGCGCGCCGAGGTCGTGTACGCCGTCACCCATGAGGGCGCCCTGCACCTGGAGGACGTGCTGTCGCGCCGCACCCGCATCACCATCGAGGAACAGGACGGGGGAGTGGCGGCCGCCTACCACGTGGCCGAGCTGATGGCACCGGTGCTGGGGTGGGACGCCGCGCAGGTGCCCGCCGAGGTCGACGCCTACGTGCGGCAGGTCCGGGCCGAACGAGGGGAGGAGGGCCCGCTGCCCGGAGAACAGGCGGCCTGCCCCGCACCCGCATAACCACCTGAACCTTACAACGTAAAGACCGAGGGTGGTTGACCCAATCCCACCCCTCAACTCACCCCCCCCGAACACAACCCCGCCGACGTCAGGGGCCTTCTCGCCAGGGGACAGCGCGGACGCTGATGTGGCCGTCGGCAGGGTTGTAGTAGGAGACGAGCAGGTCGCGCCGGGTGCTGAGCTCGGGGTGGCCGATGTAGGCGCGGCAGAGGTTGACGCCGGATTGGCCGCCGCAGGGCATGCGTCCCCGGCGGAGGGGTTTCCACGGGCCGGTGGGGTGGGGTGCGCGCCAGATCTGGAAGTCGCCGCCCAGGGTGCGCTGCTCGATGAGGGCGTAGCCGTTGCCGGTGGTGGTGTAGTCGGCGGCGTGGACGGCAATGGGTGCGGCGCCTGGGAGGAGGGTGGCGGCTTGGGCGGGGTCGGGGGTCCAGCCGTGGGCGGTGCGCCAGCGGTAGGCGGCGGGGTCGGTCCAGGCGTGGGGGCGGGCGGGGACGCGTGCGAGGGTGACGCGGCCGGTGGCGCAGGCGCCGAAGGCTTGGGTGTCGCAGGTGGACCCGTACAGGTAGAGGTGGCCGCCGGTGATGACGGGGGAGCCGAGGGCGTGCTGGAAGGGCAGCCCGGTGGGGGTGGTGAACACGCGGGACTGGGGGCCGAGGGCGTTGGTGGCGGGGCGGTACTGGACCAGGCCGAAGGCTTGGTTGGAGATGGTGGTGCCGTGGACGCACACGTCGATGTAGGTGATGAGAAGGGTGTCGGTGCCGGGGATGGCGGTGACGCCTGAGATCCAGGATGCGCTGTAGGCGTTGCCGGGAATGCGGCACGGGATGGTGGCGGGCTGCGGGGTGTTCTGTGGCGTCTGCTGCGGGGTGGGCTGGTGGCTGGTGGTGGGCAGGACGATGCCGGGGGGCGTGTGAAGCATGCCCCGTGGTGGGTGCGGTGCGGGGGTGTCGGAGGGTGGTGCGGGTGGTGGGGGGAGTTCGGTGAGGCTGGTGGGAACGCGGCCGGGGCGGTAGGGGCCGGTGGCGGCGGTGGCGCCGAACCAGAGTCCGCGGTCGGTGCCCGTCCATGCCGAGTCGCAGAACAGCCAGAGGGCTTGGCGGCGCGTTCCAGGCTGGGGGGCGGAGTAGCCGCAGTCGCGGTCGATGTGGTTGCCGGGTGCGGAGGTTTCGTACCGGGACAGGACGCGTGCGGGTGGTGCGGCGTCGGGTGGGGGTGGCGCGGTGGAGGGGCCGAGCAGGGGAGTGGTGAGGGTGGCGAGCGCGGCGGCGATGAGGATGGTGGTGCGGGCGCGGGGTGGCCGTCGCGCCATGGGGTCCTCCTGGTGCGCTGCCGGTGCCGGCCCGGCGGCGGGGGCGGTCCGGGTGGAAACGATAGCGCGGAACGGTGGGGCCGGATCCGACCATCCGGACGTGCCCGTTCGTGGGGGCGGGTTTACCGCGGGCAGGCGGGGTAGTGCGGCTAGGGCCTGCGGGAGGGGGCGCGGTCGCGTCCGGCCTGCCGCGGGCTGCCCCCGGAATGGAAGGAACGTGACAGTGGGAACCCCCTCGACGCCTGATGGTGGCGTTCACCGTGTGAAGCAGGACGCCGCGGACGGCGGCAAGGACGGCAGGGTCAAGACCGGTTCGAAGGCCGCCAGGAACGCCTCGCGCGCGTCCGGTGCGGCGTCCAAGACCGCCTCGAAGACCGCTACGAGGACCGCGTCGAAGGCGGCGTCTCATGCCGGTGGCACGGCGCGGCGGGCCGGTGAGGGTGTGCGGCAGGGTGCCGGCCGGGTGGCCGGGACGGCGGTCGCGCTGCCCGGTCAGGTCGTCAGGCTCGGCAGGCTGATGACCGTGCGGCGGTTGCTGCGTGCGGCGCCCGCTGTGGCGGCCGCGGGTGCGGCCGTGGTGGTGGCGCGCCGGCTGGCGCGCAGGCGCTGACGGCGGCGCGGGCCGGTGGCCCGGGACCGGGCCGGGGTGGGATCTCCGGTCCGGTCCTTGGCGTGCACGCGTGCGGGAAGGCGGGGGAGGGGCGGGGGTTTTGGTGTGGTGATGACCGTTTCCTGGGTGCCCGTTTAGTCCGTTGTGCTCGGGTACGAGACCGGCCTGCGAACGACGCCGGCAAGGGCCGAGAAGGAGTGGATGAGATGAGCGGGCCGATCGCCCAGCAGACCTCCGGCACCACCTACCAAAGGGCCTGGTCATCGACCTGTACGCGCGGGTGGCGCTGGTCGGTATCGAGATCCTGACCGTGGACGTGCGGATCGTGGTGGCCAGTGTGGACACCTACCTGCGTTTCGCCGAGGCGTGCAACCGTCTGGACCTGGCGAGCACCGGTAATACGCCCAGGGGCTGCCGGAGATGGTGGGGGGCCTGACCGAGTCGGGTGCCGGACGCAAGACCAAGGGCGCGCTGCAGGGCGCGCAGGAGAAGCTCAAGGAGACCTTCGGCGGATCCGAGTCCGAGGAGAGCTCCGGTGAGAAGGACGGTGGGCAGGGCAAGGAGCGGCAGCCTGCGCGGCGCCGCTCGTCCCGCAAGGAGGACCAGGAATGACCACCGCGGCCTCGGAGCAGCAGGTCCCGCAGTACGTGTACGGCGTCACCCGTCCCGGCGTCGCGGTGCCCGATGGGCTGACGGGTGTCGAGGACCAGCCGGTCCGGCTGATCGAGCATGAGCGGTGCGCGGCCGTGGCCGGTGATCTGCCCGTTCAGCGGCCTTTGGGGGAGCGCGGCGATCTGGTCGCGCATCAGCGGGTGCTGGAGGCGTTCCTGGAGGGCGGCGGGGTGGTGGCGCCGTTCCGGTTCGGCGCGGTGCTGGCCGGGCCCGGCGCGGTGCGTGAGGAGCTGCTGGCCGCCAACGCCGAACGGCTCGCCGAGGTGCTGGACCATCTGGACGGGCGTGTGGAGCTGCGGGTGCGCGGCACCTACGTGCAGGAGGCGGTGCTGCGGGAAGCCATGGCCGAGGAGCCGGAGATCGCCGATCTCAACGCCCGGATCAGGCAGGTCCCCGACGATGCCGCCGAGGCCGCCCACTACGACCGGGTGCGGCTGGGGGAGATGATCGCGCAGTCGCTGGAGCGGCGCCGTGACCGTGACGGGCAGGCGCTGCTGGAGGCGCTGGCACCGGCCGCCGAGGCGCTGGTGCGCAAGCCGCCGGCGCGGCAGGAGGACGTGGTGGACGCGGCGTTCCTGGTCTCGCGTGACCGCCGGGACCGTTTCGAGGGGGCCGTGCGTGACCTGGGGGCGCGGCATGCCGACCGCATCACGCTGCGGCTGATCGGGCCGCTGCCGCCGTACGACTTCGTCCCGGAGGCGTGAGCGATGGGCATGGTCACCGGCCTGCTGACGTTGCCGCTGGCGCCCGTGCGGGGCGTGGTGTGGCTCGCCGAGGTGCTGCAGGAGCAGGCGGAGGCGCAGCTGTACGACGCGGGGCGTGTCGCGGCGGAGATGCGGGACATCGCCGACGCGGTCGCGGCCGGGCAGATGAGCGAGCAGGAGGCGGCCGGGCGTGAAGAGGAACTGGTCCGCAGGCTGACCGGCCGCGCCTGAGGCGCCGGGCGCGGCGGGCCGAAGGGAAGGGGTGAGCATGCTGTCCGCCTGTGACGCCGCCGAACGCGCCGTCCACCATGTCACCACGATGACCGGCCGCGCCGCCGAGTGCGTCATCGGGATCGAACGCGCCGGCGGCCACCACTCGGGCGAGGGGGAGCGGGGGAGCGGCGGGGGTTGGCGCGTGACCGTCGAGGTCGTCGAGACCCACCGCATCCCCGACTCCGCCGACATCCTGGCCGCCTATCAGGCCGAGGTCGACGACGACGGCGACCTGGTCTCCTACCGGCGCCTGCGCCGCTACCCGCGGGGCCGCACCGGCACCGACTGACCCGGGGCACACCGTCCGCCATGGAAAGGACACCGAAGTCACGTGAGCGAGATCCCCTGGAGCGGCGCGCGCGGCGCGCGCGGCGCCGCGGCCGCCCGGCCCGGCCCGCCGCCCGGCGCCGGGCCCGCCAACCTCGCCGACCTGCTGGAGCGCATCCTCGACAAGGGCATCGTGATCGTCGGGGACATCCGGGTGAACCTGCTGGACATCGAGCTGCTCACCATCAGGCTGCGGCTGCTGGTCGCCTCGGTCGACCGAGCCAAGGAGATGGGCATCGACTGGTGGGAACACGACCCGTCGCTGTCCTCACGCGCCCGCCACGAAGTCGCAGCGCCCGATGAGCTGATGGAGGAGAACCACCGGCTGCGTGCACGCCTCCAAGCCCTGGAAGAGGAGGCCCGGCGGTGAGCGGCGACGGCACCGCGGTGTACCTGTACGGGGTGACACGCGACCTGGACCCCGCCGCGCTGGACGGCGTCACCGGCGTCGACGCCGCGCCCGTCCGCGCCGTCACCGCCGCGGGGCTGACCGCGCTGGTCAGCACCGCGCGCCTGGACCGGTACGGGGAGCAGGCCCTGCGCGCCAACCTCGAGGACCTGCGGTTCCTGGAGGACACCGCGCGCGCCCACCACGACGTGGTCGGCCTGGCCGCCCGCAACGCCCCCACCGCCCCGGTGCGCATCGCCACCCTCTACCGCGACGACGACCGCGTCCGCCAGGTCCTCACCCGGCAGCGGGCGCATTTCACACGCGTCCTGGACGGCATCACCGGCCGTACCGAATGGGGCGTGAAAGCCTACGCCCACCCCCCACAAGCCACACAGGAACCCGAGCGCGGTCCCGGTGGCGGGGGAGCGGGCACCGCCTACCTCAGGCGCCGCCAGGACCAGCGGCGCCGCCGCGAGCGCGCCGCCCGGCACCTCGCCGGCCTGGCCGAAGGACTGCACGCCGAGCTCGCCGGCCGTGCCGTGGCCGCCCGCCACCACCCGCCGCAGGACCCCCGCCTGTCAGGACGGCAGGGCACCCTCGTCCTCAACGCCGCCTACCTGGTCGACGACGACCACGCCCACCGGTTCGTGGAATCGGCCCGCACCGCGGCGGACCACCTGGAGGGCATCGAGGTGGAGGTCACCGGGCCCTGGCCGCCCTACTCCTTCATCACCGCACACGACGGCACGGAGGACGGCGCATGACCGTGCCCGTGTACGCCGACCACCCGGGCACCGGCCCCCCGATGGAACGCATCGCGCTGGTCGACCTGCTGGACCGGCTCCTGGCCGGCGGCGTGGTCATCAGCGGCGACCTGGTCATCTCCATCGCCGAGGTCGACCTGGTGCGGGTGTCGCTGCGCGCCCTGATCACCACCATCAGCCAGGACATCCTGCCGCGGACGGCCGGAGAGCAGACCCCATGAGCGAACCCGCCCGCAGGAACGGCCACACCCATGACGCGGCACCCTGGACGCGCCCAGGCCCGGCACGGCCCGCACCCGCCACCGGTCCCGTGATGCAGCGGTTGCGGTCCGAACCCGAAACCGTGGAACGCGACCTGGTCAAACTCGTGCTCACCCTGGTCGAACTCGTCCGCCAGCTCATGGAACGCCAGGCACTACGCCGCGCCGAAGACGGCGACCTCACCGACGAGCAGATCGAACGGCTCGGCCTGGCCCTGATGCGCCTCGAGGAGGCCATGACCCGCCTCAAGAACCACTTCGGCCTCACCGACAACGACCTCAACCTCGACCTAGGCCCCCTCGGCCCCCTCCTCTGAGCCGCTACCGTCCCGCGGTCAGAGCGCCTCGACACCTTGGCCGTCCTGGTCAGGACCGCCACCCAGCCCGTGCAGTCTCGCGCACCCGGCCGACGACAGAGGGCACTCGGACACGGCCGCGCGAGTATCAAGGCGAAGGGCGTGTGTGAGGAACGCCGGGTCGGGGCGCATGCGTGGATGGTCCGGTGGCAGTCCCGGGCGGCGTCGGCGTTCGCCTTCGCCGAGGCCGACATCCATGGCATGCCACCGACGCGGCCCTGGTGGCGATGAAGCACTCGCATCCGGGCGACCTGCCGCCACCGGTGGACGCGTCGGGCGCCTGCTGGCCGTCACGGTCGGCAAGGGCCGCAGCGGGCGGACGCGTGCACGCGAACCGCAGTCGCGTGCACTACAACCTTGGGCCAGTGGCTTCCGACACCGGTCACGATGACCGAACGCGGCAGCGCCGCTCACATGCGACCGCTGGATGGGACGAGGGGAGGCCAGGCGCAGGCCGACCATCGCCGTGCCCGTCAGCTCTGTGTGCGAGCGGCACGATGGCCGGGACACCGAGCCGGACGCATCCCATGTTCGACAAGGACAGCACCACGACCGGGACCCTGCCGATCGGCCCGGTTCGCCGCCGGCATGTCAGAGGGCGGGCGCGGCCTGCTGGTCGTCGGCGCGGTCAGCGCCTCGGGGCTGGGCCCCGCTCGCCACCGCCCGCAAGGCCCGTCCCGGGGCGAATTCCGTCCCGGGACGGGCCTTGCGGGCGCGGGTCAGACCGGCTGTGGCGCGGCGGAGCGCGCGTCGAACGCCGCCCAGACTGAACGTAGTGGCCTGGCGCGGCCGATGGCCGGTGTCGTGTGGTTCGCGGGGGCTTGCCGCTGGAGTAAAGCGCAGGTTCGCGCCGCGCCGCTGAGGGATCTCCTTCGGAGCCGAGCGCAAGCGCTACTTGACATAATGTTCATTATCAACCAAAGGCAGGAGGGGTCCGGAAGGACCCATAGGCGGCCTTACCGGGCACCGGCGAGCGGACCACATTCATCGCGATTCATCGCGCCGGCGTGGCGCCCGGCCTCAGGCGGCGGACGCGCGACGCCGCGACACGGCGGCACGGCCCACCTGCGACCGCCGGTACGGTGCCCGCTGGATCCCGCACCGGCGTGCCACCAGAGCCATCAGGAACGGGATCTTCGACGAGATGGCTCGGCCCCGATGCAGATTCCTCAGCGGCGCGGCGCGAACCCTGCGCTTTCTCCAAAGGACGGCACCACGACCGGGACCCTGCCGGGCCGACGTTCCAGCGCCGAGCCCGCCGGCATGTCAGGGTGAACGTGATGGCCTGGCGCGGCCGATGGCCGGTGTCGTGTGGTTCGGGCGAGTGTCCATGCCCCCTTGAAGTGCCCCCTTGAAGTGGGCGCACGCGCCCCAGGTTTCGTCGCCGGGGCCTTCGCCTGGCCGCCCCAACGAAACAGCCGCAACCATCCGGGTACAAAGCCCCGCGCCGGCACCGGTCAGGGCTCAGGCGGTGGCCGCGCCGCTACGCGGCTCGGGTCGATGACCGCCCGGGTTCCGATGCCGGTGAGCAGCGGCGGGGCGGACGCTCGTCCTCGGCGGGCAACGCGGTGAGCAAGGCACTGAACGTCCTGGAGGCCGCGGCGGCTGGCCGACATCGCCGCCGACTCGGGCGTGCCCAAGGCCAGCGCGCACCGCATCCCGGCCGCGCTCAACGAGCTGGGCTTCATCGCATACGAGGGCGACGGGGCCGACGATCGGCGAGGAGACAGGGAGTGAGTAAGGAGTGAGTACAGCGTGCCCGAGCCGGGCTCTCAGCGCCAGCTCGTGCCCCAGCGAGTCGTGCATGTCCCGCGCGATACGGGCGCGCTCGCGCAGCCGCTCCCGCTCGGCGGTGATGCGCTGCTGGTGCTCCAGCCACTCGGCCCGCTCCCAGCCCGCGTACACCAGTTCCTGGTACTGCCGCCAGGCCCGGCCCGCCAGCCACGGCAGCACCCCCAGCAGCACCAGGTAGATGGTGACCGGGAACCACTCGGTGACCTCGACGCCACGGGCGATGTTGAACGCCGCGCCGGCCACGCAGATGCCGGTGAACGCCCACAGCACCTGCCGGGCGCCGGCCAGGCGCCGCCCGGTCAGATAGGCCATGACCGGGAACCCGAACACGAAGTTGCCGTGCACCGCGCACAAGCCCGCCACGATCAGCAGCGACAGCAGCGGCCTGGCCCGGCCTGCCGCGACCGCCACCGCCAGCAACGCCAGCCCCGCGCCCTGCACCCACCACGCCGGGTCCCCCGGCCGTGGCCCCAGCATCCCCAGCGCCACCGGGAACGCCAGGGCCACGTACAGCGCCGCGTTCGCGCACACCACACGCGCCACCGGACGGCCCGGGCGGTCCGGGCGGTCCGGGCGCGTACGGGCCGTCTCCGCCGATCCGGCGGGGAGGGGTGCGGTGGTGCGGCGGGGACGGGCCGGTGACCAGCGTCGTGGCACGCCCGCCCGGCGCCGGCGGGCGCCGGGCGGGCTGCTCCCGCCGTTCGCCCCGCTCACGCACGCCAGGCTACAAGCGGGACGGCCCGGCCGATACCGACGAAAGTCAACCCCGCGCCGCCGTCCCCGGAGGCGTCACCGGGGACGTCACCGGGGACGTCAGGGGACGGGGACCTCCACGAAACCCGGCGCGCCACGGCGGGTACGGGCACGGCCGCCGGTGACCTCCGCCGCCCACGCCTCGAACCCCTCCACCTCCGGCACCGCGACCGCCACGTCCGCCTCGACCGCGTCCCCGTACCGCACATCACCCGGCACCCGCCCCGAACCGTGCAGATCACCCAGGAACCGGCCCGCCAGCGCGTGCTCCACCCGCACCGTCACCGTCACCACCGGCACCCGCTCCACCACCCCGACCGCGTCCACCGCCTCCGACACCGCCCGCCCGTAGGCGCGCGCCAGCCCGCCCGCGCCCAGCTTCACCCCGCCGAAATACCGCGTCACCACCGCCACCACATCGGTCAGGCCCCGCCGGACCAGCACCTCCAGCATCGGCACCCCCGCCGTGCCCGCCGGCTCCCCGTCGTCACCGGACTTGGTGATCTCCCCCAGCTCCCCCACCACGTAGGCGGTGCAGTTGTGGGTGGCGTCGCGGTGCGCGCGGCGGTGCGCGGCGATGAACCGCACCGCCTCGTCCTCCGAGGCCGCCCGCGCCAGCGTGCACACGAACCGGGACTTGCGGATCTCCAGCTCGTGCGATCCCGCGTTCCTGATCAGCCGCATGATGGCGCCCGAGTCTAACGCCCGGCCGCCCCGCGGGCGGGCCGCCCGGGGACCGGGGGTCAGGGAACGGGGGTCAGGGGTGCGGGAACGGCCACGGGTTGGGGCGGCACCCGTACAGCGACTTGGTCTGCTGCACCATCACCGGCGCGCGCCTGCCCCGCCCCGGGCAGTACCGGTGACCGTGCCCCAGCGCGTGCCCCACCTCGTGATTGATCAGGTACTCCCGGTAGGCGGCCAGGTCGGCGCCGTACGGGCGGGCGCCCTGACCCCACCGCCGCGCGTTGATCACCGAACGGCCGTGGCTGTGGCACGACAGCAGCCCGTCGGTGCGCAGCGGCAGGCACATCCGTTCGGTCATCGCCGGGCTCGACAGCGCCACCCGGAACCGCACCGGCCCCCGCGAGACCCGCGTGAACCGCATCGCGCCGCCCCGCCCCCAGCCGCGCGGATCGTTCAGCACCCGGTGCACCTGCGCCGCGAACGCCGCGGCCGCGAACGGCAGGCCCCGCTCCACCTCCACCGCGTACCGCACCACCCGTCCCGGGCCCGGCGGCGCCTGGGCCGAGCCGGGCACCACCAGGTAACGGCCCGACGCCGACCACGGCACCGGTACCCGCGGCGGCTGCCGCCTGCCGTTGACCACCCCCGCCCGCGCCGCGCCCGCCCGCGCGCCCGCCCGAGCGGCCGCATCCGCGTCCTGACCGGAGCGCACGTCCCCCGCGCCGGAGCCCGCGGACGCGCCGCCCGGGTGGGCCAGATGGGCGTGGGTGCGCGCGCCGCCCCTGGCCACGGCGTCACCCGCGGTGCCCGTCTGACCCCACATCACCAGGCCCGCGCCCGCGACCACCGTCACCGCGGCCACCACGACGGTCACCGCGCCCCCCGGCAGCCTGCGCACGCGGACCGCCCGTGAGCCGCGATATCCCGTCCGGCCGTGCCGGTGCGGACGCGTCCACGCCGCCAACCACACCGCCGCCCACGCCCTGCGGCGCCGACGGTGCCGGCGGCGTCCCGCGGGCCGCGCTGGTGCCGGAACCCGCCCGGGCCCCCTGAGTCGCTGCATTGCTCCCCGTCCCCCGGCCGCGACACCCCTCCGACCGGCGCATCGCGAAGATCACCCACGTATCATCACGCATTGTATCCGTACGATCGCCCAACGTGACAATGTTGGGGGAAGCGGGGGCAGGGCGGCCGGATCGGACGGCCACGCCGGGCAACCGGCCGGGCGCGCAGGATCGGGCTCGCAGGTCAGAGGGCAGGTCAGAGGGCAGGTCGGGCTTGCAGGTCAGGCGGGCGGGTCGACGGCCGCGGGGGCGCCGGAGCGTTCACCGAGCATCGGCAGCACGTCGGCGATGGACGGCACCACATGCGAGGGACGGAACGGGAACCGGTCGATCTCCTCCTTCGACGTCACCCCGCTCAGCACCAGGATCGTCTCCAGCCCGGCCTCCACGCCCGCGACGACGTCGGTGTCCATCCGGTCCCCGATCATCGCGGTGCACTCCGAATGGCCGCCCACCCGGTTCAGCGCCGTCCGCATCATCAGCGGGTTCGGCTTGCCGACGAAGTACGGGTCCACCCCCGTCGCACGGGTGATCATCGCGGCGACCGCGCCGCACGCCGGCAGCGACCCCTCCGTGGACGGGCCGATCGGGTCGGGATTGGTCGCGATGAACCGGGCGCCGCCCTCGATCAGCCGCACCGCCCGGGTGATCTGCGAGAACGAATAGGTGCGGGTCTCCCCCAGCACCACGTAGTCGGGATCGATGTCGGTCAGGATGTACCCGGCCTCGTGCAGCGCCGTGGTCAGCCCCGCCTCACCGATCACGTACGCCGACCCCTCGGGGCGCTGGTCGGACAGGAACTGCGCGGTCGCCAGCGCGGAGGTCCAGATCGACGCGGCCGGCACGGCCAGGCCCATCGAGGCCAGCCGGGCCGACAGGTCCCGCGGCGTGTAGATCGAGTTGTTGGTCAGGACGAGGAAGGGGGTGCCCGACCGCGACAGCCGGGTGATGAACTCCTCGGCCCCCGGAATCGGATGGCCCTCGTGCACCAGGACCCCGTCCATGTCCGACAGCCAGTACTCGATCGGCTTGCGCTCGGTCATACCCCCCATTCTCGCAGCACCACGACCCGCCCCCGCCCCGCCTCGGCGCCGGTCCCGGCCGGCCCCGGCCGGTCTCGCAACGGACCTGGGCGGGTCCGCCCCGCGTTCACCACCCGTACCCGCGCGGGGAACACCGCGTTGACCTGACGGCCGCCGCCGCCATACATTCCCCACGAGACCGGCCGAACCGTGTTCGGGACCACCGGGGTCCCGGCGGGGCGGACGGCAGGGAGGTCGCGTGTGAAGAGCGTCGCCGAGGTACGCAAGGCCCTGACCGCCCCCGGGCAGCCGTTCGAGATCGACGAGATCGACATCCGCGGCGTGCGCACCCGCGTCTGGAAGCACGCCCCCACCAGCCTGCGCGACATCCTGGAGCTGTCCCGCGGCCACGGCGAGACCGACTACCTGGTCTACGAGGACGACCGGCTCACCTTCGCCGAGCACTACGCCCACGCCGCCGCCTTCGCCCACCGCCTCATCGACCACTACGGCGTCGCCAAGGGCGACCGCGTCGCCATCGCCATGCGCAACTTCCCCGAATGGTCGGTGGCGTTCTTCGGCGCCGCCATCGCCGGCGCCGTCGTCGTCCCCCTCAACGCCTGGTGGACCGCCCACGAACTGGAGTACGGCCTCACCGACAGCGGCGCCAAGGTGCTGGTCGCCGACGCCCAGCGCGCCGAACGGCTCGCCGAGGCCCTGCCCCGCCTGGGCGTGCCCGCCATCGTCGCCCGCCCCGGCACCGGCGGCGCGCAGGCCCTGCCGCCCGGCGCCCGCGCCTGGCAGGACGTGCTCGGCGACGTCGACCCCGCCACCACCCCGCCGCAGGTGCCCCTCGACCCCGAGGACGACGCCACCATCTTCTACACCTCCGGCACCACCGGCCGTCCCAAAGGCGCCCTGGGCACCCACCGCAACATCGCCGGCAACCCCGTCAGCCTCGCCTACGGCATCGTCTCCGCCGAGGTCCGCGGCGGCCGCGACATCACCGACGTGCTCACGCCCCAGCGCCGCGTCACGCTGCTGTCGGTGCCGTTCTTCCACGTCACCGGCTGCCACTCGGTGCTGGTCACCAGCGCCCTGCAAGGCGGCACCGTGGTGCTGATGTACAAGTGGGACGTCGAGCAGGCGCTGCGGCTCATCGAACGCGAGGGCGTCACCGGGTTCGGCGGCGTGCCCGCCATGGCCTGGCAGGTCCTCACCTCCCCCGACTTCGCCAAGTACGACACCTCCAGCCTCACCGGCGTCAGCTTCGGCGGCGCCCCCGCACCCCCCACCCTCGTCGACACGATCACAGAACGGCTGCCCGCCCGCACCCCCGGCAACGGCTACGGCCTCACCGAGACCTCCTCGGTCACCACCTACAACGCCGGCGCCGGCTACATCGAACGCCCCGACAGCGTCGGCCCGCCCGTCGCGGTCTGCGACGTGCGCGTCGTCGACCCCGCCACCGGCCGGGACCTGCCCGCCGGGCAGGTCGGCGAGCTGCTCATCAAAGGCCCCAACGTCATCAAGGGGTACTGGGGGCGGCCCGAGGACACCGCCCGCGCCTTCACCGGCGGCTGGTTCCACAGCGGCGACCTGGCCCGCCTCGACGACGACGGCTTCGTCTACATCGTCGACCGCGCCAAGGACATGCTCATCCGCGGCGGCGAGAACATCTACTGCGCCGAGGTCGAGGCCGCCCTGTACGAGCACCCCGCCGTCGCCGACTGCGGCGTCATCGGCGTCCCCCACGACGTGCTCGGCGAAGAGGTCGGCGCCGTCGTGCGGCTGCGCCCCGGCGCCACCGCCACCGCCGGCGAACTGCGCGCCTTCCTCAGCGAACGCATCGCCGCCTACAAGGTGCCCGCGCACGTGTGGTTCCGCGAGGAGGACCTGCCCCGCAACCCCGGCGGCAAGCTCCTGAAAACGCAGCTGCGCGCCGAACTGCTCCCCTGAACGGCACCCCGGCCGCGCCCCGCCCGCCGCGGCGCAGGCTCTCGATCACGCCGCTAAGCTGGGGCGGGTGAGCGACAACCAAACCCGTCCCGGAACCACCATCGGGCAGATCGCGCCGCCCGGGCTTGCGCCCGGCCCCGGCTACAGCCATGTCGTCACCGCCGACCCGCCCCACCGCCTGGTCGTCATCAGCGGCCAGATCGCGCTGGACTCCTCCGGAGAGCTCGTCGGCCCCGGCGACCTGGCCGCCCAGACCCGGCAGGTGTTCACCAACCTGCGGCACGCCCTCACCACCGCCGGCGCCGGCTGGGAGCACGTGCTCAAACTGAGCTACTTCGTCCGCGACGTCACCCAGGTCCCCCTCGTCCGCGCCGTACGGGACGAGTTCCTGCCCGACGGCGTCCGCCCCGCCAGCACCCTGGTCGAGGTGTCCGCGCTGTTCCGCGACGACCTGCTCATCGAGATCGAGGCGCTCGCCGCCGTCCCCGCCTGAACCACCGCCGAAGGTCCCGCCCGAGGCGGGCAGCGGAGGGCGGAAACGCGAAGGGCCCCGGGGGAGGAGTCTTCTCCCCGGGGCCCTGGCATGTCCCGGCAAGTCCCGGCGCGGCGCCCGCCGTCGCCTGCCCGGACGTGCGTGCCCGGACGTGCGTGCCCGGACGTGCGTGCCCGGACGTGCGTGCCCGGACGTGCGTGCCCGGACGTGCGTGCTCAGACGTTCACGCCGAAATCGGAGGCGATACCGGCCAGGCCGGAGGCGTAACCCTGTCCGACCGCGCGGAACTTCCACTCCGCGCCGTGCCGGTACAGCTCGCCGAACACCATCGCGGTCTCGGTCGAGGCGTCCTCGCTCAGGTCGTACCGGGCGATCTCGCTGTTGTCGGCCTGGTTGACGATCCGGATGAAGGCGTTGCGGACCTGGCCGAAGCTCTGCTGCCGGTTGTCGGCGTCATAGATCGACACCGGGAACACGATCTTGGCGACCTCGGCGGGCACCGCCGCCAGGTTCACCTTGATCTGCTCGTCGTCGCCCTCGCCCTCGCCGGTCAGGTTGTCACCGGTGTGCTCCACCGTCCCGTCCGGGCTCTTGAGGTTGTTGAAGAACACGAAGTGCTTGTCCGACAGGACCTTGTTCTCCGCCGAGCACAGCAGGGCGCTGGCGTCCAGGTCGAAGTCGCTTCCGGTCGTGGTCCGCACGTCCCAGCCCAGACCCACCACGACCGCGGTCAGTCCGGGAGCCTCCTTCGTCAACGAGACGTTGCCGCCCTTGCTCAGACTGACTCCCACTGTGTCTACCTCCGTATCGCGTCCGCGCGGACGCCTGTCCACCCGTACGGTCTGTCACGAGAACCTGTAACGAGAACGGTAGTCAACCGGTGCCGGTTCCCACCGCCCACGCCGCCGGTCGGCGTGCCGCATCCGCCTCCGCACACCGTAGGGGAAAACCGCGCCGCGCACGGCCGAACCACGCCTCATAGGCCCCCCGAATCACCCGCCCCCGGCCTCCCGCGCACCGGGGACGAACGCGCCCGGCGCGGTGATCTCCCCGGGCAGCTCGAACGCGGCGGCCAGCCGCCCCGCGTGCGGCGCCAGCGCATCGGCCACCCGGCCCCGCAGCTCCCACACCCGGTCCAGCGTCCCGGGCGTCACCACCCGCTCGTTCAGCAGCCGCCCGCCGCGCCGGTCCATCCACCCCAGCGCGTACAGGCGCAGCACATCACCCAGCACCCCCTCCGGCGCATCGACCGGCGCGCCCGGGACACCGCCGCCCGCCGCGGCACCGGTGAGGATCTCCAGGACGAGACGGTCCGCGCACGCCTCGGCGGTACGGGCGGCCAGGGTCAGGTTGGCGTTCCAGGCGGCGAACCCGTCCAGCCCCGCCTGCCGCGCGGCCTCCACCCGGCCCGCCAGGCGCGCCCGCATCCGCTCCTCGCACGCGCCGGCCGCCCCCAGCCACACCCGCGGCGACAGCAGGTCCCCGCCGTCCGGCGGCGGGGCCTGCCACCGCGGCGGCCGGTAGCCGTCCAGGCCGGCCATGGCCCGCGCGGTGTCGAACAGGATCAGGTCGTTGTCGCCGCCCGCGTTCAGATACGCGTGCGTCAGGCCCCGGTAGGCGTTGAGCCGGTCGGTGCCGGTGAACCCCGGCGCGCCGCAATGCGTCCGGCACAGCGACACCGTGGCGTCCGCCTCCACCGTCGCCGCCGCCTTCAGCAACGCCAGGTCCCGGTCCACCGCCGACCACGGCGCCCACGCCGTGGCCGGCCCCGCGCCGCCCTCCGGCGCCTGGGCCGGGTGCGGGTGCGGGTCCGCGGCGGTGCGCGAGCCCTTGACGTGCCAGGCCACCGCCGTCAGCGCGTACGCCGAGGCCAGCGCCGACAGCACCGCCTCGCGCTGGTTGCCGTAGTCGGTGAGGGGACGCAGCGGGGCCAGCCGCCCCAGCGTGACACGGCCCGCCGAATGCGCCAGCAGCGTGGCCGCCGAGGCCCGCGTGACCGCCGCCATCGCCGAGATCACCGCCCGCCACACCGCGGGCGCGATCCCCATCGACCGCGTCAGCCGCCGCGCCGCGTCCCCCGCCGGATCGTGGAAGGACCCGTCCGGGCCCAGCGACGCGCCGTCGCTCAGCCACGCCTCCCGCGGCACCCGCACCCCCTCCAGCCGCACCGCCGCATAGTCCACCGGCAACCCCGTGGTGTCGGGCGCGGGCAGGATCCGCACGCCCGGGGGCGGCGTCCCGTCCGCGCCGCGCAGCGGCACCACGAACACGAACACCCCCCGCTCGGCGCCCTGATGCACCAGCGTCGCGTACACGGCGGCGGTCTTGGGCACCAGCGGATGCGCGGTGTTGGTCGGGAACTTCACCGCCCGCGCGTCCGGGGTGTCCAGCACGAACTCCCCCGCCGCCGCGTCGTAGCGGGCCAGCGTGCGCGGCGACAGATGGCTGTTGCTGCGGCCCAGCTCGGTCATCAGCAGCGTCCCGAACGAGGCCATCGACTCCAGGTCCGCGCGTTCACGCCCAGGGCCCGCGCCCGGCGCGCCCAGCCGCAGGATCGGTCCCAGCGCCAGCGTGTAGTGCAGCAGCATCACATGGAACAGGGCGGGATCGGCGACCGCCGCGCGTTCCAGCAGCGCGCACAGCGCGGGCGGGTCGGCCAGCAGCTCGGCCGCCGGCGGCGCGCTCCTGCCCGCCTCGCGCAGCCGCCGGTAGGTCAGCGCCTGGCGGTCACGCGGAGCCAGCCCGTCCGGATAGGCGAAGAACGCGCCGGGCACCGCCCGCGCCGCCATCGCCCCCACCCCACCCTCCGGCCCGCCGTCCGGCCCGCCGTCCGGGCCGCCGTCCGGGGCCGGGCCGCGGACGAACCGCAGCAGATCCGGGCCTGCGGCCGAACCGGGAACGTCCATCTCCACGTCTCCCTCCGCGTCCTCTCGCGGCCGCTTTCCCCGCCGGACCGGCGGGACGGGTCAGGCACCGGCGCCGGCGGGGCGGCCCCCGGCCGCCGCCGCACGGCGGGGACGCGGCGGCAGCGGCACCAGCGTCCGCGCTCCCGGCACGCACAGCCGCGCGCACTGGCACAGCGCGTCGCCCGCGCCCGCCTCCGCGAACACCGACGCGCCGGCCTCGTGCACCGCCCGCAGCGTCTCCGGCAGCGACACCGGCGCCACGATGCACTCGGCCAGCGCGCGATGCAGATCGTCCCCGTCCTCGTAGGCGCGGCCCCGCACCGGGGAATGCACCACCACCCGCAGCGGCCGCTGCGGGAACCGCCGGATCAGCCCGTACCACTCGCGGTCGGCGCCCGCCATCGCCGGATGGTGCGACAGGTAGGGCACCGCCAGCCGCACCGCCCGCACCCCCGCCCGCCGGCCGGCCTCCAGCACCCGCTCCAACGGGTCCGACGGGCCGCTGACCACCGTCACCGACGGGGCGTTACGGCAGGCCACCACCACCCGCCCCGCCGCGCCCGCCGCCGCGATCAGCTCCTCGGCCCCGCCCTCGTCGGCCGCCACCAGGCCCATCCCGCCACCGGCGCCGTACCGGGCCAGCACCCGCACCAGGCTCGCGGCCATCGCCGCGCCCTCCCCCACGGTGAACACCCCCGCGCACACCAGCGCCGGAAGCTCACCGAAACTCTGCCCCACCGCGAAACCGGGCTCGACCCCCGCGGCCCGCAGCACCCGCTCCACCGCCACCGACACGACGTAGGAGGCCATCTGCGGAACGCCCGGCACGCCGGCGACCACGCGGAACTCCTCCGGCTCCTCCAGCAGGACCCGCCGCATCGACGGCCACCGCCCTCGCGGCGGCGCCCCCTGCCCGCCCGGTCCGGGAACGGTGTCCCGGGCGGCGTCCTGAAGGGCCTCCTCGACGGCGTCCACCACCTCCTCCACCAGCGCCGGAGCGGACGGGTGCGCGCCCGCCAGCGCCCGCAGGTCCGGGACGCCCGACGAGCCGGTGCCAGGAAAAAGGAAGGCGACGCCGACACCGGGACCGGCGTGCTCCCGCCAGGCGGAGGAAAGGGACACCGGATTCTCCTTACCTGAAGGCGAAAGGACCTTCCGCGGAGTTAATGTGCGCCTTACTCCGAATAAGTGAAAGTTTCTCCGATCCGGATTATTCACGCATCGGATCGGCCTGACAACCGTCAGCGACCTCGGCGAACACGGCCGGCTGGCGCGGGAGGGCCGAGCACAGCAGGATCAGACGCGCAGGATCAGACGCGCCAGGGTCAGGCGCGGGAGGCGGCCAGGCGCAGGCCCAGCCCGATCATCGCCGTGCCCGTCAGCCCGTCGATGGCGCGGCGGACCCGCTCACGCGCCATCACCCGGCGCAGCGCGCCCACCACGTTGGCGACCACCAGGAACCACACGCCCGCCACGGCCGCGGCCACCACCGACAGCAGCAGCGTGTCGGTGACCGCCGGATGCTCGCCCAGGAACTGGGGCATCAGCGCGACGAAGAACACCGCCGCCTTCGGGTTCAGCGCGTTGCACAGCAGCCCCTGCCGGAATGCCGTCCACGGCCAGGGCGACGCGCCCCCGCCGCCGGAGCCGCCGGTCCCGCCGGTCTCGCCGGGAGCGCCGCCGCCGGTGCCCCTGGCCGCCGCCCGCAGCGACCGCACCCCCAGGAAGAGCAGGTACACCGCGCCGACGATCTTGACGAGGGTGAACGCGGTGGCCGAGGCGGCCAGCAGCGCCGCCACGCCCAGCGCGGCGGTCACCGCCCACATCAGCACCCCGGCGGCGATGCCCAGCGCGGTCGCCGTCCCGCCGCGCCGCCCGCCCACGGCCGCGTGCCGCACCACGAGCGCGAAGTCCGGCCCGGGGGACATCGCGCCCAGGCACATCGTCACCGCGAACGCCGCCAGCTGCTCCGTTCCCACCGCAGCGCCTCCTCCAGACCCCGGTGCACGTCCCGTGGCGCCCAGACTATCGGGGAACGGGCGGTTCACCGGAGAACGGGCGGTACACCGGGGAACGGGCGATCCGGGTCAGGGGCGGGCGGTGACGCGGCCCGACAGCAGCTCCACCGCACGGTCCACCTCCTCCTCGGTGGTGTAGAGGTGGAAGCCGCAGCGCAGCCGCCCGTCCCGCATCGACGCCGCCACCCCGGCCTCGGCCAGCGCCTCGGCCGTCCCCCCGGTCACCGGCACCGACACGATCGCCGAGTCCCCCGGCGGCAGGCCCAGGCCCGCGCGGAACCGGCCCGCCATCGCCACGTTGTGCCGGTGGATCTCCGGGACGCCCACCCGCTCCAGCAGCTCCAGCGCCGGGGCCAGGCCCACCCAGCTCTGCCAGGCCGGGGACAGGTCCAGGCGCCGCGCGTCGGCGGCCAGCCGCAGCGGCGCCCCGTACACCGACTCCCACACCCGCTCGCCCGCGTACCAGCCCGCGCCGATCGCCGGCAGCGCCTCCAGCGCCTCGCGCGAGCCGGCCAGGAAACAGGTGCCGCGCGGGCTCAGCAGCCACTTGTAGGCGCCGCACACCAGCAGGTCGACCCGGTCGGCCGGCAGCGGCAGCCACCCGGCGGCCTGCGTCGCGTCCAGCAGGATCCGCGCCCCGTGCGCCCGCGCCGCGCCGATCAGCTCCTGCATCGGCGCGATCCGCCCGTCGGCCGACTGCACCGCCGACACCGCCACCAGGTCCACGCCCGGCTCCACCCGCTCGGCGATCCGCTCCAGCGGAACCGACCGCACCACCAGGTCACCGGCCCGCTCGGCGCGCTCCAGGAACGGGAACAGCAGCGAGGTGAAGTCCCCGTCGGCCACCAGCACCCTCGAGCCCGGCCGCAGCGACGCCGCCACCAGGCCCACGAAGTAGGACACCTGCGACCCGATCGCGACCCGTTCGGGCGGCACCCCGATCAGCCGCCCGAACGCCGCCCGCGACCGCTCCACCGCCTCATCGGCGTCGGCCGTGCGCAGCCGCCCGGTCACGCGGCCCCGCTCGGAGGCCAGCACCGCCTCGTGCGCGGCGCGCGGCGGCAGCCCGTAGGTGGGGGTGTCGAGATAGGCGACGCCGGCGCGGAACCGGGCCCGCGCCTCCTCGATCGCAAGCCGCTCCCCGGCGGCGGTGTGGACCGTCATAGCCCCGATCATCGGCGACACCGCACCCATAAGGCAAAGTACTGTCTTCTGGATCGGACCCAAACATCCTTGATAGCTTGGGGGCGTGTTCGACCTGAACCGGGCACGGATCCTGCGCGAGGTCGGGCGGCTGGGCTCCATGACCGCCGCCGCGCGGGCCCTGTCCTACACCCAGCCCGCCATCTCCCACCACATCGCCCGGCTGGAGGCCGAGGCCGGCACGCCCCTGGTGGTCCGGCACGGACGGGGCGTCCGCCTCACCGAGGCGGGACGGATCCTGGCCGACCAGGCCGGGGAGGTCATCGCGCTCATGGAGGAGGCCCGCGAGCGCGTCGCCGCCATCGCCGGGCTGCGCGCCGGCCGGGTCCGCGTCGCGATGTTCCCCACCGCCGCCGCCGCGTTCCTGCCCGACGCGCTGGACGCGCTGCGCACCCGCGCACCCGGCGTGGTGGTCTCCCTCACCGAGGCCGAACCCGGCCAGGCGCTGCGGACCCTGCGCGAGGGCGACGCCGACCTGGCCGTCGTGTTCACCTACCCGCACGCCCCCGCCGACGCCGACGCGGGGCTGCGCCGCATCCCGCTGCGCGAGGACCCCGTGCGCCTGGCGGTGCCCGCCGGCCACGCCCTCGCCCGGTCCCCCGGCCCGGTCACGCTGCCCGCCCTGGCCGGGGAGACCTGGGCGTCGGGATGCGAGCGGTGCCGCGGGCACCTGCTGCGCACCTGCGCGCAGGCCGGGTTCAGCCCGCGCATCGCCTACTCCACCGACGACCACATCGCCGTTCAGCGGCTGGTCTCCCGCGGCCTGGCCGTCACCGCCCTGCCCGCGCTGGCCTTCGACCTGCACCACGAACCCGGCGTCGCGCTGCCGCCCTGCCCGGACCTGGGCGGCCGCCGCATCAGCGCGCTGGTCCCCGACGGGCCGACACCGCCCGCCACCGCCGCGCTCCTGGACGAGATCATCGCCGTCGCCGCCGGCCCTCCGCGGGCCGGCGGCGACAGGGATCAGACCGCAACAACCACCGGGGAGATCACCGGGGGGACGGTCACAGGCGCCGCCACGGCCCCGTGACGGCGAAGGTGGTGGCCGGCTCGTAGACGTTGAGGAACATGGTCCGGCCGTCCGGGGAGAACGTCACCCCCGCGAACTCGCCCCACTCCGGCTCCTGCTCGGTGCCGATGTTCTGCCGGTTGCGGGCCATCGGGTACACCTTGCGGCCCCGCGTCACACCGAACACGAACTGCGCGCCGCCGCCGTCCTCGCACACCATCAGACCGCCCTGCGGGGCCAGCGCGATGTTGTCGGGCGACTCCCCCACCGTGTCCGTGCCGGTGCCCGGCCCGAACACGATCACCAGCGTGAGCCGGCCGCCGCGCGGCTCATAGGACCACACCTGCCCGAAATGGTCGGCGCCCGACCCCTCGCCGGTGCGCGCGAAACTGCTGACGAAGTAGACCCGGTCGCCGCCCCAGTAGCAGCCCTCCAGCTTCTGCGCGTGGGTGATGCCGGACCGCCCGAAGTCCTGGAACCGGATCGGGGTCCGCACGGCCAGCGGATCGGGCACCCGCACCCACTGCACCCGGTCGAACACCGTGCCGGGCTCCCGCACCACCGACAGGTCCGGCACCCCCGGCACCCGCATCGCCTCCAGCCGCCCGCCGGCGCGCAGGCTGCCGAACCCGCCCCTGGGCCGGCGCGGCAGGAACCGGTAGAACAGCCCGAACGGCCGCTCGAAGGCGTCCTCGGTCTCGTACACCACGCCGTCGCGCGGGTCGATCGCCACCGCCTCGTGCTGGAACCGCCCCATCGCCGTCAGCGGCACCGGCTCGGTCCGCCCCGGCCGGTAGGGGTCCACCTCGAACACGAACCCGTGGTCCTTGGTGTAGCCGTTGGTGCCCGCCTTGTCCTCGGCCTCCTCGCACGTCAGCCAGGTGTTCCACGGGGTGGGGCCGCCCGCGCAGTTGATCGCGGTCCCGGCGATGGCCACCCGCTCGGTGTGCACCCGCCCGTCCGCGCCGACCTCCAGGGCCGTGCAGCCGCCCAGGGCCTGCGGGTCATAGGTCAACCCGTCGATCGCCGGGACGCGGTGCACGGCGTCGGGACGGTTCTCGTGGTTGCGCACCAGCCACACCCGGCCGTGGCCGCCGGGGAAGGCCGCCATGCCGTCGGCGTGGCTGGGCACCGGCCCCTGCCCCGATCTCAGCGGCTCGCCCTCCCGCGACAGGATCCGGTACCGGAACCCCCGAGGCAGGTCCAGGACGCCGCGCGGATCGGGCACCAGCGGGCCGTACCCGGCCGAGCCGCCCACCGCGGCGGCGGCGCCGCTGCCGGCGAACACCTGGTCCACGGCACCGGCGAACGCGATTCCCGCCCCGACCGTGGCGCCCCCGCTCGCGAGGACCTGACGTCGTGTGACAGACATGACCCCTCCTTGCGCAGGAGATGTGACAGCCAAGTGTGCACCCGGGCCGTTCCCCTTGGGAACCATCGGAACCGCATTTTTTGATCATGATGTGCGGGCGGGCCGCTCACCTGCGCCGCAACCGCGCCGGCGGCCGTCCACCCCATCCAGGGGCGGGGCGATCGTCGACTTTGGTCTATCCGGTGTGGCACATGGGCCGATGCCCGGCGCCCGCACGGCGGGCATCGTGGACCGCGCGCCACCACAGGGCGCATATCCGTCCACGCCACCGGGGGAGTTCGATGGCCGACACCGCCCAGGAACGCTGGGTGCTGGAACACGACGGGCACCGCCTGGAGGTGGAAGGCCCGCGGTCGCGCACCACCCGGCACCTCCGGCTGTTCGTCGACGGCGAGCAGGTCGCCGAGCAGAAGGTCACCGGCAACAAGACCACCAGGATCACCCACGGGGACACCACCGTCCGCGCCGAGTGGGACCGCCTCGGGCACCTCGCCGTGGTCGCCCTCCTGCCCGCCCCCGGCGACGCCGCGGCCCTCAAGGACGTCAACGACATCAAGGACGTCAGAGACCTCGATCTGGCGGGCCTCAAGGAGCTGGTCACCGGGGGCGGGGAGATCTGGTTCACCCCGCCGCCGGGCAGCCGCGCCGAACGCCGCGAACGCTTCGCGCGCCGCCACCCCCGCCTGTTCGCGGCGCGGCACGTCGCCGCCGCCGTCGCCAAGGTGCTGCTGCCGCTGCTGGGCCTCGCCGGGCTCATCCGGATCCCCATGCCCGACATCGACCTGCCCGCGCTCGACCTGCCGGACCTCGACCCGCCGCGCCTGCGGCGGCCCCGCATCCCCTGGCCGGACATCGACCTGTCCTGGCTTCCCGACATCACCCTGCCCGGCTGGGTCCAGGCGGTCGTGCGGTCGGCCAAGTACTGGGGCCCGATCCTGGCCGCCGTGGTCATCGCCCTCCGCGAGTACGAGCGGCGCAAGAGACAGCGGGACAAGCAGCGGCACAGGCACCAGGAAAGGCAGGGGGAGGACACCGCGCGGCGGCCCGGATAGGCGGTCTCCGGCGCCGGCGGCGGGCCGTTCAGCCCGAGCGGCGCGCCACCAGCGCCTCCATGCCGTCCAGCAGCCGTTCCCTGCCGAAGGCGAAATCGGCGTCGGGGTCCTCCACGGCCCCGTCGAACACACCCTCGTCCAGCAGGGCGTGCAGCTCGGGGAAGCGCCCGGCGTCGGTGAGCGTGGCGAGCAGCGCCCCGTAGCCGCGCAGCACCTCCGCCTCGGAGGTCGAGGCGGCCCGCCACGCGGTCTGCAGGTCGTGCTGCAGCGTGACATCCGAGCGGACGTAGGTGCTCAGCAGCATCAGCGCCGCCAGGCGCTCGCCCCCCGACAGGCCCATGCCGCGCATCGCGCGCAGGCCCGCCTCCATCCACCGCACGTTGTTGGGCATGGTCGGCGGCCCGGTGATGGGAACGCGCAGGATCCACGGGTGCTGCGCCAGCGCCGCGCGCATCGCCGACATCCAGGCCCCCAGCGCCGCCCGCCACCCGTGCTCGGCGGCGTCCGGCAGCGGCGGGGGCGGGCCGAACACCTCGTCCACCATCAGCGTCAGCAGGTCGTTCTTGGACGGGACGTACCGGTACAGGGCCATCGGCGACACGCCCAGCTCGGAGGCGACCCGGCCCATCGACACCGCCTCCAGGCCCTCGGCCGACCCGACCCGCACCGCCGCCTGGACGACCCCCCGCAGCGTCAGCGCGCGCTTGGGCCCCTTGCCGGGCCGCTCACGCAGCCCCCACGCGAGCTCGATGCCCTCCGGCAGGCCCGCGCCGTCGCTCTCGCTCGTCCCCATCACCTCTCCGGGTTGACCCCGCCTCCCCCCATGTGTATAGCCTACGCAGTACAGCGTAGGCCATAAACAGTAACGCGTAAGGGGTACGCAGTGAGTTCCGTGAGCGCGGCGAGTCCCGCACCGGCCCAGACCGCCGTCCACGCGGCCGGGCTGACCAAGTCCTACGGGCGCGTCACCGTCCTGGACGGCCTCGACCTCCAGGTCGCCCGCGGCAGCGTGTTCGCCCTGCTCGGGCCCAACGGCGCGGGCAAGACCACCACCGTCCGCATCCTGTCCACCCTCACCGAGCCCGACGCCGGCACCGCCCGCGTCGCCGGGTTCGACGTGCTCGCCCAGCGCCGGCAGGTCCGCCGCGCCATCAGCCTCACCGGCCAGTACGCCGCCGTCGACGAGCTGCAGACCGGCGAGGAGAACCTGCGGATGATGGGACGGCTGCGCGGCCTGTCCCGCGCCCGCGCCCGCCGCCGCGCCGCCGAGCTGCTCGAACGCTTCGAGCTCACCGAGGCGCGCGGCCGCCGCGTCGCCACCTACTCCGGCGGCATGCGCCGCCGCCTCGACCTGGCGGCCGGGCTGCTCACCGACCCCGCCGTCCTGTTCCTGGACGAGCCCACCACCGGCCTCGACCCGCGCAGCAGGCGCGCCCTGTGGGAGGTGGTCGGCGACCTCACCGCCTCAGGCGTCGCCGTCCTCCTCACCACCCAGTACCTGGAGGAGGCCGACCAGCTCGCCGACCGCATCGCCCTGCTGGACGCCGGGCGCGTCGTCGCCGAGGGCACCGCCGCCCAGCTCAAGAGCCGCGTCGCCGGGCAACGCCTCGACCTGACCGCCACCGGGCCCGACGCCTACCGGGAACTGGCCCGCGCCCTGGGCGGGCGCGCCGTCCGGCTCGACCCCTCCGCCCTCACCCTCGGCGCCGCCACCGACGGCACCTCCTCCCACGTGCGCTCCCTCCTCGACGAGATCGACCCCGCCCGCACCGCCGTCGCCCGCTTCTCCGTCCACGACACCACCCTCGACGAGGTGTTCCTCGCCCTCACCGGCCGCGCCCCGGCCGCCGCCGGCACCCGCCCCCGGACCCAGGAGACCCCCGTTGCCTGAACTCGCCGCCTGGCCCGTCCTGACCGGCCGCAGCCTGCGCATGACCTTCCGCAACGTCGACTCGCTGCTCACCGCGCTGCTGCTGCCCGTCATGGTGCTGCTGCTGTTCGTCTACCTGTTCGGCGGCGCCATCGACACCGGCACCGACTACGTCACCTACGCCGTGCCCGGCGTGCTGATGCTGTGCGCCGCCTACGGCGCGTCCATGACCGCCGTGGCCGTCGCCGCCGACCTCAACGAGGGCATCGTCGACCGGTTCCGCTCCATGGACATCGGCGGCAGGCTCCTGCTGTCCGGCCACATCACCGCCGGCACCCTGCGCAACCTCGGCTCGGTCGCCATCGTCTTCGCCGTCGCCTTCGCCATCGGCTTCCGCCCCGGCGCCGGGGCGCTGCGATGGGCCGCCGCTCTCGGCCTGATCACCGCGTTCATCGTCGCCATGTCGGCGGTGTCGGCCATGGTCGGGCTGCTGGCCCGCACCGCCGAGGCCGCCGGCGGGTTCACCTTCTTCGTGCTGTTCCTGCCCTACCCCAGCAGCGCGTTCGTCCCCATCCACACCATGCCGGGCTGGCTGCACGGCTTCGCCCGCAACCAGCCCGCCACCCCGATCATCGAGAGCGTCCGCGGGCTCCTGCTCGACCAGCCCGTCGGCACCCGCCCCGCCGTCGCGCTCGCCTGGTGCGCCGGGCTGCTGCTGGCCGCCGCCGCGTTCTCAGGCCCCCTGTTCCGGCGCCGCACCCGCTGACCCCGCCCGCCACCGCCACGGCCGGTCCCCACCCACAGGCCGGTCAGCGCGACCGCCTCCGCCGGGTCGGCGGCGTACCGGACGCCGGGCGGCGGGCGGCCGGAGGCGTCCAGCACCCGCCACCCGCCCAGCCCCACCACCGGGACGCCGCCGCGCCGCATCGCCAGCGCCAGCTCCGACAGCGTCCCCCACGACCCGCCCACCACGATCACCGCGTCCGCCGAGTTGACGATCACCGCGTTGCGGGCCTGGCCCAGCCCGGTCGGCAGCGCCACGGTCAGGTCGGGCGCCGCGCCGCTACGGTCGGCGCCCGACAGCACCCCCACCACCACGCCGCCCGCCGACCGCGCCCCGGCCGCCACCGCCGCCATCACACCGCCGTAGCCGCCGCACACCACCACGGCGCCGCGCCCGGCCAGCAACCTGCCCGTCTCATGCGCGGCGGCCCGCTCGTCCGCGGTGCACTCACCCGGACCGCACACCGCGACCTGCACCGCCATCGCGGGTCCCCGGCCGCCGGCCCGGCCTACTCGGCGCCGTGCCGGGAGGCGATCTCATCGATCCGCCCGGCCAGGTCGAAGTCCTTGCCCGTCAGCCCGCCCGCGCTGTGCGTGGACAACGCGAAGGTCACCGTCCGCCAGCGGATGTCGATGTCGGGATGGTGATCGGCGTCCTCGGCCGCCCGCGCCACCTCCCGCACCAGCTCGATCCCCGCCATGAACGAAGGCGCCGTCACCCGCCGCCGGATCACCCCGCCGTCCCGCGTCCAGCCCGGCAGCCCCTCGAGCCGGCCGGTGATCGCGGCGTCATCGAGCAGCTCGGCCATGCGCCCGCCCCTTCCGTGCTGGTTCTCACCGTGAGCCCTGGCCTTCCGGCCCCCTCGTCACCAGTGTCACGCACCGCCGGAGGGTGCGTCGTCGCGGATCGCCGACGCCCACGGGTCATCGCGGTCCGGCCCCGACTCCACCAGCCCCGCGGTGGCGCGGGCGGCCCGGCCGAGCAGCCCGGTCAACGACGTGATCGCCTCACCGGCCTCGGCCACCTCGGTCTCGGCGGGACGCGGCACCGGGCGGGCCGTCGCCGCCGTCCAGGTGCTCTTGGTGACATCGACGACCACCTCGCGGGCCGCGTCCACGACCAGCTCGCGCAGCGCGTCCTTCATCGCCAGCCGCAGCGCCTCGCGGATCAGCTCGGCCAGCACCGCCTCGATCGCGGTCGCGGCGGCCCGCCCCGCCAGGTCACGGGCCGTACGGGCGACGGCGCTGCCCGCCACGGCCGACAGCAGCCCACCGGCCGAACGGACGGTGCCGCGCAAGCCCTCGCTCGCGGCGATCTCGGTGGCCAGCCCCGCCGCGGCCGCGGCCGCCGCGGCGGTGACCGGCGACACCGCGGCGGCCTCCCGGGCCCGCGCCCCCGCGGTGGCGGCCAGCTCCCGCGCCGTGTCACGCGCCGTGTCGCGGACGACGCGGAACACCACCTCGCGCCCCACGTCCATCGCCACGTCCGCGGCCACCCCCGCCACCGTGTCGATCACCGAGTCCGCCACGATCCTGGTCGCCTCCCGCACCAGCGGGGCGGTCACCGTACGGCCCGCCACCTCCAGCGCGGTCGCGGTGGCCGCACGCGTCAGCGGATGCCGCGCGGCCAGGCGCGCGGCGGCGACCGCCATCGGGTGCGAGGCGGCCTGCCCCGCGATCGTCATGGCGGTGGTCGTGGCCTCCAGGGCGGCACCCGCCACCGCGCTGGACTCGGCCGCCGTGCGCGCCTCCAGCACCGCCCTCTCCGCCGCGCCGGTGGCGACGCGCACCGCCGCCTCACGCGCGGCCTGCTCCACCGCCCGCATCACCGGCGTGCCGGAGATCTGCTCCACGATCGTGGCGGCGGCGCGCCCGGCCGCGTCGGAGGCCGCCCGGCGCACCGGCTCCGACATCGTCCCGGCCAGCCGCGCGGCCTCGGCGGCCGCCGGGGCGAGCTCGGCCCACAGCTCCTCCATCCGCTCGGCCGCGGCCCGGTCCAGCCTGGCCGCCAGCGGACCGCCCGGCCCGGGGACCCGCGGCTCCAGCGGAACGACCACGCCCCGCCCGTCCCGCCGCCCGTCCGGCCGCTCGTCCAGGCGCCGGTCCGGCTGCTGGGCTGACTGCTGCTCTGGCTCGTCCACGGCCTCGCCCCCACGACGGTCGAGATAGTTCTCAATCACCATAACCGCCGAGGCGCCCGAAGAGTTTCCGGCCGAGGCCCCGCGACATCGCGGTGGCGGACGGCCCGGGCCTGCCGTAGGGTGAACCGGAACAGGCCCTTGAACCGGGAAGCTCGACCCAGGGGAGGTGAGACGCATGGCCGTCGCGGTGATGGCTGCTGCGCGCAGCACTCCGGCCATCCTCTTCTCCCGGGCCCGCGGCTGACCCCAGAGCGCGGTCGGCGGGCCCCTTCACGCAAGGGTTCCCACGTTGACCTCTTCTCCTTCGCACACCCTGTCCGCCTATGGCTGGAACGGGGACCTCGAACACGCCTTCGCCCCGTACCGCGCGACGGGGCTGATACCCGCCCGCGTCGCCGCCGTCGACCGCGGCCGGTGCGACGCGATCACCGAGACCGGCCCCGTACGGGCCGACACCGCGCCCGTGGCCTCGCCCGACCCGACGCAGGGTCCCTGCACGGGGGACTGGGCGGCCCTGAGCGCCGGGGAACGGCCCGCGATCACCGCGCTGCTGCCCCGCCGCACCGCCCTGGTGCGGGCCACCGCCTCCCGCGACTCGCACGGCCAGGTGCTGGCCGCCAACATCGACACCGTCGCGGTCACGCTGTCGCTGACCGCCCGCTTCGCCGCCGGACGCGTCGAACGGCTGCTCGCCCTGGCCTGGGAGAGCGGCGCCCGGCCCGTGATCGTCCTGACCAAGTCCGACCTGCTGGCCGATCCCGCCGCCGAGGCCGCGCTGACCGCCCAGACCGCCGCGGCCGCACCCGGCGTGGACGTGGTGCCCTGCAGCGCCTCCACCGGAACCGGCATGGACGCGGTCACCGCGGCGCTCACCGGCACCATCGCGCTGATCGGCCCGTCCGGCGCGGGCAAGTCCACCCTCGGCAACGCCCTGCTCGGCGCCGACCACCTTGCCACCGGCGCCGTGCGCGAGACCGACGGCCGGGGACGGCACACCACCGTCCGCCGCGAACTGCTGCCGCTGCCCGGCGGCGGCGTGCTGATCGACACCCCCGGCCTGCGCGGCATCGGCCTGTTCGACGCCGGCGAGGGCATCCGGCAGGTCTTCGCCGACGTGGAGGAACTGGCCGGGCGATGCCGCTTCGCCGACTGCGCCCACGCCACCGAGCCCGGATGCGCGGTGCTGGCGGCCATCGAGGACGGCGCCCTGCCCGCGCGCAGGCTGGACGCCTACCGCAAACTGCTGCGCGAGAACGCATGGGCCGCCTCCCGCGGCGACGCGCGGCTGCGCGCCGAACGGTCCCGCCGCCGCCGGGAGATCACCCGCTCGCTGCGGCAGAGCTACCAGATCAAGGGGAAGAGGCGGTGACGCCGCCCTCCTGGCGGACCCGCCCGGAGACCCCGGCGGACGCCCCCGCGGTGCGCTGGGTCCTGCTGGCCGCCTTCCCCACCGCCGAAGAGGCCGACCTGGTCGACGCCCTGCGCCGCGACGCCGCCTGGCTGCCCGGCCTGTCCTGGGTGGCCCAGGCCCCCACCGGCCGCATCGCCGCGTACGCGCTGCTGACCCGCTGCACGGTCGGCGGCGAGCCCGCGCTCGCCCTGGCCCCGGTGGCGGTACGGCCCGCGTACCAGGGACAGGGCGCGGGCGGCGCCGTCACGCGCGCCGCGCTGCGGGCCGCCGGTGAACGGGGCGAGCGGCTGGTGGTCGTTCTCGGGCATCCGGGCTACTACCCCAGGTTCGGTTTCGCCCCGGCATCCCGGCTGGGGATCCGGGCGCCGTTCGAGGCGCCCGACGAGGCACTGATGGCCCTCACCCTCGACGACCCGGGCGGCGCGGGCGATGTGCCGTCCGGGACGATCCGGTACGCGGCGCCCTTCGGCGTCTGACACCGGTACCGGCCCGGCACCGGCACCGGCCCCGGGCGGCGCGGGGACGGCCGCGCCCTTCCCGCCCGCCCGGGGCGGCACGCCCGTCAGCGTCCCTTGCGCCGGTACGTGCGGATCGACAACGGCACGAACACCACCAGCAGCACCGCCGACCACAGCAGCACACCGGCCACGGGATGCGCGACGGGCCAGGGCACGTCCCCCGACGCCACGTTCGGGTTGCCGAACAGCCGCCGCGCCGCCGCCGTCATGGCGCTCACCGGATTCCAGTCGGCGACCAACCGCAGCCAGCCCGGCATCCCGTCGGTCGGCACGAACGAGTTCGACAGCATGGTGAACGGCAGGAGCAGCGGGACCATCTGGTCGGCGGTCTGCTCGTCCTTCACCACCAGGCCCAGGTAGCAGCCCACCCAGCTCACCGCGTACCGCATCAGGCACAACAGCGCGAACGCCTCCACCGTCGGCAGCACGCCACGGTGCGCCCGCCACCCGACCAGCAGGCCCGCCACCGCCATGAGCCCCAGGCCGAGGAGACCGGTCAGGATGTCGGCGCCGGTCTGCCCGAACGGCACCGCCGACCGCGCCATCGGCATCGACCGGAACCGGTCCATCACGCCCTTGGAGGCGTCGGTGGCCACCTTCATCGTCATCGCCATGACCGAGGAGAAGGTCACCATCGCGAACAGGCCCGGCATCAGGTACTCGCGGTAGTTCCCGCCGCCGGGCACCGCGATCGCGCTGCCGAACACGTACCCGAACAGCACGACCATCACCGCCGGGAAGATCAGCGACGCGATCAGCTGGCCGGGCTCGCGCCGCAGCCGGCTCAGCTCACGGCCGACCAGGGTGAACCCGTCGGCCAGCGTCCAGCGCATCCGCCCCAGCGCGGACAGGCCGCCCACCGCCTGCGTCGCGGCCATCACACACCCTCCTTGACCTTCTCGCCTGCCCGCTCGCCCGCCGCCCCGCCGTTCCTCCCGGGGACGGCGGTGGCGCGATGACCGGTCAGATGCAGGAACACCTCGTCCAAGGTGGGGCGGCGCAGCCCGACGTCGGCGGCGGCGACCCCCGCCCCGTCCAGTTCCCGCACCACATCGGCCAGCCGCACCCCGTCGCGCCGCAGCGCGACGCTGAGGCGGCCCGGCTCGCCGCCGGCCTCCGGCTCCCCGCCGGTCAGGCCGCCCAGCACGCGCGCCGCCAGCGGCACCTGCGCGTCGTCCTCCAGCGCCACGTCCAGCCGGTCGCCGATGCCCGCCTTGAGCGCGTCGGGCGTGCCCTCCGCGATGACCCGGCCGTGGTCGACCACCACGATCGCGCCGGCCAGCTGATCGGCCTCGTCCAGGTACTGCGTGGTCAGCAGGACGGTGGTGCCGTCGGCGACCAGCTCCCTGATCGCCTCCCAGATCTCGCTGCGGCTGCGCGGGTCGAGCCCCGTGGTGGGCTCGTCCAGGAACAGCACCCGGGGACGCAGGATCAGGCTGGTGATCAGATCGAGCCGCCGCCGCATGCCGCCGGAGTACCCGGCCACCTGCCGGTCGGCCGCCTCCATCAGCCCGAACCGCTCCAGCAGCTCGTCGGCGCGGCGCCGCGCCCCGGCCCGCGGCAGGTGGTACAGCCGCCCGAACATGCGCAGGTTGTCGCGCCCGGTCAGCTTCTCGTCCACGGCCGCGTACTGCCCGGCCAGGCCGATCAGCTCCCGCACCCGCCCCGCCTCGCGCACGACGTCGTGCCCGGCGATCCTGGCGGTTCCGGCGTCCGGGTCGGACAGCGTCGCCAGGATCCGGATCAGCGTCGTCTTCCCGGCGCCGTTGGGACCCAGCACCCCGCACACCGTGCCCGCGGGCACCGCCAGGTCCACCCCGCGCAGCGCGCGGGTCTCACCGAAGCTCTTGTGGAGGCCCTCGGCCACCACGATCGGCTCCGCGCTCTCCCCCATCACCCCTCCAACTGAGTACGTTGTACGCGGTCAGTGCCGACAGCCTAAGCAACTGGGTACGATGTACGCAACTAGGATGCGGTGAGGAGGTGACGGGAGTGAGCGACGAGAGCGGCCCCGAGAACAGCCACGAGACCGCGGATCGGGACGGCGGCGCGGACGAGCACGTGAGCATCTGGATGCTGCCCGAGAGGCCCGCCAGGGGGCCGCGCCCGGCCTACAGCCGGGGGCAGATCACCCAGGCCGCGGTGCGCATCGCCGACGCCGAGGGCCTGGACGCCGCGTCCATGCGCCGGATCGCCGCCGAGATCGGCACAGGCGCTATGTCGCTGTACCGGTACGTGCCCAGCCGCGACGACCTGATCGAGCTCATGATCGACCACGTGCTCGGCGAGCTGGACCTGCCGGAGCGGCCCTCGGGCGACTGGCGCGCCGACCTCACCCTGCTCGCCGAGCGCAACCGCGCCATGCGGCTGCGCCACCCCTGGTTCTCCGAGGCCGACCGCGCCCACCCCTCCTTCGGCCCCAACGCGCTGCGGACGGTGGAGTTCTCGGCGGGCGCGCTGGACGTGGGGATCCCGATCGACGACATCCTCGTCCTGGTCGGCCTGGTGAACGGCTACGTGGACAACAGCGTCCGCCAGGAGCTGGGCTGGCGGGACGAGCAGCGGCGCAGCGGCATGAGCAGGGAGAAGTGGATGTTCCGCACCAGCCCCTACGTCCGCCGGCTCGTCGAGAGCGGGGAGCACCCCATGTTCACCCGCATCGTCAAGGACGCCCGCCAGCCCCACATGGGCTTCGACGCGGCGTTCCGCTACGGCCTGGAACGCGTGCTGGACTGCATCGAGGCCGCCCTGCCCGACGTCCCGGACTAGGCCCGGCCCGTCACCGGTCCGGCCGCCGGCCCGCCCGATCAGGATGGCCGGTTCCGGCGCCGAGTCGACCAGGCCGGACAGGCCGCGGCCGAGTGGCGCCGGTGGACGGCGGCGTGGCCGGGACGCTCAGGACCTGCCGACGTCCGAGGCGGCCGCGTCCCGCAGGTTCTGCAGGGCGTCTCCGGGCAGCAGGTAACCGGCGCGGACGTTGCGCCTGTCGGCCTTGGCGACGGCCGCGACATACCGGCCGTGCGAGGGGTACAGCCGGTCGAGCTGCGCCCGCCCGAACGGGACGTGCGTGCCGAACAGCCGGCAGAACGTCTCACCGGAGTTGTCACCGGTGTTCAGGGCGGTCGGCACCTCCACCTGGGACAGCCGGATACCGCCCAGAGCGAGCCCCAGCTCGTCACGCGGCTTGGTGCCGTCGGCGTTCAGCTCCAGCGGCGGAGCCGACGGGGGCCTGATGCCGCGCTCGATCCACCGGGTCAGGTGTGCGTAGGACGCGGCGACCACGTGGTGCAGCGGGACGCGGCTCCACGGCGGCTGCTCGCAGTCGTAGGACGGCGCCTCGCCCAGGTCGCGCCGCAGGATGGGCCTGCGGTACTCCTGGCCGTTCCAGCCGGAGTGGGCCGTGCCGGCGACCTCCCAGCGGCGGAACCTCTCGTCGTCGCCGCGCCGCGCGGGGCTGCGCACATCGGTCTCCGACAGCACCTGGAACACCGGCTCGGCGCCCTTGCGGGACGGCGCGCTGCCCACGATGGTGGCGAACCCGTCGAAGACCGCCTCGGTCCTGGGCAGGATGTTGTCGTAGTACACCGTCATCCGCCCCGCGGACTGCGAGGCCCCCACCGCCAGAACCGTCCTGGCCTTCAACCCGCCCAGCGGCCTGACGCCCTTCTCGGCGCGCAGCGCCTTGGCGACCTGCGCGTACACGTCATAGGACAGCTCGTCGGCGGTGAACCGGCCACCGCCGGTGACGTCCAGGCCGCCGTAGCGGGCGGGACTCCAGCCGCGTAGCTGGTCCACCCCGACCCGCTGCGCGGACACCCCCACCCAGGCGTAGCCGCCGCGGATGATCTGCTCGGCGCTCCACAGGGCGTCCAGGTCATAGCCCGCGGTCACGTTCTGCCATTCGGCCAGCACCGTGCCGTTGAACCTGGCCGGGTGCGCGGGCCTGCGGACGATGACGCGCGTCTTGTAGGGGACGCCGGAGGCGACCCGCTCCCCTGTGACGCTGTAGCCGTCGGCCTTCCCGGAGACGTAGAACTCCTGCTCCACGTAACCGGCGGAGGCCAGGTCCACGTTGGTCGACATCCACGGGTAGGTGTCCCGGACGTCGGATGCCTTGGGGTCGCCGGGGACGGTGCCGGGGATCGGCCCCTGCACGACGGGCGTGCCGACCCTCCCGGGCGCCGGCCCCGGCCCCGGCCCCGGGGCGCCCGGCGTGGTGGCCGCCGCGGGCGGGGCCGCGGCGACGCCCACGGCGAGGGCGCCGCAGAGCAGGATCCGGGACGTTCGGGACGAGATCATGGCGTGTCACTCCCTCGCGATGCCGCACCGGCACCCGCCGGCGCAACCGCGATGATCTACCCGGTCCCGGGACGGGACAACGGCGAAATCACCGTTCTCACACGGTCACGCCGCGAGACGGCGGAGCCTGAGGACATGGTCGGCGCGGGTGCCGTGCCGCCCGTCCGGCGTGGTCGTCTCGTGATGCACCGTCTCGTTCACCTCCACCCGCCAGCGGCCCTCCTCCAGCTCGAAGGACCTCAGCATCTCCTCGGGCGTCGGGAAGCTCACCTCGTGGTGGTGGCCTCCATCGCCGTCCCGACCGCCGTCCTGTTCGCCGTCCTGCCCACTGTCCCAGGCGATGAACGCCGCGTGCCCGGCGACCAGCAGCGTGCCGCCGGGCGCCACGGCCGCGGCCGCCGAACGCAGGACCCTCCCCACCGGCAGGTCGGCGGGCGAGTGCAGGAAATGGACGGTGACCAGGTCGAACGACCCGGGCGGGAACGAGCGGGACAGATCGTGCCGCCGCCATGCGACCCGGTCGCCGACCCCGGCCTCAGCGGCGTGCCCGGCCGCCCGCCGCAGCGCCACGGCCGAGATGTCCACGCCGGTGACCCGCCATCCGCGCCCGGCCAGCCAGATCGCGTCGGCGCCCTCCCCGCAGCCCACGTCCAGGGCCGTCCCCGGCTCAAGGTGCGCGGCCTCGCGCACCAGGGTCGGATTGGGCCTGCCGCTCCACACCCGCTCGCTCCTGCCGTAGAACTCGTCCCAGAACCGCTCGGGCGTGCGCTCCGCCCGGCCCCCGGTCATCGGGCGCCCTTCCCCGTCTCCTCGCGGGCGCGGCGGGCCTCGACGGCACGGCGGGTGTCCTCGCCGATCAGATCGGCGTTGATCGCCGCGGCCGCCCGCACGCCCGCGTCGGCGGATCCGATCAGCGTCGCCATCGGGTCCGTCACGTTGCCGGCCACGAACACTCCCGGGACCGAGGTGGCACCGCCGGGTTCGGACGGTACGTGAGTCCCCACCGAATGCCCGCCCATCATGAGCTCGCTCGTCTCCAAGCCCAGCGCGTCCAGCACGCCCGAACGGGCCACCATGCGCCCCGCCGCCACCAGCGCACGGCGCTCGATCACGGCGCCGCCCTTCAGGCGCACCCCGGTGAGCCGGTCGTCCTCGATTCGCAGGCCCTCCACCTCGCCGTCGACCACGGTGATGCCGCGGGCCGCGAGCTGCTCGTACTCCTCGCCGGTGGGCTCGGGCGCGGTGTGCAGGAACAGGGCCACATCCTGGCTGAGCTGCCGCCACATCAGCGCCTGATGCACCGCCAACGGACCCGTTGCCAGCACGCCGATCGGCTGGTCGCGCACCTCCCAGCCGTGGCAGTACGGGCAGTGCAGCACGTCGCGTCCCCAGCGTTCGGCCAGGCCCGGCACGTCCGGCAGCTCGTCCGCCAGGCCGGTGGTCACCAGCAGCCGCCGCGCCCGGTAGGTCGTCCCGTCGGCGAGCTCCACCTGGAAACCCCCGGCGGGACCGTCCAGGCGGCGGGCGGAGGCGACCGTCCCGGTCACGACCTCGCCGCCGTAGCCGGCGACCTCCGCGCGCCCGTCGGCCAGCAGCTCCAGCGGCGGAACCCCCTCGCGTCCCAGATAGTTGTGCGCGTGCGCGGCCGGGGCGTTGCGCGGCTCGCCCGCGTCGACCACCAGCACCGTGCGGCGTGCCCGCGACAGCACCAGCGCGCCGCTCAGGCCCGCCGCGCCGCCGCCGACGACCACCACGTCATAGTCGTAGGTCTCGTTGTTGTCGGTCATTGAGCACCTCCACCGCGATACTCGGCGATGCCCGGCGAAGGTGGCAAAATCCGTTGCCGTTCCGGCAACTCAGCCGGAACGGGCCGCCAGGTAGTCGTGCAGGCGCCCGGAGCCCTCCAGCATCGCGGTCGACCGCCGGATCAGCGCCTCCTGCCGCTCGGCGATCGCCGCGCGCAGCGCCTCGCCGCTCCCCGTACGGCGCAGGCCGTCCAGGATCACCCGGATCTGGTGCAGCGGGTAGCGGCCCTCCCGCAGCATGCCGATCATGCGGGCGTCGCGGACCTCGGCCGGGCCGTACCGGCGGTATCCCGTGCCCTTCTCGCGCTCGGGCGCCAGCAGCCCCGCCGCCTCCCACACCCGCAACGCCGAGGTACGGACACCGACGTAGGCCGCGACCTCGCCGATGCGCATCCGCGAGCGCGGCAGCTCGGAATGCCCGGGGGCCTGGCGCGCCACGGCCTCCAGCGCCTCCCCCACCTCCCGCAGCGAGGCGCGCTGCTCGTGGATCCGCGCGTGCGCGGCGTCCACCAGCATGAGCGCACGCGGCACGTCGCCCGCGTGCACCGCCTCCATGATCGATCGGGCGGTCGCCGCCCCGTAGCCCCTGGCCAGGGCCTGGTAGGTGAGCAGGGCGCGGCGGTGCTCGGCGGTGAAGACCCGGTACCCGGACGGCGTGCGCGGCGCCGGGGGCAGCACGCCCGCGTCGGCGTAGTTGCGGACCTGCTGGGTCGAGATCCCGCCCGCGCGCGCCAGATCGACCGGGCGCAGCCTTCCCTCGGCCCCGCCCTCCCCCTTCCCGCCCATCGCCGCCTCCTCCCAGGGTTTCTCCCGTCGGTTGAAGGTTAGCGGCCGGAAAGCCCTGGATCGTCGGGCCGGGAGCGCGGAAAAGTCCCAACAGGAACTTCAATGAGACACTTGAAGGCATGGAATCCCCCGGCATCGAAGGCGTACCACCGACGGCGCCCGCCCAACCCGCCGTCGAGGCACGCGGCCTGCGGATGCGGTACGGCCAGGCCGACGTGCTGCGCGGACTCGACCTGCGGATCGGGCGCGGTGAGGTGGTGGCGCTGCTCGGGCCGAACGGCGCGGGCAAGTCGACCACCATCGAGATCCTGGAAGGCTTCCGGCGGCGCTCGGCCGGCGAGGTGCGCGTCCTGGGCACCGACCCCGAGCACGGCGGCGAGGCATGGCGGGCCCGGCTGGGCATCGTGCTGCAATCCTGGCGCGACCACGGCAGGTGGCGGGTCCGCGAGCTGCTCGGCCACCTCGGTTCCTACTACGCCCCCTACGGGACGCCCGGCCGTCCCAGGCCGCACGACGTGGACGAGCTGCTGTCGCTCGTGGGCCTGGAAGGACAGGCGAACAGCCTCATCGCCAAGCTGTCGGGCGGGCAGCGGCGCCGCCTGGACGTGGCCGTGGGCCTGGTGGGACGGCCCGACCTGCTGTTCCTGGACGAGCCCACCACCGGCTTCGACCCGCGCGCCAGGCAGGACTTCCACGCCCTGGTGCGGCGGCTGGCCGAGGCGGGCGACACCACGATCCTGCTGGCCACCCACGACCTGGACGAGGCCGAGCGGCTGGCGGGCCGGGTGCTGATCCTGGTGGACGGGCGGATCGTGGCCGACGGCACCCCCGAGGAGCTCGGCCGGCGCGTCGCCCGCGAAACCGAGGTCCGCTACACCCTGCACGGCCGGCGGCACGTCCGGTCGGTGGAGGACGCCACCGCGTTCGTGCGGCGCCTGTTCGGCGAGCACGGCGAGGACGTCGCCGACCTCGAGGTGCGCCGCACAAGCCTGGAGGAGGTCTACATGGCGATGGTCCGCGAAGCCGAGTCGGGACGGTCCGGCGCGCCCGTCGTTCCCGGTGCGCCGCGGGCCGGGGAGGTGGCCGCGTGAACCCCGAGGCGGTCGCGGTACGCGCGGGCGCGCGGCGCGGATGGATCGAGTTCCGGCAGAGCATGACCAGCCCGCAGGACGTGTGGGGCGTCATGTTCTTCCCGGCCCTCGCGATGGTCGTGATGTTCCTCCTGCGCGGATCCCACGTCCCCGGCACGGGCTTCTCCCTGGGCTCCCACGCGATCCCCGGCGTCCTGGGGATGAACGTGATGCTCAACGGGCTGATGGCGGTGGGCCTGTCGCTGGCCATGGACCGCGAGGACGGGACGCTGCTGCGCGCCAGGGCCACCCCGAACGGGACGACCGGCTACCTGGTGGGGAAGGTGGCCAGCCGGTCCGCGCTGACGGTGGCGGGCGTGCTCGTCCCGCTGGCCGCGGCGGCCTGGCTGTTCGACGGCCTGGAGACGGGTCGCGCCTCGTCGTGGATCACGCTGGCCTGGGTGCTGGCACTCGGCCTGCTCGCGGCCCTTCCCGTGGGCGCGATCCTCGGCTCGCTGTTCGACAACGCCCAGGGGGTGGGCGTGGCCATGCTGCCGATGATGGCGCTGCTGACGATCTCGGGCGTGTTCTATCCCGTCACCGCGCTGCCCGAGCCGGTGCAGTGGATCGCGCAGGTCTTCCCCCTCTACTGGCTCGGTCTGGGGTTGCGCTCGGCGCTGCTGCCCGACGCGATGGCCGCCGCCGAGATCGGCGACTCCTGGCGGCACCTGGAGACGGCCGGCGTCCTGGGGACGTGGGCCGTTCTCGGGCTGGCGCTGGCGCCGGCGGTGCTGCGGCGGATGGCGCGGCGCGAGTCCGGGTCGAGCGTGGCCGCGCGCCGCCAAAAAGCCGTACAGCGTACGGTGTAGGCTTCGTCCACCGAACGGAAGGGCACCCATGGTCTTCACACCCGCCCAGGCGGCACCCGAACGGGAGGCGGGCACGCGCCCCGCCTCCGATCACCCCGCCGGCCATCCCGCCGACCACCATGATCTGATCCAGGTCCGCGGCGCCCGCGAGAACAACCTCACGGGCGTCTCCCTGGACATCCCCAAGCGCCGGCTCACCGTCTTCACCGGGATCTCGGGGTCGGGCAAGTCCTCGCTGGTCTTCGACACGATCGCGGCCGAGTCCCGGCGGCTGATCAACGAGACCTACAGCGCGTTCGTGCAGGGCTTCATGCCCACCCAGCCACGCCCCGACGTGGACGCGCTGCGCAACCTGACCACGGCGATCATCGTGGACCAGGAGCGGATGGGCGCCAACGCCCGCTCCACCGTCGGCACCGCCACCGACGCCTACACCATGCTGCGGATCATGTTCAGCCGGATCGGCGTCCCCTACGTCGGGCCGGCCACGGCGTTCAGCTTCAACGAGGCCGAAGGCATGTGCCCCGAGTGCGAGGGGCTGGGCAAGGTCTCCGACATCGACGTCGGCGAGCTGGTCGACCGGGAACGGTCGCTGAACGAGGGCGCGATCCTGGTGCCGGGCTTCGGCGTCGGCACCTTCTACTGGCAGCTGTTCGGCGACACCGGCCTGTTCGACCCCGACAAGAAGCTGAAGGACTTCACCCCCGACGAATGGGACCGCTTCCTCCACCGGTCCTCGGAGAAGGTCAAGGTGGGCCGTAACAGCTTCACCTACGAGGGCCTGGTGGTGAAGGTCCGGCGGCTGTACCTGTCCAAGGACCGCGAGTCGATGCGCCCGCACCTGCGCGCGTTCGCCGACCGTGCGGTCAGGCTGGTCGAGTGCCCGTCCTGCGGCGGCACCCGGCTCAACGAGGCCGCGCGGTCCTGCCGGGTCGCCGGCCGCACCATCACCGACTGCACGTCCATGCAGATCAGCGATCTGGCCGAGTTCGTCCGCGGCATCCAGGACCGCTCGGTGGGCCCGATGCTGGAGACGCTGCGCGAGACCCTGGACTCGATGGTCGAGATCGGCCTGGGCTATCTGAGCCTGAACCGCGAGTCGGCCACGCTGTCGGGCGGCGAGGCGCAGCGCGTCCGGATGGTGCGGCACCTGGGGTCCGGCCTCACCGACGTCACCTACGTCTTCGACGAGCCGACCGTCGGGCTGCACCCGCACGACATCCAGCGGATGAACGACCTGCTGCTGCGCCTGCGCGACAAGGGCAACACCGTCCTGGTCGTCGAGCACAAGCCGGAGGTCATCGCGATCGCCGACCATGTCGTCGAGCTCGGACCCGGCGCGGGCAAGCACGGCGGGCGGCTGTGCTACGAGGGCGACCTGGACGGGCTGCGCTCCTCCGGCACCCTCACCGGCCGCTACTTCGACCACCGCGCCCGCCTCCGCGACGAGCCGCGCAAACCCACCGGGCATCTGCGCATCGAGAACGCCACGCTCAACAACCTGCGCAACGTCAGCGTCGACATCCCCCTGGGCGTCCTCACCGTCGTCACCGGCGTCGCCGGGTCGGGCAAGAGCTCCCTCATCCACGGATCCCTGCCCCAGCGGGACGGCGTCATCATCGCCGACCAGTCGGCGATCCGCGGCTCCCGGCGCAGCAACCCCGCCACCTACACCGGCCTGCTCGACCCCATCCGCGCCGCCTTCGCCAAGGCCAACGGCGTCAAACCGAGCCTGTTCAGCGCCAACTCCGAGGGCGCCTGCCCGCACTGCAAGGGGATCGGCCTCATCTACACCGACCTGGCGATGATGGCCGGGGTCGCCTCGGTGTGCGAGGCGTGCGAGGGCAAGCGCTTCACCCCCGACGTGCTCGCCTACACGCTGAACGGCAAGAACATCAGCGAGGTCCTGGACATGACGGTGGCCGAGGCCCGCGGGTTCTTCCCCCGCGGCCAGGCCGGCGCCGTCCTGGACCGCCTGGAAGCGGTCGGCCTCGGCTACCTCGGCCTGGGGCAGCCGCTCACCACCCTGTCGGGCGGCGAGCGGCAACGCCTCAAGCTCGCCATCCACATGGCCAAGAACGGCACCACCTACGTCCTGGACGAACCCACCACCGGCCTGCACCTGGCCGACGTCGACCACCTGCTCGCCCTGCTCGACCGGCTGGTGGACGACGGCAACACCGTGATCGTCATCGAGCACCACCAGGCCGTGATGGCGCACGCCGACTGGATCATCGACCTGGGTCCCGGCGCCGGGCACGAGGGCGGCAGGGTCGTCTTCGAGGGCACCCCGGCCGACCTGGTGGCGTCCCGTTCCACCCTGACCGGGCGGCATCTGGCCGACTACGTCGCCTGAACGGCCGGCCGCCCGGTCAGGCCGCGGCGATCGGGTGGTTGCCGTGGACGAGGCCGTGCGGGTCGTACCGGGCCTTGACCTGGGCGAGACGCCGGTAGGTGGCGGGCTCGAAGGCCGCGCGGACCTCGTCCACGCCCAACGGTCCGTAGGTGAAGGTGAGCCAGGGGGCGACAGTGCGGGAGGCGAACGGCGCGAGCGCCTCCCGGTGGAGCGCCTTCACCGTCTTCTCCTGCCCGGGTTGCGGCACGGACAGCACCATCACCGAGTACGCGGCGTCCCGGTGGTCGACGGCGTTGGGGACGCGCGGCGGGCGGGCCAGGGCGCCGCCGAGGTGCCGCAGCCCGACGACGGTCGGCACCGCCGCGTCCGGGCCGGTCGTCTTGGTGAGCGCGGCCAGCGCCCGCCCGTCCACGTCGCTCAGCAGCAGGCACCGCGAACGGTAGGGGTGCGGCTGCGCGGGCTCCTGGAAGACCTCGCCGGACTCGGTGTACGGCAGTTCCCGCAGGGTGTCACGCAGCACCGGCCCCACGGCCTGGAGCGGCTCCACCAGCGACCGCCCCTTCCCTTCCGGGCCGGCGAAGGCGATCTGGAGTTGCGCGACCTGCCGTCCCCGCATCGCCTCGGGGAACGGCGGCGCGTCCGGGTACACGAGCACGCTGACCGCCGACGTCACCTCCTCCGGGACGGTGCGCGTCCACCGCCGCCAGGCGTCCAGGACGCCGGGGACCCGCGCGACGTCGAAGAACAGGCTGCCGCCGAACAGGCCCTCGACCGGCATCAGGTCGATCTCCATGCCGGTGACCACGCCGAAGTCGCCGCCACCGCCGCGCAACGCCCAGAACAGCTCGGGCTCGGAGGTCTCGTCGGCCCGGCGCAGGCGCCCGTCCATGGTCACCACCTCGAAGCGGCGGACATGGTCGGCGGCGAACCCGTACAGCCGGGCCAGCAGCCCGCTGCCGCCGCCCAGCGTGTAGGGGACCGCGCCCACGCCGGGAAAGCTGCCCGACAGCGGCGCGAGCCCGTGCGGCGCGGTCACCGCGACCACCTCCGCCCAGGTCGCCCCGGCCTCGACCCACGCCGTCCGCGCGCCGGGGTCGACGCTGACCCGGTTCATGCGGCGGGTGCCGACCAGCACGCCCCGTGTGGGGACGCCGACACCGTGCCCGCCGGCCTGCACCGCGAGGGGCACGCGGCGCGCGGCCGCGTACTCGACGGCGGCGCGCACGTCCGCCACGCCGGCCGCCCCGACGATCACCTCGGGGCGGTGCGGGCCCAGCAGTTGGAAGCCGGTCCGTTCCTCGTCGTATCCGTCATCGCCCGGCACGTACACGGGTCCCTCCGTACGGCCGGCGAGTTCGTGCTTCACGCTCATGCCGCCCACGCTAGGTGCCGTTGAGGACGTAGCTTGTCCTCAAGGAAGGGCACTGTGGGATTCGTGACCGAGATATCGACCGGGACCTCGACGCGCAAGGACATGCCGGGACGGCTGCTGCGCCTGCTGTCCCTCCTCCAGAGCAGGCGCGACTGGCGAGGCGCCGAGCTGGCCGAACGCCTCGGCGTCACCGTGCGGACGGTGCGCCGCGACATCGACCGGCTGCGCGCGCTGGACTACCCGGTGGAGAGCACCACCGGCACCACCGGCGGCTACCGGCTGACCTCCGGCCGCGACCTGCCGCCGCTGCTGCTGGACGACGAGGAGGCGATCGCCGTCGCCGCCGGGCTGGTCACCGCGGCCGGCGGCAGCGTCAGCGGCATCGAGGACAGCTCCAGGCGCGCCCTGGCCAAGCTGGAACGCGTCCTGCCGGCACGGCTGCGGCCCCGGCTCGCGGCGCTGGGAGACCTCACCGCGTCCGTCCCCTACCGGGGCGCGCCCCGCATCGACCCGGCCGTGCTCGCCGTGCTGGCCTCGGCCGGACGCGACCAGCGCCTCCTGTCCTTCGACTACCACGACCGGGCGGGCGCCACGAGCCCGCGCCGCGTCGAGCCGCACCACCTGGTCAGCCTGCAAGGACACTGGTACCTGGTCGCCTATGACCCCGACCGCGCCGGCTGGCGCACCTTCCGCGTGGACCGGATCGAACGCCCGGTGCCGAGCGGCCGCGGCTTCGCCCCCCGCGACCTGCCCGCACCGGACCCCGCCACGTTCCTCCGCAGGTCGTTCGCCGAGGCGTCCTACCGGTACACGGCGCGGATGACCGTCGGGCTGACCGCCGACGACCTGCGCGGCCGCCTGTTCGCGCACCTGCCCGGGGACGTCCAGGACATCGGCCCCGACGAGTGCGCCGTCCGGATCAGCGCGGACTCCGCGGAACTGGTCACCCAGTACATCGCCGCGATCGCCGCCCTGGACGTCCCCTGCGCCCTCGACGCCCCCGCGGAGATCACCGAGCGGCTGCGCGGCCTCGCCCGCCGGCTGGCCCGGTGAGAACCCGTCCCGCCGCGATGTCAGGCGACGTACTCGGCCAGATGCCGGCCGGTCAGGGTGGAACGGGCCGCCACCAGATCGGCCGGGGTGCCCTCGAAGACGATCCGCCCGCCGTCGTGACCGGCCCCCGGACCCAGATCGATGATCCAGTCGGCGTGCGCCATCACCGCCTGGTGGTGCTCGATGACGATCACCGACTTGCCGGAGTCGACGAGCTTGTCGAGCAGCCCCAGCAACTGCCGGATGTCGGCCAGGTGCAGGCCCGTGGTCGGCTCGTCCAGGACGTAGACCCCGCCCTTGGCGCCCATGTGGGTGGCCAGCTTCAGGCGCTGCCGCTCACCGCCCGACAGCGTGGTCAGCGGCTGCCCGAGGCTCAGATAGCCCAGCCCCACATCGTCGAGCCTCTTCAGGATGGTGTGCGCCGCCGGGGTACGGGCCTCGCCGGAGCCGAAGAACTCCTCCGCCTCGGCCACCGACATCGCCAGCACCTCGCTGATGTCACGCCCGCCCAGGTGGTACTCCAGCACCGACGCCTGGAACCGCCTGCCCTCGCACTCCTCGCAGGTGGAGGCGACCCCCGCCATCATCGCCAGGTCGGTGTAGATCACCCCGGCGCCGTTGCAGTTGGGGCAGGCCCCCTCGGAGTTGGCGCTGAACAGCGCCGGCTTCACCCCGTTGGCCTTGGCGAACGCCTTGCGGATCGGCTCCAGCAGCCCGGTGTAGGTGGCCGGGTTGCTGCGCCTGGACCCCCGGATCGCGCCCTGGTCGATCGACACCACGCC
The DNA here is from genome assembly GCF_030269515.1 of Actinomadura sp. NBRC 104412. Taxonomy (GTDB): domain Bacteria; phylum Actinomycetota; class Actinomycetes; order Streptosporangiales; family Streptosporangiaceae; genus Spirillospora. Next base: position 337,372 of record NZ_BSTM01000002.1, on the reverse strand, counting down.
CGCGTCCGGCGGGAGCGACGCCATCAGCGAGCTCTTCCCCGAGCCCGCCACACCGGTGACCACGACCAGCGTCCCCAGCGGGATGTCCACGTCCACGTCCTGGAGGTTGTGCGTGTTCGCGCCGCGGATCTGCAGCGCGCCGGTGGGGGTGCGCACCGTCTCCTTGAGGGAGGCCCGGTCGTCCAGATGGCGGCCGGTCAGGGTGCCGCTGGCCCGCAGGCCCTCCAGGGTGCCCTCGAAGCACACCGAGCCACCGGCCGTGCCGGCGCCGGGGCCGAGGTCGACGACATGGTCGGCGATCGCGATCGTCTCCGGCTTGTGCTCCACGACCAGCACCGTGTTGCCCTTGTCCCGCAGCCGCAACAGCAGCTCGTTCATCCGCTGGATGTCGTGCGGATGCAGGCCGATGGTCGGCTCGTCGAACACGTAGGTGACGTCGGTGAGCGAGGAGCCGAGCTGGCGGACCATCTTGACGCGCTGCGCCTCACCGCCCGACAGCGTCCCCGACGGCCGCTCCAGCGACAGGTAGCCCAGGCCGATCTCCACGAACGAGTCCAGGCTGTGCTGAAGCGCCGCCAGCAGCGGCGCGACCGACGGCTCGTCCAGGCCCCGCACCCACTCGGCCAGGTCGCTGATCTGCATCGCGCACGCGTCGGCGATGCTGATCCCCTTGATCTTCGACGAGCGGGCGCCCTCGCTGAGCCGGGTGCCGCCGCAGTCGGGGCAGGCGGTGAAGGTCACCGCCTTGTCCACGAACGCCCGGATGTGCGCCTGCATCGCCTCCCGGTCCTTGGACAGGAACGACTTGCGCAACCGCGGGATCAGCCCCTCGTAGGTGAGGTTGGCACCCGCCACCTTCACCTTGGTCGGCTCCTTGTAGAGGAAGTCGTGCAGCTCGGCCTCGGTGTAGTCGCGGATCGGCTTCTTGGGGTCGAAGAACCCCGACTCGGTGATCAGCCGGACGTTCCAGCCCTTCTCCCCGTACCCGGGAATGGTCAGCGCGCCCTCGGCCAGCGACTTGGAGTCGTCGTAAAGCCGGGTCAGGTCGAAGTCGGTGACCGTGCCCCTGCCCTCGCAGCGCGGGCACATCCCGCCGGTACGGTTGAAGGTCGCCCGCACGGTCTTGCTGGCCCCGCGCTCCACGGTGATCGCGCCGCTGGCCCGTACCGAGGGGACGTTGAAGGAGTACGCGCTCGGCGGGCCGATATGCGGCTCACCCAGGCGGCTGAACAAGATGCGCAGCATCGCGTTGGCGTCGGTGGCGGTGCCGACCGTGGAGCGCGGGTCGGACCCCATCCGCTCCTGGTCCACGATGATCGCGGTGGTCAGCCCCTCCAGCACGTCCACCTCGGGCCGCGCCAGCGTCGGCATGAACCCCTGCACGAACGCGCTGTAGGTCTCGTTGATCAGCCGCTGCGACTCCGCCGCGATCGTGTCGAAGACCAGGGAGCTCTTGCCCGAGCCCGACACGCCCGTGAACACCGTCAGCCGGCGCTTGGGGATCTCGACGCTGACGTCCTTGAGGTTGTTCTCACGGGCGCCGTGCACGCGGATCCAGTCGTGGCTGTCGGCGGCGTGCGGCGCCGCCGGCAACTCCTCCGCTCCGGTGTCCCTGCTCATCATCTCTCCATCCAGTCACGCTGTTCACGCAGAACCGGCCTCAGACCAGCCTCCGCCCCGCCCGTGGCGCGGAACGGCATCCGGCCCAACGTCCCTGGTGACGGCCGGGTTCGTCCGGCCGCCCGTGGGCTGCCCGTCAGGGTAGCCGGAGTTGTCACCGATGCCGCCACCCCGTCCGGCCGGCCATGACCGTCACGCTAGCCACGCCTCCACGACCCCCGCTTCTCGATTCCTGACCGATCCGAACCCCCTCCTCGACAGGCCGGAACGCCAGACGTGAAAGGGCGGCCACCTTCTGTCGGCGCTGTGGCTCCCGGGAGCCGTCACGCGGGCGTCGCAGCGGTGGCGTAGAGGAGGTCGCGGAGCCCTGGCAGGGTTTCGCGGTCGGCGTGCCAGACCAGCCGCAGACTCAGCGCGGGCACGTCCAGGTCGAGCTTGGCCAGGGCGGCGGTGCGCAGCGCGGACGAGACCGCGAACTGCGGTAGCAGCGCGATCCCCAAACCCTGCTCGGCCCAGGCCCGCATCACCTGGACACCGCCGGCCGGGACCCTCGTCACATCCGGGCCGAAGATCTTGTCGGCCGCGAGATGGAACGAGCAGCCGGGGCCGTTGACCAGCAGCCGTTCACCGGACAGGTCGTCGGGAGACAGGTGCGGGCGCTCACACAGCCGGTGGCCGGGGGCGGCGACCAGTGCGAGCGGGACGGTGTCGATGTCGGCGAAGGTCAGCGGCTCGGGCGGGGCCGGGAAGCCCAGCTCGCCCAGGGCGTCGCCGGTGTCCAGCAGCAGCGCGGCCTCCAGCCGTCCGGCGGCCACGTCGGCGAGCAGGTCGTCGCGCCGCGTGGTGGGCAGCACCTGGACCTCGATGCCGGGCCGGCGTCCGGAGAGCCGGGCCAGGACCTGCGGGACGTGGACGGCGGCGAGGGTCTCCAGCGCGCCCAGCCGCAACCGCTGTGCCTGGCCGGTGATCTCGCGGCGCGCCTGCTCGGCCTGGTCCAGCAGGCGGCGCGACCAGCCGCGCAGCCGTTCGCCCTGGTCGGTCAGGCGCATGCCCTTGGCCGTCCGCTCGAACAGCGGCACGCCCAGTGACCTCTCCAGGGCGCGGATCTGCGCCGAGACGCTGGAAGGCGCCATCTCCAGCGCGACGGCGGCGTCGGTCACCGTCCGATGGCCGACGACCGCCTCGAAGATCCGCAACTGGTGTAGTTCCACGTACGGTGCCAACCGGCCGAGGCATTCGGACATTCCGAATGGTTCATGCGGAACCGCCGGTGGAGCGGCTGGAACCGCCTCGCCGAAAGTGGGGCGCATGACACTCGCACAATCGTCGCCCTCGCGGGAGCATGCCCTGGCGCCGTCCGGCCGCCGGACGCCGGCGCTGGTGGGGATCGCGCTGGGCTACTTCATGGTGCTGCTGGACATGACCGTGCTCTCGGTGGCCGAGCCGGACCTGGCGCTCTCGCTGCACGCCTCCACCGCCGGGTTGCAGTGGGCGACCACGGGCTACACGGTGGTGTTCGGCGCGCTGCTGCTGTCGGCCGGGGCGGTCGCCGACCGGTACGGCGCGCACCGCGTCTTCCGCGTCGGCGTGCTGGTCTTCGGAGCCGGGTCGTTGTCGGCGCTGGCCCCGACGCTGGGACTGCTCATCGCGCTGAGGGCGATGCTCGGCGCGGCCGGGGCGGCCTGCGTCCCGGCGTCGATGGCGATGATCGCGCGGCTCTACCCGAGGCCGGCCGAGCGCAGCCGTGCCGTGGCGGCCTGGGCCGCCATCGGCGGCGCGGCGGTCGCGGTCGGCCCTCTCGCCGGTGGCGCGCTGGTCGACGCGGCCGGGTGGCGCGCCGTCTTCCTGATCAACGTGCCGATCGCGGTGCTGGTCCTGGCGTTGACCGCGGGGGCGGCGGTGACATGCCCGCGCGGTGATCGCCGGATCGACTGGGCCGCGCAACTGGCCGCCTGCGCGACGCTGGCCCTGCTGACCGACACCCTGGTCGCGGCCGGCACACGGGCCTGGACGCACACCGCCGCCTCCGCCGCGATCATGGCGCTGATGGCCTCGGTGTTCGTGGCCTTGGAGCGGCGAAGCGCGGCTCCCGTCCTGGAGCCCGCGCTGCTGCGCACCCGTGGTGTACGGGCCGCGCTCGCGGCCGGCGCCGCGGTGAACTTCGCCCTCAACGGCAGCCTGTTCGTGCTGCCGCTGCTGCTGCGGACCGACCGCCACCTGGGCGCCGCCGCCACCGGACTGGCGTTCCTGCCGCTGACCCTGCCGTTCGTCCTCAACCCGCCGCTGGTCGGTCGCCTCACCGCCCGGTTCGGCTCAAGGCCCCCCATCCTGACCGGGATGGCACTGCTGGCCGCCGGCGGAGCCGCGCTCGGCGCGATGATCTGGGCGCGCGCCGGATACGCCTGGCTGGCCTGCGGGCTGCTCGCCTGCGGTCTGGGCGTGTCGTTCGTGCTGCCCGCCCTGGTCTCGGCGCTCATCAGCGCCGCACCGGCCGGGGCCGCGGGCGCGGGCGCAGGTCTGCTCAACGCCGTCCGCCAGGCCGGCGCCACCCTCGGAGTCGCCTCCATGGGCGCCGTCGTCAGCCTGGGCGCGGTGACCGGCCCGGCGACCGCACTGCTGCTGGCAGCGCTTGTGTGCACGGCGGCCGGGACGTGGTTCGCGCTCGCCACGCCCCGCCACCCCTGATCCCCCCGGCACGGCGCCCACCGGCGCCAGCGACTGGGGTGACGACATCAGGCTCTGGGACGTGGCCACCGGACGTGCGACCGCCACACTCGAGGAAGACGAGACTTTCAAAACGGCCTACGGAGTGGCGTTCGGCCTCGACGGCGAAATCCTGGCCAGCGGGTGACCCGGTCGGCCGATGGACCGGGACCAGGAGGCAGGCGTGGCCATCTTCACGTGCGGTGGTTGGAGTCGCTCAGCGCACCTTCCATAGCCGGAGCGTCGTGCCGACGCCGCACGCTGACCGCCTGGACGGTGACCACCAAGGCCGCCACCGCGCTTGTGATCGCCCTTTAGGGCGTCCTGGGGAGCCTGCTGAGCCTGCTCGGCCCGCGCACAGCCATCGGCCGGGCTGGCGCACTCCCCCTGCCGCACGTCGACCGCCTTCCCCGAACCGGAGCCGGGGCCGGGCCGTGCCTGATGGGCCGCCGCGACCGTCCATCACGATCGGGCGTGGCGGCGCACGGCGGCTTCAGGTTTGCGTGGGCTGATCACTGTTGGTCGCGGTGGCGAGGGTTTCGGCTCGGACGGCGCGTTCCAGGTGGGCCGCGGCGGACTCGCGGGCGGCGTCGCGTTCGGCGGTGAGTGCGGAGAGCCGGGCGTTCAGCGTGGCGGTCTCGGTGAGGTGGGCTTCGCGGGCGGCGTCGCGTTCCCGGCGGATTGCGGCGGCGGCGTCGCGGTCACGCTTGGCCTGTGCTTCGGCCTGCTCGGCACGTTCGGTGGCGGCACGGGCGGTGTGCTCGGCTTCGGTCAGTGCCGCGCGCAGGGTGGTCATCTCGTCCCGGGCGCCGGTCAGTTGTGCCGCCAGGTCGTCCAGGCGCGCGCGTAGGGCGGCGGCCTCGCCGGTCTGCTGGTCGAGTTGGGAGCGGGTGGCCGCGTGCGCGTCCCGGGCTTGGGCCAGGTCCTGCCGGGTGCGTTGGAGGTCCTGTTCGCAGGCGCGCAGCCGTTGGTCGGTCCGGTCCAGTTGTTCCTGGGTGTGCTGCGCTGCAGCGGTGGCGGTCTGCGCGGCGGACTCGGCGGCCTGGCGGGCCTCGGCCTCGGCGCGGGCGGTCTGGCGTGCGGCGTCGGCGGCGGCCTGGGCGGCGCGGGCGATCTCCTCGGCGGCCAGGGCTCGTTCTTCGGCCTGGGCACGTGCCCGGTCGGCGGCGTCGGCGGCGGCACGGGCGGCGTCCTCGCCCTGCTCGGCGGTGCGCCGCGCCGCCTCGGCCTCCCGTGCCCGCGCCGTCGCCTCGGCGGCCTGCCGTTCCAGCACGCCGTTGCGCTCGACGACCGTGTCGATGATCTCCTGAAGGCGGTCGGCCGCCTCGCTCTCGCGGGCGGCGCGGTCGCGGGCGGCGGCGGCCATCCCGGTCAGCACCGAGCGCAGCGCGGCCAGCGGCTCGGCCACCGCGGCGGCGGCCGGGCTGCGGTTGGCGGCATGCGCCTCGGCTTGGCAGTCCTTGATCACCCGCTGCTGGTCGTCCAGCTCGGGCGGGCAGTACTCCGGCCGCCGGCCACGCGTCTTGGGCGGCCGTGGTAGCGGCGTGTCGCAGTACTTACACCGTCCCCACGGTGCCGCCGGATCCGCCCCGGGCGGCACCCGCCGCCCTCCGCTGGACTCCTGTGCGCCTTCCACCGCGTCGATCATGACCTCATGCTCTCATGATTCTTGTTTCAAGGAATGTAATCCGGTGATCAGATTTCTTGGGAAGGGAATGAGGGCTAGCGCATAATCGTGGTTATACGCTGGCTGCGGCGCGATGCCCGGTCGAGCCTGCGGACCCGGCCCGGCCGTCACCTTCCGCTCGCCCTCACCCGGTGGTCCGGTACGACATCCCGCTCCACTCCCAGGGCGCTGTGAGAGCAGGGCTGCCGGCCACAGGGGTACTTGGCGGGTTTCCGTCCGCTGGATCGGCGCTTCCGCGAGTCCGGGGTCGTCGTCGCCAGCTCAGGGCGGGCTGGCGACGGGTGTGAGGACGCGTTCGAGGAAGGCTTCGCGTGCGGTCGGGGGGATGGCCAGAAGACGGAGAGCGTGGTTGATCATGTGGCTTCGGTCCGCCCGGACCGCCGGCCGGGTGGGCGGGTCTGCTGTGGGCCTGACCGCTCGGCCGTGTGTTCGGCTTTGGCCGGGTCCGGGCTTGCTGGTGCCGCGATCGTCCCCCGGCTCGGGTTCCGGGTCAGCCGGTCGGCGTTGAGGACGTCGTCAGGTGAGTGGCTATGCCCGATCTGCGTGGCGAAGGGTCTGATCGGCGGTGTCTAGCCGTCGGCGGTGCCGAAGGTCGCCAGGAAGGTGCGGACGGCGCTGCGGGCGATCTCGCGCAACTCGGCGTCGTCGATCTGGCGGGTGCCCATCCGGGAGCGTGCCTCCAGGGGCCCGGTGAGCAGGGCGATGAACTGTTCGGCCGCCCGGTCGGGGTCGTTGGCGCTCAGGCGGCCGGCAAGGGTGAGGCGCGCCAGCCGGTCGGCGAGAGCCTGGGTGAGACGGTGCGGGCCGTACTCAAGGACGATGTCGATGAGGTCGGGGAACTGGGTGATCTCCGCGTAGAGCAGCCGCCGCAGCGCGCATGAGCGGTCGTCGGCGTGCAGTTCCAGCAGTCGGTGGCCGACGTCGTCCAGGGTGGCGTGCAGGTCGCCGGGTTCTTTGAGCGGTTCGAGCGCGGCGAGCCGCTCGTCCAGCACGGTTTGGGCCGCGGCCTGCACGGCCTGCCGAAACAGCGTCGCCTTGTCGTTGAGGTGGTTGTAGACGGTGGGCTTGGCCACCCCGGCCTCGGCGGCGACCTCCTTGACACACGCCTGGGCGTAGCCGCGGCGAGCGAACACGGTGAACGCGCCCTCCAGGATCGCCCTCCGCCGATCGGCCTGCCCGCGCGTGATGGTCACGGACTCGATTGTACTGGCGGGTCCAGTTCGGTGAACCGGCGTCTTGCGGACGGTCTTAGAAGGCCAATAATTTGAACCCATGGGTTCAACTCCAGATGACCGCCTTGACCCCCGGCTGCTGGCGACGATCGGCGTGGTGCTGCTCGGCGGGTTGCTGGGCATCCTCAACAGCTCGATGGCCGCGGTCGCCACCGACACGCTGGCCGCCGCCTTCCACACTTCCCTGAGCACCGTCGGGTGGGCCTCCACCGGGTTCCTCCTCGCCGTCACCACCACCATCCCGTTCACCACCTGGGCCGTTGACCGGTACGGCGGCAAACGGCTGTGGCTGATCGGCCTGACGGTGTTCACAGGGGGCGCGCTCGCCGCAGGGTTGGCCTGGAACGTCGGAAGCCTCATCGCCTTCCGCAGCCTCCAGGGCGTCGGCGCCGGGATCCTCGACCCGCTCGTGCTGATCCTGCTGGCCCGCGCGGCCGGTCCCCGACGCGCCGGACGCGTCATGGGCCTGATGGGTGTCGTACTGTCCCTTGGCCCCGTCCTCGGCCCGATGGCCGGCGGCGCCGTCTTGAACGCCATGTCATGGCGCTGGATGTTCCTGCTCAGCGTGCCCCTGGGTGCCCTCGCGTATGTGCTCGCGCTGCGCATGATCCCGGGCGATCCCCCGGCCGACCCGCGAACGCACCGGCAGCGCCTCGACGTCCTCGGCCTGGCCCTGCTCGGCCCCGGTTCCGCCGCGCTGGTCCTGGCCCTGTCGCAGGCGGCCGAGCACGCCGCGTTCACCGCCTGGCAGGCGTTGTCCCCGCTGGCCGCGGGCGTCGTGCTGCTGATCGCCTATTGCGTCCATGCCCGCCGCCCCCGGCGCGTCCCGCCCCTGATCGATCTGCGGCTGTTCGCCAGCCGCGGCTTCACCGCCAGCGTCACCATCATGGGCCTGGGCGGTCTGGCCAACTTCGCCACCCTGTTCGTGCTCCCGCTGTACTACCAGCAAGCCCACGGACACGGCGTGCTCGCCGCCGGGCTCCTGATGGCCCCCGCCGGCCTCGGCGGCGCCATCGCCATGCCGCTGGCCGGACGGCTGTCGGACCGAGTCGGCACACGCGGCCTGGCCTGCGGCGGCGCGATGTCGGCCTTGCTGAGCGCGTTGGCCTTCACCTTCGTCGGAGCCGACACCCCCGAGGCGGTGCCGGTCCTTGCGGCCCTGACCATCGGTCTGGGAATGGGCTGCTTCAGCGCGCCCACCATGGGCTCGCTGTACCGCACACTGCCCGCCCCCATGGTGGCGCAGGGCAGCTCGGTGCTCTACGTCCTCAACCAGCTCGGCGCGGCCCTCGGCATCGCCCTGGTCACCCTCATCCTGCAGACCTCCGGCGACCCGACCTCCGGCTTCCACGGCGTGTTCTGGCTTGTCGTCGCGATGCTGACCATCGTGCTGGCCGCCATCCCGCTGCTGCCCGGCCGCCCCGTAGCCCCGGCCGCCCGCGAAGAACCCGCCCTGTCCGGAAAGGCATCGTCATGACCACGATCGTGATCACCGGAGGCACCGACGGGATGGGCCGCGCCCTGGCCCGCGGCTACCTCGACCGCGGCGCCACCGTCGTCATCGTCGGCCGTGACCCCGCCAAGGCCGCCACCCTTCCCGAAGCCCACTTCATCCGGGCCGACCTGAGCCTGGTCGCCGAGAACCGGCGCGTCATCGAGGAGATCAACGACCGCTACCCCGCCGTGCACGCGCTGGTGCTGTGCGCCCGGTATTTCCGCTCCACCCGGTTCGTCACAGCCGAAGGCTTGGAAGGCACCTTCGCGCTGGAATACCTCAGCCGGTTCCTGCTCAGCCACGGCCTGGATCGCCCGCGGGTCATCGTCAACGTGTCCGGGCCCGTGCCCGGCGCCCCCGTCGGCCGCATCCACTGGAACGACCTCATGCTCGAACGCGGCTACGACGGCGTCGCCGCCCAGATGCAGGCAGGCCGTGCCAACAACCTGCTGGGCGTCGCCTTCGCCGCCCAGCACGCCGCCGGCCCCACCCGCTACGTACTGATCAACCCCGGTCCCGTCTCGACCAGCTTCGCCGGCGAGTACGACGCGGCCACCGCGGCCCACGTCGCGGCGCTCAAGAGGCACGGCACCCCCGTCGAGGACGGCATCAAACCGATCACCGCCCGCATCGACGCCCCACCCGCCGAACCGCTCAGCGCCTTCCTCCTGACCGACCGGATAAGCCTGGACAACCCGTCGTTCGCCCCCGGCGACGCCGCCCGCCTTGACGACCTCACCCGCCGCCTGCTGCGCGCCCAGGAGCAATGAACCCATGACCGGCACATGGACCGCCGCCTTCCGACCCGACGACCAGATCGTGCACGTCCGTGGTCGCGGCGACCGCACTGGCGCGCGGACGTAAGGTTGGGCGGCGTGGGACTGCGACTCGTTCAGGTGAACTTCAAGGCGCGCGATGACGCAGCGCTCGGCCGGTTCTGGGCGGAGGCGCTCGGCTGGGGCGTCTCCAGTGAGGGACCCGGTGTGACCAACATCGAGCCCGTGGGTTTCACCTGGCCGGACCCCACCGCCGTCTGTGTCGACGTCGTCACCGTCCCGGATCCGGAGACGGTGAGGTACCGCGTGCACCTCGATCTCGCCACCACCTCCACGGCCCATCAGGCGGAGCTGGTCGCGCGCCTGAAGGAACTCGGTGCGACGCCCGCCGATGTGGGCCAGGGCGACGTCCCATGGACGGTCCTGGCCGACCCCGAGGGCAACGTGTTCTGCGTGTTGGAGCCCCGGGAGATCTACCGGGACACCGGACCGATCGCCAGGGTCGTGGTCGGCTGCGCGGATCCGCGGGCCATGGCGCGGTTCTGGGGCGAGGCGATCGGCTGGAAGCCGTACGAGGCGACCGACGATCACGCGGTGCTGCGCTCGTCCCAGGGGGTCGGGCCGTACCTGGAGTTCTTCCGTACGGCGCCGACCGTGTGGACGCGTGGCCATCTCGACGTGCTGCCGTACCCCGGCGACGATCACCAGGCGGAGGTGGCCCGGCTGCGGGATCTCGGTGCCACCGACGCCGACATCGGCCAGGGCGACGTGCCCTGGACGGTCCTCGCGGACCCGGAGGGCAACGAGTTCTGCGTCCTCGGACGGGGCTGACGCGGAAAGACCGCTCCGCCACGCGCAATCGGCCTCGTGTCAGGTCTTGAGAGCCCATGTCCTCACAACCTCATATGGTGCTGCCCTGGATCCTCCGCCGGACCAGGCCGCCTCTGCTGTCGTTGCGGTGCGTGGACTGCCCGTCCAGGTCGGCCACCGTCGGTGAGGCGCGGCTTGGTGTGATGGGGGTCGCGTTCGCCGCAATGTCGAGGAGGTCGCGTGAGCGTCGTCGGGCTACGTCCCGCCACACCCGCTGACAGCGAGTTCTGCTTCCAGTTGCACAAGGCGGCCATGGGCGACTACGTCGCCGCGGTCTGGGGGTGGAACGAGCAGGACCAGCGCGGCTACCACTCGCGCGCCTTCGAGCCCGGCAACTGGCAGATCATCACCGTCGACGGGGCCGACGCCGGGATGCTCAGCGTCGAGCACCGCCCGGCCGAGATCTACCTCGGGCGGATCGAGATCCACCCCGACCACCAGGGGCGCGGCATCGGCACCCGCCTCATCACCGAGCTGCTGCGTCAGGCGGGCCGGCAAGGCCAGGACCTGGTCCTGGACGTGCTGGCGGTCAACCACCGCGCGTACGCCCTCTACCGGCGGCTCGGCCTGCGGGAGGTCGCGCGCCACGGCGAGGGCCAAATCAAGATCAGGATGCGCGGTTCGGCGTCCACCGGGTGACCGGCCTTCAGGACGGGACGCCGGTCGCGGGTGCTTCATGACATCGGCGGGCGGTGGGTCTTGTCACACGGCCGTCCCGTCACACGGCCCGGAACGGCCGCGTCTTGTGTGTGTCAGGACGCCGCGCGCTCGATCCGCGCGGCGTGCCACACCACGAGCGAGGACGAAGCCATGGCAACCACCAAGGCGCGGGCTCCGGAGACCTCTTCGCGCCGCTGGGCCGCGCTGTTCTTCATCGGGCTGGCGCAGCTCATGATCATCCTGGACGCCACCGTCGTGAACATCGCGCTGCCGTCCCTCCAGCGGGACCTGGGGATCTCCGACGGCGACCGGCAGTGGATCATCACCGCGTACACGCTGGCCTTCGGCGGCCTGCTGCTGCTCGGCGGCCGGATCGCCGACCACACCGGCCGCAAGCGGACCTTCCTGATCGCGCTGGTGGGCTTCGCCGCGGCGTCGGCGCTCGGCGGCGCGGCGTCCGGCCCCGGGATGCTGCTGGCCGCCCGTGCCCTCCAGGGTGCGTTCGGCGCGCTGCTGGGGCCGTCCGCGCTGTCGCTGCTGACCGTGACGTTCACCCAGCCCGGGGAGCGCGCCAAGGCGTTCGGGATCTGGGGCGGCATCGCCGCCGCGGGCGGCGCGATCGGCCTGCTGGTCAGCGGGGCGCTGACCGACTACCTGGACTGGCGCTGGTGCCTGTACATCAACATCCCGATCGCCTTGGTCGCGGCGTTCGGCGGGTACGCGCTGCTGGACGAGTCGCGGCGTCCGGGCAAGGCGCGGTTCGACGTCCCCGGGGTGGTGCTGGTGACCGGCGGGCTGGTCGCGATCGTGTACGCCACCAGCAGGGCCGAGTCCGACGGCTGGGGCTCGGCGACGGTCATCGGGCTGCTGGCCGCCGGCGGCGTGCTGCTCGCCGCGTTCGCCCTGGTCGAAAGCCGGACGCGGCAGCCGCTGCTGCCGCTGCGCGTGGTCGCCGACCGCACCCGCGGCGGTGCCTACCTGTCCGTGGGCGTGGCCGTCGTCGGGATGTTCGGGGCGTTCCTGTTCATGACGTACTACATGCAGGTCGTCAAGGGATACTCGCCGGTCAAGGCGGGTGTGGCCTTCCTCCCGATGGCCGCGGCGGTCCTGGTCTCGGCCGGCGGGCTCAGCGCCCGGCTGCTGCCCAGGGTGCCGCCGCGGGCCCTGATCGTGCCCGGCCTGCTCATCGGCTCCTGCGGCATGCTGTGGATGGCCACGCTGGAGGCGGACACCTCGTACGCCGGGGGCGTGCTGGTCACGCAGCTCATGATCGGCTTCGGCGCGGGCCTGATCATGCCGGTGAGCCTCAACTACGCCACCCACGGCGTCGACCAGGGCGACGCGGGCGTGGCCTCGGCCGGCGTCAACACCGCGCAGCAGATCGGCGGCTCGATCGGCACCGCGCTGCTCAACACCATCGCCACCAGCGCGACCGTGGACTACCTGGCCTCGCACGCCTCCTCCGGCCAGGACCCGGCCGTCGCCAGGCAGGCGGTGGTGGAGGGGTTCGCGACGGCCGGCGCCTGGGCCGCGGGGATCATTTTGGCCGGCGCGCTGATCATCGCCGTCCTGATGAACACGCCGAGCCCCGGGCACCGGCCCGTCGAGGAGGACGGCACCGCCGGGGACTCCGAGCCCCTGCTCGCATCCCCCTGACCGCCGGACGCACCGATGACGTCGCTGCGTGAGGCGTCGCCGCAGGGAGGTCATCGTGTCGCCGACGAGGCACCGGCCGGCGGTGGTGAAGGCCGGGAAGGCGCGCCGCCCGCCTCCCAGAAGGCGGCGTAGCGGCCGCCGCGGCGCAGCAGCTCATCGTGGGTGCCCTCCTCCAGGATCCGGCCGGCGTCCAGGAAGGCGACGCGGTCGGCGCGCTGGACGGTGCGCATCCGGTGCGCGACCATCACCACCGTCCGGCCCGCCATCAGCCGGTCGATGCCCTCGTGGACGGCGGCCTCGTTCACCGGGTCCAGGGCGGAGGTCACCTCGTCGAGCAGCACGATGGGCGCGTCCTTCAGCAGCGCCCGCGCGATGGAGACGCGCTGGCGCTCACCGCCCGACAGCAGCGCGCCGCCCTCCCCGACGTGGGCCGCCCATCCGCCGGGCAGCCGTTCGATCACCTCGTCCAGCCGCGCCGCGGTCGCCGCCGCCCGCACCTCGGCCTCGGTCGCGCCGGGACGGCCCAGGCGCACGTTCTCCTCAAGGGTCCCGTCGAAGAGGTAGACGTCCTGGAAGACGATGGCGATCCGGTCCATCAGCACCTCGGTGCTGATGTCGCGTACGTCCACGCCGCCCACGCGCACCGCACCCGCGTCCACGTCGTAGAACCGGGCGAGGAGTTGCAGCAAGGTGGTCTTGCCCGCGCCGGACGGCCCGACCACGGCGAGCCGCTGCCCCTGCGGCACCGAGATCGACAGGCCGCCGACCACGGTGCGGTCGCCGTGCCGGAAGGTGACCGAGTCGAACTCCAGGTCATGCCCGGCCGGCCGGACGGGTGCGGCGGGCTCCGGCAACGGCTCGGTGTTCAGCACCGCCTCGAGCCTGGTCAGCTCGTTGCGCGCGGCGCGGACCCTGCCGCCGAGCTCGGCCAGGGACAGCAGCGGATCGGCGCAGCGGGCGGCCAGCACCAGGATCGACAGGACCTCCGCCGCGCCGATGCCCCCGCCGAGCGCGAGGTACGCGCCCAAGACCAGCAGCACGGTGAACATCGCCTGCACGGTCAGCGTCAGGCCCAGCACGCCGGGAAGGGCCGACAGCGTGGTACGGCGGGACGCGCGCCGCAGTTCGCTCAGCGAGTCGTCGAGCAGCCGGAAACGTTCGCCGGTCCGGCCGCCGGCGCGCAGCACGGGCTGGGCTTGCAGGTACTCGATGACCCGCCCGGTGGCCTCGTGGTCACGCGCCGCGCGGTCGACGTCGGCGGCGGCCATCGCCCGTCCCGTCCAGACCTGGATCACCGCCACGGCCGGGGCCGCGGCCAGCGCGGCCAGGCCCATCTGCCAGTTGAACGCGAGCATCACGGCGACGATCGTCAGCGGCGTCACGGACGCGGAGATGAGCGGGCCCAGCAGGTGCGCGATCACGCTCATCGCCTCCAGCACGCCCCTGCCGGCCAGGACGGACACCTCCCCCACACGGCCCGCGCCGTACCAGCCGACGGGCAGCCGGGCCAGGTGGTCGCCCAGCCGGTGGTACATGCCGTCCAGCAGCGTGGTCCCGGCGCGGAAACCGGACAGGTCGGCGACATAGCGCAGCATCCCGTAGACCGCGACGGCGGCGCCGAACGCGATCAGCCACGGCCAGGCGTCCTGCGGCGTGCCGCCGAACAGCGCCCGCAGCACGGGGACCAGCAGCGCGTACGACAGGCCCTCCGCCACCGCGGTCACCGTCATCAGGGCCACGGTGCGGCGCACGGGCGGTGCGTACCGGTGGCCCAGTACGCGCAGCAGCATGGGGATCATCGGTACGGGTCTCCTCCCAGTACGCCACCGCGGGTCTCGGCCTCGGCGCCGATCGCCGTCCGGTGGGTCCGCCAGAACTCGGCGAACTTGCCGTTGCGTGCCAGCAGTTCGGCGGGCGTGCCGCGCTCGGCGATCGCCCCGTCCTCCAGCACCACGACGGTGTCGGCGTCGGCGATGGTCTCCAGGCGGTGGGCGATGACCAGGACCGTCCGGTCGCCGCCCAGCGAGGTGAGGGCGCGGCGCACCGCCTGCTCGGTGAGCGGGTCGGCGAACGCGGTCGCCTCGTCCAGGACGAGGACGGGCGTGTCGGCGAGCAGCGCGCGTGCGATCGCGATCCGCTGCGCCTCGCCGCCCGACAGCCCGGCCTCGTCGCCGATCACCGTGTCGTAGCCGCGCGGCAGTTCCAGGATCCGCTCGTGGACGTTGGCCAGCTTGGCGGCGCGTACCACCTCGTCGAGGCCGGCCCGCGGTACCGCCAGGGCGATGTTGTCCGCGACGGACGCGCGCAGCAGGCGGACGTCCTGGAAGACGAAGGAGACCGTGCGGTAGAGCGCGGCGCTGTCGAGTTCGCGCAGGTCGACGCCGCCGAGGGTGACCGAGCCGCAGGTCGGGTCGAAGAAGCGGGGCAGGAGCTGGACCAGCGTGGACTTCCCGCTTCCCGACGGGCCGACGACCGCGGTGACCGTCCCCGGTTCGAGCACCAGGTCGATGCCGCGCAGCACCTCCTGATCGGCCTGGTAGCCGAACCGGACGCCGCGCAGCTCCACCCGGTGGCCCTGTGGGGTGAGCGGGCGTGCGGGCTCGGGCAGCGGGCGCACGTCGAGCACGTCGCGGATCCGGCCGACCGCGCGCCGCGCCGCCTGCATGTCGTCGAACCCGTGGCCGAGGGCCTCCACCGGCGCGGTCAGGCCCAGTCCCAGCAGCAGGAACGGCAGCAGGTCGGCCGCGGGCAGGCCGCCCTCGGTGATCAGGACGGCGCCGCCGATCAGGACGACCAGCAGCACGAACGGCGGTGACAGCACCACCTGCATCCCGGCGGCGATCCCGGCGAGGCCGCGCACCATCCGGTAGAAGCTGGTGACGAAGGAGTCCACGGCCTGGCGGAACCGGCGGTGCGCGCGCTCGCCGCCGCCGAACGCCTTGACCACCGCGATGCCCTGGACGAACTCCACGGCCGCGCTGGCGATCCGTTCCATGCCCGCGTCGAACTCCTTCTGCTCGCGCAGCCGGGCCGGGGTCATCATCAAGGGGACCAGCGCGACCGCCAGCGCCACCGGGATCAGCGTGATCAACGTGAGCCGCCAGTCGACGGTGAACAGGTAGACCAGCGACACCAGCGGCACCACGAAGGCGGAGATGAGCTCGGAGGGCGTGTGGGCGATGAACGGGTGCACGGCGCTCACGTCCTCCCCGACGACCTTGGCCAGCTCACCCGTGCGGCGCCGGGAGAGCCAGCCGAGCGGGACGCGTCCCAGCCGCTCGGCCAGCCGCCGGCGGAACGACAGCTGCACCCGGTCGTCGAGCAGATGCCCGATCCCGGACGACGCGGACGTGAACAGCAGCCGGGCGAACAGCCCGGCCGCTCCGGCGATCACGGTGAGCCAGACACGGCCCTCGTCGACCGGGCCGGGCGCCAGCAGCGTGCGGCCGAGCTCGACGACGGCCAGCAGCGGCGCCAGGCCCGCGACGGCGCCGATGATCTGGAGGACCACCACGGCGGTGAACGTATGGAGGTGAGGGCGCAGCAGGCCCGCCATGTCCTGCCCCGACTGAGAACCACTGGCGGCGACGCTCATCGCTCTGCCCTCAGGACGGTGAGGGCGACAAGGACGGCGGCGGCCAGGAGCACGGCGCCCAGGGCCAGGCCGAACGCGTAGCCGTCGTTGAGGCTTTCAAGGGTGACGGTGGGGCCGGTGCGGTGCTGGGCGGCGGTGCCCAGGGCGGCGAGCCCCAGCGAGGCGCCGATCTGGCGCGAGCTGTTGAGCAGACCTGAGGCGGTGCCGCTCTCGTGGGCCGCGACGCCGCTGGTGGCGGTGTTGACCAGCGGACCCAGGCACAGGCCGAAGCCGACGCCCAGGACGATCGAGGGGATGAGGACGTCGGTGGCATAGTCGCCGTCGGTGCTGATCAGCCCGAACCAGGCGAACGCGGCCGCGGTCAGGGACCCGCCCGCGGCCAGGAGGGTCCTGGGCGCGAGACGGTAGCCGAGCCGGATGGCGAGCACGGAGCCCACGACGACCGCGAGGGCGAGGGGCAGGAACATGAGCCCGGTCATGGCCGGCCCGGTCCCGAGCACGCGTTGCAGGTAGAGGGACATGAAGTAGAAGGACGACGCCATCGCGGCGCCGAGCAGCAGGTTGTAGGCGTTGGCGCCGGTGACCGAGCGGTTGGCGAACAGGCCGAGCCGGACCAGCGGCTCACGAGCGGTGGTCCGCTCGACGTGCACGAACGCGGCCAGCAGCGCGGCGGCGACCGCCAGGGTCACCAGCGTGACCGGCGAGGACCACCCGTACTGGTCGGTCCGGACGATGCCGAACACCAGCAGGGTCATGCCCGCCGTGGCCAGCACGGCGCCGACCACGTCCGGACGGCCGCCGCGCGCCGGGGGCGGGGCGGCGGCGACGCCGCGCCAGGCCATGAGCAGCGCCCCGGCGGCCATCGGCACGTTCACGAACATCACCCAGCGCCAGCCCGCGTACTCGGTGAGCACGCCGCCGATCAGGACGCCCAGGGCGCCCCCGGCGGCGTTCATCGCGCTCCACACCCCGAACGCGCGGACACGGGCTTTGCCTTCGGGGAACGTGGTGGCGAGCAACGCCAGCGCGGCCGGAGCCAGCGCGGCCGCCCCGATGCCCTGCGCGGCGCGGGCGGCGACCAGGTGGCCGGGTTCCTGGGCGAAGCCGCCCGCCAGGGAGGCGAGGCCGAACAGCAGGAGCCCGGACAGCAGCACCCGCTTGCGGCCGTACCGGTCGGCGGCCTTGCCGCCCAGCAGGAGCAGCCCGCCGAAGGTGAGGGCGTAGGCGTGGATCACCCAGGTCAGGCCCACGGCGCCGAAGCCGAGGCCGGCGGCGATCCGCGGGAGCCCGACGTTCACCACCGACAGGTCCAGGGACACCATGAACTGCACGACGGCCACCGCGGCGAGGGTCAGCCCCGGCCTGGCACGCGGCTCACGGGCCGCTCCCGCGCGGACCGAGCCTCCGCCACTCGACTCCACTCTGATCGCGTTCATGCCGGACATGGTGGTGGCCGGCCGGGTCCGCGGTCGTCATGCCCGGGAAGACTCCTTGGCCTATCAGGCTGGGAGTACGGGGCGGCCCGCGTACTACGCGGGGAGTAGCCGAGATTTACGACCCTCCGTAGAGGCTTGTGGCGCGTTGACCTTCTACCCTGCATGGATGAGCTTCAGGGACCGGTGGCGGCCGCTCGCCGAGGATGGCCTCCTCGCCGTGGCGATGGCCGTCCTGCTGTCGTTCATCGTGTCGATCGGCACCCGGGACGCCGGGGTGCCGGACTACGCGGCGGTCCTCGCCGGCTCGCTCGCGCTCGCGGCCTGGCGGCGTGGCCCCCTGGTGGCGCTGGCCGTCAGCACGGCCTGCATGCTGGTGCTCGCGGTGCGCGTCGAGCCGGGTCCGGCGGCCGCCTATCCCGTGATGGTGTCGGTGTTCGCCGCCGCCAGGGCCGGCCACCGGGTCGCCGCGGCGCTGGCGAGCGCGGTCTACCTGGGTACGGACCTGGCGCTGAACCTGCCCGACATCGACGGGTCCGTGCGGGATCTCCAGGACACCACCCTGCTCATCGGCTGGTTCGTGGCGGCCGGCGTGGCGGGGACGGTGACCCGGCACCGGCAGGCGTACCTGGAGGAGGCCGAGCGGCGGGCCGCCGAGGCCGAACGCACCCGTGAGGAGGCGTCCCGCCGCCGTGCCAGCGAGGAGCGGCTGCGCATCGCCAGGGAACTGCACGACTCGCTGACCCACAGCATCTCGGTCATCAAGGTCCAGGCCGGGGTGGCCGTCCACCTGGCGCGCAAGCGGGGCGAGGAGGTGCCGCCCGCGCTCCTGGCCATCCAGGAGGCCAGCGGCGACGCCACCCGCGAGCTGCGCGCCACCCTGGAGGTGCTGCGCGACGCCGGCCGTCCCGACGCCGAGGCGGCGGCCAGCGGGCTGGACCGGCTGGACGACCTGGTGGAGCGGGCCCGCTCGGCCGGGCTGCCGGTCGAGGTGACGATCCGCGGCATGCGGCGGCCGCTGCCCGCCGAGGTGGACCGGGCGGCCTACCGGATCGTCCAGGAGTCGCTCACCAACGTCTCCAGGCACGCCGGTGGGGCGGCCGCCGCGGTCCGCATCGACTACGCGGACCGGGATCTGATCGTGCAGGTCGACGACGACGGCACGGCCGACCCCGACGCGCCGCCCGTGCCCGGGACCGGCCTGCTCGGCATGCGCGAGCGCGTCGCGGAGCTCGGCGGGAGGCTGCGGGCGGAGCCCCGTCCCGAAGGCGGCTTCACCGTCCGCGCCGAACTGCCCCTTGAGGCGCTCCCGGCCGTCCGCGAGCAGGAACCGGCATGATCCGCGTCCTGCTCGCCGACGACCAGGCGCTCATCCGCGGCGGGTTCCGGGCCCTGCTGGAGATCGAGGACGACATCGAGGTCGTGGCCGAGGCCGCCAACGGGGAGCAGGCCGTCGCGCTCGCCCGCGAGCACCGCCCCGACGTCGCCCTGGTCGACATCCAGATGCCGGTGATGGACGGCATCGAGGCGACCCGGCTGATCGTCGCCGACGAGCGGCTGAGCGGGGTGCACGTCGTCATCCTCACCAACTTCGGCCTCGACGAGTACGTCTTCAACGCGCTGCGCGCCGGCGCCTGCGGCTTCATGGTCAAGGACACCGAGCCCGCCGACCTGCTCCAGGGCGTGCGGGTCGCGGCCCGCGGCGACGCGCTGCTGTCTCCCGCGATCACCCGGCGCCTGATCAGCGAGTACGTGACCCGCCGTCCCGAGCCCGCGCCCGTGGGGCTGGACGTGCTGACCAACCGGGAGCGCGAGGTCATGGCGCTGGTGGCCCGCGGGTTGTCCAACGACGAGATCGCCGCCCAGATGGTGATCAGTGTGACCACCGCGAAGACGCATGTCAGCAGGGCCATGACCAAGCTGGGCGCCAGGGACCGCGCGCAGCTCGTGGTCCTGGCCTACGAGTCGGGCCTGGTCACTCCGCGCCGGTCATAGCCTGGACGGGTGAGATTCGGCGTACTGGGGCCGCTGGCCGTCTGGGCCGACGACGGCCGGGCGGTCACGATACCCGGGCGCAAGGTGCGGGCGCTGCTGGCCGACCTGCTCGTCCACGAAGGGCGTCCGGTGTCCGCCGACCGGCTGGTCGACGACCTGTGGGGCGCGGCGGCCCCTGCCGATCCCACCGCCGCGCTGCACGTACGGGTGTCGCAGTTACGCCGGGCCCTGGCCATCGCCGAGGAGGGCGGCAGGGACCTGGTCGCGTCCCAGGCCCCCGGGTACGCGCTGCGGGCCGGGCCGGACGCGGTGGACGCGGCACGGTTCGCCGCCCTGGCAGAGCAGGCGCAGGCAGCGGACGACCCGCGGATCCGGGCAGGGCTTCTGGCCGAGGCGCTGTCCTTGTGGCGGGGCCCCGCCCTGGCCGACTTCGCCGATGAGGAGTTCGCCCGGCCGGCGGTGACCCGCTGGGAGGAGCGGCGGCTCGCCGCGCTGGAGGCGTACGCCGAAGCCCGGCTGGAACTGGGCGAGCATCGCGAGTTGGCCGGTGAGCTCGGCGAGCACGTGGGCCGCCACCCGTACCGGGAGCGGCTGCGCGCGGCCCACATGCGCGCCCTCCACCGGGCCGGCCGCACCAGCGAGGCGCTGGACGCCTTCCACGAACTGCGCCGCCGGCTCGCCGACGAGCTGGGGCTGGACCCGGGCCCCGGGCTCGTCCGGCTGCACCAGGCCATCCTGTCCGGTGACCCGTCCGAGGACGCGCCCGAGCCGGCCCCGCGACCGGTGAAGCCCTCCACCAACCTGCCCGCCCCGGTGACCGAGCTGATCGGACGCGACCACGCCGTCCGGCGGGTGCGGGAGCTGCTGGCGGCCGGGCGGCTGGTGACGCTCACCGGGCCGGGCGGGGTGGGCAAGACCAGCGTGGCCCTCGCGGTCGCCCGCGCCCTGGCCGGGGAGGCGTACCCGGACGGCGTCTGGCTGGTCGACCTGACCACCTGGGACGGGAAGGGCGACCCCGCCGAGATCGTGCTGTCGGCGCTGTCCATCCCGGACGCCCCGGGCGGTCCGGAACCGGCGGCCGGGCGCCTGGCCACGGCCCTCAGGGACCGGCGGACGCTGCTGGTGCTCGACAACTGCGAGCACGTCGTCGAGCCCGTGGCGGGCCTGGTCGGCGCGCTGCTGGCGGCGGCCCCCGGCCTGCGCGTGCTGGCCACCGGACGGGAGCCGCTGCGGCTGCGCGGCGAGGCCCGCTGGGAGGTGTCGCCGCTGGACATCCCCGACACCGACGACGCGGACCGTCTGGCCCGCTCCCCCGCCGTGCGCCTGTTCCTGGAACGGGCGGGGCTGGACGGCACCCCGGAGACCGTGCCGGGTGTGGCGGAGGTGTGCCGCAGGCTGGACGGCATCCCGCTGGCCCTGGAACTGGCCGCCACCCGGGTCCCGGCGCTGGGCGTGCCGGAGCTGGCGGCGCGGCTGAGCGTGGCCCGCGACCGGTTCGGGCTGCTGGGCACCGGGCCGAGGGACGCGCCCGCCCGGCAGCGCACCCTGACGGCGGTGATCGACTGGAGCTGGCGGCTGCTGACCGGGCCGGAACGCGCCGTGCTGCGCCGGCTGGCCGTCCACCAGGGCGGTTGCACGCTCGCCGCGGCCGAGGCGCTGTGCGCGGGGGACGGGGTCGGGCCGGGCGAGGTGCTGGACCTGCTGGCCGGGCTGGTGGACCGGTCCCTGGTGGTACGCGCCGACGGGGCACGGTTCCGGCTGCTGGAGTCGGTGTCGGCGTACTGCCTCGACCGGCTGCGCGAGGCCGGGGAGGAGGACGCGCTGCGGCTCCGCCACGCCGACCACTACCTGGCCCTCGCCGAGCAGGCCGATCCGCTGCTGCGCGGCCCCGAGCAGCGCGAGTGGCTGCGCAGGCTCGACGCCGAGGCCGCGAACCTGCGGGCCGCCCTGGACACCTTCCACCGCGAGGGCGCGGCGGAACCGGCGCTGCGGCTGGCCGTGTCGCTGGTCTGGTACTGGTTCCTGCGCGGCCGGATCACCGAGGCGCGCCGGGCACTGGACGCGGCGCTGGCCGTCCCGGGGCGGGCACCGGCCGCGCTGCGGGCCAGGGCGGAGGTCTGGCGGGCGGGGCTGTCGATGCGGCAGGGGCAGGCCGTACCGGAGCGGTCCACGCCGTCCCTGCGCGACCACCGTCCGGCGATGGACCCGGCCGAGATCGTCCGCGCCGAATGGTTCCTGGCCACGGCGATCATCAATACCGGGGACGAGAAGGCCACCGCGGAGCTGCTGGAGTCGGCCCTGGACACCTCGCGGGAGGCCGGGGACCGGTGGGGCGAGGCGGCGGCGCTCAGCACACGGGCCATGCTCGCCCACATCCGGGAGGACATGACCGCGCTGGAGGACGACGCCAGGCGCGGCGCACGGCTGTTCGGCGAACTGGGCGACGACTGGGGCGTCCTTCAGGCCACGGACTGGCTGATCGCCCTGGCCGACCTCGCCGGCGACCACGCCGAGGCCGAACGGCTCACCCATGACGGACTGCGCATCGCCGAGGACCTGGGGCTGTGGCCCGACGTGGCCGGGCGGCTCGGCTGGCTCGCCTGGACCTCGGTCCAGACCGGGCAGTACGCGCGCGCCCGCGAGTACGCCGAGCAGGCCAGGCGGCTGGGCGCCGAACACGGCGATCACGCCGGGATGGCGTTCGCCACCATCTCCATGGCGTTCGCGGCCCGCCGGGAGGGCAGGCTCGATCTGGCCGAGGAGGGCCTGCGCCGGCTGCTGGAGTCGGCGCGGCGGCACCAGACCGGCGAGGGCCACCCGCCGTACCTGTCGATGGTCCTGATCGAGCTGGGCTTTCTCGCCGAGCGGCAAGGAGATCCCGCCCGCGCTTTGAAACTGCTCGGCGAGGGCTTCGACCTCTGCCACGAGCAGCGCTCCGACCGGGGCAAGGCGTGGGCGCTGGTGGGCATGGCCGCCGCGCTCGTCCTGGACGGGCGGCCCGGCCTGGCCGCCCGGCTGCTGGGTGCGGCCGACGCCGCGCGACGCACGACCGGCCTGCCCATCTCACCGTCGGAACGCGACGAGCTGGCCCGGGTCACCGCCGACGTCCGGGCCGCCGAGCCCGGCTTCGACGCGCTCTTCGCGAGCGGCGCCGAGCTCGCACCCGGGCAGGCCCGGTCCCTGGCGGCGGGGACCGGGCCGTGACCGGGCATGTGCCTTCCGGGTTCACTTCGGCACGTAGACGTGGACGACGATCCCCGAGTCGAAGCGGTTCACGTCCGCCAGCTTCAGGTGCGTGGTGTCGAACCCGGCGCCCTCGAACAGGTGCTTGCCCGCGCCGACGATGACCGGGAAGTACCAGAGGTGGAACTCGTCGACCAGGCCGTGCTCCACCAGCGTGCGGTCGAGCTCACCGGTCCCCCACTTCAGGATGTTCTCGCCCGGCTGCTCCTTGAGCCTGGCGACCTCCTCGGGCACGTCCTTGATGACGGTGGCGTTCCAGGTGGCCTCGGTCAGCGTCCGCGAGGCCACGTACTTCGGCATGGCGTTGACATGGTCGGCGAACGGGTCCCCGGCGCGCGACATCCACGCCTCCGCCATCCCCTCGTAGGTCACACGTCCCAGCAGCAGGGTGTCCGCCGAGTTGACCACCTTCGCGGCGTAGCCGTCGTGGTCCGCGTCCCAGTACGGCTGCCCCCAATGCTGCGGTTCCGCCCGGGACGCGGTCGACGGCCGGGTGTCGTCGATGATGCCGTCCAGGGACACGAAGGTCGACTCGATGAGCTTGCGCATTGTTCCGCTCTCCCGTGATTCCCGCCGCGGCCTCTCGCCCCGGCTTGATGCTCCAAAGCCTGCCGGTCGGCCCTTACGGTTTCCTTCAGGTCTCCTTCAGGCCGCCGCCGTGCGCCCGGACCCGGCGCGCGGAGAACGGGTCGCGAGGGGCGTGAGATGCTGCACCGGTGACGACGAGTGGGGCCGCCGGGCCGGCGCCGCGGCGGCGGGGCCGGCCCGGCTACGATCAGGCGGCGATTCTGCGGGCGGCGGTGGAGCTGTTCAACCGCAAGGGCTATGACGCCACCAGCATGGGCGACCTGGCCAGGGAGCTGGGGCTGACCAAGCCGGCGATCTACCACCATGTCACCGGCAAGGAGCACCTGCTCAGCCAGGCCCTGGACGACGCGCTCGACGAGCTCACGGCCGTCGTGACCGAGGCGGTGAACGAGGGTGCCGGGACGTCGGCGTACGGGCGGCTGCGCGAGGTGGTCAGGCGCAGCGTCGAAGTGCTCGTGGCGCACCAGCCGTCGGTGACACTGCTCCTGCGGGTGCGGGGCAACAGCGATGTCGAGCTGGCCGCTCTGCGGCGGCGGCGCTGGCTGGACGAGCGGCTGGCCTCGCTGGTCGCGGACGCGGTCGCGGAGGGACGCCTGCGTGCCGACGTGCCGCCGCCGCTGGTGAGCCGGCTGCTGTTCGGCATGGTGAACTCGCTGGTCGAGTGGTACCGCGCGGACGGCGCCTACGATCCGTCCACGGTGGCCGACGCGATCACCACCATCGCCTTCGACGGCCTGACCCGGCGCGACGCCCCGGATCAGGCGTCGTAGTCAATGGTCACGCGTTCCCCGGCGGGGAAGGTCTGGCAGGTGAGGACGAACCCGTTGGCGACCTCGGAGGGTTCGAGGGCGTAGTTGCGGCGCATGTCGGTCTCGCCCTCGCGGACGACGGCACGGCAGGTGCCGCAGACGCCGCCCTTGCACGCGAACGGCAGGTCGGAGCGGGTCGCCTGGGCGCCGTCCAGAAGGGTCGTCTCCCGGGAGACGGTCGAGGTCGTGCGCAGGCCGTCCAGGACGGTGGTCAGCTCGGTCGTGGCTCCGCGCAGGGGTGCGGAGACCCGCCGTGGCCGCGGCGGCGGCGCGTCCACGTAGAACAGCTCGACGTGGACGCGGGCGGGGGCGCCGAGTTCGACCAGGACGGCACGGGCGTCCTCGACCATCCGCAGCGGCCCGCAGAGCCAGACGTGGTCGAACACCTCCACGGGGACGAGGTCGGTGAGCAGGCGGCGGAGCCGGTCGCGGTCGAGGCGTCCGGAGAACAGCTCGACGTCGCGCGGCTCACGGGACAGCACGTGGACCATCTGGAGGCGGGGACCGTAGCGGTTCTTCAGGTCGCCGAGCTCCTCGGCGAACATCACGGTGCGGCTGGTGCGGTTGCCGTACAGCAGCGACACCCGCGCCCGCGGATGGGTCAGGACGGTGGACGCGACCGACAGCAGAGGGGTGATCCCCGATCCGGCGGCGACGCACAGGTGCCGCTCGCCGGTCGCCGGGTCGGCCCGCCAGGAGCCGGTCGGCGTCTGGACCTCGATGCGCGTCCCCGGCACCACCTCGCGGACCAGCCAGGGCGAGACGAGCCCGCCGGGGATTTCGCGGACGCCGATGCGGGGCGGGGCACCGGCGGGCGCGCAGATCGAGTAGGTGCGGCGGTGTTCCCGCCCGTCCAGGACGCGGCGCAGGGTGAGGGACTGCCCGGCCCGGAACGCGTACGCCTCGCGCAGCTCGTCCGGCACGTCGAAGGTGATCGCCGTGGCGTCGTCGCACAGGCGGTCCACCGCCGCCACGGTCAGCGTGTGGAAGGCGGCGGCCCGCCGGGCCGGGGCGGCGCCGGGCGCGGGCGCGGTCATCTCAGATCTCCTTGACGTGCTCGAACGGTTCGAGGCAGGCGGTGCAGCGGTAGAGGGCCTTGCAGGCGGTGGAACCGAACTCGGAGGTGGCCCGGGTGGCGGCCGAGCCGCAGCGCGGGCAGGGCGGCGCGGGCCGGGGAGGTCCGAGCGTGAGCGGCACCGGCCCGTTCCGGCGGGGCGCCGGGCCGGGCGGCGACAGGCCGGCCTCGCGCAGCGCCCGCCGGCCGCGCTCGGAGATCCAGTCGCTGGACCAGGGCGGGTCGAGCACGACGCGGACCTCCACGCGCGAGAACCCGGCGTCGTACAGCCGGCGCACGAGATCGTCGCGCATGGTGGCCATGGCCGGGCAGCCGCTGTAGGTCGGCGTGATGGACACGATCACCGCGTCCTCGTCCTCCCGGACGTCGACGCCGCGCAGCACGCCGAGGTCGGCGAGGGTGAGCATCGGCAGTTCGGGGTCGCGCACCTCCGCGGCCACGCCGGCGGCGCGCTCGCGGGCGCTCACCAGCGCCCGCTCGGGTGGGCGCGGGCGACCACCTGCATTTCGGCGAGCAGCGGGCCCATGGCCTCGGTGTGCAGGCCGTCGCGTCCGGTCCGCCCGCCGACGCCGGCCACCGGCGGCCGGTCCGGGCGGTCGACGCCGCTCACGGCCAGTACCTGGTCCAGGACGGCGTCCACCTCATCTCGGGTGGACGCGGGATCGACGCCGACACCGGCCTGCGCCAGCGACACCTCCAGGGGGTGCGCCGAGACGAGTTCGGGCTGGAACGGCCACAGGGCGTCCAGGGCGGCGAGGAGCCTGCGGCGCGACTCCTCCGTGCCACGTGCCAGGGTGAGGAACCAGCGGCCGGACCAGTCGCGGTGGTAGGTGATCTCCTTGACGCCCTTGGCGGCCACCGCCGCCAGGACGTTGTCGGTGCTGGCGCGGAGCCGTTCCAGCAGCGCGAGCCGGGCCGCCGAGAACAGCAGCAGGCGCACCACCACATGCGCGAAGTCGCCGTTCGGCACCTCGGCGAGACGCACGTTGCGGAACCGGCCGGCGTCGCGGAAGAAGGCGAGCGCGTCCTCCGCGGGCACCGGCGAGCCCTCGGGCAGGGCGGGGACGACGCCCGGGTCGGCCGCCGCGGCGCGGGCCAGCAGCAGGCGCGCCTGCCCGAGGAGGTCGAGCGCCATGTTCGCCAGCGCGATGTCCTCCTCGAGGTCGGGTGCGCGGGAGCACCACTCCGACAGGCGCTGCGACATGATCAGCGCGTCGTCGCCCAGCATGAGGCAGTACGTGGCGAGGGCGGCGTGATCGACGCCGTCGGGGACGGTGGTGTCGACTCCGGCCAGCGGGTCCTCGAAGTCGGTGCCGAACGCCCACTGGGAGGAGTCGCCGCCGATCAGCCCGTCGAAGACGCTGCCGTGGTCGTCGCTCAAGATGGTCCCTCCGCTGGTCAGATGTGGGGGACGTCGCCGGGGATGTCGTAGAACGTGGGGTGCCGGTAGACCTTGTCGCCGCTGGGGGCGAACAGCGGGTCCTTCTCGTCCGGGCTGGACGCCGTGATCGCGTCCGCGCGCACGACCCAGATGCTCACGCCCTCGTTGCGCCGCGTGTACACGTCCCGCGCGTGCCGCAGAGCCATCGCGTCGTCGGGCGCGTGCAGCGACCCGACATGCACGTGGTTGAGCCCGCGCTTGCCCCGGACGAACACCTCGTACAGTGGCCATTCGCGTCGTTCGGCGCTCATCGGGACGCCTCCTGGTTCCGTTCCGCGAACGCCGACGCCGCCTCCCGTACCCAGGCGCCGTCCTCGTGCGCGGCGCGGCGGTGGGCGAGCCGCTGCGCGTTGCACGGGCCGTTCCCGCGGATGACGGCGGCGAACTCGTCCCAGTCCGGCTCGCCGAAGTCGTAGTGCCCGCGCTCCTCGTTCCAGCGCAGATCGGGGTCGGGCAGCGTCACGCCGAGCGCCTCGGCCTGCGGGACGGTCATGTCGACGAACCGCTGCCGCAGCTCGTCGTTGGAGTTGCGCTTGATGCCCCACGCCATCGACCGCTCGCTGTTGGGCGACCTGTCGTCCGGTGGCCCGAACATCATCAGCACCGGCCACCAGAACCGGTCGACCGACTCCTGGACCATGGCGCGCTGGGCGTCGGTGCCGCGCATCATCGTCATCAGCAGCTCGTAGCCCTGCCGCTGGTGGAAGGACTCCTCCTTGCAGATGCGGATCATCGCGCGCCCGTACGGGCCGTAGGAGGTGCGGCACAGCGGCACCTGGTTACAGATGGCGGCACCGTCGACCAGCCAGCCGATCGTGCCGACGTCGGCGTACGACAGCGCCGGGTAGTTGAAGATCGAGGAGTACTTCTGCTTCCCGGCCAGGAGCAGGTCGGTCAGCTCGGCGCGGGAGACCCCCAGGGTCTCGCACGCCGAGTACAGGTACAGGCCGTGCCCCGCCTCGTCCTGCACCTTGGCCAGCAGGATCGCCTTGCGCCGCAGAGACGGGGCGCGGCCGATCCAGCCGCCTTCGGGCTGCATGCCGATGATCTCGGAGTGCGCGTGCTGCGCGATCTGGCGCACGAGCGTCCTCCGGTAGGCGTCCGGCATCCAGTCGCGAGGCTCGATGCGGTCGTTGCGCTCGAGCGTCGCGTCGAACGCGGCCCGCAGCCGTTCCTCCTGGTCCGGTTCCGCCGGGGTGGTGGTCATCGTCTCTCCGGGCGCCGGCCTTAATTACTTATCGTTCGGTCAGTAATAAGGTCGCACGGCCGGCCCGCGATGTCCACCCCGCTCCGGCGGGGGCGTTCAGCCGGGGAGGCGTTCGTTCAGGATCCCCGTCATCTGGGGTGTGACGCGTTCCGCCCACTCGGCGAGGAGGGTCTCCGCGTCGGGGAGTTGCGATTCGATCAGGGCGATGCCGGGGGTGGGGACGTGCGCGCCCAGTTCCACGAGGAGCGGACGCAGGTGCACCTCCACGGCCAGGGCGTGCCGGGCGTCCCCCATCACCAGCAGGGGCAGCGCGACCGTGGAGGCCAGGGCTCCGGTGGGCACGCGGTCGAGGAAGGATTTCAGCAGCCCCGTGTAGGTCCCCTTGTACGTCGGGCTGGCCACCACCAGGACGTCCGCGCCGCGTACCAGGTCGAGCGACAGCTCCACCGAGGCGGACGGGGTGGCGGAGAGGAGGTGGGGCGCCAGGGCGGACAGGTCGACGATCTCGACGGGCGCGGCGTCCCCGATGCGGTCGGCGACGGCCTGGGCGGCCTGGAGCGCCACCGTGTGCGTACGTGACTGCGCGCGGGGGTTCCCCACCAGCGCGACGATGCTCTTGGCCACCGAACCGCCTCCTCTAATCCACATTTAGCCTACCTATTTACTAGACATGAGGCTTACACTCAACGTCGCCAGGAAGGCGGCACCGACCAGTGCGAGCATCGTCCAGGCCAGCCCGCGCAGGCGGCGCTGGTATCCGGGCAGTTCCCCGGGTAGCGCGAACACCCGTGCGGGCCAATGCCGCCAGGTCACATGCGCGAACACCGCCGTGGCGAGGCCGTACGGCAGCAGCGCGAGGCCGTAACCGAGCCGCATGTCCGGCCGGAGGACCAGCACGGCGAGATCGGTGAGCAGCAGGGCGCCGACCAGCGCCAGCACCGGCCGGCGATTCCCGTCGGCCAGCGCCAGCAAGAACTCCTCGCGACGCTCAAGATCGGGGAAGAAGTGCTCCACCCTGGGCTGGACGACCGCCAGGCTGTAGACCATGGAGCCCAGCCAGACGGCCGAGATCGCCAGGTGGATGAGGACGACGACCATGCAACGCCTATACCGGCGGATCCCCCGCCACCACAAGGCGACCTGAGAAGGCGGCCCGCCCCGTCCCGCACGTGACTGTACGCATGCCGCTTGCGTTGATTGCGCAAAATGTGGCACTCGCTTGCGTGACAGCGTCGTAAGCTTGCGTCATGGCGCAGTACGGAGAGTCCACGCGGGCTCGGCGGCTCGCCGAGGTCGCCAAGAAGGTCGGCGTCAGCGAGGCGACGGTCAGCCGGGTGCTGAACGGGCGCCCGGGAGTGTCGGAGGCGACGCGGGCGGCGGTGCTGACCGCGCTCGACGTGCTGGGGTACGAGCGCCCCACCCAGTTGCGCGGGGAGCGCGCCCGGCTGGTGGGGCTGGTCCTGCCGGAGCTGGGCAACCCGATCTTCCCGGCGCTGGCCGAGGTGATCGGGGGCGCGCTGGCCCAGCGCGGGTTCACGCCGGTGCTGTGCACCCGGACGGCCGGCGGGCTGTCGGAGGCCGACTACGTGAACATGCTGGTCGGCCAGCACGTGTCCGGTGTGGTGTTCGCCGGGGGGCACTACGCCGAGCTGGACTCCCCGCACGAGCACTACTTCCGGCTGATGGACCTGGGACTCCCGGTGGTGCTGGTGAACGCGGGCGTGCCCGAACTGGCCTTCCCGCGGGTCTCCACCGACGACGCGGTCGCCGTCGAGCAGGCGCACACGCACCTGACCTCCCTGGGCCACGAGCGCATCGCGCTGCTGCTGGGGCCCGAGGACCACATCCCCTCGCAGCGCAAACTGGCCGCCTTCCGCGCGGTGGCCGGCGAGGTCCAGGACGGGGCCGTGGCGCACGCCATGTTCTCCATCGAGGGCGGCCACTCGGTGGCCACCCGGCTCATCGCGGCCGGGTTCACCGCCGTGATCTGCGCGAGCGACGTGCTGGCGCTGGGCGCGATCCGGGCGGTGCGCCGGGCCGGCCTGTCGGCGCCCGAGGACCTGTCGGTGGTCGGGTTCGACGACTCGGCGTTCATCAACTGCACGCACCCGCCGCTCACCACGGTCCGCCAGCCGATCGAGGCCATGGGACGGGCGGCGGTCACCATGCTGGTCAACCAGATGGAACGCGGCTCGGCCCCGGCCGGGGAGCTGCTCTACGAGCCCGAGCTGGTGGTACGCGGGTCCACCGCACCGCCGCCGCGAACCGCCCGCACCGGTTGACCGCCGCACCTCACGCCGTCATCTCCGCAAGTTTCTGTCGCAAAGTTGTCGGCTATTTGCGTGAGAAAATTCAACCCTTGCGACTTCCTGCAGAGTCTCTATATCTTCCTCCCAATTCCCCCCGAGGAGGAACTCACCATGAGACTCCGTCCCGTGGCGGTGCTGCTGACCGCGGCGCTCGCCGTCACCGGCACCGCCTGTGGTGCCAAGTCCAGCAGGCAGGACGACCGCGGAGCCGCCGCGACGGCGGGGCCGCTGGATCCCGGCACCAAGGTTACGATCTCGGTCGGCTGCCAGCCGCCGAAGACCGCCAAGTCCGACCGGGCCGCGTGGGACGCCGACGTCAAGGCGTTCCAGGCCCGGTACCCGAACATCACCATCGTCAGCAAGGACGCCTTCCCCTGCATCGTCCCCGAGACCTTCCAGGCCAAGCTGGCGGGCGGGCAGATGGAGGACGTCTACTACGTCTACTACACCGACGCGCAGAAGATCATCCAGAACCGGCAGGCCGCCGACATCACCCCCTACGTCGGCGCGCTCAAGCTGCTCAAGGATGTCAACCCCAGTTCCTCCAGGCGCTCAAGGACGGCAAGGGCCGCATCTACGGGGTGCCGCGCAAGGGCTACACCATCGGACTGGTCTACAACCGCAGGCTGTCGTGCTGCCGGTGTCCCGCCCGATCCTCGGTGTCGTGTCGATCTTCACGGTGGTGAACGTGTGGCGCGACTTCGCCTGGCCGCTGCTGGTCCTACAGGATCCGGAGCGGATGACGATCAGCGTGGGCATCGCCTCGCTGCGCGCCAACATGCCGCAGACCACGATGACCGCGGCGCTGGTCATCGCGAGCGTCCCCACCATCGTCGTGTTCTTCCTGTTCCAGCGGCACATCATGGCCGGCCTGACCGCTGGCGGCCTGAAGGGCTGACCCGCCCGTCCCCAGTTCCCGTTCCCGACCATCCCCTTGTCCCGTAGTGCACAGTCCGGAGGAGCGCGTGAGCATGCCCGAACCGTGGTGGCGGGGAGCCGTGATCTACCAGGTCTACCTGCGCAGTTTCGCCGACGGCGACGGCGACGGCGTGGGCGACCTGGCGGGGCTGCGCTCCCGCCTGCCCTACCTGGCCGAGCTGGGGGCCGACGCCCTCTGGCTCAACCCGTGGTACCCGTCCCCGATGGCGGACGGCGGCTACGACGTCGCCGACTACCGCGGCATCGAGCCCGTCTTCGGCACCCTCGCCGAGGCCGAGGCGTTCCTTGCCGAGGCCCACGACCTGGGCCTCCGCGTCATCCTCGACGTGGTGCCCAACCACGCCTCCGATCAGAGCGCGTGGTTCCGGCAGGCCCTGGCCGCGGGGCCGGGCTCGCCCGAGCGCGCCCGGTTCTGGTTCCGGCGCGGCGTCGGGGACGCACCGCCCAACGACTGGCGGTCGATCTTCGGCGGTCCGGCGTGGACGCGTGTGCCCGACGGCGAGTGGTACCTGCACCTGTTCGCCCCCGAGCAGCCCGACTTCAACTGGACGCATCCCGACGTGCGCGCCGAGTTCCTGGACGTGCTGCGGTTCTGGTTCGACCGCGGGGTGGACGGCTTCCGCGTCGACTCGGCCGCGCTGCTGGTGAAGGACCCCGACGCCGAACCCGACGGGCTCGACCCGTACACCGACAGGGACGGCGTCCACGAGATCTACCGGGAGTGGCGCCGGCTGGCCGACGCCTACCCCGGCCGGATGCTGGTCGGCGAGGTGTGGCTGCCCGACCACGAGCGGCTGGCCCGGTACCTGCGCGCCGACGAGATGCACACCGTCTTCAACTTCCCGTTCCTGGGCGCGCCGTGGGACGCCGCCACGCTGCGCACCGTCATCGACGACACCTTCGCCACGCTCACACCGGTCGGGGCCCCGGCGACCTGGGTGCTGTCCAACCACGACGTGACCCGTACCGTCACCCGCTACGGCCGCGCCGACACCTCCTTCGACCACGCCGACCGCAAGCACGGCGTCCCCACCGACCCGGCCCTCGGCCTGCGCCGCGCACGCGCCGCCGCCCTGCTGACGCTGGCTCTGCCCGGCAGCGTCTACATCTACCAGGGCGAGGAGCTCGGCCTGCCCGAGGTCGAGGACCTGCCCGACGACCTGCGGCAGGACCCGATCTGGCGCCGCTCGGGCCACACCGACCCGGGACGGGACGGGTGCCGCGTGCCGCTCCCCTGGTCCGGGGTCGAACCACCGTACGGGTTCAGCACCGGAACGCCCTGGCTCCCCCAGCCCGCCGACTGGAAGGATTTGACCGTGGAGGCGCAGCAGGCCGACCCGTCCTCCATGCTGGCCCTCTACCGCGCGGCCCTGCGCATCCGCGCCGCCGAGCTCGGCGACGGCACCCTGCGCTGGCTGCCGATGGGCGAAGACGTGCTCGCCTTCACCCGTGATTCCGGCCTGACCTGCGTGGTGAACCTCGGCACCCGCACCGTGCCGGTCACCGGCGAGATCCTGCTGTCCAGCGGTGCCCTGCACGGCGGTCACCTGCCCCCCGACACGGCGGTCTGGCTGCGCTGAGAACCGGCCCGCCCCTTCACTGCCGGAGGCACGGCCTTCAAGTACGCTTGAACTCTATGCCGGAACGATTGCTGACCATCGGGGAACTCGCGCGCCGGACGGGCGTCGCCACGTCGGCCCTGCGCTACTGGGAGGAACTCGGCCTGCTGCCCGCGCCGTCCAGGGTCTCGGGCCAGCGCCGCTACCCCGAGTCGGCGACCACGCTGGTCGGCATCATCCTCCTGCTGCGGGACGTGGGATTCTCACTCGCCGAGCAGAAGAAGCTCATGGCCTCGCACGGCGCCGCGCCGGAGGAACGGCGGGAGCTGTCCCGCCGGAAGCTGGACGAACTGGACGAGCAGATCGCCAAGGCGCGCGCCGCCCGCGAGGCCATCGAGCACTCCCTGCGCTGCCCTCACGAGAACTTCGTCGACTGCCCGAACTTCGCCGGCCTGGTCGCCGCCCGGCTGGCCGGGCGCCCGCTGTCCGAAGCCCACCCGCACTGAGCGTCATGACGGCATCGGATCCGGAGCCTCCGCTGCAAGGCGCGCTGCTGCCCGGCGGTCCGGACGCGGCGCCGCCCGCCGTCCCCCGGCCGGGGGCGTCGCTGGCGTCGGACGCGCTGGCCAAACTGGACGGCGACCTGGGACAGGTGCAGGTCGCTCGGTTCGGGTCCCGCAGGATCTACCGGCGCAGAATCGAGCTGCTCGCCGAGGCGTGCACGCCCGAGACCTTCGCGCTGGTGCTCGACTGGCTCAGCAGCACCCGGCGCGGCTCGGTCGCCACCAAGCGCAACTACGTCGACGACCTGCGCCGCGTCTGGGCGCCCCTGGCCCGCGAGCTTGGCCACGACGCCTTCAGCGTCGGCTGCCTGACGCCCGAGCACGTACGGATGTGGCGGCTCCGCCAGGAACGCGCCGGGGTCGCCAAACGCAGCATCGCCCGGTACGTGGCCGCGCTGTCGTCCCTGCACACCTACGCGGCCGGACGGCTGGACCCGCCGCCGCGCAACCCCGTCACCGAGGACGACCGTCCCCGCATCCCGTCAGGGAACAACCCCACCTCCACCCCGGTGCTGGAGCCCGAACAGGTCCAGGCGGTCGCGGCATGCGCCCGCGGCGACCTGGACCTGCTGATCGTGATGCTGCTGTACACGCTGGCCGGCCGCGTCACCGAGATCTGCGCCGCCGACGTCACCGACCTGGAGCGCCAAGGCGACCGGACCGTCCTGCACCTCACCCGCAAGGGCGGCAAGCAGCGCGCGCTGCCCCTGCCCGACCGCTGCGCCCGGCTGCTGCGCCGTGTCATCGGCGACCGCACCAGCGGGCCGCTCCTGCTGGACGCCGCGGGGCGCCGGCTCGACCGGCACGACGTGGACCGGATCAGCACCCGGCTCGGCCGCGCGGCGGGCGTGCCGCCCGGCCGGGACCTGACGCCGCATGTGTGGCGGGCGTCCCGCATCACGCACATGCTGGACGCGCAGATCCCCCTGGCCGAGGTCCAGGCGTTCGCCGACCACGCCAACCCCGCCACCACGATCGGCTACTGGGAGCGCCGGGACCAGGCGCGGCGCTCGGCCGCCCACGTCGACCAGGCGATCTCTCTTTTCGACCACGTGGCCACGCCGTGACCGATTCTGTCGGACCCCGGTGGGAGGCTGGTTCGCCTACCAGAGAGGAGCGAGGAATGGCCACCTGGCAGGAGGTCGTCGACACCGAGCCGGATTTCGCCCGCCGGGTACGCGAGATCCTGGACGCGCACAAGCACAAGACCATCGCCACCCTCCGCAAGGACGGATCGCCGCGCATCAGCGGCATCGAGATCCAGCTCCATGACGGCGAGATGTGGTTCGGATCGATGCCGCAGGCGCTCAAGGCCCGTGACCTGCGGCGCGACCCGAGGTTCGCCCTGCACAGCGCCTCGGTCATGGCCGACGAGGACGATCCGTCCAGTTGGCCGGGCGACGCCAAGGTCGCGGGCCTGGCGGTGGAGCTGGACGACCGCGACGAGGCGGACAAGGTCCTGCGGGCGCACGGGCTCGACCCCGCGGACTTCGCCGGCTCGCACATGTTCAGGGCCGACCTCCGCGAGGTGGTGCTCACCCGCGTGGTCGGCGACCACCTGGAGATCGACCTGTGGCGCCCCGGCCAGAAGCTGCGCCACTTCGAGAGGACCTGATCTCGCCGAGCGCCGCGCACGACCGCGCCCGGCAGGTGCGCCTTGATCGCAGCGATCACGGCCCCCCGCATCAGCTCCCAGCGCCGTCCACCGCCGAGCATCACGCCGGTCGGGACCTGATAGGCCGGTGTGAGCAGGACGGCGGGCGCGCCCGAAGCCTTCAGGTCGTCGACGCGAACACCGGCCTGGTCGACGGGACGGGCGGCGTCCGCAGGTGCCGCAGGTGCCGGCGGGCGCCGAGCGACCCCGGGCCCTCGACGGCGATCTCGTGCACGCCTGCGTCCCGGAAGACCTGCGCGAACAGGCCGAGCGCCTGGCGACGATGAGCACGTCATCCGGGTCGGCGACGGCCGCGCGCAGCTCCGGGACGCCGCGCGGATCCCCGTAGCCGAGGCCGGGCGCCGCCAGCTCACCGAGCACCTAGCGTTCGGCGCGCAACCATGCCGTGCGCGGGAACGCGGCCAGATCGAGCAGGCCGAGTGACAGGTCGATGCAGGCCGGGGCGGCGCGCGTCGCGTCGAACGCGGCGCACCGCCGAACAGGTCACCGGTCGGCGAAGCGCCGGCGCCGCGGTCACCACCCCCCTGGAGACCCGCAAGTCTGCGGCCAGGACGCGGCTGCTGGGCAGCCTGCCGCCACGTCCGCGCCAGGCGCGGCGACGATGACGGTTCCGCGGCGGCCCTTCCCGGCGGCGTGGCCGTCCCCTTCGACCTCGACGAGCACGTGTACGACGCGCTGGCCGCGGGCGCCAGCGGGTTCCTGCTCAAGGACGTGACGGCCGAGCGGCTGTTCGACGCGGTCCGGGTCGTGGAGGCCGGGGAGGCACTGCTGGCGCCCAGCGTCACCCGCCGCCTGATCGGCGAGTTCGCCCGGTTGCGGCCCCGGCCGCCCGCTCCCCTGCTGGACGCGCTGACCCCGCGCGAGACCGATGTGCTGCGGCTGATCGCCGAGGGCCTGTCCAACGCCGAGATCGCCGAGCGCCTGGTGGTCGGGAACGAGACGGTCAAGACGCATGTGGGCCGGGTCCTGCGGAAGCTGGGGTTGCGCGACCGGGCCCAGGCCGTGGTCGCCGCGTACGAGTCGGGCCTGCTCGTTCCCCGCACCGATCCCGGACGGCCGTGGCGCCCTGGGTAGGGGTTTCCTGGGATGGGCCGTGCCGGCGATGTCGGGAACGGGACGCACGGCCGACCGCCGTCGGCTGGCCTGCCGGCGCTCGGTTGGGCCGGCTCGGTGATATTGGGTTGTCCTTGTTGCGGGCGGACCCGTAAAACGGTTCGCGTGTTGCGCAAGTACCCCCGGACCCGGCATGTCGAGGGCTCCCGGCTCCAGGCCGGGGATCACGATTTGGCCGCGGTGCCCTTCGACGAGATCGCCGGGCGGTACCTGGTGGTGGAGGAGAAGCTGGACGGCGCCAACAGCGGCATCAGCTTCACCTCCGGTGGTGAGCTGCGGTTGCAGAGCCGCGGCCACTACCTGACCGGCGGTCCCCGCGAACGGCACTTCGCCCCGCTCAAGGCGTGGGCGTCGACCGTCCAGCACGTCCTGTGGCCACGGCTGCGCGACCGGTACGTGATGTACGGGGAGTGGCTGTACGCCAAGCACACGATGTTCTATGACGCGCTCCCCCACTACTTCTGTGAGTTCGACGTGCTGGACCTGGAGGACGGCACGTTCCTGTCGACCGAGCGGCGCCGGGAGCTGCTGGAGGGGACGCCGGTGGTGCACGTCCCCGTCCTGTACGAGGGGACGCTGGACGGCCTGGAGTCGCTCACCGCGTTCGTGGGGCCCTCCACGTGCCGTACCGAGCGGTGGCGGGACGCGCTGCGCGATGCGGCCGTCCGCGGCGGCGCCGACCCCGCGCAGGTCGCCGCCGAGACCGACGCCGACGACGCCATGGAGGGCCTCTACATCAAGGTCGAGGAGGACGGGAAGACGGTCGGCCGTCTCAAGTGGGTGCGGCCGAGCTTCCTCAACGCGATCCTCGACTCGGGCTCGCACTGGCTGAACCGGCCCGTGATCGCCAACGGTCTGGCCGATCCGGAGGTGCTGTATGCGGGTGTTTGAGGAGCTGTGCCCGGCGCCGCCGCACTGGCGGGTGCCGTGGCCGGAGATCCGCGGGACCTTCGCGTGGGTGCGGTCGCTGGCCGGTGTCCCGCAGGACGCCCTGCACCACAGGGAGGGCGACGTCGAGGTGCACACCCGGATGGCGTGCGAGGCCCTGGCCGAGCTGCCGGAGTGGCGGGCGCGCCCGGCCGAGGAACGGGTGCTGTTGTTCACCACCGTGCTGATGCACGACGTCGCCAAGCCGTACTGCACGCGGATCGAGGAGGGCGGCCGGATCACCGCGAAGGGGCATTCGCGGCGCGGCGACCTGATGGTGCGCCGCATCCTGTGGGAGCTGGGCGCGCCCATCGGCTGGCGCGAGCACGTGGCCGCGCTGGTGCGGCACCACCAGGTGCCGTTCTGGGCGCTGGAACGCGACGACCTCCAGCGGATCGCGTTCCGGGTGAGCCTGCTGGCCCGCAACGACGACCTGGTGCTGCTGGCCACCGCCGACATCCTGGGCCGGATCACCGCCGACACCGCCGAGGTGCTGGAGAACGTGGGGCTGTACGGGGAGTACTGCGCCGAGCAGCGGTGCCTGGACGCGCCGCGCCGCTTCCCCTCCGACCATGCGCGGTTCTGGTACTTCCGCAAGCCGGGCCGCGACCCCGACTACGCGGCCTACGACGACACGCGTTGCACCGTCACGGTGCTGTCGGGGCTGCCCGGCGTGGGCAAGGACCACTGGATCGCCGAGAACCGTCCCGGCGTTCCGGTGGTGAGCCTGGACGCGATCCGCAGGGACATGGGCGTTCCCCCCGCCGGGGACCAGAGCGCGGTGGTGTCGGCCGCCTACGAGCGGGCCCGTGAGCATCTGCGTGCCGGACGGCCGTTCGTGTGGAACGCCACCAACGTCTCGCGGACGCTGCGTGAGCAGTGCACCGGGCTGATCGCCGACTACCGGGGCCGTGTCGACCTGGTGTCCCTGGAGGCCCCCAGAGATGTCCTGCTGCGCCGCAACCGGGAACGTCCGCATCCCGTCCCGGACGCCGTCATCGACCGGCTGGTCCGCCGTTGGGAGGCTCCCGACCCAACCGAAGCCCACACCCTCCGTTGGCTCGCCACGGCCTGACCTCGCCGTGCCCCTCAGCGAGCGAAGAACTCCGCCAGTGCCGGCACGATCGCCTCGGCGGCGACGTTGTGCTCCTGGCCCTCCAGGGTGCGGTGCAGCGCGTCGGGGATGGTGCCGGCCACGGCGCGGGCGGCGGAGCGCAGGACGTCCATGCTGGCGCCGCCGTCCAGGACCAGGACGGGGATCGTGAGGGCGGCGAGCCGGCCGGCGGGCAGCAGCCCGTCGCCGAGGGCGGCGGCGTCGTAGCGGAGGGTGGGGGCGATCTTCTCCATGGCGGGCCAGGCCGGGGACCGGCGCATGCCCGCGATGAACTCCTCGGGGACGCCGATGTGGCCGAGGAACAGCGCGGCGGCGTCGCCGTGGCGGCCCTCGGCGACGGTCTCCTCCAGTCGCCGGGTGTAGCCGAGGTGGCCGCGGGAGTCCTCCTCGGTGAGGCCGTAGGGCGGCTCCCACATGGCCAGCCGGGTGATGGGCAGGCCGGCGGCGACGGCCTCGGCCGCCAGGACGGCACCCGAGGACGATCCCCACACGCCCGCCGGCCCGCCGGCGGCCCCGAGCACCGCCTCCAGATCCTCGATCTCCCGGCGCAGCGCGTCGGCGGGCGTGCCGAACACGGTGCAGGCGTCGGTGCTGTCGCCGCGTCCCCTGCGGTCGTAGTTGTAGACGGTGCAGTGCGCCGACAGCAGCTCGGCGATCGGCGCCGCGGCCCGCCGGTCGCACAGGGCGCCCGCCACCAGCACGACCGGCGGTCCCTGTCCCGAACGCTCGTAGGCGATGCGGGTGCCGTCGCCCGACCGTACCGACTGCATGGGATCTCCTTTCGCGGGCGGGCTCGGTTCCGGGAGACGTTCAGCCGCTGTGCCGCCCTGGACCGGTAGACCGGCCGGCGTCGCGGAACTCATCGGCGGCCG
This sequence comes from Actinomadura sp. NBRC 104412, assembly GCF_030269515.1. Classification (GTDB taxonomy): domain Bacteria; phylum Actinomycetota; class Actinomycetes; order Streptosporangiales; family Streptosporangiaceae; genus Spirillospora. Next base: position 298,216 of record NZ_BSTM01000002.1, on the reverse strand, counting down.
CGCGGGCGGCGGGTCAGGGCGCTGCCACGGCGTTGGCGATGAAGCGGGCCTGGGCGGCCATCTCGCGTTCGGCGACGGTGATGGGGAAGGCGAGGAACCCGTGCACGGCCTCGGCCACGACCTCCAGCTCGGCCTCGTTGCCCGCGGCGCGCCAGCGGGCGGCCATGAACAGCGAGTCGTCCAGGAGCGGGTCCTGGGTGCCGACCGAGAACCGGGCGGGCGGCAGGGCCGGCAGGTCGGCGTACAGCGGGGAGATGTCCGGGGCGCGGCGCTGCTCGGGGCCCAGGCCGGGCAGGAACTGCCGGTAGAACCATTCGAGGGTGGCCAGCGGGAGCACGAGCTTGTCGGCCCCGTGCCGCTGGCTGGGAGTCAGGCCCAGGTCGAACGGGCCGAAGGTGAACTGGGCGGCGGCGAAGGAGCGGGCCAGATCGCCCAGGCGCAGCAGCGTGACGGCGGCGAGGTGGGCCCCGGCGGACTCGCCGCCGATGACCAGGCGGCCGGTGCCGAACTCGGCGGCGGCGTTGTCGATCAGCCAGCGGGCCGCGTCCTCGCAGTCGTCGGGTCCCGCCGGGTAGGGGTGCTCGGGCCCCAGCCGGTAGCCGACGCTGACGACGGCGACCCGCGCGGCCGTGGCGAGCTCCCACAGCTGCGGGTCCTGGGCGTCGGCGGCGCCGAGCGTCCAGCCGCCGCCGTGCAGGTGCAGGAACACCCCGCGCGGGTCCTCGGGGCGGAGCACCCGTATGGGGATGTCGCCGTCCCGGCCGGGGACGGTGCGGTCGGCGCCCTCGGGCAGCCGGACGGGTGCGGGGAAGGGGCCGCCGCCCTCCTCGCGGGCGGCGCGGATCGCGGGCGCGTCGTCGACCTCGTGGGCCATGGGGACGGTGGCGAGCCTGGCCGCCAGGTCGGCGTTGAACGCGCGGGTCTCGTCCGCCACGTCGGCGCCGGACAGGGTGTGCTCGATGATCGTCGTCATATGCGCAGTGTCCCCCGAGCCGGTCCCGCCCACCAGGGGACGCCGATCGCCGGGGGCGCTAGGGTCGGGGCGTGACCGCATCGGATGAGGTGAGCGTTCCGGGACGGGTGGCCGTGGTGACCGGTGCCGGGTCGGGGATCGGCGCCGCGGTGGCGCGGGGGCTGCTGGAGCACGGCTGGCTCGTCGCGCTGGCCGGGCGCCGCGCCGCCGCACTGCGCGAGACCGCCGAGGCGGCGGGCCGTTCGGGGGTGCCCGAAGGGCGGGCGCTGGTGGTGCCCGCGGACGTGACCTCGCCGGAGTCGGTCGCCGCCCTGTTCGGCGCGGTGCGCGGCACCTGGGGACGGCTGGACCTGCTGGTCAACAACGCCGGGGTGTTCGGTACGGCCGCGCCGGTGGACGAGCTGTCGCCCGAGCAGTGGCGCACGGTGATCGACACCAATCTGACCGGGTCGTTCCTGTGCGCGCGGGAGGCGTTCGCGATGATGCGGGCGCAGGACCCGCAGGGCGGCCGGATCATCAACAACGGCTCGCTGGCCGCGCACACGCCGCGTCCCCTGTCGGCGGCCTACACCGCGAGCAAGCACGCCGTCACGGGGCTGACCAAGTCGCTGTCGCTGGACGGACGCCCGTACCGGATCGCCTGCGGGCAGATCGACATCGGCAACGCCGCCACCGACATGACCAGCGGGTTCGGGCGGGGGGCTCTGCAGGCGGACGGCTCGGTCAGGCCGGAGCCGACCATGGACGTCAGCGCCGTCGTGGACGCCGTCCTCTACATGGCGGGCCTGCCGCTGGAGGCCAACGTGCAGTCGCTGACGGTGCTGGCCACGACGATGCCCTCGCACGTCGGGCGCGGCTGAGCGGCGGTCAGGCCGCGCGGCGGGTGACCAGGTCGCGGACCAGGTCGCGGTACCGGTCCTTCATCGGCAGGTCACGTTCGATGTGGACGCGGCGGCGCGTGGCCTGGACGTCGACGCCGCGGACCGGGTCGTGCCCGGTCTTCTCGTAGGTCCGCCACCACAGGCCGATGCCGCGGCGCTGCCAGGCAGGAAGGTCGTTGAAGTTGATGCCGCGCGCGTACAGCAGCTCGTTCTTGTCCGGGACGCTCGCGCGCTCCAGTTCGCGGGTGGCCTGGCGGGCGGTGCGGCCTTCGCCGCGCAGCGTCCAGTAGCACCATCCGTTGAGGGAGCAGCGGGCGGCGTCGGCCTGCCGCCAGGACATGTAGTCGACGACGTCGTCGGCGTGGGTGCCCAGCCAGATGCGGCTGTCGAAGGCGGCCGGCGCACCGGCGGCGTGGGTGAAGGCGGCGGAGGCGATCGCGGCCGACAGCGACACCAGCTTCTCCACCTCGCGGCCGAACATGTCGTGGTCGGGGTCGAGCACGACGGAGATCTCGTCGCTCTCGGTGTAGGCGTACCGGCCCGCCAGCTCGGTGAGCAGGGTCCGCGCCGCCGTGGTCATGAGGTCGGAGAAGCGGGCGTCGAAGGGCTTGTCGAAGCGTTCCGCGGTGAGGCGGGAGAAGCCGCGCCCGTCCACGCGGACGACCGTCCACGCGCCGGGCGGGACGGTCAGGGAGTGGAACCACTCCCGCTCACGCATCCGGGCCTCAAGGTCGCGCGGGCGCATCTCCGGCGTCCTCCTCCTCGTGCTTTTCCTCGTGCTTTTGCTTGTCCCTTTCCTCGCCCTTGACGGTGACGGTGAAGCCGCCGGCTCCGTCGGCGCGGACGACGCGCAGCTCGTCGAACCCGTCGGAGTACCGTGGCTCGCGCAGCCGTTCGAGGGTGGCCAGGACACCGACGTCGGGCACCCGGTCCCGTCCGGGACGCGCGGCGTTGCGCCGCATCGACGCCTGGAGGTCGGGCGGGAACCAGTACCCGGTGATGCGCGCGCCGTGCTCGCGGCCGAGCACGATCAGCGGGGTCCATTCGACGGGCGAGGGGTTGGTGTTGTCGACGGCCACGCTGCGGCCCGCCCGCAGGTGCTCGGCGATCTGCCGGAGCTGGCGTTGCTGCTTGCGCCGCGCGGATCGTCCGAACAGGTCCTTGGACACGTGCGCGTGGGTGCAGGCCAGGTGGCGGCGGTAGAAGGTGGTCTTCCCCGAGCCCTGCAACCCGATGAGGATGGCCAGTTCCACGGGGGCGCCGTCCCCGCTCACCGCTCGGCGCCGCCCGTCCGGGTGCGGGTCGCTGGGTAGGTCACGGAACGCGGCGTCCAATCCGGGCGGGGCCTGTGCGGCATCGAGCCTACTAGGGGACGGTGAAGGTGCAGGGCAGCCGCTTGTAACCGTTGATGAAGCTGGACACCAGCCGGTCGGGCTCGCCGGCGGCGCGGATGTCGGGCAGGCGTGAGAACAGTTCCTTGAACATCACGGTGATCTCGCGGCGGGCCAGGTTGGCGCCCAGGCAGAAGTGCGGTCCCGGGCCGCCGAACCCGACGTGCGGGTTGGGCGAGCGGGTGATGTCGAAGGTGTCGGGGTCGGTGAAGACGCTCTCGTCGCGGTTGGCCGAGTTGTAGAACAGCATCACCTTGTCGCCCTTGCGGTAGGTGTGGCCGTTCATCTCGTAGTCCTGGGTGAGGTTGCGGCGGAAGGTGATGACGGGGGTGGACACCCGGACGATCTCTTCCACGGCTCCGGCGATGCGCCCGTCGAAGTCCTCCAGCAGCAGTTCGCGCTGTTCGGGGTTGTCGGTGAACAGTTTCAGGCCGTGCGCGATGGCGGTGCGGGTGGTCTCGTTGCCGGCCACGACCAGCAGCAGGAAGAACGTGCCGAACTCGCGGGCGGTCAGCTTCTCCCCGTCGACGTTGGCGTTCACCAGCGCGGAGGTGAGGTCGCCGGTGTCGTGGCCGATGCGCTCGCGGCCGAGCCTGGCGGCCAGGCGGTGCAGCTCGCGGCTGGCCAGGGCGACCTTGGCCATGCCCAGGCCGGTGCGGATGCGTCCCATCTCGGGGGTGATGCCGGTGTACTCGGGGTCGGCGTTGCCCAGCACGATGTTGGTGAGCCGCAGCACCCTTGGGTAGAGCGTGTCGGGGATGCCGAGCATGTCGCAGATGATCTCGACGGGCAGCCGCGCGGCGACCTTCTCGACGAAGTCGCCGGGGCCGGTGGCGATCAGCTCGTCCACGATCCGCGTGGCGCGGGCCTGCACGTCGTCCTCGGCCTTGGCGAGCATCCGGGGGCTGAACGCGCGGGACACGATCCGGCGGATCTTGGCGTGCCGCGGATCGTCCATGTTGATCATCGAGTTGACGTAGCGCTGCACGAAGGCAGGGGGGTCGATGACCGTGGTGGCGTTGGGCTCGCTGCTGAAGATGTGCGGCTTGCGGCTGGCCTCTAGGACGTCGGCGTGCCGCACCAGCGCCCAGTAGCCGTCGCCGGGTTTGGCGAAGGGGATCTGGGGGTCGGGATACAGGCGCGGCGTCCCCTCGGCGCGCAGCCGGGCGAACGCCTCGGCGCGCTCGTCCAGGGGCCGCATCCAGAAGGTGAGCTCGCTGAGCCTGATGTCGTCGTCTGGCGCGTACCTCGGCTTCGCGCCCGTTCGCTGGATCGTCACCGCCGTGTCGCCTTCCGTCGCATTCAGCCCCAGCTTGGATAAGTGCGCGGTTACGGTCAATGCTCTGTGACCCACTGCACAGCGACCCGCCTCCAGGACGGGTGATGGACGGGCGATGGCGGCTCGGCCGCGAAGGGCCGGCGGTGCCGGTGCGGGGGAGGGAGCGGGACAGGCGGCCGGCGCGGGGTCAGGCGTGGAATGGTGTTCCGCACGGAACACTGAACTCCTGATGTGGAATCAGACACCACCTGACGGCCCGGCACAGTTCCCGGTAGGTCTCCTAGTGAAGTGGTCCGGCACCCCCTATGGCAAGCCTTTTTCCGGGCCCGGGAGCCCTACCGGCCTGGGCTCCCGCGGCCTCAGCGGGGCTTGGTGCCCGGGGCGCTGCTGAACAGGCTCGCGTACACGGGGCGGTCGCCGTCGGTGACGATCTGCCCGGCCAGGTGCGGCCCGGTGAGGGTGGACAGGGTCAGGCCGAGGTAGCGGTCCTCTTCGACGGCCGTGACGGGCCCGGTGGGGGCGGCGGCGAGCCAGTCGGCGACCTCGGCGATCCGGTCGGCGCGGTCGCGGGCGAGCGCCGCCCGCAGCTCGCCCAGGTCTCCGGCGTCGTAGGGCTCGGCGTCCCGTTCGGGCGCGGGCGGCTCGGCGTGCCAGGCGGCCACGCCGTAGGCGAAGGCGACCAGCGGCGTCCAGACCTCGGCGAAGTACAGCGGGTCGGGTGCCAGTTCCAGGCCGGCGAAGCGCCCGTCGAGGAAGAACAGCGCGCCGAGCTGCCCGGGCTGTAGTTCCAGGCGGCTCTGGAACTGGGTGAGGACGGCGCGGTGCCGCGACAGGATCTGTTCCAGGTGGCCGCGGCGCGGCAGGCCGTAGCGGTGGTTGAGGTCGGCGATGTCGTCCCACAGCTTGGAGTAGGCGTTGAGGCCGCGCAGCTCCAGGGCGCGGGCGCGCAGTTCCAGGGGCAGGACGAAGAACCACTGGTCGCGTTCGCTGAGGTAGCCGCCCTGGCTCTGCTGGACGCAGCAGGCGTCCTCGAACATCAGCGTCTGCCCGGCGGCCAGGAACGCCGAGCGGCACAGCGCGTGGTTCTGCGCCTGGTCCTGGACGTAGCCCATGTGCAGGGGGACGATCGCCACGCCGCGGTCGGCGCCGTTGCGCAGCTCGACGCGGCCGTAGCCGGGGACGCGGGTGAGCTTGACGCCGGTGCGGGGCGGGACGATGCCGGGGTAGGCGGGTCCGGAGATCGGCACCATGGTGAGGGCGCCGGCGCGCTGCGGGGTGCCCAGGCGGTGCCCGGCGAGGCTGAGCGGGCCGGGCACCAGCGTGTCGAGCGTGGTGAGGTCGCTCATGGGGTGTGTCTCCTCCCCTTCGTGCCCTTCGGCGGCCGTGTGGTGGGTGCCCCGGGGCCGGTGGCGGCCCCCGGGGGTCGTGCGGGAGTCAGGGGGTCATGCGGCGGCCGCGAGCTGCGCGGCCTCCTGGTCCAGCAGTTCCAGGCGGGTGCGCATGGCGTCGCGCAGCCAGGGTCCGCCCGCGGCGCAGTGCCCGAACATCCAGGGAAGCAGTTCGGCGAAGTCGTCCTGGTGCCAGAAGCCGCGCTGCGGCAGTGCGGGTGCGGGGCGGCGCAGGGACAGGTCGTCGCCGCCGGTGAACATGGCGTGGCAGAACACCACGGGCGTGGTGATCCCGGCGCGCGGCAGGGTGGCCACGACGCGGGCCAGGTCGCCCGGGTAGAGGTTCTCGTACCCGTCGGAGACCACGGCGACCAGGTCGGGTTCGGTGGCCAGGGCGTCCAGGACGCCGGTGGCCAGGTCGGTGGCGCCGCGCGGGGTGCGCTCGTCGCCGCCGACCTCGATGACCTCCAGCCGGTCGCACACCTGCGACAGCACCATGCGCAGCGCCGCGGCCTGCGACAGGACGGCCCATTCGCGGTCGCCGTAGCCGCGCATGGACGCCGAGGCGTCCAGGACCATGGCCACGGTGCCCTCGAAGCGGGGGAAGACCGCGGCGGCCTCGCCGACGTAGCCGCCCAGCGCGACGTACAGGTCCTCGGCGGGCCCGCCCCGGTACAGGTGGACGAGGGTGGCGGCGATGTCGCCGCGGTTGGTCGGCGTGACGGTCTGCGGGCGTTCCCGCGCGGCGTCCAGGCACAGCGCCGGCCCTGCGTGCGCCCCTGCCTGCGACCCTGCCTGCGGGCCGGTGCCGCCGGTCCGGTCGGGCGGCGCGGCCCCGTACAGGGCGGTGACGCGGGGCAGGGCGAGGGCGGGCGCGGTGAGGAAGCGCAGCAGGCGGCGCTGCAGGTAGTCCGAGCCGGTGTCGCCGTCGGCGATGCGGCGGGCGCAGCCGCGGGCGGTGGCCTTGCCGAGCGCGTGCTCGAAGCAGTCCAGCAGCGCGGGGCGGCGCGCGGCGATGAGCGCGTCGGCGTGGGGGTGTTCCAGGACGAACCGCAGCGCGGTGCGGGTGGTGTGCTTGTGGTTGGCGCGCAGCCGCCGCAGGGCCAGCAGGACGGTGATGACGTGCGAGGGTGGCAGCGCGAGGGTGAGCACACGGGCGACCTTGGCCAGGGTGGCGCGGGTGTGGTCGCCCAGCCCGGCCTGGGAGGCGGCCAGGACCTGCAGCAGCACCCGGGCACGCTGCCAGGGCGTCACGCCGGGGGCCAGTCCGAGCAGCGCGTACCCCTCGGGGTCGTCGGTGTGGGCGGCGCCGTGGAAGTCGGCGTCGTCCCAGCACAGGGCGCCGCCGCGCGGCAGGGTCAGGGGCCGGGCGTGCGTCTCGAGGTGGGTGAGGAGCGTGGGGGTGTCCATGATTGTCTCGCCTCCGCAATCATGGAGTGTAGGAATCCGCGCGAGCGTCCCGACACTTATTTTCCGCTCGGCGCGCCCGTGTCATCCCGATCGCCCGGCGCGTCCCCTTCTGGCCCGCCCGTCTGTGGCCGCGTAGCCCCCGAGCCCGCGTTCCAGCAGGTCGTCGACGCGTGCGGCGGCGGCGTGGACGGTCTCGCGCATCTCGCCGAGGGTGTGACAACGCCTGAGGCCCCGTACCGGGCCGGGGTGCGCTCAGCGGGCCAGGGCGGTGGCGGGGATCTCCTGGGGCGCGGGGGCGGGGCGTTCGATGACGGCGCGCTGGGCGATGTAGGCGCCGGCCAGCACGACGGCGCCGCCGACGGTCTGGACGAGGGTGAGGCGCTCGCCGAGCGCGGCCCAGGCGAGGAGGGTGGCGGCGACCGCCTCGGTGTAGCAGATGGCCCCGGCGACCTGGGCCGACAGGCGCTGCACCCCGGCCACGCCGGTGAGGTAGGCCAGCACGGTGCTGACCAGGATGATCCAGGCGGCCAGCGCCCAGCCGGGCGCGGTGTGCGAGCCGACGTCCACCATGCGGGGCAGCACGTCCCAGGGCAGCGCCCAGGGCGCGGCGACGAGGCTGAGGGCCAGGGCGGCGACGACCAGGCCCACGGCGGTCACCGCGAGCGGCTCGACCGCCCCCGACAGCCGGTCGACGATGAGGAAGTAGCCGGCCTGGCAGGCGGCGGCGCCCAGCCCGGCGGCCAGGCCCAGCGCGTCCAGCCGCAGCCCGGACCACACCTGCACGACCATCGCCAGGCCCGCCACGGCGACGGCGACGCCGACCGCGGCGGTGCGGTGCACCGGGGCGCGGCGCACCAGCCCGATCCAGGCCAGCACCAGGACGGGCCCGGTGAACTCCAGCAGGATCGCGATGCCCACCGGCAGCCGCGAGGCGGCGATGAAGTAGAACGCCTGGCAGCCGGCCACGCCGGTGAGCCCGAGCAAGGCCAGGCGCGGCAGGTGGGGGCGCGCGGCGCGGAACCGGGCGGCGCCCGCGGCGGGCCCGCGCAGCAGCAGCACCAGCGGCACCAGCACCAAGGCGGCGCCGGTCACCCGCAGCCAGGACGCCTGCAGGGGGCTCATGCCCGCGTTGATGAGGGCCTTGCCGAACGGCCCGGAGGCGCCGAAGGCGATCGAGGAGACGACCGCGAAGGTCAGCCCGGCCGCCCTCACGCGTGCCGCGTCGTTCATGCCGCCCCCTTTGCCCACACGGACCGAGATAAGGAGCATCATGCCATAACACTCATTACCGATGGAGGGGATATCGGCCGTTCCGCGGGCTTGCGCGGCGTTGCGCCCATCGATGCCTGGCCGAACGCCGCGAAGGACTACCATTCGCCTAGTGAACTGGCAGGCGGCCGGGGCGGGACTCGGCGGAACCGGAAGCGGGGCCGGCGGTGACCTCTTCACCGCCGTGGAGGGCAACGTCCGCGAGCTGGTGTCCTCCGCCTGGTGGCGGACCGCGGCGCCGCAGCAGCGCGCCGAGCAGGTCGCGGCGCGGATGCTGTGGGGCTCCAGCGAGTGGTGGCTGTACGGGGCGTGGGGCCGCTGGTACCGGTGCGGGCTGGACGGCAACTGGCACCCCTGTCCCCCGCCGACCACCGCGGCCGACCGCGCCGCGGTCGTCCCGGCTCCGCGCGGCGCGGGCACGCCGCCGGTGCCTCCGCAGCTGTTCCCGACCGGGCCGGACCTGGCGGCGGGACGGGTCGCGTCGCTGGGGTTCCTCGGCCCGGTGCCCGAGACCGCCGTGGTGGCGCGCATCCAGCAGGCGCTGACGACCGCGTGGGCGGTGAACCCGGCGCAGTTCGCCCAGCAGGACCCGATGTTCCAGCCGGGCACGCCCAGCACGGTCGCCGCGGCGTGGGGCGCGCTGCTGTGGTGCGCGGGCTCCCCCGTCGTCCTGATCGAGCATCCGCTGATCGAGTCGTTCATCCCGTTCCTGACCACCCCGGCCGAGCGGCTGCACTGGATGATGCCGCCCGACTTCGGCACGCTGGCCGGGTACTACATCAACCGGCTGCTGGCCGGCGACGGCGGCGGCGCGGCCCACATCGCCCGCGTCATGTACGAGGTCGCGGCGGGGTTGCAGGCCGACGCGCGGTTCCGTCCCGGCGCCGACGCGCTGGCCGCGGTGACGGCGGCCTCGCTGCGGCTGATCCAGCAGGACATCGCCACGGCGCGCTACGGCCCGGCCGCGGTGCTCCAGGAATGGCGGCGCCGCTGCCCCGCCGAGTACGCCACCCCGATGGTGCGCGACGCCGCGCCCGGCGAGTACCTGCGCCTGGCGCTGTACGACCTTCAGCAGCAGGTGGCGGCGCTGACGGGGGTGCGCACGGTCACCGGCGGCCGCCCGCACGACGAGGTGCGCCGCGCCGGGGTGGCGGTGCTGGCCGCCGACCTGCAGGCCGCGCCGGGCGCGCTGCCGGCGCTGCAACGCTGGCTGGACCCCGACAGCGCCCGCACCCTGCACACCGTGCTGACCGACGCGGCGCATCCGCTGCGGGACCTGTGGCCGCGGGAGGGCCGGCTGCCCGACCCGCTGCGCACCGACGACGCCGACGCCCTGGCGGCGCTGCTGGCCACCACCTACACCGTCGGCCTGACCTGGTGCCGGCTGGCGCAGGTCCAGCCGCCCGCGACGGGGTTCGCGCTGCCGCAGGCGATCGCCGCGGAACTGACCGGGCCGGCGATGCACACCCCGCCGTCCACGGACGAGCTGAGCGCCTGGGACATCATCAAGGCGGCCCGCGAGCACCTGGCCTCCGAGCGGGACGCCTCCGGACGGGACGCGCAGCCGTCGCCGCCGGGCGCCGCCCCGGACCAGCCGGTGGCCCCGGTCCCGCCGCCGTCCCCGCCCGGCGACGCCCCGGGAAGCCCCGGCGAGCCGCAGGGCGCCGCCGCGCAGCCGTGGGCACAGCTGCCGCCGTCCCCGTCCGGTCCGCCTCCGGGGGCGCCGCAGGGCGCGCCCGCGCCGCCGCCGCAGGGCATCCCCGGCGCCGTTCCCGAGGGCGTGCCGGGCGCGGTGCCCGAGGGCCTGCCCGCGGCGCCGGAGGGCGCGGCGGGAGGGGCGGCGGCCGCGTCCCCGGACGCGTTCGCGCAGCCGCCACGGCAGGCCGCGGCCGGCGCGGCGGTCCCGCCCCCTCCCCCGCCGCCCCCGGCCCCGGCGTGGTCGGCGGACGCGCCCGAGGGGCCGCAGGCCGGGGCGCGGCCGGACCCGCAGGCGGGCTGGGGCGTGGGCTCGGGCACGGCACCGCCCTGGCCCGCCGACCCCTCGGTCACCCACATGGACCCCGACCCGCTGGACGACGTCGACCCGTTCAGCGACGACGCGCCCGCCACGAGGGTCGAGCGCGGGGGAAGGCACGGCCGTCCCCAGCCCGGCCCGCCGGTGCCGCCCGGTCCCGGCGCGGTGGACGGGCCGTCGCTGCCGCCGCCGCCCGCGCCGGTGCCCGAGCCCCCGCCGCCGATGCCGCCCCCGCCCGATCCCGGTCCCAGCCCGCAGATCGTCGAGTCGTACGGGATCCGCTTCCTGTGCGGGGCCGACGACATCGAGCGGGTGGTCACCGAGGTGCGGCGCCGCGGCAAGTGGGCCAAGCGGCTGCGCGGCCACGAGGTGTCCAGCGCATCGGTCCCGGCGCTGCTGCTGATCGGCGCGCCCTCCAGCGGGCAGCGCAGGGTGGCGCGGATGGTGGCGCGCGCCCTGGCCGAGGTGGAGGTGTCCAGCGGCGAGGTGCACGGCATGCACGCCGACGACCTGCGCGACTCGGGCCCCGACGGGCTGCGCGCGGCGCTGGACGAGCACGCAGGTCACGTGCTGCTGCTGCAAGGGCTGGACACGCTCATCCTGGACCACCCGCAGGGCGCGGCGTTCGCGTCCGCGCTGTACCGGGCGCGGCTGGAGGGCGTCAGCGACACCGCGCTGCTGGGCACCTGCGAGCCGGAGCGGGTGGGCGAGCTGTCGGCGGCCTCACCGGAGCTGGTGACCGACCTGCGCGCCGTCCGGCTGCCCGACCTGGGCGACGCGCGGCTGCGGCACGCGCTGCTGGCGCTGCTGGCCGAGGAGCGGCGGCTGACGCTGGACGCCGGCGCGTGGAGGGTCGCCGACCGGGACCTGGCGGTGCTGCACCCGATCGGCCGCCTGACCGGCGCGCGGCTGGTGGAGGCGTACCTCGACCGCGCCGCGACCCGCCGGCTGGGACGCGCGGAGGCCACCCAGGCGATCGGCGCGGCCGAGACGCTGGCGCTGACCGCCGGCGACTTCGAGGGCGTCGCCGCCGAGCTGACCTGATCCGCCCCCGGGCGACGCGGTGGTGACGCCGCGTTCTCCTGCGGCGCATCGGTTGTCACGGTGAGTGAGGAGTTGTGTCGTTGCCCGCGGAATGTCGGTGGGCCGCGCGACCATGGGAGCATGAATCGCGTGGACCGGTTGCTGGCGCTGGTCGCCGAGCTGCGCTCGTCCTCCCCCGAGCCGCTCACCGCCGAGGAGCTGGCCGAGCGGCTGCGGGTGAGCGCCCGCACGGTGCGCCGCGACCTGGAGCTGCTGACCCATGGCGGGCTGCCGGTGTCGGCGGAGCGGGGCCGCGGGTACGTCCTGCCGCCGGACGCGCCGCCCGCCCCGCTGTCGGAGGCGGCGTCGCTGGTCGGGCCGGTGCGCGAGACCCTGGCCGAGGCGGTGCGCACGCGGCGGGTCGTCCGCCTGGCCTACACCGACCGGTCCGGCGGCCGCAGCTTCCGTGACGTGGAGGCGCACGGCCTGGTCATCGCGCCCTACGCCGAATACCTGGTGGGGTGGTGCCGGATGCGGGACGGGCCGCGCCTGTTCCGCCTGGACCGGGTGGGCGCGGCCTACCTGTCGGGGCGGGCGACGGGCATGCGCGATCTGGACGACCTGCTGGCGGCGCTGCGGGTGCCGGTGCCCAAGCCCCCGCCCGAGCCGGGCCCGCGCGGCCCGGCGGGCGCGGCCCGCGCGCGGGCGTGGACGCTGGACCGGCTGGAGTACGTCCGCGCACGGCTGCGGGACGCCGCCGCGGAGGTGCGGGCGGGGCGCGGGGGCGCGGCGGCGCTGCGCGGCGTGCTGGGGCATCTGGCGGAGTGGACGCGCTGGCAGATCGCGGCGGTGCGGGCGGAGGCGACCGGCGACCCGCCGGTGTACGACGGGCGCCGCCCCGAGCTGCCGGCGGCATTCGAGGGCGAGGCGTCCTACGGCGCCAGGGAACGGATGATCCAGGACGCGATGGCGCTGCGCTCGCTGGGCGAGCTGGCCCGCGACCTACAGGAGGTGCTGGAGGCCGCCGGGCACTGGTGCGCCGGATCCGACGACGCGCTGTGGGAGGGCGCCTACCCCGAGCCGTCCCCGTCGGGGCCGCCCGGCCCGCCGCGCCCGCTGGCCGACCTGCTGGCGGGCTGGCGCAGCCCGCTGGCGCACATCGAATGGCATCTGGACCGGCTGACCGACGAGCCGCCGATGACCGCCGTCCTGGACGGTGACGACGAGGAGATCTGGCTGACGGACCGCTGCCCCCTCCAGGTCTAGGCCCTGTTCCGAAGTGAGATGAGCGGTGGCGTGTCGTGCGCCGAAGGCAGCGAGGTCTCCGGTAGAGCGTTCATCGGCCAAGAAGACCCCCACGCCATCGAGTGCCGCATCAACCGGCTCGAACGCCACCGGGCACCCGCCACCGCGTCCGCCAAGCTCGACGTCCGTCACCAGGCCACCGTCCACATCGCCGCCATCGACGAAGGACTGCGACCAACGTTGAAACAGGCCCTAGACGGGGGCGCAGGTCTAGACGGGGGGCGCGGGCCCGCTGGGGTCGTCTCGCGGGTGGGGGCCGTGGGCGGGTGCCGTGCGGGACGGGCTCGAGGCGGTGTGCGCGTGCGCGGGTTCGGGGACAGGCTCGGGGCCGGCTGGGGCTAGGAGGGGCGGCTTCGGCGGGGGCGTTCTGTGGCGGCTCGGGCGGTGCGGTTCAGGGGGACGGTTCACGGGGTGAGGGTCTGGGGGCCTGTGGTCGATGCCGCTGTGGATCCGGCCGCGGTGGGCGTTGTGGATGCGGGTGGGGCTGTGGATGCGGGTGGGGCGGGGTCGTGGCCGTTCACCGAGCGGAGGGCCCGGGAGAACCACACGGTTTTGCCGTGGCCTTCGGGGCGGCTGCCGAAGGCGGAGGCGAGGGCGCCGACGAGGAGGAGGCCGCGGCCGTCCTCGGCCCAGTCCAGGACGCCGGGGCCGCGGCCGGGGGGTGCGGGCGCGACCGGGTTGTCGTCGCCGACCTCGGCGGTGAGCCTGGCCTCGTCGGGCAGCAGCCGCAGCCGCAGGCGCACCCGGCCGCTGCCGTGCAGGATCGCGTTGGTGACCAGTTCGTCGACCATCAGCACGATGTCGTCCACGTCCCCCTGGTCGGGCACGCGCCATTCGCGCAGCGCGGCGCAGGTCAGGGCGCGCGCGGTGGCGGCGCTGGCGGTCTCGGCGGGCAGGTCCCAGAGGGCGACGCGTTCCTCCCGCCGCCCCCGTCCCTCGGCTCCAAGCCCATTCGCACTCAATGCCCCGTCTCCTCATCTCTACTGTTCCCGCAGGTCAGCGCGTCTACAGCCATGTTTCCCGGCCTGCGTCGCGCGATAGGGCCCCATCCGCAGATCTGGCCGGACCGGGAGTTCCCCGTGCCGGTGGCGGTGAGGGTGATCAGACCCCGCCGTTCCGGCTCTCCCCGCGGCCCGGGACGGTGCCTTGCGGGCGCCGTCCGTGCAGATCCGGGACGGGGTCGTGGCATTTCCCCGCGTCCCTGTACCAATGTGGACGCATCCGCGTGGAAGCGGGAGCACCGGCTCAGGTCGCCGTCACCCCGGGGCTAGGTGATCGGTGACACATGGCTAGATCGGGAATGAGCAGTGGGTGGTTGCCGTTATGGTGGACGGTGTCGGTGTGGCATGTGTCCCCCGGGCTCTACCCTTTGCCTTCGAGGAATACCGCCGGGCCTGGCGGCCCGTGGCTGGAACCTCGTTGTGCCTTTCGCCGTGAGGCGACCACCACACCGGCCTGAACGCCGATGCCCCGGCCCGATTCAATGAATCGGGCCGGGGCATCGGCGTTCTTTCTGCTGTGCCGTGCGGGCGCGGCAGGGCACGTTCAGGCACCGGGGGCACGTGCGGCACGCGCATGCCCCCGGGTCGCGGTCAAGCCGGCAGCGGCCGGGTTGCCGCCGGTGGCGCTAGGAGAAGGCGCTCAGGACGGCGGTGGCGATGCCCGCCGCGGCGGCGGTCACCACGACGGCCGCCGCGATGATCTTTACGCGGCGGCGGGGGCGGGGCCTCGCGTCCCGCGCGCGGGTCGCCGTGCGGCCGAACTTCTCCAGACGATGGGCCAGCCGCGGGTCGTCCTCGCTCAGGTGGATCTCGATCTGTGCGAGGATCCGCCGCTCCTCCATCGACAGCGCCATGCTCGTACCTCCGGGGGGTCACCTGCCTGGTTCCTCCCCCCGGACCAAGATCATTATCCCCCGGTGACGGTCGCGCCGCGCGCGGGCGCGCTCTCGCGGTGGGTGCGGTCGAGCGCGGTGACGTAATAGGTGTAGGTCTGCCCGCGCCTGGCGCCCGGGTCGATGACGCCGCCGCCGCGCACGGTGGCGATGAGCGCGCCGGCGTCGACCGGGGCGCAGGCGGGTTTGCGCCCGGCGACCCGGTAGACGGCGTAGGCGGTGCTGCCCTGGGATGGGCGCCACTGCACCCGCACGCCCTTGCCGCCGCCCTCGGCGGTGGCGCTGACGTCCCCCACGGGTGTGGGCGCGCGGCCGTCGGCGCCTTTGGCCACGGGCGGGATCGCGGGGCGCCGGTAGTGGTCGTCGCGCAGCTTCTGGGCGAAGCCGCGGGTGTTGGCGGCCAGGCTGGAGGCGCTGAAGTAGACGTCGCCGCGCACCTGCGGGTACCGCTTGTTGAAGGTCAGGTGCCGCGACAGCTCGGCGGGGTCGCGCCAGGCGGCGTCGGTGCCCACGCGGTAGGCGGCCTGGCCGATGGTCAGTTGCACGCCGGTGTCCTCGACCTGGTCGGACCACCACCTGACCAGGGTGGTGTAGGAGGCGCGGGGGTCGTTCATCGACCAGTACAGCTGCGGGGTGATGTAGTCGACCCAGCCCTCCTTGACCCATTTGCGGGTGTCGGCGTACTGGTCGTCGTAGCTTTGCAGCGCCCTGGTGTCGGACCCGGCGGGGTCAGAGGTCCTGTTGCGCCACACCCCGAACGGGCTGATGCCGAACCGCACCCACGGCTTGGCCTGGTGGATCTTCTGCGACAGGGTCCGCACGAGGGAGTCGACGTTGCCGCGGCGCCACTCGGCCAGGCTCTTGCCGTTGCCGTACGCCTTGTAGGTGGCCTGGTCGGGGTACCTGCCGCCCTCGGGGTAGGGGTAGAAGTAGTCGTCGAAGTGCACCGCGTCGATGTCGTACTTGCGCACCACGTCCATGACCGCGTTGGTGGCCAGTTCGCGCACCTGCGGCACCCCCGGGTCGTACCACAGGCCCGTGCCGTACTTGCGGACCCATTCGGGGTGCCGGCGGGCGGGGCTGTCGGCGGGGAGCTTGTTCAGGTCGGCCTGGCGGCTGATGCGGTACGGGTTGAACCAGGCGTGGAACTCCAGGTTGCGCTTGTGCGCCTCGGCGAGCATGAATCCCAGCACGTCGTAGCCGGGGTCCTTGCCGGCCTTGCCGGTGATCCACTGCGACCACGGCTCGTAGGGGGAGTCGTAGAAGGCGTCGGAGTTGGGGCGGATCTGCACGACGACGGCGTTGAGGTTCATCGCCTTCGCGGTGTCCAGCAGCCTGCGGAAGGACGCCTGCTGGCGCTCCTTGCTGCCGCGGTCGCCGGGCTTGGGCCAGTCGGCGCCCCCGACGGTGGCGATCCACATGGCGCGCAGCTGGCGATGCGCGGAGTCGCCGGGCGCCTTCACCGCGGGGCATTCGCCCGTGGCACCGGGCGGCACCGCCTCCTGGGCGCCGTTCTCGCCGATGGCGGGGATGCACGCCGTCAGCGTCGCCGCGGCGAGAGCCGCCGCCCCCACCCTGGTGATGATCTTCGTTGGCGAAGTCATGATGCGCCATTGTCACGCACGGGCCGGCATGGTTCGCGCGTAACGGTGGCTGTCCCTTCGGTCGCGTGTGGTAAAAAATTCCGCCGCCGGAGGCGGCCTCCAGGCTCCAACGCCCCCACCTGCGCCATCGTTCCCGCCCATTTGCGATCATCGAACACGCGTTCTATCGTTCCGGTGTTCGACGAGGGGGGTCGGGGTGCGCTGGGACCATCTGCGGCTGGTCGAGGGGGACGGCGACGGGGCCGCAGGGCCCGCGCCGCCGCTGATCGAGCGGGGCGCGGTGGCACGGACGTTCGACACGCCCGGGTTCCGCGGGATGACCTTCTATGAGATCCACGCCAGGACGATCATCAACAGGGTGCCCGAGGCGTCCCGGGTGCCGTTCCGGTGGACGATCAACCCCTACCGGGGGTGCTCGCACGCCTGCTCGTACTGCCTGGACGGCGACACGCCGGTCCTGGCCGCCGACGGCCGTACCGTACCGCTGCGCGACCTGCGTCCCGGCGACGCGATCTACGGCACCGGCCCGGGACGGCGCCGCCTCGTGGTGACCCGGGTGCTGGACCACTGGCGCACGCGCAAGCCCGCCTACCGGGTGCGGCTCGGTGACGGCACCGCCCTGACCGCCAGCGCCGACCACCGGTTCCTGACCGGCCGCGGCTGGTGCCACGTCGCCGCCCACACCGGCGAGGCCGCCCCGTCCCCCGCCGCCGGTGACCGGCCCGTGCTGCGCCCCGGCGACGTGCTGATCGGGATGGGCGGCGGCTTCGCCGAGCCGCCCAAGCACGATGACGACTACCGCCGCGGCTACCTGCACGCCCTCGCGCAGGCCGCGCCCCCGGAATTCCGTGCGCTGGAGTGCGCGGCGCGCCGCCGCGCACGCCGTTTCCTCGGCGAGCCGCCCGCCCAGGATGCGGGCCTGCCCGGCGGCGCCTGGCCCGCCCCGGCACCGGAGGGGTGGCTGAAGGGGTTCCTGGCGGGCTGCTGGGACGCGGGCCTGGAGCTGGAGGGCGGCCCCCGTCCCGGCTCGCCGCTGGCCGCGCGTGCCGGTGAGGCCCTGCGCTGGCTGGGCCTGACCGGCGCGGCCCGGCTGCGGCTCCTGCACGTCCTGGACCCCGCGTGCACGCACGGGGCCGCCGGTGCCCTGGAGGGGACGCGGGTGCGCGCCGCGGAGGGGACGCGGGTGGTGTCGGTCCAGGCCGTGGGTCTGGAGGCGGACCTGTACGACATCACCACCGGGACCGGGGACTTCATCGCCGGCGGCGTGGTGTCGCACAACTGTTTCGCCCGCAAGACCCACGAGTACCTGGATCTGGACTCGGGCGCCGACTTCGACTCCAAGATCGTGGTGAAGGTGAACGCGGCCGAGCGGGTGCGGCGGGAGCTGGCGGCGCCGCGGTGGCGGGGCGAGCACATCGCGATGGGCACCAACGTGGACTGCTACCAGCGCGCCGAGGGCCGCTACCGGCTGATGCCGGGGATCCTGGAGGCGCTGCGGGACGCGGCCAACCCGTTCTCGATCCTGACCAAGGGCGCGCTGATCCTGCGGGATCTGCCGCTGCTGCTGGAGGCGGCCGAGCGCACCGAGGTGAGCACGGCGGTGTCGGCGGCGTTCGTAGATCGTGACCTGTGGCGGCTGGTGGAGCCGGGCACGCCGGCGCCGGGCAGGCGGCTGGAGGTGTGCGCCGCGCTGAACGAGGCGGGGATCGGGTGCGCGGTGCTGATGGGCCCGGTGCTGCCGTATCTGACCGACACGCCCGCGCAGCTCGAGGCGGCGGTGAAGCGGATCGCCGAGGCGGGCGCCACATCGGTCACCCCGATCACGCTGCACCTGCGTCCCGGGGCGCGCGAGTGGTACCTGTCGTGGCTGCGCGAGCACTACCCGGAACTGATCGTCCCGTACGCGCGCCTGTACGCCCGTGGCGCATACGCGCCGCGTGCCTACCAGGACCGCATCGCCGCGCAGGTACGCGAACTGGCCGCCAAGTACGGCGTGGGCCGCTCCTCCCGCCACCGCGGCACCCGAAGGCGCACCGGCTCGCAAGCCCCCGCCGCCGCGCGGACCCCGCCCCGCCCCGTCCCCGAGCAACTGACCCTGCCCACCTGACCCTGCCACCTGACCCTGCCCACCTGACCCGGCGGGTGAGGCACCCGCCCACCCGGCTCGCCTCCCCTGCCACGCCGCCCCCTGCCACGCCGCCCCCTGCCATGCCTTGCCCACGGCCCAAGCGATGTCCCAGCCGAGCTTGTAACTCGAAGGGTGTGAAGATGATCTTGTGGCGGGCCTGGTTGTCTTTACTGGATGCGGCCTGGGTAGGCGTCGGCGAGTTCGTTGAGGGCTTCGGCCCACCCGTAGGTCTTCTGGCCCTCGATGAGGCGGGCGGGGTGGCCGGAGCGTCCGCCGCCGTCGCGTTGGGCGGGGGCGGCGCGTTCGCGGGCGCGTTGGTGTAGAGCAGCTTGCGGACGGCGGGGGTGAAGGCCAGGAACGGGGTGAACCGTTCCCAGGCCGCCTGACGTGTGGTCCTCCCCTCGAAGAACGTGGGTGCTCCACCCACTGATCACTTGCTTCCCAGCAAGATCACTTTCCGCACCTGAGGGAATACCCCCTCCCAGCCTGTGCGCCCGCGCTTTCCTGGGGGTGGTGGGTCAGGGGCCGGCGGGTGGGGGGATGAGGGCGGTGGTGCCTTCGGCGGTGCGGCGTTCGGCCCAGGCGGTGAGGGCGGTGCGGCAGGCGTGGTCGAGGTGGCGCAGGCCGGCCAGGTCGAGGCGGATGGGGCGGTCGCGGGGCAGTTCTTCCAGGGTGTCGAGCATTCTGGGCAGGCGCAGGAAGGTGGCGTTGCCGGTGAGGGCGACGCGGACGGGCCCGGCGCCGTCGTCGGTGACCTCCAGGTCGACGTGGGAGGTCTCCCAGGCGGTTTTCACCACGGCCAGCAGGAGGCCGAGCAGGACGCCTTCGAAGAGGTTGAGGGTGAGCACGGCGGTGGCGGTGGAGACCAGGATGACCGCTTCGCCGCGGTGCCGCCGCCAGAGGGCGGGGAGGTGCCCGGTGGGCAGCAGTTTCCATCCGGCGTGGAGGAGGACGGCGGCCAGGGCGGGCAGGGGGATGTGACCGAGGGCGGCGGGGACGGCCGCGGCGAACAGCAGGAGCCAGGCGCCGTGCATGATGCGGGCGGCCTTGGTGCGGGCGCCGGCCTGGACGTTGGCGGCGCTGCGGACGATGACGGCGGTCATGGGCAGGGCGCCCAGTGCGCCGCAGACGGTGTTGCCGGCGCCTTGGGCGAGCAGTTCCTTGTCGTAGTCGGTGCGGGGGCCGTGGTGCATGCGGTCGACGGCGGCGGCGCTGAACAGGGTTTCGGCGGAGGCGATGAGCGCGATCGCGGCGATGGTGCCCAGGGCGGCGGTGTCGGCGAGGGCGGTGAGCCCGTCGGTGCCGGGCGGGTGGATGGCGCCGAGCAGTCCTTGTACCTGGAGGCGCTGGACGGGCAGGCCGAGCAGGGGGACGGCGGCGGTGGCCAGGGCGACGGCGGCCAGCGGCGCGGGGATGCCGCGGATGGGGCGGGGCAGGCGTGGCCAGGCGGCCAGCATGGCGAGGGTGGCGGCGCCGAGCACGGCGGAGGCGGCCAGGGCGGGCAGTGCCCCGGGTGGCGCGTGGGTGCCGGTGAGGAGCCCGGGCAGCCCGGCGATCTTGCCGGGTCCGGTTTCGGGTGCGGTGACCCCGGCCATGGCGTACAGCTGCCCGGCGATGAGGGTCAGGCCGATCCCGGCGAGCATGCCCTCGACGACGGCGATGGAGATGGCGCGGAACCAGCGTCCCAGCCGCAGCGCGCCCAGCAGCAGTTGCAGCAGCCCGGCGGCGAGCACCAGCGTGCCGAGGGCGGGCAGGCCGTGGCGGTGGACGGCCTCGTAGACCAGCACGGTCATGCCGGCGGCGGGGCCGCTGACCTGGATGCTGCTGCCGGGCAGGGCGCCGGCGACCAGCCCGCCGACGATGCCGGTGATCAGGCCGAGCTCGGCGGGCACGCCGGAGGCGACGGCGACACCGGCGCACAGCGGCAGCGCGACGAGGAACACCACGAGGGAGGCGGTCAGGTCGCCTCGCCAGGCGGGTCCGCCCGTGCCGGGCGGGGCGGCGGAGGTGTCCGTCATGATCGTCCTCCGGGGGGTCACAGGGGCCCGAAGGCGCCGGTGGCGGGACGGTGGGCCAGGACCGCGCCGGTGTCGACCTCGTACAGCCAGCCGTGCAGGGCGATGCGGCCGCGGGCGAGGCGTTCGGCGACGCAGGGGTAGCCGCGCAGCCGGTCCAGCTGGGCGAGCACGTGGCGGCGCACCGATTCCTGCCGCTGTTCCTTGCGCTGCCTGCGTCCCTGGTCGTGCTCCTCGTGCTCTTCGTGGTCTGCGTCATCTTCGTGGTCGTCGTGGGTGTCCCGGGCGGGGTCGCCGGCGGCGGGGTGGGTGAGCCAGCGGCGCAGGGCGGGGACGGTGGGCAGGGGGTCGCGGCGGGTGAGGGCGGTGACGGCGGCGCAGTGGGAGTGGCCGCACACCACGATGTCGGCCACGCCCAGGGCGTTGACGGCGAATTCGATGGTGGCGGTCTCCCCGGCGGGCCGGTCCAGGTCGTAGCGGGGGACGATGCCGCCGGCGGTGCGCAGCTCGAACAGCTCGCCGGGGCGGGCCCCGGTGATCAGGGACGGCATCACGCGGGAGTCGGAGCAGCTGATGAACAGTGCCAGCGGCGCCTGCCCGCGGGCCAGGGAGGCCAGGTGGCGGCCGTCGGCGGCCATGCGGGCGCGGAAGGAGCGGGCGTGTTCGACGAACGAGCGCATGCGGGATCCTCCAGGGTGCGGCCGCCCTGCCGGGGCGGGCACGGGGTACGGGCGTGGGGGCCTGGGGCGGCTCCGCGGCCGATCGTGCGGGGCCGATCGTGCGGGGCCGGTCGTGCGGCCGGCCAGCGCGGCGTCGGCGGGCGCCGCCGTCGTCAGGGGACGTGCGGTGGCCGCTGGTGCCGTGCGGATGACGGGTCGCGCGGGTGTGCCGGCCGTGCCGCGGGTCTAGCGGTGGGTGCGCCGCCCGTGCGGGGGCGGCGCCGGGTCAGCAGCGGAAGACCTGGAGCAGGGCGGTGGTGGTGGCCGTGTCGCGTGCGCGTGGCTCGGGTGGCCGGCCGTCGTGGCCGGGCGGGCGCGCGGCGGCGGTGGCGGTCCGGGCGCCGGGGCAGCGCTGGGCGGGGTGGTCGGCGGTCTTCAGCAGGCGGGTGTCGGAGGTGGCGCAGCGCAGCCGGACCTGGGTGTGCCCGCCGCCTTCGCGTTCGCGGGGGCGTTCGTCCTCGCCGCAGGGGGCGGCGTGGAGGTCGGGTGCGAGGCCCGCGGCGGCGGTGAACGCGGCGAGGGTGGCGGCGAGGGCGGGACGGGCGTCGAAGGCCCTGCCGGTACCGCTGCCGGTGCCGGTGAAGGTGGCGGTGGCGGGATGGGGGCCGAGGGAGGGGAAGGCGGGGCCGGTGTCGGCGCCGCCGGGGACGGCGGAGCCGAGGATGAGCAGCAGGAGGCCGCTCAGCAGGGGCAGCAGGATCGGGGTGGGGGCGGCGGGGCGCCGCGCGGCGTCCCGCCGCCTGCGCGTGGTGGAGCCCACGTGCGCACCCCCGTGTCGTCGCGTGCCGCCTGTGCGGCGTTCTCTCTGGCGTTCGGTGTGGTGTTCGGTGTGGTGGTCCGGTCACCCGGGGTGATCGCGCGCGGGCGCGCGTGTCCCCGCCGGGGACAATGATTTTCGTTTGACAACGATAGTGGGCGGAACGTTACGGCGGCGTTACTTGGCGTGCAAGCGCGGGTGAACTCACCGCCGGGTCAGGTGCGGGGTCAGGCGTGCTCGGCGTCCAGTTCGACGGGCTGGGCGATGACGTCGACCATGGCGCCGTTGCGCAGGACGGTGATGGGCAGGGGGCGTCCGATCGCGTCGGCGAACATCAGGCGCTGCAGGCTCTGGGCGTGGCTGACGGGGGCGCCGCCGGCGGTGAGGACCAGGTCGCCGCGGCGCAGCCCGGCCCGGTCGGCGGGGCTGCCGGCGACGACCTCGGCGACGCGCAGGGCCTCGTCCTGTCCCAGGCGGGTGCGCAGGGACGCCGGGAGCGGGACGGGGGCGGCGACCACGCCGAGGAAGGCGCGGCGGACCCGCCCGTCGCGCATCAGCGTGCCGATGATGCGGCGGGTGGTGGCGTTGATGGGGACGGCCAGGCCGACGCCGATGCCGGCGACGGCGGTGTTGACGCCGACGACGTGGCCGCGGGAGTCGGCCAGGGCGCCGCCGGAGTTGCCGGGGTTGAGGGCGGCGTCGGTCTGGATGACGTCCTCGATGACGCGGGCGGTGTTGCCGCTGCGGGTGGGCAGCGAGCGGCCCAGGGCGCTGACCACGCCGGCGGTGACCGATCCGGCCAGGCCGAGGGGGTTGCCGACGGCGACGACGAGCTGGCCGGTGATGAGCCGGTCGCTGTCGCCGAGGGTGACGGGGCCGGGGGTGGCGCCGTCGGCGCGGACCACGGCCAGGTCCGACAGGGGGTCGGTGCCGACCACGGTGAAGGAGGTGGTGGTGCCGTCGGCGAAGGACGCCTGCCCGTCGCGGGCGCGGCCGACGACGTGGGCGTTGGTGAGCAGGAACCCGTCGGCGGTGAACACCACCGCCGATCCGGCGCCCTCGCGCCCGCCGTGGCGCACGCGCAGCCCGGCGACGCGGGGGGTGAGCTCGGCGGCGACGGCCGACACCACGCGGGAGTAGGCGTCCAGCGGCTCCTCGGCGGGGCCGGGACGAGGGTCGGGTCGAGAGTCCATCCGTACCTCCGTTGATTACATCGTTACACGACAACACCGGAGGGTGAAGGACGGTTCCCGCTGTCCGCCGTAAGCGGACATCGAGGGACGGAAGCGGGCGTGCACGGGCGGGGGCTCGCGGGCCTTAGGGTCGGGGACATGGCGATTCCGGGGCGGCGGGAGCCCGTCGTGGTCGAGCCCGTCGTGGTCGAGCGGGGCGCGGGCGCGGGAGGCGAGCTGGTGCTGCGCCGCGCGCACGGCGGGCACTACGAGATCATCAGCAACGGGGTGTTCCTCATGGACACCCGTAACGGGGAGTCCGAGCGGCTGCTGGTGCGCGCGGCCGCGGCGGGGCTGGCGGCGCCGGCGCGGGTGCTGATCGGCGGGCTGGGCGTGGGGTTCTCGCTGGCCGAGGCGCTGCGGCTGCCGCAGGTGGCCGAGGTGACGGTGGTGGAGCGCGAGCCCGCCGTGATCGCCTGGCACGGCCCGGGCGGTCCGCTGGCGCCGTTCTCGCGCGACGCCCTGTCCGATCCCCGTGTCCGGGCGGTGCGCGCCGATCTGGTCGGCTGGCTGGCCTCGGCGGGCGGGGACGGCGGGTTCGACGTGGTGTGCCTGGACATCGACAACGGGCCGGAGTGGACGGTCACGCCGGGCAACGCGCGCCTGTACGGGCGCGACGGGCTGCGGGCGCTGGCCGGGCTGCTGACCGCGCGGGGCGTGCTGGCGGTGTGGAGCGCGGGCGCCGCGCCCGCCTTCGAGGACCTGCTGCGGGAACGGTTCGCGCACGTGGAGGCGCTGCCGGTGCCGGTGCCGCGCGGCGAGCCCGACATGGTGTACCTGGCCCGCGCCCGCGCGCCCCTCCCCTGACGGGGGGCGGATCCCGGGAACGCGCCGCGGCGCGGGGGATGATGTGGCGGACGCCTCACGGCGATCGCCGCAGGTGGGTTTGAACGGGTTCAACTCTGCCGTAGGGTGGCTTGCGTGAACCTGGCCGTGAGCGCGTCCGACCGCCTGGTCGCCCGCACCGTCCCCATCGACGACCCCGGCGACCTGATCGCCCGCCTGCCGCACCCGGCCGCGCTGGCCTGGGTCCGGCACGGGGAGGGCATCGTCGGCTGGGGCGAGGCCGCCCGCGTGGACCTGCCCGGCGGCCCCGACCGGTTCGCCATGGCCGCGCGGTGGCTGCGCGACCGGTTCGGCGCCGCCTCCATCGACGACGAGGTGGGGGTGCCCGGGTCGGGGCCCGTCGCGTTCGGCGGGTTCGGATTCGACCCCAAGTCCCCCGACTCGGTGCTGATCGTGCCACGGCGGATCCTGGGCCGCCGCGGCGGCCGGGCCTGGCTCACCACCATCGGCGAGGACCCCGGCCCTGCGGCGCTGCCGCGCCCGCCGCGCCCGCCGGGACGGCTGACCTGGAGCGACGGCGCCCTGAACGCACCGGCCTGGCAGGCCGCCGTGGCCGCCGCCGTCGACCGCATCCGCGGCGGCCACCTGGGCAAGGTGGTGCTGGCCCGCGACCTGTACGCGCACGCCCCCGAGCCCATCGACGCCCGCGTGCTGCTGGCCCGCCTGGCCACCCGGTTCCCCGGCTGCTACACCTACTCCTGCGCCGGGCTGGTCGGCGCCACCCCCGAGCTGCTGATCCGCCGCACCGGCGGCGAGGTCGCCTCCCTGGTGCTGGCCGGCACGACCGCCCGCGGCACCTCACCGGACGACGACGCACGCCGCGCCGCGCGCCTGGCGTCCTCACCCAAGGACCTGGAAGAGCACGCCTACGCCGCCGAGATGGTCCGCGACGCCCTGGCACCGCTGTGCTCACACCTGACCGTCCCCGACCGGCCGCAACTGCTCACCCTGCCCAACGTGATGCACCTGGCCTCCCCCGTCCGCGGACGCCTGGACGGCGAACGCTCCGTCCTTGACGTCCTGGCCGCCCTGCACCCCACCCCCGCCGTGTGCGGCACCCCCACCGGCACCGCACTGCACCTCATCCGCGAACTGGAGGGCATGGACCGCGGCCGCTACGCCGGCCCCGTGGGATGGGTCGACGCCCGCGGCGACGGCGAATGGGGCATCGCGCTGCGCTGCGCCCAGCTCGAAGGCACCCGCGCCCGCCTGTTCGCCGGGTGCGGCATCGTCGCCGACTCCGACCCCGCCGCCGAGCTCGCCGAGGCCCAGACCAAGTTCCGCGCCATGCAATACGCCCTCGAAGGCTGACCAGGGGATCGGACGAGGGCTGACACGCCCCGCAAGCCCAACCCCCGCCGCCAGGCCCGCCGCCGATCTGGGATCATGACGGACGGTGACCCGACTCACCCGCCCATGCCGCCGATGAAGGAAGACCCGTGGACGTCGAACGCACCGCGCTGCCCGGCATCGGCCTGCAGCACGTCCTCACCACCGCACGCGGCCGCCAGATCGCGGTGATCTCCCACCGCACCGGCCGCAAGGACCTGGTCATCTACGACCGGGACGACCCCGACAGCTGCGTGGCCACCGTCAAACTGTCCACCGAGGAGGCCAACGCCATCGCCGAACTGCTCGGCACCGGCCGCGTCGTCGAACGCCTCAACGACCTGCACCGCCAGGTCGAGGGCCTGGTCACCGAGCAGTACCCGATCGCGCCCGGCTCCCCCTACGACGGCCGCACCCTCGCCGACACCCAGGCCCGCACCCGCACCGGCGCCTCCATCGTCGCCGTCGTCCGCGGCGGGCAGGTCATCGCCAGCCCCCGGCCCGACTTCACCTTCGCCGCCGGCGACATCGTCGTGGTCGTCGGCACCGGCGAAGGCACCGCCGGCGTCGCCGCGATCCTCGCCAACGGATGACCCGCCCGCCCATGCGACCGCCCACCCGCCCCCAGGCGACCGGCCCGCACGCCCACAACCCCCGCACGGCACGCCGATGAGCGACGGGGCACCATGGACACCGCCGTACAACTGATCGAACTGGGCGCGATCATCCTCGCGCTCGGGCTCCTCGGCGCCGTCTCCACCCGCTTCTCCATCTCCCCCATCCCCCTCTACCTGCTCGCCGGCCTCGCCTTCGGCTCCGGCGGCATCCTCCACCTGGGCGCCAGCGAGGACTTCGTCGCCATCGGCGCCGAGGTCGGCGTCATCCTCCTGCTGTTCACCCTCGGCCTGGAGTACACCGCCGACGAACTGGTCACCACCCTGCGCACCGCCGCCCCCACCGGCCTGATCGACCTGGTCCTCAACGCCGCCCCCGGCGCCGTCGCCGCCCTCCTGCTCGGCTGGGGACCCGTCGCCGCCCTCGTCCTGGCCGGCGTCACCTACGTCACCTCCTCCGGCATCACCGCCAAGGTCCTGGGCGACCTGGACTGGGTCGGCAACCGCGAAACCCCCGCCGTCCTGTCGGTCCTGGTCTTCGAAGACCTCACCATGGCCGCCTACCTGCCCATCCTCACCGCCGTCCTCGGCGGCGCCTCCCTCGCCCGCGGCGCCACCACCCTCGGCATCGCCGCCCTCACCATCGCCGTCATCCTCTACATCGCCCTGCGCCACGGCGCCCTGGTCGAACGATTCGTCGCCAGCCCCAGCGAAGAGGTCCTGCTGCTGAAGGTCCTCGGCCTCACCCTCCTGGTCGCCGGCATCGCCCAGCAACTCCAGGTCTCCGCCGCCGTCGGCGCCTTCCTCGTCGGCATCGCCCTGTCCGGCCCCATCGCCCACACCGCCCAGAAGATCCTCAGCCCCCTGCGCGACCTGTTCGCCGCCGTCTTCTTCGTCTTCTTCGGCCTGCACACCGACCCCGCCCAGCTCCCGCCCGTCATCGGCGTCGCCGCACTGCTCGCCCTGGCCGGCATCGCCACCAAACTCGCCACCGGCTGGTACGCCGCCCGCCGCGCCCACGTCGGCCCCACCGGGCGGCTCCGCGCCGGCGCCGCCCTGCTCCCCCGCGGCGAATTCACCATCGTCATCGCCGGCCTGGCCGTCTCCGCCGGCACCACCGCCCGCCTCGGCCCCCTCGCCGCCGCCTACGTCCTCATCCTCGCCACCACCGGCCCCCTGCTCGCCCGCACCGCCGAACCCCTCGCCCGCGCCCTGCACGGCAAACGCGCCGCCCGCCCCCGCACCCACGACGAAGACCCCGACGAACCCAACGCCGGACGCACCGCGCCACCCCACCACGCCCGCACCATCGCCGCACCCATCGCCCACGAGCACATCCACGGCCACGAGCACATCCACGGCCACGAGCACATCCACGGCCACGAGCACATCCACGGCCACGACGACGACCAGCCCCCCGGCCGCCCCCGCCGCTGACCCGCGCGGCCCCTCCCACCCCTCCGGCTACTCCTCTTACCCCTCGGGCTCCTCGGACGGCTGGCACACCGGGCACCAGAACAGATTCCGCCCCGCCAGCACCGCCGTCCGCACACCATGCCCGCACACCAGGCACGGCAACCCCGCCCGCCGGTACACGTACACCTCACCACCATGATCGTCCACCCGCGGCGGGCGCCCCATCGCCTCCGGCATGTGCTCAGGACGCACCGTGTCGATCCGCCCCGTCCGCACCCCCTCCGCCATCAACCCCACCAGATCACCCCAGATCGCCTCCCACCGGCGCCGCCCCAACGCCCGCCCCTGCACCCCCGGATGCACCCCCTGCCGGAACAGCACCTCCGCCCGGTAGATGTTCCCCGGCCCCGCCACCACCGACTGATCCAGCAACAGCAACCCGACACACGTCCGCGTCCGCGCGATCCGCCGCCACGCCACCTCCGGATCGGCATCCGCCCGCAACGGATCGGCCCCCAGCCGATCCCGCAACACCTTCACCTCACCCCGATCCAGCACCTCGCACACGTTCGGCCCGCGCAGATCCGCCCACCCCGCCTCACCCACCAGCCGCAACCGCACCGCACCCGTCGGCGCCGGAGCCGCCCCCGCACCCATCCCATACGTCCCGTAAATCCCCAAATGGACGTGCAACACCCGATCCCCCTCGAACCCCACCAGCAAATGCTTGCCATGCGCGTCGGCGTCCACCACCACCCGCCCATCCAGCAACCGCGCCCCCGCCGCGAACCGCCCCTGCGGACTGGACGCCCCCACCCGCCGGCCGCCGAACAACCGCCGATGCTCGGCGGCCAGACGATGAATCGTGTGTCCCTCAGGCATAGCCGATCAGCATAGAGCCGACCACCCCCTCACGACCGGGCAACCGACCCCACATCACTCAAATGCCGCAACGCCTCCCGGTACGAAGCCACCAACCCCGTCTCCACATACGCCAACCCCACCCGCTCACAATGCTCCCGCACCAGCGGCTGCAACCTCCGCAAATTCGGCCGCGCCACACTCGGGAACAGATGATGCTCCACCTGATAATTCAACCCGCCCAGCAGATAATCGGTCACCACACCACCACGCACATTCCGCGACGTCAGCACCTGCCGCCGCAAATGATCCCACCGCTCACCCTCCCCCGGCATCGCCATCCCCTTGTGATTCGGCGCGAACGCACACCCCAAATGCACCCCGAACAACCCCTGATGCACCGCCACCAACACCACGGCCTTCCCCGGCGACAGCAAACCGAACGCCAGCACCCCATACCCCACCGCATGCACCGCCATCAACGACCCCTCCAGCAGCCGCGCACGCCACGGCAACCGCCGCAAATCCAACGCACTGCTCACCTTCAGATTCACCCCCTCCAACAACAACAACGGGAAGAACAACCACGCCTGCCGCCGCGCCATCCACACCCCCACACCACCACGCCGCGCCGCCGCCTGCCGCCGCGTCCACACCAACACACCCTCCCCCACATCAGGATCCTTACCGACATGGTTCGGATTGGCGTGATGCCGGTTGTGCTTGTCGTTCCACCACCCGTACCCCATCCCCAACATCACGTTCCCCAGCACATACCCCAACCACCGATTCACCCGATGCGACCTGGCGATCTGCCGGTGACCCGCGTCATGCCCCAAAAACCCCGTCCGCGCCGACAACACCGCCAACGGAACCCCCAACAGGACCACCCACCACGACGCCCCCGCCCACGCCACAGCAGCCCACACCGCCACCGTCCCCGCCACATTCAAACCAACCGCCCGCACGTAATAACCCCGGCGCCGCTCCAGCAACCCCGCCTCACGCACCCGCCGCGCCAACGGCCCGAAATCACTCCCACCCGGACGGCCCCCCGCACGCGACCTCGGTCCCGCCAGCGTCGTCACACCCATCCACGGCCTCCTATCAGCGCAAACGCGCCGACCAGGCGCGCACTCGAACGCTAGAGGCCACCACGCCGCCACAGCGCCCCGCCAGGGAGCCATCTCCACCCTGGCTCCCAGGTCTCACACACCCGGCATATAAGGTCAGAAGCCATGAACGCGCGCTCACGATGGATCGAGCTCAACGGAGCGTCCAACGTCCGCGACCTCGGCGGACTCCCCACCACAGACGGCCGCGCCACCCGCCGCGGCCGGGTACTGCGCTCCGACAACCTCCAGCAGCTCACCCTCGCCGACATCCGCACCCTGCTGGACGACTACCACCTCAAGAACGTCATCGACCTGCGCAGCGACGCCGAGATCCACCTCGAAGGACCCGGCCCCCTCACCCGCATCCCCGCCATCACCATCCACCGCCTCTCCCTGTTCCCCGAAGGCGGCCGCAACACCGACGTCGCCGCCGACACCCCCGGCACCGGCGGCCCCCAAAAGATCGACGGCGACAAGGTCCTGCCCTGGCAGAACCGCGCCGACACCGCCACCGCCGAAGACCGCTCCATCGGCCACTACCTCGGCTACCTGCGCGACCGCGCCGACTCCATCGTCGCCGCCCTGCGCGTCATGACCCGCACCGGCGGCGCCTCCATCGTCCACTGCGCCGCGGGCAAGGACCGCACCGGCGTCGTCTGCGCCATCGCCCTGGAGACCGCCGGCGTCACCCGCGAGGCGATCGTCGCCGACTACGCCCAGACCGGCGAGCGCATCGAGGCCATCCTCGCCCGCCTGCGCGCCAGCGACACCTACGCCGCCGACCTGGACTCCCGTCCCGCCGACAGCCACGTGCCGCACGCCGCCATCATGGAGAAGTTCCTGGCCAGGATCGACGAGGAACACGGCGGCGCGGCCGGCTGGCTGGCCCAGCACGGCTGGTCCCCCGAGGACACCCAGGCCCTGCGGGCCCGCCTCCTCGATTGAGCTTTTGCCTGGGCTTGTGTTGGAGCGGTCCAATGAGGTGGGTGGGCGCACCACCCGGCGCCTTTACGTTGTAAGTTGAATGTTGAATTAACTTGGGCCGTCACGGAAGTGAGGGCCGGCTCAGGCGTTCAGGGTGGCGCGGACGGCGTGGTAGGCGGCCTTGCGCAGGTCGGCGTGCAGGGCGGCGTTGGCCTCCCGGTCGGTGCGGGCCTCCACGATCCGCAGCCCCTCCCCCGCCATCGCCTTGGGCAGGTCGGCGGCCGACTCCAGCAGCCGGTACGGCAGGCCGTGCGCGGCGGCGACCGAGGCCAGGTCCACCTGGTGGGGGGTGCCGAAGACCCGCTCGAACGGGGCGCGCAACGCCGCCTGCGGCAGCAGCGAGAAGATCCCGCCGCCCCGGTTGTTGACCACGATCAGCGCCAGGTCGGGACGGCGGTCGCCGGGCCCGATGATCAGGCCGTTCTGGTCGTGCAGGAACGCCAGGTCGCCCAGCAGCGCGTACGCGCGCCCGCTGTGCACCAGGGCCGCGCCGATCGCGGTGGACACCAGCCCGTCGATCCCGCTGGCGCCGCGGTTGGCGATGATCCGGACGCCGCGGCGGGGACGCATCACCTGGTCCAGGTCGCGGATGGGCATGCTGGCGGCGGCCAGCAGCAGCGACCCGCCGGGCATCCCGGCCACCAGGTCACGGGCCAGCCTCGGCTCGGTCACCTCCGGCGCGGCGTCCAGGACGGCGTCCACGGCGGCGGTGGCGGCCCGGTCGGCCGCCCGCCAGGAGTTGAGCCAGGAGTCGTCGCCGGACACCACGGGGATCTCCACGTCCTGGGCGACCTGGGTCGCCGACCGCACCGGGTCGGGCCAGCGGGCCAGGCCGGGCGACAGCACGATGTGCTCCTCGGCGCGCCTGAGAAGCGACAGCAGCGGCCGCGACAGCCCGGGCTTGCCCAGGGTCACCACCACCTCCGGGCGGTGCCGCTCGACGAACTC
This sequence comes from Actinomadura sp. NBRC 104412, assembly GCF_030269515.1. Taxonomy (GTDB): domain Bacteria; phylum Actinomycetota; class Actinomycetes; order Streptosporangiales; family Streptosporangiaceae; genus Spirillospora. The sequence continues at coordinate 266,821 of NZ_BSTM01000002.1, read as the reverse complement.
AGGGATGCCCAGCAGGAAATGGTGCGAGGACAGGGCGTGGTCGCCGTAGCGGGCGTTGCCGCTGGGCTCGGCCAGCACGGGCCAGCCCGCCATGGACGCCGCCGCCACGTACCGCTTGACGTTGCCGGCGCCGTCGCCGACGACCAGCACGCCGCGCCGGGTCGGCGGGACGTGCAGCACCGACCCGGGCGTGGCCGCGCGGACCTTGGTCCAGGACCCGGTGGCGTCACCGTCCAGCGGCTCGCACCAGTCGTGGTCGCCGTCGGGCACCAGCGGCTCGCGGAAGGCGGCGTTCAGATGCACCGGGCCGGGCTCGGGCGCCTGCGCCAGCCCCCAGGCGCGGCTGACCAGCGACCGCCAGTAGGCCACCATGCCCGGGCGGTTCTCCGGCACGCCGATCTCACAGCTCCAGCGCGCCGCCGTCCCGTACAGCTTGACCTGGTCGACGGTCTGGTTGGCGCCGGTGTCGCGCAGCTCGGGCGGCCGGTCGGCGGTGAGCACGATCAGCGGGACGCCCGACTCGTGCGCCTCGATGACGGCCGGGTGGAAGTTGGCGGCGGCCGTGCCCGAGGTGCACACCAGCGCGACCGGGCGCCCGGACCGCTTGGCCATGCCCAGGGCCAGGAACGAGGCCGACCGCTCGTCGATCCGCACGTGCATGCGGACCCGCCCGGCCTCCTCGGCGGCGTGCAGGGCCAGCGCCAGCGGCGCCGACCGGGACCCCGGGGCCAGCACGGCCTCGGTCATGCCGCAGCGCAGCAGCTCGTCCACCAGCACGGTGGCCAGCGCGGTGGCCGGGTTCATCGGCCCACGGCTCCGATCGGCCACGCCGTGCCGCCGGCGGCGTCCAGGACGGCGGCGGCCTGGTCCATCCGCGCCCGCCACCGCCGCGCCGTCTCCTGCCCGGGGTGGACGCGGCGCAGCGCGTCCTGGTCGGGCTCGGGGCGGCGGACGGGGATCGCGCCGTCCACCGGGCGCAGCGGATCGGCCACCACGTCGTCCTCCAGCAGCGGCAGGGTGCCCAGCCCGCACGCGAACGGCAGCTCGGGCAGCGCGGCGGCCAGCGCCGCCCCGGCGGCCAGCCCGACGGAGGTCTCCACGGCGCTGGAGACCACCACCGGCAGCCCGCACGCCTCGGCGACCCGCAGCGCGGCCCGCACCCCGCCCAGCGGCTGCACCTTGATCACCGCGATGTCGGCGGCCTCGGCGGCGCGCACCCGCAGCGGGTCCTCGGCGCGGCGGATCGACTCGTCGGCGGCGATGGGCACGTCCACCAGCCCGCGCACCCGCGCCAGCTCCTCCAACGTCGCGCAGGGCTGCTCGACGTACTCCAGGTCGAACCGGTCCAGGGTGCGGATCAGGCGGGCGGCGGTGCCGGGGTCCCAGGCGCCGTTGGCGTCCACCCGCACCCGCCCGGACGGGCCGAGGGCGTCGCGGACGGCCTCGACGCGGGCGATGTCGGCGGCCTCGTCCTGGCCCGGCTCGGCCACCTTGACCTTGGCGGTGCGGCAGCCCGACGCCGCCGCCATCGCGTGCGCCTTCTCCGGGCCCACGGCGGGGATGGTCGCGTTCACCGGGATCCGGGTGCGCACCGGCGCGGGCCAGCCGTCCTCGGCGGCCTCCCGGGCGGCGGCCAGCCAGCGGGCGCATTCGGCGGGGCCGTACTCGGCGAACGGGGAGAACTCCCCCCAGCCGGCCGGTCCGTGGAGGAGCACGCCCTCGCGCCGCGTGACGCCACGGAACCGTGTCCGCATCGGGATGGAGTAGACCCGCACCCGCTGACCCCCTGCCTCGCGCCTGGGAACCGTACCCGCTTAGTAATACCAGGGGAAACGCGACCAATCGGGGTCGCGCTTGTCCAGGAAGGAGTCGCGGCCCTCGGTGGCCTCCTCGGTGCCGTAGGCCAGCCGGGTCGCCTCCCCGGCGAACACCTGCTGCCCCACCAGGCCGTCGTCGATGAGGTTGAAGGCGTACTTGAGCATCCGCTGCGCGGTCGGGCTCTTGCCGTTGACCTTCCGCGCCCACTCCAGACCGGCGCGTTCCAGCTCGGCGTGCGGGACGACCGCGTTGACCATGCCCATCCGGTGCGCGTCCTCGGCGCTGTAGGTCTCGCCCAGGAAGAAGATCTCCCGGGCGAACTTCTGCCCGACCTGACGCGCCAGGTACGCCGAGCCGAACCCGCCGTCGAAGCTGGCCACGTCGGCGTCGGTCTGCTTGAACCGCGCGTGCTCGCGGCTGGCCAGGGTCAGGTCGCACACCACGTGCAGGCTGTGCCCGCCGCCGGCGGCCCAGCCCGGCACCAGGCAGATCACGACCTTGCCCATGAAGCGGATGAGCCGCTGCACCTCCAGGATGTGCAGCCGTCCCGCGCGGGCCGGGTCGATGGTCTCCGAGGTCTCCCCTTCGGCGTACTTGTAGCCGTCCTTGCCGCGGATGCGCTGGTCGCCGCCCGAGCAGAAGGCCCATCCGCCGTCGCGCGGCGAGGGCCCGTTGCCGGTCAGCAGCACGCACCCGACGTCGCTGGACATCCGCGCGTGGTCCAGCGCCCGGTACAGCTCGTCCACCGTGTGCGGGCGGAAGGCGTTGCGCACCTCGGGACGGTCGAAGGCGATCCGCACCGTTCCCTGGTCCACGGCCCGGTGGTAGGTGATGTCGGTGAAGTCGAAGCCCTCGACTTCCTTCCACGCGCCGGGGTCGAACAGCTCCGAAACCATGGGGCTGGGGTTCCTCTCCGTTGGGGCGGGGTCCCCATTCAACCGCGCCCCGAATCGAACACGTTCAGTGGGGTGCCCTAGGCTGGCCGGACCATGGACAGTCCGCGCCAAGCCCGCCTGCTCGCCGCGCTGCTCCCGCCCGGGCCGCGCCTGTCGGAGCTGCTGGCCGCCGCGCTGGAGGGCACCGGACCCGCGATCTGCCCGATCGCCCCCGACCTGCCCCGCCCCGCCCTGCGGGCCCTCCTGGACGCCCTGGCGCCCGACGCGATCGAGACCCCCGACGGCGTCCACCCCCGCGCCGGCGCGCCCGGCGCCCCGGTCGCCGGCGGCACCGCCCTGCTGATCGCCACCTCCGGCTCCACCGGCACACCCAAGATCGTCGAACTGGCGGGGGACGCGCTGCGGCACTCGGCGCGCGCGACCCTGGCCAGGGTCGGCGCCGGCCCGGGCGAGCGGTGGCTGTGCTGCCTGCCGCCCAGCCACATCTCCGGCGCCCAGATCCTGGTACGGTCCCTGCTGGCCGGCACCGAACCGGTGATCATGCCGCGCCTGGACCCCGGGGCCGTGGCCGCCTCCGGCGCCGCGCACCTGTCGGTCGTCCCCACCCAGCTGCGCCGCCTGCTGGACGCGGGCGCCGACCTGTCGGCCTTCCGCTCCATCCTGCTCGGCGGCGCGCCCGCCACCCCCGGTCTGCTGCGGGAGGCGCGGCGGCGCGGGGCACGGGTGTTCACCACCTACGGCATGAGCGAGACCTGCGGCGGCTGCGTCTACGACGGCGTCCCGCTGGAGGGGGTGCGCGCCGAGGTCGGCGACGACGGCCGGATCCGCCTGGCCGGGCCGGTGCTGTTCACCGGCTACCGGGGACGCCCCGACCTGACCGCCGCCGCCCTGCGGGACGGCTGGTTCCTCACCCAGGACCTGGGGGCGTTCGACGAGCGGGGCCGGCTGCGGGTGCGGGGCCGCGCCGACGACGTCATCAACACCGGCGGGGAGAAGGTCGTGGCGGGCGAGGTCGCCGCAGCGCTGGCCCGCCACCCGGGGGTGCGGGACGCGGTCGTGGTGGGACGGCCCGATCCCGAGTGGGGCGAGCGGGTCACCGCCGTCGTGGTCCCCGACGACCCCTCGCACGCGCCCGACCTGCCCGCGCTGCGCGCGTGGGTGCGCGAGACGCTGCCCGCCTACGCCGCCCCCCGCGAACTGGACGTGGTCGAGGCGATCCCCCTGCTGCCCTCGGGCAAGCCCGACCGCGAGCGCCTGCGCCGCCCGTGACCCGCGCGGCCGGCGCCCGCCCCGGGTTTCCCCGGGCGGCCGGGTGGGAGATGTGACAGTGCGGGCCGTCACCGGGAGCGCGCATGGCCGACCAGGAGCACGAGAGCAGGCTGACCGTCCTGCTGGCGTTCGGCGCCAACCTCGGCATCGCCGCCGCCAAGGTCATCGCGGCGCTGATCACCGGGTCGGCGTCGCTGGCCGCCGAGGCCGCGCACTCGATCGCCGACACCTTCAACGAGGTGCTGCTGTTCGTCGGGCTGCGGCGCAGCGGCCGGCCCGCCGACCGCCGCCACCCCCTCGGCTACGGCCTGGAACGCTACATCTGGACGCTGCTGGTCGCCGTGGCGATCTTCGGGATGGGCGCGCTGTTCGCCTTCTACCAGGGCGTGGAGACCCTGCTGGGCCGCCGCGGCGGCGAGGTCGACCCGCTCGTCGGCTACCTGGTGCTCGGGGTGTCGGCGGTGCTGGAGGGCACCTCGTGGCGGCGGGCGTTCCGGCAGGTCCGCGCCGACGCCCGCGCCGAGGGGCTGCCGCTGGCCGCCTTCATCCGCCGCACCGACGAGCCCACCTCCATCAGCGTGCTGCTGGAGGACACCGCCGCCCTCACCGGGCTGGCCGTGGCCTTCGCCGGGCTGAGCCTGCGCCATCTCACCGGGTCGGCGGTGTGGGACGGGATCGGCTCGCTGCTCATCGGCGTCCTGCTCACCGCGGTCGCGCTGATGCTGGGACGCATCAACCTGCACCTGCTGGTGGGGCGGCAGGCCGACCCGCGCCTGGTCGCGGACGTGCGGCGCCGCCTGGCCGCCGCCCCCGACGTGGAGTGGGTCGCCGACATCCTCACCCTCACCGTGGGCGCCGACCGGGTGCTGGTGTGCGCCCGCCTGGACTTCCGCGACGGCCTGACCTCCGCGGCGGTCGAGCACGCCACCGTCCGCATGGCGCGGGAGCTGCGCGCGGCGCACGAGGAGATCGACGAGGTGTTCCTGGAGGCGGTGCCCCGCGACGACCCCGAGCTGCGCGCCCGCGTGATCGGCCGGTACGGGGACCGCTTCCAAAGCCCGCCCGGTGGGACGGACCGGCCCGGCCCGGGCGGGCCGTGACCCCGCCTGTGGTATGCGTCACCGCACAGGGCCGGCGCACCTCCCGAAGCACGAGGTCACATACGAGGTCAGCACACGATATGGGACCCTTGTTACCGGCGTCTGGGAACAACCACGCGCCATGGCGGCGTTCGGAATAAGTGCGCGCGAAACCATCGCACACAATCTTTGCGCCGCACCACACCACCGAAGGGAGGGGGGTGTCCCCATGCCGCGAACCGCCATGCCGAAGAGCGCTGAGACCCCGCTCGCGGAGGGCGGTGCGAGCCCTGCGCTCGCCGCCCTGCTGGAGCGTGGCCGCGCCCAAGGGCGCCTCTCGCTCGCCGAGGTGCGCCAGGCGTTCCAGGCCGCCGGGATCAGCCCGTCGCAGGGCCGTTCCATCCTGCGTGAGCTCTCCGAGGCCGGTATCGGGCTGGCCGGCGAGGCCCCCTCCCCCGCCGGGACGGCCGCGGCCGATGACGGCTCCTTCGAGGTCACCGAGGTCCCCCTCCCCACCGGAAACGCTGCCGAAGCCGACCCCGAGGCGGACACTGAGGCCGACCCTGAGGCCGTATCCGAGGCGGACTCCGAGGCGGAGGCCGTGATCGCGGCCCAGGCCGCCCAGGCCGCTCCCGAGGCCGAGGACGAGGTGGAGCCCGCCGACCTGGACGACCAGTCCACCGCCATGGGCGACTCGGTCCACACCTACCTCAAGGCCATCGGGCGCCGCCAACTGCTGACCGCCGAGCAGGAGGTCGACCTGGCCAAGCGCATCGAGGCCGGCCTGTACGCCGAGTACAAGCTGGAGAACCAGGCCGGGCTGTCCGCGCAGGACCGGGCCGACCTGGAATGGATCGCCGCCGACGGGCGCCGCGCCAAGGCGCACATGCTGGAGGCCAACCTGCGCCTGGTGGTGTCGGTCGCCAAGAAGTACTCCGACCGGGGCCTGTCGCTGCTGGACGTCGTCCAGGAGGGCAATCTGGGCCTGATCCGGGCCGTGGAGAAGTTCGACTACTCCAAGGGCTACAAGTTCTCCACCTACGCGATGTGGTGGATCCGGCAGGCGATCCAGCGGGGGTTCGCCGACTCGGCCCGCACCATCCGCCTGCCCGTCCACGTGCTGGAGATGCTGAGCAAGCTGTCGCGCGTGGAACGGGACATGCACCAGCGGCTGGGCCGCGAGCCCACCCCCGAGGAGATCGCCCTCGAGCTGGACAAGAGCCCCGAGCAGGTCCGCGAGCTGCTGCGCACCAGCCGGCAGCCGATCAGCCTGGACTCCACCATCGGCGAGGACGGCGAGACCCGCATCGGCGACCTGATCGAGGACACCGACAGCCCGGAGGCGTCCGAGCTGGTGGACCGGCAGCTCATGGCCGACCAGCTACGCCGCACCCTGGACATCCTGCCCCCGCGCGAGGCCAAGATCATGTCCATGCGGTTCGGGCTGTACGACGGCACGCCCCGCACGCTCGACGAGATCGGCAAGGCGCTCGGGCTGACCAGGGAGCGGATCCGGCAACTGGAGAAGGAGTCGCTGTCCAAGCTGCGCCACCCCAGCAACGCCCGCCCCCTGCTCGACTTCGCCGTGTGAACCGTTCCGCCGTGTGAACCGTTCCCGGCTGCCGCCTAGTCGGCGCGTCGGAACTCCAGGACGGCCACGCCCATCAGCGCCACCCCCAACACCAGCACCAGCAGGATCTCCAGGCCGACGGGCACCTGCCAGCCGTTCCAGGTGACCCCCGGGTTGAAGGTGCGTTCCAGGTCCGGGGAGACCCGCAGATGGGCGAACACCGCCTGGCGCAGCGGATCGACCGCGTAGGTCAGCGGGTTGAGCCGGGTCAGCACGCTCAGCCACGCCGGCAGCCCGCCCAGCGGGTACAGCGCCCCGGACAGGAACATCATCGGCATCAGCGCCATCTGGATGATGCCGAAGAACGCCTGCATGCTGGGCACCCGCGCGGCCAGCATCACCCCGAAGCCGGTGAGCGCCAGCGCCCCCACGAACATCAGCCCCAGCAGTTGGAGCAGCAGCAACGGGTCGTAGGGGACGCCCGCCAGCCCCGCCAGCGCCAGGATCACCGAGCCCTGGGCGGTGGCCACCAGCGCGCCGCCCAGGCACTTGCCCACCACGATCGCGCTGCGGCTGACCGGGGCGACCAGCATCTCGCGCAGGAACCCGAACTCCCGGTCCCACACGATCGACCCGGCCGAGAACATCGCGGTGAACATCACCGACATCGCGCACACGCCCGGGAAGATGAACGTGCGCAGGTTCACCGCGCCCGCGGAGCCCGCGCCACCGTTCATCAGATTCGACAGGCCCGTGCCCAGCACCAGCAGCCACAGCACCGGCTGCACCAGGTTGGACACCATCCGGATCCGGTCCTGGGAGAAACGGATCAGCTCCCGGTGCAGCACGATCCGCACCGCGCGCAGGTCGTGCCGGAGGCTGCGTGGCGGCACCACCACCCGCGTCACCACCGGCACCGCACCGGCCCCGCCCTCCACCATGGCCGCCTTCTCCGCGCTCTCCGCGCTCGGGCCGCTCATCGCCGCCCCCGCACGGCCAGGCGCATCCAGTCCTTGGACGACCCGCTCTCGGCGTCCCTGATGGTGCTGCCGGTGAAACCCATGAACACATCGTCCAGGGACGGCCGCGACACGCTCACCGACCGGATCGGCACCCCCAGCCCCTCGAACAACCGCGGAACGAACGCCTCACCCGAGGCGACCGCGAAGGTCACCACGCCCTCGGCCATCCGCGCCCGCACCCCGAACCGCTCGGCCAGCGCGGCGATCGCCGCGGCGTCGTCGGCGGTGCGCAACTGCACCCGGTCCTCACCGATCCCCGCCTTGAGCGCCTCCGGGGTGTCCAGCGCCACGATCGTCCCCGAATCCATGATCGCGATACGGTCGCAGTACTCGGCCTCCTCCATGTAATGGGTGGTCATGAAGATCGTGATCCGCTCGGCCCGTTTCAGCTCCCGGATGTAGTCCCAGATCGAGGCCCGTGTCTGCGGGTCCAGCCCCACCGTCGGCTCGTCCAGGAACAGCACCCGCGGCGAGTGCAGCAGCCCGCGGGCGATCTCCAGGCGGCGCCGCATCCCGCCCGAGTACTGCCGCACCCGGTCACGCCGCCGCTCCCACAACCCCACCATCTCCAGCACCTGCCGGATCCGGTCACCGATCACCGCGCGCGGCACCCCGTACAGCTCGGCGTGGAACCGCAGATTCTGCTCCCCGGTCAGATAGCCGTCCACCGTCGGATCCTGGAACACCAGCCCGATGTTGCGGCGCACATCGTCACGCCCGCTCACCACGTCATGACCCGCCACCCGCGCCCGGCCCGCCGTCGGCCGCAGCAGCGTGCACAACATGTTGATCGTCGTGGACTTCCCCGCCCCGTTGGGCCCCAGGAAACCGAAGATCTCCCCCGGCTCCACGGCGAACTCGATCCCCCGCACGGCCTCGACCTCACCGAACCGCTTCACCAGCCCGTCGACCGCGACCGCCGGCTCCCCACCGCTCATGGCGCCTCCCGAGACTCCTGCCTCCACGGTAGGCGCCCCCGCGACACACCCGCCCCGATCAGACCCCCGGTCAGACCCCTGGGCACGCCCCGATCAGGCCACGGGAACGACGTCCGCGCAGGCCAGCCGCGCCTCATCGAAACGCCGCAACACCAGGCGGGCCAAGGCGCCATGCGCACCGACCGGGCCGCTGACATGATCCGCGCCCGCCCCGCCCATCCGGCCATGGAAGAACCCCGGCGCCAGCAGATACGAGGCCACCAGCACCCGCCCCGCCCCGCTCGCCCGCTGCTCGGCCACCACACCCGCCAACGGCGGCCCCCCGGCCGCCACGAACCCGAACGGCACCGGACGCCGCAACCGCCGCGACAACAACCGCGCCGCCGCCCGCACATCCGCCACACCCGCCGGATCCGACGACCCCGCCGCGCCCAGCACCACCGCGTCCGACCGCAACAGCCGCGGCCCGCCCGGCAGACCCGCCAACAGCCGATCCGCGACCGCACCCGCCAGCATCGCCGACGGACCCAGCGGCCCCGCCACCACCGCGTCCGGACGCAGCCGCTCCACCCGCCCCGGAATGTCCACCAGCGCGTGATACCCCCGCCCCAGCAGCAACGGCACCACCACCACCGGCCCCCCGACCCCCGACACCGCCTCCTCCAACGACGGCTCGGCCAGCTCGGCGTAGGACTCGGCGACCGGCAGCCACGGCCGCAGCTCCCGCACCCGCGCCAGCAACGCCCCGACCACCCCAGGACCCCGCCCGTCACGGGTGCCGTGCGCCACCGCCAGCAGCGTCGGCACGCCCTCACGCACCGCTGTCGGCCCGCAGCGTGTCGGCCAGCCGCGGATCACACGCCAGCCGGTACCCGCGCTTGACCACCGTCTCCACGATCCCCGACCGGCCCAGGCCACGGCGCAGCCGCGCCACCGCCATCTCCACCGCGTGCTCATCGGCCTGCGGACGCCCGTCCCGCGACCACGGCGACCCGCCCACGATCAACCGGCTCGGCAGCACCCCGCACAACTCCGCACGCGACACCACATGCCCCGGCCGCCGCGCCAACGCCCGCAAGATCGCCATCGGCGCCGGAGCGATCGGCCGCAACTGCCCGTCCAGCACCACCGCGTGCCCCCGCAACTCCAGCGACACCCCCCGCACCTGCAAACGCCGCGACCGCCGCCGCGGCAGATCCGTCACCAGCGCCCGCACCAGCGCGCCGATCCGCGCCCGCTCCGGCTGAACGGTCGGCACCCCCCGCTCCACCAGCGGCTGCGCCGTCACCGGACCCACGCACGCCGCCACCACATGCGTGCGCAACGCCTCCACCAGCGGCTCCTCCAGCCCGTCCTCGGCCGCCACCGCCAGCGTCGCCGCCACCGCCGGAGACGAGGTGAACGCGATCGCGTCCACCGTCCCCGCCACCGCCTGACCCACCAGCCGCCGCAACGGCGTCGAATCATCGGTCCGCGACCACCGGTACACCGGGATCTCGATCACCTCGGCACCCGCCGCCCGCAGCGCCCCGGTGAACTCCGGAAGATGCTCACCGTACAACTGCACCGCCACCCGCGCCCCCGACAGATCCTTCTCCAGCAGGTACTTCAGCACCTCGGCGCAACTCTCCGACTCCGGCGACCACACCTCCTGCAGCCCCGCCTGCCGGATCGCCCCACGCGCCTTCGGCCCCCGCGCCAGGATCCCCACCCGCGACAACCGCTCGATCAGACCGTCCCGCAGCCCCCACCCATCGGCGGTCTCCAGCCACGCCCGGAACCCGATCCCCGTCGTCACCACCACATGGTCCAGCGGCCGCCCGATGCACTCATGCGTGGCCTGCAACAACTCAGCGTCATCCGACAACGGCACCAGCCGGATCGCCGGAGCATGCACCACCCGCGCCCCACGCCGCTCCAGCAACGTGGCCAGCTCCTCATGCCGCCTGGCCGCCGTCACCCCGACGGCGAATCCGGCAAGGGGCTCACTGTCGGTCGTCATCGGGCCGGGCCACCTCCCGGGCCTCCCGCAGGGCCACCTCCACCCGCCCCGTGGACGGCACACGCCGCACCGCGAACGTCGGCAACGCCACCCGCGGATCGTCCAGGCACACCCCCGTACGCAGATCGAAAACCTGCTTGAACATGGGAGACGCCACCGTCGGCGCCCCACCCCGCGTGCCCAGGATCCCCCGCGACATCACCTGCGCCCCGCTGAACGGATCCAGGTTCGACAACGCGAACAACCCGCCGTCGAAGACACGGAACACCGCCACCTGAACCCCCTCCACCATCGCGCACACCCCCCGCTCGGGGATCAGATCGTCATAGGCGCAGATGTCGTGCCACCGCACACCGGAACCGGCGGCGGGAAACCGGACGAGATCGTGCGTCGTGGTCATCGAGCGGCCACCTCCAGCCTCGGACCCGCCACCAGCACCGGCTTGATCTGCTCACGCTCGGGCGCGAACACGATGCTGGGATCGGGCGTGTCGGGAGCATTCACGAACGAGACGAAACGGCTCAGCTTCTCGGGGTCGTTCAGGGTGTCGCGCCACTCATCGGAATAGGAGCCCACATGCCGCTCCATCGCCGCGTCCAGCTCGGCGCAGATCCCCAGCCGGTCCTCCACGATCACCTCGCGCAGGTACCCCAGCCCCCCGTCCAGGCCCTCCAGCCAGCTCGCGGTGCGCTGCAGCCGGTCGGCCGTGCGGATATAGAACATCAGGAACCGGTCGATACAACGGACCAGGCTCTCCTCATCCAGATCGGTCGCGAACAGGTCCGCGTGCCTGGGCCGCATCCCCCCGTTGCCGCCCACATACAGGCTCCAGCCCTTCTCGGTCGCGATGACCCCGAAGTCCTTGCCCCGCGCCTCCGCGCACTCACGCGCACACCCCGACACCGCCGCCTTCAGCTTGTGCGGAGCCCGCAACCCCCGATACCGCAGCTCCAGCTTGATCGCCATGCCGACCGAGTCCTGCACCCCGTACCGGCACCACGTCGACCCCACGCACGACTTCACCGTCCGCAACGCCTTGCCGTACGCGTGCCCCGACTCGAACCCCGCGTCCACCAGCCGCTTCCAGATCCGCGGAAGCTGCTCGACCCGGGCCCCGAACAGGTCGAGCCGCTGCGCCCCCGTGATCTTCAAATAGAGCCCGAACTCCTTGGCCACCTCACCGATCACGATCAGCCGGTCCGGAGTGATCTCCCCGCCCGGCACCCGCGGCACCACCGAATACGTGCCGTTCTTCTGCAGGTTCGCCAGAAAATGATCGTTGGTGTCCTGCAACGCCGCCTGCTCGCCCTCCAGGATGTGCCCGTTGCCCAGGCTCGCCAGGATCGACGCCACCGCCGGCTTGCAGATGTCACACCCCCGGCCCCGCCCGTACGCCTCGATCAGCCCCGTGAACGTGCCGATCCCCGTCACCCGGACGATGTCGAACAACTCCGCCCGGCTGTGGTCGAAGTGCTCGCACAGCGCCTTGCTCACCTCGACGCCCGCCGCCGCCAGCTCCGCGTCCAGCAGCTTCTTGGCCAGCGGCACGCAACTGCCGCACGTGGCGCCCGCCCGCGTGCATGCCTTGACCCCCGCCACATCCGTCAGGCCCTCATCACGGATCGCGCACCGGATCGTCTCCGCCGTCACGTTGTTGCAACTACAGATCACCGTCGCCCCAGGCAGGTCACCGCCCGCCGCCTCGGTCCCCCCGAACAACGCCTGCTCCGGCGACCCCGGCAGCTCCGCCCCCACACAGGCCCGCAACGTCGGGTACGCCTCGGCGTCCCCCACCAGCACCCCGCCCAGCAACGTCCGCGCGTCGTCGCTGACCACCAGCTTCTTGTAGATCCCCGCCACCGGATCGGTATAGGTCACATCCAGCGCGCCCTCACCGGCCCCCGCGAACGGATCACCGAAGCTGGCCACGTCCACGCCCATCAGCTTCAGCTTCGTCGAGGAGTCCGCCCCCTCGAACCGCGCCGGGCTCCGCGTACCCGCCGCCAGCGCCAGCAACTGGTCCGCCACCACCTCCGCCATGCTGAAACACGGCGCCACCAGCCCGTACACCTGGCCGTCCACCAGCGCGCACTCACCGATCGCGAAGATCGCCGGATCCTCGGTGCGGCACGACGCGTCCACCACCACGCCGCCCCGCTCCCCCACCGGCAGGCCGCACTCTCGGGCCAGCCCGTCACGCGGGCGGATCCCCGCCGAGAACACCACCACACCGGCGTCGATCACCGCGCCGTCCGACAGCTCCACCGCCGCCACGGCGCCGTCCCCGCCGGCCACCAGCCGCGCCATCGGCGTCCCGGCGTGCACGCTCATGCCCAGGCCCTCGATGTGGCGGCGCAGCATCGCCCCGCCGCCCTCGTCGAGCTGGCGCGGCATCAGCCAGGGAGCGACCTCCACCACGTGGGTGTCGACGCCCAGCCCTTGGAGGGCTCGCGCCGCTTCGAGGCCGAGCAGTCCGCCGCCGACGACGACGCCACCGGCCTCCGGCCTTGACGTTGTAAGGTTCGCGCAGTGGGAACGCAGCGCGTCCAGGTCCTCGATGGTGCGGTAGACGAACACCCCGGGCAGGTCGCGGCCGGGCACCGGCGGGACGAACGGCGCGGACCCGGTCGCCAGCACCAGCGCGTCGAAGGCGGCCTCGCGGCCGGAGGCGGTGCGCGCGACCCGCGCGGCCCGGTCGATCGCCACCACGGGGTCACCGGTCAGCACGTCGACAACGTCGTCGTGCGGCGCGCAGGCCAGGTCGGCGCCCTCGGTCAGGTACGACGTCAGCGCCACGCGGTCGTAGGCGGGTCTGGGGTCCTCTCCGATCACCGTGATGTGCCAGGAGCCGGCCGTGTCGCGCTCACGCAGCGCCTCGACCAGCCGGTGACCGGCGGGCCCGTGGCCGACGACGACCAGCTCCCTGGATGCGTCCCCTCCGTCGCTCATGGGGCCGATCCTCAGCAGGGGCCGTTTCGCGGTTGCGTCTCCTTTGTCACCGGCGTGTTAAAAGGGCCTCACTTCGTCATCGAATCGTGGTCATCCCGCAATCAACGCGGCGATGCCTTCGGCGGTTGTTTCCCGAATGGAAAAACCGCCGCGATCGCCACGGATCACGGCGGTTCCTGGGCGGTTCCCAGGCGGTTCCCAGGCGGTTCCCAGGGGTTCCCAGGCGGCCCTGGAGGAGGGGCGGCACGGGTCAGCCCGCGGGCACCGACTCCTGTTCGCCCAGCCAGCCCACGATGCCCTCCACGGCGTCCCGGCAGCCGCCGCATCCGGTGCCCGCGCGGGTCCGCGCGCACACCTCCTCGACGGTACGGGCGCCATTCTCCCAGCACGCGCGAATTCGGCCTTTCGTGACGTTGTTGCAGTGGCACACGGTCGCCGCGTCGGGCATCCGCACCGGCGATTCGGCGGGCTGCGCGCCGCCCATGCCCGGGAAGAACAGGCTGAGCCGGTCGGCCGGCACCGGCGCCGCGCGGTCGTAGAGCTGCGTCAGCGTGCCCGCCGTGCTGGTCTCGCCGAGCAGGATCGCCCCGATCAGCCGGTCCCGCCGGATCGCGACCTTCTTGTAGGTGCCGGTCCCCGCGTCGGCGAAGCTCATGATCTCCACCTCGGGATCGTCGTCGCCGTGATGGGTCTCCCCCATCGCCACCAGATCGACGCCGGTCGCCTTGAGCCGGGTGATCTGCCGCGACCCGGTGAACCTGGCCGCCGTGTCCGCCCCGGTCAGCAGGTCGGCCAGCACCGCCGCCTGCTCCCACGCGGGCGCCACCAGCCCGTACACCTCCCCGCCGTACTGGGAGCACTCCCCGATCGCCCGGATCGAGGGGTCGGTCACCGACCGCAGCGTCTCGTCCACCACGATCCCGCGGTCGACCTCCAGGCCGGCCGAGCGGGCCAGCCCGACCTCCGGCCGCACACCGCAGGCGATCACCACCAGGTCGGCGTCCAGCGTCTCGGCACCCGGCGCCCCATGACCCGGCGCCCCCTGACCCGGCGCCGTGTCGCGGGCCGCCAGCTCCACGCCGGTCACACGACCGTCCTGGACGCGCAGGGCGGTGACGTTGGCGTCCACCCGGGCCTGGACGCCCAGGCGGCCCAGGGTACGGGCCAGCACCTTCCCCGCGCCCGGGTCCAGTTGCCGTTCCATCAGGTGACCGGCCAGATGCACCACCGTCACCTCCAGCCCGCGCCCGGCCAGGCCGCGCGCCGCCTCGATGCCCAGCAGCCCGCCGCCGACCACCACGGCCCGCCGCGCCCCCGACGCCGCCTCGATGATCGCCGCGCAGTCGTCCAGGGTCCGGAACGTCACCGCGCCCGCGGGCAGCCCGTCCCGCCCCGGCAGCCTGGTGCCGGGGATCGGCGGCACCACCGACCGGCTGCCCGTGGCCAGCACCAGCGTCCCGTACGGGACGGCGCCGCCGTCCGAGCCGTGCACGACCTTGGCGGCACGGTCGATCCGCACCACCTCCACCCCCAGCCGCGCGTCCACCCCGTTCGCCCCGTACCAGGCAGGGTCCACCAGGCCGATCTGGTCCGGGCCCGTCGCGCCGGCCAGCACGCTCGACAGCAGCACCCGGTTGTAGGGCTGCCGCGGCTCGGCGCCGAACACCGTCAGCGGCACCCGCGGGTCCCGCTCCCTGATCTCCGACACCAGCCGCGACCCCGCCATGCCGTTCCCGACGACGACGATCCCGCTCACCGGCTACCTCCCTCTCCCTCCGCCAGGGGTTCCAGCCGTACGGCGCACACCTTGAACTCCGGCATCCGCGACGTCGGGTCCAGCGCCGGGTTGGTGAGCAGGTTGGCCCGGCCCTCGCCCGCCCAGTGGAACGGGATGAACACCGTGTCGCCGCGGATCGTCCCGGTCACCCTCGCCCGCACCGTCGCCTCGCCCCGGCGGCTGGCCACCCGCACGCCGCCGCCGTCCTCGATGCCCAGCCGCCCCGCCAGATCCGGGTGCAACTCCACGAACGCCTCGGGCGCCGCCTCCACCAGCGGGCGGACCCGCCGGGTCTGCGCGCCGCTCTGGTACTGCGCCAGCACACGGCCCGTCGTCAGATACACCGGATAGTCGGCGTCGACGTCCTCGGCGGCGCCGCCGTGCTCCACCGGCACCATGCGGGCCCGCCCGTCCGGGGTGGCGAACCGGTCCAGGAACGGACGCGGCGTCCCCGGATGCGCCTCCGAGGGGCAGGGCCAGAACACCCCGCCCTCCTTCTCGATCCGCTCGTAGGTGATGCCCGAGTAGTCGGCCGGGCCGCCGGCGCTGGCCTCCCGCAGCTCCTCGAACACCTCGGCCGGCTCGGTGCTCCACGTGCCGGGCGCGTGCAGCCGGTCGGCCAGCACCGCCAGGATCTCCAGGTCGGTCCGGACACCGCGCGGCGGCGGCACCGCCCGCCTGCGCCGCAGCACCCGTCCCTCCAGGTTGGTCACCGTCCCCGACTCCTCCGCCCACTGCGCGGCGGGCAGCACGACGTCGGCGCGGCGCGCGGTCTCCGACGGGACGAGATCGGCCACGGCCAGGAAGTCCAGCGCGTCCAGCCGCTCCTCGACCGACGACGAGCGCGGCGCCGACACCACCGGGTTCGACCCGAACAGCAGCAGCGCCCTGGGCCCGCCCGGCGTACCGAGGGCCGACAGCAGCTCGTAGGCCGACCGTCCGGGCCCCGGCAGGTCCTCGGGACGCACGCCCCACACCGCCGCGACATGCGCCCGCGCCGCCGGGTCGTCGATCTTGCGGTAGCCGGGGAGCTGGTCGGCCTTCTGCCCGTGCTCCCGCCCGCCCTGCCCGTTGCCCTGCCCGGTCAGGCACCCGTACCCCGCGCCCTCCCGCCCCGGCAGGCCCAGCGCCAGCGCCAGGTTGATGAACGCGGTCACCATGTCCGTGCCACGCGCGTGCTGCTCGGCGCCCCGCCCCGTCAGGATGTACGACCGCCGCCGCCCGCCCGCCAGCAGCCGCACCGCCTCCCGCATGTGCGGCACGGGCACCCCGGTGATGCGCTCGACCCGCTCGGGCATGTAGGCGTTGGCCACCATCCGCACCGCCTCGAACCCCGAGGTCCGCTCCGCGAGGTACGCCTCGTCCACCAGCCCCTCGACGATCGCCAGGTGCAGCAGCCCGTTGGCCAGCGCCAGATCCGTGCCCGGCGTCGGCTGCAGATGCAGGTCGGCCCGCCGCGCCGTGGCGGTACGGCGCGGATCGACCACGATCAGCGCGCCGCCCGCCTGCCGCAGGTCGGTCAGGTGCCGCATGAACGGCGGCATCGTCTCCGCCACGTTCGCGCCGGCCAGCAGCACCGCGTCCGCCCGGCCCAGATCGGTGATCGGCCCCGGCAGCCCCCGGTCCATCCCGAACGCCCGTCCCGACGCCGCCGCCGCCGAGGACATGCAGAACCGGCCGTTGTAGTCGATCTGCGACGTGCGCAACGCGACCCGGGCGAACTTGCCGAGCTGGTAAGCCTTCTCGTTGGTCAGACCGCCACCGCCGAACACCGCCACCGCGTCCGGGCCGTGCGCGCCCTGAAGCCGCGTGACCTCCGACACGATCCGCTCCAGCGCCTCGTCCCACGAGCACGGCTCCAGCGGCGCGTCCCGCGAGGCCCGCATCAGCGGCGTGGTCAGCCTGTCGGGGACGGCGAGCATCTCGGTGGACGTCCAGCCCTTCTGGCACAACCCGCCGCGGTTGGCCGGCACGTCCTCACGGGGCACCACCCGTAACGGCACCCGCCCGCCCTCCGCGGCGCCGTATCCCAGCGACATCCCGCACTGCAACGCGCAGTACGGGCAGTGCGTCGGGGTCTCGGTCATGGGACCGAGCGTGTGCGGGCGCCGTTTCGCCCCTGCGTCCCGCACGTGACCCCGATGTTAAAAGCCCTTCACACGGACGAGTTCGCCAAGGTCAAACGGGGTGCGCCCCGGCGGCTCCGGCTTGGGCGTCCCACGGCCCTCCCCAGAGCGCCCCGGCCACGACGGAGACCATTGACGATCACGGGTCAAGCGTTGTCGACCCTTGTCAATGACCATTCGTCACTTCCCGCACGATGATCGAACGGATCGCTGGCCGCCCGCCCGGGCCGCGCGCGAACCGGCCCGCCCGCACCCCGCGACGCCCCCGGCACGCCTAACCTCGGAGCATGCCCGACCTCGCTTACTACGCCTCGCTTCCCCGCACCCGCGGCGCCGCCGCCGCCCTGCTCCTGGACGACCTGGGACAGGTGCTCCTGGTCAAGCCCACCTACAAGCAGGGCTGGTTCCTGCCGGGCGGAGTCATCGAGGACGGCGAGTCCCCGCTGGCCGCCTGCGTGCGCGAATGCGAGGAGGAACTCGGCCTCGTCCCCCGGCTGGACGGCCTGGTGTGCGTCGACTGGGGCCCGCCACGCGACGGCGTGGACGCGGTCAACGTCTTCGTGTTCGCCGGCACCATCACCGCCGCGCAGCTCGCCGCGCTCCGCCTGCCGCCCGAGGAACTGTCCGGCCACGTCATGGTCGCCCCCGACAAGGTCGACGAGCTGGCACCGCCGCACATCGCCCGCCGCATGCCGCCCAGCCTGCGCGGCCTGGCCGAACGCCGCGCCATCTACCTGGAGGACGGCCACGAGCCCGCCTTCGGCTCCCTCACCCCCGGCTGAGCGCCCGCCCGCGGACGCCCCGGGCGGTAGGCCGCGTCCCGAACGGGTAGGAGCGGACCCTGAAGGATCATGAGCGACACCGTCCACAGGGAGGATCCTCCATGGCGACGTGCGAGGTCTGCGGCAACGACTACGACATGAGCTTCGAGGTGCACGCCCAAGGCGCCGTGCACACCTTCGACTCCTTCGAATGCGCGATCACCAAGATGGCGCCGATCTGCGAGCACTGCCAATGCCGGATCATCGGCCACGGCATGCAGGTCGACGGCCGCTTCTACTGCAGCGCCCACTGCGCCCGCGAGTCCGTCCCCCGCGTCGCCGACATGGTCGCCGATCATGTCTGAGTGACCGCTTGCCTCGGGGACGTGGGGGTCGCCCCGCGCAAAGGCTCCGAGTGACCGCCGCCCTCACAACGGGGCACGGTACGCGGTGCAGTGGAATTATCACTCGCGCATTACGCGACACACGCCCGTGAAATCCGGGATTCCTAGCGTGCGTGGTGACGAACCGACCACGAGGAGTCCCGATGACCGTCACCACCGACCTCAAACCGAGAGGCCGCGGTCGCCCGCTGACCCGCCTCAAAGGCCACTGGATCGACGACTGGCGGCCCGAGGAGCCCGCATTCTGGGAGAACGGCGGCGCCACCGTGGCCCGCCGGAACCTGATCTTCTCGATCTTCTCCGAGCACATCGGGTTCTCGGTGTGGACCCTGTGGTCCGTGCTGGTGCTGTTCCTGGGCCCCGCCTACGGCATCGACCCGGCGGGCAAGTTCGTGCTCACCGCCGTCCCCGCGCTGCTGGGATCCGCGCTGCGCATCCCCTACACCTTCGCCGTCGCCAGGTTCGGCGGCCGCAACTGGACGATCTTCAGCGCGGCGCTGCTGCTGGTCCCCTCGATCCTGGCGGCCTTCCTCATCGAGCCGGGCGTCTCCTACAGCACCCTGCTCGTCCTCGCGGCCGTCGCCGGGGTCGGCGGCGGCAACTTCGCCTCCTCCATGGCCAACATCAACGCCTTCTACCCCCAGCGCCTCAAAGGCTGGGCCCTGGGCGTCAACGCCGGAGGCGGCAACCTCGGCGTCGCCGTCGTGCAACTCGTCGGCCTGCTGGTGCTGGCCACCGCGGGCAGCGGCAGCCCCGGACTGGTCGCGGGCATCTACATCCCGTTCATCGTCCTGGCCACCCTGGGCTCCGCCCTCTACATGGACAACCTGTCCCAGGCCCGCAACGACAAGCGGGCCATGCGGGACGTCTCCAAAGACCCGCACACCTGGATCATGTCCGTCCTCTACATCGGGACGTTCGGTTCGTTCATCGGCTTCGGGTTCGCCTTCGGCCAGGTTTTGCAGGTCGAGTTCACGGCCGAGTTCGCCACCCCGATCGAGGCCGCCTACCTCACCTTCCTCGGCCCCCTGCTGGGCTCCCTGATCCGTCCCGTCGGAGGCTGGCTGGCCGACAAGGCCGGGGGCGCCCGCGTCACCTTCTGGAACTTCGTGGCCATGGCCGCCGCTGCCGCCGTGGTCCTCGCCGCATCGCAGCGGCACTCGCTGCCCCTCTACCTCACCGGGTTCATCCTGCTGTTCGTCTTCAGCGGCATCGGCAACGGCTCCACCTACAAGATGATCCCCGCCATCTTCCGCGCCAAGGCCCAGCTCGGCGTCGCCAACGGCGGCGATCCGGACGCGGCCGAGCACGAGGCCCGCCGCCTGGCCGGCGCCCTGATCGGCATCGCCGGAGCCATCGGCGCGTTCGGCGGCGTGCTGGTCAACATCGCCTTCCGCCAGTCGTTCCTCACCTACAAGACCGGGGACGCCGCCTACATCGCCTTCATCGCCTTCTACGCGCTGTGCTTCGCCCTGACCTGGCTGATCTACATCAGGACCCACCCCAGGAAGCTCGCCGGCGTCTGAAAGGCCCGAAAAGGCCCAAGGACGGCTTGAGCTCGGCTCAGATGGACGGGGCCCGGCGCGTCGGCCGCGCCGGGCGCCGCCGCTCCCCGCCCTCCGGCCCGCCCGGCCACAGCGGCGAACGACCCGACGACCGCAGCACCGACTCCCACGCGTCCCCCGCCGCCAACGGCAGATGCGGCACGCCCCAGTGCCACGCCGACACCAGCAGTTCCGGATCCTCCGGCCGGTAGTCGGCACCCATCGACCGCGCCAGATCCCACGCGTGCAGATGCCATTCCACGCACGCCGCCCCCGCGTGATCCCCCACCGTGTACTTGGTGCCCCGGTAGATCAGATGGGTGCGGTCCCACATGTCCGGCAGCAGATCGGCGTACGCGCTCGCCGACACCTGGAACGCCAGGATCCGGTCGCCTCCCGGCTCCGCCGGCAGCACCGCCAGCTCCGCCGCGTTCTGCCGCGCCTGCTGCCGGATCAGCACCGCCGCGGCCGAGTCCCTGGCGAACAGCTTGGCCAGCCGGCTGTCCGGCGCGTCCCGCAGATACTCCAGGTAGTTCTCCGCCACGCACCGCAGATGGCCGGCCAGGTCGATCGTCAGCCACTCCGCGCAGGGGGTCGGCGCGGACCAGTCCGTCACCCGGTCCGCGAACACGCCGATCGCCCGCACCCCGTCCCGGTACGACTCCAGGACGCGATCACGGTCAGGCGGCGTCCGCTCCAATGAATCCCCCCGCGATCAGAACACCGTGCCGGTTCCCCGTTCCGCCAGGGAACATATGAGCCTCACCCGGCGCGTACCACCCCACCCGGGTCTTCCCCGCTCCCCGGGTGGGTAGATTCTCAAAGATCCGCGTCAGGTGCCAACCATGGACGCGGTGTCACCCCCGCCCGTCCCCCGCCCGTCCCGGCTCCCGGGCTACACCGACGCGGCCGTGTTGGGGACCGTCCGGTAGCTCAGCCGGTGCGCCTCCCGGGCGGTGCGCAGCCGGTCCACCTCCTCCGTCCACGGGCGCACCGAGGGCTTCGCCTTGGCCTTGCGGTAGGCGATCTCGGCCGCCCGGCGCGTCTTGGGGTCGGCGCCCTCGGGCGCGTACGCCTTCGGCCCCGCCGCGACCCGCTCGGCCGCCTCCGCGGCCAGCAGCGCGGCGGTCAGCGCCCGGTCGAACGCGATCGCCTCCTCGCGCGGCCCCGCGTCGGTGCCGCCGGCGGCCTCCGCGGCGCGCAGTGCCTCCTCCGCCTCGTTCGCCTCGGCCAGGCGGTCACGGTAGGTCCCGGCCAGCTCCCGATCGGCCTCGATCAGTTCCGCGACGTCCTTGCTCCTGCGGCGGCCCAGCGGCATGGGGTGCTCCTCGTGTTCCGTGACGGTCCGGGTCCGGTGAACGGGTCCGGCGCTTCCTGGCGATCGGTGACAGCGTACGCGCGTCCCGGCGTGTCGCGTCGCCGGACACCCGGCCACGGCCCTTTACGCAGTAAGGTCGATCCATGGTCCGGCAACCAGCGATCAACGCCCAGCACCGCGCGCCGCTGTCCACCGAGCGCATCATCGAGACCGCCCTCCAGATCGTCGACGGGCAGGGGCTGAGCCGCCTCACCATGCGCAGGCTCGGCGACGCCCTGGAGGTCGAGGCCATGGCGATCTACCACCACCTGCCCCGGGGCAAGGAACAGCTGCTGGACGGCCTGGTCGCGCACGTGGCCGACGCCCCCGCGAGCCTCTCCCCCGGCGCCGCCGGCTGGCGGGAGGCCCTGCGCGGCTGGGCCCGCTCCTACCGCGACCGCCTGCTGAGCCACGCCGGGGTCATGCCGCTGCTGGTCACCCGCCGCAACCCGCCCGCCCTGGCGTCCACCGCCGCGTCCCTGCGGGAGGTCCTCCGGCAGGGCGGCGTCCCCGAGGCACAGGCCACCGTCGCGGCGCACACCCTGCTGTCGTACGTCATCGGCCACACCGCCCTGGAGGTGCGCGGCACGAGCCCCGACGGCGAGACGACGATCACGGCCGCGGAACCGGAGGGCCCCGTCGACTGGGAGGGCCGCTTCCTCGCCGGGCTCGACCTCGTCCTGGCGGGCGTGAACCCCTGATCAGTCCTCGACGACGAACACGTCCAGGATCTGCGGCCCGTGCAGGCCGGGCGTGCGTTCCAGCTCGATGTCGGCGGTCGCCGGGGGCCCGCTGAGCCAGGTGAGCGGGCGGGACGGGTCCAGCCTGGCCACCGCCTCCGGAACGGTCCCCACGATCTGGTCGGCGTGCACCACGCACAGGTGGTACGGGGGGATCAGCGTGAGGGCGCGGCGGCCCTGGGCGCGTCCCCCGTCCAGGACGATCGTGCCGGTCTGCGCGATGGCGACCGCGCACCCGGTGACCACCCCGTCCAGGGTGTCCAGGACGCCCGCGTCGGCGGGGGGCGAGTCGGCCTGCGCCTGGACGCCCTCCAGCCCGGCCAGCCAGCCGAACGGCAGATCGGGAGGCGCGATGATCCGCTTGGCCTCCCGGCCCCACAGCGCGGCGGCGATGCCGGTGGCCAGCTCGTCGGCGCTGACATGCCGGACCGACACGCGCCGCTCGGCGACCCGCTCGGTGAACAGCGCGACCACGTCCGCCCTGGTGGGCGCCTCCCGCTCGCTGATCCGCCGCCGGTAGTCGCGGGGCACCGGGACCTGCGTGCCCCGCATGGGCCCCAGCGCCTCGCGTACCCGTCCCAGGATCCGTTCGCGGGAGTTCATCGCCGCCCCCCTGGCCGTGCGGGACGGGACTCCCACCAGGCACGGAAGCTCTGGGCGGGAGGCACGGGCACGTCCCGGGCGTCGGTCCACTTGCCGAGCAGGCCCGGCAGGCGGCGGATCCGGCCGCCGCGCGACAGCAGCCGCGCCCACCGGGTGCCGCGCCGCAGCGCCACCTCGTAGCGGCGGCGTTCGCCGAGCGTCCACGCCAGCGTCCGCATCATCGCAAGCTCGGGAGTCGGCACCGGACGGCGCCGGCGCGACTCGACCACCCGGCCCCGCAGGCGGACCAGCAGGTCCGGGATGTCGATCTTGACGGGGCACACGTCGGCGCACGCCCCGCACAACGTGGAGGCGTAGGGCAGCGACGCGTTGGCCGCGCTCTCCACTCCCTGCGTCAGCGGGGTCAGGACGGCACCGATCGGCCCCGGGTGGACCGGCCCGTACGGATGGCCGCCGGTCCGCTCGTACACCGGGCACACGTCCAGGCACGCCGAGCACCGGATGCAGCGCAGCGCGGCCCGTCCCGCCTCGTCGGCCAGCGCCGAGGTGCGTCCGTTGTCGACCAGCACCAGGTGGAAGGCACTGGGCCCGTCGCCGGGGGTGACGCCCGTCCAGGTGGAGGTGGCCGCGGTCATCCTCTCCCCTGCCGCCGCACGCGGCAGCAACTGCAGGAAGACCTCCAGGTCGGCCCAGGTCGGCACGGTCTTCTCCAGGCCCGCCACGGTGATCAGCGTGTCCGGCAGGGTCAGGCACATCCGCCCGTTGCCCTCCGACTCCACCAGCACCACCGTGCCCGTCTCCGCGACCAGGAAGTTGGCGCCGCAGATCGCGACCTTGGCCGGCAGCATCCGCTCGCGCAGCCGGGCGCGGGCGGTCTCGGCCAGGATCTCGGGGTCGTCGGGCAGGTCGGCGGGCACGCCGGGCAGTTCACGGGCGAACAGCTCCCGCACCTGCGCCCGGTTGCGGTGCATCGCCGGGTACAGCATGTGGGACGGCCGGTCGCCCGGCTCCAGGCCGACGATCAGCTCGGCCAGCCCTGTGTCGCGCGGGACGATGCCGGCCCGGCGCAGCGCCTCGTCCAGCCCGATCTCCTGGGCGACCGCCGAGCGCACCTTCAGCACCTCGGTCTCGCCGGTGTCGCGCACCAGCCGGGTGATGATCCGCCCGGCCTCGGCCGCGTCGGCGGCCCAGTGCACGGTGCCGCCCGCCGCGGTCACCGCCCCTTCCAGCTCCTCCAGGTAGGCGTCCAGGTTGAGCAGCGTCAGGTCCTTGATCGCCCGCCCGGCCTCGCGGAGCCGCTCCCAGTCGTCCGCTTCTGCGGTGACGGCGGCCCGCCGCGCCCGCAGCGTCGCGGTGGCCGCCGCGAGGTTCCCCCGCTGCCGGGTGTCGGCCAGCGCCGTACGGGCCGCCACCGAGAACTTCGGCGCGCGGTCCCGGGCCGGCCCGGCCTCGGCCCCTGGACCTTGGGAGGAGGGGGTCGTCCCCACGGAGGATCCCTCGAAGGACAAAGTCATGTGGCCTCGGTTCCCGCGAGTATCTCCGCCAGGTGCGCGACCCGGACGCCGCCGCGCAGCCGCGACAGGGCGCCGCCGATATGGGCCAGGCAGGAGTTGTCGACGGCGCACACCACGTCCGCCGAGGTCTCCCGGATGTGCCGCACCTTGTCGGCCACCATCGCCACCGACACGTCCGCGTTCTTCATCGCGAAGGACCCGCCGAACCCGCAGCACTCCCCGGCGGCCGGCAGCTCCACCAGCTCCAGGCCCTTGACCTGGCGCAGCAGCCGCAGCGGCCGGTCCCCCAAGGCCAGGGACCGCAGGGAGTGGCACGTCGGGTGGTAGGCGACGCGGTGCGGGAACGAGGCCCCCACGTCGGTGACGCCCAGCACGTCCACCAGGAACTCGGCGAGCTCGTAGACGGCCAGGTCACGGGCGGTGTCGGCGAGGCCGGGGTCCCCGGCGGCCTCGGCGATCCGCGGGTAGGCGTGCCGGACGGTCGCGGCGCACGACGCCGACGGGGTGACGATGACGTCGCCGCCCCCGAACGCCTCGGCGAAGCCCCGCGCCAGGCCGGCGGCCTCCCGGTGGTAGCCGGTGGTCCAGTGCATCTGCCCGCAGCAGGTCTGGTCAGCGGGGAACACCACCTCGTGCCCGAGCCGTTCGAGCAGGGCCGTCACGGCGCGGCCCGTGCCGGGGAACAGCGCGTCGTTGAAGCACGCGACGAAGAGCGCGACCCGCATGCAGCTCACCTTCCCCCATGGCCCTGCCCCGTGGGTCATCGTAGAGCGGGACGGGTCGCCACCTGGGCAGAACGAGGGGGCCGGCCCGGCGGAAGGCGCCACCCGGACCGCCCCTGACCTGGAGCTTCACACCGAATCCCGGAAGGTTCGCCGATCCGTCGGCGTGTCGGCGCGGCGCCGCCCTCCGCCGCGGGGGACGCTGGGCCTGACACCGCAGGGTGAGAAGGGTCACAGCCGGACGGTACTCCGGTACCACCTCGCAACCGTCCCAACGGGCTATGGCCGCCCCGGCGCGAACCGTTCCACACTTGAGGGCGTCAGAAGGAACGACCGCAACCGAGTAACCAAGACCGGAGGCACACCATGTGCCCGCACCAGCCACCCTGTCCCTCGGCCGAAGACCCCAACCGCGACGCCGCACGGACGCTCGTCACCCGCCCCGAGCAGGGGTGGAGCCTCCTGTGCAACGGCGTCGTGCTCTTCGAGGACACCGGTGAGCTGCTGCCCGACGGGGGAATCATCGCACCGCACCGCCCGACCGACCTCCGTCAGCCGTCCGCGGCCTGACCCGCGGACCGGACGGACCGGACCGACCCGCAGCGATGACCGTTCTCGGGGGACAGCCCGCCGGCCCTCAGGGGCCGACCTGATCGACAGCCTGATCGACAGCCTGATCGACAGCGCGCCTCCCGCGCACTCCCGCCGCGTCCTGCGCCGCCCAGCGGCGCAGGAACGGCTCCGCCGCCGCCCCGGCCGCCCCGGGATCCTTCGCCAGCTCGTGCCGTTCACCCGGCAGCACCACGACCCTCGTGGCGTCCGCCGCGCCGGGCACGCCGAACGGATCCCGGTCACCGTTCACCACCAGCACCTCCGCGCCCGCCTCCAGCGCCTCCCGCAGCTCACCGGCCCGTGACCGGTCCGGCTTCCCGGGCGGAACGAGCGGGAACGCCAGCGCGACCACCCCCACGGCCCCGGCCCCGCCCGCCGTCCGGCAGGCGACCCGGGCCCCGTTGCTGCGGCCGCCCTGGACCAGCGGCAGCGCCCCGAACCGGTCCCGCAGCGCCCCGATGACCTCCAGCCACGCCGCGTCCTGCCGCGCCGCCGAGCCGGGCGCGCGGCGGCCCGCCGCCCGGAACGGCTGCAGCACCCTCGCGACCACCCCGCCGAGCCGCAGCGCGACGTCCCTGACGGCGAGCAGGTCGGGCGCGTCCACTCCCCCGTTCGAGCCGTGCGTCAGCACCAGCAGGAACCGTGGTTCCGCGGGCCCGCCGGGCCCGCCGGGCCCGTCGAGGGTCACCTCCGCCACGCCCTGGACCGTCTCGACCTTCATGCCGCTCACGGTAGCCGGTACGGCCCGCGAGGCGGCGCGCGCCCGTCACGTCGCGACGGCAGACTGTGGGGCATGCCGAAGATGACCGAGAGCGAGTGGCGCGCGTTCGTCACCGAGGGAACCCGCACCGGGAAGGCCGCCGTCACCACCGCCGACGGTCACCCGCACGTGACGCCGATCTGGTTCGTCCTGGACGGCGACGACCTGGTGTTCACCACCGGGCGCGACACCGTGAAGGGCCGCGCGCTGCTGCGCGACCCGCGGATGTCGATCGCCGTGGACGACCAGACGCCGCCCTACTCCTACGTCCACCTGCGCGGCGAGGCCACCGTCTCCGAGGATCTGGACGAGATGCTGCGCTGGGCCACCGCCATCGGCGGCCGCTACATGGGCGCCGACAGGGCCGAGGAGTTCGGCCGCCGCAACGCCGTCGAAGGCGAGCTGCTGGTCAGGATGCGGATCACCAAGGTGATCGCCGAGCGCGACCTGGCGGCCTGACCCTCAGGTCTCCGCGCCGGGGCGGGCCGGTGGCGGCGCGCCGGTCGCCAGGCGGAACCGTTCGGCGAAACTCTCGTGCAGCAGCGGCCCCCAGGCATAACCGCCGGGAACCCGGACCGCCTCCTCGATGGCCTGATCGGCCTCCCCGTCCGCATCGCCCTGCCGCGCGTACCGGACGGCCAGCAGCGCGTACATGTGGTCCAGGGCGCCGAAAGCCTCCCCGGCCAGGGCGGGCAGGGTCCCCTCGGACACCGCCCGCTCGACCACCGGCTCCCACCACAGATCCGCCGGATCGCCGTCCTCGGCGAAGTCCCGCCGCAACCGCGCCCTGACCTGCGCCGCGACCCCGGGGTCGGCCAGACCGCGGCGCCACACCTCCCCGGCCTCGCCGCCGCGTCCCCGCAAGGGCAGGGTCCGCGCCAGCAGCTCGACGGCCAGCGGACCCACTTCCGGGTCCGCCGCCGCGTCGGGATCGCCCAGGGCCGCCCCGAACGCGCCGATCGCCTGGTCGAGGTAGGCGATGCCGAGCGCGACGGCCAGCCTGGCATAGGCGTACGGGGCCGTCTCCCGGTCGATCAGCTTGATCCCGGCCGTGAGGACCCGCAGCGCCGGCGCCGGTTCGCCGCGTTCCAGCAGCCGCTGCGCGAGATCGTGCGCCGCGACCGGCCCGTACTCGGCGTCCCCGGTGGCGACCGCCTCCTCCCAGTGGTCGCGGGCCGCCGCGAAGTCGCCCGCGTCGTCGGCGAGCCGGGCCAGCGCCAGCAGCGCCGGCGGCAGGTAGGCCGGGTTGCCGAACTCGACCACCCGCCGCCAGGCGGGCGCGGCCTGGTCGTGCTCGCCCGCGCGCTCGTGGGTGAGCGCCAGGTGATACGCGGCCCGCGGCCCGTACTCGGGGTCACCGGTGGCGATGGCCATCCGGTCCGCCTCCCTGGCGCCCTCGACATCGCCCGAGTCGTCCCGGACGACCGCGAGCCCCAGCGCCGCCTGCGCCCGGTACGGGGTGTCGCCGAGGGCGAGCACCTCCTGGAACAGGCCGGCGGCCCGCTCGTGCTCACCGGCCTCGGCCAGCCGCCGCGCCCCCTCACAGAGCCGGTCGGGGCCGGCGCCGTCCGAGGTCTCGCTCATACTCCGCCTCTAGCTCTCTGGCGATGCCCTGGGCGCCGGGCGCCCTTCCCCGCGGCCCGTCGCGCGATCAGATTCTCGCAGGCTCGAATCCGGCTTCGCTCGTAATCGCGATGGTTGGCTGGTCAGGGCGCCGGGCGGGATGGCTGAGCCCTCAGTCCGCCCCTCAGTCCTCGAAGACCTCCGGCGGCGGGCAGGAGCAGACGAGGTTGCGGTCGCCGTGGGCCTGGTCGATCCGGCGCACCGGAGGCCAGTACTTGCCGTCGCGGAGCGACGGCAAGGGGTAGGCGGCCTCCTCGCGGCTGTAGGGGTGCTTCCACTCCTCGGTGACCAGGCACTCCGCGGTGTGCGGGGCGTTCTTCAGCGGGTTGTCGTCGCGGTCGTAGCCGCCGTCGCCGACCCGCTGGATCTCACGGCGGATCTCGATCATCGCGTCGCAGAACCGGTCGAGCTCGGCCAGGTCCTCGCTCTCGGTCGGCTCGATCATCAGGGTGCCGGCCACCGGGAACGACAGGGTCGGCGCGTGGAAGCCGTAGTCGATCAGACGCTTGGCCACGTCCTCCGCCGTGATCCCGGTCTCCTTGGTGATCTTGCGGAGGTCGGCGATGCACTCGTGCGCGACCAGGCCGTTCCGGCCGGTGTAGAGGATCGGGTAGTGCGGGGCGAGCCGGGCCGCCACGTAGTTCGCCGCGATGATCGCGCCCTCGGTGGCGGCGCGCAGCCCGTCCGGGCCCATCATCGCGATGTACGCCCAGGAGATCGGCAGGATGCCCGCCGAGCCCCACGGCGCCGCGGAGACGGGTCCCACGCCGTTCCCGGCGGTCTCCCCCGGGCCCGCCTCGGGACGGAGCGGGTGGGTGGGCAGGAACGGCGCCAGGTGCTCGCGGACGCCGATCGGCCCGACGCCGGGACCGCCGCCGCCGTGCGGGATGCAGAAGGTCTTGTGCAGGTTGAGGTGCGAGACGTCCGACCCGAACTCGCCGGGACGGGCCAGCCCGACCAGCGCGTTGAGGTTCGCGCCGTCCACGTAGACCTGGCCGCCCGCCTCGTGCACGGCCTCGCACACCTGGGTGATCGTCTCCTCGAACACGCCGTGGGTGGACGGATAGGTCACCATGATCGCGGCCAGCCTCGCGCCATGCTCGGCGATCTTGGCGTGCAGGTCGTCCAGGTCGATGTTGCCGCCGTCGTCGCACGCGACGACCACCACCCTCATCCCGGCCATCACGGCGCTGGCGGCGTTGGTGCCGTGGGCCGAGGACGGGATCAGGCACACGGTCCGGTGCTCCTCGCCGCGGGAGGCGTGGTAGCCGCGGATGGCCAGCAGCCCGGCCAGCTCGCCCTGCGACCCGGCGTTCGGCTGCACCGACACCTTCGCGTACCCGGTGATCTCCGCCAGCCGGTCCTCCAGCTCGCCGATCAGCTCCAGGTAGCCGCGGGCCTGGTCGAGCGGCGCGAACGGGTGGATGTCCGCGAACTCCGGCCAGGTGATCGGCTCCATCTCGGCGGTCGCGTTCAGCTTCATCGTGCAGGAGCCGAGCGGGATCATCGACCGGTCGAGCGCGATGTCCTTGTCCCCGAGTCTGCGCAGGTAGCGCAGCATGGCGGTCTCGGAGCGGTGGGCGTGGAACACCGGGTGGGTGAGGTAGGGGCTCTCGCGCCGCAGCGCGCCGAAGCCGTCCCCCTCGGCCTCGGCGGGCACCGGCCCGTCCAGGCCGAACGCGCTCCATACCGCGGTGAGATGGTCCTCGGTCGTCGTCTCGTCGCAGGCGATCGCGACATGGTCGGCGTCCCCGGGGCGCAGGTTGATCCCCAGGTCGCGGGCGCGCCGGACGATCCCGGCGGCGCGGCCCGGCACCCGTGCCAGGACCGTGTCGAAGAAGCGGTCGTGGACGATCTCGACGTCCGGCGCCCGCCGCAGCCCGGCGGCCAGGGCCTGGGCGTGCCGGTGGACGCGCTGCGCGATCGCGGCCAGGCCCTCGGGGCCGTGGTAGACCGCGTACATGGCCGCCATCACCGCCGGCAGCACCTGCGCCGTGCAGATGTTGCTGGTGGCCTTCTCCCTACGGATGTGCTGCTCGCGGGTCTGAAGCGCCAGCCGGTACGCCGGGGCGCCGTCCGCGTCGACCGACACGCCGACCAGCCGACCCGGTAGCTGGCGCTGGATGCCCTCCCGCACCGCCATGTAACCGGCGTGGGGGCCGCCGAACCCGTACGGGACGCCGAACCGCTGCGCCGAGCCCACCACGATGTCGGCGCCCCACTCCCCCGGCGGCCGCAGCAGCGTGAGCGCCAGCAGGTCCGCGGCGACGACGACCTGGGCTCCGCGCTCGTGCGCCCGCGCGGTGACCGGCTCCAGGTCGCGCACGGCGCCGGACGCGCCCGGGTACTGCACGAGCACGCCGAAGAAGTCGCCCTCGGGCAGTCCCCCGCTCAGGTCGGCGGTCACCACCTCGATGCCCAGCGGGACGGCGCGGGTCCGCACGACCTCGATGGTCTGCGGCAGCGCGTCGGCGTCCACCAGGAACGCACCCGCCGCGGCGTGCCTGGACGCCCGCCTGGACACCCGGTGCGCCAGGGCCATCGCCTCGGCCGCGGCGGTGCCCTCGTCCAGCATGGAGGCGTTGGCGATCGGCAGGCCCGTCAGGTCGCTCACCACGGTCTGGAAGTTCAGCAGCGCCTCCAGCCTGCCCTGGGAGATCTCCGGCTGGTACGGGGTGTACGCGGTGTACCAGCCGGGGTTCTCCAGCACGTTGCGCAGGATCACGCCGGGGGTGATCGTGCCGTGGTAGCCCAGGCCGATCATCGAGGTCAGCACGGTGTTGCGGGACGCCAGTTCGCGCAGCCGGTCCAGCGCGGCGCTCTCGCTCAGCGCGGGCGGCAGGTTCAGCGGGCGCGCGGTGCGGATCGCGGCGGGCACCGCGTCGTCGATCAGGGCCTCGGCGCCGGAATAGCCGATGGCCGCCAGCATCCGGGCGGTCTCGTCCGGCGCGGGCCCGATGTGCCGGTCGACGAACGCCGACCGTGGATGCTGCGGCGACGCCACGGGGGCGAAGTACTGGGCGGTCATCTGGGGAGCCTCCTGGCTGCTGAGGTCGCTCAGGGCCACCGCCGTCACGCGGGGCCTCCGGGGACGAACCCCGGACGGCACCACGAGGCCGGCGGCCGGTCTCCCCCTCTGTCATCGGCACCTGAGAGATTCGCCCGTCCCGTCCGCGAGGTGCGCCCTCCCGGCGGTGCGGGATTTCCCCTTCGGTGAGACCCCGTACCCCGAAATCGGGGAACGGTGCCTGCTTTCCAGAGGTGCCTCGCCCGAGCGGTCCTTTTGCCTGAGAGGTTCCGGGGAGGTTGCCCCTTCGGCGCCCCACACCGGCGGCGTGGGATCTCTCCCGCACAGGGTCGACGGCTGTTCCTTCGCAGCACTCTATCCAACCCCGCCGCCGGTCCGATCGCCACGGGGCGGGTCACCTCGCCCGCGGACGTCCCCGATCGGACCCGTCGCCGGATCCCAGGCGTTGATCCCCTCCGCGTACGGCCCAGTACGATACCCACATCTCACGGGGCCGAGGGGACGCCAGGGACGGGGGAGCACAGGGCCGCCGCGGACGGGGACCGGCGGGCGAGGAGTCCCCGCGCCACCCCGGGCACGCGGGCCAGAAGGGTACACATCACCGTGGACGTCACCTTGAACGCGCGGGCGGGCTCCGCGCTCGACGGCGCGCCGCCGGGTCTGGGACGCTGATCACAGTGACGGGTGCGGACGGCGGTGGGGCGTTGACGCGGGCCCACGAAGACGAGCACGAACACGGCCAGGACACGGTGCGACCGGTCCAGGCCGCCCCCGGCGCCGTGCCCGTGGACGAGCCGCCCAGCCCGGACCGGATCCGCCGGCCCTCCGACGCCATGCGGTTCGCCGCCTCGGTGGCGGGCCTGCTGGCCGTCATGCTGCTGGTCTCGTTCGCCCCGCAGGCCACGCACGGGCTGCAGACCGACATCACCCAGGGCACCGCCCACGCCCCCAGGCCCCTGCTCACCCTCGCCACCCTGGTGTCCAGCTTCGGGGTGCTGGCGGTTCCGGTGGCGTTCGCGGTGGAGCGGCTGTTCCGCAAGGAAGGGACGCGGGTCGCGATCGCGCTGCCGGCCGCCGTGATCACGTTCACCCTCACCGTCCTGCTGGACGACATGGTGATCTCCTCGGCGCCCGGCGGGGTGCTGGACTCGCTGATCTGGGGCGGCACCGACACCGCCCCGGTGCACACCGACATCGCGCCGGTGATCGCCTTCATCAGCGCGGTGGGGATGGCGGGCCGCAAGCGGTGGATGGCCGTCACCTGGACGATGATCGGGCTGGCGGCGCTCACCGGGCTGACCGCCGGGTACGCCTCGGTCGCCGCGCTGGCCGCCACGTTCTTCCTCGGCCACGCCATCGGCCACGGCACGCTCTACGCGCTCGGCACACCCAACCCCAGGCCGTCCGGCCGTGCCGTGGTGACCGCGCTGGAACGGCTGGGGCTGCGCACGGCCCAAGCCCGCCGCCTCCCCGGAGAGGACGACGAGACCCGCCGCTACCGTGTCCGGATCGCGCACGCGCCCGGGGCCGTGCCCACCGCCACCTCAGAGACGGCGCTGCCACGCGGCGAATGGCAACTGGAAGTCGGCGTCCTGGACCGCGACCTCCAGACCGCCGGGCTCCTGTACCGGCTGTGGCGGGCCGTCCGGCTGCGCGAGCCCGCGCAGCACCGCCCCGTCCGGTCGCTGCGCCGCTCGCTCGAGCAGGAGTCGCTGATGGCGTACGCCATCGACGCGGCCGGCGCCCGCACACCCCGCCTCGTCGGAACCTGCGAGGTCGGCACCGAGGCCGCGCTGATGGCCTACGAGTACGTGCCCGGCCCCCGGCTCGACGAGGTCCCCGACGAGGACCTCACCGACGCGCTGCTCACCGACATCTGGGAGCAACTGCGGCGGCTCCAGTCGGCCCGGCTCGCGCACCGCCGGCTCGAAGGCGGCGCCATCCTGGTGTCCGACGAGGGCCGCGCCTACCTGACCGACCTGGGCACCGGCGAGATCGCCGCCGGTGACCTGGCGCTGCGGCTCGACCTGGCGCAACTGCTCACCACACTGGCGCTGCGCGTCGGGCCCGAACGCGCGGTCCGCACGGCCGTCGGCGTGCTCGGCGAGCAGGCCCTGGCGGCGGCGGTGCCGCTGCTGCAAAGGGTCGCGCTGTCCCGCCGTACCCGCACCGCGCTGCGCCACGACCGGGAGCTGCTCACCCGGATCCGCGAGCAGATCGTCCAGCTCAAACCGGAAAGCGACGAGGCACCGCCCGTCCGGCTCGAACGGTTCAGGCTCCGCACGATCGTCAGCATCGTCGCGCTGACCGCCGCCGCCTACATCGTCGTCCCCCAGCTCAGCAGCGTCGACCCGGTCCGGCTCGTCGCCGGAGCCGAATGGTGGTGGGCCGGCCTGGCGCTCGGCGCCGCCGCCCTGACCTACCTCGCCGCGGCGTTCATGCTGATGGGCTTCGTCCCCGAACGGCTGCCGCTGGGCCGCACCGTCCTCGTCCAGCTCGCCGCCTCGTTCGTCCGGCTGGTCGCGCCCGCCGCCGTCGGCGGTGTCGCCCTCAACACCCGCTACCTGCAACGCTCAGGGGTACGGCCGGGCCCCGCCGTCGCCAGCGTCGGCGCGTCCCAGCTCATGGGCCTCGCCATGCACGTCCTGCTCCTGGTGATCTTCGGGTTCATCACCGGGTCCGCCGCCAACGCCACCCGCGACCTCGCCCCGTCCCGCACCATCGTGATCGTCCTGCTGGCAGCCGCCGTGCTGGCCTCCATCGCCCTCACCATCCCCAAGGTGCGCCGGGTCGTCGCCGGACGCCTCAGAAGCATGTTCTCCGGCGTGGTGCCCCGCCTCGTCGACGTCCTCCAGTCCCCCAAGAAGATCATTACGGGAGTGGGCGGCACCCTGCTGCTCACCGCCGGCTTCGTCCTGTGCCTCGACGCCTCGATCCGGGCGTTCGGCGGCTCCCTGCCCTGGACCTCGATCGTGGTGGTCTTCCTCACCGCCAACGCCCTCGGCTCGGCCGCCCCCACCCCAGGCGGCCTCGGCGCCGTCGAAACCGCCCTCACGGTGGCATTGACGATCTCCGGTCTGACGGCGGAGACGGCGACATCGGCGGTGCTGCTCTACCGCCTGCTCACCTTCTGGCTCCCCGTACTGCCAGGCTGGGCCGCCTTCGCCTACTTGCAACGCAAGGAAGCTGTTTAACTGTGGGGGGGCGACCCCCCACACCCCCCGATGCGGGGCTGTGACATATGTGGGGGGCGACCCCCCACACCCCCCGATGCGGGGCCAGCGGACCCCGCCGCTCGCCTTGACGGCTCGCGGCGGTGACCGCTGACCCCGGGTAGGGGCTCCGCCCCTACGACCCCGGCAGGGGGCTCCGCCCCCTGCACCCCCGTTGGGGCTGTGACATATGTGGAGGGCGACCCCCCACACCCCCCGCTGCGGGGCCAGCGGACCCCGCCGCTCGCCTTGACGGCTCGCGGCGATGCCCACTGACCCCGGGTAGGGGCTCCGCCCCTACAACCCCGGCAGGGGGCTCCGCCCCCTGCACCCCCGTTGGGGCTGTGACATATGTGGAGGGCGACCCCCCACACCCCCCGCTGCGGGGCCAGCGATCCCCGCCGCTCGCCTTGACGGCTCGCAACGGTGCCCACTGACCCCGGGTAGGGGCTCCGCCCCTACAACCCCGGCAGGGGGCTCCGCCCCCTGCACCCCCGTTGGGGCTTCGCCCCTTGCCCCCGTTGGGGGCTTCGCCCCCTTGGGACTTTGCCCCTTGCCCCGTTTCCGGCGGCATTAGCCTTTCGGGGTTTTGATTTTGACCTCGCGGGGGCGCCCTCACACCCCGATGCGGGAGCTCCGCCCCGCGCCCCGCAGCCTGGACACGCCTCCGGGTAGGCACTCTGCCTCGGCTTCGGGCAAGGACTCCGTTCCCGACCACCCCTGTAAAAGGATGGGTTACTTGTGAAGGCGGTCCGTAACGCCGGGGGCGCGATGCGCCTTCGCTTGTTTCTTGCTGCGGCGTGGCCTCGGTGGGGACGGGGTTTCGCCCCTGCCGCTTGGGGCGGGTTCGTGCCCGGCGGCTTTGTGGGGGACGTTCGATCGGGGGTTTGGGGGCTATCCGGTTTTTCTGGCTCGGCGGCGGTGGGCCAGTTCGTCGTGGGGGTGGTCGCCGGGTGCGTCCAGGTCGCTCGCCGCGCGTTCGGCGGGGAGTTCGGCGAGGCTGCCCTCCACCTCCTGCCAGACCCGGCCCAGGGCTATGCCGAAGACGCCCTGGCCGCCTTGGAGGAGGTCGACCACCTCGTCGGGCGAGGTGCACTCGTAGACGCTCACGCCGTCGCTCATGAGGGTGATCTGAGCGAGGTCGCGGACGCCTCGGTCGCGCAGGTGCGTCACCGCGGTACGGATCTGCTGGAGCGAGACCCCGGTGTCGAGCAGCCGCTTCACGACCTTGAGCACCAGGATGTCGCGGAAGCTGTAGAGGCGCTGGCTGCCCGAGCCCTGGGCGGAGCGCACGCTGGGCTCCACCAGCTTGGTACGGGCCCAGTAGTCCAGCTGCCGGTAGGTGATCCCCGCGGCGGCGCAGGCCGTCGGGCCGCGGTAGCCCACGTCCTCGGGCGGCGCCGACACCTCGGTGTCGAAGAGCAGGCCCTGCTCTCCGGCGCGCCGAGACGCCACGTGCCTATCGGGGGTCGCCTTGCCCTCGCCGCTGCTCACCGCCACGCGGACCTCCGGCTTCTATCAGCCCGCGGTGCCTCGTCAAGGGGGTTTGACGAACGAGTCCACGGGTGTTCCACCAGCACGGTAGGTGCCGGTCAGGGTCGGGTCAACGTTCACGGTCGGCGCGTCGCATGCCCGGATGAACCGGCTTCACGTGGGCAAACTGCGCGCCTACCCGCCACTTGGACCCGTACCCCCGATCACGCGGCGCAACTCTTGCCGTTCTCGACCTAGAGTACCGGATTGACCGATTCGGTCGGCCCGATTCGAGTGCCGGGGGGTGGAGACGGCCTCAGCCGGCGCGGCCGAAGTCCTCCGGGGAGATCGTGTCCAGGAACTCCCGGAACTTCTCGACCTCGTCCTCCTGCTCGTCCGGAATCGCGACCCCGGCCTCCTCCAGCACGTCCTCGCTCGCGAAGATGGTGGCGCCGGTGCGCAGCGCCAGCGCGATCGAGTCGGACGGGCGGGCGCTCACCTCCACGCCGTTGGAGAAGATCAGGTCTGCGTAGAAGATGCCCTCGCGCAGCGCCGTGATGTTGACGGTGCGCAGTTGGACGCTCAGCGCCTCCAGCACGTCCCTGAACAGGTCGTGGGTGAGCGGGCGGGCCGGCAGCACCCCCTGCTGGGCGAAGGCGATCGCGGTCGCCTCGACCGCCCCGATCCAGATCGGGAGGTAACGGTCACCCTCCGTCTCCTTCAACAGGACGATCGGCTGATTGGAGGGCATCTCGACCCGGACGCCGACGACCTCCATCTGCTTCACTGCGGCTCCCTGCTGGTCCTCGCTGTCTCGATCACCGTGCCCGGACCTTTGATCCAACCCTTGCGGCCCTGACCGAACCCTGTAGCCAACGTACACCCAGGGTCGGACCACACGTCGAGGCGACCGTCCTTGAAATACCTTCCGGACCCCGACATCAGGGGTCGAGGCTTTCCCGCAGCCCGGCGGAGACCAGGGCGGCGTGGAGCCGCACGGCCAGCGCGGCGATCTCCCTCGCGGTCCGCGCGGCCTCCTCGTGCGCGCCGGGGCTACGGCGGCGCAACTGCGGCGCCACGACCTGGTCGATCATCCCGACCTGCCGGTCGGCGGCGGCCTTCAGCGCGCGCAGGTGCCGGACCTCGAAGCCGAACTCGCCCAGCGCGGCGGCGGTACGCGCCACGGTGAGGGCCTCGCCCTCGTAGTGGCCGTTGTTCCCGCCCGTGCGGCGCACCAGGCCGTACTCCTCCAGACTGGCGAGCAGCTCGGCGTCGATGCCCGCGCCGTCCAGCAACTGGCGGCGGGTGAGCCGGACCGGGGCGGGCTCCTCGGCGGTCGTGTCGGCCGCCACCAGCGTGCGCGGGCGCCGGGTCCCGTTCCCGTTCTGGGACGCGGGCCGCGCGCCGGGCGGCGGGACGGGCTCGCCCCGGTCGAGGGCCTGCAAACGCTGCCGGATGACCCGCAGTGGCAGGTAGTGGTCGCGCTGGCAGGTGAGGATGTAACGGAGCCGGTCCACGTCGGCGTCGCTGAACTTGCGGTAGCCGGACGGGCTGCGCTGCGGTTCGATCAGGCCCTCGGACTCCAGGAACCGGATCTTGGAGATGGTGATGTCCGGGAAGTCGCCCTTGAGCAGTGCCAGGACATCCCCGATGGTCATCAGGGCCGCTGCCGCCCGCGCGCTCATGACCGCCCCGCCCATCCGAGGGAACGGGCTGCGATCCCCCGCCCCATCTGAGGGGACGATCCACCAGCAAGAACAGGCGACACCACGCTCTCGCTGCGCCCGGTCATGATGCTCCGCCCCATCTGGGGGGGCGACCCCCCAGACCCCCCGGCAACAACAGGAGACATCACGCCCTCGCTGCGCCCGGTCATGATGCTCCGCCCCATCTGGGGGGGCGACCCCCCAGACCCCCCGGCAACAACAGGAGACATCACGCCCTCGCTGCGCTCGGTCATGATGCCTCCCCTCGCTGCGTCCCCGTGGCCTGCGCTTTCGTGGCGCGCCGTTTGGCCTGGCGCGTTTGGTGACCTTGCGCGGCGGCTAGTGATGGTGCTGCGGGTTGGTCAGGAAGACCAGGCGGAACTTGCCGATCTGCACCTCGTCGCCGCCGGACAGGCCGGCCTGGTCGATGCGCTGGCGGTTGACGTAGGTGCCGTTGAGGCTGCCCACGTCGCGGACGGAGAAACCGCCGCCCTCGCGGGCGAACTCCGCGTGGTGGCGGGAGACGGTGACGTCGTCGAGGAAGATGTGGCTTTCGGGGTGCCGGCCGACCGAGACCCGGTCGCGGTCGAGCAGGAAGCGGCTGCCGGCGTTGGGGCCGCGCTTGACCACCAGGAGGGCGGTGCCGGGGGGCAGCGCCTCGACGGCGACCTGGTCGGCGCCGACCTCCTCGCCCTGGTCGACGTCCAGGGCCTCCAGGCCGCCGATGGAGATGGTCGAGGTGGACTCGCCGGGCGACTCCCGGTAGGGGGTGGGCGCGGGGGCGCCCCGCGTCAGCGGGGTGCCGCAGTTGGAGCAGAAGCGGGCATCATCCGGGTTGGCGTGACCGCACTGCGTGCAGTAGACGCTCGGCATCGATCGGCTCGGCCTCCTACCATCGGCGTGCCACCGGACGTTCCCCGCTGCCGCGGAGCCCGTCCTGCGCCACGCGCATCCTGTAACCAACCCACGCCGGGGACCGTCCCCCGACCACGGTCCGACCCGCCGCCTGCCAACACGACGGTTGCCGCAACTTACGCGGGTCGGGCCCGAGGGGTCAACTGAAACGACGCGCCCGGCTGCCCCCAAGCTACCGCCGTCAATGATCGCAGGTCTACGACGCCGCGCGCACGCGGGTCCCATCCCCGCCCGGCGGCGCCGCGCGTAACCCCGTAAAGGAAGCAGCCTACTCGGATCACGGACCCGCCGTGGCCGCGGCGCGCGAACGGTCGAGCCCCAGATGCAGCGCCATCCCCGCCAGGACCGATCCCATCAGGTATCGCTGGACACGCTGCCACATCGGCCGCCGGGCCAGGAACGCCGCGATCGAGCCCGCGCCGAGGACGATGAGGCCGTTGACCGTGATCGCCACGCTGATCTGGGTGAGGCCGAGCAGCAGGCTCTGGACGGCGACGCTGCCGCGGTCGGGGTCGGTGAACTGGGGCAGCAGCGAGACGTACAACACGGCGATCTTGGGGTTGAGCAGGTTGGTGACCAGTCCCATCGTGAACAGCCGGCGCGGCGGGTCGGCGGGCAGGTCGCGGGGCGCGAACCCCGAGCTCCCGCCGGGGCGCAACGCCTGCCAGGCCAGCCAGAGCAGGTAGCCGGCCCCGGCCAGCTTGATCACCGTGTAGACGGCGGGCACCAGCGCGAAGATCGCGGTCAGTCCGGCGGCCGCGGCGGCCACGTACACCAGGAAGCCGGCCGCCACCCCGCCGAGGGAGATCAGGCCCGCCGTGCGGCCCTGGGTCACCGACCGGGACACCAGATAGATCATGTTGGGTCCCGGTGTGAGGACGAGCCCCAGCCCGACGAGGGCGATCCCGGCCAGCGCGGTCGTGGAGACCAATGGACCCCCCGTGGTCGATGTTTCCCGCCCCTTCCGGCGTCCACGTTAGGCGGTGTGACTTCTCGGTGCAATGGGGTAGATTGTTCTCGGTGCAATTCGACTTTCGGCGGGTGGCCGACGCGGTCGCGGCCGACATCGCGGCGGGACGGCTGCGTCCCGGGCAGCGGCTGCCTCCGCAACGGGTCTTCGCGCGCCGCCACGGCATCGCCAACTCGACCGCGACCAGGGTCTACGGGGAGCTGGCCAGGCGTGGTCTGGTGGTCGGCGAGGTGGGGCGGGGGACGTTCGTCCGCGCCGCCGCCCCCGCGCCCTCAGGTCCCGCTCTGGTCGAGCCGTCCACGGCCAGGGTGGATCTGGAACTCAACTACCCGGTGGTGGCCGGGCAGGCGGAGCGACTCGCCGCAGGGTTGGCCCGGTTGCTGCGGCCGGACGTTCTGGAGGCGGCGCTGCGTCCAGTCGGCCCGCCGGGCACTCCCGCCGCCCGCTCCGCCGCAGCGGGTTTCCTGCCGGGACGTGTCGACCCCGAACGCGTCCTGTTCTCCGGGAACGGCCGCCAGGCCATCGCTGGGGCGGTGTCCGCGCTCGTGCCCACGGGGGGCCGCCTCGCCGTGGAGGAGGTCACCTATCCGGTCGTGAAGGCGATCGCGGCCCGCCTGGGGGTCACGCTCGTCCCCGTGGCCACCGACCGGGACGGGCTCCGGCCCGAAGCGCTCGCCGAGGCCCACCGTCGTGCCCCGTTCCAGGCGGTGTACGTCCAGCCGACCCTGCACAACCCGTACGGGACGACGATGCCGCAGGGACGCCGTGCCGCGCTCGCCGCCGTCCTGGACGACCTCGGCCTCATCGCGATCGAGGATGCGACCTGGGCGTTCCTGCACGCGGACGCGCCACCGCCCCTCGCCGCCACCGCCCCCGGCCGGACGATCTTCATCGACAGCCTCTCCAAGCGCCTGTCGCCCGGCCTGACCATCGGCTTCGCCGTCCCGCCCCCGCACCTGGCCGACCGGGTCGCCACGGCGCTGCGCTCGGGAGCATGGACGCCCACCGGGTACGCCCTGGAGGCG
This sequence comes from Actinomadura sp. NBRC 104412, assembly GCF_030269515.1. Taxonomy (GTDB): domain Bacteria; phylum Actinomycetota; class Actinomycetes; order Streptosporangiales; family Streptosporangiaceae; genus Spirillospora. The sequence continues at coordinate 226,406 of NZ_BSTM01000002.1, read as the reverse complement.
GCCACCGGCTGGCTCACCGACGGCAGCGCCGATGCGATCGTGCAGGCCAAGCGTGAGGACGCGCTGGCCAGGCGGCGGATCGCCGCCGCGCGGCTGCCGCAGGACGCCGTCCGTGCCGCGCCGTGCTCGTATTACTGCTGGTGGGAGCTGCCGGCTCCGTGGCGCGCCGAGACGTTCGTCGCGGCCGCGGCCCGGCACGGGATCGCGGTCACGCCGGGCGCCGCGTTCGTGGTCGGACCCGGCCCGGCGGGCGACGGCCGGACGCCCGGCGCGGTGCGCATCGGCCTGGCCTCGCCCCCGCCCGGCGTGCTCGCCGACGCGCTGGGCACGCTCGCCCGCCTCGCCCGTTCTTCGCCCGAGGACACCTGGGACGGCTGAGTCTAGGAGCCGGCGCGCTCGACGACCGCGGCCCACTCCTCCAGGACCTCCTGCGCGGCGTCGTCGTCCGGTCCCTCGGCCCACAGGTGGGTGACGGCCTCCGACGGGTCGGGCAGGACGAGCACCCAGCGCCCGTCGCCCTCCGTCACCCGCACGCCGTCGGTGGTGTCGATGGCCCGGCCGCCCGCCGCCTCCACCACGTGGCGCATCACGCCGCCCTTGGCCGCCCACGCCGTCGGGACCGAGCGCCGCAGCAGGTGCGCCTCGGGGATGCGGCGGTCGATCTGCGAGAGCGTCAGCCGGGTCCTGGCGACCAGGCCGACCAGGCGGACGAACGCGGCGATCCCGTCCACGGTCGCGCCGAACTCCGGCATCAGGAAGCCGCCCCGGCCGTCGCCCGCGAACACGACGTCCGGGCGGGCGGCCGCCTTGGTGAGCACGCTCTGGGACGTGGAGGTCCACTCCACCTGCACCCCGTGGAACCGGCAGACCTGCTCGGCGACCCGGGTCGTGGTCACCGGCAGCGCGACCCGGCCGCCGCGCCGCTCGGCCGCGACCAGGTCCAGCATCACCAGCAGCGCCCGGTCGTCGCCGATCAGCTCGCCGTTCTCGTTCACCAGCGAGATCCGCTCCCCGACCGGGTCGAACCTGACCCCGAACGCGGCCCGCGAGGACGACACCAGCTCCCCCAGCCGCTGGAGGTCGCGCATCCGCTCGGCCAGCGTCTCGGTCGGGTTGGCCTCGTCCAGCCGGTTGTTGCGGGTGAGCACCTCCACCCCGACCTTGCCCAGCAGCGTCGGCAGCACCAGCGAGGCCGTCCCGCCCGCGCAGTCCAGCACGATCTTCAGCCCGGCCTCGCGGACCCCGCTCATGTCGACCCGGCGCAGCAGGTCGCGGGTGTAGGTCTCGATGGTCCTGGCCGGATAGGTCAGCTCGGCGATCTCGCCGGGGAACGCCCGCCGGTACTCCTGCCGCCCGAACACCCGCTCCAGCTTGCGCTGCGCCGCCAGGGACAGGTCGGCGCCGCCGGCGTCCAGGAACATGATGTCGACGCTCTGCGAGTCGCCGGGCGTGGTACGGATGTAGACGCCGCCGACGCAGTCCTCCCGCGCCGTCTCGAACCTGGCCATCGGCAGCGCGCACGCCTCCAGGTCCTGAACGTCGATCGCGGTGGAGGTCAGCGCGCTGATCATCGCGCGCTTGAGGGTGCGGGCGGCGCGCGAGGCGTCGCAGCCGGTCACCACGGCGGCGCCCTTGCGCAGCGTGGTGGCGTACGCGCTGGCCAGCCGGACCGCCAGCTCCGGGGTGATCTCCACGTTGATCAGCCCGGACACCCCGCGCGGCCCGAACAGGGTGCGCTGCCCCCGCGACTCCCAGATCACGCTGGTGTTGACCACCGCGCCGGCCTCGATGGTCTTGAACGGGTACACCTTGACCTGGCTGGACACGTACGCCTCGGCCTCGATCACGCACTCGTCGCCGACGACCGCGCCCTCCTCGACCCGCGCGCCGGTCATGATGTCGGTGTTCTTGCCGATCACGCAGCCGCGCAGGTTGGTGGACGGCGCGATGAACACGTTGTCGTGGACGACGGCGCGGTGCAGGAACGCGCCCTCCTTCACCACCACGTTGCTGCCCAGCACGGTGAACTCGCGCAGCTCCACCCCCGGCTCGACCTTGGCGTAGTCCCCCACGTACAGGGGGCCCTTGAGGACGGCCTCGGCGTCGACCTCGGCGCCCTCCCCGACCCACACGCCCGGCGACAGCTCGAAGCCTTGCAGGTCGACGTCGACGAGGCCGGAGAGCAGGTCGGCCTGCGCCTTCATGTAGCTGGCGTGGGTGCCGACGTCCTCCCAGTAGCAGTCGGCGACGTACCCGTACAGCGGGGCGCCCTCGGCCAGCAGGCCGGGGAACACGTCGCCGGACCAGTCCACCGGCGTGCCCTCGGCGACGCGGCCGAGCACCTCCGGCTCCATGACGTAGATGCCGGTGTTGACGGTGTCCGAGAACACCTGCCCCCAGGTGGGCTTCTCCAGGAAGCGCCGGATGCGGCCCCGCTCGTCGACGATGATGATCCCGAACTCCAGGGGGTTGGGCACCCGCTTGAGCCCGATCGTGACCAGCGCGCCGTTCTCCTCGTGGAACCGCACCATGTCGGTGAGGTCGATGTCGGTGAGCGCGTCCCCCGAGATCACCAGGAAGCGGTCGTCGCGCAGCGCCTCCGCCGCGTTGCGCACGCTGCCCGCCGTGCCCAGCGGAACCTCCTCGGTGGCGTAGCTGAGCGCCATGCCGAGCTCCTCTCCGTCGGCGAAGTAGTTGCGGATCAGCGCCGCGAGGAACTGGACGGTCACCACCGTCTCGGTGAACCCGTGCCGCTTGAGCAGCCGCAGCACATGTTCCATGATCGGCCGGTTGACGAGCGGGAGCAGGGGCTTGGGCTGGTTGGCGGTCATCGGACGCAGCCGCGTCCCCTCCCCGCCCGCCATCACGACGGCCTTCATCTGGGGGTCTCCGCTCCCTTCTGATCGCCTGCCGGGCCGGCCTCCGCCGGGCCCGGCGGCCCGGGGGACGGGGACGCGGCGCGGGCGGCCGTCCACAGCCGCCTGGTCTGCTCCCAGTAGAGGAGGGCCGCCCACCAGTACAGGACCGTCCCCCAGATCGCGAAGGACCAGCCGATCACCTTGGCGGCCGTGGCCACACCGCCGTCGTGGTCGCCCAGCAGCAGCAGCGGGAACGCGTACAGCAGGCACAGCGTGGCGGCCTTGCCGGCGAAGTGCACCGGCAGCGTCCCCGAGTAGCCGAGCCGGCGGATGATCGGGGCGATCGGGACGATCGCCACCTCCCGTCCCACCAGCAGGATCACCAGCCAGAGGGGGATGATGTCGCGGACGGTGAGCCCGATCAGCGTGGCCAGGATGTAGAGCCGGTCGGCGGCCGGGTCCAGCACCACGCCGAGCCTGCTGGTCTGGTCCAGCATCCGGGCGAGCTTGCCGTCGAGCCAGTCGGAGAGGCCGGCGAACACCAGCACGCCCAGCGCCCACCAGTCGGCCTCGATCAGCACCAGCCAGAGGAACAGCGGGACGCCGAACAGCCGCGCGAAGCTCAGGACGTTCGGAACCGTCCAGATCCGGCCCGACACGTACTCGGCCAACGGCGCGGTCCGCTGCTCGCGGCCCGGTTCCGGCGGCCCTCCGACATCAGGACTCACTGACGCGTTCGCCTCCCCTGTCCCCCAATGCCCTTGACCCTACCGTCAGGGTCCGGTGATGCCCGGGGTAGCCTGCGGTGCATGCGATGGACGGTGCACGGAGAGACCTACGTCTATCGCAGTCCCTGGATGAACCTCTGCCTGGCCGACGTGGAGCTGCCCGACGGGCGCCGGCTCGACCACCATCTGGTGCGGGTGCGCAACGCCGCCGGGGTGGTCGCGCTGAACGGCGAGGGGAGGGCGCTGCTCATCTGGCGGCATCGCTTCATCACCGGCCGGTGGGGCTGGGAGATCCCCGGCGGCCGGGTCGAGGAGGGCGAGGAGCCCGAGCGCGCGGCGGCGCGCGAGCTGCTGGAGGAGACGGGCTGGCGTCCCGGCCCGCTGCGGCACCTGTTCGACGTCCCGGCCTCGCCCGGCCTGCACGACGGCGTGCACCACCTGTACGCGGCCGACGGCGCGGAGCGCGCCGGGGATCCGACCGACGTGGAGGCGGAACGGATCGAGTGGGTGCCGCTCGCCTCCGTGCCCGCGCTGGCGGCGCGTGGCGAGATCGGCTCCTCCTCCAGCCTCGCCGCGCTGCTCTACCTGCTGGGCGAGAACGGGCGGTAGGCCGCGGCCGCGCCCATGATCGGGTGTGGACGGCGGGGCGGCCGCCGGGTTACGGTCGAGACGAAGATCGCGGGGGCCCGGCGAACCGGGCTGAGATAGCGGCTGGGACGGCCGCTGACCGCTGGAACCTGACCGGGTAATGCCGGCGTAGGGAGAGATCCGGTGATGACCGAGCACGGCTCTGTTCAGCACGCCCGTAAGACGTACCTTCCCGGCTCGCGGGACGACCTGCGGGTGCCCATGCGGGAGGTGCCGCTGAGCGACGGGGGCACGGTGGTGCTGTACGACACCTCCGGCCCGTACACCGACCCCTCGTACGAGGCCGATGTGCGGCGCGGGCTGCCGCCGCTGCGCGAGGCGTGGATCGCCGAGCGCGGCGACACCGCCGAGTACGAGGGCCGCGCCGTCCGTCCCGAGGACGACGGCAGGCGATCGGGGGACCCGTTGCGGAACGAGGCGAGGTTCCGTGACCGCAGACCGCGCAAGGCGACCGGCGGCGCGGTGACGCAGCGCGCCTACGCGATGCGCGGCGAGATCACCCCGGAGATGGAGTTCGCGGCGCTGCGCGAGGGCGTCGAGCCGGAGTTCGTGCGGTCCGAGCTGGCCGCGGGGCGGGCGGTGCTGCCCGCCAACGTCAACCACCCCGAGATCGAGCCGATGGTGATCGGCCGGAACTTCCTGGTGAAGGTGAACGCCAACATCGGCAACTCGGCGGTGGCGTCCTCCATCGAGGACGAGGTGGAGAAGCTGACCTGGGCGATACGGTGGGGCGCCGACACGGTCATGGACCTGTCCACCGGCCGTGACATCCACACCACCCGCGAGTGGATCCTGCGCAACTCGCCGGTCCCGGTCGGCACCGTCCCGCTGTACCAGGCGGTGGAGAAGGTCGGCGGCGACCCGGCCGAGCTGACCTACGAGGTGTTCAGGGACACCGTGATCGAGCAGGCCGAGCAGGGCGTGGACTACATGACCGTGCACGCGGGCGTGCTGCTGCGGTACATCCCGCTGACCGCGCGGCGCAGGACCGGGATCGTGTCCCGGGGCGGTTCGATCATGGCGGCCTGGTGCCTGGCCCACCACCGGGAGAACTTCCTCTACACCCATTTCCGGGAGCTGTGCGAGATCTTCGCCGCCTACGACATCACCTGGTCGCTGGGCGACGGGCTGCGCCCCGGCTCCATCGCCGACGCCAACGACGAGGCGCAGTTCGCCGAGCTGCGCACGCAGGGCGAGCTCACCGCGATCGCGGCCGAGTACGGCACCCAGGTCATGAACGAGGGCCCGGGCCACGTCCCGATGCACAAGATCAAGGAGAACGTGGACCTGCAGCAGGAGCTGTGCGGCGGCGCGCCGTTCTACACCCTCGGCCCGCTCACCACCGACATCGCGCCCGGGTACGACCACATCACCTCGGCGATCGGCGCCGCGATGATCGGCTGGCACGGCACCGCGATGCTCTGCTACGTCACGCCCAAGGAGCATCTGGGGCTGCCGGACCGGGAGGACGTCAAGGCCGGCATGATCGCGTACAGGATCGCCGCGCATGCCGCCGACGTGGCCAAGGGGCATCCGGGCGCCCAGGCGTGGGACGACGCGCTGTCGGACGCCCGGTTCGAGTTCCGCTGGGAGGACCAGTTCAACCTGGCGCTGGACCCGGAGACGGCCCGCTCGTTCCATGACGAGACGCTGCCGGCCGAGCCCGCCAAGACCGCGCACTTCTGCTCGATGTGCGGCCCGCACTTCTGCGCCATGAAGATCACGCAGGATGTGCGCGCGTACGCGGCGGCGCGCGACCTGGACGAGCGCGAGGCGCTCGAAGAAGGGATGCGGGCGAAGGCCGCCGAGTTCACCGCGTCCGGCGGGCGGATCTACCTGCCGGTGACGTCCGCGGACTCCTGAGCCGTCCGTGACACGGTGGGGGGCGACCCCCCACACCCCCCGGTGCGGGGCCAACGGCGCCCGCCGCTCGCCTTGACGGCTCGCGGCGGTGACCGCTGACCCCGGTAGGGAGGCCGCCGCCACGCCTCCGCGAGGGGACGTGGCGGCGGCCCGGGAACGTGGCCGGGTCCGGCCTGCGGCGCCCGTACCGCCACCCATCGTCCTGCCGGAACGACGCATCGTGACGATCGTCCCCCATGCCGATCTCTTCTGCCCGGGACGGCTACGCGAACGCCCGGAATCCGGGAGAGTATGAAACGACGCCGTTCGACGCGGCGCGCGAACCTTCGGTCAGGACGGGTGGTGGTACCGGTGGACTCGCCAGGACCCGCGGTCGCCCGCGACGAGGAGCTGCGGGCCCGGCTCGCCACGGGCGACGAGGAGGCGCTGGCCGAGATCTACGACCTGTTCGCACCCCTGGTGTACGGGCTGGCGCGGCGGGTGACGGCGGACGCCGAGGCGGCCGGCGACGTGACGCAGGAGGTGTTCGTCGGGCTCTGGGAACGGCCGCTGTCGTTCGACCCGGCGAAGGGCTCGCTGCGCACCTGGCTGGCGACGCTGGCGCACCGCCGGGCGGTCGACTGGGTGCGCCGGGAAAGCCGGCACCGGCGGCCGCCGCCGTACCTGGAACGCGAGGGCAACGGGCATCCCACGGTCGAGGAGGTGGTCGTCGAGGGCGAGCTGGCCCAAGGGGTCCGCCGCGGCCTGCACGCGCTGCCCGGCCCCTTACGCGAGGTGCTGGAGCTGGCCTACTACCGCGGCCTGACCTACCGGGAGGTGGCGGTGACGCTCGGCATCCCGGAGGGGACGGCCAAGTCCCGGATCCGCAGCGCCCTGGCCAAGCTCGCCTCGGACCTCGAACGCGAAGGACTGAGCACGTGACCGCCCGCGCCATCGGTCACGGCGTCCCCGGGTCGCCGTACCCACTGGTGAATCGGGCGGCGGAAGCGTACCTTCGGAAGGAGGGCCGGGCTTGAGCGAGGAAGGACATCCTGACGTGGACAGGGCTCTCGCCGCCTGGGCACTGCACGCGTGCCCTCCCGACGAGGCCGCCCGGATCGACGAGCATCTCGCGTCCTGCCCCGGCTGCGCCGCCGAGGCGGACCGGATGCGCCGCACCTCCGCGCTGCTCGCGGCGGTCACCGAGACGGCCCCGCCCCCTTCGCTGCGCGCCGATGTGCTGTCGGCCGCGCGCCGCAGGCGCAGGCCCGGCGTCGCCATGGGCCTGTCCCCCGGCCTCGCCGACGCCTACGCCCGCCAGGTGGCCCGGATGGACGAGCTGCTGGCCTCGCTCACCACCGACGACTGGCGTGCGCCCGTCGCCAAGTACGACTCCGTGCGGCAACTGGTGGACCACCTCAACCGCAACGACGCCGCGTTCGCCGGCGACCTCGGGCTGGTCGCCCGCGCGCACGACCCCGGCCCGCGCGGCGTGTGGCACGCGCAGGCGGAGGCGGTGCTGCGCGGCGTGTCCGCCGACACGACCCTGCTGGAGCGGCCGGCGGCCCTCGCCGGTCCCGGGCCCCGCGTCGTCCGCGCCCCGGCGCGCACCGGCCTGGTGCAGCGGACGTTCGAGACCTGGACGCACGCCGACGACATCCGTGCGGCCATGGGCCGTCCCACCGAGCCGCCGCCGGGCGAGCACCTGCGGCTCATCGTCGAGATGGCCGTCCCGATGCTGCCGCAGGCGCTGCGGGGCATCGGCCGTGCCCGTCCCGGGCGCACGGCACGGCTCAGGCTGACCGGACCCGGCGAAGGCGAGTGGCTCGTCCCGATGGCGCCCGGTCCCGTCGGCGCGGGTCCGGGTCCGGCACGTCCCGACGTCACGGTCACGGCCGACGCGGAGGAGTTCTGCCGGCTGGTGGCCAACCGGCGCAGGCCCGAGACGTTCGCGCACGTCACCGACGGCGACCCGGCGCTGGCGGCCGACCTCCTGCACGCCGCCGCGACCCTGGGCTGCGACTGAGCCGTCCTGAGACGGCGTTTGGATGAGGCGAGTTCGGAAGTGGCCCTATCCGGCCACTCGCCCATCCGTAACGGGCGGCGGGTCCGAAAGCGGGACGGATGCGGTGCCGGACGAGGGCACCGCCGACCCGCGCAAAGGACACTGCGATGTCACTACTCCTACCCGCCCGGCTCCGCGGCGCGGCCATGCTGGCGGCCGGCGCGGCGCTCGTCGCGAGCGGGCTCGCCGGGCTGCAACCGGGGGCGGCCACGGCCTCCAGCCACCGCGAGGCCCCGCTGATCTCGGGCATGGCGCCCTACGACAACGTGGACGTGTACGCGTTCGTCAGCCCGGACAAGCCCGACACGACCACGCTGATCGCCAACTTCTGGCCCTTCGAGGAGCCCGCCGGCGGACCCAACTTCTTCAAGTTCGCCACCGATGCCCGGTACGAGATCCACGTCGACAACGACGGCGACTCGCTGCCGGAGTTCACCTACCGTTACACCTTCAAGGACACCTACCGGAACCGTAACACCTTCCTGTACAACGTGGGACCCGTCCGCAGCCTGGACGACCCCAACCTCAACTTCCGCCAGTTCTACGACCTGACGCTCATCTCGCGGCGCGGCGGCGCGGTGCACAGCACCCGCACGCTGGCCAGCAACGTGCCGGTGGCGCCGTCCAACGTGGGCAAGGCGTCGATGCCCGACTACCGGGCGCTGCGGCGGCAGGCGGTCAAGACGCTGCCCAGCGGCACCAGCACCTTCGCCGGCCAGTCGGACGCGCCGTTCTCGCTGGACCTGCGGGTCTTCGACCTGCTGTACGGCGGCAACCTCAAGGAGGTCGGCAACGACTCGCTGCGCGGCTTCAACGAGCAGTCCATCGCCATCCAGGTGCCGACCAGGGCGCTGACCAAGCCCGGCCAGCCGATCCTGGGGATCTACTCCTCGGTGTCGCGGCAGAGCGCCTCCGGGCAGTGGCACCAGGTGTCCCGCCTGGGCCACCCGCTGGTCAACGAGGTCGTCATCCCGCTGAAGGACAAGGACAAGTTCAACGCGTCCATCCCGTGGCACGACGCGCAGTTCCTCAAGTACGTCACCGACCCCGAGGTGCCCAAGCTGATCCAGCAGATCTACAACATCCCGGCGCCCAAGACCCCGCGCAACGACCTGGTGCAGGTGTTCCTCACCGGCGTGCCGGGCCTGAACAAGCCGCCGAACGTGCGTCCCGCCGAGCTGATGCGGCTGAACACGTCCATCCCGCCGTCGCCGAACCCCAAGCGGCTCGGCGTGCTGGAGGGCGACAACGCCGGGTACCCGAACGGGCGGCGCCTGCAGGACGACGTCATCGACATCACGCTGCAGGTCGCCGAGGGCGAGCTGGTCGGCAACAAGAACGACCTCGGGGACGCCGTCAACGCCAACGACGTGCCGTTCGAGAAGAGCTTCCCCTACGTCGGGCTGCCCACCTCCGGGTCGGACGTCCGCGGCGGCAAGCCGATGAGCGGTGCCGGCAGCGGCTCCGGGGGCGGCGGCAAGGCCAAGCCCGCCGGCGCCACGATGATCAATGGAGGGAACGTGGCGAACAACTCGCCGGCCGATGAGGACGGCGGCTCGCCGGCGATCCCGCTGCTGGCGATCGGCGCGGGCGCGGCCTTCGTCACCGGTGGCGGGCTGCTGTGGTGGCGCCGCCGCGGCATGGCGGGCTGACAGCCCCGCACCGCCGTCCACGCCCTCCCGATCCGATCCGAGAGAACGGCGGCCGGGCCGCGTGCCCCGTGCGCGGCCCGGCCGTCCGGAGGACCTCCCCCATGACTCGTCTCGCCCTGGCGCGCCTGCTGACGGGCGGCCTCATCCTCGCGATGGTGGCCGGGCTGACGCTGGCCGCCGCCATCAAGCCCCGCGACGACGGTCCCGCGTCGCAGAACACGGCCGTGACCGGGTCCGTGGAGCAGGTCTCCGCGTCGACGCTCAGCGCGAGCATCGGCCGCTTGCAGCGCCATCTGCGCGAGCAGCCCAACGACGCCCGTAGCTGGGCGGCGCTCGGGCTGGCGTACGTGGAACGCGCCCGGACCACCGCGGACTCGTCCTACTACCCCAAGGCCCAAGGGGTGCTCGACCGGTCGCTGAAGGTGGCGCCCGACGACAACGACACCGCCTACGCGGGCCTCGCCGCGCTCGCCGCTGCACGGCACGACTTCACCAAGGCGCTCGCGCACGCCGACAAGGCCCTGCGCATCAACCCGTACAACGCGCGTGCGCTCGCGTCCCGCGTCGACGCGCTGGTCGAGCTGGGACGCTACGACGAGGCGCTGAAGGCCGCGCGCAAGGCCGACACGACCTCACCGGGGATTCCGGCGTTCACACGGCTGGCGTACGTCGAGGAGCTGCGCGGGCGCACCGGTGAGGCGCGGCGGATCCTCAATCTCGCCGCACGCGCGGCGAACGACCGGGGCGACCTCGCCTACGTCCGTACCCGGCTCGGTGAGCTCGCCTTCGCCCAGGGCGACCATGCCGCGGCGGGACGGGAGTTCGCCACCGCCCTCAAGGCCGACCCCGCGGACCTGGCAGCGCGCATCGGGCAGGCCCGCGTGCTCGCGGCGACCGGCGACCTGGCCGGCGCGGTCAGGGAGCAGGAGTCCGTCGTCGCCCGCGCCCCGCTGCCCGGCAACGTCACCCTGCTCGGCGAGCTGTACGAGGCGCGCAAGCAGCCGGACAAGGCGCGGCAGCAGTACGCCGTCGCCGGGACGTGGGCCACGCTCGCGCAGGCCAACGGCGTCACGCCCGACCTGGAGACGGCCCTGTACGCGGCCGACCACGGCGACAAGGCGGCGGCGCTGCGCGCGGCCCGGGCCGAGTGGGAGCGGCGGCGCAGCGTGCACGTCGCGGACGCACTGGCCTGGGCGCTGCACGTCAACGGCCGCGACAAGGAGGCGCTCGGGTACGCGCGCCAGGCCCTGCGCCACGGGTACCGGGACGCCACGTTCCTGTACCACCTCGGCATGATCGAGAAGTCGCTGGGCCGCCGCGACGACGCGCGCCGCGACCTGGCGGCGGCGCTGCGGCTCAACCCGGCGTTCTCCGTCCACCACGCGCCGCTGGCCCGCGCGGCGCTGGCCGACCTCGGCGGAGGCGGAAAGTGATCACGGCACTGGCGGTGGCGGGAGCGATCGCGGCCGCCCCGGTCGCGCACCCGCTCGGCAACTTCACGGTGAGCCGGTACGACGGCCTGATCGCCGCGCCGCGGGAGCTGCGCGTCGACCACGTCCAGGATCACGCGGAGATCCCCGCGTCGCAGGTGCTCCGCACGACGGCCGACCTGCCGCGCTGGGCGTCGGCGGAGTGCTCGAAGGCCGCCGCGTCGTTCCGTGTGACGGTGGACGGGCGCCCGGCGGCGGCGACCGTCCGCACGGCGTCGGCGCGCAAGCTCCCCGGGCAGGCCGGGCTGCCGACCCTGCGGCTGGAGTGCGGCATCGCCGTCCCGTACGGGGAGGGCTCCCACCGGATCTCCTTCCGGGACGAGGGCGCGGCCGGGCGGCTCGGCTGGCGCGAGGTCACGGCGACGGGCGACCGGATGACGCTGACCTCGTCCAACGTGGCCCGCGCCTCGCGCAGCGCCCGCCTGACCTCCTACCCGGAGGGTCTGCTGGACTCGCCGCCCGACCAGCGCGGCGCCGAGCTCACCGTCCGGGAGGGCGGGCCGGCGCTCGGGCAGGGCACCCGCGAGGGGACCCGCCGGATCCTGCCGAACGACGCCTCGTTCACCGAGCTGGTGAGCCGGCACCGGCTCACACCGGCGTTCGCGCTGCTCGCGCTGCTCATCGCGCTGGGCCTCGGCGCCCTGCACGCGCTGGCGCCCGGCCACGGCAAGACGATCATGGCGGCGCAGGCCGCCGGGCAGGGGCGCCGTTCCAAACGGGACGTGCTCACGCTCGGGCTGACGGTCACCGTGACCCACACCGCCGGGGTGCTGGCGCTCGGGTTGCTGGTCACGAGCGGTTCCGCGCTGGCCACTCCCGCCCTGTTCCCCTGGCTGGGGGCGATCTGCGGGACGGTCGTGGCGGTCGCCGGGATCACCCTCCTGCGCCGCGCCCTCCGCAGATCCCACCACCACGCGCACGGTCATGGGCACGGACACGGTCATGGGCACGGGCATGGTCATGGACATGGGCATGGACATGGGCATGGGCATGCGCACGGTCAGGAGGATGGGCGCGGACGTAGGAACGTGCTGTTGATGGGGTTCGCGGGCGGGCTGATGCCGAGTCCCTCGGCGGTCGTCGTGCTGCTCGGTGCGAGCGCCCTCGGGCACGCCTGGTTCGGGCTGCTGCTGGTGCTCGCGTACGGGGCGGGCCTGGCGATCACGCTGGTGGCGATCGGGATGCTGGTGACCGGCACCGGGCGGCTGCTGGCCCGCCGCATCCCCGCGCTGGCGGCCAGGGTACGGGCCGTGCCGACGCTGCTGCCCGCCGGCACGGCCACCATGGTCATCCTGCTCGGCCTCGGCCTGACCGCGCGCAGCCTCGCCACCCTCGCCGCCTGAGCGGCCGGGCTACCGCCTGGCCGGGACGTACAGGCGCACGTCGTCGACCTGGGCGCTGCCCTCGTAGAAGTTCATGTGCGGGTCGCCGAACATGAAGTGGTCGGGGTAGGCGGACCCGGCGGGCCAGGTGTCGCGGTGGACGAGCGTCCCTCCGGCACCCGTCCACGTCCAGTCGGCGTTGAACCGCCCGTCGTACTCCTCCGGCTTCTGGTTGTAGTGCCAGATGGGCTCGTCGTCCTGGACGAACGCGCGGGTGTAACGGAAGGTCGCCCGCCCGACATGCGCGAAGACCCCGGACATCTCCATGGTGTACGCGCCGTCGCGGCGTTCGATGGCGAACCGGTAGCTCTCCTTGGGAAGGAGCTCCGGCCGCAGGTCCACTTGGGACACGATGGCGCCGCCCTTGGCGAAACCGCACTCGCTGTGCATCAGGTACTCGGTGCCGGGCTGCGTCGGGTACCGGCGGTCCTCGGTCATGAAGATGGCGTTCACGCCGTTGCCCGTCCCGGCCCCGTACGGCTCGTACTGCTTGGTCGCCGGGTTGCAGTAGCGCAACCCCGAGCCGGTGTACTTGTAGCGGTTGTAGGAGTCCATCGCCACCTTGCGGTGGACGTGGATGAAGTTGTTGTTGTGGGGCGCGACCCGGTCGTAGTCCATGATGCCGAGGTAGTAGAACCCGTTGGAGTCGGTACGCACGTCGGCCCACGAGCACTCCGGCCTGGAGAAGTCACCGCCCGACGCCCAAGGGAAGTTCGTCTTGCACCCTTCGGGCGAGTAGCCGTTGATGCGGCCGTCCGGGTAGTCCCAGGAGCCATCGCGCTGGCCGCCGAAGTCCAGGCCGCGCAGCGTCATCTCGACCCGGTACTCCGCGGGCAGCGCCTTGGTGGACCGGATGAGGATGCCGCCGTGGTGGCTGGGCTCGTCCAACCGGGCGACGCCCTTGGCCGTGGTGAGCGTGGGCGGCGCGTCCGGCGTGCCGTCCTTGTCGGTGTCGCGCGCCGCCAGTTCCGCCGTGAGCCAGCCCCCGGCCCCGAAACCGAACGACTTGCGGTAGGTGTCGAACGTGCCGAGTTGCCGCCGGAACTCCGGCCCGCCCACGGCGTCGAAGAACGCGCCGTCGTTGTCGTAGATGTCGACGTTGTAGGGGCTGCCCGGTCCGTCGTCGTCGCGGGTCCAGGGGGCGCGCCGGTCGTCCAGTGAGCGGTCGAAGGTCTCCGAGCGGACCAGCCGCCAGTCCCCCGTCCCGTGCCCTTGCCCGGCGGCGCCCGCCGCCGTGGCCGGTGCCGCGGACAGCGCCAGCGCCACCGGGAGCACCAGCGCCGCCGTGGCCCGCCCCGTCCGCCGTGCCGGTCGCGACCGCTTCATCCGCCGTCCTCCGTCTCGTCGTCCGCGCCACGCCATGGCATGCCGATGATCACATCATGATCAAGATGAGGTTAGACCGATCCATCCGTCCCCGGCCATGGCAAACCTCCACAAGACTGGTATTGACCACATGGCCTGGGCGACGTGCTGTGGGGACACAGAGCGTGGCACGGTGCCGAGAGGTATTTACCATTGGGCCGTCGTTCGGCGATGGGACGCGTTCGCGCCGCCGGTTCGCGGGACGGGCCGTCCCTCGGCGGCGTTCCGTGGTGCGCGCGGAGCGCCGGTGAGCGCGGCGGGAACCACCGCCCGCGCGGTGTCGTTTCTCAGCAGAGCGGGTCCCGACCGGTATGACATGATGCGGGGCACACCGGACCCAGCGCGATCCACGACGACCTACCGCAAGGAGCGAAATGACCATCAAGCCGACCGGGGACGACCTCCACACCGTCTTCGCGCGGTCGGACCTCGGCGGTGATGACAGGCTCGACCTGATGGAGTTCGGACTGCTCCTCGACAGCCTGGGGCTGTCGTGGACGCGTTCGGAGACCCAGGACAGGTTCGAGCGCGCGGACACCAACCGGGACGGTTTCATCTCGTTCGCCGAGCTGCGCGTCCTGCTGGAGGCGCAGGGATGGGCCCCGGACGGCGTCCGCTCCGCCCGGGGGTGACCGGCGGCCCCGGCCGGGGGCGGCTCGCCCGCCGGGCCGGGGGCAGGCGTCACACGGCGCGGCCGCGCATCCTGCGGTAGGCGCGCACCAGCGCGGCGGTGGACGGGTCGGGCACCGCGTCGGCGGACGGCGGCTCCGCCGAGGTCAGCGCGGGCGTCAGGTCCTGAGCCAGGACCTTGCCGAGTTCCACGCCCCACTGGTCGAAGGAGTCGATGCCCCAGATCGTCCCCTCCACGAACACGATGTGCTCGTACAGGGCGATCAGCTGCCCCAGCGTGGACGGCGTCAGCCGGGGCGCCAGGATCGTGCTGGTCGGGCGGTTGCCCGGCATCACCTTGTGCGGGACGAGGTCCGCGGGCGTCCCCTCGGCGGCGATCTCCTCGGCGGTCCTGCCGAACGCCAGCGCCGAGGTCTGCGCGAACAGGTTCGCGGTCAGCAGGTCGTGCATGCCGCCCCCGTCGGCCTGGACGTCGGTGAACGGCTCGGCGAACCCGATGAAGTCGGCGGGGACCAGCCTCGTCCCCTGGTGCAGCAGCTGGTAGAAGGCGTGCTGGCCGTTGGTGCCCGGCTCGCCCCAGAAGATCGCGCCGGTCTGCGCGACGACCGGGGCGCCGTCCGCCCGCACCGACTTGCCGTTGGACTCCATGGTGAGCTGCTGCAGGTACGCGGGGAAGCGCGCCAGGCGCTGGCTGTAGGGCAGCACGGCACGGGTCTGGGCGCCGAAGAAGTCGGTGTACCAGACCCCCAGCAAACCCATGATCACGGGAAGGTTGGACTCGAACGGGGCGGTGCGGAAGTGCTCGTCGATCGTGTGGAACCCGTTCAGCATCTCCCGGAACCGCTCCGCGCCGATGGCGATCATCAGTGACAGCCCGATCGCGGAGTCCATCGAGTACCGGCCGCCGACCCAGTCCCAGAACCCGAACATGTTGGCGGTGTCGATGCCGAACGCGGCGACCCGCTCGGCGTTGGTGGACACCGCGACGAAATGCCGCGACACCGCCTTCTCGTCCCCGAGCCGGTCGACCAGCCAGGCGCGCGCCGCGCGGGCGTTGGTCAGCGTCTCCAGGGTGCCGAACGTCTTGGAGCTGACGATCACCAGGGTCTGCTCCGGGTCGAGCCCGTCCAGGACGCCGGTCACGTCCGCCGGGTCGATGTTGGAGACGAAGGAGCATGAGATCCCCGCGTCGGCGTAGTCGCGCAGCGCCTCGTAGGCCATGGCGGGCCCCAGGTCGGAGCCGCCGATGCCGATGTTGACGACGCTGCGGATGGGCTTGCCGGTGAAGCCCGTCCACTCGCCCGAGCGGACCCGTCCCGCGAAGTCGGACATCTTGTCGAGGACGGCGTGCACGTCGCCGACCACGTCCTGGCCGTCCACCGTCAGCCGCGCGTCCCTGGGCAGGCGCAGCGCCGTGTGCAGGACGGCGCGGTCCTCGCTGACGTTGATGTGCTCGCCGGAGAACATCGCGCCGATGCGCTCGCGCAGGCCCGCCCGCTCGGCCAGCGCCACCAGCAGGCGCAGGGTCTCGTCGGTCACGCGGTGCTTGGAGTAGTCCAGCAGCAGGTCCCCGGCGGTCGCGGTCATCCGCTCGGCGCGTCCCGGGTCCTCGGCGAACAGCTCCCGCAGATGCAGCCCGGCCAGCAGCGGATGGTGCTCGGCCAGCGCGGACCACTCGGAGCTCTCGGTGATGTCCATGTCCCCTCATCTCATCGACGTGCCGGCGTCCGTGCCCGGGCCGCTCCCCTGTCCTTGCCCGGGCCACCGGCCGCACACCACACGTGATCATAGGAGGGGCGCCCACGGTCACGCCGCCGGTCCGGCGATCCGCTCTACCGCACGGCCATACGCCGCGGGGCCGGCCCGTGGGGAAGCCCGGCGGGAACCTGGTCGGGACCCGTACGGGCCAGGGCGCCCTTCCGGCGCAGGCGCAGCAGCGCGGCACCGGCGGCGAGCGCGGCCGTCACGCTGACCGCGCCGGCCAGCACCAGCGCGGCGCGGGGGCCCAGCAGGTCGCACATGGCGCCCAGCGCGGGACCCCCGGCGGCGCCGGACGCGGCGCCCACCATGCCCTGTGCGGCGATCACCCGGCCGCGCAGCCCGCCGGGGCTGTCGAGCTGCACCCGGGTGCTCACGGTGGTGTCGATCACCACCGCGGCGGCGGCGATCGGCAGCATCAGCGCGCCGAACACCGGCAGGTTCGGCGCGACGCCGCTGGCCATCTGGCCGACCGAGCAGGCCACCGCCATGACCGGCAGCAGTGCCAGGGAGAGCCGTGAGCGGGAGGCGGCGAACAGCCCGCCCAGCACCGTGCCGACCGCGAAGAGCACCGACAGCGCGCCGTACCCTCCGGCGCCGCCGTGCAGCGGGCCGTCGCTCATCGCGGCCATGGTCACCTGGTAGTTGCGGCCCAGGCTGCCCAGGACGAACGCCAGGCCCAGCGTGACCAGCAGCCAGGGCGTCCGCAGGACGTGGCGCAGCCCCGCGACGACCCCGCGCTCCCCCGGCGCCGCCTTGGGCACTTCGTGCAGCTCACGGTGCCGCATCAGGATGAGGGCGGCGAGCACGGCGGCGAAGCTGGCGGCGTTGGCCGCGAACGCTCCCGGCACCCCGACCACGGCGATCACCACGCCGGCCAGGCTCATCCCGAGGATCCGCCCGCCGGAGCTGAGCACCGAGCCCAGGGACAGGGCGTTCGACAGGTCCTCGGGGCCGACGATCTCCATCCCGAACCGCGCCAGCGACGGGCTGGTCAGCGCGGTGACGGCGCCGGACACGAACGAGATCGCGTACAGGCCCATGGGGCCCGAGGGGTCACCGGCCGCCAGCAGGGCCAGGAGGGCGGACAGGGCCATCTGGACCGACTGGCCGGCCATCACCACCCGGCGGGCGGGCAGCCGGTCGGCGATGGCGCCGCCCAGCGGGGCGAGCGCGAGCGTGGGCACCGCCTGCAGGAGCAGGCCCAGGCCCACGCTCGTCGCCGAATGGGTGATGGACAGGACCAGCCAGTTGAGGGCCAGGACCTGCATCCAGGTCCCGGTGACCGAGATCAGGTCGGCCGCCGCCCACAGCCGGTAGTTGTGGTGGCGGAGGGAGCGCAGCATGGCGGGGAGAGCCAAGGTTTGGGCTTCTTCCATCGGGGGCAGAACGACCTGTTGAACGTCATGCCCCTTTCCCGGCTTCCGGTCAGGCCGGAATATGAGGCAGGTCACGTAGGCCCGAAGCGGCGGGCGCGGGATGCGGTTTCCCTTGAAACCCATCGGGCACGACCCCCACAAAACCGCAGCTTCTGGGGGAATCGGGCATGAGCATCGCGACGACCAATCCCGCGACCGGGGCGGTGGAGGCGACCTTCGAGGCGCTGAGCGGCACCGAGATCGACGCCCGCCTCGAACGCGCCCGCGAGGCGTTCGCCCGGCAGGGCTCCACCACGATCGAGGAGCGCGCCGGCTGGATGGAGGCCGCCGCCGGCATCCTGGACGGCGAGACCGACCAGATCGCGGCCATGCTGACCACCGAGATGGGCAAGACGATCAAGGCAGCGCGGGCCGAGGCGCACAAATGCGCCAACGCGTGCCGCTTCTACGCCCGCAACGCCGCGCGCTTCCTGGCCGACCGTCCCGCCGACCCCGAGGCGGTCGGGGCCGAACGCGCCTGGATCCGCTACCGGCCGATCGGCCCGGTGCTGGCGGTGATGCCGTGGAACTTCCCGCTCTGGCAGGTGATCAGGTTCGCCGCCCCCGCCCTGATGGCGGGCAACGTGGGCCTGCTCAAGCACGCCTCCAACGTCCCCAGGACCGCCCTGTTCCTGGAGGACCTGTTCCGCCGCGCCGGCTTTCCCCCGGACGCCTTCCAGACCCTGCTCGTCGGCTCCGACCAGGTCGAACGCATCATCCGTGATCCGCGCGTCAAGGGCGCCACGCTGACCGGCAGCGAGCCCGCCGGACGCTCGATCGGGGCGACCGCCGGGGCCGAGATCAAGCCGAGCGTCCTGGAGCTGGGCGGCAGCGACGCCTTCGTGGTCATGCCCTCGGCCGACATCGCCCGCGCCGCCGAGGTCGCCGCCACCTCCCGCTGCCTCAACAACGGTCAGAGCTGCATCTCCGCCAAACGGTTCATCGTGCACACCGACGTGTACCAGGAGTTCGAGCGCCGCTTCGTCGAGAACATGCGGGCCCGGCGCGTCGGTGACCCCATGGACGAGTCCACCGACATCGGGCCGCTGGCGTCCGAGCGAGGCCGGTCCACGATCGAGGAGCAGGTCGCGGACGCGGTCGGCTCGGGCGCCACCGTCCTGTGCGGGGGCCAGCGGGTCGAAGGCCCCGGCTGGTTCTACCCGCCCACCGTGATCACCGGGGTCATGCCGGGAATGCGGATGTACCACGAGGAGGTCTTCGGGCCGGTCGCCTCGCTGTTCCGGGTCGACGGCATCGACCAGGCCATCGACCTCGCCAACGACACCACCTTCGGCCTCGGCGCCAACGCCTGGACACGGGACGCCGACGAGCAGGAGCGTTTCGCCGACGACCTGGACGCCGGCCAGGTCTTCATCAACGGGATGGTCACGTCCTTCCCCGACCTGCCGTTCGGCGGCACCAAGCACTCCGGCTACGGCCGCGAGCTGGCGGACCTCGGCATGCACGCCTTCTGCAACATCAAGACCATCTGGGCAGCCGCCTGACCGCCCTCCCCGGCGGACGCGGTCTGCGCAAGCCCACGTCCACCAGGGAGGCGGACGGGCTCAACCGGTGTCGATGTTGGCCAGGTAGGACTCGTTGCCCTGCGCCCCGGCCGCCGTGCCGGGCGGGACGATCTCCTCCAGGCGCCGGAACGCCGACGGATCCAGCGTCAGGTCGCCCGCCGCGGCGTTGGCCCGGGCGTTGGCGGCCTTGCGCGTTCCCGGGATGGGCAGTGCGCCACGCTCGATCACCCAGGCCAGCGCGAGCTGGGCGGCCGTCACGCCGTACTCGGCCGCCAGGGTCGCGACCCGGTCCGCCAGCGAGACGTTGTGGTCCAGATTGGGCCCCTGGAAGCGAGGGTGGCCGCGCCGCCAGTCGTCCTCGGCCAGGTCGGCTCCGCTGCGCACCTGCCCGCCCAGCAAACCGCGCCCCAGCGGGCTGTACGCGACGAAGGTGATCCCCAGTTCCTCGCACACCCCGGCGCGGCTGGGTCGTCCCTTGCGTTCCCTGCTGCCTCCGAACCTTGTTCGGCGACTGGCGGCGGTGATGGGCTTCCACTCCGCGTAGATCGGTGACGGCCGCCTTGGCGTGCCAGGCAGCCCTGACCGCTGGCGATCACCTGTGCGAAGCTGACACGAAGCTGGGCCGCTGATGTAGGGAAGGCGCGATCGGCCGACGAGCGCAGGTGGCGCCGTTGGAACGGCGTGGCCCTGGTTGATTTGGGGTGTGTTCTGGTGGTGTGGTCGCGGGTGCGAAGGTTCAGTGGATTTGCTGGGGGACGTTCCAGGGGTTGCTGTCGCGGAGGGGTGGTGGGAGGAGGTCCTGCGGCCAGTTCTGGTAGGTGACGGGACGGAGGAAACGCTCGATGGCGGCCGTTCCGACGGATGTGGTGGACGGCGTGGTGGTGGCGGGGAAGGGGCCGCCGTGTTGCATGGCGTGGGTGACGGAGACGCCGGTGGGCCACTGGTTCCAGAGGACGCGGCCGCTGCGGTCTGCCAGGACGCCCGCCAGACCTGACAGCTCGGCGGTCTCGTCGGGTTCGGCGTGCAGGGACGTGGTGAGCTGGCCGGGCAGCTTCGCCAGGACCACGGCGACGTCCCGGAGGTCCTGGTAGGTGACCACCAGGCCGAGCGGGCCGAAGCACTCCTGGGAGGCGGCCTCGCTGTCGGCGGCGAACGCGGCCAGGTCCATGGTGAGCAGGCGGGGCGCCGTCGAGGTGTCGTCGTCGGGCCAGAGGACCCGGCGGACGCCGGGGCGCTCGCCGAGCCGCCGGGCGGTGTCGAGGAAGCCCGACTCGATCCGGTCGTTCAGCATCGGGGCCGCCCCGACCTCGGACAGGAGGCCCGCGATGCGATCCACGATGGCGTCCCCGGCGGGGACGAACATCAGCCCGGGGTTGGTGCAGAACTGGCCCGCGCCCATGGTCACCGAGCCGACATAGCCCTTGGCGATCTCCTCGCCGCGGTTCTTGGCCGCCGCGGCGGTGACCACGACCGGGTTGATGCTGCCCATCTCGGCGTAGAAGGGAATGGGCTCGGGACGCTCGGCGGCGATCTTCGCCAGGGCCAGCCCGCCACGTTCGGAGCCGGTGAACGCGGCCGCCGCGATCCCCGGGTGGCGCAGGGCCTCGACTCCTTCCCGTTCGCCTTCGATCAGGGCGAACGTCCCCTCCGGCACTCCGGCGTCCGACAGCGCGGCGGTGACGATCTCGGCGGTGCGCCGCGAGAGCCCGGGGTGGCCCGGGTGCGCCTTGACCACGACGGGGCAGCCCGCGGCGAGCGCCGAGGCCGTGTCACCGCCCGCGACGCTGAACGCGAACGGGAAGTTGCTCGCCGCGAAGACCAGCACGGGCCCCACCGCCGTCCGGTAGCGGCGCAGGTCGGGACGGGGGCCGGTGGGCCAGTCCGGGTCGGCGCGGTCGATCCGCGCATCGTAGGACCGGCCCGAGGCGGCCTCTTCGGCGAACAGCTTGAGCTGGAAGACCGTCCGGGTCAGTTCCCCGTTCAGCCGGGGCGTCTCACCCAGGTGGGACTCGGCGTCGGCCAGGGGCACCAGTTCGGAGCGCGCCGCCTCCAACGCCTCGGCGACGGCGTTCAACGCCCGCGCCCTGGCCTCGGGGGGCGTCGCCGCCCATTCCTCGGCCGCCGCCATCGCGGCGGACACCGCCTGATCCGGCGTGCTCATGCGCTGCTCCTCTCGATCGGTCCCCGGGCTGACCGCACCGTGGTGGGCACGACCGCCGTCCGAAGGCACGGCCTCATCGCGATCCTTGCGACGTCGTCAAGTCCTTGCCCCTTCGTCCGATGCCGTCCGTCCGGTGATCGCACGTCCACGCTGATCATCGGCGCCACGATACCGAGGGCCGCAATACCCGCCTCGGCGGCGATCCACAGGCTGTGCTCCCACCGCGGTACACGTCGCCAGGCGATTGAGAGGGGCGCAGCGTTGGGCGGTCCGCCGGCGCGGTGACTCTGGTGTACGGCGACTGGCCGTCACGCTGCTGGACGGTGGCACACGCGACGCTGAGCCTCACCGTGTGGTCGGCGTGAGGGTGTGCACACGGGTCCCACCGGCGGAGTACTCGTTGGTCGTCGTGAGCAGGTCGGTGGCGGCATCGATGGACTCATCGGGGAAGGGCTCGGGGTGTGGGATTGTGGCTGGGTTACGGAAGGGAAGGGGCTGTGACCTGTGGTGGTGATGGTCGGGTCATCGGTGCGGGGCTGGTGGGTGGGGTGGCTTGGTGTTCATAGGACGAAGCCTTCTGGGAAGGGGTCGGTGGGGTCCAGGAGGTAGTCGGCGGTGCCGGTGATCCAGGCCCGGCCGGTGAACTCGGGGATGACGGCGGGGAGGTCGCCGATCGTGGTTTCGGCGATCAGGCGGCCGGTGAAGCGGGTGCCGATGAAGGACTCGTTGACGAACTCGGTGTGAAGGGGCAGGTCGCCGCGGGCGTGAAGCTGCGCCATGCGGGCGGAGGTGCCCGTGCCGCAGGGTGAGCGGTCGAACCAGCCGGGGTGGATGGCCATGGCGTTGCGGGAGTGATTGGCGTCCGATCCGAGTGCCAAGAACTGGACGTGCTTGCAGCCGCTGATGGCCGGGTCGACGGGGTGGTGGGGCGGGGCGTGCTCGTTGATGGCCGCCATGATGTCCAGGCCCGCTCGGAGGATGTCGTCCTTGCGGGCGCGGTCGAAGGGAAGCCCGAGGGGTTCCAGTTCGGTGATGGCGTAGAAGTTGCCGCCGTACGCCATGTCGTAGCGGACCTCTCCCAGCCCGGGGACGGGGACGACGGCGTCCAGGGTGAGGGAGAACGAAGGGATGTTGCGCAGGGTGACGTTCTCGGCGACGCCGTCGCGGACGGCGACCCGGGCCTCGACGAGACCAGCGGGGGTGTCCAGGCGGACGATGGTCTCCGGCTCGGTGACCTCGACCATCCCGGTCTCGACGAGGACGGTGGCGACGCCGATGGTGCCATGCCCGCACATCGGCAGGAAGCCGCTGACCTCGATGTAGACCACGCCCCAGTCCGCGTCCGGGTGGAGGGGCGGCTGCAGGATCGCGCCGCTCATCGCCGGGTGCCCGCGCGGCTCGTCCACCAGGAAGCGGCGCAGGCCGTCGAGGTGCTCGACCGCGTAGCGCCGGCGTTCGGCCATGGTGGCACCGGGGATCGGCGCCACGCCGCCGGTCACCACCCGGGTCGGCATGCCCTCGGTGTGGGAGTCGACCGCGTGGATCGTACGGACGGACCGCATCAGCCCGCCCGCCGCTGGAGTGCGTCGATCGCGCGGGTCATGTCGGCGGTGACGGCCTCCCGGTGCGCCGGGACGAGGGGGCCGCGCGGTGGCCTGCACGGGCCGCCGTACCGGCCGACCATGTCCATGCCGAGCTTGATGGCCTGGACGAACTCGGTGCGCGAGTCCCACCGGAACGCGGCGACCAGCGGCTCGTAGAGCGCCTTCGCCTCCTCCAGCTTGCCCGCCGTGGCCAGCTCGAACAGCTCGGCCGACTCGGCGGGGAACACGTTCGGGAACCCGGCGAACCACCCGGTGGCGCCCATCAGCAGCGCCTCGAGCGTCACGTCGTCGGCTCCGGCCACCACCTCCAGACCCGGGGCCCGCTCCTTGATCTCCAGTACGCGGCGGACGTCGCCGGAGAACTCCTTGACCGCGACGACCCCGTCGATCTGGGCGATCTCGGCGAGCAGGCCCGGGGTGAGGTCCACCTTGGTGTCGATCGGGTTGTTGTAGACCATGACCGGCAGTCCTACCGAGGCCACGGCCTCGAAATGGGCGATGACCTCGCCGTGGTTGGCGCGGTACATGGTGGGCGGCAGGCATAGGACGCCGTCCGCGCCGTCCTCGGCGGCCAGTTCGGCCCAGTGCTTGGCCTGGTGGGAGCCGGGGCCGTGCACCCCGATGACCACGACGCCGTCGCCGCCCACGGTCTCGACCGCGGTGCGGGCGACCCGGCGGCGTTCCTCGTCGGTGAGGGAGGAGTACTCCCCCAGCGAGCCGTTGGGCCCGACGCCCCGGCAGCCGTTGTCGACCAGCCACCGGCAGTGCTCGGCGTACCGGTCGTAGTCGACCGCGAGCCCGGCGGGCGCGGAGGGGTCCTCGCGGTACGGCAGGGCCGTCGCCACGATGACTCCGCCCAGCGTCTCGACCTTCTTATCGCCGCTCATCGGGCGTCCACCTCTCATCGTCGGATTGCGGATCACGGGTGTCGGAGCGCGCCGCCGGCTGCCCTTCCCGCCGCGGGACCGCCTTGGAGGCACGGCCGTTCGCACCGGCGTCTTCGGGGTCGAGCGCCGCCAGTTCTCCGAGGCGGATGGGCTGGGCGATGGGCCGGCGGTGCGGCGTCGCCGGGGGCAGGCCCGTCTCCGGGCGGCCGGGGCCACCGGCGGCCCTGCGGGCGAGGAGTTCGGCGACCGTGGGGCCGCAGACGCGGGCTTGGCAGGGGCCCAGACCCGCGCGCGTGCTCAGCTTGACCGGGCGGGCCGCGGCGCCCGCCGGGTCGCCTGCCGCTTCGCAGAGGGCGCCGTACGTGGTCCCCTCGCAGCGGCACACGACCGTGCCGGGACGCAGCCACCCCGGCCAGCCGTCGCCGATCGGGTGGGCGGCGGCGAGCCGGGCCGCGAACGCGCGGCCCTGGTCGCGCCGGCGACGCGCGAGATGGCTTTCGGGAGCTGCGGGCGAGCCGCCCGCCGCCAGCCATCCCGCCAGCAGGCCCTCGGCGCGAGCCGCCGGGGCGCCCGCGATTCCGGTGATCTCCCCTGCCGCGTACACCCGGGGGACGCTGGTGAGCTGATCGTCGTCGACCCGTACGTAGACCTCGGCCGCGGAGACCTGCCGCAGGGCGCAGCCCGCGGCGACGGGCAGCTCCAGGTGGGGCGTGAAGCCGTGGGAGACGCAGACGGCGTCGACGGGCCGGCTGCGTTCGGTGCCCGGGATCACCGACCAGTCGGGACGCAGCTCGGCCGTGACGACCTCTTCGACCCGGCCGTCGCCCCTCGCCTCGATCACCGCCCGTCCCATCCGGTACGGGACGCGGTGCCGGGCCAGCAGGGACGTGTAGGAGGCGAGCTCGGCGGCCTTGGCACGCTGGGCGGCCAGTTCCCAGGGGCGGCGCGTCCACCCACGCAGGACTGCGGCGGGCCGCCCCGCCTCCAGGACCTCCCGGACGTGCGAGCCCGCGTGCAGTAGGGAGGCGGCGACGGGCAGCAGGAACGGCCCGGCACCGGCCACCACCACCTCGTCCCCCACGGCGAGCCGTTCGCCCTTGGCCAGTGCCTGTGCCGCGCCGGCGGTGAAGACACCGGGCAGGTCCCACCCGGGGAAGGGCAGCACCCTGTCGTGCGCTCCGGGCGCCAGGACGAGCGCGTCGGGGTCGAGCACGTGAGCTTCCCGTCCCGCGCCGTCGGCCGGGCCGCGCAGCACATGCACCCTGGGCGGACGCGGGACGGTCGGGTCGCCGCGTTCCAGGGACCAGACCGTGCTCTCGGGCCACCACGCGCAGCGCGGATGATCCAGTACGTGGCGGCGCATCCGCTCGAAGTCGCGGTGGACGCCGCCCGCCCCGCCGAGGTCATCGGCGTCGTAGGGCATCCGGTGGTACTGGCCTCCAGGCCGGTCGGCCGCCTCGATCAGGGTGACCTCGGCCCCGGCGCGCAGCGCCGCCGCCGCGGCCGCCAGCCCGGCCGGACCCGCCCCGATGACCGCCACCCGCCGGCGAAGCCCGCTCATCGCGCCTCCCCCGCTTCGTCCGGCTCCCCGGACCCGGCCGACTCCAACGACTTTCCCGGCTCTCGGGAGTCGCCCGCTTTACCCGATCGGCTCGGCTCTTCGCGCTCGCTCGCTCCCTGAGCACGCTCCGCGACGCGGACCCGCCCGTCCTCCCCGGACGAGATGGACTCCGCAGACTCGCCCGCCCCGCCCGGCCCAGACGTCCCCAGCTCACTGCCAGCGCCCGGCGCAACGGGAGCGTTCACACCCACAGACCCGCCCGGCTCCCCAACCCCGTCCAGCGCACCGCCGACGCTCGGGGCAACGGGTGTCCCTCGACCCGCAGACCCGCGCGGCTCTCCGGGCGTGTCCAGCGCGCCGCCGACGCTCGCCTCGCGGCCAACGCTCGGGGAAACGGGTGTCCCTGGATCTGCGCACCCGCCCGGCTCGCCAACCGTGCCCCGCGCACCGCCCTCTCCGGGCGGGTCCAGCGCGCCGCCGACGCTCGAGTCGCCGCCGACGCTCGGGGCAACGGGTGTCCCTCGACCCGCAGACTCGCCCGGCTTTCCTGGCGTGTCCAGCGCGCCGCCGACGCTCGCCTCGCGGCCAACGCTCGAGGAAACGGGTGTCCCTGGATCTGCGCACCCGCCCGGCTCGCCAGCCGTGCCCGGCGCATTACCAATGCTCGGCTCGGGGGCAGGGATTGGCATAGTGGGTGGGCTTGGTTCGGGGGGCTTGACGGGTTGGTTGGGGAGGCGGGATTGGGTGGTGATGGTGTCGCCGTTGGTGGCGCGGCGGCGGCAGGCGCGGACGTCGGGGATGCCGTTGACGGTGAGCAGGCAGTCGAAGCAGGCTCCGATGCCGCAGAAGACCCCGCGTGGCGCGCCGGAGGGGCCGCGGCGCCATGAGAGGCGGCCGGCGGACAGCAGGATGCCTGCGATGGTCTGGCCCTGGACGCCTTCGAAGGGCTCGCCGTCGACCGTGATGCGCAGCGGTGGGCCGGGGCGGGGGCCGGGGGCCGGGCGCGGGGTCATGGCTGCTCACCGCCGGGGACCGCCCGTCCGGCGGCAGGGGGTGAGCCGGGCTCTGCCAGGGCGAGGGGGCGGTCGACCCGGAACGGGGTGATGTCCATTTCCGGCTCGCGGGAGAGCAGGCCGTCGGCCAGGAGCCTGGCGGTGCCCACGGACAGGCCGATGCCGGCGCCCTCGTGGCCGGTGGCGTGCCAGAGGCCGGAGAGGCGGGGGTCGGGGCCGATCAGCGGAAGGTGGTCGGGCACGTAAGGCCGGAAGCCACCGTAGGCGCGCATCACGGCGGCGCCGGACAGGCAGGGGAACAGCCGGAGGGCCTTCGCCGCGATCCGGGACAGCACGCCGGGGTGGAGGCGGTCGTCGAATCCGACGCGGCGGCGGGACGAGCCGAGCAGGATCGTGCCGGCGCGGGTGGACTCCACGACCGCCGAAGTCTGGAGGTCGCCGGAGCCGCTACCCACGGCGCCCACATAGTCGGCGTCGTAGACCTTGTGGAACACGGTCGGGGGCATGGGGGCGGTCACCAGCACCTCGCCGCGGCGGGGACGGACGTCGACGGGGGCGCCGAGGCGGGCCGACAGCTCGCCGGCCCACGGCCCGGCGGCGTTGACGAAGGCGTCGCCCTCGATCAGGCCCAGCGTGGTGCGCACACCGGTGATGCGCCCGCCCCGGCTCACCGGGCCCAGCACCTCGCATCCGGTGCGGAGGACGGCGCCCGCCCGCAGGGCCGCGCCCAGCAGTACGCTCGCGGCGCCGGACGGCTGGACCTGGGCGTCCTCGGGGTAGGCGAAGGCGGCGGTGACGTCGCGGGCCAGGTGGGGCTCGGCGGCGGCCAGCTCGGCGGCGCTCAGCGGCTCGGCGCGGACGCCCGCCTCGCGCTGGGAGGCGGCGAAGCCCCGCAGGTCTTCGGCGCCCGCTTCGGTGGTGGCGACGACGATGCCGCCCTTGGGTTCCCATTCGGCGGGGCGGCCCCCTTCGGCGAGGACCTCCGGCCACAGCCGCCGGGAGAGGCGGGCCAGCTCCAGCTCGGGGCCCGGTCCCTTGTCGGAGACCAGGACGTTGCCCTCGCCGTGCGCGGTGGTCGCCGCGGCGGGGCCGCCCCGGTCGACGACGATGACCTCGCATCCGGCCAGGGCCAGCTCGCGGGCGCAGGCGGCGCCGATGATCCCGGCCCCCAGCACCACGATCCGTGTCGCCCGCACCTCGCCCCCTCCCAGTCATCGATCGTTCGGTTTACCGAACGGCTTCGAGAGTAGGCGCCCGCTCGCGTCCTGTCAACGCGCCCGCTCAGCGCTCCCGCCCGGCCGTGCCCGCCAGGCAGGCCGCACCCGAGGTCGAGGAGCGAAGTCGCTGGTCAGAGCGGTATTGCAGGAGCAGGACCGAGCGTACCTGGCCGTCCAGAGCGGTATACGAGTGCGGCCGCGCGGCGTCGAAACCGACATAGTCCCCGGGCCCCAGCTCCAAATAGCGGTCGTCCACCCGAACGCCGAGCCGTCCCGCCTGCACGATGGTGTGCTCGGTGCCGGCATGGCCGAGCGAGTCCTGACGGGCACCGGCCCGCACCACCTGGTCGTACACCTCGAAGATCGCGTCACCCGCCTCGATGCCGCGCAGCGGGCGCAGGTCGACGCCGGCGCCGCGCAGCACCTCGACGTCGGCGGCGCGCACCACGGTCGGGCCGGACGGGCGGCCATGGTCCAGCAGGTCGGAGATCGCCACTTCCAGGGCTCTGGACAGGCTGAACACCGTCTCGATGGTGGGGTTGCCCGACCCGGACTCCAACTGGGAGAGCGTCGCCTTCCCGATCCTGGAGCGGCGGGACAGCTCCGACAGGGACAGGCCCCGTTCGGTACGGGCGCGCCGCAGGTTGGCGGCCAGCATGTCGCGCACCGACCCGGGGCGCGGCTCCGGACCGGCGTCCTCGCCGCCTGCGTCCGGGCCGGCGTTGTCCACCATGCGTCCCTCCTCGTTCCCTTGGGGCATCCCAGGCCCGGGTGATGTTCGCTATACCGAACGAGGGTACAACCTAAGGACGGCTAGACGACGCACACGTCATCCTGCGGGGCGCTTGGCCACAAGGGTGAGGACGTCGTATTTGGCCACGGACTTGCCGTCCTGGTTGGTGACGTCGGTGTCCCACCGCACCTCACCGTAATCCGCGCCATCACGCGGTGAGATCTGCTTGGCGGTCAAGGTGACCGTCAGTTCGTCTCCCGGGTAGACGGGGGTGAGGAACCGCAGGTTCTCCAAGCCGTAGTTGGCCAGGACGGGTCCGGGCTCGGGCGAGACGAACAGTCCTGCGGCGAAGGACACCACAAGGTAGCCGTGCGCTACCCGACCGCCGAAGAACGGGTTGGCCTTGGCCGCCTCGTCGTCCATGTGGGCGTAGAAAGTGTCCCCTGTGAATTCGGCGAACCGCTCCACGTCCTCAAGGGTCACCGTACGGGGACCGGCGACGACGGTGTCGCCCACGCGCAGCTCTTCGAGGTGCTTACGGAACGGGTGCACGTCAGTGACCGTACGCTCGGCCCCAGGCACCCAGCGTCCGGTCAGGGCGGTCAGCATGCCCGGCCCGGCCTGAACGGCGGTGCGCTGCATGTGATGGACGATCCCCCGGATGCCGCCCATCTCCTCCCCGCCACCGGCGCGCCCAGGGCCACCGTGGATCAGGGGCGGCAGAGGCGATCCGTGCCCAGTGGACTCCTTGGCGTCCTCCTCGTTGAGTACGAGCACACGCCCGTGCCAGGGGGCCAGGCCCAGGACGACCTCGCGGGCGAAGCCGGTGTCGGCCGTGACCACCGAACCGGCAAGGCTGCCACGGCCGCGCGCCGCCAGCTCCACCACCTGGGCCACGTCACGGTACGGCAGCAGCGTGCTCACCGGGCCGAACGCCTCCACCTCGTGTGGTTCGGCCCGTTCCGCGTCGTCGGCACGGATCAGGATCGGCGAGATGAACGCGCCGCGCTCGGCGTCGGCGTCCACCACCTCCACCCGGTCGGGGTCGCCGAAAAGCAGGCGGCCCGCGTCCAGGAGCGGCTTCAGCGACCGGCGCACCTCCTCGCGCTGGCCCAGGCTCGCCAGCGCGCCCATCCGCACGTCCGGGTTGGCGGGGTTCCCGACGGCGACCTTGGCCAGCCGTGCCCGCACGGCCTCGGCGACCTCGTCCACCAGGGACTCGGGGACGAAGGCGCGGCGGATGGCGGTGCACTTCTGTCCCGCCTTCACCGTCATCTCCGCGACGAGCTGCTTGACGTACAGGTCGAACTCGGCCGTACCGGGCGCGGCGTCCGGGCCGAGGATGGAGCAGTTCAGCGAGTCGGCCTCGGCGTTGAACCGGACGGAACGGCCCACGATGGCGGGATGGGCGCGGAGCCTGCGCGCGGTGTCGGCCGAGCCGGTGAACGAGACCGCGTCCTGCTCGGTGAGGTGGTCGAGCAGGTCGCCCGCGTCCCCGCAGAGCAGTTGCACCGACCCCTCGGGGAGCAGTTCGGACTCGACGATCAGCTCGACCAGCCGGGCGGTCAGGTAGGCGGTCTGGCTCGCGGGCTTGATCAGGCTCGGCATTCCGGCGACGAACGCGGGCGCGAGCTTCTCCAAGGTCCCCAGACAGGGAAGTTGAACGCGTTGATCTGGACGGACACCCCCGGCAGCGGCGTGCACAGGTGCTGACCCACGAACGTGCCGCCCTTACCGAGCGGTTCGACGTCGCCCTCCACGAACACGGTGTCGTTGGGAAGTTCGCGCCTCGCTTTGCTCGCGTACGCGGACAGGACCGCGATGCCCCCGTCCACGTCGAACTTCGAGTCGCCCAGCGTCGCGCCCGTACGGGACGACAACGCGTACAACTCGTCCCGATGCTCGCGCAGGTGGGAGGCGAGCGCCTTCAGCAACGCCGCCCGCTGATGGAAGGTCAGCTCGCGGAGCGCGGGACCCCCGACCTTGCGGCCGTACTCCAGGGCCGCCCCGCGGTCGATGCCCGCCGCGGAGACCCGGGCGACCTCCTCCCCCGTCACCGCGTCCGGCAGCGGCGTCCCCTCCCCCACCGGGAGCTCCCAGGAACCCGACACGAAGCTGCGCAACACGACCACAGGGACCTCCTCGTCCGGCCTCGCTCGCACGCCGCCCGGCCCCGGTCGCGCCGGCCGGGCGTCCAGGGTCCAGCCTTTCACCGATCCCGCCGAATCATGCGTCGCAGAGATGACAGGTCCCGGCGGGGTTCTTTGTGAAGACCGCGATCACCTGCGGTCCGTCCTCGATGCGGTCATCCGGGACGCGGCTGCATTCCCGTGGGCTGAGCGGGCACGGGAACACCATGGAGCACATGACGCTGCGTAGTCCGGCCTTCAACGACCATGCCGTGATCCCGGCCGAGTACTCGCACGCCAACGGGGACCTCTCGCCGCCGCTGGAATGGTCCGAACCGCCCGAGGACGTGGTGGAGCTCGCGCTGGTGTGCGAGGACCCGGACGCGCCGAGCGGCACCTTCGTCCACTGGCTCCTGGCCGGGATCCCGCCGGACACCACCGAGATCGAGGAGGGCGACACACCCACAGAGGCCGTGGTCGGACGCAACGACTACGGGACGCCCGGGTACGGTGGCCCGCACCCGCCGAAGGGGGACGAGCCGCACCGTTACATCTTCCATCTTTACGGGCTGTCGGAGCCGACGAATCTCGAAGAGGGATTCTCCATCGAGGACCTCAGGGACGCCGAGGACGGCACCGTCGTGGCGACCGGCACGCTCGTCGGCCTCTACGGACGGTGACGCATGACCGGCCCCTCGCAGGACCCCGAGCCCAGGCCAGGCCCACCTGAGCGACCGCGCCCCCATGGGGAGCCGCAACGGGCGGAGGGGCCGCCGCATCACCGCCAGCCGCCCGGGACGGAACCGCTCACGGCGCGCAGCCCCCTGCGGCTGCGCGCCGTGATGTCGTCGGTCGCCCTGGTGTCGGGCGTGGTGGCGGCGGTCCTGTTCGCCCTGGTGTCGGCCCGGGACGACAGCACGGGCGCCGCGGTCGCCGCGGGGATCTGCGCCGTGCTCGCCCTGATCGCGCTGACCGACCTGATCGTGATCGCCCGGCGCTTCCGCGTCTGAGCCCGGCGCCGCCCTGCCCGAGGACCGACCCTGCCCGCTCCCAGGACCGGCGCCGCCCCGACCGTGCACCGCCCGCCGCCCTGACCGAGCATCGCCGCCCTGGCCGGGCACCGCCGATCAGGGAAGGGCGGCCAGGTCGACCATGTCGTGCGCCGCCGCGACGATCGCGTCGGCGTCGATGCCCGCCACCGCCATCTGCTCCTCCGGGGTGGCCGAACCGGGCATGTCCCGTACGCCCAGGCGGATCACCCGGGGCGGGGCCCAGCCGTCGGCGAACGCGCTCATCACGGCGTCGCCCAGGCCGCCCTCGGGCCAGTGGTCCTCGACGACCACCATGTGGCCGGTGACCTCGGCGGCCTCCCGCAGCGTGTCCACGTCCACCGGCTTGACCGAGTACAGGTCGATCACCCGGGCGGCGATGCCGGCCACGTCCAGGCGGGCGGCGGCCTTCAGCGCCTCGTGCACGGTCACCCCGGCCCCGACCAGGGTGACCTCGTCGTTCTCGGTGGCGCACAGGACCTTGCTGCCACCGATGTGGAAGCTCTCGTCCGGTCCGTAGATCACCGGGGTCTTGCCCCGGGTGGTGCGTATGTACCGGATGCCGGACGCCCCGGCCATCTCGCCGACCAGCCGTGCGGTCTGGTTGGCGTCGCACGGGTACAGGACGGTGCTGCCGTGCACCGCGCGGAGCGCCGCCAGGTCCTCCAGGCCCATCTGGGACGGGCCGTCCTGCCCGATCGCGACGCCCGCGTGGGAGCCGGACAGGTTGAGGTCGGCGCGGCTGACCGCCGCCATCCGGATGAAGTCGTAGGCCCGGGTCAGGAACGCGGCGAAGGTGGACACGTACGGCATCCAGCCGCGTGCCTGCATCCCCACGGCCGTCGCGACCATCAGCTGCTCGGCGATATAGATCTCGAAGAACCGTTCCGGGTGCGCCTTGGCGAACATCGCGGACCGGGTGGAGTCGCTGACCTCGCCGTCCAGCGCGACCACGTCCCCGCGCGCGTCGCCCAGGGCGGCCAGCGCCTCGCCGTAGGCGTTGCGCGTGGCGACCTCTTCGCCCTTCTCGTACAGGGGAGGGTGGAAGGTGCCGTGGTCCAGCGGACGGGAGCAGGGCGCGGACTCGGGGTGCCGCGGTTCGGCCGTGATGTGGCGGCGCCCGCCGAGCTCGGCGACCGCGTCCTCGGTGTCCGGCAGCGGCTTGCCGTGCTGGCCTTCCTGGTCGGCGACCGCGGCCACGCCGTGCCCCTTCTCGGTACGGGCGATGATCGCGGTGGGGCGTCCCCCGGTCGCCGCGGCCTCCGCGTACGCGGCGTCGATCGTGTCCACGTCATGGCCGTCGATCTCGATCGTGTGCCAGCCGAACGCGCCGAAGCGGGCGGCGTAGGCGCCGGTGTCCCAGCCGTGCCGGGTGGGGCCGCGCTGCCCCAGCCGGTTCACGTCGATGATCGCGCAGAGGTTGTCCAGGTTCTCGAACCCGGCGTGCTCGGCGGCCTCCCAGACCGATCCCTCGGCCATCTCGCTGTCACCGCACAGCACGTACACCCTGTACGGGAGCTGGTCGAGGTGCTTGCCCGTCAGAGCCATGCCCACGCCGACGGGTAGTCCCTGGCCCAGCGACCCGGTGGCCACGTCCACTCCCGGCAGCCGCGGCGTGGGATGGCCCTCCAGGCGGCTGCCCAGCCTCCGGAACGTCAGCAGTTCCTCGTCGCTGATCGCCCCGGCCGCCGCGTGCAGGGCGTACAGCAGGGGCGAGGCGTGCCCCTTGGAGAAGATCAGCCGGTCGTTGGCGGGGTTGGACGGGGCCGCGAAGTCCGAGCGCAGGTGGTGGGCGAGCAGGACCGCCATCAGGTCCGCCGCCGACATCGACGAGGTGGGGTGCCCCGACCCGGCGGCGCCGGACGCGCGGACGGCGTCCACGCGCAGCCTCTGCCCGAGTTCGCGCAGCTCATGTTGGTCCATGCCCGGCCCCTACCCGACATAGGGGAAGGAATGCGACCAATAACACCGAACGGCCCGGCTACCGGGACGCGGGACGGGGCAGGCGGCACGAGCCGCCGAGGACGACGTCGCCGCCACGTCCCAGGCAGCGGGCCAGCAGGTACGTCTGCTGGCCGTAGCCGATGCCCTTCCGGATGGTGACGGTGCCGTCCCGGGCGACCTCGCACGGGTTGTTGAGGGTGCAGCGCTCGCCGTCCTCGTTGCCGGTGTTGTTGACGCCGATGACCTGGCGGGTGCGGGCGTCCAGGACGGGCGATCCCGAGGTGCCCGCGATGGTGGCGCACTCGGGCGTGTAGCGCAGGGAGTCCTTCCAGGTCCAGCCCGCCTCACGCATGCGGTACACGAAACCGTCGAGCCCGCAGGAGTAGATCTTCCTCCAGTAGCCGGACACCACCCGGATCCGCGTCCCGGCCCGGGGGCGGGTGTCGGAGAGCCGCAGCGCGGAGATCCCGTACTTGCGGCGGATCTGGGCGTAGGTGGAGCGGACGCGGTAGACGGTCACGTCGGTGTCGGTCATGGTGGCGTACTCGATCCTGGTGGCGGTGAGCGTGCCCAGGTCGTGGTCGCCGCCGGGGGCCAGCAGCCGGAAGGCCCGGGACGAGGGGCGGTCGACGATCACCTCTCCGGCCGCGGGCATCCCGGTCTCCAGGCAGTGCCCGTTGGTCAGCACCAGCGCCCTGTCGGCGTCCCGTGTCCACGGGCCGCGCACCAGGGAGCCCGAGCAGTTGCTGAGCGCGACCGTCCCGGCGAAGGGACCGCTCACCACCGGCACGGCGGCCGTAGCCGTACCGGACGTCATGAGCGGGACGGCGCCCACGGTGCAGGCGAGCGTCGCGGCGGCCAAGCGTCCGGCCATGAGTGTCCTCCCCGGCGTGAAGCACAAGGCGTCGGCTACGCTGCGGAGCCGATCCAATCCGCAGCGTCATCATGCCGTCACATGGCATGAGACGCAACCACACCACCCCGTTCGGCAAGCGGTCCTACGATGTCCGCTATGACCGATGGGCCGATTCGCTGGGGAATCCTGGGCACGGGCGCGATCGCCGAGGTCTTCACCGCCGACCTGCTGCGCCTGGACGGCCACGAGGTCGCCGCCGTGGGGTCCCGCGCGCCGGAGACCGCGGCCGCGTTCGCCCGGCGGCACGGCATCGGGCGGGCGCACGGCTCCTACGCCGAGCTGGCCGCCGACCGGGACGTGGACGTCGTCTACATCGCCACCCCGCATCCGGCGCACGCCGACGCGGCACAACTGTGCTTGGAGGCGGGACGGGCCGTCCTGGTGGAGAAGCCGCTCACGGTCTCCGCGGACGAGGCGCGGCGGCTGGCGGAGGTGGCGCGCGCCCGCGGCCTGTTCATGATGGAGGGCATGTGGACGCGGTTCAGCCCGCTGGTGCGGCGCATGAACGGGCTGGTCGCCGACGGCGCGATCGGTGAGGTCTCGGCCATCTACGCCGACTTCTCCATCGCGCCGCCGTACGACCCGGCCCACCGCATGTGGGCGCCGGAGCTGGCCGGGGGCGCGCTGCTCGACCTGGGCTGCTACGTCCTGTCGATCACCTGGCCGCTACTGGGCCCGCCCAGCACGGTGCAGGCGGTGTCCGCGCCCGCGCCCACCGGCGTCGACGCCAACACCGGGATGCTGCTGGGCTACGAGTCGGGCGCCGTGGCGCTGCTGCACTGCGGGCTGATGGGGTTCTCACCGCACACCGCCGCCGTGGTCGGCACCAAGGGCCGCATCGAGCTGGCGTCGCCGTTCTACAAGCCCTCCGCCATGACGCTCACCCGCGAGGGACGCGACCCCGAGACCTTCACCGTCGAGCTGGAGGGGAACGGCTTCACCTACCAGGCCGAGGAGGTGGCACGCTGCCTGCGCCAGGGCCTCACCGAGTCGCCGCGGCTGCCGCTCGCCGAGTCGGTCGCCGTCCTCGAAGTGATCGACAAGGTCGCCGCCTCGTTCACATGACACGCGGCCCGTTCACATGACACGGCCCGTTCAGTCCACCTCCAGCCAGCGGAAGGTGCGCTCGACGGCCTTCTTCCAGCCGGCGTATGCCTCCTCCCTCTGTTCCTCCGACCACTGGGGTTCCCAGCGGCGGTCCTCGTTCCAGTTCTGGCGGAGCTCGTCGGTGTTGGACCAGAACCCGACCGCCAGGCCCGCGGCGTAGGCGGAGCCGAGCGCCGTGGTCTCGGCGACGACCGGCTTGGACACCGGGACGCCCAGCACGTCCGCCTGGATCTGCATGGCCAGGTCGTTGGCGGTGACACCGCCGTCGACCTTGAGGACGGGCAGCGAGACGCCCGAGTCCTCCCGCATCGCCTCCGCGACGTCGCGGGACTGGTAGGCGATCGCCTCTAAGGTGGCCCTGGCGAGATGGGCGTTGGTGTTGAAGCGGGACAGCCCGACGATGGCGCCGCGCGCGTCCGAACGCCAGTACGGGGCGAACAGCCCCGAGAACGCGGGCACGAAGTACACCCCGCCGTTGTCCTCCACCTGCGAGGCCAGCGCTTCGCTCTGCGCCGCCGTGGAGATGATGCCGAGCTGGTCGCGCAGCCACTGCACCGCCGACCCGGTCACCGCGATCGATCCTTCCAGCGCGTACACCGGCGCGGCGTCGCCGAAGCGGTAGCAGACGGTGGTGAGCATCCCGGCCTTGGACCTGACCAGCTCGTTGCCGGTGTTGAGCAGCAGGAAGTTGCCCGTCCCGTAGGTGTTCTTCGCCTCCCCGACGGCGAAGCACACCTGGCCGACGGTGGCGGCCTGCTGGTCTCCGAGGGCCCCGGTCAGCGGCACCTCGCCGTGCAGCGGCCCGGTGGCCAGGGTCACGCCGTACGGGTCGGGCGCGGACGACGGCCTGATCTCCGGCAGCATGGCGCGCGGGATGCCGAAGAACGACAGCAGCTCGTCGTCCCAGTCCAGGGTCTCCAGGTCCATCAGCATCGTGCGGCTGGCGTTGGTGACGTCGGTGACGTGCACGCCGCCCTCACGGCCTCCGGTGAGGTTCCACAGCAGCCAGGTGTCGATGTTGCCGAAGAGCGCCTCGCCGCGCTCGGCGTCCTCGCGGACGCCGTCGACGTTCTCCAGGATCCACTGGACCTTCCCGGCGGAGAAGTAGGTCGCCGGGGGCAGCCCGGCGCGCCGCCGGATGGTGTCGCCGCGGCCGTCGCGCTCCAGCGCCGAGGCGATGCGGTCGGTGCGGGTGTCCTGCCACACGATCGCGTTGTAGTACGGGCGGCCGGTGCGGCGGTTCCACACGACCGCGGTCTCCCGCTGGTTGGTGATGCCGAGGGCGGCCAGGTCGGTATGGTGCAGTCCCGCCCTGTTCATCGCGGTCTCGGTCACCGCGCGGGTGCGCTCCCAGATCTCGGTGGGGTTGTGCTCCACCCAGCCGGCCTGGGGCAGGATCTGCTCGTGTTCCAGCTGGTGGCGGGCCACCTCGTTACCGCCATGATCGAAGATCATGAACCGGGTGCTGGTGGTGCCCTGATCGATCGCTCCGACGAAGTCGGCCATGCGGCACTCCCTTCCTGCCGTGGTCGGCCGGCGCCGGGCCGGGCGCCGGCCGGGACGGTTCACGCCGCGGGGCGGGTCACGGCTTGTACTCGGGCTTGGTCTCCTCTTCCTCCTCCGGCGTCTCCTCCGGCGGCGGCAGGTTGCGGCCGATCAGGAACAGGTACAACCCGGCGCCGATGGCACCGCCGATCAGCGGTCCGGCGATCGGCACCCAGAAGTACAGGTCGCCGTGCTGGTCGCGCCACGCCCCGCCGTATCCGGTGAGGTACTGCGCCAGCCTCGGCCCGAGGTCACGGGCGGGGTTGATCGCGTACCCGGCGTCGGTGCCCCACGCCATGCCGATGCCCACCACCAGCAGCCCGATGACGAACGGGGTGAGGTTGGCGAGCGGCGGGTTGTTGCGCAGGTCGGTCAGCGCCATGACCAGGAAGAGCAGGATCGCGGTGCCGATGACCTGGTCGCGGAAGCCGCCCCACATGCCGACCGGCAGCGTGCCGTTGCCCGGCAGGGTGCTGAAGACGAGCTGGCTCTTGATCGTGTGGCCGGGGTCGAACGCGTCCAGCACTTCGGTGTAGTTCCACCGGACGATCAGGGCCGCCACGAAGGCGCCGGCCGTCTGCGCCAGGACGTACGGCGCCACCTTGTTCCAGGAGAACCGTTTGAACAACGCCAGGGCGACGGTGACGGCGGGGTTGATGTGGCCGCCGGTCATCCGCGCGGCGACGTACACGCCGAGCGTCACGCCGATGCCCCAGCCCCAGGTGATGCTGTCGTGGTCGCCGAGCGCGCCGTCGGTCAGGCCGGAGCCCGCGATGACCTGCGCCACCACCCCCACCCCGAAGAGGATCAGGATCATGGTGCCGGCGAACTCCGCGGCCATCTCCTTGGCCAGCGGAGGAAATCTCAGTCGTTCCGCCATCTCTCCTCCTCGGGGCGGTGTGACATGAGACACAACTGCCGCGAACGTAAGTAGATGGGACAAATCCGGTCAATCAGCGAGTCGCGACAATCTCCCGTCACGGCGCTGTCACGGTCCGTGCGCATCACGGACGCCGATCCGGGTACTTGGGCGTGCGTGGCGGGCACGTCCCCCGTGGCGCCGAGCCACGATCGACAGTCTGCCCAGCCACGGGCGATTCATGGCCGAGAGAACCGCTGCTGCGGGTATGGAATCTTTGGGGGTGGGTCATGGCGGCGACGACCGCACACGGGGCCACGGAGGCCGGGATTTCGGCGCGTGGCCGGTGGGGGCGCCTGCTTCTCGCCTGCTGGGCCGTCCTGATCAACTCCTGGGCGTGGACCATGATCGCCCCGCTGGGACCGGCGGAGATCTCCGACATCGAACTGACCGGGGCCGAGCGGACCGTCCTGGTGGCGGTGCCGCTGCTGACCGGGGCGTTCGGGGCGGTGCCGATCGGCGCCATGACCGACAGGCACGGCGGCCAGACGATGTTCCCCGTGGTCAGCTTCCTGGCGTTCTTCCCCACCCTGTATCTGGCGTTCATGGACGACTCGTTCACGTTCATGGTGGCGGGCGCGCTGGTGCTGGGCGCGGCGGGCACGGCGCTCGCGGTGGCGGTCCCGGCCGTGGCCGCCTGGTTCGAGCCGGCCCGCCGCGGGCTGGTCACCGGGATCGTGGGCGCGGCCACGGGCGGGGTCGCGCTGTCGGCGCTGGCGACGCCGCCGCTGGTGGGCGCGATCGGCCGCACCGCCACCTTCCTGTTCCTGGCGGCCCTCCTGCTGGTCACCGGGGTGGTGACGCTGCTGTACAGCCGGGACGCCCCGGGTCTGGACACCACCGACGAGGTGGTGTGGGAACGGGTGCGTCATGCCCGCGAGCGGGAGGCGACCCGCCGCGTGTGGCCCCCGTACGCGCTGGCGTTCGGCGGCTTCCTGGCCATGGTGATCTACCTGCCCGCCTATCTGCGCAACGTCCACGGCACCGCGCCGCGGGACGCCGTCGTGCAGGCCGGGGCCTTCGCGGTCGCCGCGGTGGCCGCGCGCCCGCTCGGCGGGTACCTGGGCGACCGGTTCGGCCCTCGCCCGGTGCTGATCGCCGGGTTCGGGGCGGCGGCCGGCCTCACGCTGGTCGCGGCGCTGGACACGGACGGGGGCGCCGCCGCGGTCGTGACGTTCGTCCTGCTGGCGTTCGCGCTCGGGCTGGCGGCGGGGGCGGCGTTCACGCTGACGACCCAGTTGGTCGAGCCGCGGGACCTGGGCGTGACCATCGGCTTGGCCACCGCGGCGGCCGTGCTGACCGGACTGGTCATGGCGGTGCTGATGGGCGCCACCCGGGTCCTCACCGACTCCTACCTCATCGGGCTGCTGATCCTGGCCGTGGCGGCGCTGGCGGCGGCGCTGGCCGGAGCGGCCGCGCCGGGCCGGCGCCCGCCCGGCCGCCGGGAGCCCGCCGGGACACGCTCGCGCGGCGAGCGCGCCTAGTGGCCGCGGAAGGCGTCCTCCAGCCACCAGGACGGGGCGTTCCTCGTCACCTTGGCGTGGACGACCATCGGACGGTCGCGCGGCCCGGCCAGCCAGTCCGCCACGTCGGCCAGGTCCTCGCGCCGGGTGACGGTGACCGCGTCGCAGCCGAAGCCCCGCCCGATGGCCGCCAGGTCGGCGGGCGGGAAGGTCACCGTGTCCAGCGGATGCCCGTCCGGGCCGAAGTGGTGCACCTCGGCGCCGTACGCCTCGTCGTCGTACACCACCACCAGCAGGCCGAGCCCGAGCCGCACCGCGGTCTCCAGCTCGGAGATCGACATCAGCGCGCCGCCGTCGCCCAGCGCCGCGACGGTGAGCCGGTCGGGGCGTGCCAGCGCCGCGCCGACGGCGGTGGCCAGGCCCAGCCCCACCGACTGGAACGCCTGGGTGAACACCAGGCCGTCGCCGTCCGGGACGTCCAGGTACATCGCGGGGTAGCCCATGAAGTTGCCGGAGTCGACGGCGAGGGTGCGCTCGGCGGGCAGCAGGTCGTCCAGGGCGATCGACAGGGTCCGCGGGTCGATGCGGGACCCGTCGGACTCGTCGTCATAGGGGTGGTCGCGCCAGCGCCGCTCGCGCGCCAGCCGTTCGGCCACCTCCGGTAACCGGTAGCCCGGCCCCGGCCCGCCGCCCGTCCGGCCGCGCGCGTCCAGCTCCGCCAGGACGGCCCGCGCGGTCTCGGCCACGTCGCCGGTCAGGCTCAGGTCGGCGGGCTGATGCGCGCCCAGCGACGCGGGGTCCAGATCGACCTGGATCAGGGTGGCGTTCTTCCCGACCAGCGTTCCGTGCCGCATCGTCCACATGTTCAGCGAGGCGCCCCAGCCCACCAGCAGGTCGGCGCCGGCGATCAGCTCGGCGGCGGTGGGGGTGGCGAACCCGCCGCTGACGTCCAGGTCGTAGGGGTCGCCCTTGAACAGGCCGCGCGCCACCGCCGAGGTCGCCAGCAGCGCGCCGCAGCGTGCGGCCAGCTCCCGCAGCGGGCCGCGCGCCCCGCTGAGCCGGGCGCCGCGCCCGGCGATGAACACCGGCCGCTCGGCGGACTCCAGCGCCGAGGCGAGCCGGGCGATGGCCGCGGGCGGCGGCACGGGCAGGAACGGCACCTGGCCCGGCCCGGCGAACGCCGCCGCGGCCTGGCCGGGCGGCGCCACGGGACGGCTCATCAGCTCGGGCCCGGTGTACTCGGCGGCCTGGACGTCCAGCGGCAGGCCGAGGATCACCGTGCGGCGCTCGGCCACCGCCGTGCGGCAGGCGCGGGCCGCGTCGGCCAGCGCGGTCCGCGGCGAGTGCACCCGCTCGGGGACGGCGCCGACCGCGGCGGCCAGGGCGGCCTGGTCGATGCGGAAGTTGGAGCGCACCGCGCCGGAGGCCACCTCCCCGGTCAGCACCAGCAGCGGGGTGCGGCTCTTGGCGGCCTCGGTGATGCCGGTGAGCGCGTTGGTCAGCCCCGGGCCCTGGTGCACCGACAGGACGCCGAGGCCGCCGGACACCCGCGCGTACGCGTCGGCCATCGTGGCGGCGCCGCCCTCGTGCCGTGCCGCCACGAACCGGGCGCCCCCGGCGACCAGCGCGTTGGTGACGTGGAAGTTGCCGCTGCCGACCACGCCGAAGACGGTGCGGGCGCCCAGGCGCGCGATCGCGCCGCCCACCGCCTCGGCGACCGTGATGCCCGGCTGGGTCATCGCTCGACCAGGGCCAGCACGCGCGCCGGGCTGCCGGAGCCGCCGACGATGGGCAGCGGCGTCGCGACCAGCACCGCGCCGCGGACGGGCAGCCGCTCCACGTTCTGCAACTGGGTGAGGCCGTACTTGCCGGCGCCCAGGAAGTAGGAGTGGCAGGGGAAGGGCGGGTCGAACGAGTGCGCCGCGCCCGCGTCGGTGCCCACGGTCTCCACCCCGAGCCCCTGGAGCGAGGTCTCCTCGGCCAGCCACCGCGCGCATTCGGCGGAGATGCCGGGGGTGTGCGACCCGGTCTCGTCGGCGTTGAGGAAGGCGTCGCTATCCCCTGAGCGGGCGTCCCAGCCGGTGCGGTACAGGAGCCAGCCGCCCTCGGGCAGCGGCCCGTTGCTCTTCTCCCAGTCCCGGACGTGGTCGATCTCCAGCAGGAAGTCGGGGTCGGCCGCCGCGTGCGCGGAGGCGTCCAGCACCACGGCGGGCGCGACCAGGCGGCGCGGCGGGACCTGCGCCACGTCCTCGCGCTCCCGCCCGGTCACCCAGTGCACGGGCGCGTCGAAGTGCGTCCCGACGTGCTCGCCGGTGCGGATGTCGTTCCAGTACCAGGCGGGCCCGCGGTCGTCGTACCGGCTGATCTCGGTCAGCGAGAACGGCACGGTGTTGGCGAACGGCTCGGGCAGGTGCAGGATCGGCGTGGACTCCGACAGCGGCGCGGTCAGGTCCACCACCTCGACCGAGCCGTCGGCGAGCGCGGCGAGCAGGTCGTTGAGCACGGGCATAGCGTCGTTTTCCTTCCCCAGATGCGCGACTGAACGGGCCGTCGGCGCCTCGCCGCGGTGAACCGAACGTACCGGTCCGGTCGTGTGACCTGCTACAGGCGACGCCGTTCGACCAGGGCCACGGCCTGCACTGGTGGCCCGGGACGAACGGTGATTACATGGCGAGCGGCCTGGCCGGGCAGACCGTGGCCAGGATGCGCGTGTCCTGACGAGAGCCCGCACCCCCGGGCCGCGAGGAGGCCGAGTCGTGAGCGTCACCGAGCCGACCGTAAAGATCGCCACGGGCAGGGTGAGGGGCCACGCGGCCGGCCCCGCCGGCGGTTCGGTGACGGCCTTCAAGGGCATCCCGTTCGCGGCCGCGCCGTTCGGAGCCGACCGGTTCCTGGCTCCCCGGCCGCCCGACCCCTGGGACGGGACGCGCGACGCCACCGCGTTCGGGCCCCGCCCGCCGCAGGGCAGCCTGGGCATGGTCCCCTCCTCCTGGTCGTCCGCCGACGGGCTGGACTGCCTGACCGTCAACGTGTGGACGCCCGACGCGGGCGGCTCCGGCCTGCCGGTGATGGTGTACCTGTACGGCGGCGCCTACATGATCGGGTCGTCCGACCAGCCCGACTACGACGGCGCCCTGCTGGCCGCCGAGGGCGTCGTGGTGGTGACCTTCAACTACCGCCTCGGCATGGAGGGATTCGGGCTGGTGGAGGGCGCGCCCCCCAACCGCGCCCTGCTCGACCAGGTCGCCGCCCTGCGCTGGGTGCGCGACAACATCGCCGCGTTCGGCGGCGACCCGGCGGCCGTGACGGTGTTCGGGGAGTCCGCGGGCGCGGGCTCGGTCGCCGCGCTGCTGGCGATGCCGTCCGCCCGGGGCCTGTTCGGCCGCGCGATCATCCAGAGCCTTCCGGGGCCGTTCTTCACCCCCTCCTTCGCGCGGCGCGCCGCCGAGACCATCGTCGGCGGGCTCGGCAGGCGCCCCACCCTGGACGACCTGGCCGGGGTCGCGCCAGAGGACCTCCTGCGCGCCACCGACGCGGCCATGGCGCGGGCGCTGAACGACCGCGCGCCCTGGGGATCACCGGCCCCGTCGGCCATCCCGTTCGGCCCGGTCGTCGACGGGGAGGTGCTGCCCGAGTCCCCGTGGGCGGCGGCCGAGCGCGGCGCGACCCGCGGGGTGCCGCTGATCGCCGGGTACAACCGCGACGAGTACCGCCTGTTCATGGCCTTGCGCGAGCAGTTCGGGACGATCACCGAGGAACGGCTGGCGTGGACGATGGAGACGCTGGCCCCGGCCGGCGCCGAGAGCGTCTACCGCTCCGGCCATCCGGACGCCGACCTGGACGAGCTGTACTCCCTGGTCGTCTCCGACTGGCTGTTCCGGATGCCCACGGCGCACCTGGCCGCCGCGCACGCCAGGGCGGGAGGCACCGTCCACGCCTACGAGCTGACCTGGCCGAGCCCCGCCATGGGCGGGCTGCTCAAGTCCTGCCACGGGCTGGACGTCCCGCTGACCTTCGGGACGCTGGACGGCTGGATCGCCATGATCGTCTTCGGCGACGGGGCGCCGCCGGAGGCGGAGGCGCTGTCGCGGCGGTTCCGCACGGCGTGGACCGCGTTCGCCTCCACCGGCGATCCCGGCTGGCCGGCGCACGAGCCCGACGGCCGCGATCTCACCCGCGTCTTCGACGTGGAGACGGCGGACGTTCCCGGCGCCGAGGCCGCGTCCCGCCGGCTCTGGGCCGGTCACCGCTTCGACACGCTGCGCTGATGGCGTCCGGCACATCGCGTCCGTCCGTGACCGCGCGGGTGCTCGGGATCCTGGAGGCGTTCACCCCGTCCAGCCCCGCGCTGTCGCTGTCGG
Source organism: Actinomadura sp. NBRC 104412 (assembly GCF_030269515.1). Classification (GTDB taxonomy): domain Bacteria; phylum Actinomycetota; class Actinomycetes; order Streptosporangiales; family Streptosporangiaceae; genus Spirillospora. The sequence goes on along the minus strand of NZ_BSTM01000002.1, from coordinate 182,435 downwards.
ACATCAGCCGGCGCACCGGCCTGCCGCCCGCGACCGCCCACCGGCTGGTGGGCGAGCTGACCAGGTGGGGTGCGCTGGAACGCGACGAGCAGGGCATCTACCGGATCGGCCTGCGCCTGTGGGAGGTCGCGGCCCTGGCGCCGCGCGGGCTGGGGCTGCGCGAGATCGCGATGCCGTTCCTGGAGGACCTGTACGAGGCCACGCACCAGAACGTGCAGCTCGCCGTGCTGGACGGCCTGGAGGTGCTGTACCTGGAGCGGATCGCCGGACGGGACGCGGTGCACGTGTTCACCCGGGTCGGGGGGCGTTTCCCGGCGCACGCGACCGGTGTGGGCTTGGCGATCCTCGCCCACTCCGACCCGGAGGTGCAGGAACGCGCGATCGAGGGCCCGCTGCCCCGCTTCACCGAGAAGACGATCTCCACGGGCGCCGAGTTGCGCCGCGCTCTGGCGGAGGTGCGCAGGACCGGGCTGGCGGTCAGCGACGGGCAGGTGGAGCTGATCGCGTTGTCGGTGGCGGCCCCGATCTTCGGACGGGACGACAGGGTGGAGGCCGCGGTGTCGATCGTGGTGCCGTCGGAGGGCTACGACTGGCGGGTGCTGGCACCCGCGGTGCGGGCCGCGGCGCGCGGGATCTCGCGGGCGCTGGGATCGCCGCGCGCGGCCCGGCAGCCGGTGTCGGCCGTGCACGGCCACCGTCTGGAGGCGCGGTCATCGGGCCCGGTCACGCGGCCCGCCTCGGGACCGTCCCGCAGAGGGTTTCCGTTGGACGGAAGTCCCATAGCCTGACCTGCGCGGCATTGGCAAAGGTCGGGGCAGCGAGGTTCACCGCCCCAGCCGACCGCAGGAGTAGCGCGCCCCCATGGCCGTTGGCCTCCCATCAGCGATCCGCCGCCGCGTCTCGTCCGGCGCCGGCGGTGGCGGGGCAGGCCACGGGGATGTACTCGATGATCTCGTCCGCGATGGCGCGGGCGCTGTCCTCGTACCGGCCGCGGAGGTCGTGCAGGACCTCCTGGGCGCGCAGCGCGGGCCAGTCGGGCGGCAGGTGCTGCACCGGCAGGCCCGGGTCCACCCGGACCAGGCCGAGCCACTGGGTCATCAGCCACAGGAACCTGACCAGGTCGTCGGGCGCGCCGGGGACGGGCTCCGGGCGGTCCCAGCGCTCCAGGAACGACCGGTACCCGGCGGCCAGGCCCTCCAGGTCGAACGCGTCCCGGATCATCGCGCCCACGTCGGTCGGCTCCTCGGCCGTGCCGTGGAAGACCTTGACCCGTCCGGCCAGGCCCAGGTCCGCCCCGCCGGGGGCGATCACTTCGGTGACGTCCACCCGGGCGGGGGCGATCCAGGTGCCGTTGCCCAGCGGGCCGAACCCGGCCCACACCAGGCGGGAGCGCAGGTCGTGCCGCTGGCGCTGCCACGACTCGGGCATCGAGAAGGACAGCACGGTCCAGCCGCCGTCCCAGTGGGCGTTGACCGCGCCGCGCCGCAGCACCCGCGCCTCGCCGTCCAGCAGGATCCGCTCCGACCGCGCGGTGAGGCCGAAATGCATCCGGCGGCCCCTGCGGTGCCGGGCCAGCATGCCGTGGCGCGCCATCCGGGTGAGGGTGGAGCGGATCGCGTGCTCGCCCACCCCGAGCCGTCCGAACACCTCGATGAAGCTGCCGGAGAACACGGCGATCTCGCGCCTCAGCACGTAGTTGCCGAGGAAGGTCAACATGAGGGACTGGGGCCGCAGAGACGGGTATGGACGGTCCAAGGGTCGTGCTCCGATCGCTCCGCTCCTATGTTGGGCAGAATATTGACTGCCACAACATATACGCCTATGTTCGCGTTACCCGCTGGCCGCCCGGCCCGCACCCGCCTCCGGCACACACGGCTCCAGCCGGCCCCACCCCAGCGATCGACCGCCCGCCCCAGCGATCGAGGAGCGCCGATGCACGACGAGGGACCCGGGTCGCCGGGCGCGGCGTCCGCACTCGACGCTCCGAGCCTGAGGCCCCACGGCATCGCCGGGACACCGCTGAGACCCCCACCGTGTGCCGGCCATGGCGGCGGCCCCTGATCCCCCGGCCAGAGGCGACTACCGGATTCCACGACGACCCCCCGTCCGGAGCGACCGAGAGAAGGTGCAGAGCACCGTGGGCAGAACCCTCACCAGAGCAAGGACGGCCGCGCTGGCCGCGCTCACCCTGCTGGCCCCCCTCACCACCGCGTGCGGCGACTCGGAGGGTGGCGGCTCCGGCGACCCCATCAAGGTCGGCCTGATCGTCTCCGTCACCGGCAACTACACCCCGCTGGGCAGCGAGGACAAGAAGGCGGTCGAGCTGGCCGTCGAGCAGGTCAACGCCAAGGGCGGGCTGCTGGGCCGCAAGGTCGAGATCGTCTTCCGCGACGACAAGACCCAGCCCGACCAGGCCGTGCTCGGCTTCAACGCGATCAAGCGCGATATCGACGCGATGATCGGGCCGGTGTTCTCCAACTGCGCACTGGCGGTCGAGCCGATCGCCGAACGGGAGAAGATCCCCTACCTGTCGCTGGCGCCCGTGACGGAGCAGGTCCAGCCGATCAAGAAGTACATCTTCGTGACCCCCGCGCTGTCGGCCATGTACGCGGAGCGCTACCTCCAGTACTTCCAGAGCCAGAAGATCACCAAGGTGGCGGTGGCGCACGACCGCACCGCCAGCTACTCCGTCGCGGGCCGCAGGACGGTGGTCGAGCTGGCCGGCAAGTACGGGGTGCAGATCGTCAGGGACGAGACGTACGAGACCACCGCCAGCGACTTCAGCCCGATCTTCACCAGGATCAAGGACTCCGGCGCGCAGGCGTTCCTGTTCTGGGGCAGCGGCGCGCCCGGCGTCACGATGACCAAGCAGTACGTCGCGTCCGGCATCGACATCCCGCTGATGCTGACCGGCTCCCAGGCCAGCACCCTGTGGACCAGGCCCGTCGGCCAGGCCGCCGAGGGCGTCACCGTGCAGAGCGCCATCGGCGTGGTCGGCGACCACCTGCCGCCCGGCCCGCAGAAGCAGGTCATCGACCAGCTCGCCAAGCCGTACCAGCAGAAGTACGGCTACTACCCGCCGCAGTTCGCCCAGGACGGCTACAGCGCGGCGCTGCTGCTGTTCGAGGCGATCAGGAAGGCGAACAGCACCGACGGCGAGAAGATCCAGCAGGCGCTGGAGAGGATGGACCTGATCACGCCCAACGGCCGGTTCCGCTACTCCCCGACCGACCACTCCGGGCTCAGCCCCGACTACATCTCGGTCAACACCGTCAAGAACGGGCAGTTCGTCCCGACCCCGTGGGCCAAGGACCAGCTCACCAAGACGGTCTCCGGAGGGTGACGGGCTTGCTCCGCATCGAAGGGGTGTCCAAGCACTTCGGCGGCGTCTACGCGGTGCGCGACGTGGACCTGACCGTCGAAGAGCGCGAGCTGCGCGGCGTCATCGGGCCCAACGGCGCGGGCAAGTCGACGCTGTTCAACCTGATCGCCGGGCATCTGAGGCCGGACGAGGGGACGATCGCGTTCCGCGGGCGCCCCCTGGGCCGGCTGGCCGCGCACCGCCGCGCCGCGCTGGGCATCGCGATCGTGTTCCAGGCGGCGCGGGTGTTCCGCGGCATGTCCGTCCGGGAGAACGTCATGGTCGGCGCGCACGCCGGCACGCGGGCGGGCTTCCTGACGGCCGCGCTGCGGCTGCCCGCGCACGCCCGCGAGGAACGGCTGATCCGGACCAAGGCCGACGCGGCGCTGGCCCGGGTCGGCCTCGCCGACTGGGCCGACCGGCCCGCCGAGGCGCTGCCGCTCGGCCAGCAGCGCTCGCTGCAGCTCGCGCGGGCGCTGTGCGCGGACCCCGAGCTGCTGCTCCTGGACGAGCCCGCGTCCGGGCTGCGCGCGGCCGAGCGCGCCGCGCTGGCCGACCTGATCGGCGAGCTGCGCGCCACCGGGCTGACGATCATGCTGGTGGAGCACGACGTGGCGATGGTGACCCGGCTGGCCGACCGGATCACGGTGCTGGACCTGGGCCGGGTGATCGCCGACGGCACGCCCGACGAGGTCCGCTCCGACCCCCGGGTCATCGCCGCCTACCTCGGCGAAGAGGTCCGGTCATGATCGAGGTCGCGGAGCTCACCGTCCGGTACGGGTCCGCCACCGCCCTGGACCGGGTGTCGCTGACGGTCGGCGAAGGCGAGATGGTGGCGCTGGTGGGACCCAACGGCGCCGGGAAGTCCACGCTGGTGAACACGCTGTCGGGGATCGTCCCGGCGGCGTCGGGAACGGTCCGCGTCACCGGCAGGTTCGCGCACGTCCCCGAGGGCCGCCAGCTGTTCCCCGACATGACCGTCGAGGACAACCTGCGGCTGGGCGCCTGGCGCGTCAGGAACCGCGACACCACCCCCGTGTACGACCTGCTCCCCGGGCTGGACCGGCTGCGCGGACGCCGCGCCGGGACGCTGTCGGGCGGCGAGCAGCAGATGGTCGCCGTCGGCCGGGCGCTGATGGCCGAACCGCAGGTCATCGCCGTGGACGAGCTGTCGCTCGGCCTGGCGCCCATGGTGATCGACGACCTGGCCCGGCACCTGCGCGAGCTGAACGCCGAGCGCGGCACCGCGGTGCTGCTGATCGAGCAGAACGCCCGGCTGGCGTTCGAGCTGTGCTCGCGCGCGTACGTGCTGGAGGCCGGGCGGATCGTCGCCGAGGGCCCGTCCGCCGAGCTGGCCGGCAGCACCGAGGTCGAGGGGGCCTACCTGGGCGGGCCCATCCAGGAGAGCTCATGACAAGCGGCGGAGCCGTTCAGGGGGTCCGGGGGAACGCCCCAGGGAGAGCACATGAGTGATTTTCTGAGCTACCTGATCAACGGGCTGGCGGTGGGCTGCGGGTTCGCGCTGATCGGCAGCGGCCTCGTCGCCATCCACCGGGTCACCCGGGTCGTCAACTTCGCGCAGGCGATGTTCGCCGTCGTCGCCGGGCTCAGCGCCGCCTCCTTCCTGTCCGCCGGGCTCCCCCACGGGGCGGCGGAGATCGCGGCGGTGCTGGTCGCGGCCGCCGCCGGGCTGGTGGTCGGCGTGCTGGCGATCGGCAGGCCCGGCACCTCGCCGCTGTCGGCGCTGATCGTCACGCTGGGCATCGGCATCTTCGCGTACGCGGTGGAGATCGTGGTCTGGGGCGACCAGCCCCGCTCGTTCGCCGGGCTGCGCGGGTCGTTCACGGTCGCGGGCGTCACCGTCCAGAAGCAGTACCTGCTGATCGTCGCGGTCACCGCCCTCACGTTCACGGCGCTCGCGCTGTTCTTCGGCCGCACCTACGCGGGCAAGGGCCTGACCGCGTGCGCGTCCAACCCGTACGCGGCCCGCGTCGTCGGCATCGACGTACGGCGGATGGGGCTGCTGGCCTTCGGGCTCGGCGGCGCCCTCGGCGGCATCGCCGGGGTGCTCGTGACACCGCTGCAGCCGATCTCGTTCGACTCCGACGTCACGCTGATCGTCAACGGCTTCGCGGCGGCCATCTTCGGCGGCCTGCAACGACCCGGCGCCGCGCTGGCCGGCGGGCTGGTGCTGGGCGTCGCCGAGGCCATGATCGCCGGGTACGGGCTGGGCTCGTACCAGATCGAGGTGGCGCTGGGCCTGATGCTCGCCCTGATGATCTGGCAGGCCGCCCGCACCCCCGCACTGCACGAGGAGACGGCATGACCGCGCAGGCCCAGGGGACGAGCGTCGCCTCGCTGCTGGCGCGGCTGCGCGGGCGCGGCGAAGAGGCCGGGATCCGGCTGCCGCACCTGGCCGGGCTGCTGGTGGTCACGATGGTGCTGGCCGCGGTGCTCGGCGAGGCACAGCTCTCGGTGTTCATCCTGCTCGGCCTGGCGGCGATGGTCACCGTCGGCGTGTCCCTGCTCATGGGGTACGCCGGGCAGGTGTCGCTCGGCCAGGCCGCCTTCTACGCGGTCGGCGGGTACACGGCCGGGCTGCTGAGCGTGCACGGGCTGCCGCCCCTGCTGGGGCTGGCCCTCGCCCCGGTCACCGCCGCCGTGTTCGCCGTGGTCATCGGGATCCCGCTGCTGCGGCTGCGCGGGCACCACCTGGCGTTCGCGACACTGGCGACCCAGCTGATTCTGCTGTCGCTCGCCGGCGAGCTGGCGTTCCTCGGCGGCAGCATCGGCCTCCAGGGCATCCCGCGCTTCAACTTCGGCGGGTTCGAGCTGGAGGACGACCGCGGCTACGCGTTCCTGGTGTGGGCCGCCGTGGCCGTGGTGGTCCTCGTGGCCCGCAACGTGATCGAGTCCCGGCAGGGCCGGGCGCTGCGCGCCCTGGCCACCAGCGAGGTCGCCGCCGAGTCGGCGGGCGTCGCGGTGGGACGGTCCAAGCTGGTGGTGTTCGCCCTGTCGGCGGCGTTCGCCGGGCTGGCGGGCGGAATATACGCCTTCTACTTCGGCTACATCGCGCCCGGCTCGTTCCCCATCCTGCTGTCCATCGAGTACGTGGTGATGGCGGTCGTCGGCGGCCTCGGCACCATCTGGGGCGCGCTCGTCGGCGCCACCGCGATCACCCTGCTGATCCAGCTGCTCAACAACATCGGAACGATGGAAGGCATGCCCAGCTACGCGCCGAGCGTGCTGTCCTACGCGGTCTACTCGGTCCTCCTGATCGCGGCCGTGCTGTTCCTCCCCGGCGGCCTCGTACCGGCCGCGCGGGAACGCCTCGTCCGCCGCCGGAACGCACCGGCGCCGGCGGACGGCGCGCACGTGAAAGCGCCCTCCCGGGAAACGGGAGGCGAGATAACCAGGTGAAAGGGAGTCCCATGGCCCTCCGAGACACACCGCCCTTCCGCGCCGACCACGTCGGCAGCCTGCTGCGGCCCCCGGAGCTGCGCAGCGCGCGCGAAGACCACAAGGCGGGGCGGATCACGGACGAGCGGCTGCGTGAGATCGAGGACGCGGCGATCACCGAGGCCATCGAGATGCAGCGCACCGCCGGGCTGCGCACCGTCACCGACGGCGAGTTCCGCCGCGCCTTCTGGCACATGGACTTCATCTACCAGATCGGCGGCATCGGCTCGAACGCCGACGAGCGGCTCCAGGTGAAGTTCCACCGCGCCAACGGCGACATCGAGTTCAACGTGGCCGCGCTCAAGGTCACCGAGAAGCTCCACCTCAAGGAGACGATCTTCGGGGACCACTTCACCTTCCTCAAGGAGAAGGCCGCCGGGACGGGCATGACCCCCAAGCTGACCATCCCGTCGCCGAACATGGTCCACTACCGCGGCGGGCCCGCCTCGATCTCCCCCGACGTCTACCCCGACATCGAGGAGTTCTGGTCCGACCTGGCCGCCGTGTACGCCGACGAGGTCGCCCGGCTGGGCGAACTCGGCTGCACGTACCTCCAGTTCGACGACACCAGCCTGGCCTACCTCAACGACCCCGACCAGCGCGCCATGCTCAAGGAGCGCGGCGACGACCCCGACCACCTCCACCTGCGCTACATCAAGCAGATCAACGGCGCGCTCAAGAACCGCCCGGCCGGAATGTCGGTCACCACCCACATGTGCCGCGGCAACTTCCAATCCGCCTGGACCGCGGCGGGCGGCTACGACTTCGTGGCCGAGGCGCTGTTCGGCGAACTCGAAGTGGACGGGTTCTTCTGCGAGTGGGATGACGAACGCTCCGGAGGCTTCGAGCCCCTGCGGTTCGTCCCCAAGGGCAAGCACGTCGTGCTCGGCCTCGTCACCACCAAGACCGGCGAACTGGAGAGCAAGGACGACCTCAAGCGCCGCATCGACGAGGCCGCCCAGTACGTCGACGTCGACCAGCTGTGCCTGTCGCCGCAGTGCGGGTTCTCCTCCACGGAGGAGGGCAACGAACTCACCCGCGACGACCAGATGCGGAAGCTGGAACTGATCGTAGAAACAGCCCAAGAAGTCTGGAATTAGTGACACATGTGGGGGGGACCCCCCACATGTGTCACAGCCCCAACGGGGGTGCAGGGGGCGGAGCCCCCTGCCGGGGTCGTAGGGGCGGAGCCCCTACCCGGGGTCAGCGGTCACCGCCGCGAGCCGCCAAGGCGAGCGGCGGGGATCGCTGGCCCCGCACCGGGGGGTGTGGGGGGTCGCCCCCCACATATGTCACAGCCAGCGGTCGGCTTCGGCTTGGAAGGGGCCTTCGGCTTCCAGTTGGCACAGGACGCCGCCGCAGCTTGTCAAGGCTCGGGCGACGGCCATGTACTGCGGGGGCAGCCGCAGTTGCCTGGCCAGGCCGCCGGGGCGCATGTCGGTGGCGATGGTGAAGCCGCGGGTGGTCTCCTGGCGCATCCACTCGCGGGTGTAGCGGAACGTCTCGGTGGTGAACGGGTAGGAGTGCGCGGACACCACCGCCGCCCACTCTTCGGCGTTCACCTCCCCGTCCGGGGCCAGGAAGCCCTCCTCACGGGCGGCCTGCACCATCTCCTCGGGGCTGCCCAGCGTGCCGATCCGCAGCAGCCGGCCGATCGACCATTGCAGCTCGGCCGGGACGCGGGCGGCGCCGCCGAAGTCCAGGACGCCCAGGCGGCCGTCGTCCAGCATCCGGAAGTTGCCGGGATGCGGGTCGATGTGGATCAGCTCGCAGCGGGCGGGGCCCGACAGCAGGAACCGGAACAGCAGGAGGCCGGCCCGGTCGCGCAGCTCCTGCGGCCCCTCGGCGATCACCTTGGACATCGGGGTGCCGTCCAGCCACTCGGTGACCAGCACGTGGCCGGACTGAGCGACCACGGCGGGGACGACGAAGTCGGGGTCGCCGTCGTAGGCGGCGTGGAACGCCGACTGGGCACGGGCCTCGTCGTCGTAGTCCAGCTCCTTCTCCAGCCGCCGCTTCAGGTCGGCCACGACCGGCCTGACCTCGACACCGGGGAACAGCGGGGTGATCAGGCGGCTGAGCCTGGAGATCTGGTTGAAGTCGCTCATCAGCGCCTTCCCGGCGCCGGGGTACTGCACCTTGACGGCGACGGCGCGGCCGTCGTGCCAGACCGCCTTGTGCACCTGTCCGATGGACGCGGCCGCGGCGGGGTCGTCGTCGAACTCCAGGAAGCGGTCGCGCCAGTCCTCGCCCAGGTTCTCCGCCAGGACCCGGTGCGTCGTGGCGACCGGCATCGGCGGCGCGGCCTCCTGCAGCCGGGTGAGGCTGGCGCGGAACGGGCCGGCGACCTCCTCGGGCAGGCCGGCCTCGAAGACCGACAGGAGCTGGCCGACCTTCATCGCGCCGCCCTTGAGCTCGCCCAGCACCCGGAAGAGCTGGTCGGCGGTGCGCCGCTGCACTTCCAGCGCCACCGCCTCGGCGGGGCGGCCGAAGGTGCGCTTGCCGAGGCCCAGCGCCGTCCTCCCGGCGAAGCCCAGGGGGAGGCTCGCCAGTTTGGCGCTTCGCGTGACCGCGCGGCGGGGGATGTCACTCACGGCCGACCGTCCCTTGTTATCGACAGACCGCTCGGTGGGGGTGGGTCACCGGATCCGGTGATCGCAGCCTTTCATGCACAGCGATCCGCGGTGAAGGAAGATTCCCCCACCGGGGAGGGGACTCAGGCGTCCCCGCCGCCGTCCCTTCCGGCGGGGCGCAGCAGCAGCTCGATGACCTCCAGCGCCGTGTCGATCTCCGGCCGGCTGCCGCCGAGGTGGTGCGCGTACAGGAACGAGTCGGAGATCCGCACGATCGCCTGGGCGAGCGTGCGGGTGGGCAGCGGCACGTCCAGCGCGCCGCGGTCGATCTCACGCTGGATCTCCCTGCCGAGCAGCGCCGTGGCGCGTTCCTCTATCGGGCCGGGCGTGGTGGCCAGCCGTACGAACAGCCGCGGCTCGCGCTCGGTGAACGCCTTGAGCGGCGCGGCGTCCACGACGGCCCGCATGAACCGTTCCAGGACGTCCAGCAGCCTGTCCGCGCCGGTGCCGCGCGCCCCGCGCAGCGCGACCCGGAAGGTGCGTTCGGTCATCTCCGCCAGGATGGTGGCCAGCAGCTGTTCACGGCTGCCGACCCAGCGGTAGAGGGTGGCGCGGCCCACGCCCAGCTCGGCGGCCAGCGCGGACATGTCGATCGGGTCGCCGTCCAGGTAGTGCGCGGTCGCCACCACGATCGCCTGCTCCGGCCCCAACGCGCGGCCGTCCGGGTCCTCGGCCGTGGCTCTCTGAACCCGACTCACCTACCAAGGATCGCATAGACCACGCCGCCGGGCCGCGTCCTTCATCCGTCCAGGTCGAGGTCGGTCTCCAGGTCGTGTTCGTCCAGGTGGTCCTCCAGATCGCCGTCGAGGAGCGCGTCGAAGAGGTCGCCGGTGCCCTCCTCGTCGGGCAGCAGCACGTTCTGGTCCTCGATCCAGGCGCTCGACCCGGTCGGGAGCGTCACGAACGTGACGCGGTCGGGACCGATCCGGGCCAGCCGCAGCGCGAGCGACCGCAGCGTCCCGAACTCGGTCTCCGAGTCCACGGCCAGGGAGCCGCTGGCGGCCCGCAGGAACGCGTCCAGCCGCCACGGGTTGGCCATCAGGCCCGAGTCCACGGCCTTGTCCGCCAGCGCCTTCAGGAACGCGTGCTGGCGCCGTACCCGGTCCAGGTCGCTGCCCGACAGGCCCTTGCGCTCGCGGACGAACCGCAGCGCCTCCTCGCCGTCGAGGTGGTTGCGGCCCGCGGACCACGACCAGCCGTTGCTGGGATCGTGGATCGGCTGGTCGAGGTGGATGTCGACGCCGCCGAGCGCGTCGGTCATGGTCTTGAAGCCGGTGAAGTCGAGGGCGGCGACATGGTCGACGCGCACCCCGCTGATGGACTCCACCGTCTCGGTCAGCAGCCGCGCCCCGCCCTTCGCGAACGCCGAGTTGATCTTGCCCTCGTCGCCGCCGGGGATGTCCACCCACAGGTCGCGCGGGAAGGAGATGAGGTAGGCCCGGCCGCCCTCCTCCGGCATGTGCAGCAGCATGATCGTGTCGGCGCGGGCGCCGCCGCCGGGGCGCCACTTGTCCGCGGCCGGGGCGCCGCGCAGGTCCGACCCGACCAGCAGCCAGTTCTGCCCGGGGTCCTCGGCGGGACGCTCCCGCGAGCCGGTCGGCAGCGCGTCGGGGAGGCGCTGGATGTTGCGGTCGTAGGTGCCGGTCCGCCAGGACACCAGGGCCACCACCGCCAGGGCCATCGTCACACCGGTGATCATGAATCCGGCCAGCAGCCGCAGGCCCCTGCCCCGGCGGCTCCACGCCCCGCCCCGCAGCCGTCCGCGCGACGGGCCGCCCATGACTCGTCACCTCCGGCGCCGCTGTACGGTTTGCCCTGGTTTGATCCCTCTTCCCGGGAAACGACGATCACATCGCCAGGGTTCCGTCCGGGCGCGCTCAGGTGCCGGCGGGGTCGTTCGCGCCGGTCAACGGCAGGCCCACGTAGTTCTCGGCCAGGCTCGCCGCGGCCGCCCGGGACGAGGTCACGTACTCCAGGTGCGAGCGTTGCAACCTGCGGGCGAAGTCGTCGGCCTGCGGGTCGACATGCAGCAGGGTGGTCATCCAGTACGAGAAGTGCTCGGCCCGCCAGACCCGCTTCAGGCACGCCCGGGAGTAGTCGTCCAGCAGCGACTCCGAGCCCGAGGCGTACCGCTCGGCGAACGCCCGTGCCAGCAACGTCACGTCCGAGACCGCGAGGTTGAGGCCCTTGGCGCCGGTCGGCGGGACGATGTGCGCGGCGTCCCCGGCCAGGAACAGCCGGTCGTGCCGCATCGGCTCGGCCACGAAGCTGCGCATCGGGGTGATCGCCTTGTCGGTGATCGGGCCCTCCCGCAGCGTCCAGCCGTCGTCGGTGGCGAACCGCGCCGCCAGCTCGGACCAGATCCGCTCGTCCGGCCAGGCGGCGAGGTCCTCGTCCGGGGAGACCTGGAGGTAGAGCCGGCTGACCTTGGGCGAGCGCAGGCTGTGCAGGGCGAAGCCGCGGTCGTGGTTGGCGTAGATCAGCTCGTCGGTGGACGGCGGGACGTCGGCCAGCACGCCCAGCCACGCGAACGGGTACTCGCGCGAGTACGTGCGCAGCCCCGGCACCGCCGGCCTGCTCACGCCGTGGAATCCGTCGCATCCGGCGATGTAGTCGCACTCCAGCACGTGCGTGCGGCCGTCCTGCCGGAAGGTGACGCCAGGCCCGGACGGATCCACCTCCAGCACCGGCGCCTCGAAGCGGACGTCGCCGCCGTCGGCCAGCCGCCGCGCCACCAGATCCTTGACGATCTCGGTCTGGGCGTAGATCGTCACGGTGCGGCCGGTCAGCTCGTACAGCGGGATGCGGTGCCCGGCGCCGCCGAACCGCAGCTCAAGGCCGTGATGCACCAGGCCCTCGCGGTCGAGCCGGTCCCCCACGCCGCTGTCGCGCAGGACGTCGGTGGTGCCCTGCTCCAGCATCCCGGCGCGCTGCCGGTGCTCCACGTACTCCCGGTCGCGGCTCTCCAGCACCACCGAGGCGATGCCCTGCCTGTGCAGGAGATGCGACAGCAGCAGTCCGGCCGGTCCGGCGCCCACGATGGCGACCTGGGTCCGCATGGTTCCTCCTCCTCGGCCCGTCTTCCTGCGATCTTCGAGGGCTCCACCGCGGGCTCAGGAGCTGAGCTTCCGCACGGTGGAAGGCGGTTCGGGTACCGGGCCGGCCTCGTCCGCGATCGCGACCGGGCCGCTGCGCCAGTGCGCGGCCACATCCCGCGACAGCGCGCGGGCCGCGGTGGTCAGCGGAGGCAGCAGCCGCCGGATGTCGGCACTGCGCGTATGGGTCACCAGGGACAGCGCGGCCACCACCACGCCGCGGCCGTCCCGCACGGGCACCCCGACCGACGCGGCCCCCATCGACATCTCGTCGCGGGTGAGGGCGAACCCGTTGCTCCGCACCCGCTCCAGGCACCGGCGCAGCTCGCCGGGATCGGTGATGGTGCGGGGCGCGTGCCGCTCCAGCCCCTGGGCCAGGATCGCCTCCCTGACCTCCTCGGGCGCGTACGCCAGCAGCACCTTCCCGACCCCGGTGGTGTGCAGCGGCAGGGTGCTGCCGACCTGGGTGAGGAGCGGGACCGACCGGGTGCCGCGCAGCCGCTCGACGAACAGCGCCTCCCCGTCGCGCATCACCGCGAGCTGCACGTTGTCGTGGGTGGCCTCGTACAGGTCCTCCATGTGCGGCAGCGCCAGCTCGCGCAGCCCGGTGACCGCCGGGGCCTGGCTGCCGATCCGCCACAGCCGGGTGCCGATCCGGTACGTGCCGTCCGGCACGCGTTCCAGGAAGCCGCCCGCGACCAGCTCGCCGACCAGCCGGTGCCCGGTGGCCAGCGGCAGCCCGGCACGCCGGCAGATCTCGCTCAGGTTGAGACGGACCCCGCCGAGCGCGAACGCGTCCAGGATCGCCATCACCTTGCCCGCCACGCTCGGCGGACGCCCGCGCTCAGGCATCGTTCCCTCGGTCTCGTCCCGCTACGGCTCCCCCGCGTCCCGGCCGTCCTCCTCCTCGGCGAGCGCCCGCTGCGCCACGGCGAAGGCCGAGTTGGCCGCGGGAACTCCACAATAGATGGCCGTCTGCAGCAGGACCTCCTTGATCTCGTCCGGGGTGAGCCCGTTGCGCAGCGCGGCCCGGACGTGCATGGCCAGCTCCTCCAGGTGGCCGCGGGCGACCAGCGCGGTGAGGGTGATACAGCTACGGGTCCGGCGGTCCAGCCCCGGACGGGTCCAGATCTCGCCCCAGGCGTACCGGGTGATCAGGTCCTGGAAGTCGGCGGTGAACTCGGTGGTGCGGTCGTGGGCGCGGTCCACGTGGGCGTCGCCGAGCACCTCGCGGCGCACCTTCATGCCGGCGGCGTACCGCTGCTCGTCGTTCATCGAGGCCCCTTCCAGGCACGGTCCAGATGCTCGTTGATCGCTCGGGCGGCCTCGGCGGGACGCTCCACCACGGCCAGATGGCCCGCGCCGTCCAGGACGGTGAGCGCGGCGCCGGGGATGCCGTCGGCCAGCCGGTCGGCGTGGCCGGCGGGCGGGGTGGGCAGGTCCTCCGAACCGGCGATGACCAGGGTCGGCGCGGACACCCCGCCCAGCCGGGCGGTCGCGTCGAACAGCGCGAGCGCGTCGCAGCACTTCGCGTACCCCTCGGGGTCGGTGCCGCGCAGCATCTCCAGGTACGGTCCGGCGCCGGTGAAGCCGGGCGCGAACCAGCGTCCCGCGGCGGTGTCGGCGACCGGGCCGACGCCCTCGCGGCGGACCAGCGCGGCGCGTTCCCGCCACGCCTCGGGCGGGCCGAACCGCGGCGAGGTGCAGATCAGGACGAGGGCGCCGACGCGTTCCGGCGCGGCCAGCGCGAGCGCCGTGCCGACGGCGCCGCCGAGCGACACCCCGGCATAGGCGACCCGTCCGGCGCCGAGGCCGTCGAGCGTCTCCTCCAGCGCCGCGGCCACGTCCTCCACGGTGAAACCGCGGTCGGGAGACGGTGAGCCGCCGTGGCCGGGCAGGTCGTAGCGCAGCACCCGCCGGTGCGCGGTCAGCGCGGGCAGGACCGGGTCCCACAGGCCCGTGGTCGTGCCCAGGGACGGGCCGAGGACGACGACGGGCGCGTCCGGCGGCCCGTCGAACCGATGGTGCAGGATCATGCTTCTCCGTGGGCGGGGTCTTCAGGGTGACGGCCCGCGCGGTAGGTCCCGGCCGCGCGGTCGGCGAGCAGGGCCGCCGAGCCGGTGCCGGTGGACGAGCCGGTGTCCCTCAGGATCTCCAGCAGGCCGTCCAGATTGCCGGCCATCCGCTCGGGCGAGACCTCCAGGCCCGCGGCGAGGTCGGCGGCCAGCTCGGCGGCGCCGCCGGTCAGCCGCAGGCACTCGCGGAGCGGCTGCCATTCGGCGTGCCACTCCCCGAACGGCCGCTCGTGCGCGGCGTTCAGCGCGGCCAGCAGGACCTGCGCGTACGCGGGGACCTGGAGCGCCGCGGAGCGGATCATGATGGCCATCGCCGGGTTGCGCTTGTGCGGCATCGCCGAGGACCCGCCGCGTCCGGGCGCCGCCGGCTCGGCGACCTCGTCGACCTCGCTCTGCGCGAGCAGGACCACGTCGGTGGCGAGCTTGCCGAGCGCCCCCGCGGTCACCGCCAGCGCGGCGCCCAGGTCGGCCACCGGGGTACGGCGGGTGTGCCAGGGCGCGGAGGGAAGGGCCAGTCCGGTCTCGCCTGCGTACGCGGTCATCAGGTCGAACGCCCGGCCGCCGTACGCCGCGAGGGTTCCGGCGGCGCCGCCGAGCTGGACGGGCAGCGACACCGCCGCGAGCCGCTCGTGGGCGTCGAGCAGGCCCCGCAGCCACCCGCCCGCCTTCGCGCCGAAGGTGGTGGGCAGCGCCTGACGGCCCAGCGTGCGGCCCGCGATCGGGGTGTCGCGGTGCCGCTCCGCGATCCCGGCCAGCGCGCCCGCCGCCCGGTCCAGGTCGCCGAGGACGACGCGCCGGGCGCGGGACGCGACGAGCATGGCGGCGGTGTCGAGGATGTCCTGGCTGGTGGCGCCGTGATGCACGTACCGCCCGGCGTCCCCGGCGAGCCGCCGCAGGTCGGCGACGAGGGGCACCACCGGGTTGGCCGCCGCCCGCGCGCGCACGGCCAGGCCGGGCAGGTCGAACCGGCCCGGCACGGCGGCCGCGGCGATGGCCTCGGCCGCCGGCGCCGGGATGATCCCGAGCGTCGCCTGCGCGCGCGCCAAGGCGGTCTCGGCGTCCAGCAGCGCCCCCAGCCACGCCAGGTCACCCGTGGCCTTCTCGGCCTCGGTGCCCGCACGGACCGGTGACAGCAGCCCCGCGTCCGGCGAGACCGGCGCGCCGGACCCCCCGGCCTCGCAGGCTTCTTCGCCCTCGGGCGGGCGATCAGATGGCAAGGAAGACCGTCTCCCGTTCACCCTGGAGGCGGATGTCGAACCGGTACGCGCCGTCCGCCTCACGCTCGGCGATCAGCGTAGCGCGGCGCTCCTCCGGCACCTCGCCGAGGAACGGGTCGGTGGTGTGCGCCTCGGCGTCCTCGGGGAAGTACAGGCGAGTGAACACGGGCTTGAGCAGGCCCCGCGCGAACACCAGCACCGCGATGTAGGGGGCGCCCTCCCCCACCGCGCCGGGCTTGACCGTGCTGAACCAGAAGCCGCCCGCGGCGTCGGAGGCGCAGCGGCCGAACCCGGAGAAGCCGTGCCCGGCGCGGCGCAGGCCGCCGGGCCGCCGGGGGATCTCGCCGTTCTCGTCCGCCTGCCGGATCTCCACCAGCGCGTCGGGTACGGGGTCGCCCGCCCCGTCCAGGACGCGGCCGCGGATGGTGATCGCGCCGGGCGCCCAGCCGGGGGTGACCAGGGGGCCGTCGTCGTAGGGCAGCCCGAAGCCGAAGAACGGGCCGACGGTCTGCGACGGCGTGAGGGCGGGCGTGGTCATTCAGTCCTCCACCGGGGTGTCGCCGAGCAGGATGTCCCACTGGTAGCCCAGCGCCCATTCCGGCTCGGTGGTGTCCAGGTCGAAACGGGAGACCAGCAGCTCCCTGGCCTTGGGGTCGGGGATCGAGTTCATGATCGGGTCGAACTCGAACAGCGGGTCGCCGGGGAAGTACATCTGGGTGACCAGCCGCTGGGTGAACGCGGTCCCGAACACCGAGAAGTGGATGTGCGCGGGCCGCCAGGCGTTGTGGTGGTTGCGCCACGGGTAGGCGCCCGGCTTGATCGTGACGAACCGGTAGCGGCCCTCGTCGTCGGTGAGGCAGCGCCCGGCCCCGGTGAAGTTGGGGTCGAGCGGCGCGGGATGCTGGTCGCCCTCGTGGATGTACCGGCCGCACGCGTTGGCCTGCCAGATCTCCACCAGCGCGCCGCGCACGGGCCTGCCCGTGCCGCCTTCCAGCACCCGCCCGGTGACGATGATCCGTTCCCCGATCGGCTCGCCCGCGTGCCGCCGGGTCAGGTCGGCGTCCAGCGGGTGCAGCTCCTGGTGCCCGAACACCGGGGAGGTCAGCTCGACGCTGTCCGGCCCCAGCTTGGGCATGACCAGCTCCTGCGACGGGGCGCGGAGCACGGTGCTGCGGTAGCCGGGGTAGAGGTAGGGAGGATGGTTGGGGTGGGTCATGCCCGGAGACCTTCCTTCACGTCGGGTTCGGTGCGCGCGCGGATCTCGTCGGCGGTCACGCCGGGCGCGGTCTCGACCAGGACGAGGCCGCCGCCGGTGACCTCCAGCACGCCCAGCTCGGTGATGATCAGGTCGACGCAGCCGGCGCCGGTCAGCGGCAGGTCGCACTCGTTCACGATCTTGGGGGAGCCGTCCCTGCTGGTGTGCGACATGACCACGATGACCCGGCCGGCGCCGTGCACCAGGTCCATCGCCCCGCCCATGCCCTTGATCATCTTGCCGGGCACGGACCAGTTGGCCAGGTCGCCGCGGGCCGAGACCTGCATGGCGCCCAGCACCGCCACGTCGATATGGCCGCCGCGGATCATGCCGAAGGACAGCGAGGAGTCGAAGTAGGCGGCCCCCGGCCGCACGGTGACCGTCTCCTTGCCCGCGTTGATCAGGTTCGGGTCGACCTCGTCCTCGTACGGGTACGGGCCGACGCCGAGGATCCCGTTCTCGGCGTGCAGGACCACCTCGCGTCCCGGCGGGATGTGCGCGGGGATCAGCGTGGGCAGGCCGATGCCGAGGTTGACGTAGGCGCCGTCGGGCAGCTCGGCGGCGGCCCTGGCCGCGATCTCGTCCCTGGACCAGGGCATCAGTCCCGTCCCTCCCGCTCGGTGACCGTGCGCTTCTCGATCGGCTTGTCCGCGGCCTGCTCGGGGGTGAGCCGGACGACGCGCTGGACGAACACGCCCGGCAGGTGCACCGCGTCGGGGTCGAGCTCACCGGGCTCGACCAGCTCCTCGACCTCGGCGAGGGTGATGCGGCCCGCCATGGCGCACAGCGGGTTGAAGTTGCGGGCGGCCTTGTCGAAGACCAGGTTGCCGTGCCGGTCCCCGCGGGCGGCGCGCACCAGCGCGAAGTCGGTGGTGATGCTCTCCTCCAGGACGTACCGGCGGCCACCGAACTCCCGCACCTCCTTGGGCGGTGAGGTCACCGCGACGGTGCCGTCGGGGGCGTACCGCCACGGCAGCCCGCCCTCGGCGATCATGGTGCCGACGCCGGCGGGGGTGTAGAACGCGGGGATCCCGGCGCCGCCGGCCCGCATCTTCTCGGCCAGCGTGCCCTGCGGCATCAGCTCCAGCTCGATCTCCCCGGCCAGGTACTGCCGGGCGAACTCCTTGTTGTCGCCGACGTAGGAGCCCTGCGCCCGCGCGATCCGCCCGGCGGCCAGCAGCCTGCCCAGCCCGCGCCCGTCGAGCCCGCAGTTGTTCGACACCACGCGCAGGCCGCCCGAGCCGCGGTCGTAGAGGGCGTCGATCAGGACGGTGGGCACCCCGCACAACCCGAACCCGCCGACGGCCAGCGACGCCCCGTCGCCGATGTCGGCGACGGCCTCCGCCGCCGAGGCCACGACCTTGTCCATGCCCCTACCAAGGCCCATACCGTGCCGTGCCTCCCCACACGCAGCGCGGCCACGCCTCCGGGCCGCGGTGCCTTCACACTGGCATGCGTCGTCCCCGATGACACACCCGAGTTTCCGCCGAGTGGAAGAGTCAGGGAAGGTTCCCGGCGGTGCCCGGGCCGGTCAGGCCGGAAGCGTCCCGGGGAGCCCGAAGGCGGCGAACAGGTCGCCCTCGAAGTCGAAGAAGGCCGACACGTGGCCGACGGCCTCGCGGCCGTCCTCGCCGCGGACGACGTCGAGGACCTGGAGCTGGAACGGGTGGTAGGCGCCGTCGTCGCCGCGCCTGTACATGGCGAAGGCGGGCTGGCCGTTGGCGCCCGTGGGCACCATCCGCAGCTCGCCGGGCTCGGGACCGCACTGGGCGATGATGAGCCGGACGATCGGCTCGGCGCCGCGGAACCACTGCGGGAACGGCGGCATCTCCCAGACCGCGTCCTCCTTGAACAGCTCGACCAGGCCCTTGATGTCGGCGCTCTCGAAGAGGGAGGCGTAGCGGTCCAGCAGCCGGCGCTGGTCGGGGTCGGTGGGCTCGACCAGCTCGTCCTCGCTCGGCCCGATCTCCTTGAGCTGGGCGCGGGCGCGCTGCAGAGCGCTGTTGGCGGACGCGACGGAGATCTCCAGCAGCTCGGCGACCTCGGCGGCCTTCCACTTGAGCACGTCCCGCAGGATCAGCACCACCCGCTGGTTGGGCGGCAGGTGCTGCAGCGCGGCGACGAAGGCCAGCCGGGTGGACTCGCGGGAGGCGACGATGGTGGCGGGGTCGGCGGCGTCGGCGCCGATCACCGCGTCCGGCACGGGCTCCAGCCACGGCACCTCGGGGGAGGCCACGACGGGGCGCTCGGGCTCGTCGCTGGGCGCGCCCAGGCCGGAGGGCATGGGACGGTTGCCGCGCTGGTCGATGGCGGTCAGGCAGACGTTGGTCGCGATCCGGTACAGCCAGGTGCGCAGGGACGAGCGGCCCTCGAAGGTGCCGTAGGAGCGCCAGGCGCGCAGGTAGGTCTCCTGCACGAGGTCTTCGGCGTCGTGGATGGAGCCCAGCATCCGGTAGCAGTGCGCCAGCAGCTCCCTGCGGTAGGGGTCGGTGATCCGCTGGAAGTCCTGCTCGTCGACGGCGCTGTTCGCCATGGTGTCGTCACCTTCTTCGGGGGGCGTGCCGGGCCGGTCACGACCGTAGGCGACGCCACCGACAGTTCTGGCGCGGGACCCACATGATACGGGCCGGCCCGCGGTGCCCCAGGTCCTTGCCGGGGGCGGCGCCCCGCCGTCCCGGCAGGTCACCGCGGGACGATCATGGTGACGCCCGCGGGGCCCGGGGCGTCCATGGCGGCCAGGGCGGCGGGCGCCTCGTCCAGGCCGATGATCCGGTGCACCAGCGCGCCGGGGCGCAGCGTGCCGGCGCGGACCTGCTCCAGCATCGGCTCGTAGGCGTGGGCGGCCATCCCGTGGCTGCCCAGGATCTCCAGCTCCAGGGCGATGACCCGGTCCATGGGCAGGTCGGCGCGTCCCGCGGCAGGCGGCAGCAGGCCGACCTGGACGTGCCGCCCGCGCCGCCGCAGGCACTCCACCGAGGCGCGGGCGGTGGCCGGGGCGCCGAGGGCGTCCAGCGACACGTGCGCGCCGCCGCCGGTGATCTCGCGCACGGCCGTGGCGGGGTCGGAGGTGGCGGGGTCGGAGGCGTCGACCACGGCCGCGGCGCCGAGGTCGCGGGCCAGGTCGAGGGCGCCGGCGGAGATGTCGACGGCCACCACCCGCGCGCCGGCCGCGACCGCGATCATCACGGCGGACAGCCCGACGCCGCCGCAGCCGTGCACCGCCACCCACTCCCCCGGCGCCGCGCGTCCCCGGGCCAGGACGGCGCGGTACGCGGTGGCGAACCGGCATCCCAGGCCCGCGGCCGTGGTGAAGGCCATGTCGTCGGGCAGGCCGATCAGGTTGAGGTCGGCGTTGCGCACGGCCACGTGCTCGGCGAACGATCCCCAGTGGGTGAAGCCCGGCTGCGCCTGGTTCTCGCAGACCTGCTGGTCGCCCGCGGCGCAGGAGGCGCAGCGCCCGCACGCGCACGCGAACGGCACGGTGACGCGGTCACCGGCCCGCCACCGGGTGACCCGGACGCCGGTCTCGGCGACCACACCCGCCAGCTCGTGGCCGGGCACGTGGGGGAACGCGGTGATGCCGGGGTCGTGCCCCTGCCAGCCGTGCCAGTCGCTGCGGCACAGGCCGGTCGCCTCCACCCTGATCACGGCCCCGTCCTCGGGCACGGCCGGGTCGGGCACGTCCCGCACCTCCAGCGGCCCGCCGAACGCCTCGTACACCACGGCCCTCATGGATCACCCTCCCGCGCTCTCCCGGCCGCGCGTAACGCTAGCGCGGACACCGGAAGGCCGCGGCGGGCTTCCGGCTCAGAACCCGAAGCCGCCCGGCCGGCCGTTGCGGTCGGCCAGCAGCCCCGCCAGGGTCGCGATCGCGATCTCCGGGGGCGTGCGGGAGCCGATGTTGAGACCGATCGGCCGGTGCACCCGGGCGATGTCGCCGGCGGGCACGCCCAGCTCGGTGAGGGCGGGGACGTGCGGGGCCGGGTGTCGCGGG
Organism: Actinomadura sp. NBRC 104412; assembly: GCF_030269515.1. Classification (GTDB taxonomy): domain Bacteria; phylum Actinomycetota; class Actinomycetes; order Streptosporangiales; family Streptosporangiaceae; genus Spirillospora. The sequence goes on along the minus strand of NZ_BSTM01000002.1, from coordinate 161,346 downwards.
TTGCCCATGACGCCGATCCACCGGACCGGCAGGGCCAGCACGTCGCGCAGGACGGGCCCCAGCTCGGCGCGGTGATGGTCGGTCACCACGACGTCGGCCGCGGCCCCCAGGCCGCCGGGCGGCTCGGTGACGACCTCGAAGGGCGCGAAGCGCGGGTCGTCGGCGCGTTCCTTGTCCGGCTCCAGGAGCAGACCGCGGAAGCCCAGGTCGGCGCCGTACCGCAGCAGATGCTCGGCGACCGGTGAGGAGAACACCGCGACCAGGACGCGGTCGGAGCGCTCGGGCGCGACGTCGCCATGGGCGACCGCGCACGCGGGATCGGTGGCCGGATCGTTGGAGACCATGCCCGCAGTGTGCCCCGCCGCCCGCGAGGCGGTCCAGCCGGGCGGCGCGGGCAAAGCCGCGCGCAACCTTTCGTCAATGGCGACGAAACACTTTCTTCTGAGCGGGTATACCTCCACCCTAGAGTGCACATCATCTCGTGGCGTGCGGCTCGGGAGGAACAGTGAACGCGAGACCGGAGGGCGGCCCGCGCGTGGTCGTGGGAGTCGACGACTCCGCCGGGGCCCGCTGCGCGCTGTCATGGGCCATCGGGGAGGCGCGGCTGCGCGGTCTGCCGCTGGTGGTCGTCCACGCCGCGCCGCTGCCCCCGCACGTGTCGGCCGCGGGCCAGCTCGGCTGCGGCGTGACCGAGGCGCTCCGCGGCGCGGGCGCCGAGCTGATCGCCAGGCTGCTGGACGAGGTCGCGGGCGGCACGCCTCACGGGCTGGAGCTGACCGCGCTGGCGCTGGTCGGCGAGCCGGGCGCGACGCTGGTGAGGCTGGCCAGGGAGAACGACATCCTGGTCGTGGGGCGCGGTGAGCGCCGGCTGCTGTCCCGGCTGCTGAGACCCTCGGTGCGGCTGCATTGCGCGCGCCGCGCCAAGGCCACGTTCGTGTGCGTCCGGCCGCCCGCGCTGGAAAGCCTGCTGGAGACCCTGACGTCCCGGCAGGGGGCACCGGAACAGGCGTCCGACCGTTCCCTGATCCGCCGCCTGAGCCGCCGCCCCCGCCACATCTGACGCCGGGCCGCGCGGAGGTCCCGCGTTCTCTCCCCTCCGGACGACGCGCGTTCATCCCGCGGTCGTCTGCGGTTGCTAGGTCTGGGCGGCGTGAGACGAGCGACCCCCCGCGCCATCGTCCGTCGACTCGCCCGTGCCCTCCTCCGGGCCGCCGTCGCCGGCGCGCTGTCGGCCGCCGTGGCGGGCTGCGGCTCCTCCGGGACGGCCTCGATCGCGGACCGGGACGCCCTGGTCGTCGGTGTCAAGGCCGACCAGCCGGGGCTCGGCCTGTCCGAGGACGGTCGCACCTTCCGCGGCTTCGAGGTGGACGTGGGCCGCTACATCGCACACCACATGGGCGCCTCGCGGGTGAGCTTCAAGGAGGTCACCTCTGCCAACCGGGAGCCCAAGCTCGACGCCGGCGAGGTCGACCTTGTGCTGGCCTCGTACTCCATCACCGCCGACCGGTCGACCCTGGTCACCTTCGGCGGCCCCTACTACGTGGCCCACCAGGACATGATGGTGCGCCGCGGCGACACCCGATTCCGCACGGCCCGTGACATGGCCGGGCACCGGATGTGCCAGGCGGCCGGATCGGTGTCGACCGAGCGCGTCGTGGAGGGCCTGGGGATCCCGGCCCGGCTGGTCCCGGCCCTGTCCTACGCCTCCTGCGTCGCCAAGCTGCTGAGCGGCGAGGTGGACGTGGTGTCGACCGGGGACCTGGTCCTGGCCGGGTTCGCCGCCCGGTCGCGGACCCGGCTGGAGATCGTGAACGCCCCGTTCACCGAGGAACGGTACGGGGTGGGCCTGCGCAAGGGCGACATCGCGGGCTGCGAGGCGGTGAACAGGGCGATCACGGCGATGTACCAGGACGGCACGGCGTCGCGGCTGCTGCGCGCCTGGTTCGGCGCGACCGGGCTGCGGCTGACCGAGTCCGTCCCGGAGTTCGAGGGCTGCGGGTAGCGGGCGGCCGTCAGGCCGGGGGGAGGTCCACCAGGTCCGCCAGGGCGGCGCGGTGGTGGTCGGCGGTGCCCAGGGCGATCGCGGCGCTCTTGGCCCGTTTGAGGTAGAGGTGCGCGGGGTGCTCCCAGGTGAACCCGATGCCTCCGTGCATCTGGACGCACTCCTCGGCGGCCTTCACCGCGATCGGCGAGCAGTGCGCCTGCGCGACCGCGACGGCCACGGGGGCGTCGGCGTCATCGTCGGCCACGCAGGACGCCGCGTACCTGGCCACGGCGCGGACCTCGGCGACCGCGGTCCACAGGTCGGCGAGGCGGTGCTTGAGTCCCTGGTAGGAGCCCACGGGACGGCCGAACTGGTACCGGGTCTTGAGGTACTCGACGGTGGTGTCCAGACAGCGTCCGGCCAGGCCGAGCTGCTCGGAGGCCAGCATCGCGGCGCCGGTGGACAGCGCGGCGCGCACCGCGCCGTCCCCTTCGGCGACGAGCCGCGCCGGGGTGGCGGCGAAGGACAGGTCGCACAGCCGCCGGGTCATGTCGAGGGAGACCACGGGCGTGCGGGCGGCGTCGGCGGCGTCCACCGCGTACAGGGCGCCCGAGGCGGGGACGAGCAGCACGTCGGCGGCCTGCGCGTCCGCGACGCCCGCGACCTGGCCGGTGAGCGTCCCGCCGTCGGCCCGGACGGTGCCGCCCACGGACGCGCCGGGCGCGGTGCCCAGCGGGACGGCCGGCACGGCGATCCGCTCTCCCGAGGCGACCTGGGGCAGCAGGTCGCGGTCGCCCGCGGCCAGCAGCGCCGCCACCCCGAGCACGGCCGACCCCAGGAACGGCACGGGCGCCACGGCCCGTCCCAGCTCCTCCATGACCACGGCCGTCTCCCGCCAGGTGGCGCCCGCGCCGCCCAGGTCCTCGGGGACGGGCAGCCCGGTCACGCCCATCTGGGCGAGCGCCTGCCACAGCGCGGTGTCGTAGGGGTCGTCCTTCTCGATGCCGGCGAGCACGCCGGTCCACTGGGCCTTGTCGTCGAGCAGCTCGCGGACGCCGGCGCGCAGATCGTCCTCGATCTCGCTGTAGAGCAGGTCTTTCACTTGGGCAGGTCCTTCCAGGGCACGTCCTTGTCCACGCGGATCTCGCCGGGCAGGCCCAGGATCCGCTCGGCGATGATGTTGCGCAGGATCTCCGAGGTGCCGCCCTCGATGGAGTTGCCCTTGGCGCGCAGGTAGCGGTAGCCGCCGGAGCGGCGGGTGAAGTCGACGCCCGCGGGACGCCGCATCGTCCAGTCGTCGTAGCGCAGGCCCTCGTCGCCGAGCATCTCCAGCTCCAGACCGGAGACCTCCTGGTTGATGCGGGCGTAGGCGAGCTTGGTGGCCGAGCCCTCGGGGCCGGGCATGCCCGCCGCCAGCGACTGCCGCAGGCGCGCTCCGGTGAGCCGCGCCGCCTCGGCCTCCACCCACAGCCGCAGCAGCCGATCGTGCAGGCCGGGGGTGCGCAGCTCGGGACGGTCCCGCCACAGCGCCGCGACCACGCCGATGATGCCGCCCTCGCGCGGGACCGCCGCGCCGCCGATCGCGACGCGCTCGTTCATCAGCGTGGTGGTGGACACCTTCCAGCCGTCGCCGACCGCGCCGAGCCGGTGCTCGTCGGGGATCCGCACGTCGGTCAGGAAGACCTCGTTGAACTCGGCCTCGCCGGTGATCTGCCGCAGCGGCCGTACTTCGACGCCGGGAGCGTGCATGTCGCAGATGAAGTAGGTCATGCCGCGGTGCTTGGGCACGTCGGGGTCGGTACGGGTGACCAGCAGCGCCCAGCGCGCCTCGTGCGCCAGCGACGTCCACACCTTCTGGCCGCTGACGAGCCAGCCGTCGCCGTCGCGGACGGCGCGGGTGGCCAGCGCGGCCAGGTCCGACCCGGCGCCGGGCTCGCTGAACAGCTGGCACCAGATCTCCTCGCCCGTCCACAGCGGGCGCAGGAACCGTTTGCGCTGCGCCTCGGTCCCGACCGCGAGGATGGTGGGAGCGGCCATGCCGAGGCCGATCGGGTTGCGCTCGGCCTGCTGGCGGGGCGCCCCGGCCGCGGTCAGCTCGGCGTCCACGACCGCCTGCAACTCGCGGGGCAGGCCCAGCCCGCCCAGCCCTTCGGGGTAGTGCACCCAGGCGAGCCCGGCGTCGAACCTGGCGCGCAGGAACTCCAGCGGCTCGGTGGCCTTGGGGTCGTGCTCGTCCAGGAAGGCGCGGACGCGCTCGCGCAGCGCGGCGGCGTCGGGCGGTGCGGTGCTCGGGGGTGCGGTGCTCACGGGGGGCCAACCTCCACACATACCAACCGGTCGGTACGAGATCACCCTAGGAATCGCGCCCGTCCCGCGTCAACGGAACCCCGTAGTTCCCCGCGAGCCCTGTGGCCGGGCACAACGCCGCCCGGCGGCCGGGCCCGTCCGCAGGCCCGGGTCGCGGCGCGCGAACCCGAACAAGATCGAACAAGGGCGTGCGATCCGAACGTGATCATCACGCCGGGAGGCGGGCGGGGGCCCGTAGCGGGCTCAGTAGTCGAGCAGCTCGGGGTGCTCCTCGGCGATCCGCTCCTCGAGGAACCCCAGGTCCTTGCGGCCGGCGCGGTACATCAGGCGCAGGATCGTGGTCTCCTCCGCGTCGAACAGGTCGATGCGGGCGCCCGCGTCCAGCAGCGCCCTGACCAGCGCGACGGAGCCGTCCAGCTCGACGGCCCGGTGCAGGGCGGTGGCGCCGGCGACGTCAGGGGTGTCGACGTCCAGGCCCGCCGCCAGGAGCCGGGGCAGCAGCACCTCGTGGTCGAGCATGTGCAGCTCGTGCAGCAGCGTCCGTCCGTTCTCGTCGCGGACGCGCGGGTCCATGCCCAGGTCGAGCAGCCGCAGCACGCCGGGGGTGTCGCCGTGGTGGGCGCGGTCGAACAGGTCGCGGCGCTGGTCGCGCAGGGCCTTGGGCAGCCGGCCGGCGCCCGTCCGCCACGCCTTCTGGACGGCGAAGCACCCGGCGACCTCTCCGCCCAGCGCCGCCAGCGCCTCCTCGCGCTCCCGCTCCTCGGCGCTGTGCGGCAGCCGCAGGGCTCCGCCCTCGAAGGCGACCTCGTGCCAGTCGCCCCGGCAGCGCACCCGTACCGGCTCGGGCCGCTCGGGACCCGGCGGTCCGTGGCCGCTGGACGGCCGTGCCGGGCACAGCGCGTCGTGGACGAGCGGGTGCAGCCATTCGGGCGGGATGCGGCCGTCGCGCAGCAGGTCGATGTCGGGAAGACGCTGCCAGCGTGCCTCCGCGAGCACCGGTTCGGTGTACTCCCCGACGGGCATCGGCCCCATCTCGGCGCGCACGCCGCGGTCGCCGTCGTGTTCGAGCAGGAGGGTGGAGAACACCCCGCAGGGGACCGCGAAGCGGGCGGGCTGGCGCCGCAGCTCCGGTTCGAGCCGGGTCAGGGCCAGCGGCATCCGGGCGAGCCTGTCCAGCGCGCCGATCTGGTTGTACCGCCGGTATTCGGCCGACTCGGGCTCCAGCTCGATGCCCGCCGCCTTGAAGGCCGCCTCGACCTCGCCGCGCTCGTGCAGCATCGTGACCCACTCCGTGTGCCCGACCGGGTCGCCGGCACCGGGGTCGGACGTGGGCAGCTTCGCGGCGGCGCGCGGCGTGCCATCGGGCTCGAGGAACGGGGCGCGCTCGTCGTCGCCGCCGCAGCGCGTCCTCAGCTCGTGCGCGCGGCGGACGTCCCACAGGTGCCTGGCCCGGGCCCAGGACTGGAAGATGCCGCGCCAGAACTGGTTGAAGGGGTAGTCGTTGCACAGGTGGACGGCGTCCCGCATCTCGACCGGGGCGAAGTGCAGGGTGAGGCGCTGCGACGCCTGGAACAGCCAAGGATGGGCGGTGAGGTACAGGCGTGGGGCGGTCCTGCCCTCCAGCCCGTGCTCGCCGTAGTGGTTGAGGATCAGCGCCGTCCCCGGCTGCAGGGTGGTGCCCGAGGGGCCGACCCTGGGGGCGTGCCAGCGCACCAGGTCGGGGGCCAGGTGGAGCAGGTCGTCCTCCACGGCGGCCGCCACCCCGGTGCCGTACCGCGCGGCGATGTCGTCCAGGTCGAAGGTGACGTCCACCGCGGCGGCGGCGCAGGCTCCGCGCCAGTCTCCGGCCAGGCGGCGCTCGGTCGCCCGCTCGATCATCCAGCGCGGGACCGCGTACCGGCGGATCCGCCGAAGCCGCGCCAGCCGGCTCGGACGGGACCCGGCGGCGATGTTCCCCTGCGGCAAGGGCGCCCCCCTCGAAAGCGTTCTCGCCGCGGCGATCCGGCGGAAGTGTACGGCAAGGCCGGTCGGATTCGAACCGACGTCCTCCAGCCTGCTGCAAGGCGCGACGACCTCTGCGCTACGGCCATGCCTGCCGGAACTATATCGATCATTCCGCCCGGCCGCGGGCGAACGGCACGTTCGGCCGATGCCCGAAGGCGGCGCGCGGAGGATAATGTGCACCGCCGCCCGGGTTCCGCGGAACCCGCCTTCCAGCCCCGACACTGGAGGAAACGCCGATGACAGCCGCCCGACCCTCGCACCGCGAGGCCCTGCTGGACGCCGCGGCCGAGCTGCTGGTGCAGCGCGGTTACCGAGGCGTCCGGATGCGGGACGTCGCCGCCGCCGTGGGGGTGAGCAGGCAGACCGTCTACAACGAGTTCGGCGACAAGTGGGGGCTGGCGCAGGCGGTGGTGCTGCGCGACAACGACCGCTACCTGGAGGGCATCAACCGGCTGCTGTCCGAGCACGACGACCTGCACACGGCGGTGGAGGCGGCGGTGCTGTTCACGCTGGAGACCTCCGCCGACGATCCGATCAAGAAGGCGGTGCTGACCGGCGCGGGCGGGGACGAGCTGCTGCCGCTGCTGACCACCAAGGCCGAGCCGGTGCTGTTCACCGCCAGCGCCCGCATCGTCGAGCACGCGATGCGGCAGTGGCCGCAGGTGGAGCGCGTGGAGCTGGCCACGATCGCCGACGCGGCGGTCCGGCTGACGATGAGCCACATCGTGCTGCCGTCCGAGCCGCCCGAGCGGGTCGCCCGGTTCATCGCCGACATGGTCACGCGCTATCTCGGCACGGCCACGGGACGGGGCTGACCGCCCCGCCCGGACCCGGCGGCCTGCGTCAGCGCAGCACTTACCTCGGGTGCTACGCCGGGTCAGGTGAACTTGGGCGGGCGCTTCTCGCGGATCGCGGTGACGCCCTCCCGCGCGTCCGGCCCGGTGAAGCCCAGGAACTCCAGGGCCAGGGACGCGTCGAAGGTGGGACCGGCCAGCCGCAGCCAGTTGTTGAGCGCGTGCTTGGTGTTGCGGATCGCCTCGGCCGCGCCCGCGGCCAGGCGCCCGGCGACCTCCAGGGCGCGCTCGTGCACCTCCTCGTCGTCCACGCACAGGCTGACCAGGCCGATCCGCTCGGCCTCGGCGCCGCTGAGGGTGTCGCAGAGCATCAGGTAGTACTTGGCCTTGGCCATGCCGCACAGCAGCGGCCAGATGATCGCGGCGTGGTCGCCCGCGGCCACGCCCAGCCTGGTGTGCCCGTCGATGATCTTGGCGGTGCGTCCCGCGACCGAGATGTCGGCCAGCAGCGCCACCGCCAGGCCCGCGCCCACCGCCGGGCCCTGGATCGCGCTGACCACCGGCTTGGAGCAGCCGATCAGGTTCATCACGATGTCGCGGGCCTCGCGCATGATCCGGGTGCGGGCGGCGTGGCTGTCCAGCATCTCCTCGACCATGGCCAGGTCGCCCCCGGCCGAGAACGCCGTCCCCTCACCGCGCACCAGCACAGCGCGCACCGCGTCGTCGGCGTCCACGTCCCGCCAGATCGCGGCCAGTTCGCCGTGCGCGGCGGCGTCGACGGCGTTCAGCCGCCCTGGGGCGCTCAGCGTGATCCGCAGCACCCCTGGCGCCGCCCAGTCGATCCTCAGCCGCTCGTATCGGCCGTACCCGTCCGCGTTCCGGCCGTCCTGGTCGGTCCTCTCCTGTGTCACGCAGCACCTCCGCTCCCCTCGGGGGCGCCATCGTCGCACAGGGCGCTCCAGTGGCTCAGCCGCCCCCGGCCTCGGCGACCAGTGCCTCGAACAGGCGCCGGTCGTCGTCCTCCTCGGGGTGCCACTGGACGCCCAGGCCGAACCGGTGCCCCTGGAGCTCCACTCCCTCGACGACCTGGTCGTCGGCCCAGGCCACGGCGGTCAGGCCCTTGCCGAGCCTGCCGACCGCCTGGTGGTGGTACGTGGGCACCTCGGCCGCCTCGCCCAGGATCTTGCCCAGGACGCTGGTCTCGCTGATCTGCACCCGGTGCCGTCCGATCGTCCCGGCCGCCGGGGCGTGCCGCTCGTGCCCGACCGCCTCCGGCAGATGCTGGACGAGCGCGCCGCCGCGCGCCACGTTCAGCACCTGCATCCCACGGCAGATCGCCAGGAACGGCAGGTCGGCGTCCACCACGGCACGGACCAGCGCCAGTTCGAACCGGTCGCGGTGCGGCTGCGGCGGGCCGGTCTCGGCGTGCCGCTCGGCCCCGTACAGCCGCGGGTCCACGTCGCCGCCGCCGGCGAACACGATCCCGTCGAGCCCGTGCAGCAGGGTCCGCGTCCCGCCCAGGCCCGCCAGCGGCGGCACCAGCACGGGGACGCCCCCGGACCGCTCCACCGCGCGCACATACGGGGCGGGCAGCAGGGCCGCCTCCCGTACCCACACGCCCCAGCGGGCCGGTTCGAGGTAGGCGGTGATGCCGATGAGCGGTGGAGCGTTGGCGGTGCCGCCGGGATCGCCCGGCGCCCCCAGGGTGGCCTCTCGCATGCTTATCCCTCCCGTAGTGCGCCTCCCCCCTCGGCCAGCTTGCCGCATGGACCCCCGTCGCGCAGGGTGAAGGGAGCGGATCCGCCTTGGACGGGCGGGCGGGGGCCGACGTCGAGCCCGCACCGCCCGGGTAGAGATTTTTCCACCGCCGAAGGCGAAAGATCATCGCCGGCACGCACCCGTACGCCATGCAAAACTGCCGATACCGGGAGGAATTCCCCCGACCTTCCACAATCATTCGGGCGATTCCGATCGATACCGACAAGTATCTGTACCCCCGACGAGTAACCAGAAATCCAGCGAAATTCGTAAAGGCGTACGGAACGCCGCCCGGCCGCGCCACCTGCCCCGAACCGGTTGAGGACCGCGGCTCCCGATGCGAAACTCTCACAAAGCCGGACAGCACGGGGGACTGTCAAGGGCGCCGGGAGTTCCGGCGCCGTACCCGACGGCTGAGAAGGCGGCTGGCCTATGCCATGGGAAGCGCGCGTCGCGAAAGAAAGCCTCGACTGGATCGAACCCGTCGCACAGAAGGCGGCCGGCTATTTCTACGGCCGGCTGTTCGCCTCCGACCCCCGGCTGCGGGACCTGTTCCCGCCCGCCATGGACCGGCAGCGCGACCGCATGTTCCGCGCCCTCATCGCGATCGTCGGCAGCCTGGACGACCCCGCCGCGCTGGACCGCACGCTCGCCCGACTCGGCCGCTGCCACCGCAAGTTCGGCGTGCTGCCCGAGCACTACCCCCTCATGGGCGCGGCCCTCATCGCGACGCTGCGCAGGTTCGGCGGGACCGCCTGGACGGCCGAGACCGAGACCGCCTGGACGATCGCGTACCGGTCCGCCTCCCAGCTGATGATCGCCGCCGCCGAACGCGACGCGGCCCTCGCACCGGCCTGGTGGGTCGCCGAGGTCACCGCCCACGACCGCCGCGCCGCCGACCTGGCCGTGCTCACCCTCCGCCCGGACCGCCCCCTGCCGTACGAACCGGGCCAGTACGTCCCCGTCCAGGTCCGACGCTGGGCCAGGGTGTGGCGGCCCTACTCGCCCGCCGGCGCGCCCCGCCCCGACGGCACCCTCCACCTCCACGTACGGGCCGTCCCCGGCGGCTGGGTGAGCGGGACGCTGGTCCGCCACACCACGCCGGGCGACACCGTCCTGCTCGGCTCCGCGGACGGCACCATGACCCTCGGCGGCACCGGCGGCCGCGACCTCCTCCTGGTCGCGGGCGGCACCGGCCTCGCTCCCCTCAAGGCCATCGCCGAGCAGGCCGCCACCTCCGCCCGCGACCGCTCCGTCCACCTCCTCGTCGGCGCCCGCACCCAGGACGGCCTGTACGACATCGACTCCCTGCGGGCGCTCGCCGCAGCCTGGCCCCGGCTCCAGGTGACCCCCGTCATCTCCGACGACCCCGGCTACCCGGGGATCCGCGGCGGCCTGCCCGACGTGCTCGGCCGGTTCGCCGACCCCCGCCGCCACGAGGTCTACCTCGCCGGTCCCGCCGGGATGGTCAGGACCGCCGCCGGCGTCCTGAGCGACCTCGGCGTCCCGCCCGAGCACGTCCACCACGACCCGATCGAGCCCCCATGACGGGCCGCCCACCGCCGCTCACCAGCCGCCGCGCTCCTTCAGGAACCTCGTCGTGGCCGCGTCCGCGGGATAGAACGCCTCGATCGCCAGCTCCGCCACCGTGATGTCCACGGGTGTGCCGAACGTGGCGATCGTGCTGAAGAACGACAGCTCGGCATCCCCCGACCGGATCCGCAGCGGCACCACCACCTCCCCGCCGGACGGCGGCGGCGCGGGCCCCTCCACCGGCTCCGGGTACTCGCGCAGCTCCCGGTACAGCTGTGCCAGCGCCGGGTCCGCGGTCAGCGCCACATGACGACGCACCCGGTCGATCATGTGCGCGCGCCACTCCGCCAGATTGAGGATGTTCCGCGCCATGCCCTCCGGATGCATGCTGAGCCTCAGCACGTTCAGCGGCGGCTCCAGCAGCTCCGGCGGCGCCCCCTCCATGAACAGCGCGGCCGCCGCGTTGGCCTCGATCAGGTTCCAGAACCGGTCCACCACGACCGCCGGGAAGGGCTCGTGGCCCCGCAGCACCTGGCGCAGCGCCTCCCGCACCGAATCCATCCGCGGCTCCTCGATCGAGGTCTCGGAGTACACCGGCGCGAACCCGGCCGCCACCAGCAGCAGATTGCGATCGCGCAGCGGCACGTCCAGGTGCTCCGACAGCCGCAGCACCATCTCCCGGCTCGGCGAGGACCGCCCCGTCTCCACGAAGCTCAGATGCCGCGTCGAGACACCGGCGTCGGAGGCCAGCTCAAGCTGGCTCAGCCGGCGCCTCTGCCGCCAGGCCCGCAACTGCTCCCCGACCGGCCGCACGTCACTCAGCGAGGTCGTCATCGTCGTCACGCCCCCGACGGTATCCAGCCGATGTCATGGCGGCGATTACCTCCCACGTCATGGACCGGACCCGCACACCCCGGGCAGGGTGACCCGCCAGGAGAACCCGACACGCGAGAGGGACCGAGATGACGACGGACCAGCTCCTCGACGCCATGCCGTTCGCCCGCACGCTGGGCGTGGAGATCGACGCCGCCGCGCCCGGCGAGGTCACGGGGCGGCTGGCCTGGGCACCCGGCCGCTGCACCGCGGGCGGGACGATGCACGGCGGCGCCCTGATGGCGCTCGCCGACAGCCTCGGCGCCGTCTGCGCGTTCCTCAACCTCCCCGAAGGCGCGAGCACCACCACCGTGGAGTCCAAGACCAACTTCTTCCGCGGCGTGCGCTCGGGGACCGTCCGCGGCATCGCCCGGCCCCTGCACACCGGCCGCCGCTTCCTCGTCGTCCAGACGGATCTGTACGACGACGCCGAACGCCGGATCGCCCAGGTCACCCAGACCCAGGCCGTCCTGGCCGGGTCCTGAGCGGCGGCCGTGCCGGGGCGCCGAGGCCGTGGCCTTTACGTTGTAGATCCGTTCTTGGCGAGATGGGTGTCGAAGAAGGCGAAGATGCGCTCCCAAGCCTCGGGGGCGGCGTCACGGCCCTGACCGTGCCCCATGACGACCTTGGACAGGAGGCTCATCGGCGCCGGAGTGCGGCTGCCGGTGAGGAAGCTGTGCCCCGCGTCCGGGTACTCCTTCACATCGTGCGGCACGTCCAGCTCGGTCAGGGCGCGGTCGAGCTTGGCCGCGGCGCGCCGGAGCGAGCGGTCGCGGCCGCCGTAGCTCGCGACGACGGGGCAGGCGCCCTCCAGCGCTTCGGGCAGCGCGCGGGGCAGCATGCCGTAGTTCACCGAGGCGGCCTGGAAGTCGTACTTGGCGGCGGCCACCAGGGCGAACCCGCCGCCCATGCAGAAGCCGATCACGCCCACCCGTCCCGTGCAGTCGTCCCGGGCGGCGAGCCAGGCGCGGGCGGCCTCGATGTGGTCGTACATGGGCCCGCGCCGCGCGAACAGCTGGCGTATCGCGGAACGGACGCACCGCAGCCACGGCGCCCCGTTGTAGAAGTCGGGAAGGACGGCCAGATAGCCCCGGCCCGCCAGACGGTCGGCCTGGGCGCGCATGTCCTCGTTCACGCCGAACGCCTCGAACACGACGACGACGGCCGGCCACGGGCCCTCCCCCTCCGGGACGGCGAGGTAGGCGGGCAGCTCCTGAGCCCCTGCGGGGACGGTGATGTCAGGCATGCGCCCAACCTGGCGTAAACGGCGCCTTACGCCCAGGCCCAATCTCGCGCGGATCGATCCCGTGTGACGCCGGTCTCGTTCACAGGCTCGTCAGACCTTGCGCCACTTGGGGATCCAGGCGCCGTCCTCGATCTCGTAGTCGCCGAACAGGGCGGGCGCCTCGCGCCGCATCACCTCGCCGACCCGGCCGAACAGCAGCCGGATCTCCTCCTCCGCGCCGGGCGCCGTGCGGTTCTCGATCACGTGCCGGAGGGTGCGGACGTTGGCCGTCCAGACCAGCCCGGTGGCGACGCCCTCGGGCGCGAAGCGCCGCATGAACGACGTCTTGTGCTTCTTCTCCGCGAACGGGACGCCCTCGTCATCGAGCCCGAAGCGGGCGGCCATCCAGCCCTGGAACTCCTCCATCTGCTCCAGGAGCGCGGTGGCCCGCTTCATCAGCTCGGCGTCCTCGCGGGCCCACTCGGGGAACCAGAACGGGATGTCCTGGAGCCGCACGAAGCGCAGGGACTCCTGGGAGATCGCCGTACCGGGGCGGTGCCGCACCAGCTCGTGGGTCAGGACGCGGCTGACGTTGTGCAGGACGAAGCTGAAGCTGATGTGCTCCAGCACCGACCCGTGCATGCTGCGCAGGATGTTCTTCAGATACGCGTCCTGGTCGGTGCGGATCCTGGTGACGTTGGGGTTGAGACCGGGCTCCCAGGACCGGTAGCACAGCCGGCCGGCGAACTCCGCGAGGTTCTGCGGGTCGTTGAGCTCGGCGTCCAGCTCCCCCCGGTCGAGCCGCCCGAGCCAGGACTCGCCGCCGACATCGCGCAGATAGCGGGCCACCTCGTTGTAGTCCAGCTCCGGACGTGCGACCAGGTACACCTCTGGCTCGACGCTCTTCACGCTGTCATCTCCCCCATGCGTCACGTTCACCCCTTGAGGGATGCCGTCCCAAGGAAACCAGGTCGGGACGGAGTTGGCGACACCGCCCCGGGCACCGCGATGTCAGGGGCGTCGGCGGGTGACACTCCTGGAGCTCATGCCGCAGACTGGGGTCGTGACGGAGCTGAAGGTGCTGGGCGCGTGCCCGCTGGACTGCCCGGACGGCTGCTCGTGGGTGGTGACCGTACGGGACGGCGAGGCGGTGGAGCTGCGCGGCAACCCCGACCACCCCTACACCAGGGGCGCGCTGTGCACCAAGGTCAACCGGTGGCTGGAGCGCGCGTCCCAGCCGGACCGGATCCTGTACCCGCTGCGCCGCGTCGGCCGCAAGGGCGAGGGACGGTTCGAGCGCATCACCTGGGACGAGGCGCTGGACGAGATCGCCGGCCGCCTCCACCGGATCATCGAGGAGCACGGCGGCCAGGCGATTTGGCCGTACTGGGGCACCGGCACGCTCGGCTATCTCCAGGGCTTGGAGGGCTTCGCGGGGCGGCGGCTGTTCAACGCGCTCGGCGCCTCCGGCCACGACGCGAACATCTGCTCGGCGGCGGGCACGACCGGGCTGCGGTACACGATCGGGCGGGGCGGCGGCATGGACCCCGAGGACCTCGCGCATGCCCGGCTGATCATCCTGTGGGGCTCGAACCCCCTGACCAGCGGCCACCACGTGTGGACGTTCGTGCAGGCCGCGCGGCGCGCGGGCGCGTACCTGGTGGCGATCGACCCCGTGCTGACCCGCTCCGCCGCCCAGGCCGACGAGCACCTGGCGCCGCTGCCGGGCACGGACGCGGCGCTGGCCCTCGGCCTGCTGAACGTGGTCGTCGGTCTCGGCGCGCAGGACAAGGAGTTCCTGGAACGGCACACGCTGGGCTGGCCGCGGTTCCGGGAGCGGATCGAGGAGTTCACGCCGTCCCGCGCCGCCGCCGTCACGGGAGTGCCCGAGGAGGCGATCGTCGCGCTCGGCGAGCGCATCGCGCGCACGCGGCCCACCGCGATCCGCGCCACGCAGGGCGTACAACGGCACGCGGGCGGCGGGTCGGCGCTGCGGACGCTGGCGTGCGTCCCCGGCGTGACGGGCGACTGGGCGCGGCGGGGCGGCGGACTGTCGTTCTCGACCTCGGGCCATGCCCGGCTGAACCGCCGGGCGCTGTTCCGCGACGACCTCTACACCGGCGGTCCGCGCCGCGTGCTGTCGATGAGCCGGCTCGGCGAGGCGCTTCTGGAGGCGGACGACCCGCCCGTCCAGGCGCTGTTCGTGATCGCGGCCAACCCGGTGGGCAGCACGCCCCACCAGAACCGGGTCCGCGAGGGGCTGTCCAGGGACGACCTGTTCACCGTGGTCCTGGAGCAGTTCCCGACCGACACCGCCGACTACGCCGACATCGTCCTGCCCGCGACGATGCAGCACGAGCACGCCGACCTGCACGAGGGGTACGGCCATCTCTACCTGGCCTGGAACGAGCCCGCGGTCGCGCCGCCGGGCGAGTGCCTGTCCACCACGGAGACCTTCCGCCGCCTGGCCCTGCGCATGGGGCTGGACGACCCGGCGCTGCAGGACTCCGACGAGCGCCTGGCCGAGCAGGCGCTGGCGTCGGGCCACCCCTACCTGGAGGGCATCACCCTCGACCGGCTCCGCAAGGAAGGGTTCGTGCGGCTGGCGGTGCCCGACCCGTTCCTGCCGTACGCCGAGGGCTTCCCGACGCCGTCGGGCAAGCTGGAGTTCGTCTCGCGGCGCGCCGCGGGGGCCGGGCTCGACCCGGTCGCCGGTTACACGCCGCCGGCCGAGGTCACCGATCCCGAACGCGCCGCGCGCTACCCGCTGGCGCTGATCTCGGCGGCGTCGCACCACTTCCTCAACACGGTGTTCGGCAACAACGAGGAGCTGCGCCGCCGTTCCGGGGACGGCCCGTCCCTGCGCATGCACCCCGTGGACGCGGCGGCCCGCGGCCTGGAGAGCGGGCGGCGCGTGCGCGTCCACAACGACCGGGGCGAATTCGAGGCGGTGCTGGACGTCACCGACAGGGTGCGCCCAGGCGTCGTCGCGACGTCCAAGGGGCACTGGGCGAAGTTCTCCGGCGGCGCCAACGCCAACTCCGTGGTGAACGAGCACGACACCGACCTGGGCGGCGGCCCCACCTTCCACGACACCCGCGTCGAGGTGGAGCCTCGCTAGGGACGCGCACGCGCTAAGGGAGCGCGTCGATCTCGTCCAGGATGGCCCGCTTGCCCTTCTCGTCGAGGCCGGACGCGATGACGGCGTTGCGGGCGAGCGCGGCCAGCTCGTCCCGGCCGAACCCGAAGACCTCGGCGGCGGCGCGGTACTCGCCGGTCAGCGAGGTGTCGAACATGGGCGGGTCGTCGCTGTTGAGCGTGACGAACAGGCCCTCCTCCAGCATCCGCGGCAGCGGGTGCGCGCCGAGGCTCTCGACCTGGCCCGTGCAGACGTTGGACGTGGGGCACACCTCCAGCGGGATCTGCGTCTCGCGCAGGTGCGCGACCAGCCGCGGGTCCTGGAGGCAGCTGAGGCCGTGCCCGATCCGCTCGGCGCCGAGGCCGTCGATGACCTCCCAGATCGTCTCCGGACCGGTCATCTCGCCGCCGTGCGGGAGGCTGCGCAGGCCGGCGTCGCGGGCGGCGCGGAACGCGGCGCGGAAGTCGTCCCGGTACGGCGGGCGCATCTGCTCGATGCCCGCGAGGCCGAAGCCGACCAGCGCCCGCGGCGGGTGCCGCAGCGCGTGCTCGGTGGTGGCGGCGGCGCCCTCGGCACCGAACTCGCCGGGGATGTCGAAGATGTAGGCCAGCTCGACGCCGTGCAGGGAGAGCGCCTCGCCCGCGGCGCGGTCGAGCGCCTCGGTGATCGCCGGCATGGCCATCCCGGCGCGCTGGTGCGTGTACGGGGTGACGGTCAGCTCCACGTACCGGACGTTCTGCGCGGCCAGGTCGCGTGCCGTGCCCAGCACCAGCGTGGCGACGTCGTCGGGCGTCCTGACCAGGCTGGACACCGACTCGTACACCTCGGCGAAGTGCGGGAAGTCGCGGAAGGCGTAGAAGTCGCGCAGCTCGTCCTCGGTGGTGGGGACCGGGCCGTCGGGATGCCGCCGGGCCAGTTCGAGGACGGTGGCGACGGAGGCCGAACCCACGAGGTGGACGTGCAGCTCGACCTTGGGGAGCGCGTCGATGAACGCGGTCAGCGAGGGTTCGATCATTGTGGTCACGCGGCGACGCTAGCAACCGGCTCACCGCCCGCGACAGCGGCATTCCCGCTTTCTAACACGAAAATGTAAGAATGGGTGGGTGCGTGCGTCCCGGCTGATCTCCCTGGTCCTCCTGCTCCAGTCGCGGGAGTCGATGACCGCCGCCGAGCTGGCCCGCGAGCTGGAGGTCTCGGAGCGGACGGTCTACCGGGACGTGGAGGCGCTGTCGGCGGCCGGCGTCCCGGTGTACGCCGAGCACGGCAGGGGCGGCGGGTACCGGCTCGTCGGCGGGTACCGGACGCGGCTGACCGGCCTCAGCAGGGAGGAGGCCGAGGCCCTGTTCCTGGCCGGGCTGCCGGGACCGGCCGAGGACATGGGCCTCGCCGACGCGGTGGCGGCGGCGGAGCTCAAGGTGCTGGCGGCGCTCCCGCCGGGTCTGCGGGACGCCCCCGAGCGCGCGGGCCGCCGCTTCCACCTGGACGCCCCCGGCTGGTTCGGCGAGTCCGGCCCGCCGCCCGTCCTGCGCGACCTGACCCGGGCGGTCTGGCATGACGAGGTGGTCGAGTTCCGCTACCGGCGCGCACGCGCGTCCGGCGGGGACGGCGCCTCCGGCGCATCCGGCGCGGACGGCGATGGCGTGCGCACGGTGGAGCCGTACGGGCTGGTCCTGAAGAACGGCACCTGGTACCTGGTCGCCAAGGCCGGCGGCCGGCACCGCACCTACCGCGTGGACCGGATCGACGACCTGCGCCCGGCCGGGCGGCGCTTCGACAGGGACGAGGACTTCGACCTGCCCGGTCACTGGGCGGCCCAGGCCGAGGACTTCCTGCGGTCGCTGCTGCGGGAGGAGATCACCATCCGGCTCGGCCCGCGCGGGCGGCGGCTGCTGCGGTACGCGGTCGAGCCGTACGCGGCGCGCCGCGCGCTGGAGGACGCCGGGGAACCCGACGCCGACGGGTGGGTGACCACCACCCTGCCGATCGAGTTCCCCGAGGTGGCCTGCCATGAGCTGCTGCGGCTCGGGACGGAGGTCGAGGTGCTGGACCCGCCCGAGCTGCGCGAGCTCATCGCCGCCACCGCGGCCGGCGTCGCCGCCCTCTACCGGCGCCCCTCCGGCGGCGCCCCGTGACCCGGCCGGCGCCCCGTGACCCGGCGGGACCCCCGATGTCTCAGCGGTACCCCGTGACGTCGGCGGGCTTGCCCGCCCACTGGACCTCCATGGCATAGCGCCAGGCGTCCGGGCGGCTGCCGTCGACGTCGGTGAACCCGTACTCCTGGGCCAGGCCGCCGCTGGACAGCGACCGCCCGTTCCAGCGGTGCCGGTCGGGATCGGAGGCCAGCGCGACCACGGCCCGCCCGGTGAACGCGGGCGTCTCGGAGATCGCGAAGTGCTCCTCGACCTGTGTCGCGTCCCGCCAGTTGTCCTCGGTGACGCCGAAGGAGTCCAGCATCGCCTCCGACCGCATCCAGCCCGGCGTGAGGGCCACGGCGGTGCAGCCGTACGGCTTGATCTCCTCGGCCAGGGTCATCCCCATCCGGATCCCGGCCCACTTGCACAGGTCGTAGAAGAAGCCGGACTCCCAGCGGTAGGAGGCGTTGGACTCGGCCGTCCCGTCGGTCATCTCGACCACCAGCCCGCCGGGGTTCTTGATCATCAACGGCAGCGCGCGGTGGCTGGTGATGGCGTGGGTGTCGATGCCCAGGCGCAGCAGCCGCAGGCCGTCCTCGACCG
This sequence comes from Actinomadura sp. NBRC 104412, assembly GCF_030269515.1. Taxonomy (GTDB): domain Bacteria; phylum Actinomycetota; class Actinomycetes; order Streptosporangiales; family Streptosporangiaceae; genus Spirillospora. The sequence goes on along the minus strand of NZ_BSTM01000002.1, from coordinate 142,994 downwards.
GGCGGTCCCACAGCTTCTCGCGGAAGTTCCAGAGGTGGTCGGCGCCGAAGATGTCGTTCACCAGGATGTCGAGCCGGCCGTGGTCGGCGTCGATCCGCTCGACCAGCCGGGTCACCTGCGCGGGGTCGAGATGGTCCACCCGGACCGGGATGCCCTCGCCCCCGGCCGCGGTGACCAGTTCCGCGGTCTCCTCGATGGTCTCCGGCCTGTCCACCTCCGAGCGCCGCTCCCGGGTGGAACGGCCGGTGCAGTAGACGGTGGCGCCCGCGGCGCCCAGTTCCACGGCGGTGCCCCTCCCGGCGCCGCGCGTCGCCCCCGCGACCAGGGCGATCTTCCCGGCCAGCGGGCGGCCGTCATTCGTGTTCTCGCTCATGACGAAAATGCTGGCAGCCAGACCTGACAGATCGTGTCAGCTTTTCTCGCCGTTTGCCCAGCGTCCTTCTCCCGCCGCCGGAGTCCCGAAACGGCGCCCGCCCGGACATCCGTCCGGGCGGGTGGTCTCGGGGAGGGAGGGCGGGCGCTGGGCGCCGGTCAGGGATTGAAGATGCTGACACCGCCCGGCCCCACCAGGAAGCCGAGCACGATCAGCACGATGCCGAAGATCAGCTCGCGCCGGGCGATGATGACGTAGATACCGGCGACGATCAGGACTACCGCGATGAGCCAGAGCAAGGTGAGCATGGGCGCGGGGTCCCCCGCCCCGCGCCCGGTAAACGCCGGACCAAGGGAGGATGCCCGTTTCTACCTTTTCGTCGTGGCCGGAACGGCGGCCGGCGCGCGGCACAGCCGCAGCGCGTTCGCCACGATCCGGTGCCCCGCCCGCCCGGTCGCGGTGAGGATCGACTCGGGGTGGAACTGCACCGCCCAGCGCCGTCGCTCGGGGTCCTCGATGGCCATCACGACGTCCCCGGTCAGCGCCGTGACCTGGTAGCCCTTCACCCGTTCCGGGGTGGCGTGCAGCGAGTGGTAGCGCGCGGCGGTGAACTCCTCCGGCAGCCCTTCCAGCAGCTCGCCACTGCACACCCGCACCCGGCCCGGCTTGCCGTGCGACGGCTCGGGCAGCAACGCCAGCTCGCCGCCCGCGTGCTCCACCATCGCCTGGAGGCCCAGGCACACCCCGAACACCGGCAGGCCCCGCTCGTCGAGGGCGTCCAGCAGCGCCGCGGTGGCGAAGTCCTCCGGGCGTCCCGGGCCCGGCGACAGCACGACCAGGTCGGGGGCGAGCTCGTCCAGCATCCGCAGCGGGAAGCCGTGCCGCAGCGTGACCGCCTCGGCGCCCTGCTGCCGGAAGTAGTCGGCCAGGGTGTTGACGAAGGAGTCCTCGTGGTCGACCACGAGGACCTTGAGGCCCTCCCCCGCCCGCTCGTCCTCCGCGCCGTCCGGCTCCGCCGTGCCGCCCCCGGCCGTCCCCGCCTGTGACTGGGCCAGCGCCTGGAGCAGCGCGCTGGCCTTGAGGTGGGTCTCCCGCTCCTCCTCCTCGGGGTCGGAGTCGTACAGCAGCGTGGCCCCCGCGCGGACGGTCGCGACGCCGTCCTTGATCTGGGCGGTGCGCAGCGTGAGCCCGGTGTTCATCGACCCGTCGAAGCCCACGAACCCGACGGCGCCGCCGTACCAGCGGCGCGGCGCGTCCTCGTGGTCCTCGATGAACTGCATCGCCCAGGTCTTGGGCGCGCCGGTGACGGTGACCGCCCACATGTGCGTGAGGAACGCGTCCAGCGCGTCGAACCCGGGACGCAGCCGCCCCTCGATGTGGTCGACGGTGTGGATCAGCCGCGAGTACAGCTCGATCTGCCGCCGGCCCAGCACCTTCACGCTGCCGGGGACGCAGATCCGCGACTTGTCGTTGCGGTCCACGTCGGTGCACATGGTCAGCTCGGACTCGTCCTTGGCCGAGGACAGGATCGCGCGGATCTGCTCGGCGTCCTCCAGGGGGTCGCCGCCACGGCGGATCGTCCCGGCGATCGGGCAGGTCTCCACCCGGTCCCCGGTCACCCGGACGAACATCTCCGGCGACGCCCCGACCAGGTGCTCGCCCTCGCCCAGGTTGAACAGGAACTCGAACGGCGCGGGGTTGGTCTCGCGCAGCCGCTCGAAGAACGCCGAGGGCGAGTCGCAGCGCCCGTACATCGCGTGCCCGGGGGTCACCTCGAACAGGTCACCGCGGACGAACTTCTCCTTGGCCTCCCGGACCATCTGCGCGTACGCGCCGGGGACGGGCTGCGGCGGCAGCTCGGCGGCCGTGGTGAGGGGCGTCGGCTCCGTCTCGCGGGGAAGGCCGGCGGTGCTCGTCCCGTCCACCACGAAGTCGTAGGACACCCGGTGGGAGATCTCCAGCTTCCGGTCCACGACGATCAGCTCGTCCGCCAGGTGCAGCACGAGGTCGCGCTGGTCGGCGGGGCGCTCCAGGCGCGTGCGCAGCGGCTCGAACTGGAGCGACAGGTCGTACCCGAACGCCCCCCACAGGCCGAGGTGGGGGTCGTCGCAGCGGAACAGGTCGATCACGGCGCGCAGGGCGGTGAAGACGGTGGGCCGGCGGCTGCGCTCCTCCTCGGTGAAGAACTCCCCGCTCTCCGGGACGAACACCTCGACCCGTCCGGGCTCGTCGGCGCGGGTCTCCCCGGTGCCGCGCAGGACGGGGCCGATCGCGCGGATCAGCACCCGGCCCCGCTCGTTGAGGGCCCGCGCGGTGACCGTGCGGCCACGCGCGACGACCTCCAGGCAGGGGTCGCGGTAGCCCATGTGCCAGCGGCTGTAGCGGCCCGGATACTCCATGCCGGAGCTGAGCACGCCGCCGCGCCGCTCCCCCAGCGCGGCGACGAGGGCGTTCAGCGCGTCGGACTTGCGCTCGGGGTCGACCGGGACGGCCGTGCGGATCACCCGCACGCCCCCGGCCGTCACGTACTCGCCGTGCCGCGACCCTTCAGGCCCTTCGATGGCGCCTTCGATGGCGCTTTCAATGGTGGATCGCTCTGTGTCGGATGGCTGAGTGCTGGATCGCTGTGGGCGCGATCCTTCTGGGACGGTCTCCACCGCGGTGGCCCCTCAAGGTGTCAGGCCCTCGACCCTGGCCGGCCGCGGAGAGACGGCGGCGACCGCCGGGTGAGGGCGGTCGCCTGGATGTCGGAATGCTCGAACCGGCGCCGCCTTAGCGGCGCCACCACCAGTCTTGATGAGGGCGGTTCACGGTTCGCATGCACAGAGCGTACCGGGCTCGCGGGCCGGCGTCCAAGCACCGCGGCCGGGGACCGGGGTTTGCATACGGGTCGCCTCTTGCCATGATGAGGTTGCAAGGGATCGCTTACGAAGGGCCCGCTCATGGACCGGAAGAACCCCGAGTTCGAGCTTCGCGGGGTGAACCACGTGGCGCTGGTGTGCAGCGACATGAAGCGAACGGTCGACTTCTACCAGGGCGTGCTGGGCATGCCGCTGATCAAGACGATCGAGCTGCCCATGGGCTGGGGCCAGCACTTCTTCTTCGACTGCGGCGGCGGGAACGCGCTGGCGTTCTTCTGGTTCCCGGACGCGCCCGAGGGCGTGCCCGGCGTGTCGGCCCCGAAGAACCTCCCGGACCGGGGCGAGCTGCTGTCGGCGGTCGGGTCCATGAACCACATCGCCTTCGACGTGCCGCCGGAGAGGATCGAGGAGTACCGGGACCGGCTGATCGCCAAGGGCATCGACGTGGGCACCCTGCTCAACCACGACGACAGCGAGTTCGGCGTGGCGCGGGAGATGCACGACGGGGTGTTCGTGCGCTCGATCTACTTCAAGGACCCCGACGGCATCCTGGTCGAGTTCGCCGCCTGGACGCGGGAGCTGGACTCCCCCGACGACGTCCGGCACGAGCCGAAGACCGCCGCCGACCGCACGGTGTGACGTCCCGGGCGGAAGCCGGAGCGGGTGGCCCGGGGCGCCCGTACCAGCTCAGGACTCCAGGTACGGCGGGTTGGCGACCAGCAGCTTGTCCCGGACGGTCTCCACCAGCACGTCCTTGACCTCGGCGGCGCGGCCGTCGATCTCCCCCGCCCTGATCGCCGCGGCCAGCTCGGCGTCGTCCGCGAAGCCCAGCGCGGCCAGCCGTGCCCGGTGCCGCTCGGCCTGGCCCGCGCCCAGCTCCATCTCCCGCTCCACGATCGACAGCGCGTTCACCGCGACCAGCGCGTGGAAGCGGGCGCGGCCGGACAGCGCGCCCGCCACGTCGTTCTCCAAGAATTCACGAACCGCCTCCACCAGCTCGCGGGCGGAGGGCGCGTCATGGGGTGGTGTCACGGAGGCGATCCTAGGTCTGCGGCGCGCTTGCCACAGAACGGCATTCGGTAGCAGGGTGGGGGCAGCCGGACGATCCTGGAGAGGCAGCGCCGATGAGCTTCGAGGTCCCCGCGTCCGTACGTCCCGTGCGGGACGCGGTGTACGCGTTCATGACCGAGCGGGTGGAGCCCGCCGAGCCGGTCCTGCACAAGGGCGGCGAGGAGGCCGCGGAGGCGCTGGCCGGGCTCCAGCGCGAGGCCAAGCAGGAAGGGCTGTGGGCGCTGGGCCACCCCAAGGAACTGGGCGGTGGCGGCCTGTCGTTCCTGGACTACGTGTACGTGAACGAGGTGCAGGGACGCAGCGAATACGGGCAGCTGGCGCTGGGCACCTACACCCTCCAGGACTCGCTCATGCTGCACCGGTACGCCAGCGAGGCCCAGCGTGAGAGGTTCCTGGGGCCGCTGGTGCGAGGCGAGACCTTCCCCAGCTTCGCCATGACCGAGCCGGGCATCTCCAGCTCCGATCCGACCCAGCTCACCACGACGGCGACGCTGGAAGGCGGCGAGTGGGTGATCCGGGGACGCAAGTGGTTCACCACGGCGGCGAACATGGCGGCCTACACCACGGTCATGTGCCGCACCGAGCCGGAGGACACCTCACCGTACCTGTCGTTCAGCATGATCCTGGTGCCGACGGACACGCCCGGTTACACGATCGTCCGCGACACCCCGGTGCTCGGGCTGGACGGCGGGCACTGCGAGGTGGTCTACGACGGCGTCCGCGTCCCCGAGAGCAACCTGCTGGGGCCGCGCGGGCACGGCTTCGTCATCGCGCAGGAGCGCCTCGGCCCGGGGCGGATCTTCCACTGCATGCGGTTCCTCGGCCAGGCGCAGCGCGCGTTCGACCTGATGTGCGAGCGGCTGCACCAGCGGACGGCGTTCGGCGGGCCGCTGCACGAGAAGCAGTTGCTGCAACAGCACGTGTTCGACTCCTACACCGAGATCCAGGCGTCCCGCCTGCTCACCCTGCACGCCGCCCACAAGATCGACTCGGCGGGCGACGGCCTGGGATCGGAGGCGAGGGTCGAGATCGGGGCCATCAAGGTGGTGGCGGCGCGGATGCTGCACAACGTCATCGACCGGGCCATCCAGGTGCACGGCGCGGAGGGCCTGACCGAGGACACCCCGCTGGGCCACATGTACCGGCACGCCCGCGCGGGCCGGATCTTCGACGGACCGGACGAGGTGCACATCACCACCACCGCGCGCCGCATCCTCCGCGAGTACGGCAAGGGACGCAACTGGGAGTTCGGGCTACGCTGACGCGCACCCGGAGCGGAGAGCGAGGCCGGTTCCGCTACGGGAGCATCCGCAGCAGGTCCCACTCGTTCTCGGCGACGCGGCGTCCCAGGGTGGCCAGCTCGACCGAGCGTTCGCCGCCCGACATGTGGCGCCGCGCCTGCATGGCGCAGATGATGCCCCACCGCGTCACGCCGAACGTCTCCCACCAGTGCAGCGCGTCGCGGTCGACCCGGGTGCCGCCGGCCTTCTCGTACGCCTCGATGAGCTGGTCGTAGGCGCCGAAGCCGCCGACCGGCGGCTCGGCCCCGAACCGCCATGCCTTCACGCACAGCCAGCCCAGGTCCTCCAGGGGGTCGCCGAGGTGGGCCAGTTCCCAGTCGAGCACGGCTCTGATGCCGTCCTCGCCGACGATGATGTTGCCGTTGCGGAAGTCGCCGTGGACCACGGTGGGCGTGACCCGGGGCGGGCGGTTGCGCTCCAGCCACCGCAGCCCGAACTCCAGGGCCGGGTGCGGCTCGCCGATGCCGTCCAGGATGTCCGTCCAGAGCCGCAACGGGTCGTCGCGTTCCAGCCCGGGGACGGCGTCCACCGGGATGCGGTGGACGGCCGCGAGGATCTCCCCGCACTGCCCGGCGAGCCGCGCGCGGGCCGCGGCGAGCGCGGGGTCGCGCAGGATGCGGCGCGGGATGGTCTCGCCCTCCACCCGCTCCATCACCACGAACTCGGTGCCGAGCGGGCCATCCTCGCCTCCGGACGCGATGACCTCGGGGCTCGGCACGCCGGCGGCTCCCGCGGCGCGCATCAGCTCGGCCTCGCGCGTCAGCGGGGCACCGGCCATGGCGCCACGGGTGGAGAGCCTCAGGATGAGGGGATGGGCCCGGCCCTCCGCCGTCACGACCTCGAACGCGCAGGTCACCCTGGACGCGCCGCCCTGCGCCCGGCTGAGCCCGCGCACCTGGGCGCCGGGCCCGTACCGTGCGGCGAGCACCTCGCCCAGAGGGCCGGCCAACCGTTCGAGGTCCATCAGGCGCGGCCGTAGGCGTCGTCGAGGCGTTCGATGTCGTCCTCGTCGAAGTCCCCGAAGGCGATCTCCATGACCCGCACGGCCGGGCCCGACGAGCCGAGCCGGTGCGTCTCGCCCCGGCGGATGAAGACCCGCTCGCCCACCTCGGGCTCGAAGCGGCGCCCGGCCACCTCGAAGACGGCGCCGGGGTCCAGCGCGACCCACAGCTCGTCGCGGTCGCGGTGGCGCTGGAGGCTGAGCCGCTGTCCGGGCCGTACGTGGATGAGCTTCACCGTGGACGGCTCGTTCAGCGTGAAGCGCTCGAAGCCGCCCCAGGGGCGCTCGTCGGACACGACGGCGGGTTCGGGCAGCGGGCCGGAGCGGGGGTCGGTGGTCTGCACGGTCACCTCGGTGCTGTTCATGGGGGGCGCTTCTCACGCAGGGCCGGCGTCCCGGGGGAACCCGGCGAGGATCAGGTCCGCCAGCGTATCGACCACCACGGACCGGGGCACCTCCCCGGCGTGATCCAGCCACCAGTCCCCGGCCGTCTGTACCATCCCGACGACCGCGTGCCCCCACACGTAGGCGCGGGTGCGGTCGATCGGTCCGCCCGCCCCGTCCCCCTCGGCGATCATCACCTCGGCCAGTTCCCGGCTCACCCCGCGGATCATCGTGCTCATCGCGCTGTGGGTGGCCGCGTCCTCGGCGCTGGCCCGGTGCATCAGGAACCGGTACAGATTCGGATTGGCCGAGATGATCGCCAGGTAGGTGTCGATGGTGGAGCGGGCGCGGGCACGGGCCGAGTCGGACCGGGAGAACTCCGCGCGGATCCCCTCGACCAGGCGGCGCGTGTGCCGTTCGGCCAGCGCCTGGTAGAGACCGCTCTTGTCGCCGAAGTGGCGGTACAGGATCGGCTTGCTGATCCCGGCCTCGGCGGCGATGGACGCCATGGACGCCTCCGGGCCCTCCCGCTGGATCACCCGGTCGGCCGCCTCCAGCAGGGCGCGCCGCCGGTCGGGATCGCGGCGCGACCCCGTGCTCGCCGCCTCCGCCGCCGTCATGAGCAGCACCGTACGCCACCACGCCGTGTCACCCCACGCCGGGCCCACCGGCCGACGTCCCACGCGGTGGTCGAGCGGCACAAGGACACTCGTCGAGCACGGTGGCGCCTTCCAAGGTCAGGTTGGGGGCGGGCGGCCCATGGGCTCATCGACGATCGTGGTGTTCGGGGCGGGCACGTCCATGATCGGCCACCGGGCGTCTCCCGAAAGAGGGACCGCGCGGGTAAAGGTCTCGTCGGCCCGGACCCGTCACCGGGTGGCGGGAGTGCCAAGCGGAGGGCAAACGCACTGGTCAGCGGACGGGGAGGCCGGTGATGCTGCGGCCGATGACCAGGCGCTGGATCTCGCTGGTCCCCTCGAAGATGGTGAAGATCTTGGAGTCGCGGTGCATCCGCTCGACCGGGTACTCGCGGGTGTAGCCGTTGCCGCCGAGGATCTGGATGGCCTCCTCGGTGCAGCGGACGGCGGCCTCGCTGGCCATCAACTTGGCCATGGAGCCCTCGGCGCTGGTGAACTCCTTGCCGTTGCGGGCCATCCAGGCGGCCCGCCACACCATGAGCCTGGCCGCGTCGATCTGGCATTTCATGTCGGCCAGCTTGAACGCGACGGCCTGGAAGTCGCCGATCTTCCGGCCGAACTGCTCGCGCTCGCGGGCGTACTCCAGCGCGTAGTCGTAGGCCGCGCGGGCGACGCCGAGGGCCATCGCGCCGACCGACGGACGGGTGGTCTCGAACGTCTTGAGGGCGGCCTGGGCCTTGGCGCTCTTGCCCTCGCGCACCCGGGCGATGCGCTCGTCGAACCGTTCCTTGCCGCCCACGATCAGCGAGCCGGGCAGCCGTACGTCGTCCAGGATCACCTCGGCGGTGTGCGAGGCGCGGATGCCGTGCTTCCTGAACTTCTGGCCCTGCTTCAGCCCAGGCGTGTTCGGCGGGACGATGAAACTGGCCTGGCCCCGGCTGCCCAGCTCCGGGTGGACCGAGGCGACCACCACGTGGACGTCGGCGATGCCGCCGTTGGTGGCCCAGGTCTTCCGGCCGTTGAGCACCCACTCGTCGCTGGCCTCCTCGTAGACCGCCCGCGTGCGGATGGCCCCCACGTCGCTGCCCGCGTCCGGCTCGGAGGCGCAGAACGCGCCCAGTTTCACGTCATCGGGCGTGCCGAACATCTGCGGCACCCACTCGCCCGTCTGTTCGGGCGTGCCGACCGCCGCGATGGACGCCGCGGCCAGCCCGGTGCCCACGATCGACAGCGCGATGCCCGCGTCCCCCCAGAACAGCTCCTCGAAGGCCACCGGGATGCCGAGGCCGGTGGGCTCCAGCCATTGGGTGGCGAAGAAGTCCAGCGAGTAAAGGCCGATCTTGGAAGCCTCCTGGATCAGTGGCCATGGGGTCTCCTCGCGCTCGTCCCACTCCTGGGCGGCTGGACGGATCACGTCGCGGGCGAACTCGTGCACCCACCCCTGGACCTCACGCAGGTCGTCGCCCAGTTCCAGGGAGAACGGAGCGCCCTCGGTGCTCGTCATCGTTATTGACCCTCTCTCCAATACGGCCGTGTTACCAACGGTAGCACCTTGGCGTGGCGGAGATCGACGTGCCCCCGAGCGGACGCCTCAAAGGTAAGGCCGGATCGTCCCTGGTGACAGGGGCGATCCGGCCTTGACGGCGGGAGTCTCAGGGAACCGGCCGGCGCATCGCGGCGTACGCCGGCACCTCGGCCATGGGCGGGCGTTCGCCCACGCTGACATCGTTGACGTTGATGTCGTAGCCGCCCGGCCCCCTGCGGAACTGGGTGAGCGCCGACGACGGCGTCTCCAGTGGCAGCATCCGGCCGTGCCGCTGGAGCCGTGACCAGGCGGTCAGCATGATCTGCGCCGACATCGCGCCCAGCGCCTCGGTGGACTGGTGCGCGTGCTCACGACGGCCCAGGTCCACCTGGGCGATGGCGTCCAGCCCCGCGTCCTGGAAGACGTCCAGGAGCAGGCCGAGTTCGACGCCGTAGCCGGTGACGAACGGCAGCCGTTCCAGCAGGGCGCGGCGGCCGGCGTACTCGCCGCCCAGGGGCTGCATGACGCCCGAGAGCAGCGGCCAGTGCAGGTTGATCAGTGGCCGGGCGACCAGCTCGGTGACCCGCCCGCCGCCGCCTTCGACCCGGTTCTCGCCGTGCCCCAGCGGACGCTCGTAGGCGCCCTTGACATAGCCGACCGAGGGGTCGGTGAGCAGCGGGCCCAGCAGTCCGGTCACGTAGGACGTGGTGAACGCGCGCAGATCGGCGTCCACGAAGACGATCAGATCGCCGGTCGTGACCGCCAGGGACTTCCAGAGCGCCTCCCCCTTCCCCGACAGGCGTCCCATCTCGGGCAGCACGGCGTCCTGTGCGACCACCTCGGCCCCGGCCGCCGCGGCGGCCTCGGCCGTCCGGTCGGTGGAGCGCGAGTCGACCACCACGAGCTCGTCGACCAGCGGGGCCTGCTCGACCAGAGCGGTGCGGATGGCGGAGACGATGCCCCCGACCGTCTCCTCCTCGTCACGGGCCGGCAGCACGACGCTGATGCGGGTGGCGCCCTTCGCCGCGAGCAGGATGTCGAGCGGCCAGTCCGCCGAGTCACTGGTACGGCGGCGCCACCATGACGCGACCTCAGGCAGCACGCGATCTCCCTTCCGTCGGGACCGTCCGGGGGAACGCCCTTTCGGGCGAGATGTTCCCTTAGCTAGGAAACGCCATGTCAGCGCGATTGATTCACTCTTGGAACGCGCCTATGGCAGCCGACCCGAGAACTTAACGTCCCCACAACACATCGGTCATCCGGCGGCATGCCGATCCAAGAACGCGTAAACGTCGGCCTCGTCCACGCCGGGGAACGCGCCCGGCGGCAGCACCGACAGGACGTGCGAATGGGCCCGCGCCGACGGCCAGGCCATGCCCTCCCAGCGCTCGGCCAGCTCGGCCGGGGGGCGCTGGCAGCAGTCGCCGTCCGGACAACCCGACTTGACCCGGTTGGTGGTCTCTCTCCCGCGGAACCAGCGGGAGTCCTCGTACCGGACGCCCAGGGTGATCGCGAAGTCGCGCTCGTGGCTGGGGTCGATGTGCGACAGGCACCAGTACGTCCCGGTCGGGGTGTCGGTGTACTGGTAGTAGACCGAGAACCGGTCGGCGGTCTGGAACACGTGCCGGCCCGCCCACTCGCGGCACATCCGCTGGCCCTCGATCGCGCCGTCCTCGTCCTGGGGGAAGACCAGCCCGTCGTTGGCGTACGCCTTGTAGATGGTGCCGTTCTCGTCGTTCTTGGTGAAGTGCAACTGGAGGCCCAGGTGGTGGGTCGCCACGTTGGTGAAGCGGTGCGCGGCCATCTCGTAGGAAACGGAGAACACGTCGGCGAGATCCTCCACGGACAGCTCGCGCGCCTCCTTGGCCTCCTGGAGGTAGGGGACGACGGCCCGTTCCGGCATCATCATCGCGGCGCCGAAGTAGTTGGCCTCGACGCGCTGCCGCAGGAAGTCGGCGAAGTCCTTGGGCACGTCGTGGTCGAGGGCGATGTGCCCCAGGGTCTGCAAGAGGATGGTGCGGGGCGTGTGCATGCCGAGCTGCTCACGCTCCAGGTAGATGCGCCGGTTGCGCAGGTCGGTGATGGACCTCACAGAGCGTGGCAGGTCCTGGACGTACTGGAGCCCGAAGCCGAAGTGGTTGACCAGTGTCATCAGCATGCCCTGCGACACCGCGCCGCCACGGTAGCCGACGGCGTCCAGGGTCTGCGCGGCCAGCCGCTCGATCTCGCCGAAGTAGTTGCCGCGCTCGCGCATCTGGCGGCGCAGCTCGGCGTTGGCCTTGCGGGCCTCCTCGGGGCTGGCGGTGGGCTTGGTACGGCTGCGCTTCAGCTCCCCGTACAAGGCCAGGATGTGCTCGATGACCTCGTTGGGCAGCCGCTTGCCGACCTTGAGGTGGGACAGCCCCAGCGATCGGTACAGCGGATCGCGCTGCGCCTCCTCCAGGGCGATCTCCAGTTGCGCGCGGCGGCTGGGGGGCTGGCGGCGCAGCAGCTCCTCGACCGGGACCTCCAGCGCGGCGGCCAGCGACTGCAACAGCGTCAGCTTGGGCTCGCGCCGCCCGTTCTCCAGCAGGGACAGCTGGGACGGCGCCCGGCCGACGCGCTCCCCGAGCTCCGACAGCGTCATGCCGCGCGCCTTGCGCAGATGCCGGAGACGCTGCCCGAAGGTGACCAGGTCGACATCGCTCGTCAAGTTGAGGGGTTCTTCTGGTCGCAAGGTCGCCACAGGTTGAGAATAGCGGAAAAAACGCAGAACTTCTGTTACTCATCGGTTCGGCGGCGCGGTGTCCCCAGGGCATAGTTCTGGGCAAGCACCCAGGGGACGACAGAGAAGGGCAAGATCATGACTGAGAGTCGCCTCAAGGGCGCGGCCGACGAGCTGCGGCGCCAATGGGAGACCGACCCGCGCTGGAAGGGCATCGAGCGCACCTACACCGCCGAGGACGTCGTCCGCCTGCGCGGCACCGTCCAGGAGGAGCACACGCTCGCCCGCCTCGGCGCCGAGCGCCTGTGGCGGCTGCTGCACGAGGAGGACTACGTCCACGCCCTCGGCGCGCTGACCGGCATGCAGGCCGTCCAGCAGGTCAAGGCCGGGCTCAAGGCCATCTACCTGTCCGGCTGGCAGGTCGCCGCGGACGCCAACCTGGCCGGGCAGACCTACCCCGACCAGAGCATCTACCCGGCCAACTCGGTGCCGTCCGTCGTCCGCCGGATCAACAACGCGCTGCTGCGCGCCGACCAGGTGCAGTGGGCCGAGGGCGAGGGCGACACCCACTTCCTCGCCCCGATCGTGGCCGACGCCGAGGCCGGCTTCGGCGGCGTCCTCAACGCCTTCGAGCTGATGAAGAGCATGATCGCCGCCGGTGCCGCGGGCGTGCACTGGGAGGACCAGCTGGCCTCCGAGAAGAAGTGCGGCCACCTGGGCGGCAAGGTGCTCATCCCGACCTCGCAGCATGTCAAGACCCTCAACACCGCGCGGCTGGCCGCCGACATCGAGGGCGTCCCGACCCTGGTGGTCGCGCGGACCGACGCCGAGGCCGCCACCCTCATCACCACGGACGTGGACGAGCGCGACCACCCGTTCCTCACCGGCGAGCGCACCGCCGAGGGTTTCTACCGGGTCCGCAACGGCATCGAGCCGTGCATCGCGCGCGCCAAGGCGTACGCGCCCTACTCCGACCTCATCTGGATGGAGACCGGCACGCCCGACCTGGAGGTGGCGCGCAAGTTCGCCGAGGCGGTCAAGGCCGAGTACCCCGACCAGATGCTCGCCTACAACTGCTCGCCGTCGTTCAACTGGCGCAAGCACCTGGACGACGCGACCATCGCCAAGTTCCAGCGCGAACTGGGCCACATGGGCTACAAGTTCCAGTTCATCACGCTGGCCGGCTTCCACGCTCTCAACTACGGCATGTTCGATCTGGCGCACGGCTACGCCCGCGAGGGCATGACCGCCTACGTCGACCTGCAGGAGCGTGAGTTCGCCGCGGTGAAGCGCGGCTTCTCCGCGGTCAAGCACCAGCGCGAGGCCGGCACCGGCTACTTCGACCAGGTGAGCACGGCCATCGCGCCGGACTCCTCGACCACGGCGCTCAAGGGCTCCACCGAGGAGGCCCAGTTCCACTGACGCCATGAGGCGGGGCGCGCCGCCGCCCCGTCCCCCGCCCCCGCCGTCCAGGCGTCTCCCCTCTGGGCGTTCCCTCGTCCCGCCGGGCTCACGGGACCCGTCACACCGGGCTTGCAGAACCCGTTCTCGGGCTCACAGGGAAGATGCCGGCCCAGCCCCGGCCGGCATGCGAAGGCCCCTCCTCCGTCCCTACACCCGGAGGAGGGGCCTTCCGGCGGTTCGGTGCCGCACACCCTGATTCCGCCGACTTATTCCGAATCGGCCACCAATTGGCCACTAACGGCAGCGCCATCGACAGGATCCCCCGACGGGTTCACGATCTTGGGGTCATCCGATCGCCCACGACGCGAGAAGAGGATCCTCATGGCGATGCGTCACCCCCCGCGCACGTTACCGGTCGCGCTGGCCGCCGCAGGGGTCACCACGCTCCTGCTCGCCGGTCCCGCCACCGCCGCCGCTCCCGCGGGCAAGCACCGGTTCACCCCCGGCGCGCCCGGCGTCGGCGACCCCTACTTCCCTCTTGAGGGCAACGGCGGGTACGACGCCCGGCACTACTCGCTGAAACTCGCCTACGACCCCGAGTTCGACCAGCTCGACGGCGTCGTGACGATGACGGCACGGGCCACCCAGAACCTGTCGAGCTTCAACCTCGACCTGTCCGGGATGGACGTGGAACGCGTCACCGTCGACGGCGCCAAGGCGTCCTTCACCCGGCGCGGCCAGGAGCTCACCATCACCCCGCGCAAGGGCCTGCGCAAGGGACGCACGTTCAAGGCGGCCGTCACCTACGGCGGCGTCCCGCAGACGATCGTCGGGTCGCCGATCGTGTTCGGGTCACCGTACGGGTTCCTGCACACGCCGGACGGCGCGTTCGTCGGCGCCGAGCCCAACGGGCCCTCCACCTGGTTCCCGGTGAACGACCACCCCAGCGACAAGGCCACCTACGACTACGCCGTCACCGTGCCCGAGGGCCTGGGCGTGGTCACGAACGGGGTGCTGGTCTCGACGAGGAAGGAGCGGGCCGCGTTCAGCAGGCGCGCCTCGGCCACCGGGGCGACCACGTACAAGTGGCGCGAGGACAGGCCGATGGCCTCGTACCTGACCACGCTGGACATCGGCAAGTGGGAGGTCAGGACGGGCCGCACCCCGCTCGGCACCCCCAACTACACCGCCGTCGACCCGGTCCTGCTCGCCGGCCAGCCCGACGCGGTGGACTTCTTCTTCGAGACCACCAACGAGGCCACCGACCTGTGGACGAGGCTCTGGGGCCGGTACCCGTTCAGCACCGTCGGGGCCATCGCCGACGACGCCCGCTTCAACGGGCAGCCGCTCGGCTTCTCGCTGGAGACCCAGGGCAAGCCGGTGTACTCGGCCGTGCGCGACACCACCACGATCGCGCACGAGCTCGCCCACCAGTGGTTCGGCGACAGCGTCTCCCCGGCACGGTGGAAGGACATCTGGCTGAACGAGAGCTTCGCCACCTGGAACCACCTGTACTGGAACGAGCTGCACGGCGGGACGGCGGTGCGCGACGCGGTCCGCGCGACCTACAACGCGCGGCCGTTCCCCGACCCGGCGAACCGGCCGTGGTGGTCGGTGGTGATCGCCGATCCGAAGCGGGACACGATGTTCAACAACCGCGTGTACGACGGCGGCGCGATGGTGCTGCAGTTCCTGCGCGAGCGGATCGGCGACCGGAAGTTCTTCTCGCTGCTGCGCACGTGGGTGGCCGAGCACCGGTACGGCAACGCCACCACCGAGCAGTTCACGGCACTGGCCGAGCGGGTCTCCGGGCAGGACCTGGACGCCTTCTTCCAGACCTGGATCTACTCCCCCGGCAAGCCCCCGCTGCCCTGACCGCCTGAACCCCGAGCCTCCGGGCCCGCCGCGCGGGGCCCGGAGGCCCGCGGCGGTCACCCCATGGATTCGCTGCGCGAACCTCCGTATGCTCTCCGCAAGTGGGGGTGCTTCCGTGGGTCGCGTGGTACGCGTTCCGTCGGCATACCGCCTATCCGCTCAGCGCCTTCGCCGAGGCCCTGACCAACACCGTCTTCGGCTTCCTGCGCGCCTACCTGCTCATCGCGCTGTGGAACGAGCGTCCCGGGCTGGGCGGGTACGACGTCGCGGACGCGGTCACGTTCTGCTTCCTCACCCAGGCGCTGATCGGCCCCGTGCAGATCTTCGGCGGGATGGAGCTGACCGAGCGGATCCGCAGTGGGGACGTGGCGATCGACCTGCACCGCCCGGTGGACCTGCAAGCGTGGTGGCTGGCCGACGACCTGGCCCGCGGCATCGCGGCTGCGCCTGCCCCGCGCGTCCAACGCCGCCGCGGTGGTGGCCGAGCTGGCGGGACGGTACGGCGTGCGCCACATCGACCTGCGGGAGACCGACATCGAGGAGGTCGTGGCCCGGCTCTACCGGGGCGAGGACGCCTACGACCTCGACGGGCGGCCCGCCGCCCCCTGACCGTCGCGCCGGGAGGTCAGCGCGCGGCGGAGTAGAACACCTCGGCGTCCTCGTCGTCGCCCTCGCGGTCCGAGCTCCAGCGGCGCGGCGCCCAGGTCGGCATGAGCAGGGCGAACCCGAGCATCGCGTAGATGCCCGAGCCCATCAGCGTGCGGATCCCGAGGTCCAGGTCCCCGGCGGGAGGGACCTTCCCCGGCAGGTCGAGCACCGCGCCGGGGTCGACCAGGAAGTAGGCCGACAGGCCCAGCAGCACCAGCGAGGGGATCAGGGAGACCAGCGGCGAGGCCCAGCGCGCCACGATGATCACGCCGGTGACCAGCCCGACCGCGGCCAGCAGCGCGAAGGCCCCGTACATCCGGGTGCTGTCGGTGATCTCCTGCCGGGCCCCGTCGAAGGACTGCAACGCCTGGACATAGCCCCACGCCGCGCCGTACGCCAGCGCGGGGGTCAGCAGGACGCCGAGCACGAATCCGAACGCATGGCGCACCGCGCATCACTTCCCATCCGAGGGCCCGCGCCCCTGCCGCGCGAGCGACCGTGTGGACCCCCCATCACAGCACGCGATCACCGTAGAGCGCATCACATCCGACCGTCTACCGACATGGCGCGATCTTCGCTGATCCGCCCGGTTCCGTTGTCGCAGCACGGAGGCCCGTTTCCCCCCGCGCGGGCCGGGCAGCGCGGCCTTACCGCTGTTTTGAGGGCGATTGTCCGGGCATCGGCGGGTCATCGCTGGAACACAGGGAGGACCGATGTCCACCATTCTCATGATCGTGGTCGCCGTGGCGTTCCTCGCCCTGGTGGCCGCGTTCGGGTACGCGTCCTGGAACCGTGCCCGCACTCGGCGGCTCAGACGACGGTTCGGGCCCGAGTACGACCGCGCCGTGGAGCGCCACGGCGGCCGCGCGGCCGCCGAACGGGAGCTGATGTCCCGCCACAGGCGGCACCGTGAGCTGGAGCTGCGCGAGCTCGACCCGGCACAGCGCGAGCGCTACCGGGAGCAGTGGCTGACCGTCCAGGAGCGGTTCGTCGACCAGCCCGGCGCGGCCGTCGAGCAGGCGGACCGGCTGGTGCTGGTGGTGATGGGCGAGCGCGGCTACCCCACGCGCGACTTCGACGACCGGATCGAGCACCTGTCGGTCGAGCACGCCGGCGTCCTGGACCACTACCGGCGCGGTCACGACATCGGCGTCCGCGCGGGACGCCGGGAGGCCACCACCGAGGAGCTGCGCCAGGCGATGGTGCACTACCACGCGCTGTTCGACGACCTGCTCGGAGCCCTGCCGGGCGACCGGGCCGCCCAGAGCTCATAGGGAGCCCGGTCCCATGCACGGCACACCCCCCGACCCCCGAACCCCCGCCGGATCCCCGGACATCCGGGTCGCCGGCCCTCCGAAGACCCCGCCCGCCCCGAAGCAGGACACGCCCGGTCCGCCGCGCACCGCGGAGCCGCCCCGTCCGGGCGATGAGCCCCGTACCCACCAAGGCCGCGAACGCGGCGGCGCGCCCGCCCGGCCCGCCGCCCGGCCGATGCCCGCGCAGGCGGCGGCGCCGGGCGAGCACGGGCGCAAGCGCCCGCGCCTGCTGGACGAGGCGGAGGCCGGCGGATTCCGCGACCGGTGGCACGTCGTGCAGGCCGCGTTCGTGGACGACCCGGCGGACTCGGCACGCCGCGCCGAAGAGCTGGCGGCCGAGGTCGTGAACGCCCTCGGCCGGGCCATCGCCGACCGCAAGCGCGTCGTCGACGAGTCGGCGCGGGACGGCGCGGGAGGCGAGCCGCCCGACACCGAGCGGCTGCGGCAGTCCCTGCGCGCCTACCGCGACCTGGTGGACCGCCTGCTCGCCATCTGAGGCCCGCCACCGGGCTCCGGCCACCCGGAGGGGTGGACGCGGCGGCCGCACGGGGTGACGATCCTGCTATGGCGCGCCTGATCCTGCTCGGGGCCGGAGCGGCGCGGTCGCCCCGGTTCGCCCCGGCGGGCCTGCTCGTCGAGTACGGCCGCACGCGGGTCGGGATCGACGGCGGCGCGGGCTCCGAGCCGCCCGGGACCGCGGACGCCTGGCTCGTCCGCGACGACGCGCCCCACCCGGACCTGCTGCGGATCGCCCGGGAGACCGGCATGTGCGAGCCCGCCGCGGCGCCGTTCCGGCACGGGCCGCTGCGCGTCGACCCCGTCCCGGTGGGCGGGGGACTCTACGGCTACCGGATCGCCGCCGGTCGCCACACGGCGATCTGGGCGCCGGAGCACACGGCGTTCCCGCGCTGGGCGGAGGGGGCCGACCTGGTGTTCTCCGGCCCCGGCGCCGGCATCGCCGAGACGGCCGGCGCCGCGCGGCGGCTCAAGGTGCGCCGGTTGGTGTTCGTGCTGCTGGACGAGACGGTGTCCGGGATGCTGGACGCCGGCAGGGATCCGCCGTTCGGCGAATGGGGCGAGGAAGGCGGGCGGTATCGCATGTGAACCCGGCGCGCCCACGCCGTCCCGTGCGGGCGCTGCTCAGCCGTGGCTGACGCCGCCGCCCAGGTTCATCACCACCACCCCGACCACGACGATCCCCGCGCCCGCGATCGTCAGCGGGCGGACCGGCTCGTCGAACAGCATCACCCCGCCCACGAACGCCCCGACCGTGCCCAGCGCCGACCAGATCGCGTACACGGGACCCACGTTCAGCGCCGTCAGCGCCTTGGCCAGCAGCGCGAACGACACCAGGTAGCCGATGACCACCACCACGGTCGGACCGGCCTTGGACAGCCCCTCCGAGCCGCGCAGCGACAGCGTCGCCGCGACCTCCGACACGATCGCCAGGGCCAGCAGGACATAGGGCATGCGGCGGTCTCCTTCGACGGTCGCGCCCGGCACGGGACCGGGATCGCGCGTGGCTCACCCCGCGGGGGCGATGGACTCGAACACCTTCATATCGCCGTCCAGGTGCAGGTCGCCGTCGAATTCGGTGCGTTCGCGCGGCCAGTGCACCACGATCTCGTCGAAGCCGAGCTCGCCGTAGCGGGCGGACAGGTCCGCGAACGACCGCGGCGACTCCAGCCACGGCTCGCCGGTGAACCCCGTCAGCAGGATCCGGCGCAGCGTGGCGGGGTCGCGCCCCTCCTCCTCGCACACCGCGCCCAGCGTCTCGACCCGGGCGCGGAGCGCGCTCCACGGGTCCTCGGCCGCGGCGCGCTCGCCCGTGCTGACCCAGCCCGCGCCGTGCCGGGCCGCCAGGCGCATGCCCCTCGGCCCGTTCCCCGCGATCACGAACGGGACGCGCGGGCGCTGCACGCAGCCGCCGCCGCGCACCTCTCGTGCCGAGTAGTACGTCCCCTCGTAGGTGACCTCGGGCTCGGTCAGGAGCCGGTCGAGCAGCCCCACCCACTCGGCGAAGCGGTCGGCGCGCTCGCGGGGCGTCCAGTCCGGGCCGCCCAGAACGCCGCCGTCCGAGGTGCGGTGGGCGCCGCCCGCGCCGATGCC
Organism: Actinomadura sp. NBRC 104412; assembly: GCF_030269515.1. Taxonomy (GTDB): domain Bacteria; phylum Actinomycetota; class Actinomycetes; order Streptosporangiales; family Streptosporangiaceae; genus Spirillospora. The sequence goes on along the minus strand of NZ_BSTM01000002.1, from coordinate 123,785 downwards.
CAGCGAGAGCCTGCCCCCGCTGATGTGGTCGATGGTCTTGGCCGCGTGCGCCGTCGGCACCGGATGCCGGAAGTTCGGGGAGGTGACCATCGTCCCCAGGCCGATCCGCGACGTCACCGCCGCCGCGGCCGCCAGCGTGGCGTAAGCGTCGTACCAGGGCGTGTTGCCCCGCCACGCGATGTGGTCGTACAGCCATGCGGAGTGGAAACCCAGCTCCTCGGCGTGCCGCCACACCGCTCCGGTCTCGGGCCAGGACCGCGTCGGCCACAGTAAGACGCTGATCTTCATGTCCTCATCCCATCACCGCGGGGACGCCGGATCCAGTCGCGCAGCGCCCACCACCGGTGCGCGGCGAGCACCACGGCCGACCCCTCCCCTCCGGTCGGCCCCGTGCCGGTCAGCGCAGTGCCGGTCAGCGCAGTGCCGGTGAGTGCGGTGCCGGTGAGTTCCTGGAAGCGGCGCACCCGGTACTTCACGGTGTTGCCGTGGACGTGCAGCGCCGCGGCCGTGGCCTCGACGCGTCCACCATGGTCGAGGAACGCCAGGGCGGTCTCGGCCAGTTCACGGTGGAACGGGTCGTCGGGGTCCAGCCCGTCCAGGAACCGCGCGGACAGCAGCCGTCCCAGCTCCGGCTCGTCCTCGGTGACGGCGGGCAGCGCCAGGTCGGTGAGCCGCCGAAGCCCCGTCAGGCCGGACGCGGCACCCGCGCGCAGCGCCCTGCGGCACAGCCGGTACAGCGGCGGGATCTCGGCGGGCCGGGCGGGGGGCGAGGCCACCAGCAGCGGCACGTCCCCCAGCGCGGGCAGGCGCGCGACCAAACCGGCCAGCCTGCCGTCCACCAGGCCGCACAGCGCCTGGCCCGCCGCGGCCAGCGCGCCCTCCAGCCGACTCGCCACGGCCGGGTCGCTGACGTCGGAGACCACGCAGTGGTACGTCCCGTCCGGGTCCAGCGAGGGCGGCGCCGCCGCCGGTTCGCCGTGGAGCAGCTGCCGCAGCGTCTCGACATGGCTCTCGCGGGCGGTGCGGGCCATCTCCAGCTCGGCGACGCGGTGCGCGTGCACCATCCGGTGCACCAGCGCCGTGGTGATCGCGTCGATCCGGGTGACGCCGTCCAGCAGCGTGTCCGCGGACACGCCCAGGCGGCGGCCCTCCTCGATCAGCCGTCCCACCAGATGCGCGCGGCCCGCCTGGAAGCCGTCCAGGAACGCGGCGACCGGCACCCCCTGCCGGGCCCGGTCCGACCCCAGCCGCTCGGCCGCGGCCAGCACCTCCTCGCCCGGTTCCCCGCCGTCGCGCAGCGCCGCCAGCGCGCCGCGCAGCAGGGCGCGGGTGTGCCGCCGGGTCTCCTCCTCCGGCAGCGCCGCGACCAGCTCCGACCTGCTGCGGGACGCCCTCACCGTGGACTCCAGCAGATCCGGGTCCGCGGCCTGCTCGAACAGCAGCCGCAGGAAGACGTCGACCTCCGCCATGCGCCCCTCCGGGCCTCCGTTGTCCCCGCCGGACAACGCCCGCCGCGCCTCTTGACCCCCGCCAGCCTAGACGAACCCCCGCAACCTGGGGTTCGGTGGTACCGAACACTGTTCGCCCCGTCCCTGCCGAAGGAGCCGCCCCATGTCCGACGACACCGACCCCGCCGGCGAGGAGAAGTTCCTGGACGCGCTCGCCACGGACCTGATCTTCAGGCTGCCGCCGACCTTCGAGACCGTGGAGGAGGAGCGCAGGCACCGCAAGGAGCGGCTCGCCGCGGCGCTGCGCCTCTTCGGCAAGTTCGGCTTCGAGGAGGGCGTGGCCGGGCACATCACCGCGCGCGACCCCGAGCACACCGACCACTTCTGGGTGAACCCGTTCGGGATGTCCTTCAAGCACATCAAGGTCAGCGACCTCATCCTCGTCAACCACGAGGGCAAGGTCGTGCAGGGCCGCTACCCGGTGAACGAGGCCGCCTTCGCCATCCACTCCCAGGTCCACCAGGCGCGGCCCGACGTGGTGGCGGCCGCGCACAGCCACTCCACCTACGGCCGCGCCATCTCCGCCCTCGGCCAGAAACTGGAGCCCATCACCCAGGACGTGTGCGCGTTCTACCAGGACCACGGCCTGTTCGACGACTACACCGGCGTCGTCACCGACCTGGAGGAGGGCAAGCGCATCGCCGCCGCGCTGGGTGACAACAAGGCCGTCATCCTCCGCAACCACGGCCTCCTCACCGTCGGCGACACGGTGGACGCCGCCGCCTGGTGGTTCATCACCATGGAACGCTCGTGCCAGGTGCAACTGCTGGCCAAGGCGGCCGGCGAGGTCGTGCCGATCGAGCACGACAACGCCGTCCTCACCCACCAGCAGATCGGCAACGACCTGGTCGGCTGGATCAACTACCAGCCCCTCTACGACCAGATCACCCGCGAACAGCCCGACCTCTTCGAGTGACCGCGGGAGGCCGCCGACCGGCCGGTCCGATCCGACGCGCCGCCGTTCGGGTTCACGCTCCGGCGTAGGGAATGATCAGGGCATGGCGGCACGGGTGGCGCTTGTCGGGTTCGGCACCGGGGGCGCGGTCTTTCACGCGCCCCTGATCGCCTCCATTCCGGGCCTGCGCCTTGAGGCGGTGGTCACCGGGAACCCCGAGCGGGCGGAGGCGGCCCGGAGGCGGTACCCCGGGACGCGGGTGCTCGACAGCGCCGACAGGCTCTGGGAGACCCCCGAGGACTACGACCTGGTGGTGATCACCGCGCCCAACCGGCATCACGTTCCGCTGGCGCGCACGGCGCTGACCTCGGGGCTGCCGGTCGTCCTGGACAAGCCGGTCGCGGCGTCCGCCGACGAGGCCCGGTCGCTGGCCGCGCTCGCCGCCGTGCGCGGGCTGCCGGTGATCCCGTTCCACAACCGGCGCTGGGACGGCGACTTCCGCACGGTGCGGCGTCTCGTCGAGGGCGGCGGGCTCGGGACGGTGCTGCGGTTCGAGTCGCGGTTCGAGCGCTGGCGGCCCGAGGTGCGGCCCGGGTGGAAGGAGAGCACGGACCCCCTCGACGCGGGCGGCATCCTGTTCGACCTCGGCACCCACCTGATCGACCAGGCCATCACGCTGTTCGGCCGCCCGCACCGGGTGTACGCGGAGATCGACACGCGGCGTCCCGGGGCGGCCGTGCCGGACGATGTGTTCCTCGCCCTCACCCACGACGGGGGCGTCCGCTCCCATCTGTGGATGAGCGCGACCGCCGCGCAGTTCGGGCCGCGTTTCCGGGTCCTCGGTTCCAGCGCCGCGTACACCGTGTCCGGGATGGACGTGCAGGAGCAGGCGCTGCGGGAGGGGCGGACGCCCATGGACGCCGGGTGGGGGCGGTTCCCGTCCGAGGCGTACGGGCGCGTGGGCACGCCCTCCGCCGGCCGTCTCGAACCCACCGAGCCCGGCGCGTACCAGGAGTTCTACGCGGGCGTCGCCCGCATGCTGCGCGGCGAGACGCCTCCCCCGGTGGACCTCGCCGACGCCATCGCCGGGCTGGAGGTCATCGAGGCCGCGACCCGCGGCGCTGCCGTTCAGTAGCGGAGGTCGGCGAGCACCCCGTAATGGTCGGAGGGGACGACGCCGCCGACCGGTTCGGTGCCGAGCAGTTCGCAGCGCACGGGATGGCCCGCGCCGCCCGGCCTCGGCCAGGCGGAGAAGACGTAGTCGATCCTGCGGTCGGGCCACAGGACCGGACGGGTCCAGGGGTTCTCCCCCGACCAGGTGGCCCCGGGCGTCCCGTCCCCGGCCACCTCCCAGGCGTCGTAGAACACCACGCCCGGCGCGGTGACCGCCGCGCGCCCGGTGAGCATGCGGATCTCATCGCTGTCCGGGTCGGCGTTGAAGTCGCCGCCCACCACGACCGGCGCGTCCCTGTCCGCCTTCTCGCGTACAAAGGCGCCCAGGTCGCGCACCTGCTCCTGCCGCCGGTGGCTGTGACCGAGCTTCCACCCGAGCACGGCGCCGACCGCCTGCACCGGCCCGCGCGGGCCCATCGCCCGGGCGAACAGCGCCAGTCCCTGGTCTCCGGCCTGGCGTCCCGGGGTGCCGAGGTCCCTGTGCTCGATCCCGGTCAGCGGCCAGCGCGACAGGATCGCGATGCCGGACTCGGGCGACCCGGCGAACGCGTGGTGCGGCAGGCCCAGCGCGCCGCCCAGCGACTCCGAGGCGTCCCCCCACGCCTCCACGAGCACCGCGAGATCGGGGACGGCCGCGGTGAGCACCTCGACGATGCCGCGTTCACGCTCCCGCCACGGCCCGTGCCGCGCCCACACGTTCCAGGACGCGAAGCGCAGGGTCGTCTCGATCAGCGGCCCGTAGGGTTCCTCGATGTCATAGGTCACAGCACGGACACGTGGACGTGGTCGAAGTGGTTCTGGGTGATGGAGCCACGGTCCTCCATGGCCCGCCAGCCGCCGCTGGTGCGCGTGTCCCAGATGCGCTGCTTCCAGATGACGTACTTGATCCCGAACCGGGACGCGTTGTCGATCACGTACTGGGCGACGGCGTCGCCGTGCGCCTGCGCGGACGCGCTGGGCATCTTGCCGCCGGTGCTCTCCATGAAGTCGCACGCCTGGCCGGAGCCGTGGTCCTGCGGGTCGTTCGGACGCATGCATCCGATGGCGGGGAACGGGCCGAACCTGCCGTCGACGGCCTGCAGCACGGTGCGCATCCTGGCCGTCATCGAGTTCCCGATGATGGTCGACTTGGTGCCGCTGACCCCGTCCGGGCGCCCGGCGGAGCCGCCCCCGGCCGAGGGGACCTCGGGACGCAGCTTGGCCAGTTGCTTGCGCACCCGGTCCCGCTGGCTCTCCAGGTCCTCGACCTCCTTGCGCACCTGGTCGACCTTGGCGCGGGCGTCCTTCTGCGCCTTCGCGGCCTGCGCGGCCAGCTTCTCCAGGTTCTGGATGCGGCGCCCGTTGTTGCGGGACAGGTGTTCCAGGTACGCCGCGTCCCGTACCGCCGCGCCCGGATCGTCCGCCGAGATCATCATGGTGGTGTCGATCCGGCCGGTCATGTACGTGGAGGCGGCGATCCGGCCGGCGTCGGCGCGGACCGCCTCGAACTCGCGGTTGAGCCGCTCGGCGTCGGCGCCGGCGCGCTTGGCGGCGTTCTTGGCCTCCTCGAAGGTGATCAGCTCGCCGCGGTACTCCTTGGCCAGCTTCGCCGCGCGCTTCTCCAGCTGCGCCAGCTGCTTGGCGGGGTCGGGCGCCGCCCGCACGCCGGCCGCGCCGCCCGATGTCGGCGACAGCAGCACCGAGCAGGCCGCCAGGAAGGCGACCGCCACACCGCGCCGGACCATCCGCGCACGCAGCGGGCTTCGTTTCGTGCCATCAGGGTCCAGGGCCGCCACTGCTCTCTCCTCAGAATCATCTAGAAGATTGGCGGCACGCTATCACAGGGGTCAATTAGGTCTCAGTTCCTCGCCCCAACACATAGAGTTACAGAGGAACTACCAGACGGCGATCCTATCGCAGCGAAGGGGCCGGATCGCCCCCGTCGATCCGGCCCCGTCTGAATCCACGCAACCCCCGCCCGCGCCAGATCACACGCAGATCACGCCGACGGTCACCTCGGCACGAGCTCGTCCCAGCGGGGGACGCGCAGGCGCGCGCGCAGCACCATCCCGGCCTCGCTCGGCGTCCGGTTCCCCTTGCGGTTGTTGCACCGGCCGCACGCCAGCACGGTGTTCTCCCAGGTGTCGCCGCCGCCGCGGGACTGGGGCAGCACGTGGTCGATGGTGTGGCCGCGCTTGCCGCAGTAGCCGCACAGGCCACGATCACGCAGGTAGACGCCGCGCTTGCTCCAAGGCGGCCGCCGCCCGTGCCGCCACCGCATGGCCACGTACCGGATGAGCCTCAGCACCCGCGGTACGGGAAAGGGCCCGATCGTCCGGCCCTCCTCCGCCTCTTCCACGACGGCCACCTCACGCACCAGCATGCGGATGGCGTGCCGCAGGTCCACGTTCTGAAGCGGCTCATAGGACGCGTTCAGCACGAGCACATTCACCGGTCACCTCCTCACCCGCCTGCGCTCCACCCCACCACCGGCGACCCGCCTTAACAACACGCGCATCACCATTGAACGGCACGGGAATGGTCCGCCAATTCCTTCCCCCCGACCTTTTCCAGGGGCCCCATCAGAGTGCCGATCTCCACAACGAACAGCAACGCATTTTCCCCGAACCCGCCCCCCGACACAGGCCCCAAGCCCTACGACCAACCTGATCGCGCAGCGAGCCCCAGAGCGAGCCGAACCGATCCAACGATCACAGGCAACCACGACAACCAACAAGCCGCCAAGGCCAGGAGCGCAGCTCGCACCCGCAATAAACACACCCGCACCCACCCCAGCCCCGAACGGTCGCCCAAGCGCCGCGATCGCGACCAAAGGCAGGTTCCAAGCCTGCGAGGAACCTGATCGCGAAGCGAGCCCCTGGGCGAGTCGGAGCGATGCAGCGATCGCCGCAGGCGCGACAAGCGAGGAGCGCCAGCGACGAGCGCAGCTCGCGCCTGCAATGAACACACCTGCAACTACCTCAGCCCGCAACCCCAGCCCCGAACGGCGGCCAGGCGTTGCGATCGCGACCGAAGGCAGGGGCGAGCGCCAGCGAGACCCTGATCGCGCAGCGAGCCCCTGGGCGAGTCGGAGCGATGCAGCGATCGCCGCGGAAGCGACAAGCGACGAGCCGCCAGGCGAGGAGCGCAGCTCGCTGAAGCAATCAAAGAGCAGCGCAGCTCGCTGGAGCAGTTAGAACCTCCCTAGGTACTCGCGGGACTCTTGGAGGCGGCGGTAGCCCAGTTCCTCGTTGACGGCGATCATGTGGCTGTTGTCGCCGTCGATGTCGGTTTCGATCTCGCGGACTTCGGGGCGTTCGCCGGCCAGCCATTGGAGCATGGCGGCCTTCACCCAGATGCCGAGGCGGCGGCCGCGGTGTTCGGGGACGACGGCGGTGTCGTACTGGGCGGCGCGGCGGGGTGCGTCGGCGGGGACGACGACCTCGGTGAAGCCGGCCACGGCGGGGCCGTGGACGGCGGCGACGGTGTAGAGGTCGTCGCCGCGTTTGGCGACCATCCCGGCCATTTCGCGGACGCGGCGCGCGTTCCAGGGGAGGCCCTCGTATTCGGCGAGGTCGGCCATGGCGTGTTTGGCGTGGGCGAGGGCGTCGGCGTATTCGTCGGGGACGGCGCCGCGCCAGCGCACGAGGCGGTAGGTGCCGCCGGGGCCGGGGGGCGGGGCGGAGGGGCCGGCGTTGACGAGGGTTTCGACGCGGCCGGGCGGGAGGTCGTCGAGGCGCAGCAGCATGCCGTTGAGGGTGAGGACGCAGGAGAAGCCGAGCGACTCCAGGAAGGGGACGGCGGGGGTGCCGGCCAGGACTTGGGCGATGACGCTGGTGCGGCCGTCGGCGCGGAGCCCTTCGGCGGCGACGGCCATGAGGCGGGTGCCGATGCCGCGCCTGCGGTGGGCGGGGTGGACGCGGATGTCGATCTCGGCGGGGCGGTCGGCGCCCGGGCCGCCGGGCAGCCGCAGCACGGCGACGGCGATGGTCTCCCCGTTCTCGTCGGCCGTCCAGAGGCGCTGGTCGCCGGAGCGCAGGAACGCCGCGGTGTCGGCGGCGTCCGGGGGCGGGTCGCCGGCGGGGTCGGCCGCGTGTACGGCGGTGAGCACCGCCTGCCACCGGGCGATCCGCTCCTCGGTCGGATCATCGAGCGGGATGATGTCCATTCGCCTTTTGTACAGGACGCGGGCGTCCCGCGACCGTCAAACGGTGCCGCGCCGACCTGCGGCGCGGCACGTCAGCGGCCGAAGGCGGCGAGGATCCGCTCGGCCGCCTGGGTGGGTGTGAGGGTGCCGTCGGCGACCCGGGCCTCCAGGGACGGGGCGAGTTCGCGCACGGCGGGGTGCTCGCGCAGTTCGGTCAGGAGGCGGTCGCGGACCATCGCCCATGTCCACCCGATCCGCTGGTTGCGCCTGCGCGTTTCGAGTTCCCCGGTGGCGGCGAGCCGGTCCTGGTGTTGGACGATGTGCCGCCACACTTCGTCGAGGCGGACGTTGTCGCGGGCGCTACAGGTGAGCACGGGGATGACGTGGGCGCGTTCGTCGCCGCGCAGGAGGCGGAGGACGCCGGAGAGTTCCCGGGCGGCCTTCTCGGCTTCCTGTGCGTGGGGTCCGTCGGCCTTGTTGACGGCGATCACGTCGGCGAGTTCCAGGACGCCCTTCTTGATGCCCTGGAGCTGGTCGCCGGTGCGGGCGAGGGTGAGGACGAGGAAGGAGTCGACCATTTCGGAGACCGCCGTCTCCGACTGGCCGACGCCGACGGTCTCGACCAGGACCACGTCGTATCCGGCGGCCTCCATGACGACCATCGCCTCCCGGGTGGCCTTGGCGACGCCGCCGAGGGTGCCGGCCGTGGGGGACGGGCGGATGAAGGCGTTGGGGTCGGCGGCCAGGCGGTGCATCCGTGTCTTGTCGCCGAGGATGCTGCCGCCGGTGCGGGTGGACGAGGGGTCCACGGCGAGCACGGCGACCTTGTGCCCTTCGGCGGTGAGGTTGGTGCCGAGGGCGTCGATGAACGTCGATTTGCCCACGCCGGGCACGCCGGTGATGCCGACGCGCCGGGCGTTGCCGGTGTGCGGGGTCAGCTCGGCCAGCATGGCCTGCGCGAGTTCGCGGTGGTCGGCGCGGGTGGACTCCACCAGGGTGATGGCCCGCGCGATCCAGGCCCGCGACGCCTCCCGCACCCCTTTGACGTAGTCGTCCAGGCCGGGTTTCACGGGCCGTCGTGTCCGAGCCGGGCGGCGAGGTCGTCGAGGAGCGCGAGGGCGGCCTCGGCGAGGACGGTGCCGGGACCGAAGATCGCGGAGGCTCCGGCGGCGCGCAGTTCGGCGAAGTCCTGCGGCGGGATGACGCCGCCGACCACGATCATGACGTCGTCGCGTCCCAGGGCGGCGAGTTCCTCGCGGAGGGCGGGCACCAGGGTGAGGTGCCCGGCGGCCAGCGAGTTGACGCCGACGATGTGCACGTCGGCCTCGACCGCCTGCCGGGCGACCTCGGCGGGGGTCTGGAACAGCGGGCCGACGTCCACGTCGAAGCCGAGGTCGGCGAAGCCGGTCGCGATCACCTTCTGGCCGCGGTCGTGCCCGTCCTGGCCCATCTTGGCGACGAGGATGCGGGGGCGCCGTCCTTCGGCCGCCTCGAACGCCGCGGTGGCGGCGCGGGCCTTCTCGATGAGCGACACCTGGCCTGCTTCCTCCCGGTACACGCCCGTGATGGTACGGATCTGCGCGGCGTGCCGCCCGTACGCGCGTTCCAGCGCGCCGGAGATCTCGCCCACGGTGGCCTTGGCGCGGGCGGCGTCCACGGACAGCGTGAGCAGGTTGTGCTCCAGGCCGGCGGGCCGGGCGCCGGCCTCGGCGGCCTCGGCGGCGCGGGTGAGGGCGTCCAGGGCGGCGCGGACCGCGGTCTCGTCGCGTTCCTCGCGCAGCCGCCGCAGCTTCTCGATCTGCTGCGCGCGGACGGCGGCGTTGTCGACCTTGAGGACGTCGATGCTCTCGTCGGTGTCGGGGCGGTACTTGTTGACGCCGATGACGGGCTGCCGCCCGGAGTCGATCCGCGCCTGGGTGCGGGCGGCGGCCTCCTCGATGCGGAGTTTGGGCAGTCCCTCGTCGATGGCCTTGGCCATGCCGCCGGCCTGTTCGACCTCGGTGATGTGGCCCCAGGCGCGGCGGGCCAGGTCGTAGGTGAGGCGTTCGACGTACGCGCTGCCGCCCCAGGGGTCGATCGGCCGGGTCGTCCCGGATTCCTGCTGGAGCAGGAGCTGGGTGTTGCGGGCGATGCGGGCGGAGAAGTCGGTGGGCAGGGCCAGGGCCTCGTCGAGCGCGTTGGTGTGGAGCGACTGGGTGTGGCCCTGCGTGGCGGCCATGGCCTCGATGCAGGTGCGGACCACGTTGTTGTAGACGTCCTGCGCGGTGAGGGACCAGCCGGAGGTCTGGGAGTGGGTGCGCAGCGACAGCGACTTGGGGTTGCGCGGCTCGAAGCCCTTGACGAGCTTGGCCCACAGCAGCCGGGCCGCGCGGAGCTTGGCGACCTCCATGAAGAAGTTCATGCCGATCGCCCAGAAGAACGACAGGCGGGGCGCGAACGCGTCGATGTCCAGGCCCGCCTCGCGCCCGGCCCGGATGTACTCGACGCCGTCGGCGAGGGTGTACGCCAGTTCCAGGTCGGCGGTGGCCCCCGCCTCCTGGATGTGGTATCCGGAGATCGAGATGGAGTTGTACTTCGGCATCCGCCGGGAGGTGTAGGCGAAGATGTCGGAGATGATCCGCATCGACGGTCCGGGCGGGTAGATGTAGGTGTTGCGGACCATGAACTCCTTGAGGATGTCGTTCTGGATGGTCCCGCCCAGCTTCTCGGGCGGCACCCCCTGCTCCTCGGCGGCGGCGATGTAGAGCGCCAGGACGGGCAGCACCGCGCCGTTCATGGTCATCGACACGGTCATCCGGTCGAGGGGGATCCCGTCGAAGAGCTGCCGCATGTCGTAGATCGAGTCGATCGCGACCCCGGCCATGCCGACGTCCCCGGCGACCCTGGGGTGGTCGGAGTCGTAGCCGCGGTGGGTGGCCAGGTCGAAGGCGATCGACAGGCCCTTCTGCCCGGCCGCGAGGTTGCGCCGGTAGAAGGCGTTGGACTCCTCGGCCGTGGAGAACCCCGCGTACTGCCGGATCGTCCAGGGCTGGGTCGTGTACATCGCGGGGTAGGGGCCGCGCAGGTACGGGGCGATGCCCGGGAGGGTGTCGAGGAAGTCCAGGCCGGTCAGGTCGTCGCCGGTGTAGAGGGGGCGGACGGCGATGCCTTCGGGGGTGTCCCAGGTCCGGGTGTCGGGGTCGCGTCCGGTGGCCTCGGCGACCGCGGCGCGCCACCGTTTGGCGGCCTCGTCGGCGGGCTCCGCCGCGCCGAGCCCGATCCCGGAGAAGTCGGGGATCATCGCTTCACTCCTAGATCGTCGAGGGTGGTCTCCAGCACCGCGACCGCGTCACAGCCCGCGTGCACGCGGGAGTCCACGCCCTCGTAGGACCCCTTACCCGCGAGCCACACCTTCATCGCGCCCGCCTGCCTGAGCGTGCGGGCGGCGTCCGCCGCCTGCTCCTCGTACAGGGCGTCGCTGGAGCACAGGCAGGCGACGGTCGTCCCGGAGCCCGCGAATCCCTCGGGTGGGCCGTCGACGGTCTCGATCCCCCCGGCCTGGAAGAGGTTGGCGGCGAAGGAGGAGCGGGCGGTGTGGGCGGCGATCGGCCCGAGCGTGGCCAGGTACACCTTGGGGCGGGATCCGGTCGCCTCCGCGTGCGCGTCGGAACGGTCGCGCAGGGCCTCGAAGTCCTGCGCGTACCGGATGACGGGGAGCCCGCCGCCCGTCGCGGCGTCGGGTCGCGGCGCGGGTTCGCGTTCGGGGAGCGTCTCGGCCAGGTTCGGGTACTCGCTGACGCCCGTGAGGGGCGCCTTGCGGCGGGCCAGGTCGGCGCGGCGGCGTTCCCAGGTCGCGGCGATCCGTTCCGCGACGAGGCCGGATTCGAGCGCGGCGGCCAGTCCACCGGCCTTCTCGATCTCGGTGAACCGGTCCCAGGCGGCCCGTGCCGTCTCCTCGGTGAGCCGTTCGACGTACCAGGAGCCGCCGGCCGGGTCCACGACCCGCGCCAGGCTGGACTCCTCCAGCAGCAGCGTTTGCGTGTTGCGGGCGATCCGGCGGGCGAGGTCGTCGGGCAGTCCGAGCCGGGTGTCGAACGGCTGGACGGTGACGACGTCCGCGCCGCCCACCCCGGCGGCGAAGGCGGCCACGGTGGTGCGCAGGATGTTCACCCAGGGGTCGTGGCGGGTCATCATCGCCGAGGAGGTCACCGCGTGCAGCCGCGCGGTGCGGTCTCCCTGGCCGCCGGGGCCTGCGCAGACCTCGGCGACCCGCGCCCACAGGCGGCGGGCGGCGCGGAGCTTGGCGATGGAGGGGAACTGGCCGGCGTTGACGGCCAGGCGGAACTCGATCTGCCCGAACGCCTCGTCCACGCTCAGCCCGGCCCCGGTGAGAACCCGCAGGTAGGCGACCCCCGCCGCGACGGCCGCGCCCAGTTCTTCGGCGTCTGCGCCGCCCGCGTCGTGGTACGGGGTCGCGTCCACGGTGATCGCGCGCAGCCCGGGGAACTCCCGTGCGCAGCGGACGGCCAGCGCCGCCGCCTCGTCCATGGCCCGTCCGTCCAGGGGGCCGCCGGTGCGCGCCTGGAGGCCGAGCGGGTCGGCGCCGAGGTTGCCGAGGGCGCGCTGAGCGTGCCCTCGTTCGCCGATCAGGGTGAGCAGGGACTCGGCGGCCTCCTTTGTGTGCGGGCCTGCGTCGAGGACGACCGGCGCGAGGTCGAGGTGCACGCCGCGCAGCACCTCGGTCAGCGCCGCGACGGGGACGCCCGTCTCTCCCAGGTGCAGCCACAGGGAGGTGGCCCCGTTCTCCAGGTCGGCGAGGATCGCCTCGCGGGTGACGGCCGGGTCGGGGTGCGCGTGGCGCTGCCGCACGTCCCAACCCGCCAGGCCCTCGCCCTCGGGACGCACCCGGCGCAGGTAGGGCGCCAGCCCCGGTCGTCCGGGAACGGCGTCGTCCCGCGTGTAGAGGGGCGCCACCGGAACGCCGTCGTAGGAGTCGCGGGACAGCAGTCGCTCGATCTCCTCCAGCGGCGTGTCCTCGCTCGCCGCGCCCGACCTGCGCAGCACCCCCCGCACCATCTCGCGCCACCGGTCACGCTCGGCCGGAGGGAAATCGGCGGCCAGTTCGAGTTCATCAGGCGGCACCGTCATGCCCTGGGTCATGCCCTGGATGGTAAGCGAGCGCGTACCGGCGGCCCGCGACCGGGTGGCCGGTTACCGGGAAGGACGCCGGGAACAGGGAGCGCATGACTCTCAACGTGCCTCCCGGTGACCTCTACTGGATCCAGGATCTGCTCGGCGAACGGGAGCAGGAGATCCTGGGAGGGGTCAGGGAGTTCCTGGAGGCGCACGTCAGGCCGATCGCCAATGACTGCTGGGCGCGCGCCGAGTTCCCCTTCCACCTGATCCCGGAGTTCGGGAGGCTCGGCATCGCCGGGATGGCCTACGACGAGTGCCCGGGCGAGACGCCCAGCAGCATGCTCAACGGGTTCCTGGCGCTGGAGATCTCCCGCGTGGACCCGTCCATGGGCACCTTCTACGGCGTGCACGCCGGGCTGGCGATGGGCAGCATCGCCGCCTGCGGCTCGGCGGAGCAGCGGGAGCGCTGGCTGCCGCCGATGGGACGGATGGAGAAGATCGGCGCGTTCGCGCTCACCGAGCCCGGCGGCGGCTCGGACGTGGCGCTGGGGCTGCGCACCACCGCCCGGCGCGAGGGCGACGAGTGGGTGATCGACGGGGCCAAGCGCTGGATCGGCAACGGCACCTTCGCCGACCTGCTGGTGGTCTGGGCACGGGACGTGGCCGACGACTCGGTGAAGGGCTTCGTGCTGCGCGGCGACACCCCCGGGCTGACCGCCACCAGGATCGAGAACAAGATCGCGCTGCGGACCGTGCAGAACGCGGACCTGACCCTCGACGGCTGCCGGGTCCCCGAGGCCGACCGCCTGCCCGGGGCCCGCTCCTTCCGCGACACCGCCGCGATCCTGCGCCGCACCCGCAGCGGCGTGGCCTGGCAGGCGGTCGGCGTGATGCTGGCCGCCTACGAGATCGCCCGGGACTACGCCGTCGGGCGCGAGCAGTTCGGCCGCCCCATCGCCAAGTTCCAGATGGTGCAGGACCTGCTGGTCAGGATGCTCGGCAACGCCACCGCCTGCCTGGGCATGGTGGCGCGGCTGGCCCAGTTGCAGGACGCCGGGCAGTACCGGGACGAGCACTCCGCGCTGGCCAAGGCGTACTGCGCCACCCGCATGCGCGAGACCGTCGGCTGGGGCCGCGAGCTGATGGCCGGCAACGGCATCGTCCTCGACTACGACATCGGCCGCTTCGTGGCCGACGCCGAGGCGATCTACTCCTACGAGGGCACCCGGGAGATCAACACCCTGATCGTCGGCCGTGCCGCCACCGGCGTGGGCGCGTTCGTCTGACCCCGGATCGGCGCGGCCGGAAGGGCTTGCTAAGGTTCGGCATGCAGGGCCCGAGCCGTTTGAGCAAGCATTAAGGACGAACGCATGTCGACTGGCAGCCACGCGGGCCGGCCCAAGTCCTGGGCGGCCGTGGCCGTGATCTTCGTCGGTTTCACCGTGGGCGGCGTCGCGCTGTGCCTGGGCCCCAACTGGCCGATGTTCTGGGGAGGCGCGGCGGTCGTCGTGCTCGGCGCGGTGATCTCCTGGGCCGTCGACATCATGAGCGACGTCATCGTCGACGAGCCCCGCGCCTAGCGGTGGGCCTGTTCGACCGTCCCCCGCTGGAGGAGCGGATCGCCGCCCGCCAGCGCGAGCGCGGGCCGCTGAAGCCGGGCCGGTACTTCGAGCACGCCCCCGCACGGGCGCTGTTCGCCTTCGGCGTCGCGGTCGTGGTGATCTCGCACGCGGTCGCGCTGTCGCTGTACTTCTTCGGCCACGGCCGCTGAGCCGGGCCACGGTCCGCGTCACGCGTGAACACCCCGGCGCTACGCACGCGCGGGTAAAACTGCTCTTCCCTTCTAGCTAGGGATCTTCCGGGCCTTCCGGGAGTGCGCGTCGTCCCGTCGGCACGTACCGTCGAGAGGCGGGCCCCGGCCCGGCGCGCGGCGGGCGGTCCTCCGCCCGGCACGGCCGTCCGCGGCGTCCCGAGCTCGAGGTGGTGGGATGGCCCTCAGATTCGGAGTCGAGGAAGAGTACTTCGTCGTCGATCCCGTCTCCCGGGCGGTCGTCCCCCGTTCGGCCACCGTGGTCGAGCGCGCCGCGCCCGCGCTGGGCGAGCGGGTCTCGACCGAGCTGATCGCGTTCCTGGCCGAGGCCAAGACCTCGCCGTGCGACGACCTGGACAAACTGGACGAGCAGATCCGCGGGATGCGGGCGGCGATGGCCTCGGCCGCCGCGGGGGCCGGGCTCGCGCTGGCCGCGACCGGCAGCCCGGTGCTGGGCGACCTGCTCCCGGCGCCGATCTCCGCGGGCGCGCGGTACGCCGAGAGCCTGGCCACCTACCGCGCGCTGGACGACGAGCAGTGCATCTGCTCCGCCCACGTCCATGTCGAGATGCCCGACCCGGAGCGCGCGGTGCAGGTCAGCAACCATCTGCGGCCGTGGCTTCCGACGCTGCTCGCGCTGGCCGCCAACTCCCCGTACTGGGCGGGCCGCGACACCGGCCACGCCTGCTGGCGGGTACTGGCGTGGGCGCGCTGGCCGGTCGCCGGTCCCCCGCCCTACTTCGCGTCGTTCGCGCACTACGAGGACCTGGTCGGGACGCTGCTGGGCTGCGGCGCGCTGATGGACACCGGAACGGTCTTCTGGGACGTGCGGCCGTCCGCCAGGCTGCCCACCATCGAGGTCAGGCTGGGCGACGTGGCGCTGACCGCGGAGGAGTCGGTGCTGTTCGCCGCGCTCACCCGGGCGCTGGTGCAGGTGTCGCTGGCCGCGGTGGAGGCCGGGGAGGACGCGCCCCGCCCGGCGCAGGAGATGCTGCGCGCCTGCTACTGGCTGGCCGCGCGCCACGGCCTGTCCGGCTCGGGGATGGACGTGCGCACCGGCCGTCCCGTCAGCTTCCGGGACCTGGCCTGGGACCTGCTCGCGCACGTCCGGCCCGCGCTGGTGGACGCGGGCGATGACGATCGGGCCGTCGCCGGGCTGCGTGCCCTGCTGGACGGCGGGACGGGCGCGGACCGGCAGCGCGCCGCCTACCGGCGCAGGGAACGGCTCACCGACGTGGTCGACGCCGCCCTGCTCTCCGCCCGCCCGGACGCCCGCTGACGGTCCGGTTCGAAAGGCGGAGCCCCCGGCCCCTGCCCCCTTCCCGTATGCTCCGTTTTCCGGAGAAGGCGGGAGGGTAGCGCACAAGAGGGGTGAGACTCCCGCGTTGACAGGGGGACGATGACCGACGTCGCACCGTCCGGCGATGGTGCGCCCATGCCCGCCCACCGCCCGGCGGTCCCGTCCCGAGGGGGGTTCGCGCACCCGGCGCTGTTCTATCGCGACATGCGGGAGTACCTGCGCGGCACGGTGCCGTTCATCCTCGGCGGCCACGAGGCGGGCGAACCCGTCGCCGTCGCCGTGCCGGGGGCCAGGCTGGACCTTCTGCGGGACGCGGTGCGCGCGAAGGCCCCCGGCGCCGCGGCGGCGGCCGAGTGGATCGACATGTCCGACGCGGGCCGCAACCCCGGCCGCATCATCCCCCACGTCCTGCGCGCCTTCGCCGACCGGCACTCCCGCGCGAGGGTACGGATCATCGGCGAGCCCATCTGGCCCGGACGCAGCGCCACCGAGTACCCGGCCTGCCTCCAGCACGAGGCGCTCATCAACCTGGCCTTCGAGGACCGCGGCGCCACCATCCTGTGCCCGTACGACGTGACCGGCCTGGGGCGGGACGCCGTCCGGGACGCGTACGCCACCCACCCGGTGATCGTGGACCGCGACGGCGAGCGGGTCAGCGGCGACTACGCGCCCGACCGGGTGATCCAGGCGTGCAACCGGCCGCTGCCCGAGCCCGCCCGGGCCGACACGAGGCGGTTCGACCTGGACTCCGTTTCGGAGATCCGCGTCCTGGTGTGCCGCCGCGCCGAGGCGTTCGGCCTGCCGCCCGCGCGGGTGGGCGACCTGGAGCTGGCCGTCAACGAGCTGGCCGTCAATTCCGCGGTGCACGGCGGCGGCACGGGGCTCCTGCGGATCTGGCACGCCGACGGCCAGGTCGTCTGCGAGGTCCGCGACTCCGGCCGTATCACCGACCCGCTGGTGGGACGCCGCCCGGCGGGGATGTCCAGCCATGGCGGCCGGGGCGTCCTGATGGTCAACCACCTCGCCGACCTCGTCCGCATGCACACCGGCCCGGACGGCACGGCGGTCCGCGTCTACTTCCGGCTGCCGGGCTAGGCGTACGGAACCGGGGTGGGCGCAGGGATCGGGCATAGGGACCCGGGCGTAGGGGATGGGCGTAGGGACCCGGGCGTAGGGGATGGGCGTAGGGACCAGGCGTAGGGACGGAGCCTCCGGCCGGAATCGAACCGGCGGCCTACCGCTTACGAGGCGGTCGCTCTTACCGACTGAGCTACGGAGGCTTGGGCATCGGATGGCTGAGGAACCAGGATTCGAACCTGGATCGCCGCGTCCAGAGCGCGGTGTGCTGCCGTTACACCATTCCCCATCGGCCTCCACCACTGTGCCCGTGAGGTGTTCGGAGGGGCAACGGATTTATCGGCCGAGGCCGGCGGCGTCCACCGGGGTCACCCGGGTCCACAGGTAGGTGACCGTGCGGCGGTCGATGAGCCAGTCGCCGTCGTCCCGGATGTAGCGGTCCAGGTAGCGGACCAGCATCTCCATGGTGGACGGGACGCCCTCGTCGTCGGCGAACACGTGGTGCGCCAGGCAGTAGGTGTCCCCGGCCGCCCGGTCGCCGTCCAGGGTGACGCGGTGGTTGCCCACCAGGTGGAAGGTCTTCTGGTAGTTGGCCTCCAGGGCGGAGATCAGCTTGGGCAGGGCGGCGGCGCCCTCGTAGCGGCTGCCCGTGCCGTCGTTGCGGCGCACCTCCAGGAGCGCGCCGGGGGTGAAGAGGGACGCGAGGAGATCGGCGTCCCGGGCGTCGACCGCGGCGGCGTAGGACTCGACGAGGTCGCGCAGGGCGAGGCGGTCCGCGACCGTCGCGGGGTCAGGGGTCACCACAGGCGTGCCCAGCGACGGCCCAGCTCCGTCACCCAGGACGGCGCCTCCTTCGCCTCGGAGACGAACGCGCCGAGCGGGAGCAGAATCTCGGTCGCCCCCGCTTCCAGGAGGGCTCCGGCGCCGTCCAGGGTGCGGTCGAGGTCGGCGGTCCCGTTGTGCCGGACGACCGGCGGCGAGTGGCGGACGCGGAGGGGGCGGTCCGGGTCGCCGGCCTCGGCGAGCGCCTCGCGCAGGCGGGCGGTCCCGGCGGCCACGCCGTCGGCCGGCTCGCCCATGATCGGGATCCAGCCGTCACCCAGTTCGACGACGCGGCGCACGTTGCGCTTCGTCAGCGGCCCGCCGAACAGGATCGGGGGGCCGCCGGGACGGGTCGGCTGAGGGTCGCACCAGATCCGGTCGAAGCTGATGGTCTCCGAGGCGAACGTGGTGGCGCCCGGCGTCCACAGGGCGCGGCAGGCCGCCACGGTGTCGTCCAGGAGCCGGGCCCGCCGGTCGAAGTCGAGCCCCATCGTCTCGTACTCCTCGGGCTGCCAGCCGGTGCCGACGCCCAGCTCCAGCCGGCCGCCGGACAGCACGTCCAGGGTGGCCGCCGTCTTGGCGAGCAGCGGCGCCCGGCGGAGCGCGGCGATCAGGACGCCGGTGGAGATCCGCACCCTGCGGGTCGCTCCGGCGATCGCCGCGAGCGTCGTCAGGGGTTCGAGCCACGGGTCGCCGTAGGAGAACCGGAACGGCCCGAACGGGTAGCGGTCGAACCGCTCCCCCATCACGACATGGTCGGTCGCCACCAGCGTGTCGATCCCGGCCTCGTCGGCGGCGCGGGCCATGTCCAGGATCTGGGCGTGCTCGCCCGGCCCGTACACCTGGCGCGCCACCGGCAGGCCGATCGCGAGCCGCGGCACGTCGTCCCCGTCAGCGGTCATGCCCCGAATTGTTCACATATTGTGTGAAATATTCAATGATCTCTCGGCCGGCCGCCGTTCCAGCGGCTCGGCCCGGAGCTGGGCCAGCAGCAGCCCCTGGTCGGCCAGCAGCTCGGTCAGGATCCGCCGGGCCGCCCCCATCAGCTCCGACACGTCCCCGCCGGCCAGGGCGTAGGTGACCGTCGCGCCCTCGCGCCTGGCCTCCACCAGCCCGGCCCGCCGCAGCACCGCGAGCTGCTGGGACAGGTTGGACGGCTCCACCTCGATCGCGGCCAGCAGGTCGCGGACCGGCCTGGGCCCCTCGCGCAGCAGCTCCAGGACCCGCACGCGCACCGGATGGCCGAGCGTCTTGAACAGCTCGGCCTTCGCCTGATGCAGGGGAACCGGCACGCTCAGCCCCCGGTCCGTCGCCCGTACCCGGGACGGGGCCGGCGCGGCGATCGCGGCGGCGGGGCGGCGCGCCCGTTCACGCGCCGGATTCCTCGTCGCGGTCACGGCCGGCGCGGTCCGCCGGGACGTACTCGGCCTCGTACCGCTCGTCCCCGTACCGCTCCTCGCCCTCGTCGTCCCGCGAGACGTCCTCCACCGGGTCGCCGGGGGTGGAGTCGACCCCGAGCTCCCGGCGCAGCCTGTCCAGGTCGGTGTGCCCGCCTGCGTACTTCAGCTTGCGCGCCACCTTTGTCTGCTTGGCCTTCGCTCGCCCGCGCCCCATGGACAGACCTCCTCGTTCTAGGGCAGCCCTAAGCGCCGCCCGGCTTCATGCTGAGCACGTTGCAATCTTAGCCAATTGAAAAATTCTTCAAAATCCACGCGCGCCCGTGGCGTCAGGACCGCCCGGCGGAGGCGGTGGAGATGCCCTGCTCGCGGGCGTACTCCTCCAGCTCCTCGCGGAGCCGGCGGCGGCCGCGGTGCAGCCGCGACATCACCGTCCCGATCGGGACGCCCATGATGTCGGCGATCTCCTTGTAGGCGAAGCCCTCCACGTCGGCGAGGTAGACGGCGAGCCGGAAGTCCTCCGGCAGGTCCGCCAGCGCCCGCTTGACCTGGGTGTCGGGCAGGCGCTCCAGGGCGGCGGTCTCGGCGGACTTCAGCCCTCCGGGGGTGTGCGAGGCGGCCTCGGCGAGCTGCCAGTCCTCGACGGCGTCGGTGGCGGCCTGCGTGGGACGCCGCTGCCGCTTGCGGTACTCGTTGATGAAGGTGTTGGTCAGGATCCGGTACAGCCAGGCCCTGATGTTGGTGCCCTCCTCGAACCTGTCGAAGGAGTCGAACGCCCTGGCGTAGGTGTCCTGGACGAGGTCCTCGGCGTCCGCGGGCCTGCGGGTCATCCGCAGCGCGGCGGCGTACATCTGGTCCAGGTAGGGCACGGCCTCGCGCTCGAATCGGATCCTGCGGCGCTCCGTGCCCGGATCGGTCATGGTCATCAGGGGCTCCGCTCCAGCGTCCGCGTGCGGGGGCGGCGGAGGTCGTGCGCGACCGCGTCCATGACGTCCCCCTCCGAGTCTGTTCCGGGATGGACCGTATGCCCGGCATTTCCGGTGTCTAGCGATCAGCGGGTCCGGGCACGCCCGCCCTGGCCGGCGCGGCGTGGCGCCGGCCGACCGGGAGGGCGCCGGACTCGGCCGGTCAGTCGGTGGACCCGGCCGCCACCAGCTCCCTGATGTCGGGCGACAGGCTGCTGTAGATCCTGTCCATGATCCCGCCCTCGGTCGCCTCGTCGGTGACCTCCAGGACGGCGCGGGCCAGGAAGGCGGCCTTGGGCTCGTCGGCGCCCGAGCGGGACGAGATCCGCTCGATGAAGTCGTGCCGGTCGAACCGCTCGCCGCTGCCGCGGCCCCCGTAGATCTCGGTGCGCCGCAGATGCTCCCCGATCTCGACCGGGAGCTGCGCGGCGAGGTTGTCGGCGAGCCCCTCGGGGATGCGCTCCCCGAGCGTCTCCAGTGTGGCGCGGCACGCCCTTTCGGCGTCGCCCCTGCTGGGGAGGCGGGCGCGGTTCTGGACCTGTCCGATGAAGTCGTCGTGCTGCATTGGGTCGTCCCCCCTTGCTCTCAATCCAGGCTCTTTCGGCCCCTGCCCGATAGGCGGCGGGCCTAACACCCGTGTCGCGCCAGGTGGGACGGGGCCTGAAGATCGCCAGGCCGAACCCCCGGTGTGCCGGAAGGCCATCGGAGACCGCTAGGGTGGACCCCGGTGTGCCGGGAAGCCTGGTCGGCGATGTCATGATCCTTCGCCCGGACCGGGAGGCCGCCTCGTGGGTGCCGTCGCCGCCGTCGTGATCTTCGTGGCCGCCTATGTCCTGATCGCGACCGAGTGGATCGACCGGACGAAGGTGGCGCTCGGCGGCGCGGCGCTGATGCTGCTCCTGCACGTCACCGACGCGGAGAAGGCGTTCTTCTCCGAGGAGACCGGAGTCGACTGGAACGTCGTCTTCCTGCTGCTGGGCATGATGGTGATCGTCTCGGTGCTGCGGCGGACCGGCGTGTTCGAGTACCTGGCGATCTGGGCGGCCAAGCGCGCCCGCGGCCGCCCGTACCGGCTCCTGCTGATGCTGGTGCTGATCACGGCGACGGCCTCGGCGTTGCTGGACAACGTCACCACGGTGCTGCTGGTCGCGCCGGTCACGTTCCTGGTCTGCGAGCGCCTGGGGCTGGACGTGGTGCCGTACCTGATCGCCGAGGTGATGGCGTCCAACATCGGCGGGGCCGCGACCCTGGTCGGCGACCCGCCCAACATCATCATCGCCGGCCGCGCCGGCCTGTCGTTCAACGACTTCCTGGTGCACATGGCCCCGCTGATCATCCTGCTGATGGCCGTGTTCTGCCTGCTGTGCCGATGGCTGTTCCGCGGCGCCTTCCGGTACGACGAGGCCAGGGTGGCGGAGGTGATGGCGCTGGAGGAGCGGGAGGCCGTCACCGACCGGAGGCTGCTGATCCAGGGACTGGCCGTGCTCGCCCTCGTGGTGGCGGCGTTCGTGCTGCACCCCGTGCTGCACTACGAGCCGTCGGTCGTCGCGCTGCTGGGCGCGGGGCTGCTGATCGCGGCGACCAGGGTGACCACCGAGCAGGCCCTGGCCGAGGTGGAGTGGCCCACGCTGGTGTTCTTCGCGGGGCTGTTCGTGATGGTCGGTGGGCTGGTGGAGACCGGCGTCATCGGCGAGGTCTCGCAGGCCGCCGCGCGGGCCACCGAGGGACGCCTGGACCTGGCCGCCATGCTGCTGCTGTGGGGCTCCGCGGGCCTGTCGGCGATCGTGGACAACATCCCCTATGTCGCCACGATGAGCCCCATCGTGGCCGACCTCGTCCACTCCGCGGGCTCCTCGGGCGGCGACCCCGCGGTGCTCTGGTGGGCGCTGGCGTTCGGCGCCGACCTCGGCGGCAACGCCACCGCGATCGGCGCCTCGGCCAACGTGGTCGTCCTGGGCATCGCCGCGCGCAACGGCACCCCCATCGGCTTCTGGACGTTCACCCGCTACGGCCTGGTGGTCACGGTCATCACGATCGCGCTCACCACGCCGTACCTGTGGTTGCGCTACCTGCTTTGACCGGGAGGGCGCCGTCCCCGCTGGCCACGCGCCGCGTCCTGGATCAGGATGAGGATGGGCAGGAGGGGCACATGGACTTCATCGAGGAGACCGCGACCGAGGCGGTCGCGCAGAGCTTCGCGGACACCGCCGACCCGCGGCTGCGCCGCGTCCTGGGGTCGCTGGTGGAGCACCTGCACGGCTTCGTGCGGGACGTGGAGCCGACGATCGACGAGTGGGAGGCCGCGATCGGCTTCCTCACGGCCGTGGGGCACATGAGCGACGACCAGCGGCAGGAGTTCATCCTGCTCTCGGACGTGCTGGGCGTGTCGATGCTCGTCGAGACGATCGAGGCGCGGAAGAGCGCGGCGCCCGCCCACCGCAGGGAGTGGGACGCGACGCCCTCGACCGTGCTGGGCCCCTTCCACGTGGTCGCGTCGCCGGAACGCGAGCACGGCGACCAGATCTTCCCGGCTGGGGGCAAGCGTCCCTGCGTGGTGCGGGGACGCGTGCTGGGGCCGGGCGGCGAGCCCGTCGCCGGGGCCAGGGTGGACGTGTGGCAGTGCGACGAGAACGGCTACTACGACGTCCAGCTTCCCGAGGTGCCCAACGGCACGGGGCGCGGGCTGTTCACCGCGGACGCCGAAGGCCGGTTCTGGTTCCGCTCCGTCGTCCCGTCGCACTACCCCATCCCGACCGACGGGCCGGTGGGACGGCTGCTCAAGGCGTCCGGCCGCCATCCCTACCGTCCGGCGCACATCCACTTCATCCTGGAGGCGCCGGGGTTCGTCCCGCTGACCACCCACCTGTTCGTGGCCGACAGCGCGTACATCGACTCCGACGCGGTGTTCGCGGTGAACTCCAGCCTCATCACCGAGTTCGCGCGGGTGGACGACCCGTCCTCGGCCGCCGATGTGGGGTTGCCGTCCCCGTACTGGAGCGCCGAGGCCGACTTCGTCCTCCGTCCCGCGCCGGAGTCCGCATGACGCGGGAGTTCGTCTACCAGGCGCTGCCGGTGCGGGTGGTGTTCGGGCCGGGGCGGTCACGCGAGGTGGCCGCCGAACTGGACGCGCTCGGGCTGGACCGCGCCCTGGTGTTGAGCACGCCCGGGCACAAGGACGTGGCGGGCGAGGTCTCCCGTGCGCTGGGCGGCCGTTCGGCGGGCCTGCACGCCGAGGCGGCGCAGCACGTCCCCGTGGACCTCGCGCGCGCCGCGGTGGCGGTGGCGCGCGAGCGGGGCGCGGACGGGTGCGTGGCGGTCGGCGGCGGGTCCACCATCGGCCTGGCCAAGGCGATCGCGCTGGAGACGGGCCTGCCGATCGTCGCGGTGCCCACCACGTACGCGGGCTCGGAGATGACACCGGTCTGGGGGCTGACCGAGGACGGGCGCAAGCGCACCGGCCGTGACCCCCGCGTCCTGCCGCGCGCGGTCGTCTACGACCCGGACCTCACCTTCGGCCTGCCGGTACCGCTGTCGGTGACCAGCGGCATGAACGCGATGGCGCACGCGGTGGAGGCCCTCTACGCGCCCGACACCAGCCCGATCGTCGGGCTGATGGCCACCGAGTGCGTCCGGGCGATGGCCGGGGCGCTGCCGCGCGTGGCCGCCCGGCCGTCCGATCCGGAGGCGCGCTCGGACGCCCTGTACGCCGCGTGGCTCGGCGGCTCCTGCCTCGGCGCGACGACGATGGGCCTGCACCACCGGCTGTGTCACGCGCTCGGCGGCACGTTCGGCCTGCCGCACGCGGAGACGCACTCGATCATGCTGCCGTACGTGCTGGCGTTCAACGCCGCCGCGGCTCCGGAGGCGGTGCGGTCCCTCGGCGCCGCGCTGGGCACCGAGGCACCCGCGCGGGCGCTGCGGGAGATCGGGCTGCTCGCCGGAGGCCCGCGGTCGCTGGGCGACCTCGGCCTCGTCCAGGACGACCTCGACGCCGTCGCCGCGCAGGTGGCGGAGACGCCGTACGCCAACCCGCGGCCGGCCGGGCGCGCCGAGATCCGGGCACTGCTGGACGACGCGTGGAGCGGCGCCCCGCTCTGACCGGTACGCTCCCGGCCCCTCAGGACGGCCGCTGCTCGGGGACGGGGTCGAACATGCCGCGCTCGCGGAACCGCTCCACCACCAGGTCGCCCAGCCGGCGCATCATGGTGGCGTACTCCTTCTCGGCCAGCTCGCCGTAGTCGCGCTGGATCGCGGTCACGATGGCGGCGGTGCCCTCCCGCGCCACCTCGGCGGCGCCGGGCACCATCTCGAAGAAGTTGCCGGGGACGATGTCGCTCATCTGCCGCAGCAGGGACCCCAGCCGGGGCGAGCCGGCCGCGTCGATGACCGTCTTGTGGAACTCCAGGGTGAGCCGGTGCAGCTCGGCCGGGTCCCGCTCGGTGAAAAGCCGCTTCTGGATCGGCGCGAGCCGCTCCCCCACCGCCGCGCCCCGCCGCTCCACGGCACGCCGCACGCCGAAGCCGTAGAACATGCCGTACAGCTCGTACTGGTCGCGGACCGACAGCTCGTCGAGGGCGTTCACGAAGGCGCCGCGATGCGGGACGATCGTGACCCAGCCCTCCCGCTCCAGCGCGATCAGCGCCTCCCTGACCGGGATCCTGGAGACGCCCAGCGCCTCGGCCACCGCGTCCTGCGGCACCCGCTGCCCCTGCCGGAGCACGCCGTCGAAGACCAGCCTGCGGACGTAGAGGCGCACCTGCTCGCCACTGCTCATCCTGGAAAGGCTCTCACCCGGGAGCGGCACGTTCTGCGGAGCGCCGGGCAGGGAGCCGGACCGGGCGGATCGCTCACGTTGCGAGATCGCTGTCACTTCCTCAGCTCACACGGACACCGAGTGCTGCGGAACTCGCTAGATAAGATATCAGGATCACCCGCAGCGACCTTTCCAACCTGCGGAAAGACCGGATCCGGTAACCCGCCTGTCACCCTCCGGTCACGCCTTGTCCGCGGCCTCGCCCTCCCCGGCGCCGCCCGCCCGGACGCTCGCGGGACGCCAGCATGTGACCAGCAGCAGCGCCGCTCCGCCGCCGCCCAGCACCACCGCGGTCAGCAGGCCCCATGCCCCGTCGAGCTCCACCCCGGCCAGCTCGTCCAGGGAGATCCGGCCCGGCCCGAGCGCGGCCAGCGCGGCCGACACCACGATGATCATCAGAACGTACTCGTAGCCCTCGCCGGGCCGGAAGATGAAGAAGCCGTTGCGCAGGTGGTTGGCCACCAGCGCGACCGCCATGGTGCCGATCACCGCCGCCGCGGCCAGCGCGTTCAGCAGCCCGAGCAGGAGCAGCGCCCCCGCGCCCAGCTCGGTCGCCGTGGCGAGCGCGGCGTGCACCCGGCCCGGCCTGATCCCGATCGACTCGAACCAGCGCGCCGTCCCGGGCAGTCTCCCGCCGCCGAAGGCGTGGTTCCAGCCGTGCGCGATCATCGTCACCCCGAGCACGGCCCGGATCAGCACCGCCGCCAGGTCTGTCTCGATCATTCGGCCTCTCCCGTCGCAGCCGCCCCGGACTCGCGCCCTCCGCCCCGGGGTCGGCCGCCTGCGGCCACGGGTGCGGCGGGGCACGCGGGTATGGCGGAGATCACATGTTGCTTGTATAACAGATACAATCTGGCCGCCTCCGCAGGGGGCGGCCTCTCTGCCGACAGCCGGCAACCGGGCCGGAACCGCGGCTTCCCCCCGCGCGGCCGTATCCGGGACCAAGGAGGCTACAGTGCGCTCTTTCATCGGTCTAGCACTCGTCGGGCTCGGCGTCTTCGCTATGGCCGTCGCCGGTTTCACGCGCTTCTACATCGCGCCGCAGGTCGTGGCGGCCCCCGCGGACTACTACAAGATCACCCACCTACAGGCGGCCAACGCGACCTACTTCGACGCCGGTAGCGCCACCACCCGCAGGGGCGCCACGCTCACCGCCACCAGCACGATCCGCGGCGACGCCGCCGCCTCCAAGCGGGCGCCGGACGACATCGTGGTCTGGGACGCCACCGCCGTGATCCAGGACGTGGCCAACGATGTCGACCTCAGCCTCTACCGGCAGCGGCTCGCCTTCGACCGCAGGACGGGGCAGCTGAGCCGCTGCTGCGGCGTGCACGTCGACAACGACCGCAACGTCGCCATGGCGGGGCTCGGGCTGTTCTGGCCCCTGGACATCGAGCGCAAGGACTACCAGTACTTCGACACCTCGACCAAGCGTCCCTGGACGATGAAGTACAGCGGCACCGAGACCGTCGAGGGCGTGAAGACCTACAAGTTCGTGCAGACCATCCCGGCCACCAGGGTGCCCAGCCCCGTGGACTCGGTGCCGGCGAACCTGCTGGGCAGGTCCGGCACCGCCTCGGTCCCGGCGGACCGGTACCACCAGGCCACGGTCACCTACTGGGTCGACGCCCGCAACGGGATCCCGGTCGACCAGCAGCAGCAGGTGCACGTGACGATGCGGCCCCGCGACGGGGGCCCCGGCGAGCTCCTGCTGCTCGACATGACGATGCGGCTCACGCCGAAGGACAAGGCGGAACTGGTCGACTACGCCGACGACAAGGCCACCCAGATCCTCCTGGTCGAGACGATCGGCCCGGTGGCGCTGCTGATCGTCGGGGCGGTCCTGGTGGCCTCCGGGCTGCTGCTCGGCGGTGCCAAACAGCCCCGGCACCGGCGCGGCGCCAGCGGAACCCAGCGCGCCGTCCCCGCGGCCGGCTGACCCGTCCCTCGGGGGCGCCACCGTGTGGCGCCCCCGAGGGGGACACCTCGCTCAGGCTCCGCCGTGCGTGGCGTCGCTGCGGTAGTCGGTGTAGGTGTACGGGTTGTCCAGGACCTTGGCCTCGGGGATGTCGGGGTTCATCCCCTTGTTCCACTCGTCCTCGCCCAGCTCGGAGCGCAGGTACTCGACCGTGCGCTCGACCTCGGCGCGGACGGCTCCGAGGTCGATGCCCAGCAGGCGGTGGTCGTGCTTGACCACGCGGCCGTTGACGATGACGGTGTGCACGTCGCCGCGCTGGGCCTGGAACACGACGTGGCCGTAGGGGTTGAGGAGCGGGAACGACACCGGTGAGGCGTCGTTCTTGATCAGGACCAGGTCGGCCTTCCTTCCCGGCTCCAGGCTGCCCAGGTCGTCCCGTCCCAGGGTGCGCGCGCCGCCGCGGGTGGCCCAGTCGACGACGTGCTCGGCGCGCAGGCTGCTGTGGGTGACGGTGTCCTTCTTGGAGTGCGCCTCCATGTGCTCGCGGGAGCGGTCGGCGCCCAGCGTGGTGCGCATCGCGGAGAACAGGTCGCCGCTCCACCACACGCTGGTGTCCATCGACAGCGACACCGGGATGTCGTGCGCGCGGATCGCCCAGGTGGGCGGGTAGCCCTGGCCGGCGCTCTGCTCGCTCTCGGTGGACACCGAGATCGACCCGCCGGTGGCGGCGATCTTGTGGTAGCTGTCGATCGACAGCGAGGCCGCGTGCACGTAGATCGTCTCGGGGGTCATGAACCCGTTGTCGAACATCAGCGCGATGCTGTCGTCGCTGGTGGCGCCCCACACGCCCGCGTGGGTGGTGACCGGGACGCCCAGGTCGCGGGCGACCTCGAAGGCGGGCTTCTCGGGGAAGGACGGGTCCCCGGTGACGTCGAAGGCCATCTGGAAGCCCAGCATGTCGCCGCCGATGAGCCTGCCGGCGAAGTCGCGGAACTCCTTGGTGCCGCTCCACTCGGCGGGCGGCTGCTGGATGTTGCCGTAGGCCAGCACGTACCGTCCGGGCACCGAGCGCAGCGCGTCCACGGCGGCCTCGGCGTGGTCGAGCGTCTGCAGTCCGTGCGACCAGTCGACGACCGTGGTGACGCCCGCGTCGAGGGCCTCGATGGCGGCGAGCACGTTGCCGGCGTGGATGTCCTCGGGACGGAACTTCTTACCGTGCTCCAGGTAGTACCAGACGAAGTACTGGGTGAGGGTCCAGTCGGCGCCGTAGCCGCGCATGGCGGTCTGCCACATGTGCCGGTGCGTGTCGATCATGCCCGGCATCACGATGCCGCCGGTGGCGTCGATCTCCACGGTGCCGTCGGGCACCTCCAGGTTCGGGCCGACGGCCGCGACGGTCTCGCCGGCCACCAGGACATCGGCCCCGGACAGGACCTCGCGCCCCTCGGTCATGGGCAGCACGGTCCCGCCGCGCAGGACCACCGGCCGGCCGGCCTCGAACTCGCTCATCGTGGACCCTCCTCGTCAGATCCTCGAGATGTGACCGCCGGGAGCAGGGGCGGACCACTGTCCGCTACACGGTCGAACAGGTTAAACGTCACTCTCGCGATCGGTAGCTGAACTGTCAACCGTCCCGGACGGGCCGGAATGGACGCGGATACCGCCGGGCCGCACGTCATGATCGGGTTGACGTCGCGGGCCGCTGACGTGCCACAATCTGATTACGGACGATTGTCCGTGCAACGGACGAGTGAGGGAGCCGGATGACGGACGACGGGCCCCGCGGCGGGGGGCCGCTGTCAGGCGTGCTGGTGGCGGACTTCTCCAGGATCCTGGCCGGGCCGTACGCCACGATGCTGCTGGCCGACATGGGCGCCGACGTGGTGAAGGTCGAGGGCCCCAAGGGCGACGACACCCGCACCTGGATGCCGCCGGTACGCGGCGAGGTGTCCACGTACTACCTGGGCATCAACCGCGGCAAGCGGTCGATCGCGCTGGACCTGCGCCGGGAGGAGGACGCCGCGGTGGCGCGCGAGCTGGCCCGCCGCGCCGACGTGCTGATCGAGAACTTCAAGCCGGGCGGGCTGGCCAAGTACGGTCTCGACTACGAGACCGTGCGCTCCGCCAACCCGGGAATCGTCTACAGCTCGATCACCGGGTTCGGTTCGGGCCCCGGGCGCGACGTGCCCGGCTACGACCTGATGGTGCAGGCCATCTCCGGGCTGATGAGCCTGACCGGCGACCCGGACGGGCCGCCGTACCGGGCCGGGATCTCGGTGTTCGACGTGATGGCGGGCAACCACGCGGTGATCGGGATCCTGGCGGCGCTGCGCCACCGCGACGCGACCGGCGAGGGGCAGCTGGTCGAGGTGAACCTGCTGTCCTCCGCGCTGACCGGGCTGGTCAACCACAGCTCCGCCTATGTCGCGGGCGGCACCGTCCCGTACCGGATGGGCAACGCGCACCCCAGCGTGTTCCCGTACGAGCCGCTGCCCACCGCCGACAACGACCTGATCGTCACCGCCGCCAACGACGGCCAGTTCCGGCGGCTCTGCGAGGTGCTCGGCATCCCGGACGTCCCCGACGACCCGCGGTTCGCGCGCAACGCCGACCGGACGGCCAACCGGGACGAGCTGTACCCGATCCTGGTCGAGCGGCTGCGCACCCGCGGCGCGGTGGAGTGGTTCGACCTGCTGGTCGAGGCGGGCGTGCCGTGCGGCCCGATCAACACCATCGACGGCGGGTTCGCGATGGCCGAGCGCTTCGGCCTCGACCCGGTCGTCGAGGTCGGCGAGGGCGAGCGCGCCGTGCCCACAACCCGCCATCCGATCCGTTTCTCCGCGACACCCGCGCGTTACTCCCTGCCGCCGCCGGAACTGGACGAGCATGGGGCGGAACTGCGTGAATGGCTGTCGAAGCCGGCCGAGGAAGGCGACCGTGACTGAGTACCCCACCGCGCTGGGCGCGTCCACCCGGGAGAAGATCACGCTGCTGGGCCACGACCTGGCCGAGGATGTCATGGGCGAGGTCGGGTTCGGCGAGCTGGCGTTCTGGCTGGCCGCGCAGCGCAGGCCGAGCCGGGGCGAGACGCGGGTGTTCGAGGCGGTGCTGGCGGCGCTCGCCGACCACGGCTTCACCCCGACCGCGATCGTCACCCGGCTGACCTACCTGTCGGCGCCCGACTCGGTGCAGGGAGCACTGGCCGCGGGACTGCTCGGCGGCGGATCCAGGTTCCTCGGCGTCACCGAGGACACCGGCCGCTTCCTGCACGACGTGCTGGAGTCCCTGGACGGCCTGATGCCTGAGGACGACGCCGGCTGGGACGCGGTCGCGCTGCGGGTCGTCCGGCGGGTCCGCGAGGAGGGCCGGTTCGTCCCCGGGCTCGGCCACCACGTCCACAAGGACGGCGACCCGCGCACGCCCAGGCTGATGAAGATCGCCACCGAGGAAGGGCTGTTCGGGCCGCACCTGTCGCTGTTCGCCGCGATCGGCCGCGTCCACCCCCGGGCGCTCGGCAGGACGCTGCCGCTGAACGGCGCGGGGGTCTGCGGCGCCGCGCTGGCCGACCTGGGCCTGCCGCTGGAGCTGCTGCGCGGGTTCGCGCTGCTGGCCCGCGCCGCCGGGCTGATCGGGCAGCTCGCCGAGGAGCTGCGCCGCCCGGTCGGCAACGACATCTTCCTGTCCGTCGATCTCAACAACCGGTCCGTGCCGCCCGAGCCGTACCCGGCGAACGGCACGGACGCCCCCCACTGAGCCCGCCCACCCCGAAAGGCAGGGAGCCCGATGGCCCAAGTCGTCGCGGTGATCGCTTCAACGCACCATCCGTTCTACTACCGCGCCAGCACCTCGACCGGGGAGGACCGGCCGCCGTTCGCCGACGAGTGGGTCCGCAAGGTCGAGGCGTTCCGGGAGACTCTGACCAGGGCGAACCCGGACGTGCTGGTGATGGTCGGCTCCGACCACTTCCACCAGCTCTGGCTGGACAACATGCCGCAGTTCCTGATCGGCAAGGCGCCGATGTACGACGCCAACTGGTACAACGAGGAACGCGAGTTCGGGCTGCCGCGCCTGGTCTGCAAGGGCCAGGAGGACCTGTCGGCCTACATCCTGCGCGAGGGCCTGGACGCCGGGTTCGACCTCGCCTTCTCCAACGAGCTGCGGATCGATCACTCGATCACGTGCCCGATCATCACGCTGCGCCCGCAGAACGACCTGCCGATCGTGCCGGTCTACACCAACATCTTCGCCCCGCCGCTGCCGCGGCCCGAGCGGTTCGTGCAGCTCGGCCGGACGATCCGGCGGCTCGTGGAGTCCTGGCCGTCCGACAAGCGGGTCGCGATCATCGGCACCGGGCATCTGTCGCTGGAGCTGGGCGGCCCCCGGCAGTTCGGCCCGCACGGCCCCGACCCCGAGTTCGACCGCCGCGCCGTGGAATGGATCTCCACGGGGGACATCGAGGGCTGCCTGTCGGAGGTGACGCTCGACAGCCTCCACGCGCCGGGCAACGCCACCCACGGCTTCATGGACTTCATGCTGATGATGGGCGTGGCGGGCGACGGCCGGAAGGCGGACTACGTCGACACCTACGACCTGTTCCACACCATGGAGGCATACTTCACCTGGTACCCCAGCGGAGGTGGACGGTGAGCAAGTACCTGCTGAACAAGTTCCTGTACACCGTCGACCGCGACCCCGACCTGGTCGAGCGGTACCGGGAGGACCCGCGCGGCACCGTCGAATGGTGGGAGTCGGAGTACGCCAACCGCATCCTCAACTGCCATGGCGGCGAGTGCAGCACGTGGCTGGCCTTCGAGGAGGAGGAGCGGGCCGCGCTCGCCTCCCACGACTACCCCGCGCTGTTCGACCTGGGCGCGCACCCGTTCCTGACGCTCACGCTGTTCATCGCCATGTTCGAGCGGGACTACGACGAGCCGCTGGGGTTCCAGCTCGAGTACGCCCGGCGGCTGTCCGACCGGAAGCCGCCCTACCCCGACATCGCCACCTGAGCCATGCGGGCCGCCGAGATCCACGCATGCGGGCTGCCGCCACGGGTGGCCGCCGACCGCGAAGCGCCCGTGCCGGGCACGGGCGCGGCGCTGGTCGAGGTGCTCGCCGCGCCCATCACACCGCTCGACCTGCTGTGCGCGACCGGGCAGTCGTACTTCGGCCGTCCGGCGACCCCGTACGTGCCGGGCGTCCAGGGCGTCGGGACGCGCGGCGGGCGGCTCGTCTGGTTCCCGACCAGCGCTGGGATGGCAGCGGGTGACGGCAGCATGGCCGAGGTCGTCGCGGTGCCCGAAGAGGACCTGGTCGAGCTGCCCGAAGGGGCCGACCCCGTCGCCGTCGCCGCGCTCGGGCTGTCGGCGGTCGCCGCGTACATGGCGCTGACCTGGCGCGGCGAGTTCGCCGCCGGGGAACGGGTGGTGGTGCTCGGCGCGGGCGGCGGCGTCGGGCAGGCCGCCGTCCAGCTCGCCCGGACGCTGGGGGCGCGGCGCGTGGTCGCGGCCGCGCGCTCGGCGACGGGGCGGGAACGCGCGGAGCGGGCGGGTGCCGACGCCGTCGTCCCGCTCGACACCGACGACGTCGCCGAGCTGGCGGCCCGGTTCACCGACGCGGCGGACGGCCCGGTCGACCTGGTCCTGGACCCGCTGTTCGGCGTCCCCGCCGCGGCGGCGGCCAGGGCGCTGCGCCCGTACGGGAGGCTGGTGAACCTCGGCGGCTCGGCGGGCGAGACGTCCCCGATCGACTCGGGGACGCTGCGGAGCAAGTCGTTGCGGATCCTCGGCTACACCAACAACGAGCTGTCCCGCGAGCAGCGCGCCATGGCCATAGCCCAGATCGCCGAGCGCGCCGCGGCGGGAACGCTGTCGGTGGCGCACGAGACCGTCCCGCTGGAGGAGGCCGCGGAGGCGTGGGAGCGGCAGCGCAAGGGCGACACCGAGGGCCGGATCGTCCTGCGCCCCTGAGCCGCCCTGAGCCTCCCTGAGCCCCGTGGGGGGCCGGTCAGGACGCCGTGACCTGCGGGACGGTCTCCAGGCGCGCGAAGTCGGCGCTGATCTCGCCGGCGGTGTGCAGCAGCAGCGGCAGGTACTCCTCCACCAGCTTCTCCGTGGGGGTCTCCGCCGCGTGGGTGTTGACGTTGATACCCGCGATGACCTGGCCGGACCCGTCCCGCAGCGGCGCGGCGACCGAGCGGATGCCGCGCGCCAGCTGCTGGTCGGTGAGCGCCCAGCCGCGCGCCCGCACCTCCCGCAGCTCGGCGTCGCGTTCCTCCTTGGTCGGCGTGACGTGCGGCTCCAGGCCGGAACGGCTCGGCTCGGCCAGGATCCGGTCCACCTCGTCCGGCGGCAGCGCGGCGAGCTGCACCTTGCCCAGCGAGGTCTGGAGCGCGGGGAAGCGGGTCCCGATCTGCACCCGCAGCGCCACGATCTTGGGCACGGCGACCCGGGCCACGTACACGATGTCGGACCCGTCGAGCTGGGCGATGGAGCAGGACTCGTTGGTCTTGGCGACCAGCCGTTCCATGTGCGGGCGGGCGACGTCCCACAGGCCCTTCGAGGACACGTAGGCCACGCCGAGCTCCAGCACGCGGGGGGTCAGCTCGAACCCGCCGGAGGAGGAGCGCACGTATCCGAGCTCCTCCAGCGTGAGCAGGATCCGCCGCGCGGTCGGCCTGGCCAGGCCGGTCTCGGTGGCGACCTGGGTCAGCGTCATCGACGGCCGGTGCGGCTGGAAGGCGGTGATGACCTTCAGCCCACGGGCCAGCGCCTCGATGAAGTCGGGTCCGGCGCCTTCCCGCGGCATGGGTTCCACTCCTCACGTGGGGTTCCCCTGCACCTTACCCGTGTTGTCCGCCCAGCGGACAACCGACCGGAGATGCGGGACCGGAGCGGCCGGGCCGGTGCCCGGAACATGACGATCTGATCAAGGTCCTCCCGCGGTCTCGGCGCGCCGGGCGGCGGCTGGTAAAGCGGATACCATGCGGAAGTCAGCGCCGGTTCTCGCCGGCATCGTCGTGACACTGGCCGCCCTGTCCGCCTCCCCCCGCTCACCGGGTGTCGCTGATCCGGGTCACCGGGCCTGATCCGGGTCACCGGGCGGCGGGACGCAGGTCGGCGATGCAGTCCCTCAGCAGGCCGAGCAGCTCCTCGTCGGTGCTGTGCGCCGCCGCGGCCCGTACCGCGAAGGTGACCTGGGCCGCCGCCTGGTCGACGCGCCGCCGCTCCTTGCGCCGCTCCAGCAGGTCCCTCCAGCGGCGGGGGCGCGGCGGCGCCGGGCCGCCGTGGCCGGCGCTCGCATCGCTCTTCCCGCTCTTCGTGTCCCGGTCGCGGGAGGGCCCGAGCCTGCGGCGCGCGTGGCGCAGGTCCCATTCGAGCTCGTACCGCAGGCTCGGGTCGTGCGGGGGGCGCTTGAGCGCCTGCTCGGCGCAGCGGGCGACCAGCCGCGCGGCCGCCGGCCCGCCGGCGCGCGCCGTGCCGATCATGTCGGGGGCCAGGGCGACCAGCCGTTCTCTCGCCGGGGCGGCGACCACGTCGTTGACCGTGCGGGCCACCGCGGCGAGCACGGGATCGACGCAGCGCGGATGGTCGCTCCACGGCTCACCGTTGAGCACGGAGACGAGTTCCATCACGCACGCCTGGTCACCGGGGGTGCGATGGCGGCCACGACCAGGAGCGGGGAGCTGTGACATGACTCTCTCTTCCGCGTTTCGC
Organism: Actinomadura sp. NBRC 104412; assembly: GCF_030269515.1. GTDB lineage: Bacteria > Actinomycetota > Actinomycetes > Streptosporangiales > Streptosporangiaceae > Spirillospora. The sequence goes on along the minus strand of NZ_BSTM01000002.1, from coordinate 89,154 downwards.
ATACCGTCGCCCGTATACTGAAAACCATCATGACCGAAGTCATCCGTCCGATCGAGAGGCCGGTGCCCCTGCGGCAGACCGTCTACGACGCCCTGGTGGAGCTGATCGTGAACGGCGTGCTGCGGCCCGGCCAGCGCATGGTCGAGGCCGAGCTGGCGCGCAGGCTGGGGGTCAGCCGCCAGCCGATCCGCGAGGCGTTCCACCGGCTGCAGGCGGAGGGCTGGGTCGACCTGCGGCCCGGCCAGGGCGCCTTCGTGCACACCCCGACCGATGCCGAGGTGACCCAGCTCCTCGACGTCCGCGCGCTGCTGGAGAGCGAGGCGGCGCGGCTGGCGGCCACCGCGGCCACCCCCGAGCAGGTCGCCTCCCTGCGCGCCATCTGGCAGGACGGCGTCGATGCGCTCGAGGCCGAGGACCCCGAGCGCATCGTCGCCGCCAACGGGCGGTTCCACGCGCAGGTGCGCGCCATCTCGGGCAACCTGGTGCTCGCCGAGCTGATCGGGCTCGTCGACCGCCGGGTCCGCTGGTACCACCGCCAGGTGGCGCAGGCGCGCGGCCTGGAGTCGTGGAACGAGCACGCCGAGATCATCGACGCGATCGAGGCCGGTGACGCCGACCGCGCCGCCGCGGTGTCCCGGCGGCACACCGAGCACACCAAGCGCGCCTACACGGCCGCCACGGAGTCCGGCGACCCCTGATCCCACGCCACCCCCGTCAGTTCATAGGCGGCTCCTCCCGCGCCGGCGTTCCGACTCGATCTGGAGGGCGGCGTGCCGCTTGTAGCGCTCGATCAGCAGCGCCGCGTCCGGGTTGCGGTCCCGCACGCGCAGCCACCAGCGCGGCGCCACCTGCTCGTGCAGCAGGACGAAGCCGATCGCGTAGCTCACGCTGATGATCGCCTGGAAGAGCAGGAACGGCAGGACGGCATCGGGCAGCGCGACCGGCCGCCCGGCGAGCACGTCCGAGAGCGCCTCGTCCAGCAGCCGCGCCAGCGGGAACAGCGGCAGCCAGAAGGCCACCGCGGGGGCGAAGGTGCCGATGCCCATCCGGCCGCGCAGCAGCAGGAGGTCATAGCAGGCACCGGCCACCGCCAGCGGAAGCCCCAGGACGAGCACCACGACCGCCGCGTGGGCGGCCGGCAGATCGCCCAGCACCGCCAGCAGCCCGATGAGCACCCCGCCCGCCAGGCCGATGAGGAAGCCGGGCAGCGCGATCTCGGCCCCGCGACGCCCGGCGCGTGCCCGCTGGTCACTCGGCGGCGGCATGGCCGCTCACCCGACGACCACGCCGTACTGGACGATGCTGAAGATCAGCATGCCCAGATAGAACACCGCGCCGATCCCGATCGCCACGTTGCTCACGATCCCGGGGCGGATGCCCGCGGGCAGCATCCGGTTGTTCACCAGCAGCAGCACCACGCAGTACGCGCCCATCGCGAACGTCGACAGGAACGCCAGCGTGTCGAGAATGGCGGAGGGACCGTCGGCGGGTCCGAAGTTGAGGATGATGATCCCGAAGACGATCACCGCCCAGAGGAACGCCGCGTAGATGTGCGACATCCGGAATCTGCGCATGCCGGGGATGAAGAAATACGTCATGTCGGCCTGGCCGCGGGAGAAGGCGTCGAAAAGCCCGAAGGTGGCGTTCAGGCCGATCAGGGCGATGAACCCCAGGAACAGCGTTCCGATGACCGGGGCGGCGGAGTTGGCCAGCGTGTCGGAAATGGCCTGCAGCGCGGCGCTCTGGTCGTCGTCCGCCTGTAGCAGTAGCTGGCTGACCTGCCGGTTGTCGCGCGCGGCCGCCGAGGCGATGACGGTGAACGCGATCGTCACCAGCATGGTGACGCCCCAGAAGAGCAGCAGCGCGTCGAAGGTGATCCACCTTCGCCAGCCCTTCCATTTCTGCATTTCCGCCGGGTCGTCGGTGTCGAACATGTACCCTCGTGAGGGCACCGTCTCCTCCTCGGTGGCGTGCGTGAGCCCCCGCACCCGCGGAATGTGCGAGCCCATACCCGCGCCACTGTCGCGCAAATGGAGCGTATACCACATCTGCTGCATTCCAGAAGGGCCGGCGAAAGCGCAGGCGCCGACCACCGTCGGGAACCACGCGGCCGTCATCATCGAGTCCGGGAAATACCCGAAATGGAACATGCCGGTGACCGAGCCCGACAAATCATCCCAGCTTCCGACGATGGCCGCGACCACCGAGGTGCCCAGGACCAGCAGCCCGATGAGGATGCCGAGCACCTTCTCCAGCAGGCTGTAGATGACCTTGGCCATGCTGATGACGACGCCGACCAGCAGCAGGCCGATCGTGGCCGTGACGTTCCACGGCACGCCCGTGATCTCCTCGAACGCGCCCGCGCCCGCCGACACGTGCCCCGGCCAGATGTAGACCAGAAGCGCGGTGACGAAGAACAGCCACATCAACGGCTTGAACACCCGGGCCGCGCCGAAGAAGATGCTCTCGCCGGTCGCCATCGCGTACCTGGCCATCTCCAGCAGGACGAACGCCTGCAGCGTCACCCCTACCAGGAACAGCCAGCGGATCTCAGGGCCGAACACCAGGACGAGGCGCGGCCACTGGTAGGACTCCCCGATGCCCACCCCGAGGGCGAGCAGGAAGACCGTCGGGCCGAGCAGGTGCACCGAGGGCGGCGCCTTGGGCAGCTTCCTGATCGGCATCGGCTCCAGGCCGCCGGCCCGCCACGGCGGCTTCTCCTCCTGGACGGGACCGGCTCCCGTGGCCGGATCGAGCGGCGGGGCCGAGGAAGAGACCTGTGTCTCGGGACTGGATTTCTCAGCGTCCACCTGAACCTCCTTGGTTCTTTCCCCCCGACTGCCCCCGAGTACCGTCGTGCGCGTCCTCCTCTCACGGGTCAGGGGAGCCGGACGATGCTCGTCGGCTCCGGCGCGTACGGGTCCCGGGCGTTGTCGATCAGCTCGATCTCGGCCCGGTCGGACATGATGTGGAAGGAGCCGTCGGCGCCGTACTCGCGGATGATGACGACGGTCCCGTCCCGGTGGGTGTAGCGCTCCTCGGTGTAGAGCGCGGTTAGGTTCTTCTCGGCGGCGACCGCCGCCTCGCCGCGCCACTCGAAGCGGTACGGGGCGAGCGGCAGCCGCAGCTCGTAGGGGAAGGCGCGGTCGCTCTTCCTGTCGCGGCTCATGGGAGACCTCCGGCGTGCGCCGCGTGCGCGCGTCCCATGGGGACGGACGCGCGGGCGGCGGCTCCGCGGGCCGGGCGGACGGGGTGGATGAGGGGGAGACGGCGGGCCGGTCAGGTGGGCGCGGCCTTCAGACCAGCCCCAGCGTCTCGAACAGCGCGCGCCGTGCCGGGCCGTCCTCGGTGACGGCGGGGACCAGCTCGTCCAGTCCCCAGCCCGCCTCCTCGAGCAGGCCGCGGGCCTGGTCGAACAGCGGGTGGCGGCGCTCGGCCGGCACCGCCTCCACCACCAGGTGCCCGATGAGCTGCAGGACGGCCGCGCGCAGCGCCTCCTGGTCGCGGGACCTGGACGGCCCGACCGACAGCGGCAGCAGCCGCAGCGGCGGCCTGCCGGGCGGTTCGTCGTCGCCGTCGCGCGGCATGTCAGCACCTCCCCGCGGTGTCGGTCGCGTCGGGGCCGGTCCCGGCGGGGCCGGACGCGCCGGCGTCGGATGCGTCGGGACCGGTCGTCTCGAGAGCGGTCGACTCGAGAGCGGTACGGAGGCGTTCGTAGGTTCCGGGGACGCCGACGTCGATGACCTCGGCCAGCTCGAACGTGCGCCCGCCCGGCGAGCCGTCGGCCAGCCGGACGGGCGCTCCCTCGGCCCACACCTCGAACCGGGTGTCGGCGGCGCGCGGGCCGATACGCAGCACGTACCGCAGCACCGACCCGCGGTCGGGCAGGTAGCGCTGCTGGCGCCCGCCGTCGAAGCGCAACTGGAACATCGCCGTTCTCCTCGGCTCGTCCGGCCGTCCCGCGGGTTCCCGGGTCGGCCCCGGCCCGCGTCCGAAGGGGACCGGGGCCGACCCGGGGGCCTGGGTCAGGCGCCGACGCCGCGGTTCAGCGGCATCGCATACTCCTCGTCCTTGAGGCGGGCGTGGCGCTCGGGGTCCTCCAGCTCGATGAGCTCGTCCGGGACGTCCATCCCGATGTCACGCCAGTTCTGGTTGGCGGCGCGCTGCATGGTGGCCACGTGGTCGGGCAGCATGTGCCCGAACCGGCCCTGCATCGCCAGGTAGTCGGTGACGGGACGCTGCACCGGCGGGTGGAAGTAGTGGTACTCCCGGTTCTCCGGGTCGTACTCCCACACCGGGAACAGGCCCGCCTCCACCACACGGCGGCCGATCTCGACGGTCATCGAGGTCTGGTAGACCCAGCCCTTCTGGCACGGCGTGAAGCAGTGCAGGAACGCCGCGCCCTGGTTGTTGAGGCCCTTGCGGGTCTTGTTCATCAGGTCGACCGGGTAACCGACCGTGGTGGTGGCGACATAGCAGTGCGGGTGCCCTTCGGCCATCATCCTGGCCATGTTCTTGGGCGGCAGCTTCTTGCCCTCGGGGATCTTCTTCCCGAACGGGGTGAACGTGGTCATCCCCGCGTACGGGGTGGTCGGCGAGACCTGGATGCCGGTGTTGGCGTAGCACTCGTTGTCGTACATGACGAACAGCGCGTCGTGGTTGCGGTACAGCGCGCCGGAGATCGAGCCGAGCCCGATGTCGGAGGCCGACCCGTCCCCGGCCATCACGATGATGTTCGGATAGGGGCCGTCGTAGCGTCCCTTGCGGATCAGCGCCTCGTAGGCCGCCGCCATGCCGGAGGTGAACGAGCCGCCGCTGGCGATCGGGGTGTGCGCCCACGGCACGGTGTAGGGCGTGCAGAGATAGGTGGAGTTGGCGACGTACATGCATCCGGTGGGCCCGGCCAGGACGGTGTCCTCACCGGCGGCCTTCAGCGTCCAGCGGTACTCGATCGCGGGGCCGCAGCCGGCGCAGGTGCGGTGCCCGGCCTGGTACGGGTCCTCTCCGGGCATGTCGGGCAGGTAGTGCAGGTCCCGCCCTTCCTCGTCGGGGACCGCCGCGGCTCGTCCCTGCTCCTCGAACAGCGGCAGGTGCTGCCTGATGACCTCGTGCATATGGCTCAGTCCTCTGAGGGTCTTGGCGGGAGGGTCAGTCTTCGAAGCCGACCCAGTGGGTGGCCTTCTCCACGGCGCCGCGTCCGACGGCCTCGGCGAGCTTGTCCGCCATCCAGTCGAACTCGGCGATGGGCACGGTCTCGCCGCCCAGCCCGGCCATGAAGGAGGTGACGAGCGGCCGGCCGTGGGGCGTGTGGTACATCGCGGTGGTCACGTCCAGCGAGAGGATGCCGCCGTAGCTGGCGCCGCCGAGCCCCAGGTTGGTCTCCACGACGCCGACGGCCTTGACGCCGCGCAGCGCCTTCTGCAGGTCCTCGGTGGGGAACGGGCGCACCCACATCAGCCGGGCCATGCCCGCCTTGACGCCGCGGGCGCGCATGCGCTGGATCGCCGCGCGCAGCGTCACCGAGTGCCCGCCGGAGATGACGAACGCGATCTCGGCGTCCTCCAGCATGTACTCCTCGACGAAGTGCGCGTAGCGGCGGCCGAACACCTCGGCGAACTCGTCGGTGCGCTGCCGGATGATGGGGATGGCCTGCTCCATCGCGCGGGCCCGTTCCAGTTGCAGCGGCGGGCCCTGGGCGGGGTGGATCTGGGCGCCGTGCGAGACGGGGTGGCGGGGGTTGAGGGGGAACGGCAGGTTGTAGGGCGGCAGGTAGCGGTCGACCTGCTCGGGGGAGGGCATCTCCACCTCGCCGGCGATGTGCGAGACGAAGTAGCCGTCCTGGGCGATCATCTGGGGCAGCAGCACCCGCGGGTCCTCGCCGATCGCGTAGCCGATGAGCGTCTTGTCGAAGACCTCCTGCGGGGTCGCGGCCCAGCCCAGCAGCCAGCCCATGTCGCGGGTGCACAGGGCGTCGGTGTGCTCGGAGCCGAAGTCGCCGGGCGGGTCGAGGGTGCGGTCGGCGATCGCCATCTGGATCGGGATCCGCGCCCCCGAGGTGATCGAGTACATCTCGTACCCGTAGGTCACGCCGACGCCGGACGAGCCGGTGTAGGCGCGGGCGCCGCACGAGCCGGCGCCGAACGCGGCCGAGAGCTGGGCGTGCTCGCCGTCGGCGTGCAGGTACTCGGCGTCCAGCACGCCGTCGGCGATGAACTGCGCCAGGTTCATCATGATCGCGGTGTACGGACGGATCGGGTACGCGGTGATGACGTCGACGTTGGCGTACAGGGCGCCGTAGGCCGCGGCGGCGCAGCCGTTCAGCCGCACCTTGGTGCCGGTGACCTCGCGCAGGAACGCCTCACCTTCGGGGGTGCGCTCGGCGCGGCCCAGCCAGGGCGCGCCCGTTCCCCGCGTGTGGACGGTCGGCGGCGCGCTTTCGGCGGGGGCGCCGGGTCCCGCGTCAACCGTGGTCATCGCTTCACACCTTCCGGGCGGCGTCGTAGGCGGCGGTCTGCTCCTCGATGAGGGCGGCGATCGGCGGGGACTGCTCGGCGTGCGCCCCGTCGTGGGTGGCGAACGCGGTGTCCATGCGGATCACCGCGTCCGGTTCGTCGAAGTCGAGTTCGGCCGCCTTCTCCAGGCAGCCGGTGGGGCATTCCTGGACGCAGACCAGGCAGCCTTTGCAGTACGGCAGCCGGATCGCGTACCGGCCGTTCTCGCGGGCGTCGCGCATCACGCTGACGTCCGGGCAGACCAGGTAGCAGTTGTCGCAGCCGTTGCACACGCCGCAGCTCATGCACCGGTCGGACTCGGCCACCGCCTGCTCGCGGCTGTAGGCCAGGGTGACCTCGACCTTCTGTCCCCTGCGGCGCTCTTCGGGAGGCGTGACCGGCGCCTGCACGCGGGGCGCCTTGGGGAAGTACGCCGTGTTGAGCCTCTCGTACGGCATGACCTCGACCGGCTCGGGCTCCTCGCGTTCGGCCTCGCGCAGCAGGACGTCGATGTTGCGGGCTGCCCGCTTCCCGTCGCCGAGCGCGTCCACGACCATGGACGGGCCGCGCGCCACGTCGCCGCCGACGAAGACGGTGCCGGCGCCGCCGACCCGGCCGTACTCGTCGCACTTGACCAGGCCGTTCTCGACCATCTCGGGGGCCAGCCAGTCGAGCCGCTGCACCTGCCCGATCGCGACCAGGATGGTGTCGCAGGCGACCTCGCGCTCGGTGCCGGGGATCAGCTCGGGCACGACCCGCCCGGATTCGTCCTTGGTGAGCCGCGCGTCGCACAGCACCGCGCCGGTGACGGCGCCGTCCTCGTCGCCGAGGACACGGGCGACGGCGGTGTTGGTGGCGAACCGCACCCGCTCCTCGCGGGCGTGTTCCAGGTCCTCGTCGACGATGAGCAGTTCGTCCTCGGACTCCAGGGAGACGATGGTGGCGTTGCCGCCGCCGAGGCGGACGGCGGAGCGCGCCGCGTCGGAGGCGGTGTTGCCGCCGCCGACCACCAGCACCTCGCGGCCGACCTTGACGGGACGGTTCAGCCCGGCCTCGCGCAGGAACTCCATCGCGCCGATGACGCCGCGCAGGTCGGCGCCCTCGACGCCGGTGAGCCTGCGCCCGACGTCCTGGCCGAGGCCGAGGAACACCGCGTCGTACTCGTCCACCAGGTCGTCGACACAGACCTCGTCGCCGACCCGGACGCCGCAGCGGATCTCGACGCCGCCCAGCCCCTCGATCTTGGCGATCTCCGCGTCCAGGACGTCCTCGGGCAGGTGCCAGTGCGGGATGCCGGCCCGCAGCATGCCGCCGGGCCTGGGCAGCGCCTCGTAGACCACGCTGGCGTGGCCGAGCCGCCGCAGGTGGTAGGCGCAGGCCAGGCCGGCGGGGCCGGATCCGACGATGGCGACCTTCTTGCCCGACAGCGGCGGCAGCGTGGACGCGATCGGGTTCTCGGGAAGCCGCAGGCCGAAGTCGCCCAGGAACCGCTCCACGCCGCGGATCCCGATGGGCTCGTCGTGGAAGCCGCGGTTGCAGGCGGTCTCGCAGGGGTGGTAGCAGACCCGGCCGGTCACCGACGGCATCGGGTTGTCCTCCAGGATCGTCACGTACCCGTCGAGGAACCGGTCGTGCTTGACGTAGTCGAGGTACTTCTGGATCTGCTCGCCGGTCGGGCACGCGTTGTTGCACGGCGGCAGCTTGTCCTTGTAGACCGGCCGGTAGAACCGGAAGTTGCCGGTCGGGAAGAGCGTCTGCCCCTCCTTCTCGGTGGGCGGCGGGGTCACGCCGGCGATGGGCAGTTGCAGGTGCGGCGGGACGCGGGTGCCTCGCACGGACATGGGAGCCCTCCTCAGACGGCGGCGGATCGTGGGGCGGTGCCGGGCACGAGCACGCGGTGGTCCTCGGCGCCGCGCAGCATGGCGTCGCGGTCGGCGACGTGGCCGGCCACCGCGTCGACGGGGAGCACGCCGGTCTCGGACACCAGCGCGCCGATCAGCGGGGCGGCGATGCCCATGCCGATCGCCAGCCGTTCCACCGCCCCCTCGGTGGACATCCGGTCGAAGGCCAGCTCCGACAGGTCGCGCACGAACATCCACGGGCTTCTGGCGCGCTGTTCGGCGAGGCGGACGGCGTCCACGACCACGAGCTTGGCGAGCTTGCCCACCATGTGGTCCGGCAGGAACCTCATCAGGTACTCGGGGTCGCGCGCGGAGTTGACCACGAGCACGCCCGTGCCGGGGCGGGTGCCGCGGAGGAAGTCGACCGCCTTGATGATGGTCTCCTCGACGAGCACCACCCAGTCGGGGTGCGGGTTCTCGTAGACGAAGCGGTCCTGGATCGGCTCGTCCCCCAGGCGCGCGTAGCGGCGGACGAGGCAGTTGGTCCTGTCGGGGTCGTCGACGTAGTCGCTGACGTTCTCCGCGTGATAGCCCAGGGACCGCGCCGTCGCCGCGACGCACGAGGAGACGTCGCGCGCCTCCTTGTCCATGATGATCCCCCGCGACCAGACGGTGAGCTCGTGATACAACGAGACCTCCTGCGATCGGTATACCGTCGTCGGGATACGGGACATCGTATACCGTCATATCGGTATGACAAGGCCCATATCCGTTGCGTGACCGGGGTGCGTGCCGGGCGCATGCGCCCTCACCTGGGCCGCTTGGCGATCGGGCGCCCCGTCTTCTACCGTCCTGATAGCCGGCCGCCTCCTGATGGCCGGCGACGAGGAGACGCATGCACGCTCACGACCTGGCCCATCCCGCCTCCGGGTGGGCACTTGGCTGAGTCGTCCGGGGCGCGGACCCCGGCGCTACACGATGACGACGACTTTCCCCAGCGACCTGGAGGGGCGGGATCGCGACGGGAACGGGCGGGGGCGCGGCGGCAGGCACCGCGGTTCCGGTCCGGGCGATGTCGAGCTGTCGCGGCGCTCGGTCCTGACGGGCGGGGCCGTCCTGGTTGCGGGCACGGGGTTCGTCGTGGCCGGCGCACTGGACCTCCTGCCGGCCGGCGGGCCGGAGAAGACCGCCGGCGAGGCCACCAGGACCGCGAACTCATGGATCCTGGGGACCGCGGAATGGGGCGCGCGGGCGCCGCAGCGCAAGATGAAGGTGCGGTCCGGCCCTCCCCGGTACATCGTCGTCCACCACACCTCCACCAGGAACGTGGAGGACTACTCGCTCGCCCGTGCGCAACGGCTCGCGCAGGGGATCCAGAAGTTCCACATGGACCGGCGGGGCTGGGGCGACACCGGCCAGCACTTCACCATCAGCCGTGGCGGCCACATCCTCGAAGGGCGGCACGGCAGCTACGCGGCCGCCCGCGCCGGGGACATGGTCGTGGGCACGCACGTCCGGGGCGCCAACGACTACACGGTCGGCATCGAATGCGAGGGCACCTACAACGCGCTCCTGCCGCCCCGCCCGCTGGTGCAGTCCCTGGTGCGGATGTGCGCGTGGCTGTGCGTCCAGTACGACCTCAACCCGCGCAAGGCGATCGTCCCGCACCGGAAGTTCAACGACACCGACTGCTGCGGGGACAGGTTCGCCCCGACGCTTCCGCGGCTGCGCGAGGAGGTCGCCAAGGTCGTCCCCGAGAAGCTGCTCGGCTGAGCGAACCGGCGGGGTACGGCATGTCGGTGGCACGCGCTAGCGTCGTACCCGTCGGCGTACGCCCTGGGGGCTTGGGGCGGGCCGCGGATTCGGAGGGGACGGCAGCCGATGTCAGCAGCGCTGATCGGGCGGGACCATCCCGCCGCGGTGCTGGACGCCGAGATCGACCGGACGGCCACCAGCCACGGCGGTCTCGTGCTGGTCGCCGGCGAGGCCGGGATCGGCAAGACGGCCCTGGTGACCAGTGCCGCGCGGCGCGCGCGTGAGCACGGCGTCATGGTGCTGGGCGGCTCCTGCTGGGACTCGGCCGCCGCCCCGGGCCTGTGGCCGTGGACGCAGGTGATGCGGGCGCTGCGCCGTTCGGCGGGCCCGGCGGAATGGGCGGAGCTGCTGGAGGTGGCGGGCTCGGAGGTCGCGGCGCTGCTGGGCGAGGAGCGCGGAGAGGGCGCCGACGGCTTCCGGCTGTACGACGCGGTGACCACGGCGCTGGTGGCCGCGTCCCAGCGGCGCCCGGTGGTCGTGGTGCTCGACGACCTGCACTGGGCGGACGCGGCCTCGGTGCGGCTGCTGGAGTTCGCCGCCCGGCACACCTGGTTCGAGCGGCTGCTGCTGGTCGGGACGTACCGCGACGTCGAGGTCGAGGGCGGCCGGCCGGAGGGCGACGGGGTGGGAGGCGGCCACCCGCTGCGGCCGGCGCTGACGGCGCTGGCCGCCAAGGCGACGACGGTGACGCTGACCGGCCTGGAGCGCGACGAGGTCGGCCGGCTGATCCACCGCACCGTGGGGCGCGAGCCCGATCCCGATCTGGTCGCGGAGGTGCACCGGCGCACCGGCGGCAACCCGTTCTTCGTGGAGCAGACGGCCCGGCTCTGGCACGGCGGCGGCAGCGTCACCGCGATCGCGCCGGGCGTGCGCGACGCGGTCCGGCACCGACTCTCCCTGCTGGCTCCCCCCGTGGTGCGGCTGCTGACCGCCGCGGCCGTGCTGGGACGCGAGTTCCACCGCGGGGTGCTGGCGGCGACCGCGGACATGCCCGTTCCGCATGTCGACCGGCTGCTCGACCAGGCGGTGGCCGCCCGGCTGGTCATCTCGCTGGGCGAGGAACGGTTCGCCTTCGCCCACGACCTGGTCAGGGAGACGCTGTACGGCTCGCTCGGCGAGAAGGAGGCGCGCGAGGCGCACGCCGAGGTGGTCCGGGCGCTCGACCGCTCCCCCTCCCTGGCCGACCACGTCCTGCCCGCCGAGGCGGCCCGGCACGCCCGCCTCGCCGGCGACGGCATCGACCCGCTGCACGCGGTGCGGCTGCTGCGGGCCGCCGCCGCGCACGCCTCGTCCCGGCTGTCACTGGACGAGGCGGCCTCCCATCTCCGCCACGCCCTGGAGCTGGTCCCGCCCGACCGGCCGCGCGAGCGCGCCCTGCTGGCCGTCGCGCTCGGCCAGGCGCTGCACCACGACCCCGACCCGCAGCCCGCCTGGGACGCCTTCGACCTCGCCGCCGATCTGGCGCTCTCCCTGGACGACGACGAGCTGCTGGCCCGGGTGGCGCTGTCCCTCCACCGCCACGACCACGCGAAGGCGCGCGCCGGGCGGCGGGCCCGGCTGCTGGAGGAGGCGCACCGCCGCCTGATCGGCGACCGCGCGGCCGTGGCCGGGCCGTCCACGCTCCTGACGATGGCGCAGGAGCTGGCCGCCGCGCTGGCCGGGCTGGCGCGCGAGGGCGGCGACGAGGACGCGCTGGCCTTCGGGCTGTGGGCGCGGCACGACACCCTGCTCGGCCTGGGCACCGCGCCCGAACGCGAGGAGCTGACCAGGGAGCTGGCCGATCTCGCGCTGCGCACGGGCGACCGCGGGTCCGCCGCGTACGCGACCTCGTTCGGCTGGGTCGCGCTGCTGGAGCAGGGCGACCCGCGCTATCTCGACCGCTACCGCGAGTTCATGGACCTGACCCGCGACGACGACACGACGGTGTGGGGCGTGGCCTCCCAGGTCGACACGGCCATCATCTGCACGATGCAGGGGCGCTTCGCGGAGGCCGAGTCCCTCATCGCGACCGTGACGCGGGACGGGGAGTGCGTGCCCGGCCAGGGATTCGGCTTCATGGCCCTGCACCTGAGCTGGGCGCTGGCCCTGCTGCGCGGCCGGTTCGAGGAGGTCGACGCGCTGCGGTCACCGCTGCGCGAGACCGGGCACCCGTACGCCGACCTGCTGGAGGGCGTCGCCGCCGTGCAGCGCGGCGACATCGCGGCGGCCCGGCGGTACCTGGCCGAGGTCGACGACGCGGGCATCTCGTTCCCGCGCGAGGTCGAGGCGCTGTGGCTGCGCTTCCTGGCCCAGACCGCCGCCGCGTCCGGCGACCCGGAGCTGTGCGAACGCGCCCGCGCCGCCCTCCTCCCCCACCGCGACCTGTGGGGGGTGTGCCTGTGGGGCTGCGAGGTCAGCGGGCCCATGAGCCTCTGGCTCGGCCTGCTCGACGCCGCCGAGGGACGCTGGGACGACGCGGAGGCCAGGCTGACCGAGGCGTACCGGTCGGCCGACCGGCTGCTGGCGCGCCCCTGGTCGGCCGAGGCGCGCCTGCGCCTCGCCGGGACGCTGGCGGCCCGTGGCGGCGCCGGTGACGCCGACGCCGCCACGGCACTGCTGGCCGAGGTCGCCGACGAGGCGTCCCGCCTGGGGATGCGCCATCTGCTCGACCGCGCCCGCCGGGAGCCGGCCGCGCCGGACGGCCCGGCGCCGGCGGCCGCGTCCGTGGACGCCCGGCACGGCGGCGTCTTCCGCCGTGCCGGCACGGTGTGGACGCTGACGTTCGGCGGGCGCACCGTCCACATGCCCGACACCAAGGGGCTGCGCGACCTGCACCGGCTGCTGGGCAGTCCCGGGACGCCGATCCCCGCCGTGGCGCTGCTGTCCCCCGAGGGCGGCGGGGCGGTGACGGCGGCGAGGCGGATGGGCGGCGACGCCGTGCTCGACGACGAGGCCAAGGCCCGCTACGAGCGGCGGCTCCGCGTGCTCGACGAGGAGATCGCCGGTGCGGTCGCGCTGGGCGACGACGACCGCGCCGCCGCGTACGACCGCGAACGCGCCGCCCTGCTGGAAGGGCTGCGCGCCGCGGCCGGGCTGGCCGGGCGCACCCGCCGCCTGGGCGACGAGGCCGAACGCGCCCGCAAGACCGTCACCGCCCGGATCCGCGACACCCTCCGCAAGCTCGACCGGGCCCACCCCGCCCTGGCCGGGCACCTGCGGTCCGCCGTCTCCACGGGCACGACCTGCGTCTACTCGCCCGGGACCCCCACGTCCTGGACCCTGTGAACCCGGCCTTGGGCGCGGGGTCACCTGCGGTTGTAGAGCCACATCGTGAGGGAGCCGAACACCGCGATGAGGGCGGCGGCCCACAGGGTCACCCAGACCAGCTCGTCGCCCACGTCCCCCTGCATCAGGCCGCGGACGACGGCGACCAGGTGGGTGATCGGGTTGACGTCCACGAACGCCTGGAGCCAGCCGGGCATGGTCTCGGGGCGGACCAGGATGTTGCTGAGGAAGGTCAGCGGGAACAGCACCATCATGCTGGCGCCCATGACCGCCTTCTCCGTGCGCATCAGCAGGCCGAACATCGTCCAGACCCAGGAGAAGGCGAACGAGAAGGCCACCAGCACCGCGATCCCCGCGATCACCCCGGCCGGGCCGCCGTCGGGACGGAAGCCCAGGATCAGGCCGAGCGTGAGGATCACCAGCGACGCGGCGGTGTAGCGGAACATGTCGCCCAGCAGGTAGCCGATCATCGGCGCGGGGCGCCACATCGGGATGCTGCGGAACCGGTCGAACACGCCCTTCTCGATGTCGACGTTGACCGACACCCCGGTGTACATCGTGGTCATGACCACGCTCATCACCATGATGCCCGGCAGCAGGAACTGCAGGTACTCGGTGACCGAGCCGGCCAGCGCCCCGCCGAACAGATAGGTGAACATCAGCGTCATGATGATCGGGAAGGCGGTGACGTCGAAGAGCTGCTCGGGCACGTGCTTGATCTTCAGCATGGCCCGCCAGCCGAACGTCATCGACGCCGACCACGCGCTCGGCCGCCGCGGCCGCGCCCCCCGGGCCAGCACCGCGCCGATGACCTCCGGGGACGGGACGTAGACGCCGGGCGCCTCCTGAGTCGTCGCGGTGCTCACGCCGCAACCTCCTTCGTCTGCTTCCGCTGTCCGCCGTTCGCGGAACCGTTCTCGGCCGGGTGGCCGGTGAGGGTGAGGAACACCTCGTCCAGGCTGGGCTGGCCGAGGGAGAAGTCGTCCACGGTGATGCCCGCCGCGGCGAGCTCGGCCAGCGCACGCGAAGCCTGCTCGGCGGCGCCGCGCTCGGTGCTCTCGCGTTCGAGGCGCGCGGTCAGCGCGACCGGGTCGGCCTCCACCTCGACCGGGGTGTCGAGCGTGCGGGCCAGCAGCAGCCGCGCCTCCTCGCGCTGCCGGGCGTCGCGCAGCCGCAGATGCACCGAGCCCGCGCCCACCGACGACTTCAGCTCTCCGGGGGTGCCCTCCGCGATGACCTTGCCGTGGTCGATGACCGCGATCCGCCCGGCGAGCCGGTCGGCCTCCTCCAGGTACTGGGTGGTCAGCAGCACCGTGGTGCCCTGAGCGACCACCACCCGGACGATGTCCCAGACCTGGTTGCGGCTGCGCGGGTCGAGCCCGGTGGTGGGCTCGTCCAGGAACAGCAGGTCCGGGGTGTTGAGAATGCTGGCGGCGATGTCGATGCGCCTGCGCATGCCGCCCGAGTAGTTCTTCACCTGCCGTCCGGCGGCGTCGGTCAGCCCGAACGCCTCCAGCAGCAGGGCCGAGCGCTCGCGCGCCTCCTTCTTCCGGTAGCCGGCCAGCCGGCCCAGCAGCACCAGGTTCTCGGTGCCGGTCAGGTCCTCGTCCACCGAGGCGTACTGGCCGGTCAGGCTGACCCGGGAACGCACGGCGTCGGCCTCGCGCCGCACGTCGTGCCCGAACACCCGGGCCTCTCCCCCGTCGGGGCGCAGCAGGGTCGACAGCACCCGGACGGCCGTGGTCTTGCCCGCCCCGTTCGGCCCCAGCAACCCGTACACCGAGCCCCGGGGAACGGCGAGGTCGATGCCGTCCAGCGCCCGCGTCTCGCCGAACGTCTTGACCAGGCCCGAGGTCTCGATCGCCAGTTCGCTTTCCTGCGTATCGCTCATCTCGTCCTTCCTTCTCCCTTGCGTCAACAGACTCGCGGCGGCCCGCGGACTCATCGGTCCAGGGCGAGAAAAGCCGCCCGGCACGCAGCCCCGGACCCACCGGCCGAGCCACGCAGCCGATCGCCTGCTCCAACGACGCCGAGGAACGGCGGTCGCGCACCGGGGCGACGACGACCGCCGTCCCCGGACGACCCCACGACGGCATCCCCCTCCGTCGTCTCCGCCCCTCACCCGGAAGGCGCGAGATCACACGACGCCCCCGCTAGATCAGATCTAGCGGGGGCGCTCGGGCTCGGGAGGAAGAAGGACGGCGGGGCTAGAACTCGATGACCAGGCGGCCTCGGACGCCGCCTTCCTCGAAGCGGCGGTGGGCTTCGGGAGCCTGCTCGGGTTTGTAGGTGGCGGCCACGCGGAGGGTGAGGACGCCGGATTCGGCCTGGTTGCGGAGCCGGTCGAGCTTGGCGTGGTCGCGGAGGTAGTCGGTCACCATGACGGGGTGGTAGGTGATGCCGCGTTCGGCGTCGGCCTGGAAACCGCGGACCGTGGACACCCGGCCGCCGTCGCGGACGGCCGGGACGACCAGGTCGTTCTGGACGGCGCAGTCCGCCACCGCGTCCACGCCGTCCGGCACGGCCTCGCGGATGCGGGCGGCGACGTCGTCGCCGCGGTCGACCACCTCGTCGGCGCCGAGGTCGCGGACGAGGTCGCGGTCCTTGGGGGCGGCGTCGCCGATCACCCGCAGGCCGTCGGCCTTCGCGAGCTGCGTCACGAAGCCGCCGAGCTGGCCGGCGGCGCCGGTGACGGCGAGGGTGGCGCCGGGTTCGAGGTCGAGCAGGTCCAGCATCCGGCGGGCGGTCAGCCCGTTCATCGGCAGGGTGCAGGCCGCGGCGTGGTCGGCGCCGGCGGGCGCGCGGACGACCTGCTCGGCGGGCACGACCACGCTCTCGGCGTACCCGCCGGGGTCCGGGCCGTAGGGGAACACGATCGCCACGACGCGGTCGCCCAGGCTCAGGTCGGTCTCGACGCCCTCGCCGATCTCGTCGAGCGTGCCGGCCGCGTCCCAGCCGAGGACGTAGGGAGGCTCGCCGCCCAGCGCCCTGGGGACCGCCCCCTGCCGCGTCGCCACGTCGGAGGGGTTGATGTCGGCCGCGTGGACCCGGATCCGCATCTGGCCGGGGCCGGCGTGCCTTTCGGGGAGATCGACGACCCGCAGCACCTCCGGGCCGCCCGCCTGGTGGAATCCGACCGCACGTACCGCCATGACGTCTCCTCGCTTCGCGGTTTCAGTGCTCGACCCTAGAAGGACCCGTCGTCCCGGAGCCAGACGGATTCCGGCCCGCGGCAAGGCGGCGGAGGAGATCGCGGGACGCGGCGGCGATCAGGGGCGGGACGTCCAGTTCGGCGAGCATGTCGGTGGCGGCGGCCATCTCGTCGGCGCGGCGGACGGCGTGCCGGTGCGTGCCGGACACCAGCCGGTCGACGGTGGGCTCCCCCGCCGCGGTGAGCTCGGCGACGATGTTCTCGCGCAGCCACGGCTCGCAGCCCGCCGCCTTCGCGGCCTCCAGCGCCTCCACCACGGCGGCGGCCAGGCCCTTGAAGAACACGCTGCGCAGCAGCTTGCGGGCCGCGGCGGCGCCGGGCTCGCCGGGCAGCACCTCGACGGAGGCGCCGAGGGGGTTGAGCAGCCGCGCCACATCGTCCGCGGCCTCGCCGCAGGCCAGCATCGGAGTGCGCAGGCCCCGGCCGGGGACCGGCGCCATGATGGCGACGTCGGCGAAGCGGATCCCGCGTTCGCGGGCGGCGGCGTGCAGCCTCTGTTTCAGGCCGGGCGAGCCGGTGTTCAGGTCGGCCCAGACGGCGCCGTCGCCGACGCCCGCGGCGCCCGCGTCCAGGGCGGCGGCCGCGTCGTGCGCACTGTTGACGCTCAGCACGAGCGCGGCGCCGTCGGCCGCCTCGGCCTCGCCGCCCGTGCCGGTGATACCGTCCGGGGCGGGCACCACGGGGTCGTAGCCGCGGACCACGGCCCCGGCCGCGGCCAGATCCCGGGCGATCGCGCCGCCCGCCTCGCCCAGGCCCAGCACGGCGATCGTGAGCCTTCGCCCGTCCGCTGCCGGCATCCGGTCCCTCCTGTCCCCTCACGGGCCGATGACACGCCATGATGGACGGGAACGGGTCCCGCCGGACGATACACTATGACAGCTACAAAATTGGCGACAATATCGATGCCGATCAGGGAGAGGCTGTGGCGGCAGGCGTGCGTGACGGCCGCGAGCGGGGCGGCTCGGTGGTGGCCGGGATCCGGGAGGCCATTCTCAGCGGCGAGTTCGTGCCGAACCAGCGCCTGGTCGAGGCCGACCTGTCGGAGCAGTTCGCCGCCAGCAGGGCCAGCGTCCGGGCGGCGCTGCTGGAGCTGGCCAACGAGGGCCTGATCGAGCGGGTGCAGAACCGCGGCGCCCGCGTCCGCGCGGTCTCGCTGGAGGAGGCCATCGAGATCTCCGAGGTCCGGATGGTGATCGAGGGCCTGTGCGCCGCCAAGGCCGCCGAGCGGGTCACCGCGGAGGAGGAGGCCGAGCTGCGCGAGATCGGGGAGAGCATGCGCACGGCCGTGCGGTCCGGCGACGTGCTGGGCTACTCGCGGCTGAACGAGCGGCTGCACGCGAGGATCCGCGCGCTCAGCGGGCAGCGGACCGCGGCCGACTTCCTGGAGCGGCTGCGCGCGCAGAACGTCCGGCACCAGTTCAAGCTGGCGATGCACCCGGGCAGGCCGCAGGTGTCGCTCCCGCAGCACCTGGCGATCATCGACGCGATCTGCGCGCACGACCCCAAGGCCGCCGAGCAGGCGGCGCGCGACCACCTGCGCAGCGTGATCGATGCGCTGCCCGAGGTGAATAGGACGAGGCCGCACGGCCGGGTCCACTGACCGGGCCGGCGGCCGTTGGAGGCCGGTTGTGGACGCCGGTCGGACGGGCCGGAAGTGGCCGCCCGTCCGGCGGGGTGCGCGGCCGTGCCGTCGACGTGCGATTCCTCGGCGAACGGCCCCCGCCGGCCGCCGTTTCCTAACACGGAGGAAACGCCCAAGAGTCCACCATGGCATGGTGACGTCTCCGGCGGGCCACCACGTGGTGGTACCTATGGGGGCGTGACAGCTCCTGTCAGGGAGGGGTCCATTCGCGAGGCCATCGCATACCGGGACCCGGAGGCCCGCGGGAGGCTATGTTGAGGACGGCCGTCAGAACCGGCGGCCGGAGCGGTTCGCGCTGGAGCATGAAAGGGGAGGTCGGCGGATGGAGAAGCGGCTCGGGCTGTCGAGTCAGCGGCTTCCCGGAACGACTCTGATCTCGATCGAGGGCGACCTCGACGTCGGCGCCGCCGGCCAGTTCGACGCCTACGTGCGGCAGGCGCGCAGGGAGCCGGGCGACCATCTCGTCATCGACCTGACCGAGGTGCGGTTCCTCGACAGCGCGGGGCTCCGGGTCCTGCTGCACACCAACACCTACGCCACCCGGCACGGCGGCTCCGTGCGGCTGGCGGGGCCGCGCCGGACGGTCGAGAAGGTGGTGCGGCTCGCCAAGATCGACCAGCACATCCCGGTGCACGCCACGACCGCGGACGCCCTGCGCGCCGCGCTCACCGCCGAGCCGCCCGAGCAGCCCCCCACCCAGGACAGCGCCACCGCCTGACATACGGTCAGGACGCGCCGAGCGCCGCGCGCACCCCGGCGGCGATCTCCAGGTCCTCCCGGGCCTGGACGACCACGGTGCGGACGGCCGCTCCCCGCGCGGTGATCTCCGCGTCGCCCGAGCTCGCGGCGTTGGCCTCCGGGTCGACGGCGGCGCCGAGGAAGGCCAGGTCGCCGGCCAGGCGGCGGCGTACCTCCGGGTCGTGCTCACCGACCCCGCCGGTGAACACCAGCACGTCCAGGCCGCCGAGCGCGGCGGCCATCCCGGCGGCGCAGGCCCGCAGCCGGTGGTGGAAGACGTCCAGTGCGGCCAGGGCCGTGCCGTCGCCCCGCTCGGCGCGCTCCCTGATCCGCCTCATGTCGCCCGTCCCCGCAAGGCCGCGCAGTCCCGAACGATGCTCCAGCGCGTCGTTGACCTCCTCGGCGGTGAGGCCGTGCCGCTGAAGCCACAAGGGGATGCCCGGGTCGATGCTGCCGGGACGGGTGGCCATCACCAGCCCTTCGAGCGGGGTGAAGCCCATGGTGGTGTCGACCGACCGTCCACCGGCGACGGCGGCCAGTGACGCGCCCGCGCCCAGGTGGCACATCACGATGCGCGCACCGGCGGGGTCGATGCCGAGCAGTTCCCCGGTGCGGCGCAGGGCGTGGGCGTACGACAGGCCGTGAAAGCCGTAGCGGCGCAGCGCGAACCGTTCCCGCCACTCCTCCGGGAGTGCGTAGGTGGACGCGGCGTCGGGGAGGGCCGCGTGGAAGGCGGTGTCGAAGCAGGCGACCACGGGCGTGTCCGGGAGGGCGCGGCGGATCTCGCCGAGGGCGTACAGCGACAGCGGCTGGTGCAGCGGCGCCAGCCCGATCAGCTCGTGCAGCCGCCCGGTGACCGCGTCGTCGATAAGCGTGGGCTCGACGAAGTCACGCCCGCCGTGCACGAACCGCAGCCCGGCCGCGTCGGGCGCCGGCATCCGCGCCACCGCGGCGGCGACCTGCTCGGCCTCGCGCTCGCCCGGCTCGCCGGCGACCTCGCTGTGCGCGACCACGGTCCCGTCGGCTTCCAGGACGCTCAGCTTCAGGCTGCTGGACCCCGGGTTGACCGTCAGCACCCGTCGCACCGCCATCACGACGCCCCCTGGTACGGCCACACCCAGTCGCGGACCTCGGGTGCGTCCTCGCCGTGCTCGCGGGTGTAGGCGCGTGCCTTCAGCCGCCGGTCGGCCATGCGCTGCCGGATGTGCGCCACCCGGCCGCCCAGCGAGGGGACGCGGTCGATCACGTCCATCACCAGGTGGTAGCGGTCCAGGTCGTTCAGCATCACCATGTCGAACGGCGTGGTGGTGGTGCCCTCCTCCTTGTAGCCGCGCACATGCAGGTTGGGGTGCCCGGCGCGGCGGTAGGTCAGCCGGTGGATCAGGTACGGGTAGCCGTGGAAGGCGAAGATGACCGGCTTGTCGACGGTGAACAGCGCGTCGAACTCGGCGTCGCCGAGCCCGTGCGGATGCTCGGACTCCGGTTGCAGCCGCATCAGATCGACCACGTTCACCACCCGCACGCGCAGGTCGGGGAAGTTCTGGCGGAGCAGGTCCGCGGCGGCCAGGGTCTCCAGGGTCGGCACGTCCCCGGCGCAGGCCAGCACCACGTCCGGGTCGCCGCCGCCGTCGACGCTGGCCCACTCCCAGATCCCGATGCCGCGGACGTTGTGCGCGATCGCCTCGTCCATCGGCAGCCAGTTGGGCGAGGGCTGCTTGCCCGCGACGACGACGTTGACGTAGTCGCGCGAGCGCAGGCAGTGGTCGACCACCGACAGCAGCGTGTTGGCGTCCGGCGGCAGGTAGACCCGGACGATCTCGGGTTTCTTGTTCATCACCACGTCCAGGAACCCCGGGTCCTGGTGGGTGAAGCCGTTGTGGTCCTGGCGCCACACGTGCGAGGACAGCAGGTAGTTCAGCGAGGCGATGGGACGCCGCCACGGCAGCCGCCGGGTCACCTTCAGCCACTTGGCGTGCTGGTTGAACATCGCGTCGACGATGTGGACGAACGCCTCGTAGCTGTTGAACAGCCCGTGCCGCCCGGTCAGCAGGTAGCCCTCCAGCCAGCCCTGGCACAGATGCTCGCTGAGCACCTCCATCACCCGGCCCCGCGGCCCCTGGTGCTCGTCGGTGTCGTAGCGTTCCCCGGTGAACACCCGGTCGGTCACCTCGAACACCGCGCCGAGCCGGTTGGAGACGGTCTCGTCCGGGCCCATGATCCGGAAGTCGCGCGGGTTCGCCGTCACCACGTCGCGCAGGTAGCGGCCCAGCACCCGGGTCGGCTCGGCCACCTCGGCGCCCGGCCTGTCCGCCGGGACGGCGTAGGAACGGAAGTCCGGCAGGATCAGCGGGCGCAGCAGCTCACCGCCGTTGGCGTGCGGGTTGGCGCTCATCCGCCGCCGCCCGGACGGCGCGCAGGCGCGCAGGTCCGGCACCGGACGGCCGTCGCCGTCGAACAGCTCCTCCGGCCGGTAGGACCGCATCCACGACTCCAGCTCCGCCAGGTGGGAGGGGTTGTCGCGTACGGCGGCCAGCGGCACCTGGTGCGACCGCCACGTGCCCTCGACCGGAAGCCCGTCGACCTCCTTCGGGCCCGTCCACCCCTTGGGCGTACGCAACACGATCATCGGCCAGCGGCGCCGGGTGGCGTCGCCTCCCTGCCGGGCCGCGGCCTGAATGCCGGCGATCTCGTCCAGCGCCTGGTCGAGCGCGGTGGCCATCTTGCGGTGCATCGCCGCGGGGAGGTCACCGTCCGGTCCGGCGACCTCGTCGGCCCCGCCCACCAGGATGGGACGGAAGCCGTAGCCCTCCAGGAGCATCGACAGCTCCTCCTCGCCGATACGGGCCAGCACCGACGGGTTCGCGATCTTGTAGCCGTTCAGGTGCAGGATCGGCAGCACCGCGCCGTCCCGCACCGGATCCAGGAACTTGCCCGAATGCCAGCTCGCCGCCAGCGGCCCGGTCTCGGCCTCGCCGTCGCCCACGATGCACGCCACCACCAGATCCGGGTTGTCGAACGCGGCGCCGTACGCGTGCGCGAGCGAGTACCCCAGCTCACCGCCCTCGTGGATCGAGCCGGGCGTCTCCGGCGCCACATGCGAGGGGACGCCGCCCGGGAAGGAGAACTGCCGGAACAGGCGGCGCATCCCGTCCGCGTCCTGCGACACGTTCGGGTACACCTCGCTGTAGGTGCCCTCCAGCCAGGCGTTGGCCACCGCCGCCGGCCCGCCGTGACCCGGCCCCATGATGTAGATCATGTCCAGGTCGCGGGCCCTGATCACCCGGTTCAGATGGGCGTAGCAGAAGTTCAGGCCGGGCGTGGTCCCCCAATGCCCGAGCAGCCGCGGCTTGATGTGCTCAGGCCGCAGCTCCTCCCGCAACAGCGGATTGTCCAGCAGATAGATCTGACCCACCGACAGGTAGTTCGCCGCCCGCCAGTAGGCGTCGATGCTCGCCGCCTCCTGCTCGCTCAGCGGCACGCCTCCGTCCACGGCCCCTCCTGCCTCGCGTCGATTCGATCGAGCCTTTCCCCCGGCCGTGGGCGCCAATCACGAACGCGGTATGCGCAGGATGCGCTCCTCCTGGGGAGGCAGGATGCGGTGCGGCCCCGATGGACGCTCCCCGCGCCTGCGCCACTCGCGCGGGTAGCCCACGGACACCTCTTCGAAGCGCACCCCGTCGCTCCACAGCGTCCTGGGGATGTGCAGGTGCCCGTACACGACGGTCACCGCGCCGAACCGCACATGCCAGTCCGCGGTGCGCTCGGTGCCGCACCATTGCGCGAACTCCGGGTGCCACAGGACGCGCGTCGGTTCCCGTACGAGCGGCCAGTGGTTGATCAGGACGGTGCGGGTGCCGGGTGGCAGCTCCGCCATGCGGCGTTCGGTGTAGGCGATCCGCGCGTCGCACCAGGCGTCACGGGACGGGTACGGGTCGGGATGCAGCAGCACCTCGTCCGTGCACACCACGCCCGCGTCGTAGGCGACCTGCAGCGCCTCCTCCTTGGTGGACGCGCCCTCGGGACGGAACGTGTAGTCGTACAGGACGAAGAGCGGCGCGATGGTGACGGGGCCATCCGCCCCGTCCCCGTCCCACACGGCGTAGGGGTCCTCGGGGGTGAGCACGCCGAGGCTCCTGCACATCTCCACCAGCCGCCGGTACCGCGCCTCCCCGCGTTCTTGGACGGGGTCGTCCTTGGGCGTCCACAGCTCGTGGTTGCCCGGTGCCCAGATCACCTTGGCGTAGGAACGGGCCAGGGTGCTCAGCGCCCATTCGATGTCGGCGAAGTGCTCGGCCACGTCACCGGCGACGATGAGCCAGTCCCCGTCCGACTCCGGGCGCAGGCCCTCGATGAACGCCCGGTTGTCGGGGAAGCCGACGTGGATGTCGCTGATGGCGTGGAGGGCGCTCATTCACCCGATCCTACGGTCGCGACCGCCGATCGGGGATGCCGCGAGACCACTGGAGGGCGGCGGGCCGGGTCAGTGCCGGCCGCCCGTCCTGGTGATGATCCACTCCGTCGTGCTCTCCACCCTCGCGATGCGGCGTTCGAGCTTGGTCCGGTTGCTCCGGGTGCCCGCGCGCACCGCCGCCCGCGCCCGCGCGCCGGCCGCCCGCCGTGGCCGCGACACCCGCGTGGCGGGCGTCCCCGGCCAGGGCGCCGCCCTGCCCTCGGCGGCGGCGTTCGCGAGCTCGGCCAGCCGCGTGCCGGCACCGGCCAGTTCCCGCAGCGCGCGTCCCTCGGCCTGGGCGTCGGGCGTCTCCAGAACGCGGGCATACAGCGCCTCCACCTCGGCCATCTGCGCGCCCAGCCGCAGCAATGCCCGATCCCCGGTCATGAGACACCCCTCGCCGGCCCAACGACCATGACCGCCCTGCCGTTCGATTCCCCCGAAAGCCCGGTCATGCGCCTTTCGCCCACATCTCCATGGTGAGCGACGAAGCGCCCAATGCGCACCGTGTTTTCGGGAAGGCCGGGTCGGGTCCCGGGCCTGTCGTCCGCGCCTCCCTGGGGCGATCATGGGTCGAGGATCCCCGGCCGGCGCCGCCGGGACGGCGCCGAGACAGGAGCAGCCATGAGCATCCCGACCTCGCCCCCTCCCGACACCGCCACCGGCCCCGGCGGGCCCTTGCGGCCGCCGCCGTTCGACCCCGAGTGCGCCGCCTTCCTGGAGGAGTTCGCGGACGTGCTCTCGCCGTCCCTCACCCCGGACGGGATCCCAGAGTTGCGCGAGAACAGCGTCGTGGCGCCGCCGACCGACGACGATCTGCGCCGGGACGGGGCGTTCGAGATCGAGGAGCGGACCGTGCCGGGCCCGCGGGGCGCCCCGGACGTGGGGCTGCTGATCTGCCGTCCGGCCGGGGCACGGGAGCCGCTGGCGACCGTCTACTACACCCACGGCGGCGGCATGATCATCGGGGACAACCGCACCGGCGTGAGCGAGCCGCTGGACTGGTCGCAGGAGCTGGGCGGGCTCGCGGTGGTGTCGGTGGAGTACCGGCTCGCCCCCGAGCACCCGCACCCGGCGCCGATCGAGGACTGCTACGCGGGCCTGGTGTGGACGGCCGGACACGCCGCCGAGCTCGGCCTGGACCCCGGCCAGATCATCCTGGCCGGTCAGAGCGCGGGGGGCGGCCTGGCCGCCGCGCTCGCGCTGCTCGCCCGCGACCGGGGCGGTCCCGCGCTGGCCGGGCAGATGCTGCTGTGCCCGATGCTGGACGACCGCAACGACAGCCCGTCCGGCCACCAGATGGCCGGGCTGGGCGTCTGGGACCGCACGTCCAACCACACCGGCTGGTCGGCGCTGCTGGGCGAGGCGGCGGGCGGGCCGGGGGTGTCCCCGTACGCCGCCCCTGCGCGCGCCGAGGACCTGTCGGGGCTGCCGCCAGCGTTCATCGACGTGGGCTCGGCGGAGACGTTCCGGGACGAGGACGTCGCCTACGCGTGCAGGATCTGGCAGGCGGGCGGCCAGGCCGAGCTGCATGTATGGCCGGGCGGCTTCCATGGGTTCGACATGTTCGTCCCGCACGCCAGGATCTCGCGGGACGCGCGCGAGGCCCGCCTCCGGTGGCTGCGCCGGCTCCTGCGTACGAGCACCGAGCCCGACACCGAAGCCTGACCATTTACTCGAACCGCTTTTACCGGCAGATGCGTACCACTTGGTGTTTTGTGGTGGTGCTTCCAGAGTTCCACGCATTGCCATGGGTATGGCACAGCCGGGGGTGAGTGCAGTGGAACCAGGACACAGGCTCATCGGCCGCTACCGGCTGGACCGCCGGCTGGACGGCGGCGAGCCCGGTGAGGTCTGGCGCGCGTGGGACGAGTCCCTGCACCGCCCGGTCGCCGTGCGCCTGCCGTGCCCCGAGCCGGCGGACGGCACCGGACCGGACGCCCATGCGGGCGCCGGGCCGCGGGGCCTGCCGCGCGAGCGGCTGGTGCGGGCCGTGCGGGTCACCCATCCCGCGTTCGTGACGATCTACGACTGCGACCCGGCCGGGGAGGAGGACGGCGGCCCGGTCGCCTTCGTGGTGACCGCGCTGCTGAACGGGGAGAGCCTGGCCGCGCGGCTGGAGCGCGGTCCGCTGCCGGTGGCCGAGGCGTTGGACTGCTGCGCCCAGGTCGCCGCGGCCCTGGAGGCGGCGCACGGGGCCGGGATGGCGCACGGCGCGCTGCGCACCGACAAGGTCTTCCTCACCCTGGACGGCGTGCGGATCGTGGATCTGGGCGTCGGTCCCGAGGGGGACGACGAGGCGAAGGCCGCGGACATGGCCGCCTTCGGGGCGATCCTCCTCGCCGCCCTGGGCGCGGAGTCGCCCGGCGATCTGTCCGGGACTCCGAAGGAGATCAGGGACCTCTGCGCGCGGTGCCTCGAGGCCGGCTCCGCCGACCGTCCGACCGCGTCCCGGGCCGCCGAGATCTTGACCGGTGCGGCGGCAGCGGCGGCGCCCGCGGCCGGTGACGAGCCGGGTGCTCTCGGCGACACCCTCGTCCACGAGGCCCCCGGGCCGCCGTCCCCGCCCCTGTCGCCGGAGCCGGAGGACGAACGGACGCCGGTCCGGGCATCGGCGGAACCGCGGGAGGCCGGTCCCGTCCTCCGTGTGGCGGTATCGGTGACGGTGCTGGCGGCGGCGCTGGCGGTGATCCTGATGCTGGCCGACCGCGGGACGATGAGCGGCGCCTTCGAGGGCGGGAGTCCCGCGCGCACGCCCTCACCGGCCTCGTCCCCCGCCACGCCCGCGCCCGGCGCGAGGTCCCCGGTGCCCGAGCCCGCGGTGTACGACACGCTGGGACGGCTGCAGCCGATCGTCGACAGCGGCCGGGCGTCCGGCGCGATCCGCCCGGACGTGGCGGTCGACCTCAACAACGCGATCGTCAACCTGCGCAACGACCTGGCGGCGGGGCGGACCGCCGAGGCGTCGGTCCAGCTCCGGCGGCTGCGCGAGAAGATCGACACCCGGCTGCGCGAGCGCGCCCTCGACGCGCGGGTCGCCGCCCGCATGGACGAGGTGCTGGCGGCCGTCGCGCCCTGACCGGCGTCCCGGATCCGGACGGCGACGACGACGCAGCTACGGGACTAGAGGTAGTCGGCGACCCGCTCCGCGAACTCCTCGGGGGTGACGATCTCGATGCCCAGCCCCTCGGCCTTGGTGCGCTTCGACCCCGCCTTCTCCCCCGCCACCACCAGGGACGTCTTCGACGACACCGAGGAGGAGGCGCGTCCCCCGGCCCGTTCGACCAGCTCGTTGACCTGGTTGCGGGTCAGCTCGGCCAGCGGCCCCGACATCGAGCCGGTCACCACCACCGACATCCCGGCCAGTGGGCCGGCCTCCGCCCGGCCGCCGTCCGCCCGGCCGCCGTCTTCGGACGGGGCCGCCGCCGCGGGCCCGGTGGCGGGCCCGGTGACGCCGGGCTCGGTCATGTTCACCCCGGCCGCGACCAGCTTGTCGATCAGCGGCCCCAGCTCGGCGATCTCGGCCACCAGCACCGGGGCCTTCTCCGGGCCGATCCCCTCCACCCGCTGGAACGCCTCGGCGTCGGCGGCGCGGATGGCGTCCATGGTGGCGAAGTGCCGGGCGATGCGCCGCGACATCGAGCGTCCCGTGCCCCGCACGCCCAGCGCGCAGAACACCCTGCTGAGCGGCCTGGTCCTGGCGACGGCGATGGCGTAGAGCAGGTTGTCGGCGCTGACCTCGCCCATCCGCTCCAGTTCCAGCAGCCGGTCGCGGTCCAGCGTGAACAGGTCGGCGAAGTCCGTGATCATGCCCGCGGCCACGAGCTGGTCGATCCGGTTCTCGCCCAGGCCCTCGATGTCGAGCTGGTCGCGTCCCACCGCGTACCGGACGGAGGCGATGGCGTGGCAGGCGCGGCCCTTGGCGCACCGCCAGCGCTTCTGCGAGTCGTCGATCCCGCCGCCGCAGCGGGGGCAGGCGTCCGGGATGGGGATCTCGGTCTCCTCGCCGGTGCGCAGGTGCGCCACCGGGGCCTCGACCCTGGGGATCACGTCGCCCGCCTTGTAGACGGTGACATGATCACCGATCTTCAGATCGCGGCGGGCGATGTCACCGGCGTTGTGCAGGGTGGCGTAGGTGATCGTGGAGCCGTCCACCACCACGGGCTCCAGCACCGCGCGCGGCGCGATGATCCCGGTGCGGCCCACGTTCCACTCCACCCCGACCAGCCGGGTGATCTTCTCCACGGCGGGCAGCTTGTAGGCGATGGCCCAGCGCGGCGCCCGCGAGGAGGTGCCCGCGTCCGCCTGGTCGGCGGCCAGATCCGCCTTGATGACGATGCCGTCGATGCCGAACTCCAGCGTGGCACGCTGCCCGGCGATCCGCTCGACCTGCTTGTGGACCTCCGCCAGCTCGGTGCACGTCACCCCGGGCACGGGGGTGTCCGCGGTGGTGTGCGCGCCCCACTCCGCGATCAGGCCCATGATCTGGCTGTGCGGCAGCTCCCGCAGCCGCGCGGCCAGTCCGGGGTCGGTGCCCTCCAGCGGCAGCGCCCCGTACCCGAAGAAGGTCATCTCCACCTCGTAGTCGCGGTAGAGGGTGCGCAGGGATCCCGCGGCGGCGCTGCGCGGGTTGGCGAACGCCGGGTGCCCGGCGCCGGTGCGGGCGGCGTTGGCGTTCTCGAACTGGGCGCGGGTCATCAGCACCTCGCCGCGCAGCTCCACCGTGACCGGCTCGGCGAGCCGCGCCGGCAGCCCGCCGATCAGGCCGATCCCGTGCGAGACGTCCTCGCCGGCGGCGCCGTCGCCCCGGGTGACCAGCCGGACAAGGCGGCCGTCGCGGTAGCGGGCGGAGATCGCCAGCCCGTCCAGCTTGGGCTCCACGCACCACACCGCGACCGGCCGGCCGATCCGGCGCTCCAGGCCGGCCGCCCAGTTCTCCAGGCCCTCGGCGGAGAAGACGTTGTCCAGGCTCAGCATCGGCACCGCGTGCGGCACGTCCCCGATCACCGCTCCCCCGGCCACCTTGCCGGTCGGGGAGTCGGGCAGGACGTGCCCGGGGTTCGCGGCCTCGTAGGCGGCGATGCCCCTGACCAGGCGGTCGTAGGCGTCGTCGTCCAGCGGGGAGTCGCCCTCGCCGTAGTAGGCGGCCGCCGCCTCCACGGCGGTCCGCACGGCCTCGGCGTAGGCCGCCTGATCGGCGATCCGGGTACGGGCTGGCGTCTCGGTCATGCACCCATCATCGCCCGTGCTACCGACAAAACGGACAGGCCGGCGTCCGAGCCCCGGGGCCGGAAGGTCATCGACCGGTCACCTGGAGTGCCCGGAATGCCGTAGATTGCCCTCGTGATCACTTCGCGGCCGTTGCGGGCGGACGACCCGCGCGAGGTGGGCGGCTTCCGGATCGAGGGCCGGATCGGCGAGGGCGGCCAAGGCGTGGTGTACCGGGGCACCGGGCCGTCCGGCGAGCCGGTGGCGGTGAAGATCCTGCACCGCCCGGCGGACGAGGACCCCAAGGGCCTGCGGCTGTTCCGGCGCGAGCTGCGGGCGGTGCGGCGGGTGGCGCCGTTCTGCACCGCGCGGATCCTCGCGGCCGATCCGGCGGCCGACCCGCCGTACGTGGTGAGCGAGTACATCGACGGGCCGTCGCTGCGGGACGCGGTGCGCCGCGGCGGCCCGCTGGACGGCCCGGAGCTGGAACGGCTGGCGATCGGGACGGCGACGGCGCTGGCGGCGATCCACGAGGCCGGGGTCGTGCACCGCGACCTCAAACCCGGGAACGTGCTGCTGGCGCCGGACGGCCCGCGCGTGATCGACTTCGGCATCGCGCGCCCGCCGGACGCCACGGTGGCCACGGCCACCGGCGCCCTGGGCACGCCCGGGTACATGGCCCCCGAGCAGCTCGGCGGCGCCCCCGCCGGGCCCTGGATGGACCTGTTCGCGTGGGGCTGCACGATCGCGTACGCGGCCAACGGCAGCCCGCCGTTCGGCAAGGGCCCGCTGCCCGCCGTGGTCAAGCGCACCCTGCACGACGAGCCCGACCTCGGCGCGCTCACCGGCCCGCTGCGCGAGCTGGTCGCATCGTGCCTGGACAAGGACCACACGGCGCGCCCGACGGCCCGGCAGCTCCTGCGGTCACTGCTCGGCGAGGACGACCGGACGCCCGCGCCCGACCTCCTGCGGGCGGGGTCGCTGGCCGCCGGGGACGCCGCATGGGACGGTGTGGTCCGGGCCGGGGCCGCCGGGCCGTCCAGGACGCGCCTGGTCGTGGGCGCGTCAGCGGCGGCGGCGGTGCTGACCGTGGCGGCGGTGGCCGTGGTCTGGTGGCCGTCGGGCGGGTCCCCGGAGGCCGAGCGCCCCCGCGCGTCCGCGTCGGCCGCCGCCGGACGGGGCACCGTACCGTCCTCCATACCATCCTCCATACCGTCCTCCACGCCGTCCACCGCACCGCCGACGTCCCCGGACGCGACGGGCCGGGCGATGAGGTCCTCGCCCGCGCTCGGCCTGGAGATCTGGCAGGACGGCAAGCGCGGGTCCTTCCGCTACGCCGACGCGAAGCGGTCGCGGATCGAGTCCGAGCTGCGGCAGGGCCCGTTCGAGGTGCGCGTCGCGGGCACGCCCGGCATCACCCGGATCTGCTTCGGCCTGGACGCCTCCATCTTCACGTTCAAGAACGGCGCCAAGGCCCGCCGGTGCGGCGACGGCGGGCCCGGCATCGATCCGGGCTCGGGTCCCGGCAGCGGCGGCCTCAGCCTGGCGCGTCCCCAGGGCAGCGTCTCGGTCGGGTACCGGATTTTGCCCGCGTCGGGGGGCCGTGAACGGGTGGAGCTGAACGCGACGCTCAGCCCCGGCTCGGGTCCGGACGCGGGCTTCACCATGACCGTGTTCACCGACAAGGACGGTGACGGCCGCTACGACAAGGGCGAGTACGAGTACGTCTCCCTCCTCGCGCCGTCCTAGCCCGTGGCCACGTCCCGCCGCTCTTCCCCGTCCTTCGCGGGGAGCTCGTCCTTGTAGTGGCGCAGGAACAGCTCCTCCAGCGTCGGCGGCCGGCTGGTCAGGCTGCGCACGCCCGTCTCGCTGAGCCGCCGCAGCACCGCGTCCAGCTTGCTGGTGTCGACCTCGCAGCGCACCCGGTTGCCGTCCACCACCAGGTCGTGCACGCCGGGCAGGGACGACAGCCCGTTGGGCGGGGCGGCCAGCTCGGCGTCGATGGACGTGCGGGTCAGGTGGCGCAGCTCGTCCAGCGTCCCGGACTCGACCGCCACCCCGTTGCGGATGATGGTCACCCGGTCGCACAGCGCCTCGACCTCGGAGAGGATGTGGCTGGACAGCAGGACGGTGCGCCCGCTCTGCCGTTCCTCCCTGATGCACTCCTGGAAGACCTCCTCCATGAGCGGGTCGAGCCCGGAGGTGGGCTCGTCCAGGATCAGCAGCTCGGCGTCGGACGCCAGCGCGGCGACGAGGCCGACCTTCTGCCGGTTGCCCTTGGAGTAGGCGCGGCCCTTCTTCTTCGGGTCGAGCTCGAAGCGTTCGAGCAGGTCGGCGCGGCGGCGCGGGTTCAGCCCGCCGCGCATGCGGCCGAGCAGGTCGATGACCTCTCCGCCGGAGAGGTTCGGCCACAGCGTGACGTCGCCGGGAACGTAGGCGAGCCGCCGGTGCAGCTCGGTGGCGTCCCGCCAGGGGTCGCCGCCGAGCAGCGTGGCGGTGCCCGCGTCGGCGCGCAGCAGGCCCAGCAGGACGCGGATCGTGGTGGACTTGCCCGCGCCGTTCGGGCCGAGGAAGCCGTGCACCTCGCCGGTGCGGACGGTCAGGTCGAGGCCGTCGAGCGCGCGGGTCCGGCCGAAGGTCTTGACCAGCCCGGTGGCGGAGATGGGGATGTCAGCGGTCGTTGAGGCCATGGTGGCGACACCTTGGATCGGGGGGGTTGTGGTGGTCGGGCGGCACGCGACCGCCACCGCCGGCCCCCGATCAGTGCTCGGAAGCCCGGCGGCGCTGCCGCGTGCCGGGAGGCGTTCTGAGGCTAGCGGTGGGGCTAGCGGCGAGGCGGATGATCCGGGTCACCGCGGGCGGGTCGGAGTCCCCCTTGCGCGCCGCCGCGGAGGAGGTCGAGATGCGGCCCACGATGCGGGTGCGCCCTCCGCGCCCGGCCGCGCTAGGCATGGTCGCCACCGTCCCGGGCGGGACGCCCTTCGAGGTCGTCGAACGCCTCCATCGCGCGCTCGACCAGTTCGGGGCTGAGGATGTTGTCGACGAACACCTCGACCAGGGCCCTGGCCAGCCGCGGGTAGCCCTCCGGGGAGAGGATGTCGGCGCCCAGCGCCCGGGACAGGTGCTCGTGCAGGGCGATGACGCCGAAGCTCAGCGAGGCCATCGCGACCGTGTACGCGTGCAGGTCCGTGGTGGCGGGCTTGAGGATCCCGGGAGGCGGCGACTCCATCATCTCCCTGGTCATCGCCACCGCGTCGTCGAACAGCCGGGCCGCGCCGGGCGACCCCTCCACCAGGGCGCGGGCGAGATAGCGGCGGAGCGGCTCGCTGCCCCGGACGATGGCGGGCAGGAACCCGGGGTCGCTCGACCCTTCTTCGAGGGCCTGCGACTTGAGCGTGCGGATGCTCTGCATGACGTAGTCGTCGCACGCCTCGCGCAGGCCCTGCTTGGTGCCGAAGTGGTGCTGGACGAGGCCGGGCGACACCCCCGCCGCCTCGGCGACCCCGCGGATCGTCGTGCCGCGTACGCCGCGCGTGGCGAACAGCTCCAGCGCGGCGTCCCGGATCCGGGCGCGCGCGGTCAGATCCTCCGCCGCGTGACGCCCGGTCCCCGCCATCGCCCGTTCGCTCCAATACAAACGTTCAGCTTCCAATACGTTCGTACACCCGCGGGTGCGCGAACGCAACGCCGGACGGCCGTCCGGAGGGAACGGGACCCCGGTCGATCAGGACGTCGATCAGGACATGGTGCGCCACTGCTGCTCGATCCTCATGGCGCGGCTGCGCCACCCCTCGGGCAGCAGGACGAGGTCGTGGTGGTAGATGCCGCCGCCGCGGCTGATGCCGGGCGTGTCCGCCTGGACGACGTCCCGGGACGGGGACAGCGTGTCGGTGAAGGAGACCGAGGCGATCGCCGTGTCCCCGGGGTCGACGGGGAACTCGACCAGGGGGACGCCGAGCAGGTGCTGGCGCCCCGGCCATCGCGCCAGCGCCTCGGCCAGCCAGGACTTGACCTCGGCGAGCCCGCCCTTGATACCGCCGGGCGCGGTGAGGTCCAGCACGGCGTCGCGGGTGAAGACGTCGTCCAGCGCGTCCCAGTCGCCGCCGTCGACGGCTCGCGCGTAACGGGTGAGCAGGTCGCCTATCTCGACACGATGGCGCAGCTCGCGTACCTGCATCGGGCACCTCCGGGGTGAGCGTACGAAAGTGAAGCAAGCGCTAGGTAACCAGATTTCCGCGTGACGCACATTACATAAGGGACTTATATCCAGACTTGATATAAATGCCTTATGGAATCCGAGCCACCGCCCCCCGGCGAGCTGGAGCTCGCCGCCGGCCTCGGGCGGGTGTCGACGCTCATGAGGGCCCTGGCCATCCCCAGGGAACGGTCGATGACCTCGATGTCCACGCTGGCCAATCTGGAACGGTCCGGCCCGCGCCGGATCACCGTGCTGGCCGCCGAGGAGGGCGTGACCCAGCCGGCCATGACCCAGCTCGTGTCCCGGCTGGAACGGGACGGCCTGGCCGAGCGGATCGCCGAGCCCGGCGACCGCAGGGTCGTCGCCGTGCGGATCACCGAGACCGGGCGGGCCGAGCTGACACGCCTCAGGAGGATCCAGGCCACGCGCCTGGCCGCCCTGCTGGCCGAGCTCCCCGCCGCCGACCGCGCGGCGATCGCCGCCGCCCTGCCGGCCCTGGATCGGCTCACCGAGCGCGCCTGCGGCCCCGCGCCGGCCGCCGGCGGCGACCACACTCACCGGAGCGACACATGAACCGTCCCCCGACCGGTCCGGCCGCCGCCGCGGCGCCGGGCCGGAGCCCGTTCCGCCAGCCCAAGGCGGTGTGGGCGGTCGCGTCCGCCTGCGTGATCTCCTTCATGGGGATCGGGCTGGTGGACCCGATCCTGCCCGCCGTCTCCGCGGACCTGAACGCCTCGCCGAGCCAGGTGACCCTGCTGTTCACCAGCTACCTGGTCGTGATGGCGGTGGCGATGCTCGGCACCGGCTGGGTGTCCAGCAGGCTCGGCGCCAAGCGCACGCTGTTGGCCGGTCTGGTGCTGATCGTGGTCTTCAGCGCGCTGGCCGGCGCGTCCGGCACCGTGGGCCAGATCATCGGGTTCCGGGCGGGCTGGGGCC
Organism: Actinomadura sp. NBRC 104412; assembly: GCF_030269515.1. Classification (GTDB taxonomy): domain Bacteria; phylum Actinomycetota; class Actinomycetes; order Streptosporangiales; family Streptosporangiaceae; genus Spirillospora. The sequence goes on along the minus strand of NZ_BSTM01000002.1, from coordinate 55,360 downwards.
TGGGCAACGCCCTGTTCATCGCCACCTCGCTGGCCGTCATCGTCGCCTCGGCCAGCGGCGGCTTCGCCGGGGCGATCATCCTGTACGAGGCGGCGCTCGGCCTGGGCATCGCCGTGGGCCCGCTGCTGGGCGGCGTGCTGGGCGACATCAGCTGGCGCGGGCCCTTCTTCGGCGTCGCGTCCCTGATGGCCGTCGCGCTGGTCGCCACGATCGCCCTCGTCGCGCGGCAGCCGCGGCCGGAGCACAGGACCTCGCTCGCCGACCCGATCAAGGCGCTGCGGCATCGCGGCCTGCTGATCATGAGCCTGACCGCGCTCTGCTACAACTGGGGCTTCTTCACCGTCCTCGGGTACGCGCCGTTCCCCATGGAGCTGGACGCCCTGCACCTCGGCCTGGTCTTCACCGGCTGGGGGCTGCTCGTCGCGGTCTTCTCGGTGTTCGCGGCGCCCTGGCTGCGGCGCAGGTTCGGCCTCGCCCGCACCCTGTACGGCACGCTCGCGCTGTTCACGTTGGACGTGGTGGTCATCGCCGTCTTCACCGACTCGGTGCCGGTCCTGGTCACCGCCGTGATCGTGGCGGGGGCGTTCATCGGCGTGAACAACACGGTGACCACGCAGGCGGTGATGACGGTCGCGCCGGTCGAGCGCCCGGTGGCCTCGGCCGCCTACGGGTTCGTCCGGTTCATCGGGGGCGGCCTGGCCCCCTACGCCGCCGGGCGGCTGGCCGAGCACTTCAATGTGCACGTCCCGTTCGCGGTGGGCGCGGGCGCCATCCTGGTGGGCGTGGCGATCCTGGCGACGGGGCACCGTGATCTGGTCCGCGCCGAGCGGAACCAGGACGCGGTGGACGCGCCCGCGCCGCACGGCGGCCGGGACGCCGGACGCGCCGAGACCGCCGAGGCGGGCAGCGGCTCCACGGCCTAGTGCTGGATCGTTCCAGACCGGATCGCTCCGGACCGGTCTGAGGCCGCCCGGTCTCAGACCGGTGCGGTCAGGCGCGGCCGGACGGGTCCTCCTCCGGCTCTCCGGAGCCCTCGTCGCCGGCCGTGGTCTCGGCATCGGCCTCGCTCTCGGTGTCGATCCGCACACCGGCGAGAGGGTCGCCGTCCTTGGTGCCGCCGGCCGCGCCCCTGGTCTCGTAGCCCTCGGCGGCGGTGCCGGTGCCGCGGACGATCCGCTCCTGCGGCCGGCTCTCGTGCCCGGAGCTCGCCCCCGGGCCACGGTCGGCGGGATCGGGGTCCCCCGCGCGGACGGAGCGCGCGTCACCGGTCATCGTGTCCCACCTCAATCACTCAGCTCGTTCTTGCCGAACAGCGGCGCGTACCCGGACGGGAGCTGGCTGAGCACCTGGTTGAGCTCGCCGCCGGACACCGTGCGCGCGACCGTGGTCAGCACGGCGCCCGCGTCCCACTCGGCGGTCTCGCGGTGCCCGTTGGTGGCCTCGCCGACCCTGCGGTAGAACTCCTCGATGCCGAAGGGGTCGGGCCTGCCGTCGGCGCCGTCCCGTACCGCCTGGTCCAGCGGCGGGGGCAGCTGCGCGGCCAGGTGGTCGGCGGACTGCGGTGTCATCCGGCTGCCCAGCACCCGCAGCACCGCCTTGGTGACCCGCTCGGTCTCCTCGCGGTCCTGGTACTCGCCCATGTCGCGGACCGTCGCGATGAATTGGCCGTACTTCACACCGGCGCCTCCCTTCCGTTGCCAGGTCCCCGCTAGGGCCGTCCGGTGAAGTGGTGGACGGCCCGCTCGTTGGGGACGCAATGGGTCATCCGCAGGCCCGTCACGTCGCGGGGACCGTTCTTCCCCAGGTTCGCCAGGCGTTTGCGGTCCTCGGGGGTGAGGCTCTGGCCCTTCAGCGGTTTGAGGTGCGCCACGTCCGCGGGGCCGATGCCCAGGCCCTCGCCGACGCGCAGACCCAGGTCGTTCTCGACCATCAGGAGATGCCAGACCATCCGTTCCTGGATGGGCCGGTCGCACTGCGACAGGTTCGTGACGAGGTTGTGCACCAGGTCGTCCCGTTCCCAGTCCTGCATGAGGCAGTACCGCTGGCCCGCCTGCGCGTAGTCGTTGGCGCGCGGGATGCGCTTGCGGGTGAGCCGCCCCTGGATCGTCGGGCCCTGCTCGTCATGGACGGGGTACTGTGCCTCGCGCAGCCCGCCGGTGATGGACGGCTCGTAGTTGACGTGCGGGTTCTCCCCCGCTTCGTCGACGTAGTAGGTCATCTGCCCGTCGCGCTGGTTGGTGCGGACCCTGGCCTCCTTGGCCTGGTTGACCGGAAGCTGCAGGTAGTTGGGGCCCACCCGGTGGCGCTGGGTGTCGCTGTAGGAGAAGGTCCGTCCGACCAGCATCCTGTCGTCGGAGAAGTCCAGGCCGTCGACCAGCACGCCGGTTCCGAAGGAGATCTGCTCGTTCTCGGCGAAGTGGTTCCCGACGTTGCGGTTCAGGACCATCCGGCCCACGGGACGGGGCGGGAACTGCTCCTCGGGCCACACCTTGGTGTCGTCCAGCGGGTCGAAGTCCAGCTCCGGGTGCTCGTCGTCGCTCATCATCTGGACGAGCAGCTCCCACTCCGGGTAGTCGCCCCGGTCGATGGCGTCGCGCAGGTCCTTGGTGGCGTGCCCGAGGTCGCCCGCCTGGACGGCGGCGGCGTCGGCCTCGGTCATGCTGCGCACCCCCGCCTTGGGCTGCCAGTGGTACTTGACCAGGACGGTGTCGCCCTGCTCGTTCACCCACTTGTAGGTGTTGACCCCGAAGCCCTGCTGGTGCCGGTAGTCGGCGGGGATGCCGCGCGGGCTGAACAGGTTGACCAGCATGTGCATGGACTCGGGCGTCTGCGACAGGAAGTCGAAGATCCGGTTGGGCTCCTGCCGGAAGGTCACCGGGTCGGGCTTGAGCGCGTGGATCAGATCCGGGAACTTGATCGCGTCCCGGATGAAGAACACCCCGAGGTTGTTGCCGACCAGGTCCCAGTTGCCGTCCTCGGTGTAGAACTTGACCGCGAAGCCGCGCGGGTCGCGGGCGCACTCGGAGGAGTCGCGGCCGCCGATCACCGTGGAGAACCGCACCGCGACCGGTGTCCGCGCGCCCCGCCGCTGGAACAGCCCGGCCCTGGTGAAACCGGCGATGGGCTCGGCGCCCCAGGACCCGTACGCCTCGAAGTACCCGTAGCTGGTGGTGCCGCGGGCGTGCACGACCCGTTCGGGGATCCGCTCCCGGTCGAAGTGGCTGATCTTCTCGAGGAACTGGTAGTTCTCCAGCGTCGCCGGGCCGCGCGCCCCGACGGTGCGCTGGTTCTGGTTGTCGTACACCCGGTGGCCCTGGCGGTTGGTCAGTTCGGCGCGCCGGTCCCCCTCCTCGGGCCCCAGATGCGCAATATCGGTCATGCCGCGATCCCCCCTCGTCAGCCCCGACGCGCCGCTCCTACCCGGGCCGTCCCGCCCCCTCCCTCCCGGAGGTCACATATCGCCGTCAAGAAACGTCCCGGACCGGCGGACGGTGACCTTGCGCTCACGCCCCGTGCGGATCGGCTCCCGGGGGCCGGTTCCGGACGGGGAAACGTGAGCGTTCCTCCTGTTCAGCGGCCCCGCGAGGACCCATGATGGGTCCATAGAGGCCGGGCCGTGGCCCCCGTGCGGCCCGGCCTTCCCCCGTTTCACCGGACAAACCGCACACCTTCCGGGGGCCGTGGCGTTACGGTGGGTGCCGGAAGCCGCGTATGACGAGCGCCCGGACGAGGGCGCGGGGGGACGGAGTGAAGGCACTTCAGCCGGACGACCATCCGGAACCGGGAGGCCGCGCGCGCGATCTCCCCAGCGGCGGGCCCACCGTCCTGCGCATCCTGCTCGGCGGTCAGCTGCGCCGGCTGCGCGAGGCCAAGGGCATCTCGCCCAAGGACGCCGGGAACGCGATACGCGCCTCCGCGTCCAAGATCAGCAGACTGGAGCTCGGCCGGGTCGGCTTCAAGGAGCGCGACGTCGCCGACCTGCTCACCCTGTACGGGGTGACGGCGGCCGACGAGCGCGAGCCCCTGCTGGAACTGGCCGAGCAGGCCAACCGCCCGGGCTGGTGGCACCGCTTCAGCGACATCCTGCCGCCCTGGTTCGAGGTCTACATCGGGCTGGAGGAGGCGGCGTCCACGCTGCGCGTCCACGAGACCCGGTGCGTGCCCGAACTGCTGCAGACCGAGGACTACGCCAGAGCCGCGCTGGAGGTCAGCCGCCCCATGGCCCCCGCGCAGGAGATCGAGCGCCGGGTCAGCGTCCTGATGCGGCGGCAGCGGATCCTGAGCCGTCCCGAGCCGCCCCAGCTGTGGGCGGTGGTGGACGAGGCGGCGCTGCGCCGCCGGGTCGGCGGAACGGCGGTCATGCGGGAGCAGATCGCGGCGCTGCTCGCCGCGGCCCGGTCACCGGCCATCACCATCCAGGTGATGCCACCGCGGCACAGCGCGATGGCGGCGCTCGCCGGCTCGTTCTCGCTGCTGCGGTTCGCCGAGCCCAGCCTGCCCGACGTGGTCTACATGGAGCAGCTGACCAGCGCGCTGTACCTGGACAAGCCCGCCGACCTGGCCGCCTACAAGGCGCACCTGGACTGGCTCTCGGTCAACGCCGGCCCACCGGAGACCGCCGAGTCCCTGCTCGCCGGTCTGCTGGACGAGCTCGGCGGCTGACACCCCGACCGGAAGCCGCCGGGTCACCAGGGGTAGGTGCCGCCGTTCTCGTTGAGGAATACGCCCGTCGGGGCGGGCCGGCGCGGCAGTCTGGAGGGGTGGACGAGGTGAACCGGCGGGAACTGGCCGCCTTCCTGAGGAAGCGCAGGGCCGGGGTGCGTCCCGCCGATGTGGGGCTTGAGGCGGGGCCGAGGCGGCGCACGCCCGGGTTGCGGCGGCAGGAGGTCGCGCAGCTTGCCGGGATGTCGGTGGAGTACTACATCCGGCTGGAGCAGGCGCGCGGTCCCAGGCCGTCCCGCCAGATCCTCGGCGCGGTCGGCCGGGCGCTGCGGCTGTCGGACGACGAGCGCGACCACCTGTACCGCCTGGCCGGTGCGGCGCCGGAGCCGCCGCCCGGACCGGTGCGGGAGGTGCGGTCGAGCGTCCTGCGGATGCTCGACCGCCTCGACGACACGCCCGCGCTGGTCTGCGACGCCGTCCTGAACGTGCTGGCGTGGAACGCGATGGCGGGCCTCCTGCTGGGCGGGTTCCTCGAGCCGGGGGACGAGCGGAACGTCGCCGTGCGGTTCTTCACCGACCCGGAATCCCGCGCACGGTTCGACCCGGAAGGCGCGCACTCCTTCGCCCGCGAGGCGGTGGCCGACCTGCGTACCGCGTCGGCTCGCTACCCACGGGACGCGGGCGTGCGCGCCCTCATCGAGCGGCTGCTCACGGAGAGCGCCGAGTTCCGCACTTTGTGGGACGAGCAGGACGTTCAGACGAGCCGCACCACCCGCAAGCGCATCCACCACCCGCTCGTGGGATGGCTCGATCTGGACTGCGACGCCCTCCACGACCCGCAACGCGACCAGTGGGTCGTCTTCTACACCGGCCCCCGGCAGCCCGGCCCACGAGGCGCTGCGCCTCCTCAAGGTCGTCGGCTCCCAGGATCTGGCCGCCGGACGCTGAGCACCGTTCACCGGCCGACCCGTGCCGCCAGGCGCGGCAGGAGGCGCAGCGCGTTGTCGCGGCCGATGGCCCGGTGCTCGCGGTCGCCCAGTCCCGGGTCGCGGTCGAAGTCGCGCGTGTTGACGCGGACCTCCCCGGCGGTGTTGGCGGGCCAGTCGGTCCCGAACAGCACCCGGCCGGCGCCGACCGCGTTCAGCAGGGACGGCGTCGCGTACGGCGACATCGGCAGGGCGGTGTCGTAGAAGAAGCGCCGCAGCGCGTACCGGATCTTCGCGGGGTCGGGGCCGCCGTCCTCCCTCCCCCAGCCCTCGGCGCGGCCGACGATGTACGGCAGGAACCCGCCGGCGTGGGACAGGATGACGGACACCCGGCGGTACCGTTCCAGCGTTCCGGCGGCGATGAGGCTGAGCGCGGTCCGCGTGGTGTCCAGCAGGAAGTCGCCGATGTAGTCCTCGACCCCGGGGACCGTGACGATGCCCTTGGGCGCGAACGGATGGGTGAACACGACCGCTCCGCGCCGGTCGAGCTCGGCGAACAGCGGGTCGAACATCGGGTCGCCGAGGTAGCGGCCGTCGGCCGAGGTGTTGAGGAGCACCCCGTCGGCGCCCAGTTCGTCGAACGCGTACGCGATCTGCTTCAGCGCGAGGTCGGGGTGGAGCATCGCGACGTTGGCGAAGAAGCCGAACCGGGTGGGGTGGGACCGTACCAGCCCGGCCATCGACTCGTTGCAGATCCGGACGCCGGAGGCGGCGACGGCCCGATCCTGGAACACCTCGGCCGGGATCGGTGCGGACGCGACGCCGGCGGCGATGCCGTTGGCCTTCATGGTGTCGAGCGTGGCGTTCAGGCTCCAGTCGGCCCAGGACGGCCCGCCGCCGGGCGGGATCAGTCCCTGCCGCTCCGCCCACTCGCGCATCTCGCGCGGGACGGCATGGTGATGGACGTCGATCCTGCCTCGCGCGGGCGGGCGGGCGGTGCCGGCCGTCACGGGGACGGCCGGCACGGTCGCCGCGACGGCGGTCAGGCCGGACGCCGCGAGGGCGCGCCGGCGGGTCATTCCGGGCATGGAGGTCTCCCCTGGTCTGGTCGGGCCACCGTACGGATTTAGTCAGTGCCGAGACAGTCTCAGATGAGACTATATCAAAAGGGCCTAAGATGGGCCCATGCTCGACGACCTGCTCGAACGGTTCCTGTCCGAGACCGGCGACCCCGCCTCCCGGCACGTCGGGCTCGGCATGCTCCTCGCCAGGGCCCACAACACCAGCCGGGGGGCGATGAACCAGGCGCTGCGCCCGCTGGGGATCGACGTGCGCGGGTACGCCATGCTGCTCGCCCTGCGGACCTACGGGCCGTCGAGCCAGCGGCGCCTCATCGACCTGACCGGCATCGACAAGTCCACGATGGTCCGGCTCATCGACGAGCTGGAGCACGCCGGCCTCGTCCGGCGGGAGCGCACGCCCCAGGACCGGCGGGCGTACTCGGTCACGCCGACCCCCGAAGGCGAGCGCGTCCTCGCGGAGGCCCGGGAGATCGCCGCCGACGTGGGAGGGCGGATCTTCGGCCGCTTCCGCCCGGACGAACGCGACCAGCTCGCCGCCCTCCTCCGCCGGCTTTTGGAGCCACCGGCCGGCTGACCGGCACGCGCTCAGTGGCAGTGGTGATGTGACTCCTCGTGCCGGGCCTCCTCGTGCCGCGCCTCCTGGGCGGCATGCCGGGTCTCGTGGACGGCCCGGCGCGCCGCACGGGGCCGCAGCGAGAGGATCTCGGCCAGCAGGGACAGGGCTATCTCGGGCGCGGTCCGGGCGCCGATGTCCAAGCCCGCGGGGCTGTGGACGCGGTCGCCGCCCTCGATGGACGCCGTCACGGCCGCGCCCCGTTTCCGGCTCGCGATGAGGCCGATGTACGGGATGCCGGCGTCGAGGGCCGCGCGGAGGATGGCCTCCTCGTTGTGGCCGTGGGTGGCGACGACCAGGGCGGCGGCGTCCCCGATGACGGGTGCGTCCAGGTCCGCGGTGGGACGCAGGTCGTAGCCGGCGGCGGTGCCGACGTCGGCCAGGGCGCGGGCGATCGGGCCGTCACCGTAGACCTGGATCAGCGCGGGCGGGATCACGGCCTCCAGGAACAGGTCCAGCGTGCCGCCGGACAGGCACGGGTTGCTGACCGTGACCAGGCCCTCCGACGCGTCCGCGCCCTCGTCCGCGCCGGGGGTGATGCGCAGCAGGGTGGACTCCCCGGAGTCGAGGAGGGCCAGCGCCTGGGCGCGTACGGTCGAGGCCGCGCACGACCCCCCGACGAAACCCTCAAGGGTCCCGTCGGGGAGGACGAGCGCGCGGTCGCCGGTCTTGGCGCTGGTGGGACGTTCCGCGCGCACCACCGTGGCCAGGACGAACGGGGTCCGTTCGCTGCGCAGCCGTTCGGCTCGGCCGAGCTGGTCCATCATGGGATCGCCAGGTCCGTCCGGAACGGGTTCCCCCGCATGACGCGCCAGACGTTGGCCGGGGTGAGCGGCATGTCGGCGTGCCGTACGCCGTAGGGCTTGAGCGCATCCACGACGGCGTTGACGATGGCGGCGGGCGAGCCGACCGTGGCGGACTCGCCGACGCCCTTGGCGCCCAGCGGGTGGTGCGGGGACGGCGTGACCGTCTCCCCCAGCTCCCAGGACGGGCACTCCATCGACGTCGGCAGCAGGTAGTCCATGAACGAGGCGCCCAGGTGGTTGCCGTCCTCGTCGAACGCCATGACCTGCATCAGCGCCATCCCGACCCCGTCGGCGAGCCCGCCGTGCACCTGGCCCTCGACGATCATCGGGTTGATGCGGACGCCGCAGTCGTCCACCGCGATGAACCGGCGGACGGTGACCTTGCCGGTGCCCGGGTCCACGTCCACGACCGCGATGTACGCGCCGAACGGGTAGGTGAGGTTCGGCGGGTTGTAGACGGTGGTGGCGTCCAGATGGCCCTCCACGCCCTCCGGCAGCTCGACGCTGCCGTGCGCGGCCATCGCGATCTCCTGCATGGTCGCGCCGGACGCGGGGTCGCCGCGGACCTGCCAGCGTCCCGGCGCCCATTCCAGGTCCTCGGGATCGGCCTCCAGCATCGCCCCGGCGACGATCCTGGCCCGCTCGCGCACCTTGCGGGCCACGACGGCGGTGGCGGCGCCGGACACCGGCGTCGACCGGGACCCGTAGGTGCCCAGCCCGAACGGGGTCTGGTCGGTGTCGCCGTGCACCACCTCGACGTCGTCCACCGGGATCCCGAGCTCCTCGGCGACGATCTGCGCGAACGTCGTCTCGTGGCCCTGCCCCTGGGTCTGGACGGAGATGCGCAGGACGGCCTTGCCGGTGGGATGGATCCTCAGCTCGGCGCCGTCGGCCATGCCGAGCCCGAGGATGTCCATGTGCTTGCGCGGGCCCGCGCCGACCGCCTCGGTGAAGAAGCTGATCCCGATGCCCATCAGCGGCCCGTCGCCGGCGCGGCGGCGTTCGGCCTGCTCCTCGCGCAGCCTCTCGTACCCGGCGATGTCCATGGCGTGCCGCAGCGTGGCCGGGTAGTCGCCCGAGTCGTACTCCCAGCCGGTGGCCGAGGAGTACGGGAACTGCTCGGGGCGCAGCAGGTTGCGCATCCGCAGTTCGGCCGGGTCCATGTCCAGCTCGCCGGCCAATACGTCGATCATCCGCTCGACCAGGTACGCGGCCTCGGTGATGCGGAACGAGCAGGCGTAGGCGACGCCGCCGGGCGCCTTGTTGGTGTAGACGCCGGTGACCGCGCAGTGCGCGGCCTCGATGTCGTACGAGCCGGTGAACACGTGGAAGAACCCGGCGGGGAACTTGGTGGGCTGCGCGGTGCCGTTGAACGCGCCGTGGTCGGCCAGCACCTTCACCCGGATCCCGCGGATCCGGCCGTCACGGGTCGCGGCGATCTCGCCGCGCATGTGGTAGTCCCGCGCGAAGGACGTGGTCATCAGGTTCTCCGACCGGTCCTCCATCCACTTGACGGGACGCTTGGCGACGATGGACCCGACGATCGCGCAGACATAGCCGGGGTAGATGCCGACCTTGTTGCCGAAGCCGCCGCCGATGTCCGGCGACACCACTCGGATCTTGTGCTCGGGCAGCCCGGCGACCAGCGCGTACACGGTGCGGTGCGCGTGCGGCGCCTGGGTGGTGGTGTACACGGTGAGCTTGCCGGTCACCGGGTCCATGTCGGCGACGATCCCGCAGGTCTCCAGCGGCGCGGGGTGCACGCGGGGGTACAGCACGTCCTGCTCGACGACCACGTCCGCGCTCGCGAAGACCGCGTCGGTGGCGGCGGCGTCCCCCGCCTCCCAGTCGAAGATGTGGTTGTCGGTGCGGCCCTCGACGTCGTCGCGGATCACCGGGGCGTCCGGGTCCAGGGCCGTGCGCGCGTCGACGACCGGGGGCAGCGGCTCGTAGTCGACGTCGATCAGCTCCAGCGCGTCGCGCGCCGCGTAGTGGCTCTCGGCGACGACGAACGCGACCTCCTGGCCCTGGAAGCGCACCTTGTCGGTGGCCAGGACGGCCTGCACGTCCGCCGACAGCGTCGGCATCCACGCCAGGTTCAGCCCGGCCAGCGTCTCCCCGGTGATCACCGCGCGCACCTGGGGATGCGCCTCGGCGGCCGAGGTGTCGATGGACACCAGGCGGGCGTGCGCGTGCGGGCTGCGCAGGACGGCCCCGTACAGCATGCCCGGCAGCCTGATGTCGTCGACGTAGTTGCCCTTGCCGCGGATGAACCGGGCGTCCTCCTTGCGCGGCACGCGCCCGAACCCGTGATGCCGCGGCCTTTCCTGTGTCTCGGTCATGGCGCCGCCTTGTCTGGACTGAGGAGTGAGGAACGAACGACGAGGGAAGACAAGGCGCCACAGCGCCAAGACCCGGAGCGGCGAAGCCGCGACCATGAACACGTCATGGCGCCGCCTTGTCTGGACTGAGGAGAGAGGAACGAACGACGAAGGAAGACAAGGCGCCACAGCGCCAAGACCCCGAGCGGCGAAGCCGCGACCATAAGCACGTCATGGCGCCGCCTTGTCCGGGCTGAGGGCCGCTCCCTCGGTTTCCGCGGCCGGGTGTTCCGCCGCCCAGCGGACGGCGCGGACGATGTTCTCGTAGCCGGTGCACCGGCAGATCTGCCCGGACAGCGCTTCGCGGATCTCGGGCTCGGACGGGTCGGGGCGGTGGTCCAGCAGCCACCGGGCCGTCATCATCATGCCCGGCGTGCAGAACCCGCACTGGAGGCCGTGGCACTCGCTGAACCCCTGCTGCACCGGGTCGAGGACGCCGTCGCGTTCCAGGCCCTCGACGGTGCGGACCTGTTTGCCGGACGCCATCACCGCCAGCACCGTGCAGGACTTGACCGGCACCTCGTCCAGCCAGACCACGCAGGCGCCGCAGTTGGAGGTGTCGCAGCCCCAGTGCGTGCCGGTGAGCCCCAGCTCGTCCCGCAAGAAGTGGACCAGCAGCAGGCGCGGCTCCACGTCGCGTGTGTACGCCTGCCCGTTCACGGTCACCGTGATGTTCATACGCGGCACCTCTCGTAGGCGCGGCGGAGCGCGCGGATGGTCAGTTCGCCGGCCAGGTGCCGCTTGTAGTCGGCGGGGCCGCGCTGGTCGGACGACGGGGAGCAGTGCTCGGCGGCGAGCCGCCCCGCCTCGGCGAAGGCCGCGTCGGACGGCTCGGCGCCGCGCAGCGCGTCCTCGGCCTCGGCGGCGACGAAGTGCTCGGCGCCGACGGCGGTGAGCCCGATCCCGGCCTCGGCGATCCGGCCGTCCGCGTCCAGGCGGAGCGCGGCGCCGGCGGCGGCCAGCGGCCAGTCGCCGACGCGCCGCTCGACCTTCTCGTACGCGCTCGAACCTCCGGGGCGGATCGGGACGCGCAGCTCGGTCAGCAGCTCGCCGGGTTCGACGACCGTCTCGTACGGGCCGACGTGGAACTCGCGGACCGGCACGGTCCGCTCGCCTCCCGGGCCGCGGATCACCGCCAGGGCGCGCAGGGCGGCGAACGCGGCGGACAGGTCCTCGGACGGGTCGGCCTGGCACAGCGAGCCGCCCACGGTGCCGCGGTTGCGCACCACCGGGTCGGCGATCACCCGCTCGGCGTCGTGCAGGATCGGGAAGTGCTCGCCCGCCACCGCCGAGTCCAGCAGCTCCGCGTGCCGGACGAGGGCCCCGACGCACAGCATGTCGCCGTCGATCCTGATGGAGGACAGCTCCTCCACGTCGTTGATGTCGATGAGCGCCTCGGGCTCGGCCAGGCGCAGCTTCATCATCGGGATCAGGCTGTGCCCGCCCGCGACGACGCGCGCCTCGGGGCCGTGCCGGGCGAGCAGGGCCAGCGCCTCCTCCACGCTCGTCGCGCGTTCGTACTCGAACCTTGCCGGTACCTGCATGGCGCCCCCTCAGGGGTGGACGGGGTCGGGACGGGCATGCCCGGGCCGTGGCAACGTGGCCGGATTGTCATCCCGGGCCGGAGGCGGCCACAACCGGCGAATAACCGATCCCTTAACCCGCCGGCCGGAACGGGACAGACTGGGCGCATGACCCTCACCCAGCTCGGCGCGTTCGTGCTCGTCGCCAGGCTCGGGTCGGTGAAGGAGGCGGCGCGCGCGCTGGGCGTGAGCGAGCCCGCGGTGTCGCAGGCGCTGACCGCGCTGCGGCAGCACCTGGGCGACCCGCTGATCGAACGCGGCCCCGGCGGGATGGCGCTCACCCCGGGAGGCGCGCGGCTCCTGCCGGTCGCCTCCCAAATGGTGGCGCTCGGCGCGGAGGCCGAGGGGGCGGTGCGGGCCGCGCGGGGCGCGCCGGAGACGCTGCGGGTGGTGGCGACGGCGGCGATCGCCGAGTTCGTCGCCACCCCCCTGCTGGAGACGTTCACCAGGCGCTCGGCGCGGGAGGTGGACGGCAGCGCGGGCGTGGTGGCCGGCAAGGAGGTGCCGGTGCTGCTGCACAGCCGGTTGGCGGACGTGGCGCTCGGCCCCGACCTGGGGGACGAGCCGGACCTGGTCAGCGAGCCGGTGTTCCGGGCCCGGCTGGTCGCCGTGGGGCCTCCGCGCGGGAGGCCCGGCCCGCCGCCGGTGTGGCTGGTCGACCCGTCCGGCACGGACCCGTCCAGCGAGACCAGCCTGCTGCTGCGGCGCCTGAGGGTCCCCGAGGAGCGTGTCCGTGTCTACCCGAACCAGACCGCCGCGTGGGCCGCCGCCTCGGACGGCGACGGGCTGGCCGTCGCGCTGGCGCATCTGGTCGGGCATCGGGTGCAGCGCGGCGAGCTGCGGATCGTGCCCACCGCCGCGACGCCCGTGGAGATCCGGTGGCACGTCACGACGCTCGCCGCCGCGCGCAGGCCTCCGCTGGCCGGGGCGTTCCGCCGCTTCCTGGCCACCGCCGACGCCCTGCACATCATGCGGACCCCGGGGTCGGGGGTCCCGCCGTCCCGTTTCCGCCCGCCGGTGTACGTGACCCTCTGGAACTCAACGCCCGGTGCCTGACAGGCGCCGTTCCAGGAGGGCGGCGCCGCGGCCGGTCAGCAGACCGGCGGCCCGTTCGCGCAGGCCGGGCGGTGCCAGTGCCGTGCCGGGCGTACGGGCGTCCAGGTCGGCCCAGTCCAGCAGGGACTCGGCCATCAGCAGCGGCACCGAGCAGCGTTCGTGGACGGCCGCGGCCGCCTCGAAGTGCTCGGCCGCCAGCGCGGGGTTCCCGGACGCCGCGGCGAGGTGGGCCAGGTAGTGGTGGCCGCAGTGGTGCGCGACCGCGGAGTGCCCGTACGTGTCGCCGTGCGGCTCCAGCGCCTTGTAGAGGGGGTCGAGCAGGTCGTCGGCGCCCTGGCGGGACGCGGCGAGCGCCAGGTTGTCCAGGGCGGGACGTTGCGCCAGGTTGCGCGGCGGGATGACGCCGTGCTCGGCGACGATCCGGCGCAGCACCGGACCGGCCGCCTCGTCGTCCAGTTCGGTGAGGAAGCGCAGGAGGACGTGCGCCGGGTCGGGCATGCGGTCCTCGACGGCGCGGTGGACCGCGTCCCGTACCTCGCCGAGACGGCCGCGCAGCCTGCGGATCTCGCCGGTCTGCTCGGCGAAGAACGCGGGCGCCTCGTACTCCCGCCCGATCTCCAGGCCGAGCCTCAGCGCCCGCTCGGCCTCGCTCTCCGCCTCCTCGATGCGCCCGCGCATCAGCAGCAGCGAGGCCCGGGAGAAGGAGACCAGCCAGAACAGGTGCGGCTGCGCCAGCCGTCCGGCCAGCTCGCCCGCCCGGTCCAGCCAGCGGGTGACCTCCTCGGTGTCGCCGGTGTCCAGGATCCCGGAGACGCCCTGGAAGGTCGCGTGGAACAGCGCCAGGTCGTCCCCGGTCGCGCGGGCCGCCGCCAGCATCTCCTCGGTCTCGGCGCGGCGCCGTTCCGGGGTGCCCTCCGGGACGACCGTCAGGTTCCGCAGCCCCAGCACCCGCACCAGGATGCGCGGGTCACCGGCCGCCCGCGCCCAGCCCAGCGCCACATCGCTCAGGGCGAAGCGCCGCTCGCCGTCCCCTTGCCGGGGGGTGTGGGGGGTCGTCCCCCCACCGTCCCCCTGCCGGGGGGTGTGGGGGGTCGTCCCCCCACCGGGATACGCCCAGGTCAGCTCGGCGGCGAGCTGTGCGGTGAGGAGTGCCCTGGTACGCAGGTCGGCCGGGTCGACCAGGCGCAGCGCCTCCTCCAGCAGCGCGATCCTGTCCGGGTCGGTCACCGCGGTCGTGCTGAAGAAGCCGCGGTCACCGGTGGAGGCCACGGCCACGATCAGGTCGTCCCGCCCGCTCCGGCGGGCCGGTTCCACGGCGCTCTGCAGCGTCCGCCACGACCGGGAGTCTCCCGCCAGCCACATCGCCCGGCCGCACGCCGCCAGCGTCTCGGCGCGCCGCCCGGCCGAGGTGCCGGGGTCCAGGTCGAGCAGGTCCAGCAGGCCCTCGTACCAGGTCACGGCCTCGGCGTGGGCGAGCCGGGACAGCGCCTCCTCGGCGGCGCGGCCGACCGCGTCGATCGCCTGCCGCACGCGGCCGATCTCGCCGCTCGCGCGCGCGGCGCGCAGCAGATGCCCCGCCAGGACGTACGGGCGGGCCCCCAGCGTCCGCGCCTCGTGTTCGAGGAGCAGGTCGGCCACCCGCCCGTGCAGCTCCGCCGCCCGGGACTCCGGCAGCGCCGCGTACACGGCCTCGCGGGTCGGTTCGTGCGAGAACTGGAGGTTCCAGCGCGCGGTCTGGGTCACCAGCCCGGCCGCGGTCATCTCCGCGACCGCCCCGGCGAACTGGACGCCGTCGAACCCGAGCCCGGCCCGCAGCGTCTCGTGCCGCATCCGCCCACCCACGGCCAGCAGGTCCGCCACGGCGCGGGCGCGGGGCGACAGCCGGTCCAGCCGGTCGGCGACCATGCGGGCGGCCGAGTCGGCCACCGGCACCTCGTCCAGGTCGCGGCCCGCCATCAGCTCCCGCACCACCTCGGTGACCAGCAGCGCGTCGCCGCCGGTCCGGTGGTGCAGCCGGGCCGCGTCCGCCTCCGGGTCGGCGAGCCTCACGTCCGGCGCGGCGGCCAGGATCGCGGCGATCTGCGCGCGGTCGAACCTGCGGGGGCGCAGCGCGACGCGGCGGTCGAGGCCGCGCGGCCGCACCCCCTGGCCGGGACGCGCGGTGACCAGCACCAGAAGCCTGGGCGGCGACTCGTCCCAGCGCAGCGAGCGCAGGATCTCCAGGGACCCGGCCGAGGCGCGGTGCAGGTCGTCCACCACCAGCAGCACCGGGCGCACCCGCGCCAGCCGCTCGATCAGCGTCCGCGTCGCGCGGACCAGCCGGTAGCGGTCGGAGACCGGATCGTCGTCGGGCGGGACGGTCATCCCCAGCGGCGGCCCGGACAGCGCGGGCGCCAGCCTGGCCAGTTGCCGGCACTCCTCCGCCTCGGCCACCCCGGCGCGCAGCAGCCGCACCGCGGAGGTGCCCGCCAGCCGCCGGACGGCGCCCGCGATCGGCTCGTACGCCTCCCGGGCGGGGTCGTGGCAGCGCCCGGCCAGGACCGTGAAGCCGCGGCGCACCGCCTCCCGCGCGACGGCCGACAGCAGGCCGGTCTTGCCCTCGCCCCGTTCACCGGTGACGAGGACGGTACGGGTGCCGGCCTCGGCCGCCGACAGTTCCGCCCGTAACTCGGCCAGCTCCGTCTCGCGGCCGACCACGCCGGGTGGATGCCGCTCGTCCAGCCACGGGGGCAGCGGTTCGTGGTCCGCGAGGCGCGCGTCCCGCCACCGGAACTCGTGGACCCGCGGCTCGTCCAGATCGCCGAAGGGAAGGTCGGGATCCCCGAGGGCCGCCAGGCCGCGCACCTGGTCGGTGCACAGCACCTGGCCGCTGTCCGCCGTGCTCACCAGCCGCGCCGCCTCGGCCAGGGGCCTGCCACGGACGCCCTCCTCGTCCCAGGTGACATCGCCGACGCTCAAGGCGGCGCGGACCGCGACGGGCGCGGGCGCCCACCGTTTCTCACCGGCCAGTTCGCGCTCGGCGGCCAGCGCCGCGCCGAGCCCGGCGGCGACGGACTCGAACACCGCCAGCAGCCCGCCGCCCCGGCGCTGGAGGGACACCGCGCCGTACGCCGTGGCGGCCGAGCGCAGCAGCCGCTCCACGTTCGGGACCCCGGACGAGCCGACGATGTCGGCGCACAGGACGGTGGCCGTCGTCACGGCCCCCGGTTCTCGCTTGGGACTCACGCGGGCTCACACATGGCGGGTTCTGAAGGCGAAATCCAGGGGTTTCGCTGGGCTGTGTCTGCGGGCGGGGGCTAGGGGGTGTTCGCGGACAGGGCCGGGCGCCTGCCCAGGGAGCCGCGCACCGCGCGCCGCGTCCGCCGGCGTATCCGTCCGGCCCGCCGGATCCGCCAGGAGCGGGCCAGCTCCGGAGGGATCCGGAACGGCGCGCGCCCCTCGGCGAAATGGTCGGTGAACCATAGGATCGCGCACCTCCCGGCCTTGCGCATCAGCATCCGGATCACCGGGCGCACCGGGTCGGGGATCCGCTCGTGACGGCGCAGGAACCGGGCGAGGCCGAACAGCGGCACCGACCACCAGGCGGGCCGGGGCACCGCCAGCAGGCCGGGCACGCGCTCGACGCCGTCCCCCCAGTCCCGGAAGATCCAGTGGATCAGGCTGCGGGGCAGCTTGCGCCACCCCAGCGGCATGAACGACTCCATCTCGGCGAGCAGCGCCGCCATCAGCCGCCGGCCCTCCTCGCAGGTGCCGAGCGTACCGCTGAAGTACGCCATGATCTCGTCGGCGTCGGAGAGCGACAGCGGCCTCTCGCGGCAGGACGCCACGCCCATCAGGTGGCCGAAGACGCTCCAGGTGTAGAGGTTGGCCTCCTTGTCGGCCCGGGACAGCTCCACCCCGAAGCGTTCCATCGCCGTCCAGGTGACGCCGCTGAAGTCGATGAGCGTGGCCAGCAGGAGCTCCTGGTTGACCGGGGCGCCGTGACGCTCGCCGTCCCAGTCCGGGTTCCACTTCCCGGCCCGCCGGCGTTCCCGCACCAGCGCGCGGACGAACGCGTGCAGGACGCGCAGGCCCACCGCCGAGGTGTGGCCGGGCCCGCCGGGGCGGAGGGTGTCCGGGCCGCGCAGCGCCATCACGTCGACGAGCATCTGCCCGGTCTCGGCGACGCGGCGGGTCAGGTTCCGGGTGCCCAGGTCGGAGACGCCCGCCAGGACGATGGCGCTGGACTCGTGCGCGTAGGCCAGCGGGAGGCACGCGCAGTACAGCACCGCGGCCTGGTAGAGGCCGTTGTCGTGGAAGACCCGCTGGCCGCGCTCGATCTCGGCGTCGTCGCGCGCCCAGTCCGGCAGGTCCCGGTCGCCGCCCAGCTCGTCCAGGATGGAGGCGGCGTCCCGTGACGGGACGGCGGCGCCGCCGCGGGCACGGCGCCTGGCGTCCCCCAGCTCGCGGATCACGGCGCCGACGGCGGCGCGGGCGTCGCCGAGCTCGGGGTGGTCGCGCAGGTAGGCGACCGCCGCCTCGTCGACCTCGGGGTCACCGGCGTGGCGCAGCCGCTCGAACTCCTCACGCGTCCACCGCGCCGGCGTCGTCCGCGTCATGGCCGCGGCTCCGGGGCGGTCGTCCGCGCGGTGGCGTGCGCGCCGAGGTCGATCCGCGCCAGTTCCAGCGCGTCGGGGTCGTACCGGACGGGCGAGCGGTAGAAGCGGCGCACCACCCATCCGCGCAGGCCGGGCCTTCTCGCCCTGTCCTCGTAGCGGTCGATCTTCTTACGGAACCACTCGCTGCGCACCGGCTCGGGCAGCGTCCCCGCCGCCGCCTCGGCCTCCAGTTCGGCGGCCAGCGGAGGGCCGTAGGGCGGGCCGAACATCTCGGGGACGGCCAGGTAGGCGCGGAAGTAGGCGACGATGAAGCGCATCCGCTCCGGGTAGTCCAGCCAGTCGGCCACGCCGTCCTCGGCCCTGTCCGGGTCGGGGACGAACGTCTCCACCAGCTTGCGGACCTCCGCGTCCCGCACCTGCCAGGTCAGCGGCGGCGCCGCGGCACCGGGCGGCGGCTTGAGCGGCTTGCTGAGCCGGATCTCGCTGACGGGTGTGCGCAGCGTCCCCATGTAACGCGTGTAGAGGCGGGCCCACAGCGACTCCGCGACCCGGACCGGCCAGGGGACGCACTCGTGCGGCTGGGTGTAGAGCGCCAGGCGGTGGAACGGGCGCCGCGTCACCATCGCCAGCAGCGTCCGCCACGAGGCCCGCATGACCCAGCGCACGGGACGGTAGAGCACCAGCTCCAGCGCCTTCTGCGCCCGCGCCTGCTCGTACGCCGACATCGCGATGTTCGCGCCGAACACCAGCTCGGCGCGGAGCCGCGCGTCCCGCGTCCCGGCGGCACGCGTGAGGAGGGACGACACCGCGTCCAGGTACGCCTCGTCGGCGGGCGCGACCAGGTCGCTGAGGAACACCGGGCGGACCTCGACCGGCTCGCCGGGCCCGGGGCGTCGCGAGCGCACCGCCAGCGGCGCGGCGCGGCCGTCCCGCCACAGGCTCGCGGCCAGGCTGCCGGTCTCCAGGAAGATCATCCGGTTGGCCAGGGTCAGGCCGAGCTGGTAGCTGGGGCCGAGCAGCCGCAGCGTCAGCGCGCGGAACGGGCGTGCGCACCACGGCGGCAGCCCCAGCCTGGCGGCCAGGCCCGCCAGGAAGGGCGAGCCGTCGGACAGGTCGAGGCCCTCCGCGATCGCCTTGGAGCTCCAGGTCGCGAACGCGAACCAATTGGCCTCGTCCCGTCCGGCACGCGCCCCCAGGTCACGGGCGAGCAGGTGGTAGACGTGCGCGATGACCATCGCCTGCCGGGCCGGGGCTCGGTCGCGGAAGGACGCCACGCGCAGCACGTCGTCGGCGGTCACAGGATCGGTGGACATATCGCATCACCCCGTTGGCACCCCAGCACCGGAGGCTAGCGGTTCCCCTGCGCCCGCGTACATGTCATATGACACAGGAGCCCAGGCCGTCACCTCGTTCAAAGGCGGCGGGTCAGGCCACCTCGACGCGGTGTCCTGTTCCGGCCAGCGACTCTCCACCACCCCCGGGTAGCGTCCGGGAATGGACCTCTCGCGGGAACGCGCGGACGGCACCGGCGGCGCGGCGGACGCGACGCTGGAGATCGTCGTTCCATGCCGGAACGAGGCGGCGCGCCTCCCGCACGGACTGGCCGTCCTCTGCGCACGGCTGCGCACGCTTCCGGTACGATCCGCCATCCTCGTCGTCGACAACGCCAGCACCGACGCCACCGCGCGGATCGCGCGGTCATGGCCGGGGCCGATCCCGGTACGGGTGCTGCGGTGCGCGCGGCGCGGCAAGGGCGCGGCGGTGCGGGCCGGGCTGCTGGCGACCAGTGCCCCGTACGTGGGGTTCTGTGACGCCGACATGGCCACCGACGTGGCGGCGGTCGGCCCGGCGCTGGCGTTGCTGCGCGCGGGCCGTCCCGTGGTGATCGGGGCTCGGCGGCATCCCGGATCGGCCGCCGAGCCCTACCGCGACCCGATGCGCCGTGCCGGGGCCCTGGTGTTCAACCGGCTGGTCCGGGACCTGGCCGGTGGCGTCGCCGACACGCAGTGCGGGTTCAAGTTCTTCGACGGGCCGCTCGCCCGGTCCGTCGCCGCCGAACTGCGGATCACCGGGTACGTCTTCGACGCCGAGGTGCTGATGCGCTGCGTCCGGCGCGGTGCCGCGATCACCGAGCTTCCGGTGGTGTGGCGGGATGCGCCCGGTACGGCCTTCTCGCCCGCCCGCCACGCGGCGGGATGCGTCCGCGACCTGGTGCGGCTCCGCCTGTCGGCGCTGCGAAGCCGCGTTCCCGCGAGCGGTGCGGGCGTGCCGTCCACGCCGCCGCCAGAAGCAGCAGCGCTCCCGCCACCAGCGCTGCGGCGGGACCCGCGGTACGGACGAGCGTGAGCGCGTACCCGTCGGCGGTCTCCACGAGCCCGCGGCGCCACTACAGGCGCAGCTCGGTTCTTCACATATTCCGGCCGGCGGTGTCTCCCGCCGTGCCCGGGCCGGGAAGCGCGCCGTCCAGGAATACCGCGTGCGAGACGAGCCCGGCGCAGGTGCGCGCCGCGGTCTCGTCGTCCAGCAGCGACCACGGCGGCTCGTGCAGCCCTTCGAGAAGGCCGCCGATCGCGACGGCCAGGGAGGACGGGTCGAGCTCGGGACGCACCCCGGGCAGCGGCGCGAGGGCCTCCAGGACGCCGCGCAGCCGCTCCAGCAGGGCGGCCCTGATCGCCTCCTCCTGGAGGCGCAGCTCGGGATGGTCCACGCACGCCTCCGACCAGGCGCCGAGCAGTCCGGCGGCGGCGCGCCGCCGCTCCACGGCGGTACGCATCGAGCGGACCAGGGCGCCCACCGGGTCCGACAGCAGGTCGGACGGGGAGACCAACAGCTCGGCGATCTCCTCGACCCGCTGTCCCACCACGGCCTGGAGCAGGTCGCGCTTGCTGCCGAAACGCGTGTAGACGGTGCCCACCGAGACCCCGGCGTCCCTGGCGATCCGGTCGACCGAGGCGCCCCGCCAGCCGTGCGCGGAGAAGTTCTCCAGGGCCGCGCGCAGCAGCGCCGCGTGGGACCGGCGGCTGCGGTCCTGCCGCGGCTCGCCGGGTGGCGCGGTCGTGCGCCGGCCGGCCGCGCGAGAAGCCATCGCCCCCTCCAGAAAATGAACCAGAACTCAGATTTGCACAGCGATTCGGCCGGAGTCAAGGCGGCTCCGCGCCGCCCGCGCGGCGCGCACGGCGATGAGACATCGGCCACTCCCGCGTATCGCCGCACGGGCTTTCCCGCACCCTGCCGCGCGGTTTTCTCAGCCGCTCCCAAATCCGTGCCGGAAGATTCTGGGAAACCGTCTCCTAGCCCCTTACGCGGCACCCTCCTAGCTTCTCAGGTGCCCGTTCAGCGGCACGAAGAGGAGACGAGCGGTACCCGCCCGCCGGACCCCGGCGACCGGGAGCCGAGGCTCGTGCTCGGCGGCATGCCCGGCGGGATCCCGCCGCTGGTGGACCGGCTCGCCGGCGACCTCACCGCGATCACCTCGCGGGTCCCCGGCCGGGACGCCGCCGCCTATGTCGGGGTGGCCGGCCCGGCGCGGCTCACCGAGCTCGCGCGGGTGTTCCCGCTGGCCACCCGCGCCCTGGAGACGGCCGTGGCGTTCGACCTGCGCTCCCCCGTACGTCCCGAGGACCGTCCGCTGGAGCTGGCCGTGACCCATGACCGGATGATCGGCGCGATCGCCGAGCGCCGCTGCCTGGGCCCGTTCGGCGCCGCCGAGGAACGCCGCCTGATGCTGGCCGAGACGCTGTCGGCCATGGTCGAGACCGATCTGAACGTGCAGGCGACGGCCTCCCGGCTGCACGTCCACCCCAACACGGTCCGTTACCGGGTCCGCCGCTTCGAGGAGGCCACCGGCCTGCGCCTGACCCGCAGCCGCGACACCTTCCTCCTCTGGTGGGCCCTCGAACACCGCCGCATGAGGACGGCCGGGACGCGGCGCGGTCCGGGCCTGCAATAAACTCGACCGGTGACCGCAGAACCCGGGATCCCTCCGGATTCGCGCGACCGGCCCCCGCCGGCACCCGACGAGGTGCGCAGGGCGCTGGGCGCGTTCGCCAGCGGCGTCACCGTGATCACGGCGCTGCACGGCGGCGAGCCGGTGGGGTTCGCCTGCCAGTCGTTCGCCTCGGTCTCGCTGGAGCCCCCGCTGGTGCTGTTCTGCGCCGACCACCGAGGGCGCACCTGGCCGCGGATCCGGGCCGCGGGCCGCTTCTGCGTGAACGTGCTCGCCCATGACCAGGAGGACGTGGTCCGCAGGTTCGGGTCCAGCACGGGCGCGAAGTTCGACGGCCTGGAATGGGACCGTTCCCGGTGGGGCGCCCCCGCGTTACGCGGCGTGCTGACCCGCGTCCACGCGGAGGTGGCCGACGTGCACCCCGCCGGGGACCACGACGTGGTGATCGGGCGGGTGCTGGAGGTGGAGGCCCCCGGCGACCAGGAACCGATGATCTTTTTCAGGAGCGGGTTCGGGGTGGGACGGCGCGCCGCCGACGACACCGTCTCGGAGGCCGAGCTGTGGGCCTGGGGCGACCGCTGGGAGTGACCCGACCCCGCCGACGCCAGGGGCCGTGCCGTCCCGACGTCGGACGTAGGCGCTCAGGTTGAGCACGGTGCGGACGGTGCCGCCGCCCTGCGCGTAGTGGAGAAGGATGCGCACGCGCAGCCGCCCGTCCGCGTTCTCCTCCGGCGCGCGGTTCAGGGCCGCGCGCGGGTATCGCCGGCCACAGCGCCAGGCAGCGCAGTGCCCGGCGCGTGCCACGCGGTGCACGATCCGCCGCGCCCTCGCTTGCGCGCACCGCCGTAAGCCGGACCGGCGCCGTTCGCCGTGGTGGCCCGGTCCGCCACGGGCGCCCCGCTCTTCCGACGTTCCCCCGAGGTCGGCTTCCGCCCGCACGGCGGCGGGTTCCACCAGGCGGGAGGTCAGGCGGGAGATACGAGGTCACCGGCGATCAGCCGGTGGTCACGGTGCGGTCCAGGGCGCTGCCCTTGACCCAGGAGCTCCACGGCATCTGGTAGTAGCTCCACCCGTTGTTCCACTCCAGCTTCCGCTTGCTGCCCGTGATGATCACGACGTCGCCGCGGTAGGCGTACTTGTAGAACCACTGGGCGGCGGCGGGCGGCGAGTTCAGGCAGCCGTGGCTGACGTTCTGACGTCCCTGCGCCCACACCGTGGAGGCCATGGAGTGGATGTACTCGCCGCTGTTGGAGATCCGCACGGCGTGCGGGATGACCTCGCGGTAGCCGCCGTTCTTCTTGTCCTTGGGATCGACGCCCATCCACTCCGACGTCATGATCGCCGGATTCTCCTTGCCCATGGTCAGGTGGATCCCGCTGGTGGTCAGGAAGGTGTCGACGCCGTTGACCACCCGGCCGCCCTTGCCCGCGCTGATCGGCCAGGACTTGATCGTCCTGCCGTTCTCCTTCACCACGAGCCGCTTGGTCTTGGTGCTGGCGACGACGATGTGCGAGTCGCCGATCCTGAACCGCTGCGAGAAGTCGTCCACCCCGTAGGTCGACTTGCCGGACCTGACCCCGCTGAGCTTGGCGGAGAACGTCACCTGCTGGTTGGGCTGCCAGTACTTGCCGTTCTCGGTCCGGAAGATCACGGTGTTGGAGCCGACCCAGTTCCAGGCGCCGGTGGCGGGCTTGGTCGACCTCACCCGCAGCGCCTTCTCCACGGCCTTCTTGTTCTCCACCGGCCGGTTGAACGTCACCATGATCGGCATGCCCACGCCGACCGTCTCGCCCGGCCGCGGCGTGACGTCGATGATGTCCAGCTCGGCGGCCGGCTTGAGGGTGCTGAAGGTGCTGGTGACCGTGGTGGTCTTGCCCTGCGGGCTCCTGGCCACCGCGGTGACCTGGTACCGCGCTCCCGGGCGCAGCGTCCGCGACCGCCACCGGGTCTTGTCCGCCGACAGCGCGCCGGCGACCGGCTTGCCCTTGTACGTGAGGGTGACGCTCTCGATCGCGCCCCCCGCGACCGTGACCGAGACGCCCTTGTCGGGCCTCGCCTTGAGTTCGCCGTTGCCGGGTGCCACGGTCACCTGGGGCGTGCCCGCCTCGGCCTTGCCCCCGACGGTGACGCCGTCCCCGTCCTCTTCCCCTCCCGAGCAGGCGGTGGTGAGGAGCAGCACGGCCCCTGCCACCCCCGCGCCCGCCCTCAACCCTGGGGAGAACCTCCGCTGCACCGTACGACCTCCAGAAACCCCGCCGTTACCAGGGGAACGTTAGCGACAAAGCGCCGCCGAGGATGGCATGATGGCCGCTTTGCCCAAACTCCGAGATCAAAGCGTTGCTTGGGACGTCTGCGACAAGGGACCTGGAGTGGTGCGTCACGGACGGGACGTGACGAACGTCACGCCCCCGAGTCGGTCGGCGCGGCCGGGAACAGGCCGGCGTTGTGCAGGTCGAGGTCGATGTCGGCGGGGATCTCCCCGTCCACCCTGGTGGCCTCCCAGTCGGAGTTCAGGGCGCCGCCGGTGGCCCCCCATTTGCCGTCGAGCCGGACGCCGGCACCGTTGCGGACGATGGTGAACCGGACCTTCCCGGTGGGCTCGGTGCCCACGCCTTCGGTGTAGCAGGCGTAGACCGACCTGCCGTTCCCCTCGACGACGCCGCGGATCTTGCTCTTGCCTCGCCAGCGGTAGATCATCCAGACGTCCTCGCCGTCCGTCCGGATGTACATGTCGCCGTAGGTGCTGTTGTAGTGCCCGTTGAGGTAGGTGTGGTCGTCCCCGGACAACCGCGGGACGATCACCATGGCGAGCGCCCCCGCCAGGAGCAGGGCGGCGCCGGCGGCGAGCCCGGCGAGCAGCGGCCCCCGGCGCCTCCGCGGGGCCGTCCGCCCGGCGCCCGCGGGCAGGGTCGGCTCCGGCCCGTGCCGCCGGCCGTCCATGGCCACAGGGGCCGTGGGCGTCCCGGCCTGGGGCCACCCGTGCGGTGGCGGCGCGTCGGCCCGCGTGGGGATGTCGGACGGCGGCGGAGGCGGCATGTCGGGCGGCAGGGCGGGAGGTATCGGAGGAGGCGGCGCCTGACCGCCACCGGCGGGCCCCATGGCGCCCACGGCGCCCCGAGCTCCCGGGGAGGCGGCGGCCGCGGCCGGGTCGCCGCCGGGCACGCCGAGCCGCGAGAGCAGGTCGCGTGCCGTGGGACGGTGGGCCGGGTCCTTGGCCAGGGCCGCGGCGACCACCTCGCGCAGCGGCTCCTCGATGCCCTCCAGGTCGGGCTCGGCGTGCACGATCCGGTACGCGATGGCCTGCGAGGGGCCGGTCCCGAAGGGCCTGCGGCCGGTCGCGGCGAACGCCATGACCGCGCCCCAGGCGAACACGTCGCTCGCCTCGCTCGCCCCGGCGCCCTCGAACTGCTCGGGCGCCATGTACGAGGGCGTGCCGACGAGCTGGCCGGTCGCGGTGAGCCCCTGCGTGGCGTCCAGCGCGCTGGCGATCCCGAAGTCGATCACGCGCGGGCCCATCCGGCTGAGCAGCACGTTGCCGGGCTTCAGATCGCGGTGCACCACACCGGCGCCGTGGATGCCGGCCAGGGCCGCGGCCATGCTCACGCCGAGCTGCTCCAGCTCGGCGCGGCGCAGCGGGCCGCCCTCCTCCAGCGCCTCGTCGAGCGTGGGCCCGTCGATGTACTCGGTCACGAGGTAGGGGTGCTCGGCGTCGGGATCGGCGTCCAGGACCTCGGCGGTGCAGAACCGCGGGACCTTCAGCGCGTGCGCGGCCTCGTACCGGAACCTCTCGCGGAACGTGGCGTGCCGGGCGTGGTCGGACCTGACCACCTTGATCGCCACCAGGCCGCCGCCGGGGCCGGGTCCTCGGCCCAGGTAGACCGACCCCATGCCGCCCTCACCGAGGAACCCGATCACCTCGTAGCCGCCCAGCCTCTCGGGATCCCCGGCGCGCCGGGGCCGTGCCTTGGCGGGCAGCCGGGGGACGTCGTCGGCCATATGCTCTCCCGTAAGCCTGAGGACCGCGTCCAGCATTCCGGACCGGACGCGGTCCCCGCAATCGTGCTCGGTCAGGCCCCGGTCAGGCGAGGGCGCTGCCCTGCTTCCACTGGTCGAAGGGCATCTGCCAGAAGCCCCAGCCGTTGTCCCACTCAAGCCGGCGGCTGCTGCCGGTCAGCTTGAGGATGTCGCCGCGCTGGGCGATGTCGAAGTACCACTTGGCGTTGGACGGGCTCAGGTTGAGGCAGCCGTGGCTGACGTTCGCCGAGCCCTGCACGCTCACGGTGGACGGCATCGAGTGCGTGTACTCGCCGCTGTTGGAGAACCGGACGCCGTAGTTCACCACGGTCTTGTAGTAGCCGGGGTCGCCGGGCTTGCGGCCCGGGGCCTCCATGGTGACGGGGTTCTCCTTGCCCATGAGCAGGTGGATCCCGCTGGTGGTGGTGTACTCCCTGGTGGTCCCGTTGCCGGCGCTGAAGGGGATGGTGCGCAGCTTGCGGCCGTCCCGGGTCACCGTCATGTGGTGCTCGCCGATGTCACCGGTGGTGATCTGCTTGGCGCCGATGGTGATCGTCTGGTCGACGTCCTTCGCGCCGTACACGCCCTGACCCGCGTTCACCCCGGCGAGCCGCGCGGTGAAGCGCACCTTCTGGTGCGGCTGCCAGTACGTCTGGGTGCGGTAGATCACCTGGTCGGACCCGATCCAGCGCCAGGCGCCCGGGACCGGCTTCTCCGGGGTGACCGTCAGCGCCCGCTCGACCGCGGCCTTGTCCGCCACCGGCCCGTCGAACCGCACGATGATCGGCATCCCGACGCCGACCTTCTCGCCCTTGACGCTGGGCGTCACATCGGCGATCGACAGCGTCCGCTCGGGCTTGAGCGTGCTGAACGTGCTGGTCGCGGTGCTGGTCTTGCCGTCGTGCCGCGCCCTGACCGTGACCGTGTAGGACGTGCCCGGGCTCAGCGTGCGGTCGGACTTCCAGCTCTTGCGGTCCGCGGACATCGTGCCGGTGACGGTGACTCCCTGCCCTTGGACGGTGACGTCCTGAAGCGTGCCCTCGCCGACCCGGACCTGAATGGGCCCGTCCGGCCGCACCGACTGCGCCCCGTTGACCGGCGTGATCGTGACCGCGCCCTCCTGGCCCGCGGCCAGCCCGCCGGTCCTGCTCCCGCCGACGACGCCGCAGGCGGCCGTCAGGATCAGGACCGCTCCCGCGCCCCCCGACGTGATCAGCCCGAAACGACCTTTACTCCCCACAGAAACTCCTGAAGGCCCTGGTTAACCCCGTGTCATGCGAATCCATCCAAACCCTTTGGATGCCCAGGGCGCGGCAAAGGTTGGCTCAGGGGCACGGTGATCTACGACGAAAAGACCGGCACGAAGGCTCGTGCCGGTCCGGGAGAGGAATGCGGTGCCGAGAGGCTCAGGCGGTGACGCCGGTGGCGGGCTCCCCGTTGACGTGGCGCAGGACGCGCTTGAAGCCGAGGATCGAGACCGCCACGGCCGCGGCGCCCAGCACGGTGACCATGCTGGTGCGCATCCACAGGAACGCGCCGAGCGACTCGTTGAACAGCATCCAGAGGCTGATCAGGGCGTTGGCGAAGAAGACCATGGACCACAGCAGGGAGATGCGCAGGAAGAACTGGCGCACCCGCTCGTGCTTCATGAACGCCTCGGGCAGCGGCACCATGTCGGCGGCCAGCTTCTGGGCCAGCGGGCGCCCGAGCGGCACCGAGGCGAGGAAGGTCGCGCCGACCACCAGGGTGCCCAGGGTCGGCTGGAGGAAGTACACCACCGGGCTTCCGGTGACCGCCGCCAGGACGGCGCGGACGGTGACGCCCGCCGCGGCCAGGAACATCAGCGCCGGGACCCCGTGCCCGCGCCAGTACCGCCAGGCGATCCCTCCGTACACCCAGGCGACCGCGGCGACGAGCCCTCCGTTGAGGCCGAGCAGCGCGAAGGCGGCGTAGAAGATGGCGACGGGGGCCACCGCGCCCTCGATGAACCGCGGCAGGGCGTGCCGGATGAGGGACGTCAGGCGCGGCAACTCGAAGCCATGGTGGGCGGACCGGTTCATAGGCTGCTGTGCTCCTGGGGAGGCGGCGGTTCGGTCCAAGGTACGTGAAGATCCGCGCTGAGCGGTCATCTTCGGGTCCGGAGTCCCCTCCATCCGTACCGCCTCCCCCCTGGGATGCCCCGCCTTCGGGTCCGGCGCGGCGCTCGGTTACGTGCACGTGTACGTGACCCTGTACGTGACAGGGTCCGGCGACGGATCACCGGTGGGTTCGGCCCGGAGCGGGACCGGGTTGGTCTCGCGTCCGCTTTCGGCCAGGATCGATACCGTCGTCCCCTGGCGGCGTCCCCGTGCCCCCGCACCGGTGTCACCGGCCGTGAGCTGGGACTTCGCGCTGTGGATGCTTCCTGGGAGGATGCCCCCGGACGGCGGCCTCACTCCTCGGGAAGGGGCGGCTGGACGTCGCCGGCCGCCGAGTAGATGGCGCGCAGGGTCACCGCCACCGAGGGCCTGCGCACGCTGGCGGCCCGCGTGACCGCGTACACCTCGCGGGCGATGGGCGGGCCGGGTATGAGCCTTGTCACCACGCCCTCGATCCCGGCGGCCATGCCCAGCGAGGGGACGGCGGCGATCCCGATGCCCTTGGCCACCAGGCTCAGGATGGTGTGGAGCCCCTCGAACTCCCATGGGACGGGACGGGCGCCGCCCACGGTGTCCAGGAGCCGCTCCACGCCCTGCCGGGACGGCTCGCCGGGCGGCGCCGCCATCCAGGACTCCTCGCGCAGGCGTTGCAGGTCCACCGCGCGGCTCCGGTCGGCCAGGGGGTGATCGGCCGGCACGGCGAGGACGAGCGGGTCCCGCCGGAGGTGGAAGAACTTCAACGCGGAGGGCGGCTGGTCGGGGAGCTTGCCGGACCAGTCGTCCACCAGGGCGATGTCCACCTCGCCGCTCTGCACCTGCCGGATCGCGCCCTCCGGGCCGGGGGTCTGCCGCAGCACGAACGTGAGCTGCGGGTGATCGCGCAGGCTGCGCGCCAGGGCGGGGGCGAACGCCACGGCGGCCGTGGGGAAGGCGGTGACCACCACCCGCCCGACCGGCGTGTCGGCCTGGCTGGACAGCTCGGTCTCGGCGGCCTCGACCAGGATCAGGATCTCCTCGGCGCGCTCGGCGAGCCGGCGTCCGGCATCGGTCAGCTCGGCGCTGCGGGCGGTGCGGTCGAGCAGGGCGACCTTGGCCTCCCGCTCCAGCGCGGCGAGTTGCTGCGACACCGCGGAGGGCGTGTAGCCGAGCGCGGAGGCGGTGGCGGCGATGCTGCCCCGACGTGCGAATTCGGCCAGCAGACGGAGGCGGCGAAGCTCCAGCATCAGACAATCTTACGGTCAGCATCGATGAGACTCGCTTGTCATGATGCTAAAACCGGGCAGGCTAGAGGTGAGCCGGCCGGCTTTTCGGGGATGCCTTATTCCTCCCCTGCACCCACCCTGAAAACCGTGACGTCGTCCTGCCTGGAGCCCGAAATGCCCGTTATGAACCCGTCCGTCCGGCCGGTTCCGCTCTCCCCGACACTCGCGATCAATGAAGCGATCGCCCGTAGAAGACGCGACGGGATGCCCGTGCTCGCCCTCGGTTTCGGCGAGGCCGGCATCCCGGTCCACCCCTCCCTCACCCGGGAACTGGCGGCCGCCGCCGGACGCGGCGGCTACGGCCCGGTCGCGGGCTCGGCCGCCCTGCGCGCGGCGGCGGCCGGATACTGGACGCGCCGCGGCCTGCCCACCGACCCCGGCCTGGTGCTCTGCGGGCCGGGCAGCAAGCCCCTGCTGTACGCGCTGATGACCGCCATCGGCGGCGAGATCGCCATCCCCACCCCGAGCTGGGTCTCCTACGCCGCCCAGGCGTCCCTCACGGGCGCGGGCGCGGTCCCGGTGGCCACCGCCCCGGGCGAGGGCGGCGTGCCCAGCCCCGCGCTCCTGGCCGACGCCGTCGTACGCGCCAGGGCCACGGGACGCAGGATCCGCGCCGTGGTGGTGACGCTGCCCGACAACCCGACCGGGACCCTGGCCCCGGAGGCGACGGTCCGGCGGCTGTGCGCGGTCGCCCGCCAGCACGATCTGGTGATCATCTCCGACGAGATCTACCGGGACCTGATGCACGACCCGGGCCGCCCGGTGCCGAGCCCCGCCGCGTACGCGCCCGAGCGGACGGTGGTCACGACCGGGCTGAGCAAGAGCCTGGCCGCGGGCGGCTGGCGGCTGGGCGTCGCCAGGATGCCCGACGGGCCGTTCGGGTCCGCGCTGCGCGACGCCGTCCTGGGCATCGCCAGCGAGATCTGGTCGGCCGCGCCCGCACCCGTGCAGCACGCGGCCGCCTACGCCTTCGGCGAGCCCGACGAGCTGGTGGAGCACATCGACCTCAGCCGCCGCCTGCACGCCGCCGTCACCGCCGCCGTCGCGGACCGGTTCGCCGAGGCCGGGGCGCGCGTACGGCGTCCCGAGGCGGCCTTCTACGCCTACCCGGACTTCGACCCGCTGCGCGCGCACCTGCGCGAGGCCCACGGCATCACCACGGGGGCGGAGCTGACCACGCTGCTTTTGGAACGTTACGGAATGGGCGTCCTGCCGGCGTCCGCGTTCGGCGAGCCGGGCGACGCGTTGCGCATGCGGGTGGCCACGAGCCTGCTGTACGGGGAGAACGACGAGCAGCGCCGGGCGGCCCTGATGGACCCGGACCCGGCCGCGCTGCCGTGGATCGCCTCGGGACTCGACCGGATCACCGAGATCCTCGACGACCTCAAGGCCGCATCCGGTCACACGCTCACCACGGCCCTCGCCGGCTGAGCGTTCCCGGGCTCCGGCGGGACGGCGGCCGTACCGGATCCGCGCCCGTGAATAACGGCAAATACCGACTTGTCCCATGATTTGGGATAATTGCCGCGAAACGGCGGCGGCCCCGGCCTCATCGCGAGGCGGGGGCCGCCGCCATTCCCCGGGCGCCCGGGTCCGGGTCGGGCGCCCGCGAGATCAAGCGATCCCGCCCGCTCCCCATAGCGGGGAGGGATCCGTGGACCCGCAGGGAATCGAACCCTGATCGTCTGTGTGCAAGACAGATGTGTTCCCGTTACACCACAAGCCCAGGTCGGCAGATCGGCAGGGGCGGTAGGAGTCGAACCCACTTTCCGCTGGTTTTGGAGACCAGCCGCCTAACCGGTGGCTCACCCCTTCGTTATGAAGCCGTACCGCCGGGTTCGCCTTCCCGCTCCCCCGCGGCCGTCCTTCGTCGCCTTCAAGGATGCGACGCCTCATGATCGCCCGCAAAGCATTTTTCCGGCGCCCGCGCCCGTTCGCCGCCGGTGTGATCGCGGAGGGCGACGCGCCGCCGTCCATCCGCGGGCGCGCCTCCGGCGAATCCCTCGGGGGGCCGCGCGCCGGTGTCGCGAGGTTCGCGTACGGCGGGCCTCACCGGGCGGTCCGTCCCGCTCAGGGCCCCTCTCCTCCCCTTTGGGAGGTGGTGTAAGGTCCAACGTCGCACGGGGTGAAGTCCCTGGAGAGAGCGAGTGCGGAGCAACCGGCTTCCCGCGGCTCGTCCCCGTGATAGACCCGGAACAGTACGTCGTCGCGGACCTGGCCGAGGGCGTACACGATCGATGCGAGAAGGCGAGGGGGCCCGCCATGAGGCACGCGCGGGACGGGGCTGCCGCGGCCATGAACGCCGCATCCCGGGTACTCGTGGCCCGGGGCAGGAACGAGCCTCAGGAGCTGGAGAACCCGGACGTGGCCTGGGGGCAGCGTGCCCGTGACGGCGTCTGGGTCCCCACCAAGGACGGCCAGCGCATCCACATCGGCATCGACGTCACGGCGGCCGACACCGTCGCGCAGGTGCTGCGGCCCAGCCTCCGTGTCTTCGTGGGCGTGGACGTCGACACCGACATGGTGGCGCAGACCACGGCCAGCGGGGTGCGGCTGCTGACGGTGATCCACGGGCCGGACGCCCCCGCCGAGTTCCGGTTCCCCCTGTCGCTGGCCGACGGGCTGACGCTGGAGGCCATGCCGTCCGGCGGGTACGACGTCGTCCACCAGCGGTACGGCGCCACCGTGGGGCGGCTCTACAACCCGTGGGCGTCGGACTCGATGTACCGGCAGGTCAAGGCCGACTACGTCCTGGAGGGCCAGGTCGTGACGATGCGGATCCAGCACACCGGCGCCTACTACCCGGTGGTCGCCGACCCGCACTACTCCCGCTGATCATCCCGCCGATCACAGCACGGCGCCCGCCAGGTCACGCTTTCGGCGCCCGCGCGGCGGAGGACGCACGCGCGGGGTGGGAGCGGCATAAGGTGAAGGGGCGGGCCGCGCGCGCCGGTCACCGGCGGCCCCGGTCCCCGATCTGGAGCCGGAGTTCATCGTGATCTTCACTCATGACACCGAGCACGCCCTCGCCACCGTCGTCGGCCTGATCAACACCTCTCCGGCGGCGTCCGGCGCCGAGGGCCTGGACGGGCCGGCGGACCTGCGCGCCTTCCTCGAACGGTTCAGGTTCAGCGACATCCGCGAGGTGACCGGCAGGGACGTGGAGCAGTTCCGCGAGCAGCGGGACCGGTTCCGCGCCGTGTTCGACGCGCCCGACGTGGCCACCGCGGTCCGGCTGATCAACGAGATCGTCGGGGGCGTGCGCACCACCCCGCACCTGACCGACCACGACGGCTTCGGCTGGCACGTGCACTTCTTCGCCCCGGGCGCGCCGCTGGTGGAGCATCTGGCGGCCGACTGCGGGATGGCCCTGGCCTACGTGGTGACGGCGGGTGAGCTGGACAGGCTGCGCACCTGCGAGGCCCCCGGCTGCTCCCGCGTCCTGGTCGACCTGTCCCGCAACCGCTGCCGCCGCTACTGCGACAGCCGCACCTGCGGCAACCGCATGCACGTGGCCGCCTACCGCGCCCGCCGGCGCGAGGCGGCCCTCTGAGTCCCCGCGTCCGGCATCGAGTCCCCGCGTCTTGGATCAGGGCGTACCCTGGAGGGCGGCGACGGCGGCGAGGGCGCGGCGGGCTCCGGCCACGTCGTGGACGCGGAAGACCCGCGCGCCCAGCCAGGCCGAGACGCCGAGCACGGCCGTCGTGCCCACCCCGCGCCGCTCCACCGGCTGGCCCAGGGTCTCCCCGATGAAGTCCTTGTTGGACACGGCGACCAGGACCGGCCAGCCGGTGCCGGTCAGCTCGTCCAGCCGCCGGGTGATCTCCAGCGAGTGCCGGGTGTTCTTGCCGAAGTCGTGGGCGGGGTCGATCAGGACGGCGTCCCTGCGCACCCCCAGGGCCACGGCGCGCTCGGCCTCGGCGACCACGTGCTCCAGGACGTCGCCCACCACGTCGCCGTACCCGGCGCGGTGCGGCCGGGTACGCGGGTCCTGGCGGCCCGCGTGGGCGCACACCAGCCCGATCCCGTGGGACGCGGCGACCTCGGCCAGCCGAGGGTCGGGGCCGCCCCAGGTGTCGTTGAGCAGGTCGGCGCCCGCCTCGGCGACCGCCT
This sequence comes from Actinomadura sp. NBRC 104412, assembly GCF_030269515.1. Taxonomy (GTDB): domain Bacteria; phylum Actinomycetota; class Actinomycetes; order Streptosporangiales; family Streptosporangiaceae; genus Spirillospora. Next base: position 22,180 of record NZ_BSTM01000002.1, on the reverse strand, counting down.
CCCCCACCTCGGCCCGCCAGGTGTCCACGCTGATGATCACTTCGGGGTGCGCCCGCCGTACGGCGGCGACCAGGTCCACGACCCGGCGCAGCTCCTCCGCCACGCCGACCTCGTCCCCCGGGCCCGCCTTGACCCCGCCGATGTCGATGATGTCCGCACCCTCGGCCACCGCGCGGTCCGCCGCGGCCAGGGCCGCGTCGAACCCGAAGGTGGCGCCGCGGTCGAAGAAGGAGTCGGGGGTGCGGTTCACCACCGCCATCACCGCGTGGCGTCCCAGGTCGCGGCCGCGCAGCCGCAGCGGGGCGGCGTCGCCGGCGGTACGTCCGGCGGCGGTGCGGGCCGGACGGGGATCAGCGGAGCGCATGCGTCGGGCACCTCATGGTGATCACACGGTGGCAGAGGAGCGCGGGCCGCGCCACGCGGCGCACCCGGCACGGCCGATCGTGAACCCGAAACAAATTCGGGTCAAACTACGCCCTCCCTCGTCAGTTCGGACACAGGCTCGCTAACCTCGGAAATCACATGCATCACGGCGCGGGGCCCGGGACGGTCCGGGCGTCTGATCCACCGTCTACCAGCCATGGAGGATGCGCTGTCCAGGCGAGCACTCATCACCGGCATCACCGGGCAGGACGGGTCCTACCTCGCCGAGCACCTGCTCGCCGAGGGGTACGAGGTCTGGGGCCTGGTGCGGGGTCAGGCGAACCCGCACGTGTCGCGGCTGCGCAAGCACGTCGGCGACGTGCGGATCACCACCGGGGACCTGCTCGACCAGGGCAGCCTGATCTCGGCGGTGGAACGGGTCCAGCCCGACGAGGTGTACAACCTGGGCGCGATCTCCTACGTGCCGATGTCCTGGCAGCAGGCCGAGCTGACGGCCGAGGTGACCGGGATGGGCGTGCTGCGGGTCCTGGAGGCGATCCGGGTGGTGTCGGGCATCAGCCCGTCCCGCTCGCCCGGCGGCGGCCAGATCAGGTTCTACCAGGCGTCCTCGTCGGAGATGTTCGGCATGGTCAGGGAGACGCCGCAGAACGAGAGGACGCCGTTCCACCCGCGCAGCCCGTACGGGGTCGCCAAGACCTACGGCCACTACATCACGCAGAACTACCGCGAGTCGTACGGGATGTTCGCGGTCAGCGGGATCCTGTTCAACCACGAGTCGCCGCGCCGGGGCGCGGAGTTCGTCACCCGCAAGGTGACGCTGGGCGCGGCCCGCATCAAGCTGGGGATGGCCACCGAGCTGCGGCTGGGCAACATGGACGCCCGGCGGGACTGGGGCTTCGCCGGCGACTACGCCCGCGCGATGCGGCTGATGCTGGCGCAGGCGGCGCCCGAGGACTACGTGATCGGCACCGGCAGGATCCACTCGGTGCGGGAGCTGGTGGAGTTCGCGTTCGGGACGGTGGGCCTGAACTGGGAGGACCATGTCGTCCTCGATGACCGCTACACCCGTCCCGCCGAGGTCGACCTGCTGTGCGCCGACCCGAAGAAGGCCCGCGAGCAGCTGGGCTGGGAGCCGGAGGTCGGCTTCGAGGAGCTGGTGACCATGATGGTCGAGTCGGACGTGCGGCTGCTGTCGTCCTCGGCCCGGCCCGAGGACGAGCCGTTCAGCCCCGATCACTGGTAACGCCCACGCCAAGGGCGGTGAGATTCGGGGCCACGTCACGAGTGCGCGGCCTCCGCCGTGGCACGATGAGCGGTATGGGCACCTGTGAGCATGTGAAGCGGCTACCGGACAGCGATCCGGCGGCACGGACGCCCGAGGGTTGCCAGGAATGCCTGGAGACCGGGGACCGGTGGGTGCACCTGCGGCTGTGCCTGACGTGCGGCCATGTCGGCTGCTGTGACTCCTCGCCGAACCGGCACGCCACGGCGCATTTCGAGCAGGAGGGCCACCCGATCGTCCGGTCGTTCGAGCCGGACGAGGACTGGCGGTGGTGCTTCGTCGACGAGCAGATCGTCTGATCGTCGTTCTCGTGAGGGCCGTCGTTCTCCTGGGGGCCGTCGTCCTTCTGGGGGGCATCGTCCTTCCGAGGGGTGCGGTCCGTCTGAGTGGCGCCGTCGGCGGAACTCGGCGGACGAAACCGGCTTGACGGGCAAATCAACGGTCCTATTCCGGCTATGTCCGGGACCTTGTGGGTTCGTTGGCATACGGTCAGGTCATGAATCTGCGGCAGCTGCGGTATGTCGTGGCGACCGCCGACCACGGCACCATGACGTCGGCGGCCCAGGCGCTCTACGTCGCTCAGCCCGCCCTCTCGCGGGCGGTGCGCGAGCTCGAACGCGAGCTCGGCGTGGAGCTGTTCGCCCGGTCGGGGCGCGGCGTGGTGCTGACCGCGGTCGGCGAGCAGGTCGTGCGGCAGGCGCGGGTCGCGCTCGACGCCGTCGACGCGATCGAGGGGCTGTCGGTGGCGCGCGCCAACGGGCGGGGCGCCGAGCTGCGCATCGCCGCGACCGCGTCGCTCGAGCCGGAGCTGACCGGCGCGCTGATCCCGCGGTTCGCCCGCGACCAGCCCGCCGTACGGGTCCGGGTGATCCGCTGCGAGGGCCGCGAGGCGGTCGCGGTGGCGCTGCGCGGGCCGCGCCGACCTCGCGGTGACCGACCTTCCGGTGCCCGGCGACCTGGTCGCGCACCCGTTCGAGCAGCGCGAGGTGGTGCTGATCTCGCCGCCGGGGCTGCGGCTGCGCGAGCCGGTGCCGCCCGCCGCGCTGGACGGCATGCGGCTGGTGCTGCCGGCCCGGGGCAGCGCGCGGCGCGCCGAGATCGACGGGCTGCTGGGCCGTCTGGGCGCCAGGCCGGTGCCGGCGGTGGAGTCCGACGAGCGCGGCTCCTGGCTGGGCTGGGTGCGGGCGGGCATGGGCTCGCTGCTGTGGTACCGCAACCAGCTTGAGGACACCGAGGGCCTGGCGGTCCGCTCGTTCCTTCCGCCCATCACCCGCAAGATCGGTTTGGTGCACGCGCACCGGCAGCTTCCCCCGGTGGCGCGCGACTTCCTGGCCTTCGCCAAGGAGACCGCCCGCGAGCCGAAGCCGCGCGAGACCAGGCCAGGCCAGACCAGGCCACGCCAAACCAAGCCGCGGGAGATCACGTCACGCGACACCAAGGCACGGGCCCCGCAGGCGAGACACGCCGACGCCAGTGACCGGCACGCCTGACTCGGCGCGCGCCCGCAACCGGATCAATCTCGTATAGGGATGCCGCCGCGCCCGCTGTGACGCTAGGCCGTGGCCGCGTGTCATGATGCGCCTCGTGAAGGCTACTGAGGCCCTGTGGCTGCTGGCGGTGCCGGTCAGCGCGCTGATGGTGGCGGCGTTCGCGCGCCGGGTCGGCCTGTCGTCTCCGCTGGTGCTGGTGATCGGGGGCCTGGTGCTCTCGTTCCTGCCGGGCGTGCCGCACGTCGAGCTCGACCCCCATCTCGTCCTGTTCTTCTTCCTGCCTCCGCTCCTGTTCTCGGCCGCGTGGGAGAGCTCCACCATCAACCTGCGGCGGAACAGCTCCTCGATCGTGCTGCTGTCGGTGGGACTGGTGCTGGTCACCACGCTCGTCATCGGGTACGCGGCGCATCTGATGGTCCCCGGGCTGCCGCTGCCGGCGGCGTTCGCGCTGGGCGCGATCGTCGCGCCGCCGGACGCGGTGGCGGCGGTGAGCGTGGCGCGGCGGCTGGGACTCCCGCGCCGGACCGTGACGATCCTGGTCGGCGAGAGCCTGTTCAACGACGCGACCGCGCTGACGGCGCTGCGGGTGGCGGTGGCCGCCGCCGTGGGCGCCGGGTTCACGCTGCTGGACGGGGTCCGGGAGTTCCTGATGGCGGCGGTGCTCGGCACGGTGGTGGGGCTGGCGCTGGGGCCGCCGCTGCACTGGCTGCGCACCCGGTTGCGGGATCCGCTGGTGGAGAAGGCGATGGTGCTGGCGGCGCCGTTCGCCGCGTACCTGATCGCCGAGGCGGCGCAGTCCTCCGGCGTGATCGCGGTGGTGGTGAGCGGCCTGTACCTGGGGCACCGGTTCCCCGAGGCGCCCGCCGCGACCCGGCTGATCGGCCGAGCCTTCTGGAAAGTGCTGATCTTCGTGCTGGAGTCGGTGGTGTTCCTGCTGATCGGGCTGCAGCTTCCGCTGGTGGTCCAGGGCCTGTCGCCCCGGTACGAGTGGACGAGCCTGGCCGTCTGGGCCTCGGCGATCTTCGGCCTGGTGGTGCTGGCCAGGTTCGTCTACGTGTTCGCGGTCACCTCGCTGCGGCTGCGGGTCGCGCGGGTGATGGGGCGCGGGGAGTCCGGCCCGGTCCCCGTGGGCGGCCGGGTCGTGGTCGCCTGGGCGGGGATGCGGGGCGTGGTGTCGCTGGCGGCGGCGTTCGCGATCCCGTTCACCGACGAGGCCGGGCGGCCGTTCCCGGCGCGCGAGCTGATCCTGTTCCTGACCTTCACCACGGTGCTGGCGACGCTGCTGGTGCAGGGGCTGACGTTCCCGGCGCTGATCCGGAGGCTGGGGGTCGGCAGCGACCGCGAGCAGTACAGCGACACCGTGTCGGAGGCGGGCGCGCAGCACGCCGCGGCCAACGCGGCGCTGCGGCGGCTGGACGAGCTGCTGGCCGAGGAGGAGGAGCAACCGGACCAGGCGGTGGTGGAACGGCTGCGGCAGTTGGCCGAGCACCGGCAGCGGTCGGCGTGGGAGCAGCTCGGCGGCGGCACGGCCATGGGCGGGATGGAGACGCCCAGCAGCGCCTACCGGCGGCTGCGCCGGGAGATGCTGGCCGCCGAGCGCGGCGTGTTCATCGAGATGCGCGACCAGCGCCGCATCGACGACGAGGTGCTGGAACGCGTCCTGCACGAGCTGGACCTGGAGGAGGCGGCCCTCAACCGTCCCTGACCCGTAGGCCCTGACCGGTAGGCCCTGACCGGTGGGGCGCGGTGGGGCGCGGCCTTCCGCGCCCCCTGCCGCCTCGGCCTCCCTGCCGCCTCCTTGTGCGCTACTGGCCGTTGAGCCGCTTGTCGGGCAGTTCGACGGCGTAGGACTCCTTGATGACGTCCAGGTGGTGCCAGGACTCGCGCACGGTGGCGCCCGGCACGGCACGGATGGCGTCCAGGACGGCGACCATCTCGGCGCGGGAGCGCGCCTCGGCCTGGCCGACGATGTCGTACCGCCCGAACCCGGTCGCCAGGTAGCGCACGCCCTCCTGCTCGGCGACGGCCTCGGCGACGCGGTGCAGCCCCCCGGTGACCACCAGCCCGAAGCCGCCGAGCTCGGCCGCACCGAGGGCGAGCGGGTCGGCCAGGCCGGTCACCTGGATGACGCCCGAGCGCATCAGCCGTACCACCCGGGCGCGCGTGGCGGCCTGGGACAGGCCGATGATGTGGGCGAGACGTGTGTAGGGGGCGCGGCCGTCGCGTTGCAGCTCCCGCAGCAGCCGCCAGTCGATGTCGTCGAGGGCGATGTCGCCCAGCTCTCGCACCACGGCGTGGGCGTCGCGCACAGTGGACACCGACCGGAACACCTCGGCCGAGCGCACGCCGGGCACGGCGCGGATGGCGTCGACCTCGGCGGCCAGCGACGCGTCGTCGCGGGTGCGCACCTGCGCGACCAGGTCGTGGGGGCCTGCGGTCAGCGCGGTGAAGCTGACCGCGGCGCGCTGGGCGATGGTCGCGGCGACCTCGCGGGCCGACCCGTCCACGGCGACCGAGACGTGCCCGATGGCCTCGGCGCCGACGACCGCGGCGTGCACGATGCCCACGACCCGGACGACCTCGGTCTCGAGAAGGTGCTGCACCCGTGCCCGCACGGCCGTGCGGGACAACCCCACCCGGTCGGCCAGCGCCTGGAACGTCGCCCGGCCATCCCGCTGGAGCTCGCGGACGAGCACTTCGTCGACCGCATCCAGCACGGCTCTCCTCCTCGGCACGCGATTACTCGATTTGCTGACAACTGCAAGATCATTCCATTCCGGCGGGGTGCGTCGTTAAATATTGATCTTGCCCGTGTTCGCCGGGGTCGCGGGCCGTCGAAGCGTCGGCCGGCGGCCCCTGCGGCGACGAATGCGGCGCCGGGCGTACCGCCACGGCACCGCAACGTGGCATCGATCGCCGCGCGGGTCCCGGACCGTGGGGCGACGTCACGGTACGGGGCGGGGCTGCGGGGATCGCCGTGCGCGGCCCGGCGCCGGTCAGGCTCGTGACCGGTGCGGGGCCCATTGGCCCCGCGCGGCGCGCCGGGGCACGGGCGGGCGCGGCGCACCGGGTTCACCTGCGTGACCTGCATGCGCTGCTCCCGGTGTTCTGCTGTGACGCCTCCCGCGGGGGATGGTCTTCCGCGCGAGGCACATGTAAGAAAACTGCATCGCGCACGCAGGATCGTCAAGAGGTAACTTTACTCCGAGAGTAACCTCTCGTTGCACTCAAATCCGTTGCATCCCGGCGGCACCTCTGGTTACGCACCGGACGCCCGGATCGCTTGCGAAGGGCACCCCGCCGCCACCTCATCGTCACCTCGGGGCAGGGCCAAGGGGAGCCCGGAGTGCCCACCCGGCCGGTTCCTCGCGGCGCCCGGCCGGAGCACCCGGAGATATGACGCAGAATGGACGGTGGTCCAGCCACTGCGACCCCCGGACTCTGATCGCGATTGGTGCGTTGTACAGCCGTGCGCCTTCTCAACGGTGAGCGCTCCGCTCACGACCTGACCTACAACGACGTGTTCATGGTCCCGCGCCGCTCGGCGGTCGGGTCCCGGCTCGAGGTGGACCTGTCCACCGCCGACGGCAGCGGGACGACGCTGCCGCTGGTGGTGGCCAACATGACCGCGGTGTCCGGCCGCCGGATGGCCGAGACGGTCGCGCGGCGCGGCGCGCTGGCGGTGCTTCCGCAGGACATCCCGGTCGACGTCGTCGCCGACGTGATCGGCTGGGTGAAGCGCCGCCACCTGGTGTACGACACCCCGCTCCGGCTGGCCCCCGACGCCACCGCGGGAGAGGCCCTGGCGCTGCTGCCCAAGCGCGCCCACGGCGCCGTCATCGTGGTCGAGGACGGGCGTCCCGTCGGGGTGGTGACCGAGGCGGACTGCAACGGCGTCGACCGCTTCTCCCAACTGCGCGACATCATGTCCCGCGACCTGGTGACCCTGCCCGACGGCGTCGACCCGCGCGAGGCGTTCGACCGCCTGCACGACCGCGGCCACCGCCTGGCGCCGGTGGTGGACGGCGACGGCCGCCTGACCGGGATCCTCACCCGCACCGGCGCGCTGCGCGCCACCCTCTACTCCCCCGCCGTGGACGCGGCGGGACGACTGCGGGTGGCCGCCGCCGTGGGCGTGAACGGGGACGTGGCGGGCAAGGCCAAGGCGCTGCTGGAGGCCGGGGCCGACCTGATCGTGATCGACACCGCCCACGGCCACCAGGAGAAGATGATCTCCGCGCTGGCGGCGGTGCGCGGCCTGGACCCGGGCGTGCCGCTGGTCGCGGGGAACGTGGTCACCGCCGAGGGCACCCGCGACCTGATCGAGGCGGGCGCCGACATCGTCAAGGTCGGGGTGGGCCCCGGCGCGATGTGCACGACCCGGATGATGACCGGGGTGGGCCGCCCGCAGTTCTCCGCCGTGCTGGAATGCGCGGCCGAGGCACGCCGCCTGGGCCGCCACGTCTGGGCGGACGGCGGGGTGCGCCACCCCCGCGACGTGGCGCTGGCGCTGGCCGCCGGCGCGTCCAACGTGATGGTCGGCTCCTGGTTCGCCGGCACCTACGAGTCGCCCGGCGACCTGCAGCGGGCCGCCGACGGCAGGCTCTACAAGGAGAGCTTCGGCATGGCCTCGGCCCGCGCCGTCCGGTTGCGCACCGCCGACGACTCGCCCTTCGACCGGGCCCGCAAGGCGCTGTTCGAGGAGGGGATCTCCACGTCCAGGATGTACCTGGACCCCGAGCGGCCCGGCGTGGAGGACCTGATCGACTCCATCGTGGCGGGGCTGCGCAGCGCCTGCACGTACGCGGGCGCGCGGACGCTGGAGGAGTTCCACGACCGCGCCACGATCGGGATCCAGAGCCCTTCGGGCTATGCCGAGGGCATGCCGGTCTCCATCAGCTGGTGATCTTCGGGCGGACACGCCCGCACCCTCCGACATGACCGAATCCCGTGACGAAGGCCGCCACCGCCGTGACGGGGCGCGGTCGTGGCCGCACCGCCCCATGATCGGGCGGATGCGGCACGTTCGAGGACGGTGCCGCGCCCCGGCGCGGGGGCCGGGCGTTCCCCGCCGAGATGCGGGGAGATCACCGGCCTGGGGCCGCTCCCCGCTAAGATCGCGTTAATCGCGTCCCTGGGCGCCGTGGCGGATCGGCCGCCGGGCCGCACCAGGGGCCGGACGGGGTTTCCTGAGACGGGCCGCGACGCCTGGACGGGGCCGGAGCCGCGCCAAGGCGGCGCCATCCGCGCCCGGCAGGGTCGGCCGCCTGGCAACTCCTCGCCGGTTATGCGCGTCCATAGATGTAGGGCACGCGTGGGCTCACCGCGCGTTGGGGATCGGAGCGCAGATGGCGAGTCGACGTGCCGGCCGGCGTGACCGGCCCGGTGCCGCCGAGCCCGGTCTCTCCCGAGCGCTGGCCCTCACCCTGGCCTCAGCCCTGGTCTGGGGCATCGCGCACCTGGCCACGGGGCGCCGGGTGGCCGGCTGGCTGCTGCTGTCCCTCTATCTGCTGCTGGCGGCGGCCGCGGGGGTGGCGGGCGCGATCTTACGCGCCGATCTGAACGAGCTGATGGACCTGGCGGTGCGGCCGGAGCTGCTCTCGGGCGCCGCGGGCGCGATCCTGCTGCTCGGCCTGGTCTGGGTCACCGTCGTGATCCGCTCGTACCAGCTACTGCGCCCCAGCTCGCTGTCGCTCGGCGCCGGCACCGCGGGCGCGGTGGCGGTGGCCGTGCTCTGCTTCGCCGTGGCCGTCCCCGTCTCCTGGGGCGCCTACAGCACCTACCTGGCCCGGGACGCGCTCACCAGCATCTTCCAGGCCGGTGGCGGCGACGGCCGCAAGATCGACGCCAAGGATCCGTGGAACGGCCAGGCCCGGGTCAACGTGCTGCTGCTGGGCGGCGACGCCGCCCGCAACCGGTCCGGCGTGCGCACCGACAGCATGACGCTGGCCAGCATCAACACCCGCACCGGCGACACGGTGCTGCTGAGCCTGCCGCGCAACCTGGAGAACTTCCCGATGCCGCCGGGCCCTGCCCGCGACCGCTTCCCCTACGGCTTCACCGGCGACGGCGCCGGAACGCCCGGCCTGCTGAACGAGGTGTACCAGTACGCCGAGGACCATCCCGACGTGGTGCCGGGCGCCCGCAAGAACCGGCGCGGCCCCGAGCTGCTCAAGGCCACGATCGGCGGGATACTCGGGCAGCCGGTCGACTACTACATCCTCGTCGACATGTTCGGCTTCGCCGACATCATCGACGCCATGGGCGGCGTCCGGATCAACATCCCCGAGCCGATCCCGTACGGGCTGCGGGGCCAGGTGCTGCCCGCCGGCAACCGCGTCCTGAAGGGCAAGGAGGCCCTCTGGTACGGGCGCTCGCGCACCAACAGCGACGACTACACCCGGATGGGGCGGCAGAAGTGCCTGCTGGCCGCCATCGCCAAGCAGGCCGACCCGGCGACGGTGCTGACCAGCTTCGACAAGCTGGCCGCCGCCGCCAAGCGCACCATCTCCACCGACATCCCGCAGGAGCTGCTGCCGGCGTTCGTCACCCTGTCGGGCAAGGTCAAGGACGGCGCGAGGATCGACAGCCTGCAGTTCGTCCCGCCGCTGATCCACACCGGCAACCCCGACTTCGCGCTGATCCGCAAGCTGGCGGCGCGGGCCATCGCGGAGGAAGGGCAGCCCACCCCGTCCCCCTCGGCCTCCCCGACCCGCAGCCGGACCCCCGGCACGTCTTCCTCTCCCAAGGCGACCAAGCCGCAGAGCAAACCGGTCTCGCTCGAAGCCACCTGCCCCCACTGACGGGCACTCAGGTGAACCCCGCGCACCGCGTCCGGCAGGTGGTCAACGTGGTGAACCTGTCGACGCCGCTGGGGTTGCTGCTGGCCGCGGTCGCCACCCGCCCGGAACCCGGCGGCGCCCGCCTGCTGCGCGGTCCGGACGGCCTGCTCGTCACGGGCGGCTACCGCCTTCCCCTCCCGGCCGCGCCGGTGTTCACGGTCGGCAACGTGATCCTGGCCCGCCGGGAGGCGCGGACCCTGCTGGAACGGCCGCGGCTGCTGCGCCACGAGGCCCGCCACTCGACCCAGTACGCCTGGTGCCTCGGCGTGGTCATGATCCCCCTCTACCTGGTGTGCGCGGGCGTGTCGCTGGTGCTGTGCGGCGACTACTCGTCCTACAACCCGTTCGAGCGTCTCGCGGGCCTGGCGGACGGCGGCTACACCAGACGCCCCCTGCGGCGTCTCTGACGCGGCTTGCCGCGCCCGGGCGGGCGCCGATGTCTTCCCAGGTCCGCGAAGGGGGGATCATGGAGGGGTACGGACTTCTGCCGGTCGAGAGGCGGTGCGGGTGCCCCAGATCCAGGGCTGCGACGCGTTCCGGGTGGCGATGCCGCGGGGCCGCCGCCCCGAGAGCGTCCTGGTGCGGCTGACGGCGCGGGACGACGCCGTGGGCTGGGGCGAGGCCGCGCTGAACGGCTCCGCCGGTGACGGCTCGGGCGCCGACGAGGTGTGGGCCGATATCCAGGAGCGGATGGGTCCCGCGCTGATCGGCCTCGATCTGGAACGTCCCGAGGACGTGTCGGCGGCGGCCGACCTGGGCTGCCGCGGCGCGGCCGCCGCGATCGACATGGCCTGCTGGGACCTGTGGTGCCGGGCCAGGGGGCTGCCGCTCGCGCACGCGCTGGGCGGCACCCGCACCTCGATCGTGACGGGTGCCCGGCTCAGCCCCGAACCGCTGCTGGAGTCGGTGGTGAGCCGTGTCAACCAGGCGGTCGGCGCCGGGCACACGCGGGTCACGGTGGACGTGCGTCCCGGCTGGGACATCGAGCCGGTGCGGGAGATCCGCCGGGCGTTCCCCGCCCTGGCCCTGGTCGCCGACGCCGGGCACGCCTACCGCGAGACGCCCGAGCACCTGGCCATCCTGGAGGGCCTGGACGCCTACGGGCTGCTGGCGATCGTCCGCCCGTTCCCCGCCGCCGACCTGGGGGCGCACGCACGGCTCCAGCGGCAGATCGGCACGGCGCTGGCGCCCGGCATCGGCGATCTGGACACCCTGGACGCGGCGATCTCCCGCGAGGCGGGCCGCGTCCTGGACCTGAGCGCCGCCCGCCTCGGCGGGCTCACCGCGGCGCGCAGCGCCCACGACCTGGCGTACGCGGCCGGGTGGGACGTGTGGTGCACCGGCACGGGCGCGTTCGGCATCGCGCAGGCCGCCGCGGTGGCGCTGGCCGCGCTGCCGGGCGTGACGCTGCCGAGCGAGGTGTCCGACCCGGCCGGGGGCCCGGTGTTCGTGTCCCCGCCGGTGCGCTCGTCCGGCGGCGTGGTCGGCGTCCCGTACACCCAGCCGGGCCTCGGCCACGAGATCGACCTGGCCCGGATCGAGCGCCTGGCCAGCCGCCGGCTCCGCATCCCAGCGTGAGCGCGAAGCGTTCGGGGGGTCTGGGGGACCGCCCCCAGGAACAACACAGCATGACGGCGGAGCCGTTCGGGGGGTCTGGGGACCACCCCCAGGAACAACACAGCATGAGCGGCGGAGCATGAGCGGCACGGTGTGGGTGGTGGCGGGGCCGCCGGGGTCCGGGAAGACGACCGTGGCCGGGCTGCTGCTGGACCGGCTGCGCCCCGCTCCGGCGCTGCTGGACAAGGACACCATGTACGGCTCGTTCGTCGCCGCCGTCCTGGAGGCCCACGGCCGCGACCCGGGAGAGCGGGAGGGTCCCTGGTATGACGAGCATGTCAAACGCCACGAGTATGCGGGCATGACCGCCACCGCGCGGGAGGTCCGCGCCAACGGGTGCCCGGTCCTGCTGACCGGCCCGTTCACCACGCAGATCCGTTCACCGCGGCGCTGGCGGGAATGGGTGGCCGAGCTGGGCGGGCCGCGGGTGAGCCTCGTCTGGATCCGTAGCGACCCCGAGACGCTGCGGCACCGGCTGTCGGCGCGCGGATCGCCACGCGACACCGGCAAGCTCGCCGCCTTCGGGGCCTTCATCGAGCGGATGCGCCCGGAGGAGCCGCCGCCCGTCCCGCACATCCCGATCGACAACCGCCTCGCCGCGCCCGTTCCCCTGGACGAGCAGATCGCCGCGAACGTGCTCAGTACGACTTGGGAAGACCCAGGGAGTGCTGGGCCACGAAGTTGAGGATCATCTCACGGCTGACCGGCGCGATGCGCAGCAGCCGTACCACCCCGGCGAGCATCCCGACCCCGTACTCGGTGGTGAGGCCGTTGCCGCCGTGGGTCTGGATGGCCTGGTCGACACAGTGGACGGCGGCCTCGGCGGTGGCGTACTTGGCCATGTTCGCGGCCTCCCCGGCGCCCATGTCGTCGCCCTGGTCGTACAGCCAGGCGGCCTTCTGCGTCATCAGCCGGGCCAGCTCCAGCTCGATCTTGGCGGCGGCCAGGGGATGCGCCAGCCCCTGGTGCGCGCCGATCGGCGTCCTGAACACCTGCCGGTCCCTGGCGTAGGCGGTCGCCCGGTCCAGCGCCAGCCGCCCGATGCCCGCGCCCATCGCCGACGCCATGATCCGCTCGGGGTTGAGCCCGGCGAACAGCTGGAGCATCCCGCCGTCCTCGTCCCCGACCAGCGCCTCGTACGGGAGGCGCACATCGTCCAGGTGGCAGGTGAACTGCTTCTCCGGCGACAGGATCTCCATCGGGATCTGCGTGCGGGTGAAGCCGGGCGCGTCCACCGGGACGATGAACAGCGAGGGCCGCAGGTTGCCCTCCCGGTCGTGCGTGCGGGCGACGACCATGACGGCGTCCGCCTCGTCCACTCCCGAGATGAACGTCTTCTGGCCGGTCAGCACCCAGCCGTCGCCGTCTCGGCGGGCGGTGGTGGTGATGCGGTGCGTGTTGGACCCCGCGTCCGGCTCGGTGATCGCGAACGCCATGGTCACCGAGCCGTCGGCGAACCCCGGCAGCCACCGCCTCCGCTGGTCCTCGGTGCCGGACCTGGCGATGATCGTGGCGCAGATCGCCGGGGAGACCACCATGAGCAGCAGGGGGCATCCGGCCGCCGCCAGTTCCTCGGCCACCACCGCGAGGTCGCCGATGCCGCCGCCTCCGCCGCCGTACTGCTCCGGGACGTTGACGCCCAGGTAGCCGAGCCGTCCCGCCTCCTCCCACAGCTCCCGGGTCTTCCGCCCGGACCTGGCCTTCTCGACGTAGTAGGAGGAGCCGTACTTGGCTCCCAGGTCCGCGACGGCGGCGCGCAGGGCCCGCCGCTCGTCGCTCTCGACGAAGCTCATCGGGGATTCCCTTCAGGAGAGGGGTCCTGGGCAGGGGTGATCACGGCGAGCACCGCGCCCGCCTCGACCTGGCGGCCTTCCGCGGCGTTCAGCTCGGTGACCGTCCCGGCGGCGGGGGCGGTGATGCGGTGCTCCATCTTCATCGCCTCCAGGACGACCAGCGTCTGGCCTTCGGTGACCTCGGCGCCCGCCTCGGTCTCGACCCGGACCACCGTGCCGGGCATGGGCGCCAGAAGTGATCCGGGGGCGACCAGGTCGCTGGGGTCGGCGAAACGGGGACGTGCGCGCAACGCCACAGGCCCGAGCGCGGAGTCGACATACACCTCGGCCTTGCCGAGGCTTTCACGGGATCGCTCATCGCGGACGGCGCGCACCGCGAAGGCGTACCGGACGCCGGCCACGTCGAGCGTGACCGCATCGGCGCGGGCGCTGACGAGCGAGACGTCCTCGTGCCCTTCGGCGAGCAGAGCGCCGTCTCGGCCGAGACGGTAGGCGACCTCGATCACCGTCCCGTCCGCCGTCTCGTACGCCTTGCGCTGCGGCTGGGACGGAAGGTTCCGCCAGCCCGGCGGGAGCCCGCCGAGGACGGGGGCGGCGGACCGGTTGGCCTCCGCGTCCGCCAGCGCGGCGGCGAGCGCCGACAGCCGCACCCCGTCCGCGTCGGCGAGGGGGGCCGCCAGGACGTCCGTCCCGATCTCGTCCAGATAGGCCGTCGTGGCGCCACCGCCCAGGAAGACCGGCTCGGAGAGGACGCGCACCAGCAGGTCCCGGTTGGTGGTGACACCGTGGACGCGCGCACCCGAGAGCGCGGCCCGCAGGCGGCGCGCGGCGGCGGCGCGCGTGGGGGCCCAGGCGATCAGCTTGGCCAGCATCGGGTCGTAGTGGACGCCGACCTCCGCGCCGCCGCCGACCCCGGCGTCCAGCCGCAGCCCGTACCGGGACGGCGCCTCGAACTCGGCGTCCACGTCCGGGACCTCGAAGGTGTGCAGCGTGCCGGCGGCGGGGCGCCAGCCGGCGGCCGGGTCCTCGGCGTACAGGCGCGCCTCGATCGCGTGCCCGCGCGGGCGCGGCGGCTCGGCCGCCAGCCGCGCCCCCTCGGCGATCTCGATCTGCGACCGGACCAGGTCCAGCCCGTACACGCACTCGGTCACCGGGTGCTCCACCTGGAGGCGCGTGTTGACCTCCAGGAAGAAGAACCGCTGTCCGTCGCCGTCCAGCAGGAACTCGACCGTGCCCGCGCCGGTGTACCCGATGGCGCGAGCCGCGTCCGCCGCCGCCCGGCACAGCTCGGCGCGCACCGTGTCGCCCACCGCGGGGGACGGCGTCTCCTCGATGATCTTCTGGTGGCGGCGCTGGACGGAGCAGTCCCGCTCCCCCAGCGTCCACACCGTCCCATGCGCGTCCGCCAGGATCTGCACCTCGACGTGCCGGGCGCGCTCCAGCAGCGGCTCGCAGAACACCGACGGGTCACCGAAGGCCGACTGCGCCTCGCGGCGCGCGGAGGCGACGGCGCCGGGCAACTCGGCGAGCGCCCGCACGACCCGCATGCCGCGCCCGCCGCCACCGGCGGACGCCTTCACCAGGATCGGCAGGTCCGCCTCGGTGACGGTGCCCGGGTCCAGCTCCGGCAGGACGGGGACGCCCGCCGCCGCCATCCGCTTCCTCGCCTCGATCTTGGAGCCCATCGCCTCGATGACCTCCGGCGCGGGCCCCACCCAGGTGAGTCCCGCGTCCCCGGCGGCGCGGGCGAACCCGGCGTTCTCCGACAGGAATCCGTACCCGGGATGGACCGCGTCCGCGCCCGCGTCCCGCGCCGCCGCGACGATCAGGTCGCCGCGCAGGTAGGTGTCGGCGGGCGCCGCGCCCGGCAGCCGCACCGCCATGCCCGCCTCCCTCACATGCGGCGCGGCCGCGTCGGCGTCGGAGAACACGGCGACCGTGCCGATGCCCAGGTCCCGGCAGGTGCGCAGGATCCGGCGGGCGATCTCGCCCCGGTTGGCCACCAGCAGCCTGCTGATCATCGGCTTCTCGTTCACACAGGACTCACAGCGCTCAGGGTCTCCAAGGATCACATCCGGAAGACGCCGAAGCCGCCTTCGGCGCCGCGGACCGGGGCGTTGTGGACCACCGACAGGCACAGGCCCAGCACGGTACGGGTGTCCCGCGGGTCGATCACACCGTCGTCGTAGAGCCGCCCGGACAGGAAGAACGGCAGCGACTCGGCCTCGATCTGGTTCTCCACCATCTCCCGCATGGCCCTGTCCTGCTCCTCGTCGTACACCTGCCCGCGCGCCTCGGCCGCCTGCCGCGCCACGATCGACAGCACCCCGGCGAGCTGCTGCGGCCCCATGACGGCCGACTTGGCGCTCGGCCAGGTGAACAGGAAGCGGGGATCGTACGCGCGGCCGCACATGCCGTAGTTGCCCGCCCCGTACGAGGCGCCCATGATCAGCGACAGATGCGGCACCCGGCTGTTGGCCACCGCGTTGATCATCAGCGCGCCGTGCTTGATGATCCCGGCCTGCTCGTACTCCCTGCCGACCATGTAGCCCGTGGTGTTGTGCAGGAACAGCAGCGGCGTGTCGCTCCGGTCGGCGAGCTGGATGAACTGCGCCGCCTTCTGCGACTCCTCGCTGAACAGGACGCCCTGCGCGTTGGCGAGGATGCCGACCGGGTAGCCGTGCAGCCGCGCCCACCCGGTGACCAGGCTCGTCCCGTACAGGGGCTTGAACTCGTCGAACTCGGAGGCGTCCACGATGCGGGCGATGACCTCGCGCGGGTCGAACGGGGTCTTCAGGTCCTCGGGGACGATCCCGGCGAGCTCCTCCGGGTCGTACAGCGGTTCCCTGGACGGCGCGGGCGGCGGACCGGCCTTGCGGTGGTTGAGCCGCTTGACGATCTGCCGCCCCAGGCGCAGCGCGTCCGCCTCGTCCACGGCCATGTAGTCGGCCAGGCCGGAGACACGGGCGTGCATCTCCGCGCCCCCCAGCTCCTCGTCGTCGGCCTCCTCCCCGGTGGCCATCTTCACCAGCGGCGGCCCGCCGAGGAACACCTTGGCGCGTTCCTTGACCATGACGACGTGGTCGCACATGCCCGGGACGTACGCGCCGCCCGCCGTGGAGTTGCCGAACACCAGCGCGATCGTCGGGATGCCCGCGGCCGACAGCCGGGTCAGATCCCGGAACATCCGCCCGCCCGGAATGAAGATTTCCTTCTGGGTGGGCAGGTCCGCGCCGCCCGACTCGACCAGGTTGATCAGCGGAAGCCGGTTCTCCAGCGCGATGTCGGACGCCCGGAAGCTCTTCTTCACCGTCCAGGGATTGCTCGATCCTCCCCGTACCGTCGGGTCGTTGGCGACGATCACGCATTCGACGCCCTCGACCACCCCGATCCCGGTGACCACGCTGGCACCGACCTGGAAGTCGGTGCCCCAGGCCGCCAGCGGGCTCAGCTCCAGGAACGGCGAGTCGGGGTCGAGCAGCAACTCGATCCGCTCACGGGCCAGGAGCTTGCCGCGCCGGCGATGCCGCTCGACGTACTTCTCACCGCCGCCGAGCAGCACCTTCTCATGCTCGGCCGCGAGCTCGGCCAGCTTGGCGAGCATGGCCTCGCGCCGTTCCCGGTATTCGGGCCCGCGCACGTCCAACGCGCTCCTCAGCGCCACGGCACCTCCTCCGCCGGCACGGTCACGGAATCGTCGTCCCCGCAGGCACAGGGATCGTTAGGAAGCTTGGTCACGGGATCGCCTTCGCCCGGTCACAGGATTTCCTTCGGCACATCGACAAGTCGGGACCTCAGCCATTCACCGAGAGCCTTGCCCTGCGGATCGAATCGTGTCGACGCCGAGACACCCTCTTGCAGGAGTCCTTCGACGACGAAGTTCATGGCGCGGAGGTTGGGCAGGAGGTGACGCGTGACGACCAGCTCGCGCGTTTCGGGGAGGAGCGTGCCGAGCCGTTCCACGGTGAGGTAGCTTTCAAGCCAGGACCACTGCTCGCGGGTACGAGCCCAGACACCGATGTTGGCGTCCCCTCCCTTGTCACCGCTGCGAGCCCCGGCGACCCGTCCCAAGGGCACTCGCACAACACGGCTGCGGACCGGGTTATCCACAGTGCGCGGTTGCCCTTCCGCCGCCTCACCAAGGCGTTCGACAATGGAACTGGGGTCGCCCCCCTGGGAGGGCGGGGGATGGCCTCCATCCGCCTGAACCACGGACGAGGAAGCCCCGGCCGCCGGAACTTCCGACCTCGAAGCCCCCGGCCTCGAAGCCCCGGCCGGGGAAGCCCCGGCCGCCCCGGCCACAGACGCCAGACCCCCGGAAGCCGAAGTCACAGGCGCAGGGGCGATAGGACGACGCGACCCATCCGGAAGGAGGGCGACCTGCTTCACCTCCCCGTTGGGGACGAACGCGGGCGTGTACACCCCGTAGGGGCTCCCCTTCCCGGGTGGCGACGTCATCGCGAAACCCGGGTAGCCCGCCAGCGCGAGCTCCACCGCCGACCCGCTGAACGCCCGCCCCACCTTGCTCGCGTCCGGGTCGAGGACGGCGCACCGCAGCAGCGCGGTGGCCTCCCCCTGCGTCGCCGGGTCGAGTCCCGGCGCACCGATCAGCGTCCACTCCATCCTGGCTGGACGATCGGCGCCGAGGGCGGACTCGAGCTGGGCACGCGCGAATTCCGCCTTCGCCTCGATGTCCAGCCCGGTCAGGACGAACGTCATCTCGTTGCGGTGACCCCCGAGATGATTGAGGCACACCTTGGTCGTCTCCGGAGGCGGCGCCCCCCGCGTACCGCTGATCGCGACACGGTCGGGACCGTCCTCGCGCAGCTCGATCGTGTCGAAGAACGTCGTGACGTCCGGGCCGGCATAGGCGGGTCCGCCGATCTCGTACAGGAGCTGGGCCGTCACGGTCTCGACGGTCACCGCCCCGCCGGTGCCCTCATGCTTGGTGATGACGCTGGAGCCGTCCCCGTGGATCTCCGCGATCGGGAACCCCGCCGGTGAGCCACCGCCACGGTCCTTTACATTGTAGATTTCCTGGAAGAAGGCGTAGTTGCCGCCGGTCGCCTGCGCCCCGCACTCCAGGACGTGACCGGCCACCGTCGCCCCCGCGAGAGCGTCCCAGTCATCCCGTTCCCAGCAGAAATGCGCCGCCGCGGGACCCACGACGAGCGAGGCGTCCGTCACCCGCCCCGTCACCACGACATCGGCGCCCGCCCGCAGGCACTCGGCGATCCCCCAAGCCCCGAGATAGGCGTTGGCGGTCAGTGGACGCCTGTACCGCGGGTGGATCAACCCCAGCTCCTCGGCCCGGTCCAGCAGATCATCGCCCTCCACATGCGCGACCCGGACATCGACGCCCAGCCGTGCGGCCAGCTCCCGCAGACGCTCGGCCAGACCCCGCGGATTGAGCCCGCCCGCATTGGTGACGATCTTCGTGCCGCGCTCCACCGCCAGTCCGAGGGTCTCCTCCATCTGCCGCAGGAACGTGGTCGCGTACCCGGCCTCGGGGTCCTTCAGCCTGCCCCGGCCGAGGATCAGCATGGTCAGCTCGGCCAGATAGTCGCCCGTCAGGACGTCCAGCGGCCCGCCCTCCAGCATCTCCCGGACGGCCGTGAAGCGATCGCCGTAGAAGCCCGAGGCGTTGCCGACCCGCAACGCTCGCGTCATGTGCTGAACCCTGCCAGCCTCCCGGAAAGAAATCAATCATGCTTGATTGTTTCCTGGCCCGGCCCTTTGGTTGACTGGACGAGCACGCCGCACCCATCGGGCACGACCAGGACCGAGAAAGCCGTGATCAGGCCATGACCGCGCAGACGCTCCCACGCGAGCCGCAGCAGGATCGCAGCCGCGCGACGCGCGCCCGGCTCCTCGAAGCCGCCATCGACTGCCTCGCGTCCGCCGGCTGGGCGGGGACGACCGTCGCCGTGGTCGCCGAACGCGCGGGCGTGTCACGCGGAGCCGCCCAGCACCACTTCCGGACCCGCGAGGAACTGGTCACCGCCGCGGTCGCCTACGGCACCGAGGTGCGCACGGCCCAGATGCGCCGCCGCCTCAACGCCTTCGCCGGCCGACGCCCGTCCACCCTCGAAGTGCTGACGCTGCTCGGGGAGATCTACACCAGTCCCCTGTTCCGGGCGGCCCTCCAGCTCTGGGTCGCCGCGGCATCGGACGAGCAGCTCCGCGCCCAGGTCGTCCCCTTGGAGGCCAAGGTCGGCCGCGAAGCGCACCGGCTGACGGTCGAGGCCCTGGGTGCGGACGAGAATGTCCCCGGCGTACGCGAGACCGTGCAGGCCACACTCGACCTGATGCGGGGTCTCGGCCTCGCGGACGTACTCACCGACGACTCCGTCCGCCGCGCCCGCCTCCTCGCCCAATGGGCCACCACACTGGACGCCACGCTGGGACGAACCCAACCCCACTCAGCCTGATTCAGGCGGCTACCTGACGGACGTTGCCACAGCCTCCTCCGCTTCGGCCCGGCCTGCGGACGACGCTTCAGCCGTGCCGCGCCACCAGCGCCGGGACACCAGCGCGGCCAGCCCGGCACCGGCGGCGTTCAGCAGAACGTCGTCCAGAGAAGTCACCCGGTCCAGCCGCAGGACGTACTGCGCGGACTCGACCAGCATCGAACAGCCCGCCGCGAGCACCAGGATCCGCGGCACCGACGCCATCGCCGCGAACCGCATCGGGACGAACAGCCCCAGCGCCGCGAACACCAGCAGGTTCCCCCCGATCTGGCCGACCGCCGTCGTCGGCTCGTCCGCGAGGATCTCCAACAGGTCCCGCAGCGGCACCAGGTTCACCCGGGCGGGGACGGAGTCCCCCCGGCCACCCGGCAACATGATCATCCATACCCATGGCACCGTCCCGTAGACGATGCCGACCTCGGCCAGCGACCTCCCGAACGCCAACGCCGGCGCGGTGCCCGTGACCCTCCGGTGGCGCGTCAGCGCCCACACCGCCAGCACGGCCAACGGCAGTACGGCCACCGTGATGACCACCACGCCGGTGAACGTGCCGAACCAGGCATGCCACTCCTCGATCACGCTGCCTCCGCTTCCCCTCTATCGCGAGTCCCACTCGCACCCGGAACGACGTCTTCACCGATATGACGCCCGTCAGGCCGCATTCGCTGTGATGATGCGCCGAGATCTTGGAATCGCCCCCGTCGAGGCTGCGACCGCCAATCCTCCCGCCTGTCGCAGTCACGCCATACCGGTCATGCCTTCACGACCGCGCCACTCCACTGCTCCGAGCGCCCGGCACCACGCACGGCCTCGCCCGTCCTCCGCGATCAGCAAAGGCATCCCAAAGCCTACGCACCACCGCATATCGCCGACATATGCACGGCCTCACGGCGCTCGATCACTGGTCCGCGGTTCCCACACCAAGAAGGGCCGGATCCACAGAACGCGGATTCACGCCCGCGGCGACCGCCCGCATCACGATCCCGCGGACAAGGAAGAATCCATACGCCTACCCCGAAGATCACCAAGGCGTGCCACGTCAATAGGCGATGTCGAGCGCAACGCCCACAGCCATGAGCAGCTGGCCGGGACTAAGGTGAGACGCATGGCTGCCGACGGTCCGAACGTGAACCAACGCCCCTACGTCGTCGCCCACGTGGCCATCTCCCTCGAAGGCGCCACGACCGGATTCTTACCGGACCTCGGTAAGTTCTACCAGCTAGCGAGCACCTTCGCGGAAGACGTCACCCTGGTCGGCGCGGATACACCGCTCGCCCAGGAGGCCGCCCTCGCCACGGCGCCCCGCCCTGGCCCCGCACCCGACGGACCATTGCTGGCCGTGGTGGACGGGAAGGCCCGTATCCGCCAATGGGACGCCCTGCGCGATGTCGGACACTGGTCGGACGTACTCGCGCTCCACTGCGGGGTCACCCCTCCACGATCACCCGGTCGAGGCGTTCGCGAACTCGTCACCGGTGACGAACGCGTGGACTTGGCCGAAGCCATCGATATTCTCGGACGCCAGGCGAACGCCAAGGTCATCCGCGTCGACAGTGGCGGAGCACTGATCGGCGCACTGTTGAGTGCACGCCTTCTGGACGAGGTCAGCCTCCTCATTCACCCATGCCTGGCCGGCCCGGAAGGGCTCCGCTTCTGGTACGGGACGCAGCCGGCCGCCACCGCCGACATGAGGTTGATGGCGAGCGAGTCCTTCGACGGCGGCCTGGTCTGGCTCCGCTACCGAACCTCGCCACGCCAATAAAAAAAGAAGGGCCCCGCCGTTTCCGGCGGGGCCCTCCCTAATATGAGTCCGGCGGCGTCCTACTCTCCCACACAGTCTCCCATGCAGTACCATCGGCGCTGGAGAGCTTAACTACCGGGTTCGGAATGGGACCGGGTGTTTCCCCTCCGCCATAACCACCGAACGACCCACGCACACCCCCAACCAGGGGGTGGCAAGACTCATCCAAGCCACAAGGCCCGATACACCTATCACAACGGGTTCCCGTTTGTTGCCTGAGAACCACACAGGGACGCGAACACCACAACACGACGACCACAACACGTGTGTGTCAAGTCGCTCGGCCTATTAGTACCGGTCAACTCCACACCTCACAGTGCTTCCATCTCCGGCCTATCAACCCGATCATCTACCGGGGGCCTTACCCCACCCCGAACAGGGCAGGAGGGAGAACTCATCTCGAGGAAGGCTTCCCGCTTAGATGCTTTCAGCGGTTATCCCGACCGAACGTAGCCAACCAGCCATGCCCCTGGCGGGACAACTGGCACACCAGAGGTCCGT
>NZ_BSTM01000001.1 GCF_030269515.1 Actinomadura sp. NBRC 104412 | reverse complement strand
GCCAAGCTGGACCACGCGGGAAGGGCGACCACGTGTCGGCCCTTCGAGGTCTGACCTGAACCGCCGCTCAGACGGCCTTGTCGGCGCCCTTCCCGCCCCAACCACGCCTTATTCAGTGGGCTCCTAGCCACGGCCGCGCGCCGCGGCCGCGAGCCGCGGCCGCGAGCCATGGCGGCGGCCCGCGCGCCCCGGCCGCCCGCTACAGGTAGAAGCCCGTGGCCGGTGGCGTGTCCTGGGCGGTGGACGGCGCCTGCTCGCCCTTGCGCAGGGCGACCAGTTCCGCCAGCGTCGCGCCCTCGGGGCCGATCCGCGAAGCCTCCCCGGCGCCGGCGTCGTCCAGCCAGGCCAGCGACTCCTCCCGGGTCAGCCGTCCCACCTCGATCTGCGCCAGGCACCGTCCGGGACGGACCACGGCCGGGTGCAGGCGAGCCAGGTCCTCGTTGGTGGTGATGGCCACCAGCACGTCCCGCCCCTGACCCAGCATGCCGTCGGTGAGGTTGAGCAGCCGGGACAGGCCCTGCCCGGTGGACTGCTTGGCCTCGCCGCGGATCAGCTCGTCGCAGTCCTCCAGGATGAGCAGCCGCCAGCGGCGCTCCTCCTCGTCCTCGTCGCCGACCGCGACCTCCATCAGGTAGCTCGGCGTGCCGAACAGCGCCTCGGGGTCGAGCACGCAGTCGGCCTGGCACCAGTCGTTCCACGACCGGGCCAGCGCGCGCAGGGCCGTGGTCTTGCCGGTGCCGGGCGGCCCGTGCAGCAGCAGGAGCCGTCCGGAGACCTCGTCGCGTCCCAGTCCCATCACCCGGTCCAGGGCCTCGGCGACCGGCGCGGTGTAGTTGCGCCGGATGTCCTGCCAGGTGTCGGCGGAGATGGCCCGTTCGGTGCGCACCGGGCCGTGCGCGCCCATGTGCCAGAAGCCCATCTCCACGTGGGTGTCGTCGGTCTCGGGCGGGTCGGTGGCGTCGCGGACGCACTCGTCCAGGATCGACTCGGCCAGCTCGTCGGTCACCGCGGACACCGCGAGGTAGGCGGCGCCGTTCTTCCAGCGGTTGACCAGCAGCGTCCAGCCCTCGCCCTCGGCCAGCAGCGACTCCTTGCCGGGCTCGTGCGCCACGCGCGTCAGCCGCGCCGCCTCCGGGCGCAGCGGCGCGTCCGCCTTGACGTGCTCCAGCCGGGTGGAGCGGGACCAGGGCTGCTCCCCGGACGCGAACGGGCGCAGCGACATCACGTCCATCACGTCGGCGGGCGAGTTCCGGTCGTGCAGATTGAAGACCAACGGCATCGCCGCACCGGCCTCCGGGGCGTCCTCCGCGCCCGGGGCCTCGACAAGACGCAGGATCTCCTGCGGGCTCTCACGCGACACCGTCATAACTCAAGGATCACGGCACGCCTACGATCACGCCACCCAATAAACCCGGCGGGCCTCCCCGGCAGGGTCGAGGTGCGGAACGATCGCGCGGAAGGCCCGAACTCTGAGATGGTGGTTCCAGTGATCCGGCGAGTCCGGCGTATCCGAGGACGGGATCCGCTGAAGGGGGATGGGCATGGAACCGCTTGACGCGGCCGCCGACGTGCACGCGCTCATCCGGGACCTGCTGCCCGTGGTGGCGCCCAGCGCCTGGTTCGATCCCGGCACCTCGGAGGTCGTGCTGCCGGTCGGCCGGTCGGAGGCGCGCGCCTCCACGTGGACGGTGCTGGAGCGCTGTGCCCGCGAGCCGCAGGAGTCCTGGCCACGGGTGGTGGACGAGTGGGTGCGGGAGATCGGTCACAGGGCGTTCCTGGCCGTGGGTGAAATGGAGCTGTTCGGCGACGTGCGCGAGCTGCTGCGGCTGCGCATCGTGCCGAAGCTGGCGCCGCGCGACCGCGAGGGCCTGGTCGTGGTGCCGGCGGGCGACCATTTCGACGCCATGGTGATGATCGAGCATCCCCGGTACGGCGGCCCGCTCACCAAGGCCCGTGCCGGGCTGCTGGGCCTGCGCAAGCTCGGCTATGTGATGACCAACACCCACGACCGCGAGCTGGCGGACGTCTCCGTCCGCGACCAGCCGCTGCTGCCCGGACGGAACGTGCGGGTCGTGACCAAGCCGGGAAGCCGCTACGTGTCCGCGCTGCTGAGCGAGGTCGAGCAGTTCCTGCCGGGGCCGAACCGGCACGGCGCGCTGGTCGGGGTCCCCTGCCACAGCACCCTGCTGCTCTACCCGATCACCTCGACGGCGGTGCTGGAGGTGCTGCCGGTCTTCGCGGACGTGGTCCGGGAGATGCACGCCGACGCCGACGACCCGTGCGCGCCCGGTGTCTACTGGAGCCACGGCGAGCGCCGCCTCACGCCGCTGCCGGACCCCGGCTCTCCGGCGCCCAGCGAGTTCGCCAGCGTGCTGCTCAGCCTCCCCGAGGGGTAGCGCGGCCGAGGGGCGGCGCCACCCGGGGGATGGCGCGGAGCGCGTCAGGGAAGGCGCCGGTGCGCGTCAGGGGAGGCGCCAGTCGACAGGGGGTGCGCCCTGCTGCTGGAGCAACTGGTTGGCGCGGCTGAACGGGCGGGAGCCGAAGAAGCCGCGGTCGGCCGACATGGGACTCGGGTGGGCCGACTCGATGCAGGGCACGCCCGGCATCAGCGGCTTGAGGTCGCGGGCGTTGCGTCCCCACAGGATCGCCACCAGCGGGCGGCCCCGCGCCGCGAGCGCCTGGATGGCCTGGGCGGTGACCTCCTCCCAGCCCTTGCCCCGGTGTGAGTTCGGTCTCCCCGGCATCACCGTGAGCGACCTGTTGAGCAGCAGGACGCCCTGCCGCGCCCAGGGGGAGAGGTCGCCGTTGGACGGCTCCGGATAACCGAGGTCGGCGCGGTACTCGCGGAAGATGTTGATCAGGCTGGCCGGCAGCGGGCGGACGTCCGGGGCGACCGAGAAGCTGAGCCCGACCGGATGACCCGGCGTCGGATACGGGTCCTGGCCGACGATCAGCACCCGCACCTCATCGAAGGGCTGGGTGAACGCGCGTAGAATGTGCTGTCCGGCCGGAAGGTAACGGCGGCCCGCGGCGATCTCCGCGCGCAGGAAGTCGCCCATCGCCGCGATCCGTTCGGCGACCGGGTCGAGGGCCTTGGCCCAGCCGGCTTCGACGATCTCCTCAAGTGGTCGTCCCGTCATGGCAGCAGAGCCTAATGGCGGCCGGGCGGTGCCGCGGCGGAACGAGATTTGATCATTGCTGTGGGGTTTCCTGACCGGCACCGGTCGGAAAGTCGGGAAAGCTCCTGGGATCATGGCATCGGTCGGGGAATTGCACCTGGTGAACGGGGTGAAACGCCCCGTTAAGTCCGAGTTACTTCCTCCCCGCCTGCATTGACCTACGGTCCGGTATTACCTAACTCCTAGAGGGGTGGGCGCGGCCCCGGGACGGGCACGGCCCAGCCATCGCACACGCCGAGACGGGACGATATGAGCCAACTGACCGCAGTGGACGCCACATTCCTCAACGCGGAGACGAGCACCACGCACGCGCACATCGCGGGACTGGCCGTCGTCGACGCGTCCCTGTGCCCGGAAGGACGGCTCACGGCCGCCGCGGTCGCCGATCTCATCCGCGAGCGCGCCCACCTGGCCGCGCGCCCGCTCCGGCGGCGGCTCGCCCAGGTGCCGCTCGGCCTCGACCACCCGTACTGGGAGGACGACCCCGCGTTCGACCCCCGGCGCCATATCCTTGAGATCGCGCTGCCCGCCCCAGGCGGCCCCGGCGAGCTCGCCGACGTCTGCGCGATGCTGCACGAACGCCCGCTCGACCGCACCCGGCCGCTGTGGGAGATCGTCATCATCCACGGCCTGGCGGACGGCATGACCGGCGTCTACATCAAGTCCCACCATGCCGCGATCGACGGCGTCTCCGCCGCCGAGGCCCTGGCCGCGCTGCTGGACCTGACACCCGAGCCCCGCGAGGTCCCCGCCGACGACGCTGAACCCGAATGCGCGCCCAGCCCGGCCGGCATGGTCGGCGCCGGACTGCTGAAGGCCGCGCTGTTCCCCCTCCAGACCGCGCTCTCCGCGGTGCGCGCGGCCCCGTACCTCGACGAGATCCCGGGAGTCTCGCAGGTCCCCGGCGTCGCCGTGGTGTCGCACATGATGCAGGAGGCGCTGGGACTGGACGAGACGCCGCGCGCCCCCCGCACGGTCGCGCCGCCGACCCCGTTCAACCGTCCCATCGGGCCACGCCGCTCGTTCGCCTACGGCGAGCTCGACCTCGGCGAGATCAAGGAGATCCGGCGGGCGCTCGGCGGCAGCGTCAACGACGTCGTGATGGCGTTGTGCGCGACCGCGCTGCGGCAATGGCTGGACAAGCGCGGCGCCCTGCCGGAGGGACCCCTGGTCGTGGGCGTGCCCGTGTCCCTGCGCAAGCCCGCGCGCCGCAACGGTAAGGAGAACGAGCCCGCCAACCGGCTGTCCATCATGACGACGCCGCTGGCCGTCCACATCGCCGACCCCGCCGAGCGCTACGCCGCCGTCCGGCGCGACCTGGAGCTGGGCAAGAGGCGGTTCGCGATGTCCGGGTCCGACTGGGTGCGGGAGCTGACCGAGATGCTGCCCGCGCCGCTGGCGGGCCCGCTGTGGCGGCTGGCGCAACAGGCGCTCCCCGCCCTCAGCGTCCGCCCGATGAACCTGATGATCTCGAACGTGCCCGGCCCGCAGTTCCCCCTGTACCTGTGCGGGGCCAGGCTGCACGGCTACTACCCCGCCTCGGTGGTCACCGACATCAGCGGCGGGATCAACATCACCGTGTTCTCCTACGACGGCAAGGTGGACGTGGGCGTGATCGCCTGCCGCGACCTGGTCCCGACCCCGTCGGAGGTCATCGACCACCTCACCGACGCCCTCGACGAGCTCAAGGGACTCGCCCGCGAGAGCGAGCCGGAGGGACCCGCCCGCGAGAGCTGAGCGTCAGGCCAGGCGCAGTGCGGCGCGCCGGCGCCACGCCAGCCTCAGCGCGGCGGCGCCCGCCGGCTGCATGGGCTCCGGAACGGTCCCGTCGAACGCCGCGCGCATCACCCGTCCCTCGGCGTTGACCTCCACCATCGCGCCGAAGAGCCCGTCGAACGTCGCATCGTCGAAGACCGCCACGGTCAGGATGTCCAGCGCAAGGGTCAGCGGGTCGACGCCCATGCCGAGGCAGTGGACGGTCAGGCGTCCCTCTTGGCGGGCCTTGTCGAGCGCCTGCTGGAACGGCCACGCGTCTTGGTCGAACCCTGGTCCGTAGTCCTCGTCCGCGCCGACCAGTTCCTCGCTGAACTCCCGGACCATGCACCGCCACAGGTCCAGGTCGGAACCCGCGGCGCTCGCCGTGCCCAAGGGCTGGAAGACGCCGACCGGCATCACCTGGTGAAGCCCTCCCGCGTGGACGACCTTCGCGGGGTCGCGCCAGTGCAGGACGTACGAACCCGACCGTGTGACCGTCACCGTGGTGATGGCGGGCAACACCGTGCGGCGGCTGAGGTCGCAGGGATCGCCCACACATTCCCGCAGGGGAAGCCTTGTGGCGTGCGGATCGGCCGCCAGCTCGTGCGCCACCGCCTCACCCACGTTCAGACCCGCGAAGTAGTGGGACGGGCCTAGCGTGAGTTCTGGGCGGTTCGTGACGAGATCCGCGCCGAGAAGGCGGTAACTAGGGCGATCCTCGAACACCTTGGGCGGGGCCAAGGCCGCCATCGCGTCCGCATAGGTCCGGTAGCCCTCGGGCAAGCCATCGTCCGGATCGGCCACGGCGGGTTCAGGCGGCCGCGGATCCCAATGCAACCGCACGGACTCAAGCGGGATGGGCGCGCCTGGCATCCACTCCGGCCGGGTCAGCAACGCCGTCCCCTCCACACGAGGCACCTCCGGATAGAGGCGGCTCGCGATGTGGCCAAGCTCATGCCGGTGCGCGTTGAGGTGCGCGCGGACCTCCCCCCATTCCATCCTCGCTACACCGAAGGCGCGCCGCGCAACTCCAACGTGCAGCACTTGGGCCCGCCCCCCGCCTTGCGCAGCTCGGACAGGTCCACGGGCACGGGCTCGTAACCGCGCTCCCGGAGGCCCTTCATGAGCCCGGTCGCCTCCGCGTTGATCACGACATGGCGGCCGTCGCACACCGCGTTCAACCCGAGCACCCCGGCGTCCCGCGCGTCCGCGATCACCGCGTCGGGGAAAAGCCGCTCCAGCACCGCCCGGCTCCCCGGCGAGAACGCCTCCGGGTAATAGGCGACATTGTCACCGCCGAGCGGGAACAGCGCCGTGTCCAAGTGATAGAAACGCGGATCCACAAGCCGCAACGTCACCACCGGACGGCCGAAGAACTCCTGCGCCTCCTGATGCGCCGCCAGCTCGGTACGGAAACCCGTCCCGCCGAGGATCAGCTCATCCAGGACCAGGAAATCGCCCTCGCCCTCGTTCGTCCGCTCCGCCTCCAGCACCTCGGAGAACCCGTTGGCACGCAACCACGCCGCGTACGCCGGACCCTCCGCCGCCCGCTCCGGATGGGCGAACCGCGCCCCATACGCGCGCCCATTCACCACCAGCGCACCGTTGGCGGCGAAGACCATGTCCGGCAGACCCTCGACCGGATCGATCAAACTGACCTCGTGGCCCAGCGCCACATACGTCTCCCGCAGCGACTCCCACTGCCGGACGGCCCGCGCCGCATCCGCGCCCGCCCCCGGATCCATCCACGGATTGATCGCATAGGTGACCGCGAAGTGCTCCGGACGGCACATCAGATAGTGCCGCCGCGTCGCCACCGGCTCCGAGACCCGCACCGCCCCGGCAACGCTTTCCGGCTCCATCGCAGGCGACATGGTCATGGTTGCGCTGCCCCCATCTCTCGCTGACAAGCGAAAGTCTAGGTGGACACGAGGCAACCGCTACATTCACAAATCATGCGCTGACCTGGCAGTTCGTTGCACATTCAGGCCCTGGAGCGCAGTTTCATTGTGGGGGGGTGTTTCATTGTGGGGGGGCGACCCCCCACGCCCCCCGGTGCCGGGGCCAGCGACCACCGCCGCTCGCCTTGACGGCTCGCGGCGGCGGCCACTGACCCCGGGTAGGGGCTCCGCCCCTCGCCCCCTTTGGGGGTTCGCCCCTTGCTTCCGTTTGGGGGGTTTACAGGTTGATCATGTGGCCGGCCAGGCCGTGGACGGCTTCCTTTATGGCTTCGCCCAGGGTCGGGTGGGCGTGGACGTTGCGGGCGACCTCGTGGACGGTCAGATCCCATTGCTGGGCCAGGGTGAGCTGGGGCAGCAGCTCGGTCACCTCGGGGCCGATCATGTGCGCGCCGAGGATCTCGCCGTACTTGTCGTCGCTGATGATCTTCACGAAGCCGTCGGTCTCGCCCAGGCCCAGCGCCTTGCCGTTGGCGCTGTAGGGGAACTTGGCGACCTTGACGTCGAAGCCCTGCTCGCGTGCCTGCGCCTCGGTCCAGCCGAAGCTGGCGATCTGGGGCTGGCAGTAGGTGGCGCGGGGGATCATGACGTACTCCAGCTCCATGGTCTCCGCGCCGCCGATCGTCTCGGCGGCCACGATGCCCATGTTCTCCGCCGCGTGCGCCAGCATCAGCTTGGCGGTCACGTCGCCGATCGCGTAGATGTGCGGGACGGAGGTGCGGCAGCGGCCGTCCACCTCGATCGCGCCGCGGTCGGTCAGGACCACGCCGGTCTTGTCCAGCCCGTAGCCCTCGACGTTCGGCTGGAAGCCGATGGCCTGCAACACCTTGTCGGCTTCCAGGACCTTCTCGACGCCGTCCTTGCCGGTGACGGTGACCTTGACCGTGTCGCCCGAGTCGTCGATGCCGTCCACCCGCGTGGAGGTGAGCACGTCCACACCCAGCTTGCGGTACTGGCGGGCGAGTTCCTTGGAGACCTCGGCGTCCTCCAGGGGGACCATGCGGTCGAGGAACTCCACGATCGTCACCTTGACGCCGTAGTTGTGCAGGACGTAGGCGAACTCCACGCCGATCGCCCCGGCGCCCGCGATGATGATGCTCTCCGGCAGCTCGGAGCTGAGGATCTGCTCCTCGTAGGTCACCACGCGTTCCGACAGCGAGGTGCCCGGCAGCAGCTTGGTGCGCGCGCCCGCGGCGATGATGCAGTTGGCGAAGGTCACCGTCTCGGACGAGCCGTCCGCCATGGTCACCTGGAGGGTGTTGGGGTCGGTGAAGACGCCGCGGCCCTCGTACGAGGTGATCTTGTTCTTCTTCATCAGGAACTGGACGCCCTTGGACAGCTTCTGCGCCACATCGCGGCTGCGCTGGTAGGCGGTGCCGTAGTCGAAGGTGACCGGCCCCTGCGCCCGGATCCCGAACTTGTCCGCCTCGCGGGTGACGATGTGCGCCAGCTCGGCGTTGCGCAGCAGCGCCTTGGACGGGATGCAGCCCACGTTCAGGCAGACACCGCCCCAGTACTTCTGCTCGACGATCGCCGTCTTCAGGCCGAGCTGCGCCGACCTGATCGCGGCCGTATAGCCACCCGGACCCGCGCCCAGGACCACGACGTCAAAATGGTTGCTCATTCCTGTGACGATATTCGGCCGCGGCCTGTCCTCGCATCCCCCGCCCGCACGGTTCGCGGGACGGGCATGGACACGCACGGTGATCGAATGCGGGTCCCACAAGATCATCTGTCACTGGCTGTTAAGGTTCTCGGGTCCCCCGTGCGCGCGGTGTGTGGCGAGGAACTCAGCGCGTTCCTTGGTGTTCATGGAACATGCGCGCCCGGCCGTGTCGTTCATGCCACGTCGGGCAGGCAGGCCCCACATCGGCTCCGCGTGCAGACCGGGCCCCCGGCGCGGACGCCCGTGAAGAGATCCTGGCGGGCCCCCGAGGAAGCGGAAACGGAGGAGAGGCGAGTGAGGATCCCCAAGCCGGTCAACATCGTTCTGGACTGGGCGGAGCGGCAGGCCGGCCCGCTGGCGGCGGTGATCGCGCTGGTGGCCGCGGCGGTGGCGGCGATGTGGCAGCCGCCGCTGGCGGGTTTCGTCCTCGGTCTCGCCTTCGGCGGCTTCGCGATCCATCTGCGGCAGGGCAGGCGGCTGGCCCGGATGCGCCGTGAGCTGGACGACCTGCTGCGCGAGAACGGCTTGCTACGGCATCGCAACACCGTCCTGTCGAGCGGCATCATCACCAGGGAGGCGCAGGTGACCCAGGCCCTGGTGTCCATTCCGGAGCTCGGCCCGCCGCCGGTGACCGACCCGCAGCGCACCCAGTTCCTGCCCCCGCTCTCCGACGAAGAGGAGGCGGACAAGGGGGACGTCCCCTCCACGTCCGCGGACGCCGGGTGACGGGATCACCCCTGCGTTAGCGCCTGTCCTCTGGGGGCAGAGGACAGGCGACTGGGGGGTGGTGACACGTGAAGGACGAATCGGTTGAATCCGGTCGTTCGAGTGACGCTCCGGCACCGGGCATCCGGGCGGTGCGCAAGGCCGTGCTCGCCTCGGCGATGGGCAACTGCGTCGAGTGGTTCGACTTCGGAGTGTTCAGCGCCGGTGTCATCACCGCGATCGTCGGCACCGTCTTCTTCCCGCCCGAGGAGGGCGGCAACGCCACCCTGCGCTCGTTCGCCCTGATCGCCGCGGCGTTCCTGGCGCGGCCCTTCGGCAGCCTGTTCTTCGGCCCGCTGGGCGACCGGATCGGCCGCAAGAGGGTGCTGTCCACCACGATCATCATGATGTCGGCGTCCACCTTCGTCATCGGCGTCCTGCCCGGCTACGGGACGATCGGCATCGCGGCGCCGCTGACGCTGCTGGCGGTGCGGCTCATCCAGGGGTTCTCCACCGGCGGCGAGTACGGCGGCGCGGCCACCATGATCGCCGAGTACGCGCCCACCGACCGGCGCGGGTTCTACGGCGCCTTCCTGGAGATGGGGACGCTGAGCGGCTACGTGCTCGGCGCCGGGCTGGTGCTCGGCATGCACGTGGGGCTCGGCGAAGAGCAGATGAACGCCTGGGGCTGGCGCATTCCGTTCCTGGTCGCGCTCCCGCTCGGACTGGTCGGGCTCTACCTGCGGACGCGGATCGCCGACACCCCCGAGTTCGAGCGGCTCGAGCAGGCCGGGGCCAAGGCCAAGGCGCCGCTGCGGGAGACGATCCTGCGCAACTGGCCGATGATGTTCAAGCTGATCTGCATCGTCTTCCTGCTGAACATCGCCGACTACACGCTGCTGACGTTCATGCCGTCCTACCTCATCGACTTCCTGCATCTGGCCGATGTGAGCTCGCAGCTCACCACCATCGGTGTGGAGCTGGCGATGATCGCGGTGATCCTGCCGCTGGGCGCGCTGTCGGACCGGATCGGCCGTAAGCCGCTGCTCGTCTCCGCCGCCGTCGGGTACCTCGTGCTGAGCTGGCCGGCCTTCGCGGCCATCCAGACCGACAACGTGCTCGGGGTGGCCGCCGGGTACGCGGTCGTCGGTGGCCTGCTGGTGCTGATGCTGGCGGTGATCGGCTCCACCTTCCCCGCCATGTTCCCCACCAAGGTCAGGTACGGGGCGTTCGCCATCGGCTACAACATCTCCACCTCGATCTTCGGCGGGACGACGGCGGTGCTGGTGGGCTCGCTGATCGAGAAGACGGGCGACAACTACGTCCCCGCGTACTACCTGATGCTGGCGGCGGCGGTGGCGATCGTCCCGCTGCTGCTGATCCCGGAGACGGCGCGCGTGCCGATCGACAAGGTCGGGACCGAGAGCGCCCCGAGGCCGGTGGGTTCCGGGGCGCGGTCGAGCTGACGCGGGTCCGTTCAGTCGCGGCTGAGCTCGGTGCCCGGCTCGGGGCTGTGGCCGGGGCCGAACTCGCGTGCGATCATGCGGTCGAACTCGCGGTCCACGCTGGGGCGGAGGCGCCGGTGCGCCCACACGGCCAGAGCGGCCCCGAGGGCCAGCGCGAGGACCGTCTCGAGCAGCAGTGCGATCCATACGGTGGTCACTCCGGTCTCCTCCTTTCGGATGCGCCGGATCCTCCTGCCGGACCCGGACCTCCAGGTTGGCAACGTCCGCTGAGGGCCGCCGGCTTCCATGGCGGGGCGCCCAGAAGGTGTGAGTTACATCATTCTGGTCCTGTTTGACCTGGTATTAAACCCGCGGATCGTGGTCCGGGCGGGCTTCCGGCGCTATCACCTGTGGGGCCGCATGGGAGCGAGTGTCTGTTGATCCAAGGTGAGAAAACTCTCGCATTGTTATGGACTCATCACCCTGTGTAGCTTCGTCCGCAGGCACACCCTCAGAGATCGGCGGTGCGGATCGTGACGGAGCAGCAGGGCGTGAACGGGCAGGGCACGGACCAGCAGTTCAGCCTGAGCACGCAGGCGGCGCGCAACCTTGCCACGACGACCAAGTCCGTCCCCCAGATGCAGGGCATCTCCACCCGATGGCTGCTCAAGCTGCTGCCATGGGTGCGGGCGGGCGGCGGCACCTACCGTGTCAACCGCAGGGTCAGCTACACCGTTGGCGACGGGCGGGTCTCGTTCTTCGACTCCGGCAACCAGATCAGGGTCGTCCCGCGCGAGCTGGGGGAGCTGGCGCCGCTGCGCGGGTTCGAGGACGAGCCGGTGCTGGAGGCGCTGGCCGGCCGGTTCATCGAGGAGGAGTACGAACCGGGCGAGCTGATCGTCGAGTCCGGCACCGCGGTCGACCGGGTCGTCCTGATCGCGCACGGCAAGGCCGGGAAGATCGGCACCGGTGAGTACGGCGACGAGGCGGTGCTGGGCGTGCTGGCCGGTGGCGGCTTCTTCGGCGACCGTGCCCTCGTCGGCGACGAGACCGCCTGGGAGTACTCGGTCAAGGCGCTGACCGCCTGCACCGTGCTCACCCTGAACCGCGAGCAGTTCGAGCAGGTGCTCAACCTCTCGGAGGACCTGCGGGCGCATGTGGAGCGGTTCCTCCAGGGGCCGGAGCGGCCGGTCAACCCGCACGGCGAGGCGGCGATCGAGCTGGCCTCCGGCCATGCCGGCGAGCCGGTGCTGCCCGGCACGTTCGTCGACTACGAGCCGTCCCCGCGCGAGTACGAGCTGAGCGTGGCGCAGACCGTGCTGCGCGTCCACTCCCGGGTCGCCGACCTCTACAACGAGCCGATGAACCAGGTCGAGCAGCAGTTGCGGCTGACCATCGAGGCGCTGCGCGAACGCCAGGAGAACGAGCTCGTCAACAACCGCGACTTCGGGCTGCTGCACAACGCCGAGCCGAGCCAGCGCATCCCCACCCGCACCGGCCCGCCCACGCCCGACGACCTGGACGAGCTGCTCACCCTCGTCTGGAAGGAGCCGGCGTTCTTCCTCGCCCATCCCAAGACGATCGCGGCGTTCGGGCGCGAGTGCAGCCGGCGCGGGATCTACCCCGACGCGGTGGACGTCGGGGGCCACCGCGTTCCCGCCTGGCGCGGCATCCCGCTCTATCCGTGCAACAAGATCCCGATCAGCGCGACCAGCACCAGCCCGGTGCTGCTGATGCGGACCGGCGAGGCCGCGCAGGGCGTGATCGGGCTGCACCAGACCGGCCTGCCCGACGAGGTGCAGCCCGGCCTGTCGGTCCGCTTCATGGGCGTGGACGAGAGGGCGATCATCTCCTACCTGGTCAGCGCCTACTACTCCGCCGCCGTGCTGGTGCCCGACGCGCTGGCGATCCTGGACGGCGCCGAGATCGCCCACGGCGAGGCCCCATGAGCGCGCGGCGGCTCAGCCTCGGCACGGAGGCGGCGCGGAACCTGGCGACCACGACCAAGTCCGTGCCGCAGATGCGGGCCATCACCCCGCGATGGCTGCTGCGGCTGCTGCCCTGGGTCGAGGTGAGATCCGGCGCCTACCGGGTGAACCTCCGCCTCACCTACCGGCTCGGCGACGGGCTGATCACGTTCGTCGACACCGGGGACCGGGTCGGCGTCGTCCCCGCCGAGCTGGCCGAGCTGGCGCCGCTGCGGGGGTTCGCCGACGACGAGGTCCTGACCGCCCTCGCGGAACGGCTCGTCCAGCGGGAGTACGGGCCGGGGGAACCGATCGTGGAGTCGGGCGCCCCGCTCGACCGGGTCGTCCTGATCGCGCACGGCAAGGTGCGGCTGGCCGGCAGGGGCGAGTACGGCGGCGAGACGGCGCTGGAGATCCTGACCGGTGGCAGGTTCCTCGGCGACCGGGCGCTGCTCGGGCCCGGCGCCACCTGGGAACGCTCGGCCAGGGCGCTCACCCCGACGACGGTCCTGGTCCTGCCCCTCGCCGACATCGAGGAGCTGACCGGACGTTCCGAGGCGCTGCGCGCACACCTCGACGCGTACCGGCGGGCGCCGGAGCCTCCGCGCAACAGCAAGGGCGAGGCGGCGGTCGAGCTGGCCTCCGGTCATGCCGGTGAGCCGGTGTTGCCCGGCACGTTCGTCGACTACGAGCCGTCTCCGCGCGAGTACGAGCTGAGCGTGGCGCAGACCAGGCTGCGGGTGCACACGCGCGTGGCCGACCTCTACAACGAGCCGATGAACCAGGTCGAGCAGCAGTTGCGGCTGACCGTCGAGGCACTGTGCGAGCGCCAGGAGGACGACCTGGTCAACGACCGCGGCTTCGGGCTGCTGCACAACGCCGACCTGCGGCAGCGCATCTCCACCCGCACCGGGCCGCCCACCCCGGACGACCTGGACGAGCTGCTGACCCGGCGCCGCAAGTCGCGGTTCTTCCTGGCCCATCCCAAGGCGATCGCCGCGTTCGGCCGCGCGTGCACGGCCCGTGGCGTCTACCCGCGGACGGTCGAGCGGGAGGGCGCCCGCGTCCAGGCGTGGCGCGGAGTGCCGATCCTCCCCTGCGACAAGATCCCGATCAGCCCGTCCGGGACCAGCTCGATCCTGTGCCTGCGGACCGGCGAGGACGACGAGGGCGTGATCGGCCTGCGCCGTACCGGGCTGCCCGGCGAGGTCCGGCCCGGGGTGACGGTCCGCGCCATGGGCGTCGACTCCAGGGGGATCGTCTCGTACCTGGTCAGCTCCTACTACTCCGTGGCGGTGCTGGTACCGGACGCGCTGGGCGTCCTGGAGAACGTCGAGGTGGCGCGGTGACCGGTGAGGCCACGGTACCGGGGCAGGCGGTCCCGGCCCGGCCCGCGAGCGAGGTGCTGGCCTGGTGCCGCGGCCTGCTCGACCCGGCGCTGCACGAGACCGCGGCCTACCTTCCCGACTCGATGCGCCGGATCGCGGCGTACCACTTCGGCTGGCGGGACGAGCACGACCGTCCCGCCGCCGGGGGCGGGGGCAAGACGATCCGCGCGGCGCTGGTCCTGCTGACGGCGCGGGCGGCCGGCGGCACCGCCGAGGCGGCGGTGCCGGCCGCGGTCGCCGTCGAGCTGGCGCACAACTTCTCGCTGCTGCACGACGACGTGATGGACGGCGACCTGGTGCGGCGGCACCGTCCCGCCACCTGGGCGGTGTTCGGCGGCAACGCCGCGATCCTGGCCGGGGACGCCCTGCTGGCCTGCGCGTTCGAGGCGCTCACGGCCGCCGGGCACCCGGCCGCGACGCGGGCCGTGGGGATCCTCGCGAGGGCCGTGCTCGACCTGGTCGAGGGGCAGAGCGCCGACATGGCGTTCGAGCGCCGCGCCGACGTGACGCTGCCGGAGTGCCTGGCCATGGCGGCGAACAAGACCGCCGCGCTGCTCGGCGGCGCCTGCGCGATCGGCGCAGCGCACGGCCGCGACGGGCACGGCCGCGAGGGGCACGGCCACGACGGGCACGGCCGCGAGGGTCACGGTGGCGGCCCGGCCGCGCGGATCGAGCACTTCCGCAGGTTCGGGGAGCGGCTCGGCCTGGCCTTCCAACTGGTCGACGATCTGCTGGGCATCTGGGGCGATCCCGATGTCACCGGCAAGCCCGTCCACTCCGACCTGCACAGCCGCAAGAAGTCCCTGCCCGTCGTGGCCGCCCTCACCTCGGGCACGCCCGAGGCCGCGGAACTGGCCGCGCTCTACCACCGGGACCAGGCGCTGAGCGACGCGGAGGCCGCCCGTGCCGCCGGCCTCGTCGAGGCCGCGGGCGGCCGGGCCTGGGCCGTCCAGCGTGCCGGGGAGTATCTGGAGGAGTCCCTCGTCCATCTCGACCTGGCGGCTCCCCGCCCTCCGGCGGCCGACGAACTGCGCGCGCTGGCCCGCATGGTGGTGGAGCGCGACCGCTAGCCGCCGCATGGCTGTCGATCATATGTTCGAGTAGGCTGGGCGCGTGCAGCATGTGCCGTTCATGTGCCCGCAGGGGCATCGGCTCGGTCCCGGACGTGTCATCGTCGGCTGGTCGCCCTGCGGCTGCCCGCCCTGTGTCGAGCGGGGCCGCGGGCTGCGCGGGCACCGTACCTATCTGTGCCTGACCTGCAAGGACGAGCATGTGACGACGATGTGCTACCAGCCGTACCACATCCCGGGCCAGGGCGCCGGGTACCGCTGGCCCTAGCGGTCGCCTGGGGGCGCGCGGTCCCCGCTTAGTAGTCTTCGCCCGGTGTTCCGCACGCGCAGCAGGCTGGCCGACGGCCGCGAGATCATCTACTTCGACGACCGGCGCGGCCGGGTGCCGGTGCCCGACCCCCGCGACCTTCCGGCCGTCGAGCCGCGGTGCGAGTCCCGGCGCGACCCGCTCACCGGCGAATGGGTGACGATCACCGCTCACCGCAACACCCGCACGTTCCTTCCCCCGGCGGACCAGTGCCCGCTGTGCCCGGGCGGCCCCGCCTCGGAGATCCCCGACCCCGGCTACGAGGTCGTGTCCTTCGAGAACCGCTTCCCGTCGTTCTCCGCACGGACACCGGTCCCCGCGAGGTCCGCGGGCTCCGCCCGTCCCGAAGGCTCCGCGTCCCGGGGCGTCCTGGACGCGGTGGACGGGCACGAGCTGTTCCCGCGGATGCCGGGCACGGGGCGGTGCGAGGTCGTGTGCTTCACCGACGACCATGACGCGACGCTCGCGCGGCTGCCGCTGTCCCGGGTCCGGCTCGTGATCGAGGCATGGGCGGAACGCACGTCCGCGCTGTCCGCGATGCCGGAGGTCGAGCAGGTCTTCGTGTTCGAGAACCGCGGCGTGGAGATCGGCGTGACCCTGCACCACCCGCACGGGCAGATCTACGGCTACCCGTTCGTGACGCCCCGTACCGCGCGGATGCTGGAGCGGGCGTCCGCGCACCGCGACGCGACGGGCGGCGAGCTGTTCGGCGACGTGCTGGCCGCCGAACGCGCGGCCGGCTCGCGGATCGTGCGGGCCGGTGAGCACTGGACGGTGTTCGTCCCGGCCGCGGCGCGCTGGCCGGTCGAGGCCCATGTGATGCCGCACCGGCACGTACCGGATCTGGCCGGGCTCACCGAGGACGAGCGCGACGAGCTCGCCGTCCTGTACCGGGACCTGCTGCGCCGCTGCGACGCCCTGTACGGGGCGCCGCTTCCGTACGTCGCGGGCTGGCACCAGGCCCCGGTGGGGGAGGGACGCGACCTGCTCCGCCTGCACCTTCAACTGTTCTCCATCCGCCGCGCACCCGACAAGATCAAGTACCTGGCGGGCTCGGAGTCGGGCATGGGCGCGTGGATCAACGACGTCCCGCCCGAGCGCGTCGCCGAACGCCTCCGTGCCGCGGGTTGATCGTCCGGCGGAACGGGCCCGCGTCGCGCGGTTGATCACCTTGTCCGGGATTTTCGGCGTTTCCGCAGATCAAGAGCGCCGGTTATGCAGAGGGATGGAGAAATCCGGCGCATTCATGAACAATGAAGCTTTCGGCCGCGTCTTGATCAGATGACGGGCGAGGTGACGACCGGCCGTGCCAGGGGATCGCGAAGGGATCAGGGGTGCGCGCGGAGTGGCAGGCTCACATCGATGAGCTGCTGGCGGAGTACAAGCGCCGCCAGGCTGGGCTGAAGCAGCTACAGGAGCGGCTGGCCGCGATCGAGGCCGAAGGGGAGTCCGAGGACGGGACCGTCAAGGTCAAGGTCGACCGCCAGGGCCGCCTGACCTCCGTGGAGTTCGACCCGCGCGGCCTGCGCAGGCTCGGCTCGGAGGAACTGGCCGAGGCCGTGATGGAGGCGTCCGGCAAGGCCGTCGGCGAGGTCTCCGCGCAAATGAAGCAGGCCATGGAGGGGCTGGTCCCCGAGGGCGCCACCGAGGAGGGCTTCGACCTCACCAAGCTGGTCCGCGAGCCGCCCCGTGACTTCGACGCCGTCCGCGAACGCTACGGATTGCTGGACCGATGACGTACGAACTACAGGTCGACACCGAGGGGCTGCGGCGCGCCGGACGCGGCTTCACCACCGGGTCGAGCACCCTGAAGAGGATCCACGACCGGCTGAACGCCGCCATTTCGGCCGAGGGCAAGTGCTGGGGCGGCGACAAGACCGGCCAGGAGTTCGAGAAGAACTACCTCAAGCCGAGCCAGGACGTGCTCAAGCTGTTCGGCGAGCTGGCGAAGGGCCTCGAAGAGGTCCGCAAGGGCGTCGACCAGATGGCCAAGCAGTACGAAGCCGCCGAGGACGCCGCGACGATCAGGGGGACCTGACCCGTGGGGATGGAGATCCCCGACTCGGTCAAATGGCTGTCCTGGATCGTGGGCGCCGACTGGCCGGAGGGGGACGAGACCGCCATGCGGCGGGTCGCCGAAGGCTGGACGACCGCCGGCGGTGAGGTCCGCAACCTGATCGACGACCTGGGCAGCGTGGCGTTCGACGTGGTCAGCACGCTGGACGGCTACGCCGCCGAACGCTTCAGGGCGCACTGGGACACCTGGGTCAGCACCGATCCGCAACGGCTGACGAAACTGGCCGACGCGTGCGATCAGCTCGCCAAGGTGATGAACGACGGCGCGACGGACATCGAGTACGCGAAGTACATGTTCATCGCCCTGCTGATCATCACGGCGATCGAGATCATCATGCTGATCTACTCGGCCTTCGCGACGTTCGGCGCGTCCACGGCCGCGATCCCGGCGGTGGAGGCGGGTGCGCAGATCGCCTCCCGGACGATCTTCCAGCGGCTGCTGTCCTGGCTGGCCCGTAACGTCATCATCCACGGGGCGGTCATGGGCGCGCTGGAAGGCGGCGGCCTGGACCTGCTGATCCAGGGCATCCAGGTGGCGCAGGGCAACCGGGACGGGATCAACTGGGGCCAGACGCTCCGGTCCACCGTGGACGGCGCCATCGGCGGCGCGATCTCCGGCGGTGTCGCCGGCGGCCTGGGCAAGATCCCCGGCGTCGACGGCGCCGCGGACACCGCGCTCGGCAGCACGTTCAAGGGCGCCGTGCGGGAGGGCGCCTCCGAGGCCATCAGCGGCGTCGCGGGCACCGTGGCCTCGGCCGCCATTCACGGCGAAAGCCTCTCGTGGGAGGACATCGCCAAGGGCGCCACCTCCGGCGCGGCCGGCGGCGCCATCGGTGGTGCGCGAGGCGGTCTCGGCGAGTTCGGCTCGGGGAACGCGGGCGGCGGTGTGAACCCGGGAGGCTCCGACGACGGCGGCGGCTCGAACCCCGCGGGCGGATCGGACCCCGGCGGCTCCAGCCCAGGATCGGATCCCGGAAGCCCCGGTTCGGGTTCGGACCCGGGCGGCTCCGGTCCAGGCCGCGGCTCGGGAACCGGCGGCGAAGGCGGCCCGAGCCCCGGAACGGGCTCCAGCGGAGACGGCGGCACCCACGCGGGCTCCGGCCCCGCTCCAGGCACGGGATACGGCGATGGCGGGGGCTCCGGCCAGAGCGGTGGCGATGGCGGATCGAACCCCGGCTCCGGCCCGACCCATGGCCCCGCGCCGAGCACGGGCGACGGCCCATCGCCTGGCGGATCACCTTCAGGCCCACCGCCCGGAGGCTCGGACTCCTCAAGCGGGCCGCCCTCCACCTACTCAAGCCCCGGCGGCAGCACGGACGGGTCCGGTTCGTCCTCGCCGTCCAGTGGCCCCTCGACCGACACCTCCAGCAGCCACGGCTCGCCGACGCCGTCCACCGGAGGCACGGAGAGCGGCGGTTCGTCACCGGGTGGATCGCCGCAACCGACGCCGGTTCACAGCGACGGTGGATCGCCGGGCGGTGGCTCCTCGGACGGCGGCACGTCCGGCGGCGGTAACCGCGTCGCGAGCCTGCTGGCCGGTGACACCGGCGGTGGCGGCGGCCCCGCTCCCGGAACGATCCCGGGTGCGTCACTCTCGTCCATGCCGAGCGATGCGGGCGCGTCCGGGAGCCCGTCCACGGCCGGGGGCGCGCCCGCGCCCGCGGCGGCGAGCACCCCGGCGGGCAGCGCGACACCCGGCCCCGCGGCCTCACCCGGCGCCGTCCCCATGGGCGGCGCCCCCGGGATGGCCGGTGGCGGCGGATCCCCATCGGGCGGCGGCTCACCAGGGTCCCGCCCCTCGCCATCCCCGTCCACCGACACCCGCCCGCCGGCAAGGGACCCGCTGACCCGTCCCGAATCGCAGCCGCCGAGCACGCGCCCCGGACGAACCGACACCACTCCCGCCAATGGCGGCACCCGTCCCCGCCCAGCAGACCCACCCACGGCGCCACGACCCGACGGCCCCACACCGGCCGCCAGGCCGGATCCGGCGAGCACGGTGCCACCCCCGCGAACCGCGGACCCGGCCACCCCCGCAGGGACGCAGCGCCCCGACGGCGCCGCGCCCGCCGCCAGGCCCGACCCGGCGAGCACACCGACCGAACAGCCCTCGCCAACCGGTGGCACCCCGCCACGTACGGATTCACCGTCGTCGTCGCTCGCAGGCGACTCCGTCCCACCGCGTGGCTCCGAAGGGGACGGAAGGACACCCCAGCAGGACGGGGACCCCGCGCCACGCTCACGCGGGGACGACGACGCGGGAACGCAGGACCCGCAACGGACCCCCGGAGACTCGGTCAAGGACTCCCCCGAGACGCGCCGGCTCAAGCGGGAGACCCTCGACTGGAGCAACTACTACCTGCGCGAGGGCCAGGCCATCCGCCGCACCACCACCCCGGACGCGGACGGACACGTCCACCCGCCGCTGGCCTGGAACGCCGAACGCGGCGGCTGGGACCCGCTCCCGGACAGGCCCGTCGTCCGCGCCCAGTACGTGGAGCCGCAGCCCGTCTCGCAGTCCGCCACCCCCGAGCGGCGAGCGGAACTCCAGGGCCTCATCGACCAGCGTTCGGAGGCCATCGAACGGGCCAGGGAGGCCGCCGAGAACTACAAGAACGACTCCTCGCCCGAGAACTTCGAGGAACGGCGCCAGGCGTTCGAGGAGCAGACCGGCCTGGGCGAGGACCTCGGGGAGAACGCCGCCAGGGACGCGTTCGCCGACCTGCTCCGCGACCGGTACGGGGACCGGGAGGTCCAGGTCGAGCAACTGTTCCCGCGTCCGGACGCCGACGGCGAACCCGCCCGCACCGCGCGCAGCGGCGAGTTCGACCAGGTGTACCGGGTCACCGACCCCGAGACGGGCGAGGTGCGGCACTATGTCATCGAGGCCAAGGGGCCGTCCGCCCAGCTCGGCTCCCGCATAGGCGAGGGCGGGTTCTCCTACCAGCAGGGCCACCCGGCCTATGTCGACAGCCTGCTGGACGCGATGGAGCAGCGCGGCGGGGACGACGCCGACCTCGCCTACGCGCTGCGCGACGCCTTGGACGACGGACAGCTCGAATACCACTACGCCCGCGCCAAGGTGGGCATCGACGACGACGGGAACCCGTACTACGCGGGATACGAGCGCCGCCAGTTCGACTTGAGCGGGGAGACCACGGACGGCGGCGGCGCCCCGCCCCAGGACGGCGACGGCCCGCGGCACCGCGAGTCGGCCGAGTCCACCGACGACCCCGGCACGGCGGACCAGCAGGACACCGGAGCACCTGAGGGACTGCCGTCCCACCTGGGCGATGTCTACCGCAACAGCGAGGCCACACCCGCCGGGCGGTCCTTCTACGGCGCGGACGACGCTCCCATGCGCGACCTCGCCCAGCGCGTCCCTCCCGACCCCGACCGGTTCGTCGTGGACGCCCACGGCGACGCCGACGGCGTGATCGTCGACGGCCGCAGGCTCGGCGTCGACGACGTCGCGGACCTGATCCGCAACGACCCGAACTGGAACGGCCGCGAGGTCATGCTGCTGTCGTGCGACACGGCGGGCGGCACCTTCGCCGAACAACTGGCCGCGCGCCTGGGCGTCCCCGTGACCGCCCCGCACGGCCTCGCCTGGTCCGACGCCGACGGCAACGTCTACGCCTCCTCGGGCACCACCGGCCCGGACGGACGCACCCTGCCCGACCTCCCCCCGAACGGCGGCTGGACCACCCACCACCCCAACGGCGACACCACCCCGTCCGGCACCGCGGGCCACGCCCCAGGCCACCCCGTCACCACCCCTCCCGACACCGCAAGAACCCCAGCCGCCTCCCGAGGCCCCGGCCAACAACCGGACACCCCCACCCCACCTACACCAAGCCCCGAAACGCCCGGCGATGCCCGAGCCCCGGCGAGTCCGGGCGCCACATCCAACGCGAGGTCGGACTCCGGCTCCTGGACGCCCGCAGCAGCCCCTTCAAGCACTGGCACTGATCCACGAGCCGACGCGGGGCCGCGAGACCCGCGCGCGGCTTCAGTCCCAGAAAGCA
Source organism: Actinomadura sp. NBRC 104412 (assembly GCF_030269515.1). Taxonomy (GTDB): domain Bacteria; phylum Actinomycetota; class Actinomycetes; order Streptosporangiales; family Streptosporangiaceae; genus Spirillospora. The sequence continues at coordinate 496,946 of NZ_BSTM01000001.1, read as the reverse complement.
ACGCTGGACAACCCACGCTTAGCGATCCACGTGCGCCTTCTCACTCGCCTACCCCAACTGCGCCCGCCGCTGGGCGCGCAGGCGAGGGCACCGCCGCCGAACAGCGCCCCGACTCCCGCACGCCCGCTGCGACAACGCCTTCGGACACTGGCGCTGATCCAAGAGCGGGGTCGCGTACGGCTTCAGGCCCGGAAAGCACCACCGGCCAGCGCACGCCAAGCGATCCACGTGTGCCCGCTAGCGCGCCCAGCTCGGTGGCCACGACAGCGCCTTCGGGTCCTGAGGGCACCGCTGGGCAGCGCACGCCCGCCGATGTCCGCACACCAAGCTCAGGAATGCCTGGCGATCCGCGTGTGTCTTCTGGTTCGCCTACCCCAACGGGTTCGGCGGCGCCTGCTGGTGGACGTGCGAGTGAGGGTGGCGTCGCTGGGCAGCGCACTGATTCCCGCGCACCGGCGGGCACGCCCGGTGATCCGGGTGTGGCAGGTTCCGGATCGCCCGGTGATCCGCGGGTGGCGGCGTCTTCGGGTGTTGGTGCTGATTCGCGAGGGGATGCGGGGTCGCGCACGTCTGCGGATTCGCGGGATGTGGCTGATCCGCGTGCGGCTTCGGACCCGGGCGGCGTCGCTGGGCAGCGCACGTCCGGCGATTCTCGTACGTCCACAGGTGCGCCCGGTGATGCGCGGGCGTCGAGTTCTGGAACGCCTGCTGATCCGCGGGTGGCGGGGTCTGGGGCGGCTGTTGATTCTCGGTTGGCCGGGGATTCCAGTTCGGGTGGGGAGCCGCGGGCGCCTGGTGAGCCCGGGGTGGGGGCTGACACTCGGGGTGGGGAGACTCCGGCCGGGCGGTCGCTGCATGATGATCCGGCGTTGCGTGAGCGGGCTCGGAGGGTTGCGGCGGATCCTCGGCGGTTCGTGCTGGACGGGCCTGGGGACAGGGATGGGCTGGCGCCGGGTGGGCGCAGGTTGCGGCCCGAGGAGGCGGCGCGGCTCATCCGGAACGACCCGAACTGGAACGGCCGCGAGGTCATGCTGCTCGCGGACAACGTGGGTGGCGGGGAGTACGGGCGGCGGCTCGCGCAGGAGCTCGGGGTTCGCGTGGTCAGCCCGACGGGGCCGGTCCGGGTGGACGAGAACGGGCAGGTGTCGTCGAGCGGGTGGACCGCGGCCGATCCTCCGCCTGCCGACCCGGCACCCGGGCAGGTGGGGCCGGACGGGGTGCGGCGCTTCGACAGCGATGCCGAGGGCGACGCGTACGGCGAGAACCATCTGGGGCATGTGTTCGACGGGTTGCCGCCCCAGCTTCAGCAGGCGCTGCACTGGTACACGGTGCAGTCGATGCCGAACCCGTTCCTGCGTCCCGGGGCGGATCTGCCCGGCTACCTGAACCGGATCGAGAACGAGCACCGGGCGGCGTGGGAGCTGGCCCGCATGAACGGCGGCTACGTGCCGCGGACGGCGGACCTGCATCGCCTGTGGTCCAACCCCGGCTTGTCGCCTCAGCAGCGGGCGTTGCTGCAACACATCCTGTCGTTCCCCAACCCCGAGCACCGGATCGCCGGCCTGGTGCAGTCCTCGCAGCAGCGGGAGTTCCTGGCCCAGTACCTGGGCGGGCCGCCCACGGTGGACGCGTTCAACCAGCGGATCGCCGAACTCGACCAGGCCCTGAACCAGCCGCTTCCCGAGCCGATCCAGGTGGAGCGCGGGCTGCACGATGTGTCGTTCATGCGGCTCGCGGACGGGACGCCGCTGGGGAGCCGCGACCCGGCGTTGCTGGTGGGGTCGACGCAGACCGAGCCCGCGTACATGTCCACCTCGCTCGGGCGGGATCCGGCGACCGTGGACGGCAACCCGTTCAGCTACCACATGCACATCGACCTGCCGCCCGGGTCGCGCGGTGTCTGGATGGGGCACGACAGCGCCTATCCGGACCAGCGCGAGCTGATCCTGCCGCGCGGCACCCGGTACGAGATCACCAGCGTGGAGTACCGGGGGGTGGATGAGCGAGGCAGGCCCGTCTACGACATCCGGGCCACCGCGATCCCGCCGGGTCCGCCTCCGGGAACCGTGGCGGCGCGCGGCGGTGAGCTGGCCTCGTCGCCGAGTGAGGGCGACGCGAACCATGGCGCGGAACCACCGTCGGAGGCCGCACGCCGGCCGGACGACACGGTGCGGCGCGTCATGGACGACCCGCAGGTCCAGCGGATGCTGGAGCGGGCGGGCGAGCCTCTCGGGAGCGACCTCCGCCGCCGGCTTGAGGAGGACCTTCCCCATCACCCGGAGCTGGCGCGCATCGTCGCCGGGGACGGGCTGAACGCGCTGGAGACGTCGCTGCGGGAGTCGCTGCTGTCCCGTCCCAAAACGCTCAACAGCCTGCTCGGCCACCCCGAGGCGGTCGGCATTCTGGAGCAGGCGGTCGCGGACGTGGAGCGGCGCGGTCCCGAGGCGATCCTGGACGGGACGGGGCCGAAGGCCGAGCCCACTCCTCTCACCGACGCGCAGCGCGAGATCAGCGAGCGGCTGGCGGGCGAGGTGCAGGAGGGCCGGCGTCCCGGCGAGGACCGCAACCCGCGGGTCGCGCCGTCCCAGCCGGACTTCGACCCGTCCCAGGTGGATCCGGCCAACGGCAGGAACGACCCGTACCTGAACTCCTACCTGGACGGCCTGTACCAGCGGATGCGCGAGTCGGTTCCGGCGCTGCGGGCGCTGGTGCACGATCCGGCGCTGGGCGGGGAACCGCATATGCGTCCCGGTGAGAAGGACCGTGTGCGGGCCCTCGACAAGATCATGGGTGACTACGGCGGGGACGCGAGCCGGCTGAACGATCTGCTGGGCGCCAAGATCCAGTTCGATACGGTCGCGGACCTGTACCGGGCGCTCGACGGCCTCCGCTCGGTCGCGGCCCGGCACGGGATCGAGATCGTGTCGTTCAAGGACCGGATGCTCAACCCCGTTCCGAGCGGCTATCGGGACGTCCAGCTGACCGTCCGCATGCCGAACGGTCACATCGGCGAGCTGCGGCTGCATCTGAAGTCGATCGACGAGGTCGCCGCCTACGAGCACGCGTTGTACGAGGTGCGCCGCGACCTGCCGAACGCGGCCGAGGAGCAGAACCGTCCGCTGACCCCGGAGGAGGACGCGCTCGACCGGGCGATCAACGAACGGGTCATCGGCCGCTTCAAGGACGCCCTCGACCGGGCGCTTCAGGACGTCCCGCCGCCAGGCCCGCGCGACGGCGGCCCCGGCGCCGACCTGAGCGGACGGCCCGCCGGTCCGGCGCGGCCCCCGGCGGCGTCCCAGTACGGCTGGTACCAGGACGCCCCGAGCCCCCAGCACGCCGCCGAGCCCTCGCATCAGGCCGAGGCGCCCGCCGGCCAACACGTCCCGGCCGACCTGCCGGAGCATCTGCGGGATGTCTTCCGTGACAGCACATCCACCCTGGCCGGACGCGCCTTCTACGGCCCGGGCGAGGACGGCATGCGCGATCTGGCCCGCCGCGTCCCCGCGGATCCGCGGCGGTTCGTCGTCGACGCGCACGGGGACCCGGATGGCGTGCGCGTGGGCGGGCGCAGGCTGAGCGTGGACGACGTGGCGGCGCTCATCCGCAACGACCCGAACTGGAACGGCCGCGAGGTCATGCTGTTGTCGTGCCGGACGGGCGAGGGTGATTTCGCCGCCGAACTGTCCCGCAGGCTCGGCGTCCCCGTCCTGGCCCCGCACGGCCTGGCCTGGTCCGACAGCGACGGCAACGTCTTCGCGTCGTCCGCCGAGCGGGGTCCGGACGGCAGCCCGCAGCCCACCTGGCCTCCGAACGGCTCGTGGACGGCCCACCACCCCAACGGCACCACCACGCCCGCCGGCCACGACGGATACCCCTCGGATCCGCCGGAAGGCCAGGACGCCGGGCCGCGTACCGATCTCGCCGCGAGGGCAGCGCCGTCCCAGGACGATCCTCCGCCGCTGATCACCGGGCCGGACGGCAGGCTGCACAGGGAGGGCGACCCGGAGACGACGTTCCGCACCCCGGACGGCAGGCTGCACTTCGACGGGGACGATCCGGGCACCTTCCGTAACGAGCTGACCCAGCAGTTGCAGGACGAGAAGACCGGGCGGTTCGTCAAGGACAAGTTCCGGGAACGTCCCTACGACTTCGAGGCCGTGGTGGCCGACGGGCCCCATGACCACACTCCGAGCGACGAGGCCAAACGGAGGCTCGACGAGCTGGCCGCGCAGCGCGCGAAGGTCGAGGCCGAAAAGGATGCGCTGCGGGCCCAGATAGACGCGCTGCCCGGAATAGCGGGATTCCCGAAGAAAGAGGACGGCGGCAATCTCTACGGAATCGAGCGGATTCACGATCTGGGTCAGAAGAAACTGCGCGATACGCTCGAATCCGCGGCGCAGGCGGTGCGCAATAACACCGCGCTGGACCCGCAGCGCCGGGCCGCCCTGATCGACGACTTGGACAGGCTCTCCGATCTCGCCCGCCAGTACACCGCCAAGAACAAGGAACTGGTGCGCCTCAGCGAGCGGCTCGGAATGGTCGCGGCCATCGACTTCGCCACCAACGCCGCCGGAGGCGTCCGGCTCACACCGCTGGTGGACGACGAGCCGGGGGTGCCCGGAACCCTGGACGTGACCGCCGCCCTCACCAGGGATCCTCCGCGTCTCACCGTGGTGGAGGCCAAGGGCGTCGGCTCCGACCTGGGCGGGCGGCTGGTCGATGGCGGCAAGAAGGCGGAGCAGGGCACCCCCGAGTACCTCGCCTGGGTGCTGGAGCGCGATCCGGACCTGAAGGCCGCGCTGCGCGACCGCCCGGACTTGCGGGAAGCGCTCCAGAAGGCGCTCGACAACGGGACGCTTCAGGTCGAGTACTACACCGTCCATTCCGATGAGGCCGGTAATGTGAAGTGGTCGCGATTCGATCTGACGAGGGGCGGCGCCCCCTTCGTGCCGCGCCGGGTCGCCGGTCTGAGGCCGGTAGTAGGATGACGGTCCATGAGTGACTTCCGGAGGCTGTCCGATCAAGAACTCGCGGATATGGCCCTGCGGTTGCGCGCTCTCGAGTGGCCGCGTGATCCGGACGATGTCCCCGCGATCGCCGCGGCCTTCGACTGGACGGTCGAGTCCCTTCGTGAAATGGGGGCCCGGCTGGGAACGAGATTCGGAATCGCCACCGGGAACTTTGAATTCGAGGAGGGCCGGGCGGTGCATGTCCGGGCGGCGGTGTGCTCGGACATCGATCGGGAGTCGGCCGAGGAACGCGCCTGGCTCCAGGACGTCTTCGCCGAGTCGGTCGAGGCGGTGTCGGCCGCGCTCGGCCCGCCGACGCACCGGCTCCCCGGAGAGACCCCCGAGGTGCGGTGGCGTGGTGAGAACTCGACCGTCTCGGTGCTCAAGTACTCGGTGATCGTCGATATCGCGCTCTCCACCAACGAGTACATCGACGAATACGACCGGGACGTGTACCAGGAGCTGTGATGACGTGGGAGGAGTTCGCCAGCGGCCTGGCCGAGGAGCTCGCCGGGCTGCCGGCCGGTGCGCTCCTGGTGGTGTCCGAGCCCGACGAGCGCGGCCGGTACGCGCAGTTCTCCCAGGGAGACGCCGAGCTCGTCGCCTACGTCGTCGTCAATTCCTGGCTTCCCGAGCCGGCTCGTGCCACGCGGGAAGGGGAACGGGCGATCGCTCGGGCCGGATGGAACGAACCCCTGCCCCCCGGCCATGAGAACTGGTGGCGGACGCTTTCCTGGCCCGCGTCGTCCCGGCAGTACCGCGACCTCGCCGACAGCGTCGTGACGGCCCTCCGGGACGGTTACGGCATCGCCGGCCCCGATGGCTGGACCTACCAGGCGTGGAACGAGCGCACCGGCGACGACCTCGAACTTCCCCGTCTGGGTCTCGCGCCCGCCTCGAACGAAGAGACCCCGGCCGAAGAGACGAGGACATGAGCGACCTCCCGCAGTACTACGTCTACGAAGGGCGGCCGGTCGTCTTCGTCGGGCCGCCCGGAGGCGGGCTGGACTGCCTCGCGGTCTCCCCGCAGACCGGGGAGTTCCTGCGCGACATGAGCTATGTCCGGAAGATCCGCTACGGGACGCAGGCGGACATCGAGACGGTGACGCGGGACGAGTTCGTCCAGAGGGTGGAGGAGTACCGCGCCCGCCACGTCAAGGGCGAAGGTCCCGTCCACGCCCTGTATGAGACCATCAACGGCCTGGAGGACACCGCCAGGGCCGAGGGACGCGACCTGACGGCCGAGGAGGCCGCCCTGGTCCGCACCCTCCGCGAGCGGACGCACGGGCTCTTCGAGGCCGAACTGCGCGCCCGGGGCCGCGGATACCTTCCTCCGGGCGCGAACGGGCACGACAACGGACAGGAAAGGTAAGGGAGGGGAGCGCGATGACCCAGCCGCCGGCCGGGAGCGGGCTGCGCATGGCCCGGCCGTTCGACTCGACGGCTCCGGACGGCACGCCCGTCGTCCAGCGCCCGGCGGTGCCCGACGACGAGCGCGAGGCGGTCGTGCGGTACCTGCGGCAGGCGCCGATCGTCCTGGCCGCGCGGAGCCTCGACCCCGATCTCATGGACCCGCGGCGGCCGTCCAGCGTGCCGCTGACCTACCACACGGACGGGACGTGGATCTGGCCGGGCGCCGTGGGCTACTACCTCCAGACGCACGGCGTCCCCCCGGAACCCGACCTGGTCGCCCACATCAGGGCGGCCGGTTTCCGGCTGCCCGAGGTCAGCGAGGACGCGCGCAAGGACGCCGTCACCGCCATCACGAGTTCGTCCCGATGAGGCCGTTGTGAGCCAACCTCCCCAGGTACCGTCACCGCCGCCGGGCGGGTTCCCTCCGTCCGGGGCTCCGTCGGGGGTGCCCGCGTACAGGGAGCCGCCGCCGGAGACCTACGAACCGTTCACGCGCAAGCCGGTGGTCTACCTGCCGGTGATGCTGGGCGGGCGCCATATCGGTTTCCTGTGGGCGTCGGTGACCGACAGGGCCGCAGGTTTCCTGCGGCGCAGGGAGTTCTTCCAGGAGGGCTGGTACGCGCTCTTCATCTGGGAGGAACGGCTCCAGCGGGCCTACGCGGAGGGGCTGCCCGCGCGGGAGGCGATCCGCCGCTGGATCGGGGCGCCCGAGGATCCGCGGGGCGGCGGCGTCCCGGCCGGTGTGCGGGAGGAGACGGCCGGTTCGCTGCAACAGGTGGAGGCGCTGGCCGACCCTGGGCGCCCGCCGACGCCCGGTCCGCTGATCCAGGACGGGGAGTACCCGGACGGCACGCCGGCCGACAGGTCCAAGGGCTGGGGCCCGCTGACCTTCGAACTGCCGCCCAGCTACACGCCCGAGACGCAGGGGCCGGTCCGGTATCTGCCGGTCATGCGAGGATCGGTCCTGCTCGGCTACCTGTGGGCCTCCCCCACGGAGAACGCCGCCTCCTATATGGCGCGTAAGGACGCGGGCGTCGCGGGAGTGAACGCCGGTGGCCCGTGGGTCCTTCGCCTACGCGAGCTGTACGAGCAGGGTGTGCCCGCGATCGAGGCGCTGGCGCGTTGCCGTGCGATGTCTGCGGAGGGCGCGGGCGCCGTTCCGCAGGACGCGCAAGAGCAGACCGCCGCAAGCCTCTACGAGCTGGGGCGGCTCGCCGCTCGCTATGAGCAGTCCCTGCCCATCGCGTTCAATCCCGCGCCCGATGACGTGGCGGTGGTGCAGCGTCCGCCCGTCCCGGACCACGAGCGGGACGCCCTGATCGCCTACCTGGAGCAGGCGCCCGTGGTGTGGGACGGCGGCGCGCCCCTTGCGGACGGCTACGACCCGGGACGTCCCGCAAGGGTCCCGAACACCTTCCATACCGACGGCACGTGGGTCTGGTTGGGAGGGGTCCCCTACCATCTCCGCGCCCATGGCGTCGCGCCCGCCCCTGACCTGGTCCAGCACATCCGCTCCCAGGGGTTCCGGTTGCCCGAGGTCGGCCCGGCGGCGCATGAGGCCGCGATACGCACCCTCGAATGGCAGGGCCTTCTCATGGGGCCGCCCCCGCCCGCTTCCTAGAGCTCCCTAGGACCAGAGCGGTCAGGTGGGGAACTCACCCACCCAGCGGCCGTCGAGCAGCGCCTCGGGGATGTAGGGCGACTGGACGTCGATGGTGAACCCCAACTCCCTGGCCAGGCATGCCAGCGCGAGGGGTTCGAGGGCGATGTAGGACGTGGAGTTGGCGGCGCGTTCGTCGTCCCGCGTCCAGTAGGTGCGGTGGAGTTCGAGCGCCTCGAACAGGGCGCCGTTGAAGGCGGCCTCGTCGTTCTCGGCGATCGCCTTGAACATCTTCATCCGCGGCAACGCCAGCAGCGCGATGTGCTCGCCGCCGTCGCGGTCCAGGCCGGGCGCGTCCGGGTCGGCCTGCCGCACGGCCTCGATCAGGTGGTCGTAGTGCTCGGGCTCCCGCCGCCACCACGTGCGCAGGGCGCGGCCCCAGTGCTCCAGGTAGGGGAGCGGGACCCCGCCGGCGTCCGAGGCCCGCAGCAGCTCCTCGGGGACGGCGCACAGCATGTCGGTGCGCTCGCGCTCCCGGCAGATCATCGTGAGGAACAGCGCTTTGAGCCAGTTGGCCTCGTTCGACCAGTGCGTCGGCCCGGTCGCCGGGATCGCCACCGGCTCGGTGTAGATCTTGCACTCGACGGTGCCCTCGGTGCGCTGCGCGACCTGGAAGACGGCGGCCCCGGCCTGCATGGCCAGCGTGGCGGCCTCCCAGGTGTGCCCCTCGTAGGCGCCGGGGTCGGCCGCGCACCGGTACCCCAGCTCGCCCAGCGCGTGGGTGAGCAGGTCGCGCAGGCGTGCCGGGGTGCGCGTGAGCCTGGGGATGTCGCTTTCCATCGCGCGCTTGTGGAACCGCCCGACCTGCTCCTTCGCGAACGCAAGATCGAGTTCGTGACGCTCTACGACGCGCACGCCGTCTCCCTCCGGGGGCTGGATCATCAGGCTCGCCGACCCTCCGGGCCACCGTACCGAGACCCGCGGGAACCGGCCACTCCCCATGATCGGGACGGACGCCCAGGCTCAGGCGGACAAGGCCCGCCATTTGCCATACCGGGATTCGTCGCTGGTGTTAGGGCAAACCCGGCGGGGTGAGGACATGGGAGGAGCGTCAAGCGGATCGGTCACGAGAACCAGGGGGCAGGAGGCATGGCTCACCAGGGGCGTGCGCGGCTGGGGGACTTCCCGTGCCGTGCCACCGCCGTGGACCTCGGCAGCGCCACGGTCAGGATGCACGTGAACGGACGCGGCGTGGTGGCCAGCGAACCGTCCGCCATCGCACGCTCCGCCTCGAACGGGCGGCTGCTGGCGGCCGGGACGTCGGCGCTGGACCTGGCCGGTGAGCGGGGCGTGAAGCTGATCCGCCCGATCCGCAACGGGGTGCCCGCCGAGGCCGCCGACACCGAGACCCTGCTGCGCTCGCTGATGCGCTCCTGTCACCGCTGGCACTACAAGGCGTACATGGCCAAGCCGCGCATGGCCGTGACCGTCCCGAGCGGGATCACGCAGGTGCAGTTGGGCGCGGTGCGGACGGCCGCGTACGGGGCGGGCGCGCGGGGGCTCACGGTCGTCGCGACGCCGCTCGCGGCGGCGGCCGGCGTCGGGCTGCCGAGGAATCCGGAGGACGTCGTGGTCGTCGCCGACATCGGGGCACAGGTCACCGATGTCGGCGTGATCATCGGGACCGAGCTGCTCGGTTCCAGGACCGCTCTGGTCGGCGGCCTCACCCTGGACGAGGCGATCATGGCGCAGGCCCGCTGGGAGTACGGGCTGGTCCTGGCGCCCTCCACGGCCGAGTCGGTCAAGCTGCGGATCGGCGCCGCGCTGCCGGGGCGGGACGGGGTCGCCCTCGTCCACGGCAAGGACAAGTACAGCGAGCTGCCCTGCACGGCGGTGCTGACCTCCGCCGACGTGCGGGAGGCGATCGGCCCGCCGCTGGCCGCCATCGTGGAGGCCGTCCGCGCCGGGATCGCCGTGGCGCCGCCCGAACTCGCGGCGGCGATCTGCGCCGCGGGGATCACGCTCACCGGCGGAAGCGCCGCGCTCCCCGGACTGGACGAGCTGATCGCCAAGGAGACCGGCCTGCCCGTCCGGGTGGCGCCCAACACGCTGAACGCGGCCGTGACGGGCGCGGCGAGCTTCCTGCAACGCTGCCGCGACATGGACGACGAGCACACCTCCCTCTGGGCCGCCGCCGCGGGCTAGCGGCGGCGGCCCAGGGCCCGGACGGGGTCAGCCCCGCCGGTACTGGCGCTTCACCTCGGCCGCGGTCACGGGCCGGTCCAGGAACATCAGCGTGTCCATCCGGCAGTTGCAGGGGTTGCGTTCCAGGGTGTTCTGCGGGAAGCTACCGCCGATCTTGATTCCGGCCGGGTCGGACGGGCTGGTGAGGTCCGGTTCGGGCGGGCCCTCAAGCTGCCAGGGGTCGCCGGGCAGCGTGGAGAAGCCGGACAGCGGCCTGCCGTTCTTGTAGAGCGCCATCGTGCCGTTGTCGAAGTCGAACGTCGCGGCCAGATGCACCCACGTGCCGAGCGGCAGGATGCTCTGCCAGTCCTCGTCGGCGGCGAAGGTCTGCGAGGACGCGCCGTCCACCCGGCGGCCGAGCGCGACCAGCCGCAGCACGCCGTCCACGTTGATCAGCTCCAGGAGGGCCCGGACGTCGTGGCCCTGCGAGGTGCCGGAGAGGACCCCCGCGAGACCGACCGCGTTGTACCGGTCGGTGGGATCCGGGGTGGTGGTGTTGGGGCTGGGGTTCGGTCCGGTCATCTTGAACCAGCCCATGATGGTGGCGCCGCTCGCCGCGTTGTAGGCGCGCAGGGACGGCACGCCCGTGGCGGAGTAGACGCCCGCCTTCCAGTCGTCGTTGCCGTCCGCGTCCGGATCGACCTGGCCGAACTGCGCGGCCCGCCCGCTGTGGCGGTGCGCGTGGTCACGGACGCGCATGGCCGCGCCTCCGTTGACCAGGTCGATGTCCGTCCCGGAGAACCCGCGGTCGCGTTCCTTGCCGGGCTGTCCGCGTACGGGGTGGTCGAAGTCGTAGTACGCGACGAGGTCGCGCCGGAGGGAGGGGATGACGTCGGGGCCGGGCCCGCCCCCGTCCCGGCCCTGGGCATGGGCCGGGACGGCGGCGAGCGAGGCGCCGAGCAGGGTGGCGGCTGTGGCCAGGGCCGCCACCCTGGGGCATCGGATGGTCACTTGTGGCTCCTCGTCCCGAGGACGGTGAGTCCGCGCAGGCGGCCGATGTTGTCGAACGAGCCGAACCCGACCCGTCCCGAGTCGAACGTGGTGTCCACGGCCGTCATCAGCGGGCGGTGCGAGCCGTCCATGTAGACGCCGATCTCGCCCGTGCCCGCGCAGTGCTTGACGCGCACGCGGTGCCAGTCGGCGTCGGTGACGGCGGGCGGGGCGCCGTGGACGACGCGCCGCTGGTCGTTCCACTGCTCGTCGATCCGCAGCCGGTCCGCGGCGTTCACCACGAAGATCCCGTTGTGCGGGTAGATGGTGTTGTCGCTGGACAGATGGGCGTAGTAGAAGTGCGTGTCGTCCCGGTACCCGAACACGATGATCACGTCACGGTTGCTGACGGAGACCGGGGTGTCCAGCCTGACCTGGGCGTCGATCCGGGACGAGCCGAGCACGGGCCCCTTCCGCAGGACGGCGTACTCGAACGGGCGCCGTGGCCCGGGGCGCTCCTCGCCAGCCTCGGCCAGGATGACCTCGCGCCCGGTGAACCGCCACTTGGACGGGGTCACCGGCGCCCAGTCGCGGGCCGACGCCGCGTCGGTGATCCGTACCGGGGCGGTCTTGCAGTCGGCGAAGGAGCGCGTCCCGACGACCTTCCAGATCTTGCCGTTGGCCTTGGCGAGCAGGTAGGGCTCGCCCTTGGCGTCCGAGCCGAACCGCAGGTCGACGCGGTCGTCCCCGGCGAGCTGCCGCATCGTGACGGGGTTGCCGCTGGTGTCGTAGGCGTGCAGCGTGTAGATCTGCGCGCGGTCGCGTCCCGCCACGTCGCGCTTCATGTCCCGCTCCTCGGTGTAGAAGAGCCGGCCGTCCACGATGTCGGTGAACAGGTACTTGCCGCGCAGCGCGGGCAGGTGGGCGCCGCGGTAGACGAAGCCGCCGGAGATGGCGTGGCCGCTGTCGGTCGTGCAGGGGTGGCCGGGCGGCGGGTCGTGGTCGTACGCGGCGACCGGGTAGTTGTAGCCGAATCGGGCGTCGTCGGCGGGCAGCGGGTAGAGGAAGCAGCGGTCGGTGGTGTCGAACCGGAACGCGCCCTCGCGCAGGCTCCAGCCCAGGTTGCTGCCCGGCTCGATGTGGTGGATCGACTCGATCGCGTGCTCGCCGATGTGGGCGAGGAACATGCGGTGGGTGCCGCCCTGTGATCGCTTTGCGGGCGAAGCCCAGGGGGTCTGGGGGTCCGCCCCCAGAGGCGACGCGTCCCAGGTGAACCGGTGCGGGTCGCGCATGCCGTAGGCGTAGATCTCGCCGAGCTTGCCGGGTTGGCCGGCGAACGGGTTGTCGTCGGGGATCCCGTACTCGCCGTTGGCGCTGTCGTTCCCGGACGGGTCGATCCGCAGGATCTTGCCCTGTGGTACGGCCAGGTTCTGCGGGTCACCGCCGGTCGCGGACGAGCTCGCGGTGCCGCCGTCCCCGGCCGCGATGTAGAGCTTGCCGTAGTCGGCGTCTCCGGGACGGGCGTTGGGGTTGAAGTCGATCTGCTGGATGTTGTGGATACGGCCGCCGAAGCCCAGCCGCAGGATCTCCCTGCGGGTGCCATGGAAGGTGGAGGCGGACGGGTCGCCGGCCGTCCACTCGTTGATCACGCTGTGGTAGGCGGTGTTGGGCTGCGGCGTCAGGTCGGGCCGCTTGGCGGCGATGCCCGGCCCCGACTCCACGTGGACGGTGTAGAACTTGCCGTTCCTCTTGAACGCGGGGTGGAAGGCGACGAAGCCGAAGCCCTCGCCGAGGCCCTGCGCGGAGAAGAAGTCGGGGGCGAAGGTCGCGCCGACGTCCAGGTAGACCGTGTGCCGGTAGGTCTTCTTGTCCAGCAGGTACAGCTTGCCGTTGAGGTCGGGGACGTAGAGCCGGCCGGAGCCGTCCGGCACCTCGCCCACGTAGTTGATCCGGTTGTGCCGCATCAGCCGCGGGTCGACCACCATGTCCGGCGGCGTCGGCGTGGACTCGGGGAGCTGCGCGACCTCCTTGACGACCAGTCCCAGCCCGGAGGGCGCCGGGTCCTCGGGGATCGGGTCCAGGATCGGGCCGTCGTCGCGGGCGGCGGCGGGCGGGGCCGCGAGCAGTGTGAGCGGCAGTGTGAGCAGCAGGGCGAGCACGGTCGCCACGCGCCATCCGGGTCTGCGGTTCGTTCGGCGTGTCGTCATTCCGGCCGTCCAAGGGGGGTGAGAGAAGGCTGGAAAGCGCTTTCTGGAAGCGCTTTCATGAACGTACGAGAAGCCCCGGCGGCCGTCAAGGCTCCTACCGTGCCCGTTGCCTACCGTGCCCGTTGCCTACCGTGCTCGTTGCCTACCGTGCCCGTTGCTCGGCACGGAACGCGCCGAAGGCCCCGTGCGCGACCGTGGCGAGCAGCGACAGCGCCAGCCCCGCCGGTGCCGCCGCCGCGTACCCCGCGAGCGTCAGCGCCAGCGCGAGCGCCGCGCCCGGCGCCCACAGCCACGTGGAGACCCGGCGCCGCCCGCCCCTGTGGCCGCGTCGGCGGCGCACCGCCTCGGCGGTCATCGGCGGGATGAGCGCCGGGAGCGTGGCGGCCAGCAGCGTCAGCCAGGACAGCAGCAGCCGGTCCACCCGCAGGGACGCCAGCACGGTGCCCGGGACGGCGATCACCAGCACGGTCGCCGCGTACGGCAGCCGCGCGGCGAACCGGCGCGCGGCGAAGACCCCGGAGTGGACGGCCGACAGCGTCGGCGCGATCACCGAGACGGCGACGAAGAGGTTGGCGACCGGCAGCCCCTCGGGACCGGCCAGCACCGCCACCACGTCCGACGACCCGCTGGCCGCGGCCAGACCGGCGCCGACCACGCTCGCCGCCAGCGCCGGGCCCACCAGCAGGCCCACGCACCACCACAGGTCGCCGCGCCCGCGCAGGCCCACGGTGAAGTCGGGCGCGCGCACCGCGAACACCGACACGTATCCGATGTAGCCGGCCAGGTCGACGGCCAGGGCGGCGCCCACGTCCCGCGGCGCGCCGGACGGGACGACCGAGATCGGCGAGGCGGGCGGCGGCAGCCGTACCGCCACCAGCGCGATCAGCACGATCGCGGTGAGCGTGGTCACCACCGCGAGACCGTTCCAGCGGCCGCCGGACAGCAGCACAGCCGCGATCAGCACGCTCAGCGCGAGCGCCCCGGCCACGTCCGGCAGCCCCGTCAGCGCGGCCACCGCGCCGCCGCCCAGCCCGACGTTGAACCCGAACCAGCCGATCATGGCGAGCCCGAGCAGGCCGGTGACCACCCGGTCGGTCACCGGCGGCAGGTAACGCGGGGACAGCTCCGAGAGCGTGGCGTTCTCCCCGGCGGGCGGCCGCAGCCCGCGCCGTCCCTGCGCGGCGAGCAAGGCGCACATGACCACGCCGCCGATGACGAGCGCCACCAGCGGCAGCGTGCCGTCGTGCCGCTCGCCGATCTGCGCCCCCAGCACCAGCGCGCCGGGCGCCGTCCCGATCCCCAGCCACGCCCCCGCCGCCCCGCGCCACGTACGGGCGGACGCCGTCACTCCACGTGCTCCGCGAACCGGGACAGCGTGAGGTCGAGGGCGCCGGGTCCCGGCATCGCCCACAGCGCGTCGTTGAAGATCTCCACCTCGATGGGTCCCGCGTACCCGGCGGCGTCGACCGCCTCGCGGAAGCGGCGCAGCTCGACACAGCCGTCGCCGAGCATCCCGCGGCCGGTCAGGGCGCCCGCGGGCAGCGGTGTGGTCCAGTCGGCCACCTGGAAGATGGCCAGCCGTCCCTCGGCTCCCGCGCGGGCGATGCCGGTGTAGGCGTCCGGGTCCCACCACAGGTGGTAGGTGTCGATGGCCACGCCCACCTGGTGCGCGGGCAGGGGAGCGGCGATGTCGAGCGCCTGCGCGAGGGTCGACACGACGCAGCGGTCCGAGCAGAACATCGGGTGCAGCGGCTCTATCGCGAGCTGGACGTTGTGCTCTCCCGCGTACGGGGCGAGTTCGGCGAGCGCCTCGGACACCCGTTCGCGGGCGCCGTCGAGGTCACGGGAGCCGTCGGGAAGCCCGCCGCTGACCAGTAAGAGCACGGGCGCGCCTAACTCGGCGGCCTCCTCGATGGCACGGCGGTTGTCCGCGATGGCGTCCTCTTTCTGGAAGAAGCCGCCCCTGCATAGGGAGGTCACCGTGATGCCCGCATCTCGCACGATCTTCACCGTACGGGCAAGGCCGTACTCGGCGACAGGCTCCCGCCACAACCCGATCCCGCGGACTCCCCGGGACGCGCAGCCGTCGACCAGTTCCGGCAGCGGCCAGTAGCGCGTCGTCCACTGGTTCAGGCTGAAACGTTCCAGCGTCACTGCGGCACCCCTTGGACGGTCAGCCACGCGCGCATGCGCGTAGCGGCCAGTTCGGGGTCGGGGAGCAACCCCGCGGCGTCCGCGAGCTGGAACAGACGGGTCAGGTGCAGGACGGGACGCGCGCTCTCCAGCCCGCCCACCATCCGGAAATGCCGCTGATGCCCCGACAGCCAGGCCAGGAACACCACGCCGGTCTTGTAGTAGTAGGTCGGGGTCTCGAAGAGGTGCCGGGCGAGCGGCAGGGTCGGGGCGAAGACCTCCTCGTAGGTGTCGAGCTCGCCGTCGTCCAAGGCGTGCAGCGCCGTCGCGGCGGCGGGCGCGACGGCGTCGAAGATGCCGAGCAGCGCGTCGCTGTGGCCTCGGTCGTCGCCTCTGATGAGGCTCGGATAGTTGAAGTCGTCCCCGGTGTAGAGGCGCACTCCCGGGGGCAGGCGGCGACGCAGGGCGATCTCGCGCTCGGCGTCCAGCAGCGAGACCTTGATCCCGTCCACCTTGGCGGCGTGCTCGGCGATGATGGCGAGCACGGTCTCGGCCGCCGCGCCGAGATAGGACGAGCCCCAGTAGCCTTCGAGCGCCGGGTCGAACATGGGGCCCAGCCAATGCAGGATGGCCGGACGGTCCAGCCCGGAGAGCAGCCGCCCGTACACCTCCGCGTAGTCGTCGGGGCCTCTTGCGGACGCGGCGAGGTGGCGGCTGGCCATCAGGATCGGCACGGCACCCGCCTCCGCCACCACCGCCAACTGCTCCTCGTACGCCGCGACGACGCGATCCAGCGTCGCGGGACCCGCCGGGAGCTGGTCGGTGCCCGCGCCGCACCCGAGGAGCCCACCGGACGCCCGCGCCTCGGCGCCGCTGCGCAGGATCAGCTCGCGCGTGACGTCCCACTCCAGGCCCATGCCGCGCTGCGCGGTGTCCATGGCCTCGGCCACCCCGAGGCCGTACGACCACAGGTGGCGCCGGAACGCCAGCGTCGCGTCCCAGTCGAGTGTGGGCCGCTCCGCGAACGGATCCGGTACGACGTGTGCCGCCGCGTACGCGACCCGCGTCCGCGCAGGCCCGGAGGGACGCGGGTAGGAACGCGGCTCTCCCAGCGTGTACGGGACGACCGAGCCGCCGGCGACGGGCAGATCCACCTTCATCGGCCCAGCTCCGGAACCTCGATGCGACGGCCCTCACGCCACGACCGCAACCCCAGCTCGGCGAGCTGGACGCCGCGCGCACCCGAGTAGAAGTCCCACGGGAACTCTGTCTCGCGTTGGTCCTGGGAGGACGACCCCCCGGACCGCCCGCCGTGCTCGGCGACATGCCGCAGGAACAACTCCCACTGCACCTTGAAGCCGTTGCCGAACTCCTCGTTGTCGGGAACCTCCTGCCACTGCGACCGGAAGTCGTGCTCCGCGGGCAGGTCGGGGTTCCACACGGGCTTGGGCGTCATCGCGCGGTGCTGGACCCGGCAGCGCCGCAGGCCCGCGACCGCGCTGCCCTCCGTGCCGTCCACCTGGAACTCCACCAGCTCGTCGCGGAACACCCGGGTGACCCAGGACGAGTTGATCTGCGCGATGATCCCGCCGTCCAGCTCGAAGACGGCGTACGCGGCGTCGTCGGCCGTCGCCTCGTAGGGCTTGCCGTCCTCGTCCACCCGCTCGGGGATGTGCACGGCGCCCAGCGCCTGCACCGACCGCACCGGCGCGATCACGTTGTCGAGCACGTACCGCCAGTGGCAGAACATGTCGACGATGATCCCGCCGCCCTGGTCCGCCCGGTAGTTCCAGCTCGGCCGCTGCGCCTCCTGCCAGTCGCCCTCGAACACCCAGTAGCCGAACTCGCCGCGCACCGACAGCACCCGCCCGAAGAACCCGCCGTCCACCAGGCGTTTGAGCTTGCGGATGCCCGGCAGGAACAGCTTGTCCTGGACGACGCCGTGCCGGACGCCCGCCGCGTCCGCGAGCCGGGCCAGCGCCAGCGCCCCGTCCAGGTCGTCGGCCAGCGGCTTCTCGGTGTAGACGTGCTTGCCCGCGGCGATCGCGGCCTCGATCGCCGGGCGCCGCGCCGAGGTGATCTGGGCGTCGAAGTAGATCTCGACGCCGGGGCGGGCCAGCGCCTCGGCGAGGTCGGTCGTCCAGGCGCCCCGGCCGTCCGGTCCGCCCGCGCCGTCCAGCCCGTGCCGCTCGGCCAGCGCGCGCAGCTTCGCCTCGTCGCGCCCGACCAGCACCGGCTCCGGCCACAGCACGGTGCCGTCGGCCAGCGGCAGCCCGCCCTCCTCCCGGATCGCCAGGATCGAGCGGACGAGATGCTGGCGGTACCCCATGCGGCCGGTGACGCCGTTCATGACGATCCCGATGGGCCTGCGTGCCATGCTCAAGAGAAACCCTTCTCGCGAATGCGGGTGGTGACACGGGAGAACTCTGGAAGGGCCACGGTGGCGGCGTAACCGTTCCTCTCCGGCAGGTCCACGTCGATGATCTCCCTGATCGTGCCGGGCCGGTGGCTCATCACCACGACCCGGCTCGCCAGGAACGCCGCCTCCGTGATCGAGTGCGTGACCAGCAGGACGGTGGTGCGGGTCTCCCGCCAGATCCGGTGCATCTCGACGTTGAGCTGCTCGCGGGTGAGGGCGTCCAGGGCGCCGAACGGCTCGTCCATCAGCAGCACGGGCGGCTCGTGCAGCAGCGCGCGGCACAGCGCCACCCGCTGCTGCATGCCGCCGGACAGCTCGTGCGGCAGCGCGTCCTCGAACCCGCTCAGGCCGGTCATCTCGATCAGCTCGGCGGTGCGCTCGCGGGCCTTGGCGGACGGCATGCGGCGCATCTCCGCCTGGAGCAGGATGTTGCGGCGGGCGCTGCGCCACTCCAGCAGGGCCGCGCGCTGGAACACGTACCCGATGTCGTGGCGCGGTCCCGTCACCGGCTCGCCGCGCAGCCGTACCGTGCCGGAGGTGGGCCTGAGCAGCCCCGCCACCAGTTTCAGCAGCGTGGACTTGCCGCACCCGGACGGGCCGACGATGGCCACGAACTCGCCGCCGGCCACGTCCAGGGACACCTCGCGCAGCGCGGTGACGTCCCGCCTGCGGGAGCGGAACCGGATCGTCACGTCGTCGAGAGCGAGCATTACTGCGCGGGCTCCTGCGGCTGCCAGTACGCCGACGGCTCCTGCGCCTTGGTGATGACGCCCGTCTGGTGGAACAGGGAGATCGTCTGCCGCCAGTCGGCCTCGGAGTTCACGCCCGGCGCCTTGCCCTGCGTGGCCGGCGTGTGCAGCAGGGTGAGCGTGGTCTTGAACTGCTCGGTGAGGACGGGCGGCGCGGGGAGCTGCTCGGACGCCCCGGCCATGCTCGCGACGGCACCGGCCTGGTCGCGCTGCGCCGCCGTCCAGGACTCGCTGGTCGCGGCGACCATCCGCTTCGCCAGGTCGCCGTCGCTCTTCAGCTTCCGCTCGCCGACCAGCAGCCCGTTGGAGAAGAAGTTCACCCCGAAGTCGGAGTAGCGCAGTGCCGACACCGGCTTGCCGGACTT
Source organism: Actinomadura sp. NBRC 104412 (assembly GCF_030269515.1). GTDB lineage: Bacteria > Actinomycetota > Actinomycetes > Streptosporangiales > Streptosporangiaceae > Spirillospora. The sequence continues at coordinate 477,877 of NZ_BSTM01000001.1, read as the reverse complement.
GGCCGCCATGATCGGGCCCTGGTCGTTGGCGAAGCCCATCAGGCCGTCGGACTTGCCCGACAGCACCGCGGCGATCTTCCCGGCGGGGTCGGTGTTCTGCACCTTGACCTCGCTCTCGGCGATGCCGTTCTTCTTGAGGAAGACCGGGAACGTGCGCTGCAGCGCGTCGCCCGCCGTGCCGGCGATGGTCCGGCCCTTGAGGTCCTCGGGCCGCTTGAGCCCCGCGGAGGTGAACGCCTGCACGGACGCGGGCGTGGTCTGGAGGAACACCCCGATGCTCTTGACCGGCACGCCCTTGTCCACGGCGGCCAGCAGGGCCGGGGTGTCGGCCCAGCCGAAGTCGGTCTGGCCCGCGCCGGTGGCCTGGACGGTCTTCTGCGAGCCCTGCCCGGCCTTGATCGTCAGGTCGATGCCGTGCTTCTCGAAGATCTTCTGCTTCTTGCCGTAGTAGAACGGCGCGTGCTCGCCGTAGGGGTACCAGTTGAGGGTCAGCGTGACCTTGTCGAGCCTCTTGCCGGACGAGGTCGTGGTCTCGTCCGACCCGCCGCAGGCCGCGGCGGTCAGGGCGAGCATGGGGACGAGCGCCGTGGCGAGGACACGGAGTCTCATGGGGTCGCGCTGGGCCTGTGCGGGGCGGGTCCGTCGTTTCATGGGGGTCTCCATGAGTGGGTGGGAGGGGTTGCGCAGCCGGTGGGTGGTCGTCACGAGGTGGTGGTCACGAGGTCAGTAGGTCGTCGTCACCGAGTCGCCTCGGCGGCTGGCGTGCCAGGGCAGCAGCAGGTGCTCGGCCAGCTCGACCAGGACGAAGAGCACGACGCCGATCAGCGACATGACCAGCAGCCCGGCGAACAGCATGGGGGTGTCGAGATTGCCGTTGGCCTGGAGGATCACGTAGCCCAGGCCCTCGTTGGCGCCGACGAACTCGCCGACGACGGCGCCGGTGACGGCCAGCGTCACCGCCACCTTGAGCCCGGAGAACAGGTAGGGCAGCGACGCGGGGAAGCGGATCTTGGTGAAGGTCTGGAGCGGCCCGGCGCCCATCGTGGCCGACAGCTCGATCATCTCGGGGTCCACCGCCTTCAGCCCGGTGACCATGGAGATCACCACCGGGAAGAACGCGATCAGCACCGCCACCACGATCTTGGGCGCGATCCCGAAGCCGAGCCAGACCACGAACAGCGGTGCGATCGCGATCTTGGGGATGACCTGGGCGAACAGCAGGATGGGGTAGAGGGTGCGCTCGATGGTGGTGGAGTACACCATCACCACGGCCGCCGCGATCCCGATGACGGTGGCGATGGCGAAGCCGAGCAGGGTCTCGTAGGTGGTGACCCAGCTGTGGTGCCAGATGTAGGAGGACTTGTCGGCCATCACGCGGAGCGTGGTCCCCGGGGACGGGACGAGGTAGGGCTCGATCAGTCCTAGCACGGTGACCGCCCACCACGCGGCCAGGCAGGCCAGCAGCAGCCCGATGGGGCGCCAGGCGCGGTCGGCCAGGTCCCGGGCGCGCTCGCCGGGGGTGGGCCCGCGGCGCTCGGCGACCCCGGTGGCGGACGTGGCCGGTGGCGCGGTGGTCGTGCCGTGACTCGCCATGAGACCTCCGGGACGTCCCGATGAAAGCGCATTCTGAAAGCGCTTTCTGAGATACTGTCACGCACGACGGTAGGAAGGGCGCACCTCCAGGTCAAGAGCCGGGACGGTGCAAGATGGACCACACGCCACGGACGAGGGGGGTCGATGACGGCGGACGGCGAGCGGCCGCAGGCCATCCGGTCGCATGTCACGCTTCAGGACGTGGCGCGCCAGGCGGGGGTGTCGCTGGCCACGGCGTCCCGCGTCCTGAACGGCACCGCGCAGGTCAGGCCGGACCTGCGGGAGCGGGTGCTGGCCGCCGCGGGCGAGCTGGCCTATACCCCCAACGCGCACGCGCAGGCGCTGGCCAGCGCGTCCAGCAAGGTGATCGGGGTGATCTGCCACGACGTCAGCGACCCCTACTTCGCCAGCGTCGCGCGGGGCGTCATGCGCGCCGCCTCCGACCGCGGGCTGCTGGTCATGCTGGCCAGCACGTTCCGTGACCCGGCCCGCGAGATCGAGTACATCGCCATGCTGCGCGCGCAGCGGGCGCGCGCCATCCTGCTGATCGGCTCGGGCTTCGAGGACCGCGACTGGGAGCGGTCCATGGGCGCCGAACTGGAGCCTTACCAGCGGGCCGGGGGCCGGGTCGCGGTGGTCAGCCGGCATCGCAGCCTCCGGGTGGACACCGTCCTGCCGCAGAACCGCGAGGGCGCGGCGGCGCTGGCCCGCGCTCTGCTCGACCTCGGCCACCGTGACTTCGGCGTGCTGACCGGGCCGCGCGCGCTCACCACCGTCGCCGACCGGTTCGCCGGTTTCGCCGGGACGCTGGGCGACGCCGGCGTGATGCTGCCCGATCAACGGGTGGTGGAGGCGGGCTTCACCCGCGACGGCGGCTACGCGGCGGCCGTCGAGCTGATCCGCCGCGGCACCCTGCCCACGTGCGTGTTCGCGGTCACCGACGTGATGGCGATCGGCGCGCTCGCCGCGTTCCGCGACAACGGCGTGGACGTGCCGGGCGAGGTGTCCCTGGCGGGCTTCGACGACATCCCGATCGTCCGGGACCTGACGCCACCGCTGACCACGGTCGCGCTGCCCCTGGATCTGATGGGCGAGCGCGTGATGGAACTGGCCGTCCGTGAACCGGCGGGCAGGCGCAGCCGCGTGGAGCGCATCGCCGGCGAGGTCGTGCTCAGAGAGAGCACGCGCGCACCCCAAAGCTAGGGCTGGGGGCCGCGGGGGACGCCGTCGCGCCCGCCCGCGACCCCCGCGTCACGCTCCGTTGCCCTGGTCGTCCGGTGCGGACGGCACGGAGTCCGCGGAGGTGTCCTGCCTCTCCTGGTCCGGCTTGCGCGTGCCCTGTGTGGGCCAGGTCATCAGCCGGGTGCGCCTGGGATTCGCCAGAGAGTTGCTCACGGTGGTTCGCCGGCCTCCTTTGATCCGATTCGCGTGAACAGATCTTCGGGACCATCCGGCGATCTTCGCAAAATGGTCTAGACCGTGCTGGACCTGCGCTTCGTCCCGTCCAGAGCCAGTTCGGGCCGCCGGCGGCGGCGTTCGTTCTGCATACGAGGGATTGTTTCGTCCGCGTGACGAAAAGGTGTACGCGCGGAGCGTGTCCAACGTCACTCGCGCGCGAGGTGGACCCGCCCCGGAGGCGGCGAGCGGCTGCCGTGGAGCGAAACCGCCTCTTCACGTCTCGTCCGCCGCGAAGTACCGTCAGGATGTCGGTAGTCAGAACGGCGTTTTGCAACGTGGAACGCACGGGTGTGAGCGCCCGTTCCGGCCGCCGCCGACCAGGACGCACACCTCGGGGGCCCGCCGGCGAGAGGTGACAGGCGATGGGTCAGGAGGAGGCCCGGACGGTTCCCGCGACCACGCTGGAACGCGCGGCCCGGTCGATCCTTGAGGCCGCCGGTGCCCCCGCCGGGACGGCCGCGGCCGTCGCCGGGTCGCTGGTGGAGTCGAACCTGGTCGGGCACGACTCCCACGGAGTCCGCCGCCTCATCCCGTACGTCGAGGCGATCGACGCGGGTGCGGTGCGTCCCGCCGCGCGGTGCGAGATCGCCGCGCAGCGCGGCGCCACCGGCGTCGTCGACGGCCGCCGCGGGTTCGGGCAGCCCGCCGCGCACCTGGCCACCGAGCTCGCGTCCCGGCTCGCCACCGAGCACGGCGTCGCCACCGTCGCCATCCGCGAGTGCAACCACGTGGGACGTCTCGGCGAGTACGCGGGCGCGCTGGCGTCCCGCGGCCTGGTCGGGCTCGTGTTCGGCAACGCCGACCCGTCCGTCGCCCCGTACGGCGGACGCGAGCGGCGGCTCGGCACCAACCCCCTCGCCTGGGCGGCGCCGCGCGCCGAAGGCGCCGATCCCCTCGTCATGGACTGGGCGACCGCGTCCATGGCCGAGGGGAAGGTGGCGATGTCCCTGGCGAAGGGCGAGCCGGTGCCGGACGGTGTGATCGTCGACCGCGCGGGACGGCCCAGCACCGACCCCGCCGCCTTCTATGCGGGCGGCGCGCTGCTGCCGTTCGGCGGCCACAAGGGCTACGGCCTGAGCGTGCTGATCGAACTGGTGGGCGGCCTGCTCACCGGCACCGGCGCGTCCTGCCTCCCCGGCTACGACGGCGGGTTCGGGACGGTCGTCATGGCCGTGCGCGTCGAGGCGTTCGTGCCGCTGGAGGAGTTCCGCGCCCGCGCGGAGGACCTGTGCCGGACGCTGGGCTCGACGCCGCCCGCCGAAGGGTTCGACAGGGTCCTGGTCCCGGGGGAGATCGAGACCCTGACACGGGAACGGCGGCTGCGCGAGGGCGTGCCCGTACCGAAGGCCCATTGGGACGAACTCCACGCCCTGGCCCGGCGCCTGGGCGCCGCGATGCCTTAGAGAGATCCCGCTCCCAGCCGAGGAGAACTCGATGGATGAAACCCCCGCCAACACCACGTCCTCCAACGCAGAGCTGCGCCGCGTCGTCGGCGCCGCGCTCACCGGTACCGCCCTGGAGTGGTACGACTTCTTCGTGTACGGGACGGCCGCCGCGCTGATGTTCGGCGACCTGTTCTTCACCGACGCCGACCCCGCCGCCGGCACCCTGGCCGCGTTCGCCACGTTCGGCGTCGGGTTCCTGTTCCGCCCGCTGGGCGGGATCCTGTTCGGCCATCTGGGCGACCGGATCGGGCGCCGCGCCACGCTGATCGCCACGACCCTGGTGATGGGGATCGCCACCGGCCTGATCGGGCTGCTCCCCACCTACGAGTCGGTCGGGCTGTGGGCGCCGTTCCTGCTGCTGCTGATGCGGATCCTCCAGGGCCTCGGCGCCGGTGCCGAGTTCGGCGGCGCGTCCACGCTGCTGGCCGAGCACGCGCCGCCGGGACGCCGCGGCTACTACTGCTCGTACGCGCAGACCGGCGTGCAGATCGGCCTGGTCCTGGGGACGGGCGCGTTCCTGCTCGTGACGTTCATGCCGCAGGGCGCGCGCGAGTCGTGGGGCTGGCGGCTGCCGTTCCTGGTCAGCTTCGCGATGATCGCGGTGGCGCTGTACGTGCGGCTGCGGGTGGCCGAGTCGCCGGTCTTCCAGCGGGTCGAACGGGACCGGAAGGTCGTCAAGCTGCCCGTGGTCGAGGCCGTCCGCCGCTACCCGCGCAGCCTCCTGGTGGGCGTCGGCGCGCACATCGGCGACACCGCGCTGGTCTACACCCTCGCCACCTTCACCGTCGCCTACGCCACCGACGAACTGGGCCTCACCGACCGGACGGTGCTGGCGGGCGTGTGCATCTTCGGCACGGTGGTGATCCTGCTCCAGCCGGTGTACGGCGCGCTGTCGGACCGGATCGGCCGCCGCCCGCTCAACATCTTCTCGGTGGTGTTCGCCGCGGTGTTCTGGTTCCCCTACTTCCTGCTGGTCAACACGGGCGAGCCGGTGCTGATCTACCTGGCGATGGTGGTCATGGTGGCGTTCGGGTTCGCGCCGATGGTCGCGGTGCAGCCCGCGTTCTACGCCGAGCTGTTCGGGGCGCGGGTGCGCTACAGCGGGTTCGCCACGTCCCGCGAGGTGAGCACGGCCCTGGTCGGGTTCTCCCCGCTCATCGCCGCGTACCTGACCGACCGCGCGGGCGGTGAGCCGTGGACGGTCGCGCTCTACCTGATCGCCACGTCGCTGGTGTCGCTGGTGGCGTTCCTGTACTCGGTGGAGACCAGGGACATGGACATCACCGCGTTCGACCTGGAGAAGGGAGACGTGCCCGCGGTGAAGCCGCGGCTGGGCGTCTAGACGCCGGTGGTGCCGCCTGGCTCGCGGTTCATCGCGAGCCAGGCGTGCAGCAGCATGTGGAACTCCAGGCGGTGCGCCGGGGCGTAGATGTCCTCGCCGAAGAACGTCTCCAGTTGCCGGACGCGGTACCGGATGGTCTGCGGATGCACGCGGAGCCGGCTCGACACCTGGACGGTGTTGAACCCGCATTCGAGCGCGACCAGGAAGGTCTCGGCCAGCCTGCGGCGCTGCGCCGGGCGCAGCTTCAGCAGCGGGCGCAGCCGTCCGGACACCGCGCGTTCCAGCAGGTCACGGTCCTGGGTCATCAGCAGGATGGGGGTGTGGTCGGCGGCCGCCACCAGGCCGTCGTGGGCGATCACGCCGCCGGTGGCCAGGTCGAGGGTCTGCCGCGCCCAGCGCAGCGACCTGCCCGCATCGGCGGGCGTGACGGACGGCCCGATCGCCGCGACCCAGTCGCCCAGCCCGTCCCGCAGCGCCCGGCGGCGTCCGGGACCGTCCGGGTCGGGAACGATCAGGCATGGCTCGTCCAGGTGCGTCCCGGTCAGGACGTCGCCGGGCGGCGACGGCGGGCGGGCCCCGGGCCGTCGTTCCCTCAGCGCCACGGCCGCGACGGTGCGCGGCAGTGGCCAGCCCGCGCGCCGCGCGGGCTCGCCCAACTGGGCGGGACGCGGCGCGGGCTCGGAGAGCAGCAGTTCGAGCAGCGCGCGGCGGCGGCCGTCGCGGTACTCGCCGGTGCCGCGCGCCGCCATCTCGGCCTGCCCTTCCGCGTGGCCCTCGGCGACCACCGCGGCGAGCCGGTCGAGATAGGCCAGCACCGACCGCGCCACCTGGGCGATCATGGTGGCGGTGACCCGGTGCCTGGTGCGCTCGGACGCCTCGGTGAGCCGCCGCACCGCCACCCCGGCGCCGGTGCGCAGCGCCGACCGCAACGGGTCCAGGTCGCGCCCCTCGCGCGCCTCGCCCGCGCCGAGCCGCCGGAAGAACTCCACGGTCTCGGCCGAGGAGGCGTCCGGGTCGGCGAGCAGGTCGGCGAAATGCCCGACCGCCCGTTCCACGGCCTGCTCCAGGACCCGCGAGTAGCGGGGGTCGTGCGGGCGGGCGTACCACGGCACGCCCCGCTCGATCTCCGCGACCGCCTCCTGGACGATCTCCGGCACCTGCCCGCGCAGCGTTGCGACCATGGCGGGCGTGACGCCGTCCGGGATGTCCAGCAACCGGTCGGAAACCTCCACCAATCACTTTTAACCCATCGGCACCATGGTCTTCATGGAAGCCGGTGAAAAGGGGGAAACGGTCGGTCCGAAGGCCGGGGCGGGTGTCCGCGCGCCGCGCCGGGGTAAAGGGCGTCTATGGCCGAGTCGACCGAGGACAATCTCGCCCTCGCGCGGTACGTGGCCGAGGCCGCCCAGCGGGAGGTGCAGGACAAGGCGCGGCAGCGGGTGCCCGCGCTGAGGTTCGGCGCCGTGGCCGGGACCCTCGGGGCCCTCGCGGCCGCCTCCACGTACCGCCTCAACCTTCTGCTGCTGGAGCGCAAGCTGCCCCCGGAGATCGCCGCGCTCGTCGCCGCCGCCGCGTACACCGGTGGCGCCGGATGCGCGGCGCTCCTGGCCGCGCGCCACTGGCGCGGCAAGCCCGCGCCGCTGCCCACCGAGACCGCGCGCCAGGTCGCCGAGATCATCGCCGACTCGTCCTAGCGCCCAGTCCCGGCACCCAGCCCCCCGCCCGTCCTGGCGATCACCCGACTCAGGCCGGTGATCGTGGGTAGGGGCCGACCATGGACAGCACAGTGAGCGCCGAGATCACCTTGCTGGTGAACGGCACCAGGCACCGGATCGAGGTGGACACCCGGTCGTCCCTTCTGGACATGCTGCGCGAGCGGCTCGGGCTGACCGGCTCGAAGAAGGGCTGCGACCACGGGCAGTGCGGCGCCTGCACGATCCTGCTGGACGGGCGGCGCGCTCTCGGCTGCCTGGCCCTGGCGGTCGCGCACGACGGCGCGGAGATCACGACCGTGGAGGGACTGGCCTCGCCGGACGGCAACGGCGACCGGCTCACCGCCCTCCAGGACGCCTTCATCGAACGCGACGCCTTCCAGTGCGGCTACTGCACGCCGGGCCAGCTGTGCTCGGCGACGGGGATGCTGGACGAGTACGCGCGGGGCCGTCCCAGCGCGGTCACCGAGGACCTCGCGTCCGGGCCGCCGCCCGAGCCGTCCGACGAGGAGATCCGCGAGCGGATGAGCGGCAACCTGTGCCGCTGCGGCGCGTACGTCAACATCGTCAAGGCCATCAAGGACGCGGCGTCCAGGGTTCCCCAGGGGGCGCGGGCATGAGGCCCTTCGCGTACGAGCGCGTGGGCAGCGCGGAGGACGCGGTCGCCCGGCACCGCGAGAGCAACGGGGACGGCGAGGTCCGCTACCTCGGCGGCGGCACCAACCTGGTCGACCTGATGCGGCTGGGCGTCGAGGAGCCGCGTCGGCTGGTGGACGTCGCGCACCTGCCGTTCGACACGATCGTCGAGGAGCCCGGCGGCGGGCTGGTCATCGGGTCCGCCGTCCGGAACAGCGACCTGGCCGCGCACCGCGCGGTGCGGGAGCGGTTCCCGATGCTGGCGCAGGCCGTCCTGTCCGGGGCGTCCGGGCAGATCCGCAACCTCGCCACGGTGGGCGGCAACCTGCTACAGCGCACCCGATGCTCCTACTTCCAGAACGTCTCCAAGCCCTGCAACAAGCGCGAACCCGGCACCGGTTGCCCGGCTCGCGAGGGCGATCACGCGAACCTCGCGATCCTGGGACACTCGCCGGACTGCGTGGCCACCCACCCGTCCGACATGGCGGTGGCGCTGGCGGCGCTGGACGCGCGGGTACGGGTCATGGGACGGCTCGGCGACCGCGTCATCCCGCTGGTCGGCCAGGAGACCACGTCCCTGTACCGGCTGCCGGGCACCGAACCGCACCGCGACACGACCCTGGACCCCGGCGATCTGATCACCGGCGTCGAGGTCCCGCCCCTGACCATGCCCGCCCGCTACCGCAAGGTCCGTGAGCGGGCCTCGTTCGCGTTCGCGCTGGTCTCGGTCGCCGCGGCGCTGGAGATGGCGGACGGCACCATCCTGGACTGCCGGGTGGCGCTGGGCGGCGTGGCGCACCAGCCCTGGCGCGCCCGGCGCGCCGAGGACCGGCTGCGCGGCTCCGCCGCGACCGAGCGGACCTTCCTCCAGGCCGCCGAGGCCGAGCTGGAGGAGGCCGAACCGCTGCGCGACAACGCCTACAAGGTCAAACTCGCGCGCAACCTCATGGTCCGGACGCTCGCGGAGCTCACGACACACGGGGGCACGGCATGAACACCCTCTCGCTGAAGCGGATCGAATCCCGGGAGAAGATCACCGGGCGGGCGCGGTACGCGTACGAGTACCCGGTCGACGGCGTGGCCTACCTGTACGCCGTCCAGTCCCCGGTGGGCAAGGGCAGGATCAGGTCGATAGGCGCGGACGAGGCCCTGGCGATGCCGGGCGTCCTCCAGGTGGTGTCCCACGAGAACGCGCCCAGGCTCGAACCGGTCGGCAACGCCGAGCTGGCGGTCTTCCAGTCCCGGACGGTGTCGTACCGGGGGCAGCTCGTCGCCGCCGTCGTGGCGGAGACCCCGGAGACCGCGCAGGAGGCGGCGCGCCTGCTGCGCGTCGAGTACGACGCCGAGCCGCACGACGTGCGGCTCAGCCCCGACCACCCCACCCTCTACCGGCCGGACGTGGTCAACCCCGACTACCCCACCGACACCGAGCAGGGCGACCCAGAAGGGGCCTTCGCCGCGTCTCCCGTACGGGTGGACGCGACGTACTCGACACCGGCGGAGCACAACAACCCCATGGAACCGCACGCCAGCCTCGCCCTCTGGGACGAGGAGGGCAACCTGGTCGTGTACGACTCCAACCAGGGCCCGACGATCGCGCGGAACACGCTGGCCCAGGTCTTCGGCCTGGACCGGTCCCGGGTGCGGGTCGTGTCGCCGCATGTGGGCGGAGGGTTCGGGTCGAAGGGGACGCCGCGTCCCAGTGTCGTCCTCGCCGCGATGGCGGCGCGGCTTACCGGCCGTCCGGTGAAGTACGCGGTGACGCGCCAGCAGATGTTCGCCCTCACCGGATACCGCACGCCGACGGTCCAGCGGCTGCGGCTCGGCGCGGACGGCGACGGGCGTCTCAACGCCATCCTGCACGAGGTGGTCGAGCAGACCTCCACCGTCCACGAGTTCGCCGAGCAGACCGCGGTGGTGACCCGGGTCATGTACCCGGCGCCGAACCTGCTGACCTCGCACCGGCTCAACCGCCTGGACGTGCCCACGCCGTCCTGGATGCGGGCACCCGGCGAGACGCCGGGCATGTACGCGCTGGAGTGCGCGATGGACGAGCTGGCGGTCGCGGCCGGCATCGACCCGGTCGAGCTGCGGATCCGCAACGACACCGACACCGAGCCGGTCGGCGGGCTCCCGTTCAGCTCCCGGAACCTGGTGGCCTGCCTGCGCGAGGGCGCGGAACGCTTCCACTGGGAGGACCGGGAACCGGTGCCGTCCGGCGTGCCCGCACCCGGGACGCGCAAACTGCGGGGCATGGGCGTGGCGGCCACCACCTATCCCGCGTACCAGCGGTCCGGCCAGGCCGCGGCACGGCGTGAGCCGGACGGACGGTTCCGCGTGCGGATCGCCGCCTCCGACATCGGCACCGGTGCCCGCACGGCGCTGACGGCCATCGCGGCGGAGGCGCTGAAGACCGACCCGTCCCGCGTCACCGTGGAGATCGGCGACAGCTCCCTTCCCGAGGCGGCGGTGGCGGGCGGCTCGTCGGGCACGGCCGGCTGGGGCAGGGCCATCACCCGCGCCTGCGAGGCGCTGCTGGCCGATCCCGACCGCCAGGAGGCGTTCGTGGACACGGCCCAGGAGGTCAGCGAGCTGCCAAAGGTCGCCAGGCACGGGTTCGGGGCGCAGTTCGCCGAGGTCGAGGTGGACGCCGACACCGGGGAGATCAGGGTGCCGCGGATGCTGGGCGTGTTCGCCGTCGGCCGGATCATCAACTCCACGCTGGCGCACTCCCAGTTCATCGGGGGCATGACGATGGGCCTCGGCATGGCGCTGCTGGAGGAGAGCGTGATGGACCGGGAGTTCGGCGACTACCTCAACCACGACCTCGCCCAGTACCACGTGCCGGCCTGCGCGGACGTGCGCGACATCGACGCGGTCTGGATCGAGGAGGCCGACGGCCGGCTGAATCCGATGGGCAGCAAGGGCATCGGCGAGATCGGCATCGTCGGCGCGGCGGCGGCCATCGCCAACGCCGTCTACAACGCCACCGGAGTGCGGATCCGCGACCTGCCGATCACCCCGTCAAAGCTCCTGCCGGTGCTGTGACCACACCGGGAACCCCTCGGCCACGGCCGGCGGGATTCCGGCGCCGTCAGAGGCAGCCCTCGAACTGGGGGACCGCCACGTCCGACAGGTCCAGTCCGGACCGGCCGAACCACTTGGCCATCAGCCGGGCCATGGTGCCGTCCTGGTACATCTGCGTGATCGCCTTGTTGACGGCCTCGCAGCCGCCGGGGTCGCCCTGGCGCATCCCGATGCCGGTGCGCCGCTCGCCGAACCGCGCGTTGAGCAGCCGGAAGCCCGCGCCCTTGCGCATCTTGATCCCGGCCAGGATGGTGTCGTTGGTGGTGATCGCGTCGATCCGGCCGTCGGCGAGCATGGCGGCGCACTGGTCGTAGTTGCGGGCGGTCACCGGCGTGGCGGGCACCTGCCGTTCCTCGGTCACCTGCTCGGCCGCGCCCGCGCCTGTCACGGCGCAGATCCTGCGGCCCGCCAGGTCGCGCACGCCGCGCACCCCGCGCTCACCGTCCCGTACGAGGATGTCCTGGTACGAGAGGTAGTACGGGCCGGCGAAGGTGAGCTGGGCCTTCCACTGGGGCTCCACCCAGAACGTCAGCACCAGGTCCACCTCCCCGTCGCGCAGCAGCCGGATCCTGTTCGCCGCGAGTGCCGGGACGAACCGCACCTCCTTGCCCAGCCGCCGGGCCAGGTAGCGGGCGACGTCCACGTCCAGTCCCTCGAACCTGCCGTCCGGATGGCGGTAGCCGAGTCCGGGCAGATCGGGGCGCACGCCGGCCACCAGGGTCCGCTTGTCGAGAAGCGGGGACCGCTCCTCGCCGGCGCATCCACTGAGAAGTCCGAGGGCCGCGCAAACCGCGGCCACGGACCCGATGAAGCGCATTCGCACCCGGCCATTGTCACACTCCCGGACCGCCCGAGTTTGAAGCGTGTGCGTCGGGTAGCTCTCAGTGCCATGGGTGTGCGTACGTGGGTTGAGGGCTGGCCTGTCTACCGCCAGCTGACGGGAACCGACCGGTTGGGACGTGGGGCCGCCGCCGAATCGGCGCATACCGCCTCGCTCACGCCCCGGACGTCCACGGCCGACCGGGTGGTCCAGTCGGTCTGCCCCTACTGCGCCGTCGGCTGCGGCCAGCAGGTGTACGTGAAGGACGAGAAGGTCGTCCAGGTCGAGGGCGACCCGGACTCGCCGGTGAGCAGGGGCAGGCTGTGCCCGAAGGGATCGGCGACCCTCCAGCTCACGACCGGTCCGTCCCGGGAGCATCGGGTGCTCTACCGGCGCCCGTACGGCACCGAGTGGGAGTCGCTCGACCTGTCCACCGCCATGGACATGATCGCCGACCGGGTGGTCAGGACGCGGGCGGACACCTGGGAGTGGGAGGCCGACGACCTCCGCGTGCGGCGGACGCTGGGCATCGCGAGCCTGGGCGGCGCGACGCTGGACAACGAGGAGAACTACCTCATCAAGAAGCTGCTCACCGCGCTGGGCGTGGTGCAGGTGGAGAACCAGGCCCGGGTGTGCCACAGCTCCACCGTGGCGGCGCTGGGCACCTCGTTCGGGCGGGGCGGCGCGACCACGTTCATGCAGGACCTCCAGAACTCCGACTGCATCGTCATCCAGGGCTCGAACTACGCGGAGGCGCACCCCGTCGGGTTCCAGTGGGTGATGGAGGCCAAGGCCAGGGGAGCGACGATCATCCATGTCGATCCCCGGTACACGCGGACGAGCGCGGTCGCGGACATCTACGTGCCGCTGCGCGCGGGCAGCGACATCGCCTTCCTCGGCGGGATCATCAACCATGTGCTGACCACGGAGTCGTACTTCCGCGACTACGTGGTCAACTACACCAACGCGGCGACGATCCTGCGCGAGGACTTCAAGGACACCGAGGACCTCGACGGCGTGTTCTCCGGGCTCAACGAGGAGACCCGGCACTACGACACCGACTCTTGGCTGTACGAGGGCGTGGACGTCGTCGCCGCCTCGGGGGAGCGCGACCGGGGATACAACCGTCGCACCCACCGAGGGGCGTCCATCCAGGAAGCGGGCCGAAGTGAAAGCCATGGCGCGGGCGGTGCGGCCCTGGGAGTGGGCACGCCCCAAAAGGACGAGACCCTGTCCCATCCGCGTTGCGTGTTCCAGGTCCTCAAACGGCATTACTCGCGCTACACGCCCGAGATGGTGTACGAGGTGTGCGGGGTGCCGCCGGAACTGTTCGCCAAGGTCTGTGACGCGCTGGTGCGCAATTCGGGGCGTGACCGTACGAGCGCGTTCGCGTACGCGGTGGGCTGGACGCAGCACACGGTGGGCGCGCAGTACATCCGCGCGGCCAGCATCCTGCAATTGCTGCTGGGCAACATCGGCCGTCCCGGAGGCGGGATCCAGGCGCTGCGGGGGCACGCGAGCATCCAGGGTTCGAGCGATATCCCCACCCTGTTCGACCTGCTGCCCGGCTACATCCCCATGCCGCACGCGCACCGCATGGAAAACCTGGACAGCTTCGTGGCCGCCGACGCCGCGCGCAAAGGCTGGTGGGGCCACATGCGCGCGTACGTGGTGAGCCTGCTCAAGGCGTGGTGGGGCGACGCGGCCAACGCCGACAACGACTTCTGCTTCGACTACCTGCCGCGCCTGACCGGAAGCCACAGCACCTACGACACCGTGCTCGCCCAGATGGAGGGCAAGTGCAAGGGCTACTTCCTCATGGGGGAGAACCCGGCCGTCGGCTCGGCCAACGCCAAGATGCAGCGGCTCGGCATGGCCAACCTCGACTGGCTCGTCGTCAGGGACTTCTCCCTCATCGAAAGCGCCACGTGGTGGAAGGACGGCCCCGAGATCGAGACGGGTGAGCTGCGCACCGAGGACATCGCCACCGAGGTCTTCTTCCTTCCCGCGGCGGCGCACACCGAGAAGTCCGGTTCGTTCACCAACACCAACCGCTACCTCCAGTGGCATCACCAGGCCGTCGAGCCCGAGGGCGACGCGCGCAGCGACCTGTGGTTCATGTACCACCTGGGCCGCATCATCAGGGAGAAGCTCGCCGGGTCCACCGACCCGCGTGACCGTCCCATCCTCGATCTCACCTGGGACTACCCGCTGGAGGGCGCGTACGGCGACCCGTCCGCGGAGGCGGTACTGGCCGAGATCAACGGGTTCGGCCCGGACGGGGGGCACCTGTCGTCCTACGAGCAGTTGGACGACGACGGATCCACCTCGTGCGGCTGCTGGATCTACTGCGGCGTCTACAAGGACGGCGTCAACCAGGCCGCCCGCAAGAAACCCTCCGCGGAGCAGGACTGGATGGCGCACGAGTGGGCCTGGGCCTGGCCGCTGGACCGGCGCATCCTCTACAACCGCGCGTCCGCCGACCCCGAGGGCAGGCCCTGGAGCGAACGCAAGGCGCTGATCTGGTGGGACGCGGAGAAGGGCGAGTGGACCGGCCACGACCACCCGGACTTCCAGCTCACCAAGGACCCGTCCTTCCGCCCGGCCGAGGACGCCGTCGGGCCCGACGCGATCGCGGGGGACGACCCGTTCATCCTCCAGGCGGACGGCAAGGGCTGGCTGTACACCCCGGCAGGGCTGGTCGACGGCCCGCTGCCCACGCACTACGAGCCGCAGGACTCGCCGTTCGACAACCCGCTGTACGGCCAGAAGCGCAACCCGGTACGGCACATCCTCTCCGAGCGGCACAACCGGCTGCACCCCAGTGGTTCCGAGCCGGGCTCGGCGGTGTTCCCGTACGTCGTCACGACCTACCGGCTCACCGAGCACTTCACCGCGGGCGGCATGAGCAGGTGGACGCCCTACCTCGCCGAACTGCAACCCGAGTTCTTCTGCGAGGTGTCGCCCGAGCTGGCCGCCGAGAGGGCGCTCGAACACGGCGGATGGGCGACCATCGTGACGGCCCGCAACGCCATCGAGGCCCGCGTCCTGGTGACCGACCGGATAGCGCCGCTGAAAGTGCAAGGAAGGACCGTCCACCAGATCGGGCTGCCCTTCCACTGGGGCCCGAACGGCTACAGCAAGGGCGACGCGGCCAACGAGATCGCGCACCTGTCCCTGGACCCCAACGTCCACATCCAGGAGGTCAAGGCGCTGTCCGCCGACATCAGGCCGGGACGCCGCCCGCGCGGACCGGCCCTGCCCGCTCTCGTCCTCGACTACCAGCGCAGGGCGGGCATCACCGAGCTCACCGGCATGGGGGTGTGAGGCATGGGACGCTTCTCTGGGCCGCTGGCCGACGTGGCGGCGGACGCCGGGCACACGGATCACCCTCCCCGGATGGGCTTCTTCACGGACACCTCGGTGTGTATCGGCTGCAAAGCGTGCGAGGTCGCGTGCAAGGAGTGGAACGCCATTCCCGAGGACGGCCTCACGTTCACCGGGATGTCGTACGACAACACCCAGGGACTGAGCGCCGACACCTGGCGGCATGTCGCGTTCATCGAGCAGCGCAAGCCGCTCGGCTTCCAGGACCCGGGCGTGGAGCACGGCGACTACAGCAATGTGGACCTCCTCGGCCTCACCGCCGAGGCCGCCGCCCAAGGCTCCACCGCCGACGGTGAGGACCGGGGCGAGTTCCGCTGGCTGATGGCGTCCGATGTGTGCAAGCACTGCACGCACGCGGCCTGCCTGGACGTGTGCCCCACCGGCTCCCTTTTCCGCACCGAATACGGCACCGTGGTCGTGCAGGAGGACATCTGCAACGGCTGCGGCTACTGCGTGCCCGCCTGCCCGTACGGGGTCATCGACCAGCGCAAGGACGACGGCCGCGTATGGAAATGCACCCTGTGCTACGACCGCATCTCCCACGACATGGAACCGGCGTGCGCGAAGGCGTGCCCCACGGACTCGATCCAGTACGGCCCCTTGGACGAGCTACGCGAACGCGCCGCCGCGCGGGTGGAGCAGTTGCACGAGGCCGGGGTGGACGACGCCCGCCTCTACGGGCATGACCCGGACGACGGCGTCGGCGGCGACGGCGCCTTCTTCCTGCTGCTCGACGAACCCGAGGTCTACGGCCTCCCGCCCGATCCGGTCGTCACCACCCGCGACCTGGGATCGATGTGGAGGCACGCCGGCGTGGCGGCCCTCACCCTCCTGGGCGGCATCGCCACCGCTTACGCGGCCACAAGCCCGCGCAGGAACCGGAGGACGCGATGAGCGATGTCACCAGGCAGGGGACGCGGGGGCAGCGCCCCGGCCGCGAGGCGGTCCCGGGATCGAGGGGCGGCCTGGAACGGCCGGCACGGCACCGCCGTGGCGGCGAGCCGACGGTCACGCCGAAGGCCGAGTTCGGCTCCTACTACGGCCGCCCGATCATCAAGGCGCCCACCTGGACGGCCCGCGACATCGCCGGCTACCTGTTCCTGGGCGGGCTGGCCGGAGGCTCCTCGCTGCTGGCCGCCGGTGCCGAGTGGACCGGCCGGCCGGTGCTGGCCAGGTCCGCCAGGCTCGGCGCGCTGGGCGCGATCTCGCTGGCCACCGTCGCCCTCGTCAACGATCTCGGACGCCCGGAACGGTTGGCGAACATGCTGCGGGTGTTCAAGCCGACATCGCCGATGAGCATGGGCTCGTGGATCCTGGCCGCGTACGGGCCGGCCGCGGGCGTCGCCGCGATCGCGGACGCCAGTGGGCCGGCCGCCCGCTCCACGCCGATCCGGCTGATCGGACGGGCCGCCACCGGCTGGGCGGCGTTCACCGGACTCGGCGTCAGCTGCTACACGGCCGTCCTGATCGCCGACACGGCCGTGCCCGCCTGGCACGAGGCCCATCGCGAGCTTCCGTTCGTGTTCTGCGGGTCGGCCGCGGCCGCCGCCGCGGGCCTCGGACTGATCGCGGCGCCCACCGGGGAGAACGCGCCCGCCCGCGCGTCGGCGCTGTTCGGCGCGGCGCTGGAGCTGGCCGCCGAGCTCCTGATGGAACGCCGCCTCGGCGAGCAGGCCCGCCCGTACCGGACGGGCAGGGCCGGCACCCTGCTCCGCGCCGCCAGGATCCTCACCGTGGCGGGGATCGCGGGCACCTCGCTCGCGGCCGGACGCCGCCGCGCGGTCGCCGCCGTCGCGGGGAGCTCGCTCGTCGCCGGTTCCGCGTGCCTGCGCTTCGGTGTCTTCGAGGCGGGACGCGCCAGTGCCCTCGACCCCCACTACACGGTGGCGTCGCAGCGGCCTAAGATCACTGCATGACGGATCTGTTCGGTCTTTCGGGCAAGATCGCTCTGGTCACCGGCGGCAGCCGCGGCATCGGGCTGATGATCGCCCGTGGCCTGCTCCAAGCCGGGGCCGCCAAGGTCTACATCAGCTCCCGGAAAGCCGACGCGTGCGACCGCGCGGCCCAGGAACTGGCCGAAGACGGAACGGCCATCCCCATCCCGGCCAACCTCAGCACCGAGGAGGGCTGCCTCGGCCTGGCCGAGGCCGTCGCGGCCCGTGAGGACGCCCTGCACATCCTGGTCAACAACGCCGGGGCCACCTGGGGCGCGCCGCTGGAGGAGTTCCCCGCGCACGCCTGGGACAAGGTCGTCGACCTCAACCTCAAGTCGCCGTTCTTCCTCACCCGGGCCCTGCTGCCCCAGCTCGCCAAGGCCGCCACCGCCGACGACCCGGCCCGCGTCATCAACATCGGCTCGATCGACGGCATCACCACCCCGCTCGACCGCTACTCCTACGTTTCCAGCAAGGCGGGGCTGCACCACCTCACCCGGGTGCTGGCCAAGGAGCTCGGCCCCCGGTCGATCACGGTGAACGCGGTCGCGCCCGGCCCGTTCGAGTCCAAGATGATGGCCGCCACCCTGGAGGCGTTCGGCGACACGATCGCCGCGACGGTCCCGCTGCGCCGCATCGGCCGTCCCGACGACATGGCGGGCGTCGCCGTCTACCTGTCCAGCCGCGCCGGCGCCTACGTCAACGGCGCGGTCATCCCCGTGGACGGCGGCCTGACGGCCCTGTGACGCGCTCGCGTCACCAGCGGGGCCTCTTCATCTCGTACGCGGGATCGATCCGCCGCATGTAGCCGGTGTCATCGCGGTCGCGGATGCCGCAGGTCTCGTACTGCTCGTGCAGCCGGGCCAGCGCGTCCCGGTCGAGCGTGATGCCGAGCCCGGGTCCGGACGGGACGTCGAGCCCGCCGTCGCGGAACTCCAACGTCCCGGGAACGATCACGTCCTCGGCGGGATCCTTCCACGGCCAGTGGGTGTCGCAGGCGTAGGTGAGGTTGGGCGACGCGGCGGCCAGGTGGGTCATCGCGGCCAGGCTGACGCCGAGATGCGAGTTGGAGTGCATCGACATGCCGAGCCCGAACGTCTCGCAGATTCCCGCCAGCAGCCGAGACCGGTTCAGGCCGCCCCAGAAGTGGTGGTCGGAGAGCACGACCCCGACGGCGTCCCGTTTCACCGCCGGTTCGAGGTCGGCGAAGCCCACCACGCACATGTTGGTGGCCAGCGGCATCGGCACCCGGCGGGCGACCTCGGCCATGCCCTCGATGCCGGGGGTGGGGTCCTCAAGGTACTCCAGGACGCCGTCCAGCTCCCGTCCCACCCGTATCGACGTGGCGACCGTCCAGGCGGCGTTGGGGTCGAGGCGCAGCTTGTGGTCGGGGAACGCGCGGCGCAGCTCCCGGATCGCGGCGATCTCCTCGTCGGGCGGGAACACCCCGCCCTTCAGCTTGATCGCCGAGAAGCCGTAGCCGTCCAGCATCCGCCGGGCCTGCGCGACGATCCCGTCGGGGTCGAGCGCGGCGCCCCACGCGTCCGGTTCCTGCCCGGGGTGCGCGTCCCACTTGTAGAACAGGTACGCCGAGTACTCGACGCGGTCGCGGACGGCGCCGCCCAGCAACGCGCTGACGGGCAGCCCGACCGCCTTCCCCTGCACGTCCAGGCACGCCACCTCGAACGGGGACAGCACTCCGTCGGCGATGCTGCCGCCGGTGACCATCCCGGCCGTTCCCGGGCCGCCCTTTCCGGAGTCCCCGGCCAGGCTCGCGCGGACGCGGCGTGCCAGCCCGTTGACGTCCCAGACGTCCGTCCCGGCGATCGCGGACGCGGCGCGCCGCAGCCGGGCCAGGTGCGCGCCGTCCGCGTAGGTCTCGCCGAGCCCGGTCAGCCCTTCGTCGGTGCGGATCTCGATGATCGCGCGGATCGCGTACGGCTCGTGGACGCCGACGGCGTTGAGCAGCGGCGGATCGCGGAAGGCGACGGGGGTGACGGTGACCTCGGCGATGCGCTGGCGTGGACGGGGGGAGGCGGGAGGTGTCATGAACACATGATGAGGGGCCCGCGCCACAGGGTCGCGCGAGCCCCTCGTCCGGGAAGGTCCTCAGCCGGTCACCGGCAGGTCACCGGGGACGGGCGTCGGCGCCGGGGCCTCGTCCGGCGGCGCGGACGGCGGGGTGGCCGGCGGCGTCTGCGGCTCGCCCGGCTCGCCGGGCCCGCCGGGGAGGCCCTTGTCCGCGCCGCAGGTGGCGGACGCGATGCTGATCGTCTCGCTCTTCCCGGGGCCGAGCGGCAGGGTCAGCTCGATCGCGGTGACGGTGAGCCTGCCGTGCCCGTCGCGGACCTGCTTGTTGAGCACGAGCGAGACGGTGCCCAGTCCGTCGAGCTGGACGCCGACCGCGGAGTTCGGGGTGGCCGCCGCCTCGATGACCTTGCCGTTCAGCGCGACCTTGACCAGGTGCGAGCCGCCCTTGCCCTGGACGCACTTCGCGGCGACGAGGTCGGCGGTCAGGTGCGCCTTCGGGATCCTCAGGTCGACCACGGACGCCCGCGCGTGCGCCTTGCCGGCCGAGGCGTTGAGCACCCGCGCCTTCAGGATCGGGTTGGGCGGCAGCTCGGCGACGCTCCTGCTGACCGTGTTCGGGCCGGACGAGGACACCGACGGGGTCGCCGGAACGGCGATCGGCCCCGTGGCGGCGATCCCGTACGCCGAGCTCGACGCGCCGCGCACGCCGTGCTCCGGCAGTGCGTGCGCGGGCAGGGCGTGCGCCGGCAGGGCCGCAGCCAGCGGCAGCGCGACGGCGCCGGCCAGCACGGCGGCCCGGGACAGAACCTGTGAACGCATGTGTCTCCCTCTTCTTTTCGGATGGTGATGGGGCAACAGCGGGGATATGGGCGGGCGCACGGGGCGACGGCGCGCCGGGTGACGCGGTCTCAGGCGACGATCTCCACGGGGGTGCCGAGGGGGGCCTTGGACAGCCGGGTCAGCGCGTCCGCCGGGACGCGGACGCAGCCGTGGGTGACGGCCTTGCCGAAGACGTCCTTGGCGGGCCAGCCGTGGAAGGCGACGGTGCCGGGTCCGCCGCCGAAGGTGTCCAGGGTCTCCGAGTGGGCGCCGACCGGCAGGACGAGCGGGCTGTAGGTGGCCTTGGGCGGGGCGAGGGACGCCATGATGAACGTCCGCCCGATGGGGGTGGGGGTCTTGCCGTCTCCGACGGCGACCCGCCACGAGCCGACCTCGCGCCCGGAGTCGAGCAGCGTGAGCCTGCGATCGCTGACATCGACCTTGACGAGGTGCCGGGTGCGCGCGGTCTGCACCTTGTCGGGGGAGCTGGGGATCCAGCCCGTCACCCGGTTGGGGCGGCTGGGCAGCAGCACCCGGCTCCACCCGGCCCTGCTCTCCACGACCGGGACCCAGGTGGGGCCGCCGAGCTGCTTGTCGGGGAGCGTCGCGAGCGGGGGACCGCCCGCCTGGGCGGAGATGGGGAGCGGCGCCTTGGGACGGACGACGGTGCCGTCGGCCCTGCCGAACGGCTGGTCGTCCAGCGGCAGGCCCTTCAGCGTGGCGTAGGTCGTGGCCTGGGGTAGTTCGCCCGGTGTCCCGGCTCCGCCCGTGCCGCGGGACGTGCCGGTTTCGCCGCCAGCGCCCCCGCCGCACCCGGCCATGAACATGGCCGCGGCCGCGATGACCGTCGCCGCCGCCATGAATGCGCGACCCGACATTCTTCCCATGGATTCAGGCCCTTCCTCTACCGCCGGTCTTCCGGTGACCGACACATACGCATGGGCCGTCACAGGGGTTGCACGCTCTTTCAAGAACTTCCTCAAACACGCTGAACCGCGTTTAGAGATCGGACAGAGGGAACGGGCGGTGATAGATCCCGAAATATGCGCAGAGTCTCGCTTGCTCGATCAGGAAGGGCTGAGGTCCATGAGCACCGATCGCCAGGGGGCCACCGTGTACCGGCCTCCCGAGCAGCACCCCGCCGTCCATCCCGACGGCGGGGAGAGCGTCGGCGTCCTGGTCTCGCGCGCCACCCAGCAGGTCTCCGACCTGGTGAGGGCGGAGATGCGGCTGGCGATGGCCGAGCTGAAGGACAAGGGCAGGCACGCGGGCCGCGGCGCCGGGCTGTTCGGCGGCGCCGGCCTGGTCGCCCTGTACGGGGTCGGCGCGCTGCTGGCCGCGGTGATCGCCGCGCTGGCGCTGGTGCTGCCGGTCTGGCTGGCCGCCCTGATCACCGGCGTGGCGCTGCTGGCGCTCGCCGGGCTGCTCGCGCTGATGGGACGCGGCGAGACCGGTCACGCCGTCCCGCCCACCCCTGAACGCGCCATGAGCAGCGCGCGCCAGGACGTTGCGGAGGTCAAGGAGCGCGCGACCACGGGTCACGCGGGGACCGGCCCCACGCAGCTCGCGGGTCGGCAGCACGCGGGTCAGGAGAGCCAGGGAGGGCGGCGATGACGAGGGGGTCGCAGCCCATGGCCGGTTCGGCGGGTGACGGCGAGCTCGCCGGGACGGCGCAGTTGCGGGCGGAGATCGAGCGGACGCGGCGCGACCTCGGCGACACGGTGGCGGCGCTCGCCGCCAAGACCGATGTCAAGACCAGGGCGCGGGAGTCCGCGGATCGCGTGCGGGCCGACATGTCCGCCCGGAGCCGTCGCATGGCGCAGGGCGCCAGGGAGGCGCCCAAGGTTCCCATGATCGCCGTGGGCGTCGCCGGGCTGGCCGCCGCGGCGCTGGTCGCCGGCCTCCGGATGAAGGCCGGGCGGCAGCCGGCGTCCCGCCGGCGGCTCATGCCCGGCAGGCGCCAGGCGTCCCGATGGTGGCCGGTGCGCGGGTGACCACGGGCGGGCTCCCCCATCGCGGCCTGCGCGCGGTCCTGCGCCGCAGGCCGGGGTCGCCGCACGAACTGGGCGCACGCGCGTGGTGGAGCGCCCTCAAGCGGGCGCTCGCCGAGTTCAAGGAGGACGAGCTGACCGACCGCGCCGCCGCGCTCACCTATTACGGGGTGCTGTCGATCTTCCCGGCGATGCTGGTGGTGGTCTCGGTGGTGGGGCTGGCCGGCCGGTCCGTCTCACAGTCACTGATCGCCAATGTGGGCGATCTGGCGCCGGGTCTGGTGCGGCAGGTGCTGGTCACCGCGCTGCGCGAGCTGCAAGGGGGCCGGGCGGGCGCCGGGCTGGCGGCGGCGCTGGGCCTGCTCGCCGCGCTGTGGTCGGCCTCCGGGTACGTGGGCGCGTTCATCCGCGCCGCGAACGCGGTGTACGACATCCCGGAGGGCAGACCGGTCTGGAAGGTGCTGCCGATCCGGCTGGCGATCACGGTGGTCACGCTGTTGCTGCTCGCCGTGTCGGCGGTCGTGGTCGTGGTGTCGGGCCCGCTGGCGGAGCGGGCGGGCGAACTGCTGGGCCTCGGGCCGGCGGCGGTCACGGCGTGGACCATCGCCAAATGGCCGGTGCTGGTGCTGGTGGCCGCGTTCCTGATCTCACTGCTGTACTGGGCGGCGCCCAACGCCAGGCACGGCTTCCGCTGGGTGACGCCGGGCGGGGTGCTGGCCATCGCGCTGTGGCTGGTCGCCTCGGCGGGGTTCGCGCTGTACGTGGCGGGCTTCGCGTCCTACAACAAGACCTACGGCAGCCTCGCCGGGCTGATCGTCTTCCTGGTCTGGCTGTGGCTGTCCAACATGGCCATCCTGCTCGGCGCGGAGCTGAACGCCGAGCTCGAACGCGGTCGCGCCATCGCCGCCGGGCTGCCCGAGGAAAGCGAGCCCTATGTGGAGCCCCGCGATACCCGGGGATTCAAGGCTCGCGAGCGATAAATCGCGTTGCAGTGGTATTCGGGTGTCCCGTACATTTCCGTCCACCGCAGCGTGTAGCTCAGCAGTAGAGCACCGGGCTCGGGACCCGGAGGGCGCGGGTGCGAATCCTGCCACGCTGGCATGCGTGAAGAACAGCAGGTCGGCCTCGGCTACCCGGTAGGGCAGCTCGCGAAGGCGTTCACGACCGCGCTCACCCACGAGGACAAGGAGACCCGGCGGCGCGCCGAGGCGCGCGTGGCCGGCTGGAACCGGGTGCTCACCGGAATGACCGACGGCACCCTGGCGATCGGCTCCCGTACCCCTGTCGCGGGACTGCCCGCGTGGGTCACGCCCGAGGTGGTGCGCGGCGGGTTCGCCACCGGTGAGGCCGCGGCGGGCGGGCCGCTGCTCCCGTACGAGATCGAGACCGCGAGGCGCGCGGGCATCGTCGCCGAGCGGCGCGCGCTGTTCCTCTACCACCTGACCGAGGACGGCCTGGCCGAGCTGACCGCCCTGCTCGACAGCGGGCGCTACGAGATCACCCTGCCCGAGGAGGGCGCGCTGCTGGTCGTGGCGTGGCTGCTCCGCGCCGGGGACCGCGCCGCGGCGCTGGAGATCCTGGAGGAGATCGAGCCGTTCGGAGACCGGCTCCGCTTCACGCCGCGCCCGCGCGACCGCGCCACGGGGGGCGACGCCGACGCCGAGATCGTCCACCGGTACAGCGTCGGGGACGTGCGGCAGACGCTCGGCAGGAACCGTCCCAACAGGGCGGTCGCCACGATGAACGAGGCCCTGGCCGTCTGGAACCCGTTCGCCGACGAGCTGCTGGCGCACTGGCTGGAGACCGTCGAGGACGGGCGGGTGGCCCGCCGCGAGCCGGAAGGGTGGCGCGAGCGCGGCGCCGAGCTGCTGGAGCGGTACCGGAGGCTGGCGGCGGAGCACACCCTGTGCACCAAGCACCGCAAGCCCAAGGAGAACCTCGCCATCCTCCGCACCGCGCTGGAGGACAGCATGGCCGGGCGCCGCCTGTCCCCGCGCCGCCTCGGCCTGCTCCAGCACGCCGTGGACTCCATGGTGCGGCGGCGCGGCGCGCCAGGAACACCCGGGCACACGGCTTTGCGCGAGCGGCAGGCGCAGGTCGCGGCGCGTCCGACGCACCACGCGGTGGCGCAGCTCCTGCTCGCGCGCCTGTCGGCGTTGCCGCAGGACGAAGGGATCATTTCACCGGAGGCGCTCACCGTCCCGGTCACCGAGGACGAGGCGCGCCGCACCGGCGTGGCCGCGGGGACCCAGGTGCCGCCCGGCATGCGCGCGACCGTCGAGTCGGCGCTGGCCGCCCCGATCGGCACCCTGGTCGAGCGCGGCGTCGTCCCCTCGGCGGAAGTGCTGGCCGAGCTGGCGCCGCAACTGGTGTCGTGGACGACCGCGCAGGCGTACCGGGATGAGTCGCTGCGCGCGCTCATGGCCTCGATCTACCGGGCCTTCCGCAACCGCAGGTCGCTGCTGCTGCTCAACCTGGAGCACCAGGTCCGGCTCCAGGAGCTCCCGTGGGTGCGGGCCGTCCAGGAGCACCATGCCACCAAGGACGGCACCAGGAATGCCGCGACCGGCGCGCGCCTGGCTCTGAGGCGTCTGGGCGAGCTGGCGTTGCAGGGGTTCCCCGGCACCATCGTGCCCAACCCGCTGCTCAGCGAGTTCGACGCGCTGGCCCGCGCGGCCGGCATGCGCGTTCCGTTCGTGGAAGAGCTGGCCGCCGACATCTTCATGGGCAGGTTCTCCCCCAAGTTCGCCGACGCCGCCAAGCTGGCCGCCGACGTGCTGGAGGGCACCCTTTACGCGCGGTACTACGGCAT
Source organism: Actinomadura sp. NBRC 104412 (assembly GCF_030269515.1). Classification (GTDB taxonomy): domain Bacteria; phylum Actinomycetota; class Actinomycetes; order Streptosporangiales; family Streptosporangiaceae; genus Spirillospora. The sequence continues at coordinate 452,810 of NZ_BSTM01000001.1, read as the reverse complement.
CGACTACGCCGAGGTCCGGCGGCTGGACCACGGCGACTTCGGCGCGCTGTGCGTACGGAGGGCGGGCGTGCGGGCGGGCCTTTACGGCCACGGCTGGGTCGCGCGCAACGGCATGGTGATCGAGCAGTCGCAGATCCTGACGACCCACAACCTGGCCGCGCTGGTGCATCCGGTCGGCGTCGACCCGTCCCCTGGCTGGCCGGACCTGGCCAGGCGCGCGTTCGCGACGGCGTGCGTGCTCGTCGGCCGGCTCCACAACAACCCGCGCCCGCTCAGCACCGTCAAGGACGCCGCGTACGCCTGGCGCCAGATGGTGTTCTTCCTGGCCATGTGCGGGCTGGAGGACCAGATCGACGTGGTCGCCTCCATCCAGGCCCAGTGCAGGCGGCAGCCCGACCACGTGGTGCGGCGGCTGTCGCCCGCGCTCGCCGGCCTGCGGCACGTCCTGACCGGCGGGCGCCTGGACGGCGCCGCCGCGCCCGCCGAGGCGCGCCGGTGGCTGGGCTGGAGCCACCGGCGGCACTGGATGCTCGACCACGCCGAGTCCCGCGCGGGTTCGGCCTGAGCGGGACATCTTGGACGAAATGCCGATGAGTCCACGATCATGCGCTCTAAGCTGGTCGCCATGACGGACGACGCCGCGCAGTGGCCGCCCCCGGATCTCGACTTCAACAAGCCGACGATCGCCCGCGCCTATGACGCGCTGCTGGGCGGCAAGAACAACTTCGAGGCGGATCGCGCGCTGGCCGAGCACGCCATCCAGCACATCCCCGGCCTGCGCGAGTCGGCGATCGAGAACCGCAAGGTCCTGGTGCGTGGAGTGCGCTGGCTCGCCGGTGAGGCGGGCATCGACCAGTTCCTCGACCTCGGCAGCGGGCTGCCCACCCAGACCAACACGCACGAGGTCGCGCAGGCGCAGAACCCGGACGCCAAGGTCCTCTATGTCGACATCGACCCGCTGGTGGCGGTGCACGGCCGGGCACTGCTCGCCGAGAACGCCAACACCAGGGTCGCCGTGGGCGACGTGCGCGACCCGGACGCGATCCTGTCGCTGCCCGAGGCGAACGGCTTCCTCGACCTGGACCGCCCGCTGGCGCTGATGCTGGTCGGCATGCTGCACTACCTGTCACCCGAGATCGCCGACGACGTGGTCGGGCGGCTGCGGGACGCGCTGGCCCCCGGCAGCTACCTGTTCATGACCTCGCTGGTCGACACCGGTGTCCCCGCCCAGCAGGAGCTCGCCCGGATCACCCGGGAGAACCTGGAAGAGGGCTACGCGCGCACCCCCGAGGAGATCGAGCACCACTTCGGCGACTTCGAGCTGGTCGAGCCCGGCGTCGTGTTCACGGCGCTGTGGCGGCCCGACGAGCCCGTCGACCCCGACAACCTGAGCCCCGGCGAGCAGCTCGGCATGGCCGGGATCGCCCTCAAGAAACGGTAGCCGCAAGGACCACCATCATGAGCACGGCGGAGAAGGGCAACACCTACCTTGAGCGCGTCGTCGCGCAGCAGGCCGTGCTCGAGGACGATCTCAAGGCGCGGCGCGGCGCACCCCAGGCGCCCGCCGCGGCCCCCGCGCCCGCGGGACCGGCGGGCGTGCTCCACAAGCGGCAGCGGGCATTGGGCGGCGGACCCGGCGGCACATCCGCTCCCACCGCCGACCGGTCCGCGCCCGGTCCCGTGGACGTGCGGATCACCGGGTTCTGGCGGTGGAAGAACGTGCTCGTCCCGCCGAACGCGTTCGTCGTGCACACGCGGCGCGGCAGGCCGGAGCCGCTGCACATCGGGGTGGGCGTCTCGTTCCGGTTCAACCCGTCCACCGACTCGTTCCTGGTCGTCCCCGGCGCCACCCAGACCATCCTGATCAACGCGTACTGCATCTGCCGGGAGCTCCAAGGCGTGCTGGTGCAGGGCTACGTCCAGTGGATCATCCAGGACTTCGCCGTCGCCTACCGCAAGCTGGACTTCAGCGACAGCGAGGACCCGATGCGGCTGGTCAACCTGCAACTGCGGGAGCAGGCCGAGGCGGCGATCAAGGACAAGGTCGCCACCATGGGCGTGCGGGAGGTCCTCAGCGACAAGCAGCCGATCATCGAGGAGCTGACCGCCAGGCTGCGCGCGGTCGCCGAGGGAACGGCCGAGAACGGTCATTCCGGAGGGACGACCCCCCAGTCCCCCGGGACCGACGACGCGACCGCCCTCCGGGCGCCCGAGCGGTCGCGTGACCAGGGGCTCGGGTTGCGGATCGTGACCGTCCAGATCAAGGAGGCCGTGGTCAGCTCGTCCCGGCTGTGGGAGAACCTGCAGAAGCCCTACCGGGCGGAGCAGGCGCGGATCGCCCGGCTGGCCGAGCTGGAGACGGAGGAGGCGATCGCCCGGCGGGAGATGGCCGCCACCCGGGTGAAGGAGACCGAGCGCCTGCACTACGAGCGCGAACTGGCCGAGCTGCGCGCCCGCCACGAGGCCGAGCGGTTCGACACCGAGGCCGCCGAACAGCTCCGCCGCACCCGGCGCCGGCAGGAGGACGCCCGCGAGGTCGCGGAGCTGGAGACCGAGACCACCCGGCACGCCCTCCGGATGGAACGCGAGCGGCACGCCGAGGAGGCCGAGACGGGCCGCCTCCGGATCGAGCGGGAACGCGAGCTCGACCAGCTCAAAGTCGAGGGCGAGCTGGCGGTGGCGCGCGCCCGTGCGGAGGCCGCCCACGAGCAGGCCCTGATGAAACTGGAACGCGACCGCGCCCAGGCCGCCATCGAGAACGAGCGGACCCCCGCCAGCGTCCAGGCAGAACTGATCAACAAACTGCCGGGGATCGTGGAGAGGCTTCCCGCCCCCACCGAGCTCCGGTCGATCAACGTGGGCCCCACCGACCCGTCCAGCGTGTCCGGCCTCATCGCGCAACTGGCCGCGGTCGTCACCGCTCTGCGCGAGGCGACGGGCGCCCGGGACGACACGACGCGCTAGCGTACGGTGCGTGAGGTCCCCGAGACACGAGGCCCTGGCCGGCACGCCCATCCGCATGTCCGACGAGGTGGCCGACGCGCTGGCCGCCGGGCGCCCCGTGGTCGCGCTGGAATCGACGATCATCGCGCACGGGCTGCCGCGCCCTCGCAACCTGGAGGTGGCGCTGGAACTGGAGGCCGAGCTGCGCCGCGCCGGTGTCGTCCCCGCGACCGTCGGGGTGGTGGACGGGCGGCCGGTGGTCGGCATGGACCGGTCCGCGCTGGAGCGCATGGCGGACGGTGACGGCGTCGCCAAGGCGAGCGTGCGCGACCTCCCCGCCGCCATGGCGACCGGCGCCGACGCCGCGACCACGGTCGCCGCGACCGCGTTCCTCGCGCGCCGCGCCGGTGTCCGGGTGTTCGCGACGGGCGGGCTCGGCGGCGTCCACCGTGGCGCGTCGGACACCTTCGACGAGTCCGCCGACCTGCACACGCTCGCCCGTACCCCGATCACCGTGGTGTGCGCGGGGGTGAAGTCGATCCTGGACGTGGCGGCCACGCTGGAACGCCTGGAAAGCCTCGGGGTGACCGTCGTCGGCTACGGGACCGGCCGGTTCCCCGGCTTCTACCTCACCGAGTCCGGGCACACCGTGGACTGGCGGGCCGACGACCCCGCCACGGTGGCCCGCATGATGACCGCCGCCGACGACCTCGGCCTCTCCTCGGCGATCATCGTCGCCAACCCGCTGCCGCCCGGGGAACAGCTCGACCCGGCCCTGCACGACCGGATCCTGGGCGAGGCGCTGGCCGAGGCCGGCCGCCTGGGCCTTCAGGGCAAGGCGGTCACGCCGTTCCTACTGGGCCACTTCCACCGGGCGTCCTCGGGGGCCAGCCTTGAGGCCAACGTCCGCGCCGTCCGGTCGAACGCGGCGCTGGCCGGACGGATCGCGCGGGCCCGGTCCGGATGATCCTCGTGGTCGGCGACGTGATCAACGACATCGTGGTGCGGCCCCGCGCCCCCGTCGCCGCCGACAGCGACACCCCGTCCACCATCACCGCGTCCCCCGGCGGTTCCGGCGCCAACCAGGCCGCCTGGCTCGGCGCGCTGGGCGCGCGGGTGCGGTTCGCCGGCCGGGCCGGCGCGGACGACATCGCCGCGCACTCCGCCGCGCTGGAGGCCGCCGGGGTGGACGCCCGGCTGGTCGCCGATCCGGGCACGCCCACCGGCCGGATCGTGGTGCTGGCCAAGGGCGGCCGCCGCGACATGTTCACCGACCGCGGCGCCAACCTGAACCTCACCCGCGCCGACCTGCCCGACGACCTCCTGGACGGCGCCGGCCTGCTCCACGTGTCCGGCTACTCGCTGTTCCATCCGGGGGTGGGCGCGGCCGTGGGCGACCTGATGCGGCGGGCGCGGGAACGCGGCGTGGCCACGTCCGTCGACCCGTGCTCGGCCGCGTTCCTGCGGGACAGCGGCCCCGAGGCGTTCCGCGCCTGGGCGCGCGGAGCCCGCCTGATCTTCCCCAACCTCGCCGAGGGGCGCCTGCTGACGGGCGCGCGCTCGGCGGACGCCGTGGCCACGTCCCTGCTCGGCGACTACCCGGTCGTCGCGCTCAAGCTCGGCGCGGACGGGGCGCTCATCGCTTCACGGGACACAGCGTCGAGAAACACGGCGTCAAAGGGCACGGCGTCAAGGGACACCGCGTCGGCGGACGCCGGGTCCCGGCTGCGCCTGCCGAGCGTGCCGGCCGAGGTCGTCGATCCGACCGGCGCGGGGGACGCCTTCTGCGCCGGGTTCCTGACCGCCTGGGTCCCCGGTCGCCCGCTGGACGAGTGCGCCCGCGCCGCGCTCACGGCCGCCGCGAGCGCGGTCGCCACGGTGGGCGCCCGGCCGCCGCTCACCGGGCGAGCGTCGTGATCGCATCCAGCATCAGGTCCCAGAAACGCCCGCGATCCAGTTCCATCGCGACCCGTGCGTTCGGCTCGGCGCCGGTCACCCGGTGCAGGTCGACCACGGTGGCGCCGCGCGTGTGCTCGCCCTTGAGCTCCACGGTCACCGCGACGTCCACGCACGCGACCACGTCCGGGTCGGCGATGGCGGCGATCGCCACGGGGTCGTGGACGGGCGGGTCCGGCATCCCGAAGACCTTCTCGTACGCGCCGCCGTAGAACCGCAGCAGCGCCTCCAGCGTGGACGGCAGCGCGCCGCCGATCGCGCGGAGCCGCCGGAAGACCTCCGGCACCGCGAGCGCCTGGTGCGTGACGTCCAGGCCGCACATCAGCAGCGGAAGCCCGCTGCGCAGGACCCGGTCGGCGGCCTCGGGGTCGACGTAGACGTTGAACTCGGCGACCGGCGTGGTATTGCCCCGTCCGGCGCTGCCGCCCATGAACACGATCCGCTCGATCCGCCCCCTCAGGTCGGGACGGGCGTCCAGCAGCGTCGCGACGTTGGTCAGCGGCCCGGTCGCCGCGATCGTGACCGGGCGTTCCGACTCCTCCAGCAGCCGCGCCATCAGCGTCACCGCGTCCTCGTCCGCGAGCGGGATCGCGGGGTCGGGCAGCGCGGCACCGTCCAGGGCGCTCTCCCCGTGGATGCCGGGCGCGGTGTGCCGGCCGCCGTTCAGCGCCCGGTCGGCGCCCGCCGCGACCACCGTCCCGTCCAGCCCGGCGAGCGTGCAGATCGCCAGCGCGTTGCGGGTGACCGCCTCCAGCGGCCCGTTGCCCGCCACCGTCGTCACCGCCAGCAGGTCGATCGCCGGATGCGCCGCGGCCAGCAGGATCGCGAACATGTCGTCGTGGCCGGGGTCGCAGTCCAGGAGCACCGGCACCGTCGCGGAGTCGCCCATGAAAAGAATCTTGAAGAATTTCCGGCGCGCTGTCGATCCGTCCCCCGTCCGTTCGACGCCCGGGTGAGAGCGAAAGAGAGCGCGACGAGAGGACGGAACGATGACCACCTACACCCACGACAACGCCCGCACCCGGACCGCCACCACCGCCACCACCGACACCGGCCGCCGCCGCGGCGTGACCGTGGCCATGTGGACGGCGCAGATCCTGCTCGGCGCCTTCTGTTCGGCTCGGCGCTGCCGAAGTTCGCCGGCGACCCCTACGCGATCGAGACCTTCGCCAAGATCGGCTGGGGCGACTGGCTCCGCTACTTCACGGGGGTGGTCGAGGCGGCGGGGGCGATCGGCCTGGTGATCCCCCGGCTGGCGGGGGCGGCGGCCGGGCTGATCGGCCTGATGGCCGGTGCCGCGCTCACCCAGATCCTGGTGCTGGAGCCCGTCTGGTCGCTGATGCCCATCGGCTACGGCGTGATCTTCGCCCTGATCGCCTGGCGGCGCCGCGCCGAGGTCCGGGCCCTGGTGAGCAGGGTCGCGTGGGGCGGACGGGCTCTCCGGTACAGTGGTGGCGGCGAAGGGGAGTAGTCCCGATCCGCTGAGTGGTCGACATGCTGGCGTGAGCCCGGCCCTCAGGCCGTGGGAGGCCCGTCCCGGACGGGTCCCGCGGTGGACGAGACCTTCGGCCTGGCAGAAGGCGTGCCCAGCCGTTCCCAGGACGTCCGGAACCGGACGTGCGGAACGGCTCGGGGCGCTCCGAGACGCCGGGCCGAGCGGTCCTCCCCTCCCGCCCCGGGTGGCGCGCCGAGCGGGCCGTCGAGGCCCGGCCCTGAACCGAAGAGGGCACGAGCACCCACCATGTCGCTTGACCTGCCGTTCGACCTGGCGCCTGACCTGTCCTTCGATGTGGCGACGTTCGCCACCGCCTTCGCCGTGATCTTCCTGGCGGAGCTTCCCGACAAGACCATGTTCGCCTCGCTGGCGATGGGCACGCGGATGCGGGCGCCGTGGGTCTGGCTCGGCACGTCCAGTGCCTTCCTGGTCCACGTGGTGGTGGCCGTCGCGGCGGGCAGCGCGTTCGCCCTGCTCCCCAAGCCGCTCGTCCATGTCGTCGCGGCGGTGCTGTTCGCGTTCGGCGCCTACACGCTGCTGCGCGGCGGCGGGGACGGGGACGAGGACGCCGAGGAGGCCGGTGGCAGGGCCCCGCGGATCACCGGCTTCTGGCGCACCTACGTCACCGCGTTCACCGTCGTGTTCATCAGCGAGTGGGGCGATCTCACGCAGATCACCACCGCCAACCTCGCCGCCACCCGGGGGCCGCTGCCGGTCGCGCTGGGCGCGCTGCCGGCGCTGATGTCGGTGTCCGCCCTGGCGCTGGTCGCGGGACGCTTCATCGCCGACCGCGTCCCGCTGCGTGTCGTCCAGCGCGTCGGCGGCGCCGTGATGGCGGCCCTGGCCGTCTGGTCACTCACCGAGGCGATCTTCTGAGCCGTTGCCGCGGTGTGCGGGCACATACGGCCGGCCTCGCCAGGGCAGCACCGTCCCGGTACGGACCAGCTCCCCGTACATGGCGGGGTCGACCGGCTCGGCCAGGACGAAGTCGAGCAGCCGCTCCGCCGCCTGCGCGGGCGTCCAGGCCCTGCTGAAGTCGCTGAACCAGGGCCGCGACGCCTCGGTGTCGACCAGTCCGGGGCAGACCGCCGCGACCAGCGTCCCGTCCCGCAGATCGGCGTCCCGCCGTTCGCGTGCCACCGCCCGGACCGCGGCCACCTGCAGCACCTTCGACGGGATGTTGATCCACTGCGGCCACCCCCTCTGCTGCGCCGTCCCCTGGTGGACGGCCGTGCGCCAGGACTCGGTCAGCGCCTCGACACCCTCCAGCGACAGGTCGTCGAACAGCGGATGCACCCTCTCGTCCAGGTGGCCGAGCGTCCCCAGCGAGCTGGCCACCACGATCAGCCGGCCTCCCGCCCGGAGCACCGGCCCGAACGACCGCAGCATCGCGTGCGCGCCCCCGTTCGCCACGGCCACGAACTCGTCGATCTGCTCCTCCTGCGGCCGGTCCGGGGTGATCCGCGCACCCGCGTTGGAGATCACCACGTCCACCCCGCCATGCCGTTCGCCCAGCTCGTCCGCCAGTTTCGCGATCGCCCCGGCGTCCGTCACATCGAGCCGCCGGCCCTCGACCCTGGCACGGCCACCGACCCGGGCCGCCGCCTCCCGCACCCGTGACGGATCACGCCCGGTCAGCAGGACCACATCCTCCTCGCGCCACCTCCGGGCGAGCTCCTCGACCAGCGCGTATCCGATCCCCTGGTTGGCGCCCGTGACCAGAGCGACCTTCGATGAAGTCATGCCTTGACGCTAGGCAGTCCCCGACCCATGCGTCCAACGAGAATTAGTCAACCGTGACATGCGTAAACGTCATGGGCTTCACCGATGTGTCGCTGGCCGGGTTGCGCGTCGTCCGCGAGGTGGCCGAGCGCGGCACCTTCAGCGCGGCCGCCGCCTCGCTCGGCTACACGCAGTCCGCGGTGTCACGCCAGGTCGCCGCCGTGGAACGGGCCGCGGGTGCACCCGTCTTCGAACGCCGCCGCGAGGGCGTCCGCCCCACCCGCGCCGGACGGGTGATCCTCCGGCATGCCGCCGCCGTCCTGGCCGAGATCGATGCCGCCGACCGCGAACTGCGCGGCCTGCCCGCCCAAGCCGGGACCGTGCGCCTCGGCGCCTTCCCCAGCGCGGGCGCCGTGCTCCTGCCCCGCGCGCTCGCCGCCCTGCGCCGCACCCACCCGGGCATCACCGTCCTCACCCGCGACGGCGGCACCCCCGCCCTGGTCCGAGCCCTCCGCGCCGGCAGCCTGGACCTGGCGATCCTCGCCTCCGAACCCCCGTTCCGGGCCCCCGACACCGAGACCCCCGCCCTGGTCCTCCAGACCCTCACCGAACGCGAACTCCGCGTCGCCGTTCCCTCGACCCACCCGCTGGCCGCCGCCGACTCCGTCCCCTTCGATGCTCTGCACGACCGGCAATGGATCGCCGGCCGCTCGTCCCCCGACGGTCCTCAACTCGGCGTCTGGCCCGGCCTGGACGGGCGCCACGACATCGTCCACACCGCCCGCGACTGGCTCACCAAGCTCAACCTGGTGGCCGCCGGCTGCGGGCTGACCACCATCCCCGCCGTCATGTCCGCCGCCGCCCCGCCGGGCGTACGTGTCCTCCCGGTAAGGGGAGGCCCCGAGGAACGCCGCCGGCTCATGGTCGCCCACCTCCCGGCCCCGCTCCCACCCACCGCCCACCACGTGATAGAAGCCCTGCACAAAGCGGCCGCGACCACCGACCCACCCGCGAGTCCATGAGCATGAGGCCCACCAAGTGGGCATCGACAGCGACCTGACCTGGAGGCTCGTGCGGTCAGGCGTTGAGGACGAGGTCCAGGGCCACGGCGGCGGTCCAGGACTGGGGGCGGGCGCCCAGGGGGTCGCCGGTGAAGGGGTGGTAGTACTCGGCGAACACGCCGTCGGAAAGCTGGTCCAGGGTGGAGGCGCGCAGGACGGCGGCGGCCTCGGCTTCGCCGGAGCGGCGCAGGCCCCAGATCAGCAGCCAGTTCATGGGCGGCCACTGGGGGCCGCGCCAGTACCGGGCCGGGTCGAAGGACGGGGACGACGGGCTGGTGCTGGGCGGAACGGCGGTGGCCAGGCCCGGATTGCCGCACCAGTCGGACGAGAACAGGGTGTCGACCAGGCGGCGGCGGGTCCGCGGCGGAAGGCCCCCCGAGAGCAGCGCCGCGAAGCCCGCGATGGTCTTGGTGCGCAGGGGCAGTCCGGTGCGCAGGTCGCGGTCGGCGGCGAAGCCGTCCTCGTCGGTGGTGGCCGCGACGCCGCGGCGGAAGCGGTCGGCGTAGCCGATCAGCTCGTCCGCGCCGGGCAGGTCGAGCTCGTCGGCGACGGTGGCCAGCTCCTCGGACGCGGCGGCGAAGATCGCGCTGGCGAAGACGTCGGCGACCAGGAAGCTGAGGGTCTCGCGGGCGCGCGTGTCGTCGTAGCGGGCCTGCCGCAGCTCCTCGATCAGCCACTGGTAGCGGGCGTAGTCCCCATCGGTGGGGCGCTGGTCCTCGACCCCGGTGGAATGCGGGGGCTCGTGGCCTTCCAGGGAGTCGAGGGCCTGGACGTCGGCGCGGCGGAACGGGACGAACGCGGGGGCCGGGACGACGGAGCGGTACGGGACGTCCCAGCGGGGGGAGTTGTCCAGTCCGCTCTCCCAGCCGTGGTAGATCGTCAGCAGGCCGGTGTGGTCGGGGTCGCGGTTCTCGGCCAGGTAGCGGTGCCAGGCCAGCAGCGCGGGCCACATGGCGCGGATCCGGTCGGCGGCGGCGCGGGCCTCGGCGGCCCCGGCGCGGCGGGCGGCGTCGAGGATGCGGCGCACGGCGATCCCGTGGACGGGCGGTTGCATGAGGCCGCTGGTCGCGGGGCCGCTGGGGGCGTGCGGGGAGACGTCGCAGCAGGCCCAGCGCTTGGGTCCGGGTTCGTAGGAGGCGTCCCCGTCGGCGAAGACGATGTGGGGGATCATGCCGTTGCGCCACTGGGCGGCGAGCAGGGTCTCCAGCTCGGTGAGGGCCCGATCGGTGGAGAGCTGGGCCAGGCCGATGGCGATGAACGCGGCGTCCCAGCTCCACATGTGGGGGTAGAGGCCCGGCGCTGCGACGGTGAGGCGTCCCCGATCGTTGCCGCGGAGGGCATGCGCGGCCCTGGCCGCGGTCTCGACCTCGGTGAGCGCGCGATGCTGCGTGAGCGCGCCGGAGGCGTGGCCGTCGTCGCGAGTCTGCTGCCGGCCTAGGTGAGGGAGGTCGGCCGAAGGGGTTGCAGTCACGAAACTCCTACTTCGTCCGCGGGGACGGACACTTCGTCCGCGACGCAGGACATAGTCTCGCGGGTCCGAGACCTCCGCAAGGCAAGTGCCCGTAACCTGTACGTAACATCTAGGTAACATACCTGGCCGTGAAATATTCCAGCAGTGGCCCGATCGCCAGGTGACCGGGGCTATCCCGGGGCCCGGCGGCCCGCGGTGATGCGGGCGTCCACGGCCTCCGCGGCGAGTACCCGGTCGATCACCATGGAGGCGGCCCCGATCACTCCGGCCCGCTCGCCGAGCAGGCCCTCGGTGATGCGGAGACCGCGGGTGGAGCGGTACTGGGCGACCTGGTAGACGACCTCGCGAATGCCCGCGAGCAGATGCTCCCCGGTACGGGCCAGCCCGCCGGAGACGACGAGCACGCCGGGGTTCGTCACGCTCACCAGGGTCGCCAGGACCTCGCCGAGCACCCGCCCGGCCTGGCGGGTCAGCCGGACCGCGTCGGCGTTCCCGGCCCTGACCAGCCGGACCACGTCGGCGGTCTCCCGTACCGAAGGGTCGGTGCGGGCCAGCTCGCGGGCCAGCGCCGCGCCCGACGCGACGGCGGCCAGGCAGCCGTGCGCCCCGCACACGCAGGCGACCTCGTCGTGCCCGCGCAGCCTGATGTGCCCGATCTCGCCCGCCGCCCCGCCCGCCCCGTGCAGCACCCGGCCCTCCTCGACGATCCCGGCGCCGATGCCCGTTCCCACCTTGACCAGCACCACGGTCGACGAGTCGTCGTCGATCGCGGTGAACTCGCCGAGCGCCATCATGTTCGCGTCGTTGTCGGCCAGGACCGGCCCGGGGAACCGGGCGGACAGCGCCGAGACGACGTCGAGGTCGCGCCAGGACGCCAGGATCGGGGTGGGGATCACCCGTCCGGTCCGCCGGTCGATCGGGCAGGGCAGACCGATGCCGACCCCGCAGACCTCCGCCATCGACCGTCCCGCCTCGGCCAGCAGCGTGTGGAACCGGGACGCGGCCCAGGCCAGGGTGGGTTCCGCGCCGTCGGCGACGTTGAGCCGGCCGGCGGTCTCGGCAAGGGTGCGACCGGCCAGGTCGACGACGGCGGCGCGGCCGTGCGTGGCGCCCAGGTGCGCGGCCAGCACCACGGCCGAGCCCTCGTCGATCCGCAGCAGGTTGGGACGCCGCCCCCCGGTGGAGACGTCCACGCCGCCCTCCCTCAGGTATCCGGCGGTGACGAGCTGATCGACCCGCTGCGCGACCGTGGACCTGGCCATTCCGGTGAGCTCCATGAGGTCCCTGCGGGTGCGGGCCTGTCCCTGCCGGACCAGCTGGAGCAACTGCCCTGCCGAGAATGCGCTGACCTGTGGCATATCGCCCTACTCCACTTCCCGCACGGCGCATGGAACGTCATAGAAGGCGGCGCGTAGAAGGCATTTATAGCCATTGCGCCTATTGCTCTAGGTTGTGGGGGTGGCTGCCGAGTCCCTAGACGCCCATCGTGAGCTGATCGGGGCCGCGTTGTCATTGGGTGGGACACGTGCCGTCCTGGACGCGCTCGCCCGCGCGCTGGACTGCTGGTGCCTGGTGTTGGACGAGTCCCGCGCCGCATGGCACTGCTCCCCGCCGGAGGCGCGCCGCCACGCCGCGCGGCTCCGCCTGGACGTGGAACGCCTCGGTCTCCAATCGCCCCTGCACACCGCGTACCTCGACCTGGGGAACGACCAGGTGGCGGTACTGCCGATCAGGCGGGACGGCACCGTGGCGGGACATCTGGTCGCCGGGCGCCCGCAACGGCTGAGCCCGGCCGAGCGTGGCGTCCTCACCAGCGCCGCCGGTCTGCTGTCGCTGGAGCTGACGTTCCGGGACGAGACGCTGGCGGCGCACCGCCGCGCCAGGCTGGCCGTGCTGCGGCTGGCCGCGGGCGAGCATCCGGGGCTCGCCGAGTCCACGGCGCAGACCCTGGGCGTGGCGCTCCCGGCCGAGCCGTTCCGGGTGGCGATGCTGGGGACCGACCCGGCGCGCGTGCCCGACCTGCTGCGGGCGGCCGAGGGGCATCCGGCGCTCGGCCAGGTCAGCGCGCTGGTCGTGCCGTTCGACCGGCACAGCGTGGTGGTGCTGATCCCGGTCGCCGAGGGGGACGCGCAGGCGCTTGAGGAGGTGCTGCACCAGGTGCCGCGCTCGCGTGGCGCCGTCACCGAGGGCGTCCCGCTGACCGGCCTCGCGGACGGGCTGCGCCGCGCCCGGTCGGTGTTCCTGAGCGGCGCCAAGGACTCGGGTCCGGGGCGGCTCGTCCTGGCCAGGGACGTCGCCACCGCCGGGCTGCTGGCCCAGCTCGACACGCCGGGCGCGCGGGGCTGGGCGGACACGCTGCTGGAACCGCTGGAGCGGCACGCCGGGCGGTCCCGACTCGACCTGATCTCGACGCTGCGGGTGTTCCTCGCCAACAACGGCCACATCGACGCGTCCGCCACCGCGCTCGGGATCCACCGGCACACCCTGCGGTACCGGCTCGGCCGGATCACCGAGCTGCTCGGCACGGACCTCGACGACCCCACGGCGCGCGCCGAGCTGTGGCTCGCGCTCCGGCTCAGGGAGGCGCAGGCATGACGGCGCGTCCCGCTGCGGCCTACCGGCCCGCCGGGGACCGGTACGTCCTGGTCGAGTACGGCGACGGCGAGGAACTCGACCTGCGGGTCAACTTCTTCGTCCTGCGGGCGCTGGACGCGCTGACCGCCGACCCGCCGCCGGGGCTGGTGGAGGCCGCGCCCGGGTTCCGGTCCATCCTCGTCCGGTTCGATCCGGCGCGGACCCGCAGGGACGCGCTGATCGAGCGGTTGCGGGAGCTGCACGCCCGGGTGCCCGGCGGGTCCTCGCCGCCCACGCGCAGCCGCCGGATCGTCCTGCCGATCGCGTTCGACCACTCCGCGACCCGGCGCGCCATCGAACGGTACGCCGCCACGATCAGGGCGGACGCCCCGTACACCGGGAGCGGCGGCAACATCGGCTACATCGTGGAGCACAACGGCCTGCCGGACCGGGAGGCCCTGTACGAGGCGATCCTCGGCACCGAGTGGTGGACGGCGTTCACCGGGTTCGCGCCGGGACTGCCGTTCATGTTCTCGATGCGCGCGCCGACCGCGCTGTCGGTGCCCAAGTACAACCCGGCGCGGACGTGGACGCCCGAGGGCGCGGTCGGCATGGGCGGCCCCTGCGTGGCGATCTTCCCGGTGGACGCGCCGGGCAGCTACCAACTGTTCGGGCGGACGCTGCCGATCTACGACATCCTCGGCCGCAACCGGGCGTTCCGCGACGACCCGTTCCTGATCGGCCCGGGCGACCGGGTGTCGTTCACCCGGGTGGAGGAGGACGAGCTGGAGGAGATCCGGCGGCTGGCCCTGGAGGACCGCTACAGCTACCAGGTGGAGGACGAGCGTGACCGGCGCGGTGCTGGAGATCCTTGACCCCGGGGTGCGGACCACCGTCCAGGACCATCCGGGCAGGATCGGCCTTCAGGCCAAGGGCATCTTCCCGTCGGGACCCGTCGACCATCTCGCGTTCCGGGCGGCCAACGTGCTGGTGGGCAACGCCCCGGGCGACGCGGCGCTGGAGATCCCGATGGGGCGGTTCGCCGCCCGCGCGCACCTGCGCGGGCGGGTGGCGGTGTGCGGCGCGGACGGCGCCGAGGTCACCATCAACGGTGCGCCGGTGCCGATGTGGGAGGCCGTGGACGTGCGGCCGGGCGACGTACTGGCCGCGGGCACGCTGAAGGGCCCCGGGTTCCGGCTCTACCTGGCGGTGTCCGGCGGGATCGACGTCCCGCCGGTGCTGGGATCCCGCGCCCTGCACACCGGCGCCGGCTTCGGCGGCCTGGACGGGCGGGCGCTGGTGCGCGGCGACGCCGTGCCCGTGGGCGCGTGCGACGTGGAGGGCACACCCAGGCTGCGGCTGCCGCAGGGGTTGCGCCCCGGCTACCACCGGCACTGGGAGATCGAGGTGATGCGGGGCCCGCACGCCGTCCCCGGCTACCTCACGCCCTCCGACTGGCGCGACTTCGTCACCTCCCGCTGGCGGGTCAACCTCAACTCCGACCGGCTCTACGTCCGGCTCAACCCGCACCACTTCACCTGGACGCGGCCGGACGGCGGGGTGGCGGGCGCGCACCCGTCCAACGTGCTGGACGGCGGCTACCCGGTGGGCGGGATCATCGTGAATGGCGACCTGCCCACGATCCTCGGCCCGGACGGCGCCACCTCGGGCGGCTTCACGGTGATCGCCACGATCGTGCACGCGGCGCTGTGGAAGGTCGGGCAACTGTGCCCGGGCCGGGACACCGTCCGGTTCCGCGAGGTGGACCTCGGCCAGGCCGAGGCGCTGGACCGGCACGCCGAGTTCATGCTCGACCCGGCGAACCTGGAAAGGGTGGTCAGCGGCGGCTGAGCACCTCGGCCATGGGCGCGATGGTGACGCCCTCCGCGGCGAAACGCTCCCTGATGGCCGTGGCGATCTCCACCGCGTTCGGGCGGTCGCCGTGGACGCAGATCGTGTCGGCGTCCACCGCGACCCGCTTGCCCCCGACCGTCGTCACGGTGCCGTTCAGGATGCCGACCGCCTTGTCCACGCAGGCGGCGACGTCCTTGACGCGGGGGTCCGGCTCGATGATGATCTCGCCCTCGTCGTCGTACTCCAGGTCCGCGAACGCCTCGCGGGCGACGCGGACGCCGCGCGCCGCGACCCGATCGGCGGTGGGCCCGGCGAGCAGCACCGTGATCAGGTCGCCGCCCAGCGAGGCGACCGCGTCCGCGATGGCGTCGGCCACGTCCGGGTCGCGCATCGTCAGCCCGTACAGCGAACCGTGCGGCTTCACATGCGTGATCGGGACGCCCAGGGAGTCGGCGAAGCCGCGCAGCGCCCCGTACTGGTAGAGGCAGGCGTCCGCGGCGTCCGACGGGGACAGCGCCATGGGCCGGCGCCCGAACCCGACCAGGTCGGGCAGCCCCGGATGGGCGCCGAGCGCCGTCCCGCCCGCCTTGGCCAGCTCGACCGACCGCCGCATCGTCGCCGGGTCGCCCGCATGCCAGCCGCACGCCACGTTCACCGAGCTGACCAGCGGCAGCAGATGCTCGTCGTCGCCCAGCCGCCAGCGGCCGAAGCTCTCGCCGGCGTCGGCGTTCAGGTCGATCAAGGTCTTCATGCGTCCACGGTGGGACGGGCGCCGGGCACCGGCAATGCGCCAAGTCGGCCAACCGGCGGCGCCGACCTGTCCGAACGGGCCAATAGCCCGGCCCGCGCCGTCCGGCCAGGGTGTGGTGGACCGGGCTGACGGCCGAGTCGCCGGGATGCCGAAACGCCGGGATGCCGGGATGCGAGGTGTGGCGGGTGAGCCGGACGGACACGGCTGAGCTGGCGCTGCCGCCGGCGCGCTACGAGTACGGAGGCGACGAGTTCGTCTTCGTCGAGATGGACCAGGCGATGAGCCTGGAGGCCAACATCAAGGCCATGACGATCACCGCGGCGCTGCGCGAGCGCGGTCTGGACGGCGTCATCGACATCTGCCCGTCCAACGCCTCCTACATGATCCGCGTCGACCCTGACGTGCTGCACCCCGCCGAGCTGGTGAAGGAGCTGCGCGCGCTGGAGGAGTCGGCCACCGCGCTCACCTCCGACCGGGTGCTGCCGACGCGCGTCGTGGACGTGCCCGTCCTGTACGACGACCCGTGGACGCGGGAGACGCTGATGCGCTTCCGCGACCGCCACCAGGACCCCGGCGCCACCGACCTGGAGTACGCCGCCCGGATCAACGGGTACGCCGGGGTGCCGGAGCTGATCGACGCCCTGTCCGGCGCGCCGTACTTCGTGACCATGCTCGGGTTCGTCCCCGGCCTGCCGTTCTGCTACCAGATGGTGCCCAGGGAACGGCAGATCGAGGTGCCCAAGTACGTGCGTCCCCGCACCGACACGCCGGAGCGGGCGTTCGGGTTCGGCGGCGCGTTCTCGGTCGTCTACCCCGTCCGGGGCGCGGGCGGCTACCAGCTCTTCGGCATCGCGCCCGCGCCCGTCCTCGACGTCGCGCAGCGCCTGCCCGACTTCCAGGACGGCATCGTGTTCCCGCGGGCGGGCGACATCTTCCGTTACCGCTCGATCGACCGGAACGAGTTCGACCGGATCAGGAGCGAGGTGGAGGACGGCACGTTCCGGTACCGCATCCGCGAGTACGAGTTCCGTCCCGCCGAGTTCCTGGGCGACCCGGACGCGGTCACCAGCGACCTGCTGGAGGTGCTGTACGGATGAGCACGATCCTGGTGCGCAAGGGCGGTCTCTACACCACGGTCCAGGACACGGGGCGTGACGGGTACTACGAGATCGGCATGCCGCCCTCCGGGGCGATGGACCAGTACTCCTACCGGGTCGCGAACCTGCTGGTGGGCAACCCGGACGGGGCGGCGGCGCTGGAGGCCACCTACATCGGCCCGGAACTGGAGTTCACCGACGACCGGCTGGTCGCGGTCACCGGCGCCGAAGCGCCGGTCGCGGTGAACGGGGAGGTGGTGCCGTCCTGGCGGACGCTGGCGGTGCGCGCCGGTGACGTCCTGTCGTTCTCGATGATCACGGCGGGGGCGCGGCTCTACATCGCGGTGAGCGGCGGCATCGACGTCCCGGAGAAGCTCGGCTCGCGTTCCACCTACACCCTCACCGGCCTGGGCGGGTTCGAGGGACGCAAGCTCGCCGACGGGGACCGGCTCCCGGTCGGCAAGGCCGGCACCGACGCGCCCGGACCTCCCGTGGGCGCGTCGGTGCCGGGACCACTGCGGCCCGAGTTCCCCGAGGTCATGCCGTTGCGGACGGTGGTCGGGCTGTGCTCGTACCGGCTCACCGAGGCGGCGCTCGACTCCTTCCTCGGCACGATCTGGAAGGTCACCAAGGACGCCGACCGCGTCGGCTACCGGCTGCGCGGCGGCACGCTGGACTTCGTCGAGCGCGAGCAGCCGTTCGGCGCGGGCGGCGACCCGGCGAACGTGGTGGACCTCGGCTACCCCGTCGGCTCGATCCAGGTGCCGGGCGGGGACGAGCCGATCGTCCTGCTCAACGACGCGGTGACCGGCGGCGGCTACGCCACCATCGGCACGGTCATCTCGGTGGACCGGGACCGGATCGCGCAGGCCAAGACGGGGGACCGGGTGTCGTTCGTCCCGGTCGGCCTGGACGAGGCGCTGGCCGCGCGGCGCGACCGCGCCCGCCGCCTCGCCGGGGTGCGCGCCGTCCTGACCGCGTGACCACCCGAACGCCGCGAGGAGAACCCATGGAAACGATCAAGGCGACGATGCCCGGTGTCTTCTACCGCCGTCCCGCGCCGGACGCCGACCCGTTCGTCGAGGAGGGCGCCGAGGTGGCGGCCGGTCAGACGATCTGCCTGGTCGAGGTGATGAAGACCTTCAACGAGCTGAAGGCCGAGGCCGCCGGGACCCTCACCAGGTTCCTCGTCGAGGACGGCGAGGAGATCGCGATGGGCCAGGACATCGCCGAGTTCAAGTCGGGCGGGTGAGCACCGGGAGCCGGTGGTCAGTCGATGCGCTTCAGGCGGCCCTTGGCGGGGGTGCCCAGTTGGCCGTCCCATGAGTAGTCGAGCGCGCCGCTCTTGCGGGTCAGCGTGATGAAGCCACCGGGGCAGACGTGCAGCCCGCGAACGGTGTCCTGCTTCAACCGCAGCCTGGTGGAGGTCGCGCTGACCAGCCGTAGCTCGCCCAGGCAGTTGGGCTCGACGTAGTGGGACGTGCCGACCTTCTGACCGGTCCTGCCCTTGTGGATCTTCAAGACGCCCACGTACTCGGTGCCGTCCTCCTCGGTGAGCCTGCCGCGCCACGTGCCGATGAAGAACGTGCCGACGCTCGCCACCGCGGTCGGGGTGCCCGCCTTGGCGGGCGTCTTACTGCGCTCGTCCAGGCTCCGCTGGATGTCCTTGAACATGGCGGGGGAACGCGATAAACCCCACGCCACCAGCGCCACCGGCAGCAGCCCGGCGATCAGCATGGTGAGCAGCCGGATCGCGCGGGAACCGTACGGCCGTGGGGGCGCTACAGGCGAATGCGTGGTCCACGGCGTCGGCGGAGGGGTCGGCGGAGGGGTCGTCGATGGTGTCGGCGGAGGGGTCGGCGGAGGCGTCGGCGGTGGTGTCGGCGGCGCGGAAGCCGGAGCCGGAGCCGGAGCCGGTGGTGGAGTCTCGGGGAATCGCTTGGTGTCGCTGATGCCGACGGAGAACTCGCTCAGCAGCTCCGCGACGGTCGGCCGCTGCTCGGGCACCTTGCTCAGCGCCCGCTCCACCACGTTCCGCACCAGCGGGTCCAGGCCGTCCAGGTCCGGCGCGCCCGAGCCGACCTTGTTGAGCACCTCGTGGACGCTGCGGCCGTCGAACGGCATCCGCCCGGTGCCGGCGAACGCGATCACGCCGCCCCAGGAGAAGACGTCCGCGGCCGGGGTCAGCGGGCGGCCATCGATCAGCTCGGGCGCGATGTACGCGGGAGTGCCCACGACCTGCCCGGAGGCGGTGATCCTGGTCAGTTCGTCCCGGGCCCGCGAGATGCCGAAGTCGATGACCCGGGGCCCGGTCGGCGACAGCAGCACGTTGGACGGCTTGAGGTCGCGGTGCACCAGCCCGGCCTCGTGGATGGCCCGCAGCGCCGTGGCCACCCCGACCGCGAGCTGCTCAAGCGACGAGCCGCGTAGCGGGCCGCGCTCGGCGACGGCCGACTCCAGGTCCGGGCCGTCGATGAACTCGATCGCCACATACATCGGGTCCCCGTCCAGCGACGCCTCCACCACCGGGGCGGTGGAGTGCGACCTGACCCGGCGGGCGGCGGCGATCTCCCGGCGGAACCTGGCCCGGAACTCGGGGACGGCGGCGAACTGGGGGTTGATCAGCTTGATGGCGACCGGCGGCTCGTCCGGGGCCTCGCCGAGGTAGACGGTGCCCATCCCGCCGCGCCCGATCCTGGCGGTCAGCCGGAAACGGCCGATGACCTCGGGATCGGACGGCTCCAGCGGTTCCCGCATGTTCGGCCCATTCTGTGGTACGGCGCACCGCTCCCGATCTTAATCCGGCCCGTTCCGTCTGGGGATCCCTTGGGGACGCGGGCCTCAGGGCAGGCCCAGGCGGCCGGACAGGCGGTCGAGGTGGTGGTCGCCGTCGCCGAACGCCAGGGCCGAGGCCATGGCGTGCCGGGAGTAGAGGTGCAGGTCGTGCTCCTTGGTGAAACCGATCGCGCCGTGCACCTGGTGGCCCAGGGCGCACACGCGCTCGTAGGCTTCGCTGACCCATGCCTTGGCCATCGAGACCTCTTCGGTGGCGTCCCGGCCGGCCGAGAGGCGCCAGATGGCCTCGTAGGCGATGAACCGGGAGCCGAGGACGTCGATCGCCATGTCGGCGCAGTGGTGCTGGACGGCCTGGAACGCGCCGATCGGCCTGCCGAACTGCTCGCGTTCCGTGGCGTAGGCGAGGGTGAGGTCGAGCACGCGCTGGGCCGCGCCGACCATCTCCGCGCACAGCGCGGCGGCGCCGTAGGAGGCGATGGCGTCCGCGGCGCCCCGGTCGGTGCCCAGGGCGCGGGCGTGCGGGACGTGGACGCCGGAGAAGACCAGGCGGCAGGGCCGGTCGAGGCCGATCGTGTCCGACGGTTCGATCGTGAGCCCGGGGGCGTCGGCGTCCACCAGGAAGGCCCGGGGTTCGCCGTCCAGGTCGGCGGTGACCAGCGCGGATTCGGCGGACGCGGCGAAGGGGACGAACAGCGCCCCGCCGTCGAGCGTGAACCCGTCCTCGGCGGACTCGACCCGCACGCCGGAGGCCACGCCCGAGCCCGGACGGTCCCAGGCCGGAGGCGTGCACGTCATGACGCTTCCCCTGGCGATGGCGCCGAGCCATTCGGCCTTCTGCGCGTCCGTGCCGTACCGGGCGATGGGCAGGGCACAGCAGGCGACGGTCACCGGCAGCGGGCTGGGGACGAGCGCGTGGCCGAGCTGCTCGAACAGCAGGCACACCTCCAGGAAGCCGCCACCGACCCCGCCGTGCTCCTCCGGCACGGCCAGCCCGGTCCAGCCGAGATCGACCATCTCCTTCCAGAGCGCGGCGGAGTACCCGGCCGGGTCGTCCTCCATCGCCCGCGCGCCCGCCGTGGCGGCACGCGACTCCAGCAGCTCACGGGCGGTGGAGGCGATCAGCTCCTGGTCCTCGGTGAGGGTGAGGTCCATGTCAGGTCCCGCTCGTCTCCGCCACCGGGATGTCCGCCGGGATCTTGTCGGAGCGCACCCACACCCCCGGCCGCTCCTCCCAGAACAGTTGGACGAGGACGCCGCCGGTGTGCTTGGGGTGGATGAACGTGTGGCGCCAGGATGCGCCGTCCGTGACGCCCTCCTCCTCGTCGAACGTCGGGGTGTCGTGCTCGGCGCAGGCGGCCATGGCCCTGTCCCAGTCGGCGACCTCGAAGGTGACGTGGTGCGCGGCGGCCCCGTTGCGGTCCCAGAACCGCTCGATGAAGGAGTCCTCGCCGCGCGGCATGATGATCTCCCAGCAGATCGCGGACCCGGGGATGTTCATCACCAGGTCGGCCATGTCGGGATGCTCCTCCAGCGGCGTCCGCCACACCGGCACGAACCCGGCGAGGTCGGCGTACCAGCGGGCCAGCTCGTCGCGGTCGGGGAACGCCTGGCAGACATGGTCGAGCCCGACGATGCCCAGCGACGCGCCGCCGCCGGACGTGGGCGCGGCCGGGCGTGCGTCCTCGTCCCCGCACATTCCGAGCGCTCCGGGGCCGCGCATGCGGAACAGGACGCCGGGTCCGCGTTCGGGCGGGGACAGGGACGCCTCCAGCCACCGGCCGCCCCCTCCCGCGATGGGCTTGAGGCCCCGCGTCTTCAGCTCGGCGCGTACGGCGCCGAGGTCGGGCACCTCCGCGCCGATGTGGTGCAGCCCGGCGCGCCCGCCGTGCTCGTCCAGCCAGACCTGGAGCGCGGAGCCGTCACCGGACGGCGCGAGCACCTCCCACGCCTGCCCCCAGCTCCCGGGGATCTCCAGGCGGACGCCGCGCGTCCCCTCCTCCGCGCTGTCCCACGTCCGGACCGGCGTGAAGCCGAACAGCCCCTCCAGCAACGCCACCTGCCCGTCCAGATCGGGCGTCACCTGCGCGACATGGTCGATCCGATAGAAGTGCACGATCCCTCCCTGGAACCCCTCAGCTCGGGTGCGGCTCGATCCAGTCGTAGCCGTAGGTCACCAGCTCCTTGACCAGGCGCAGGTTGTAGCGGTTCATCGCGGCGACGCGCTCGGCCAGCTCTCCCACCCGCTTGTCGAACTCCTCGGCCGGGAACACCTCGTTGACCAGGCCGAACTCCTTGGCCTTGGCGGCGTCGATCCGGGCGCCGGTGAACAGGAGCTGCTTGGCGCGCGCCTTGCCGATCCGCTCGGGCAGCCGCTTGACGCCGCCCCACCCGGGCGCGTTGCCGCCGAACTCGGGCTGGTCGGGGTCGCCGTCCTCGGTCATCTTGGGCCGGTACGGGGGACGCGCGGACAGCGTGATCTCGACGAGCCCGACCTTGGCGTTGTCGGCGGCCACGATGAAGTCGGCCGCCAGCGCCAGCTCCAGGCCGCCGCCGACCGCGTACCCGTGCACGGCGGCGATCACGGGGATGGACAGCCGCTCCATCATCGCGAACGTCTTCTCACCGAGCCGGCCCTGCTCGACCCGGTCCTTCTTGGTGAGCGACTCCGACCACTTCAGGTCCATGCCGGCGCAGAACGCGCGCTCGCCCGCGCCGCGCAGCACGAGCACGCACACGTCCTCGTCGTCGTCGACCTTGGTGAAGATGTCGCGCAGCTCCGCCATGGTGGTGGGCGTGAGGGCGTTCAGCTTGTCCGGCCGGTTCAGCGTCAGCCAGGCCACCCGATCCTCGATGTGCAGGTCGACGGTCTCGTAGGAGCCGTAGGCGTTCCCGGGCATGAGAGAGGTCCTCCTCGGGGTGTTCTCAGCCGCGCGGCAGGTCGAGGCCGCGGGTGGCTATCACGTTGCGCTGGATCTCGGACGCGCCGCCGAGGAAGGTCGCGGCGATCGCGTCGCGTCGCATGTGGGTGAACGTGGCGTTGAGGGGTGAGCCGTCGCCACGTGACCACAGCGACCCCGACCGCCCGAACGCCTTCGCACCGGTGCGGGCGAGCCGCTGGTGCAGCTCGGCGCTGAAGAGCTGGTTGACCGACGCCTCGAAGCCCGGTTCCTCCCCGGCCTCCTGCTTGGAGACGGTGTACCGGGCCAGGTTGTACAGCACCCGGATCTCGGTGAGCCTTCGGGCGATCTCGCGCCGGTACGACCCGTCGGCCCGCGCGAACCGGCGGCCCTCGTCCGAACGCAGGTACCGGACGAGGTCGTGCAGCGCCTGCTCGTACTTGATGGTGGCGCCGATCCCCGCCCGCTCGAACCCGAGCGCGGTCATCGCCACGTACCAGCCGCGGTTCTCCTCGCCGACCCGGTTCGCCACCGGCACCCGCACGCCCTCGAAGAAGATCTCGCAGTACGGGGTGGCGCCGCGCAGGTCGGTGATGGGACGGATCGTCACGCCGGGCGCCGATGCCTCGACGAGCAGGAAGGTGATGCCCCGGTGCCTGGGCTCGGCGTCCGGATCGGTGCGGACGAGGACGAACAGCCAGTCCGCGTACTGGCCGAGTGACGTCCACACCTTCTGGCCGTCCACCACGTACACGTCGCCGTCGCGGACGGCGCGGGTGCGCAGGGAGGCGAGGTCGGAGCCCGCGCCCGGCTCGGAGAAGCCCTGCGCCCACGTCACCTCGCCGCGCGCGATGCCGGGCAGGTGCGCGGTCTTCTGCTCGTCCGTCCCGTGGACGAGCAGGGTCGGGCCGAGCAGGAACGCGCCGATGCCGTTGACCGTCGGGACGCGGGCCCGCATCAGCTCTTCCTGGAGGATGAACTCCTCCATCGCCGACAGCCCGGCGCCGCCGTACTCCCGCGGCCAGTGCGGCGCGATCCAGCCGCGCTCGGCCAGCGCCGCCGCCCACGCGCGGGCGCCCTCGCGGCGGTCCGGGTCGTCGCTGACACGGTCCTCGGCCCAGTTGTAGCCGCGCACGTCCTCCGGTTCCAGGCTCTGCTCCCCGTCGAGGTCGGGACGGTACGAGGCGGGGAACCGTTCGCGCACGAACGCCCGCACCTCCTCGCGGAAGGCCGCCTGCTCGGGGGTGTCGTCCCAGTTCATGCGGGGTCCTTCTGGGCCGCCTCGCGGTCCCAGGTCGTCGCGGTCAGGCCGTTCTCGCCCTCTTCGCGCAGCTTGTACTTGGCGACCTTGTCGGTGGGGGTGCGGGGCAGGGCGTCGACGAGCTCCACGTAGCGGGGCACCATCGAGCGCGGCAGCCGCTCCTCGCAGTAGGCGATCAGCTCGGCCGGGTCCAGGGGGCCGGCGCCGGGCCGCACCACGACGCTCACCTTGATGTCCTCGTCCTCCAGCTCCGAGGGGACGCCGATCGCGGCGCACTCCAGCACCGCCGGATGCAGGTTGATCTCGGACTCCAGGTCGAACGCGGAGATGTTCTCGCCGCGCCGCCGGATCGCGTCCTTCATCCGGTCGAGGAAGTAGTAGTAACCATCGTCATCCCGCCATACCCGATCTCCGGTGTGAAACCACATGTTCCGGAAACAGTGCGCCGTCGCCTCCCACGCGCCGTAGTAGCCGGTGGTGAGCACGAACGGCTGTTTCGGGCGGAGCACCAGCTCACCGGGTTCCCCGGGTCCCAGCTCGCGGTCGTGTTCGTCCACGACCGCCACGTGGAAGCGCTCCTCGTGCGCGGTGCCGCACGAGCCCGTGCGCCACTCGCCGTACGGACTGCCGGTGGCGATGCCCGCCTCGGTGCTGGTGTAGGTCTCCACCGACCGCACGCCGAACCGCTCGCGCAGCGGCTCGTCGAGGCTGGACTTGCCCATGTAGAAGGTCTCCATGGGATGGTCGCGGTCCCGCGGGGACGGCGGCTGGTTCAGCAGGATCGGGATCATCGAGAACACGCTCATCGTGACCCGCGCGTCGAAGCGGCGCACGTCGTCCCAGAACCGGGACGCGCTGAAACGTTCCACGATCGCGATGGAGCCGCCGCCCAGCAGCGCCGACAGCATCCCGTCCCACAGCGCCGCGGCATGGAACAGCGGCAGCGGGCAGTAGATCGTCTTGCCCCATCGGTCGAGATAGTTCAGCGAGTCGTACGCGCAGGTCAGCGCCAGCGCGTGCGGCACCATCGCGCCCTTGGACGGGCCCGTGGTCCCGGACGTGTACATGATCGCCTGGAGGTCGGAGAACCGGACCCCGGCGTTCACCTCGCCGTCGCCGTTCTCCCGCGCCAGCAGCGTCGACATCTCGACTGCGGGCTTGCCGAGCGCGCCCATCGGCACCCCGGACGCCGCCCCGTCCCGGACGATGACCAGGCCCAGGCCGGGCAGCCGGTCCGCGATCGCGGGGATCCGGTCGGCGTACGGCGCGTCCACGATCAGCCAGCGCGTGTCCGAGGTGGCCAGCACGTGCCGCAGCAGTTCGCTCCGGTAGTCGATGTTGATGGGCACCGCCACCGCGCCGAGCCGGGCCAGCGCGAACACCAGGTGGACGATGTCGGCGCAGTTGGGGAGCATCACGCCGACGTGGTGGCCGCGGCCGACGCCGAGCGCCGCCAGTCCCCGCGCCATCCGGTCGGCCGTCGTGTCCACCTCTCCGTAGCTGACGTCGCCGTCCCGGAATCTCAGGAACGGCTCCGTCCGGTGGGCCCGCGCCTGCGAGCGGAGCACGTCCCCGAGGACGAAACCTTCCAGCGTCTCCCTGCGCAAGGATGCGCGCATCCGAACCTCCGCTGCCGGGGGTCGAGGTCGTTGCCGGTCCCCGCTATCCGAACATGAAAGTACAAACAGGGCAACAGTGATGGAAGTGGACTAGTGGGGCAGGGAGTGTGATGGCGCGGTCACTCGCGGCGCCCGCCGGGCATAGGCGGGCATGGGCGGGCTCAGGCGGGCATGGGCGGGCAAGCGGGTATAGAGCGGCGGCCATCCTGAGCGTGGTTCGCCCGGACGGCCGCCGTTGCACGTGCGCGGTCGGATCAGTCGTAACTGTCAGTCGTCCCCCGATGTTCCTTCCGCGTCTTCCCTGTCGAAGGTGGTCTCCGGCAGTGCCTCGTCGGGAACCTCGTCCGGCCGGGACGGGGTGTGGTCGGCGTCCGGCGCCTGTCCGGAGATCTTCGGCTTGTGACCACCGGAGGTCTTCGGCCTCGGCTCCGGCGCGGGCGGCGGGGTGGGCGAGAGCACCCTCTTCCGCTTGGCGTCCGTCGGCTTGGCGTCCGTCCGCTTGGCGGGCGCCGCCTTTCCGCGCTTGCCGGTGGGCTTGCCGTGCTCCGCCTTTCCCCGCTTCCTGGAGAGGAGGCCGTACTGGTCGAGGTCGTGGGCGAGCTCGGCGATGGACGACGGGAACTTCCTCGGCTGGGGCGCGCCGGGCCGCACGGCACCGGCGAACGTCCGCCTGCGATAGTCGTTGAACCGGTCGATGCGAATGGTCTTCCCCCTGCTGGGCGCATGGATGAACCGGTTCCTGGACAGGGCCATCCCGACATGGCCGCGGCCGTTGAAGAACACCAGATCCCCCGGGCGCAATTTGCGTATGCTCACCTTTCGGGGAACGGCCCGGTATTGCGCGTAGGAGACCCGTGGAAGGTGGACACCCGCCTTTTGCCAGGACCGCATCACCAGGCCCGAGCAGTCGTAGGAATTCGGCCCCTCGGCACCCCACTGGTAGGGCTTGCCGATCTGCCGGCGCGCGTACGAGGTGGCGATCGCCGCGCGCTTTTTCTGCCGGGCCACCTTGCGGCGGTATTTCTTGTACGCCTTGACCTTGACCCGGGTCGCGGCGTCGATCCGCGGTCGCGCTGGCCAGCGCACCGGCGGCTTGATCCGCGGCCGTGCGTGCGAGGACGGGGTGGACGGGTCGGCCGGTTCGGGCGGCGCGGCCTGCGCGTGACCCGCCGGAACCGTGACTAAGATCGTCGCCGCGAGCAGACAGGTGGCGGCCTGCGGCGCCATCCGCCGTGTGCGTTTATGGCGGGTCTGCGGCTCCCGGCCTGAAGACTTCGACGGGCAGGCGCCCGGCCGCCGCGCTGGAATGTCCATGAAACACCCTCCGATGTCCGTGATCGCGTGTGTCGGCCACCTGTAGGTAGCCGTGAAAACGCCTACCCGCCGCACGCGCCGGACTATTCAGGTGCTCGCCGGTCTTTAGTCGATGATGAGGACTCCATGGAAAGGTCCTGCGCCCGCGTTGAACGGCGCGCCGCTAGTATCGCGATAAGCCTGGTCATCCCGCGCGAAGTGGTCACCGGACCGTATTGCTCGTGATCTGCTCGTGATCTATGCATGATCGGGACCCGGCGCCTTTCCCGCGCCGGGCCCCGAGAAGACGGACATGTCCCTCGTTCCGCTGTCAGGTGCCCATGCAGATCAGCGCCCGGAAGGTGAACCTGCCGGTGACGCCGTCGACGTGGATGCCGACCCTCCTCTGGAACTGCCGGACGGCCTGCTCGGTCCTGGTCCCGTAGATGCCGTCCACGGCCAGCCCCGGGTGACCGTTGTGCCGCAGGGCGCGCTGCACGGCGAAGACCTTGCCTCCGGTGGCGCCCGGACGCACCACACCGACGGTGTAGCGAAGGTTCTCCCAGGTCTCCGTGCCGATCCGGTTCCGCTCGGCCAGGTCCTTGCCCTCCTGGTACTTGGTGATCGCCCTGTGCAGGGCGTCGTTGTAGACGTCCCCCTGGCTGCTGGTGGGGACGCCGAGGATCCTCTTGACCGACCAGACCCTCCAGTGCGTGACGCCTCTCTCGAGCACCGGCCATGGCAGGGCCTCGATCCTGGCCTTCACCCCCCTCGGCGTGTCCGGGCCGTCCGCCGCCGCGACGCCCGTGCCGGCGGCGCCGGACGCGGCGAGGACCAGCGCGAACACCAGTGGCAGGGCGGTGAGCGGCCTGAGGGCGTTGCGAGCCAGCGACATGTGAGATCCCCCATCTCGGTCGGTTCTGAGCTGCGCTCACGGACGAGCGGCGCATCGGGAACACGTCGAAGCTCGCTCTCCGTGATCAATAGCATACGCAAAGTGACACGTAAGAGCTCGGGAATTCTCGGGGAAGCCGCGGTTATCCGGCGCGGGAGTGGTAGAGGGTTTCGACCGGGGCCTGGGTTTGGGGCTGGGCGGAGTGCTGGGCGTGTTGCCCCTGGTAGTAGTACGGCTGCTGGTCCTCGCCGTGCAGATCCGGCGGGGGCATGGTGCTGATGAGGTGCGCCTTCTCCGTCCCGTACAGGTACGCGCTCAGCCCGTTCAGCAGGCGGTGGACGTCCTGCGGCGGGCGCACCACCAGCCGCAGGAACCGGCTGGTGCTGCCCAGCTTGTTGCCGCACTCGCGGACGAACACGCCGTGCTCGCTGATCAGGAAGTCGCGCAGCCGCACCCCGTCCACCTCGTCCGGGAGCCGGACCAGGATGAAGTTGCCCTGGGACGCGAACACCTTCAGCCCGGGCATGGCGGCGAGCTGCCGCGCCATCGACCTGCGGTCCATCGCGAGGCGGGCCAGGCTGGTCCGGTACTCGGCGCGGTGCTCCTTCAGCAGGAACACGACGATCTCGGCGAACGAGTTGAGGTTCCACTTCGGCAGGGCACGCCTGATCCGTCCCGCCAGGGCCGGGTTGGCGACGAGGTAGCCGAACCGGATGCCGTGCAGGCCGAAGTTCTTGCCCAGGCTCTTCAGCACGATCACGTTGGGACGGATCGCCGCCTCGGCCGCGACGCTGGTCACCGGCTCGGCGTCCACGAAGTCGATGAACGACTCGTCCACGACCACGAGGTCGAGGTCGACCAGCGCGTCCAGCATCCGCAGCACGTCCTGGCGCGGGACGTAACCGCCGTCCGGGTTGTTCGGGTTGCAGATCACCGCAACCCGCGACCGCCGTTCCCGCAGGAACCGGATGAACGACTCCAGGTCGAGCGCGAAGTCCCGGCTCTCGGGCAGCGGAAACATGTCGACCCGCTTGCCGGTCTCCATCGGCTGGTCCGTCCACCGCCCGAACGTGGGGATCGGCGTGCACAGGCTCTCCCGCACCAGCAGGTGGTCGATCCAGGTGATCAGCTCCGTGGAGCCGTTGCCCATCGCCACCGTCTGCGGGTTCAGCCCCAGCGTCGAGCACAGCTCGGCGGTGATCGTGTCGGCGTCGCTGGGGTAGTACTTGAGGATCGTCTCCAGGTTGTCGCGCAACCGCCCGAACATCTCCGGCGTCGGGAAGTACGGGTTGCAGGGGATGCAGAAGTCGACGAGGTCGGCCCCGTGCCCGCTGTCGGCACGGTTGAGCGCGAAGAACGACGGACTGTGCGCGTTCTGCCGCAACAGATCGATGGAACCGGCCACTCCGTACCTCCAAGGCAAGGGCACCGAGAGGAGATACGAACCGGAGGCCCTCCGGGTTCGAGCGGCGGGCTCCGGCGATCAGTACCCCCGGGACCCGAGCAGGCGGGCCTGGATCTCCTCCATCGTCCGCTCGTTGTGCCGGCGCTGCCTCTCGGTGTGCCGCAGCGGCGTGTCGAACGCCAGGACACGGGTGGACCTGCGTCTCCCGTCGGGCTTCCGCCAGGCGATCCTGGACCGGTAGACGTCCACCTCGACCACGGCCGCCGCCGGAATCCGGGTCGTCTTGATGAAGCCGTGCACGACGACCTGGCCTCGGTGCAGGTCGACGCCCAGACGCAGGCAGTTCACGGCCAGCAGGATCCCCGCGGCCAGGATGAGAAGCGAGACCGCGGCGAACGGCCACCCATCCAGCGCGAGGCCGAGTTCCTCGAAGACCGACGTGGCCACCACGAAGGCCGGACCGCACGCCACCAGACAACCGATGGCGTTGCCGCCGCGATACCCGGACCAGGCTTTCCACCGCATACCCGACCTCCCCGTTCTCATTGGGACGGGCCGGACATGATCCCGGTTGCCCGGAGGTCTCCACTTGGCCAGGGGCTAGGGTCGTCGATCGTGATCGAGCCTTCCTCCCTGGACACCACCCGGGCGGCGTACGACGCCGTCGCCCCCCTCTACGCCGAGCTGTTCCGTGACTCGGTCGACGTCCATCCGCTGGATCGCGCCATGGTCGCCGCGTTCGCCGATTCCGTGCGCGAGGCGGGCGGCGGGCCCGTGGCCGACCTCGGGTGCGGCCCTGGGGGCGTCACGGCGCGCCTGGCGTCCCTCGGCCTGACCGCCTTCGGGGTGGACGCGTCGCCGGCGATGGTCGAGCTGGCCCGCCGGGAGTACCCGGACCTGCGGTTCGACGAGGGTTCGATGCTCGCGCTCGACCTCGCGGACGGGACGCTGGGCGGCGTCCTGGCCTGGTACTCCATCATCCACACGCCTCCGGAGGAGCTGCCGGTGATCTTCGCGGAGTTCGCCCGGGTGCTGGCGCCGGGAGGCCATCTGCTCGTCGGGTTCTTCGCGACCGGCGACGACTCGTCCCATGCGGCCGAGCCGTTCGACCACAAGGTCGCCGTCGCCTACCGGCTCTCCCTCGACCATGTCGCGGGCCTGGCGGCCGAGGCCGGGTTCATGGAGATCGGCCGGCTGCGCCGGGAGCCCGGTGAGAACGAGAGGTTCCAGCACGGCCGCCTCCTCGCCCGCACGGCCGTGGCACCTGGCCGCAAGCGTATTGAACCGGTCGGTTCAGAACGTTACGGTGGCGCGCATGGGGCGGCCTAGGGGTTTCGACGAGGGGCGGGCCCTGGACGCGGCGATGCTCACGTTCTGGGAGAAGGGGTACGAGGCCACGTCCACGGAGGATCTGTGCGCCGCCACGGGGCTGGGGCGCAGCAGCATCTACAACACGTTCAGGAGCAAGCACGACCTGTTCGAGCGCTCGCTCGGCCGGTATCTCGACGCCATGACCGGTGCGCAGGTGGCCGTCCTGCGCGATGCCGGACGGACGGGCGCGGAGCGGGTGCGCGCGGTGCTCCGGATGATCGTCGAGGAGGACGCGGACTGCCGGGCGGCCGGTGGGCGCAGTCCGGGCTGCCTGGCCGTGAACAGCATCGTCGGGCTTGCCGGACGTGACGCGGCGGTCGCGGCGATGCTGGAGCGGGACACCGCGCGCCGCCTCGACGCCCTGCGGAGCGCGGTGGAGGCGGGGCAACGGGACGGGAGCATCACCTCCAAGCGGGACGCCGGGGAACTGAGCCGCTTCGTCAACGCGGCGGTCGCGGGCATGCGGGTCTCCGGGCAGGGCGGGGCCGGCCCGGCCGTGCTGGAGTCCATCGCCGAGATCACGATGGACGCGCTGACCCCCTGACCGGCCCGGCCGGCGGGACGCCGCCGGAAGAGTGCCCGTCTCCTTGCTCAATGTTTGCCCTGGCAGGGCCGCCTGCGCCCGTTCCCCATTCCATGATGGACGGCGCGAGGGAGTGTGCCGTGGCATCAAAGATCATTTTGCATATCGGGCTGCAGAAGTCGGGTACGACCTTCCTGCAGCACATGCTGTACGACAACCGGGACGTGCTGGCCGAGGCGGGGTTCTGCTACCCCGTGTCCCTGGACTGGGGCAAGGGCAAGCGCACCGTGCCGAACCACGAGTGGTCGAGCTACGGCCTGCTCGGAACGGAGTTCCCTTGGGTGTCGAAGCGGCGCGCGGCGAACAAGGCGGCCGCGTGGCAGGCCCTGGCGGACCAGGTGGCGACATGGCCGGGGACGGTGCTGCTGTCGGCGGAGGCGCTGTCGGTGATCCGGGCGCCCGCGATCGGCCGGCTCTTGGACGCGCTCGGCTGCGATGACGTCGAGGTGCTGGTCACGGCGCGGAGCCTGGGGCGTTCCCTGCCGTCGTTGTGGCAGCAGCACGTGCGGAACGGCAAGTACACCGGCTTCGAGCGCTACCTGGAAAGCCTCGCCGAATGGCGCGAGCGGGGACCGGACTACATCGAGAGCGACCCCGACTCGCATCTGTGGCGCGCGTTCGTCCTAAGCGGGCTGGTGCGGCGCTGGTCCGCGGCCGGGGTGAACCGGGTGCGCGCGGTGACCACCCCGGGCAGGCCCCCGGAGGTGCTGTGGCATCGCTTCGTGGAGGCGCTCGGGCTGCCGCAGCTCGCGCAGGCGGAGCCCACGCAGGAGTGGCATCGCGCGCACGCCGGTCTGACCGCGCCGGAGACGCTGGTGCTGGCGTCGCTGAACCGCCTGCTGAACGAGAACCGCTGGAAGCAACGGGACGCCGACAGGCTGCGGGACGCGGTGACCGAGCGGTTCCAGACCCGGGAGGAGCGCGGCGGCAAGATCGTGATCCCGCCCGAGTGGCGTCCCACGGTCGCGGAATGGAACCGGGAGGACCTGTCCGCCCTGAGCGGGATGGGAGCGGAGATCCTCGGCGACATCGCCGATCTGCGCTACGACCCGGACGGCGAGAGCGGCTCCGCGCCGACCGCCGAGGAGACGGGACGGGCCGGGGCCGACGCGCTCTTCGCCGCCGTCGGCCTCCGGCTGAACGAGCCCGCACCGAAGCGCAAGGTCCGCGCCGTCCGGCGGATCCTGCCCTGAGGCCCGGCCTTGACGGCCTGATCAACACGGCGTACGTTCCCCCTGATATTTCCGAAAGTCAGCCGAAACTTTTCGATGAGGGAGCCCGTGGTGAGACGCTTCCAACCCGTGCTGACCGCTGTCCTTCTTCTCCTGGGCGCGCTCGTCGCGACATCGTCCACGATCAGCGCCACCGGCGCCGAAAGTCTCGGGGCGCCCGGCGGTCGGACCGGGCCGAAAAGTGTCGGCCACTGGATCGGTAGCTGGGTGTCCATGCCCCAGCTGACCGAGCCTCACAACATGCCGCCGCCGCCGTTCACCGAGGAGGACGGCGTCCTGGACGACGCCACGCTGCGGCAGACGATCCGGGTCGCGGCCGGCGGCCCGCACCTGCGGCTGCGGTTCTCCAACGCGTTCGGCGGCGCCGCGCTGCCCATCACCAAGGTCGCGGTGGCGCTGCCCGCCGGGGGCAGGGCGGGCGTCAGCGCCATCGAGCCCGGCACGTCCCGCCCGGTGACGTTCCACGGACGGCCCTCGGTGAGCATCCCGGTCGGCGCGCAGATGGTGTCGGACCCGATCGGCTTCCCGGTGGCCCCCCGCTCCGTCCTCACGGTGACGATCTACCTGGCGGACGGCCAGGCGTCCACCGACATCACGTCCCACCCCGGCTCGCGGACGACCTCCTACCTGCTGGCCGGCGACCACGTCGCGGACACCGACCTGCCCGGCGCGACGCCCACCGACCACTGGTACTTCCTCAGCGGCGTCGAGACCTGGACGAGGACCACCACCGCCGCGGCCGTCATGCTGGGCGACTCGCTCACCGACGGGCGCGGCTCCACCACCAACGGGAACGACCGCTGGCCGGACCGGCTGCTGGACAGGCTCCAGTCCCACCCGTCCACGTCCGGCGTCTCCGTCCTGAACCAGGCGGCGGGCGGCAACCGCGTCCTCAACGACGGGCTCGGCCCGAACGTGCTGGCCCGCCTGGACCGGGACGCGCTCGCCACGACCGGCGTCCGCTGGCTCGTCGTCTTCGAGGGCGTCAACGACATCGGCACCGCCGAGGCCACGCCCGCCGCGCAGAAGCGGGTGACCGACGACCTGATCGCCGCCTACGACCAGATCATCGTCCGCGCGCACGCGCAGGGCATCCGGGTGTACGGGGCCACGATCACCCCGTTCGGCGGCAACGAGGGATACGACGACCCCGACGGCCATCGCGAGGCCGCCCGCCAGGCCGTCAACGCCTGGATCCGCACCAGCGGCCGCTTCGACGCCGTCATCGACTTCGACCGCGTGGCCCGCGACCCCGCCGACCCACGCCGGCTGCTGCCCGCCTACGACACCGGCGACCACCTGCACCTGAACCAGACCGGCTACAAGGCCCTGGCCGACGCCGTCCCCACCAGGCTTTTCCACGCCAAGTCCCTCCCCCCGAACTTCACCTTCGACTAACCCAGACGGGGCACTGGCCGGCGGTTAACAGCGCCTACCGGCTCTGGACGGCATGGGGCGAACCCGACCGCAGCCGGTACGGAGTCACCATCACCCCGCACGGGCAGAATGTCTGGCTCGACTTCCCTTTTCTCCGGGCCGACTGCTCTGTGGCCTGGGTGACGGACTCTCCGCGTCCCCGGACCGCCGACCTGGGGGCGCGTGGTCAGACTGTGAGGCGTTGCTGGTCGAGGGTCTCGGTGGCGTACTCGTCGGGGCAGGCCGGGAGGGTCACCCTGACCTCCAGGCCGCCCTCCTTGCGGGGACGGGCGGTGACCTCGCCGCCGTGGGCGCGGGCGACCGAGCGGACGATCGACAGGCCGAGCCCCGCGCCCTTCGCGGTGACGACCCGGTCGGGGCCGAGGCGGCGGAACGGCTCGAACAGAGCCGGGACCTCGTACGGCGCCACCTGGGGGCCGGAGTTGGTGACCACCAGCTCGACCAGGTCGCCGCGCTCCCGGGTCCGGCTGGTCACCCGCACCCAGCCGCCCTCACCGGTGTTGTGCCGGATGCCGTTCTCCACCAGGTTCTGCACGAGCCGTTCGAGCAGCATCGCGTCGCCGGAGGTGACCGCCTCGCCCGCCTCCTCGTGCACGGTGATCCCGGCGCGGGACGCCTCCAGGGACGTGTGCGCCGCGACATGCCCCACCACGTCGGCGAGGTCGACCGGCGCCGGATCGGTGATCTCGCGTTCCGAGCCGGCCAGCAGCAGCAGGCCCGTGATCAGCCGTTCGTGCCGGAGGTTGATCTCCAGCAGGTTCTCGCCCAGCCGCTTGACGTCCGGGGACGCCGAGGGACGGTGCATGGCCATCTCGACCAGCGCGCGGCTCACCGTCAGCGGGGTGCGCAGCTCGTGCGAGGCGTTGGCGACGAAGCGGCGCTGGCCGTCGAAGGACCGGTCGAGCCGTTCCAGCATCGTGTCGAAGGTGTCGGCCAGCTCCTTGACCTCGTCGTCCGGGCCGCGCAGCGCGATCCGCTCGTGCAGGCCCTTGTCGGCGGCGGGCGCCTCGGCGATCCGCCGCGCGGTCTCGGTGACCCGGTGCAGCGGCGCCAGCATCTGCCCGGCGATCAGCCAGCCGAGCCCGGTCGCCACGCCGCCGACCACCAGCAGCGCGATGGCGCCCTGCGTGATCAGCGAGGTGGTCGCGGCGTCGCGCAGCTCCTGCCGCTGCTCGCGCATCCACTCCTCGGCCTTGGGCCCGGAGAGCACCTCGCCGTCCTTGGTCATCGCGAACAGCTCGTTCTTCGACGGCAGCGGCGGAGGCGTGGCCTGTCTCGGCGTGACCTGTCCCGGGGACGGGGTGCCGGTCGGCGGCCCTCCGATGCGGGCGATGACCTTGTTGGTGGTGGTCGTCCGGATCTGCTGGTTGAACAGGAGGTAGGTGAGCCCGAGCAGCACCACTCCGGCCAGCATGAACAGCACGGCGTAGGTCAGGGTCAGCCGGGCGCGCAGCGGCATCCGGTGCGGCAGCAGGGCCGACGGCCTGATGGACCGTGTCATGGAACGCCGTGTCATGGGATGCGGTACCCCACTCCCGTGACGGTCTCGACGATCGGCGGGTCGCCGAGCTTGCGGCGCAGCTTGAGGATGGTGAGCCGGACGGCCCCCGTGAACGGGTCGGCGTGCTCGTCCCACGCCTTCTCCAGCAACTGCTCGGCCGAGACAACGGCGCCTTCGGCCAGCAGCAGCTCGCGCAGGACGGCGAACTGCTGCTTGGGCAGCGGGACGTACCGGCCGTCCCGGAACACCTCACGGCGCGCCGGGTCCAGGGTGATGCCGGCGCGGCGCAGCACCGGCGGCGCGGCCGGGCGGGAGCGGCGGCCCAGCGCCAGGACGCGGGCGGCCAGCTCGGGGAACGCGAACGGCTTGGTGAGGTAGTCGTCGGCGCCGAGCGCGAGGCCGTCCACCCGGTCGGTGATCTCCGCGGCGGCGGTCAGCATCAGCACCCGGGTGGTCGGCGCGTCCGCGGCGATCTCGCGGCACACCTCGTCGCCGGGGACGACCGGCAGGTTGCGGTCCAGCACGACCACGTCGTAGTCGTTCACAGCGACCCGTTCCCTGGCGGTGGCGCCGTCGTAAGCGATGTCCACCGCGTGCGCCTCGTCCCGCAGCCACTCGGCGATCGCGTCGGCGAGCAACGGCTCGTCCTCCACTACAAGCACTCGCATGCGTTCGGTTCCTTTCCCCATGTGCGCCGGTGTCGAGGATCGCCGTTCGCATGTTTCCTCCCCATAAGAAATGGCCGCCCGGCCAAGGAAACGCGGGGGAAACGGGCCGCCGGGTTGCATCCCTTCCCGTCGGAACACCCGTACGAGGGGAAGACCACGATGAAACCGATGGCACGGGGTGCGCTGGCGGCGCTGCCGCTGGTGCTGGCCCTATCGCTGGCAGGCTGCGGCGGCGACGAGGACGGCGGCGGGATCGCGTCGGCCGGAGGCGGGAAGGCGGGCTCGAAGGCCAAGGCCGCCGCGAGCCTGAGCCCCCAGGACAGGGGCCTGAAGTTCGCCGAGTGCATGCGTAAGAACGGCGTCCCGATGGAGGACCCGGTCGACGGCAAGATCAAGGTGCAGGTCAAGCCGGGCCAGGGCGTCTCCAAGGAGACGATGGACAAGGCGACGCAGGCGTGCCGCGAGTACAGCCCGCAGGCCGACCAGGACCCCCAGCGGGCCCAGGCGATGAGCGAACGCGCCCAGCGGCACGCCGAATGCATGCGGAAGAACGGCGTGGAGAAGTTCCCCGACCCCGACCCCAACCAGCCCGGGTTGATCAGGATTCGGGGCGATGTCGCCGAGGACCCGGACCTGGAGACCGCGCAGAAGACCTGCCAGGACATCCTCGGCGGGGGTCCGGGCGGTCCCGGTGGCGGCCCGCGCGGCGGCGCCCCCGGAGGAGACGGCAAGTGACCAGCGAGGCCGTCGTGGAGAACGCGGAGCGGTCCGAACCGGGGCCGCCGCCCGAGGAGCCGCGCAGGCGGCGCAGGCGGCGTTCCCGCCGCAGGGGGGTGCTCGCCGCCGCCGCGGTCGTCGCGGCGGGCGGCGTCGCCGTGGTCGCGACGCTGGGCCTGGGCGGTGGCGGCTCGGACGGCGGCGCCGCCGCGACCGGGCTGCCGCCGAACACCGCTCAGGTGACCAAGCAGACGCTCAAGGACACCGAGGAGGCCGACGGCGAGCTGGGCTACGGCCCGGCGACCACCGCCTCCAGCAGGCTGCGGGGCACCCTCACCGCCCTGCCCGAGAGCGGTTCCACCATCTCGCGCGGCAAGCCGCTGTACTACGTGGACGACGACCCGGTGGTGCTGATGTACGGGGCCAAGCCCGCGTACCGCCCGATGCGGGTGGGCACCGAGGGCGCGGACGTGAAGCAGTTGGAGAAGAACCTCAGCGCGCTCGGCTACGACGGGTTCACCGTCGACGACGAGTACACCTCCGACACCGCCGCGGCCGTGAGGGAGTGGCAGGACGACCGCGGGCTCCCGCAGACCGGGTCGGTCGAGCTCGGCCGCGTGGTGTTCGCGCCCGGCGCGATCCGGGTGGACGGCGTCGACGCCGCCGAGGGCGATCCCGTGCAGCCCGGCTCGAAGGTGCTCACCTACACCGGCACCGCCAAGGCGGTCACGGTGGAGCTGGAGACCTCCGACCGGCGGCTCGCGGAGAAGGGCGCCCGGGTCGAGGTCACGCTGCCCGGCGAGCGGACCGTCACCGCCCGGATCGACGAGGTGTCCACGGTGATCGAGCAGGGCGAGGGCCCGGACGACGAGCCCACCACCAAGATCGAGGTGGTGATCTGGCTGACCGGGAAGGAGGCCGAGAAGGCGGCCAAGGATCTGGAGCTGGCCTCGGTGGACGTCGCGTTCACCGCCGAGACGCGGGAGAACGTGCTGACCGTCCCGGTCACCGCGCTGCTCGCGCTGCGCGAGGGCGGCTTCGGCGTCGAGGTCGTCTCCGGCGGGCGTTCGTCCTACGTCCCGGTGGAGACCGGGCTGTTCGCCGGCGGACGGGTCGAGATCTCCGGCGACGGCATCACCGAAGGCACCGTCGTGGGGGTGCCGAAGTGATCGCCCTGCGGGACGTGACGAAGGTGTACCAGGGCGGCGTCACCGCCCTGGGCGGGGTGTCGCTGGACATCGAGGCCGGGGAACTGGTCGCGATCGTGGGCCCGTCCGGCTCGGGCAAGTCCACGATGCTCAACGTGCTGGGCACCCTCGACCGTCCCACGTCCGGCACGGTGCGGATCGCCGGGCACGACGTGGGGAAGCTCCCGGACGGGAGGCTGTCGGCGCTGCGGGCGAGCCTGATCGGGTTCGTCTTCCAGCAGTTCCACCTTGCCGCGGGGACCCCGGCGCTGGACAACGTGGCCGACGGCCTCCTCTACACGGGGATGCGGGCCGCCGAGCGGCGCCGCCGCGCCGTGGCCGCGCTGGAACGGGTGGGCCTCGGGCACCGGCTGGACCACGAGCCGCACGAGCTGTCCGGCGGGGAGAAGCAGCGCGTCGCGATCGCGCGGGCGGTGGCGGGCGACCCGCGGCTGCTGCTCGCCGACGAGCCCACCGGCGCGCTGGACTCGGTGTCGGGCGCGGGCGTGATGGCGCTGCTGCGCGACCTCAACGCGGCCGGCACCACCGTCGTCGTCATCACCCACGACCGGGAGATCGCCGCATCGCTGCCCCGGCAGGTCCGGATGAGGGACGGCCTGATCGTGGACGACACCGGCGCCCTCGTCCCGGTGGGAGCGGGCCATGACGGTCACTGAGGGACCGGTGCCGCCGCGGCCGGCGCGGATGTGGCCGCGGGACGTGCTCAAGGTGGGCGCGGTGGGGCTGCGGACCCGTCCGACGCGGGCGTTCCTGTCCGCGCTCGGCATCGCGATCGGGATCGCCGCGATGGTGGCCGTCGTCGGCATCTCCTCGTCGTCGCGCGCCGACCTGGACAGGACGCTGGCGTCCCTCGGCACCAACCTGCTGACGGTGAAGCCCGGCAACACCATGACGGGGGAGGAGGCGCAGCTACCCGACCAGTCCGAGGCGATGGTGGCCAGGATCGGGCCCGTCCGGACGGCCTCGGCGATCGGGCTGGTGGACGGCGCCAAGGTGTACCGGAGCGACAAGGTGCCCGAGACCGACACCGGCGGGATCTCCGCGTACGCCGCCCGCACCACCCTGCGGGACGCGACGGGGGCACGGCTGGCCAGCGGTTCCTGGTTGAACGAGGCGACCGGCAGGTTCCCCACGACGGTGCTGGGCAGCAAGGCGGCCGAGCGGCTGGGGATCGGCCGGGCGGGCCCCGACACCCAGGTCTTCATCGGCGGGCGCTGGTTCACCGTGATCGGCATCCTGGAGCCGGCCCCGCTGGCGCCCGAACTCGACAGCGCGGCGCTGGTGGGCTGGCCGGTGGCGGAGGCGGAGCTGTCCTTCGACGGGCACCCGACCACGATCTACACGCGCTCGGAGGAGGCGAGCGTCGAGGCGGTCAGCGAGGTGCTGGGCGCGACCGCCAACCCGGAGGCGCCCAACGAGGTCGAGGTGTCGCGCCCGTCGGAGGCGCTGGAGGCCCAGCAGGCCGCCGGTGAGGCGTTCACCCAGTTGCTGCTCGGCCTGGGCGCGGTGGCGCTGCTGGTCGGCGGGGTCGGGGTGGCCAACACGATGGTGATCTCCGTGCTGGAACGGCGCGCGGAGATCGGGCTGCGCCGCTCGCTGGGCGCCACCAGGGGGCAGATCCGCACCCAGTTCCTGGCCGAGTCCCTGCTGCTGTCCGCACTCGGGGGCGCGGGCGGCGCGTTCATCGGGACGCTGGTCACCTTCGTGTACGCGCGGTCCCAGGGCTGGCCGACCGTGGTGCCGGCGTGGGCGGTGCTGGGCGGGATCGTGGCAACGCTCGTCATCGGCGCGCTGGCGGGCCTGTATCCGGCGATCCGCGCGTCCCGCCTCGCCCCCACCGAGGCGCTGGCCGCGCAATAGCGGCCGGCCCGCCGGTCGGGGCCGTCCCGTCCCCCCATGTGCCGGGGACGGCCCTGACCGGCTCCGCCGTCACAGCAGGCCGGCGGCCACGACCTCCTCCGCGGTGACCCGTGGACGCCGCGCCGCGGCGATGCGGGCGCTCGCGGCGGACGGCTCGGGCGGGCGCCGCTTGTGCCAGTCCGTGGTCGCCTGGTACGTGGCGGCCAGGCCGAGCAGCCGCTCCTCGCCGTACGGGAGCCCGCCGACCAGGGCGCCGATGGGCACGTCCAGCCCGTCGGCGTTCTGCGAGAACCCGATCGGGAAGCCGATCAGCGGGCAGCCGACCAGGTCGAACGGGGTGACCGAGGTCTGGACCACCAGGTTCACGTCCCGGAACAGCTCGAAGAGGATCTTTTCGAGCAGCAGCATGCGCAGCCGCAGCCAGGTGACGTAGTCGTGGCCCGGCACGAACAGCGAGCGCAGCCAACTGTTCAGGGACACCCCGAAGCCCCGCACGTCCCGGCGCAGGAACTCCATGAACGTCTCGCAGCGCTCGGCGGCGCTGGCGGTGGTGATGGACGAGCCGGTGAGGAAGTCCCACTCGTCCGGCAGGCTCACCTCCTTGATCCGGACCCCGGCGTTCGCCATCTCGTCCAGCATCGCGGCCCGTGCCCTGGCGGTCGCGGACGTCCCGCTGGTGTAGCCGGGCAGCACGCCCAGCCGCAGCGCGAACGGCGGCTTGACGCGCCCGCCGCGCCGCTCGACGCGGGTGGCGCGGAGGTAGTCCGGCGGGCGCGGCACGCCGCCGGTGCGGGGATCGTGCGGGTCCGCGCCCGCCAGCGCCTGAAGCATGATCGCGGCGTCGACCGCGTCCCTGGCCAGCGGCCCGGTGTGGTCGCGGGTGTAGGTCAGCGGGATCACCCCGTACACGCTGCACCGGCCCAGCGTCGGCTTGAGCCCGGTCAGGTTCTGCGCGTTGGAGGGGTTGGTGATCGACCCGCCGGTCTGGGTGCCGATCGAGGACGTGACCAGCCGTCCCGCGACGGCGGTGGCCGAACCGGTGGACGAGCCGCCCGGGTTGGTCCGCGGATCGTCGGGCGTCCACGCGTTCACGGACGTCACGACGCCGAACGGGTCGGTCGCGCGGGTGGTCGCCAGCGGGCCCATCTGCGTCTTGCCGAGCACGATGCCGCCGTTCGCCTTCAGCCGCGCCACACACGTCGCGTCGTAGTCCGGGACGAAGTCCTTGAAGAGCAACGAGTTGGCGGTCGTCTTCACGCCCTGGGTGTAGTAGTTGTCCTTGATCCCGAGCGGGATGCCGTGCAGCGCGTTGTGCGCGGGCTCCTTCGCCAGCTCACGCGCGCGCTTGCGGGCGGCGTCGGCCAGCACCGTGTTGAACGCCTGATAGGTCGGCTCGTGCTTCTCGATGCGCGCGAGGTAGGCGTCCACCAGGTCGACGGGGCTGAGCTTGCGCGCCCGTATCAGCGTCGCCGCCTCCGCGACGGTCAGCTCGGTGAGGTCGCTGCCGAGCTTGGCATCCTCCGCGCCCGGCAGCGGCCCGGTCAGGGGCTTCGGGTTCGGGTCGGCGTGCGCGGGACCCGTGGACGCCGCGACCACCGCCGTCCCGGCCGCCGCGGCGGCGGTGAGCGACCCCATGTACGCGAGGAACCTGCGCCGCGCGGGACCCTCGTCCGCGAGCGCGACCGGGTTCTCCTCGGTCGCCGTGGTCACCGGCGTGGTCTCACGCGTCATCGCCGAACCCCGTCCACTCCGAGTGCGGTGCCGGGTACAGGATCGGCGCGTACCGCTGCGCGTCCAGTGTGTACGCGGTGACCGGCGCGACATCGGCGAGCGCGCTCCGGCAGGCGGCGATGGCCCGCCGCTGGTCGGCGGGCGCGGACGGGTCGTCGTCGGGCAGTACCGAGAGGTCCACCCCGATCATCCTGAGCCTGGTGCGGATGAAGGTGTCGATCTCCTCGTCGGTCGGCGGCGTCGGCGCCATAGGTCCCTCCTCGATCCAGTTGTGGATCAAGGTCCGCCGCATCGGTGAAGATCCTGTTTCCCCCCGGAAAAGACTGTGTTTCCTGCGCTTGGTGATCACGCCGTGGCCGAACGTGATCTGCATGGTTGGGCATGCCCTCCGATCACCTGCCAGACTCGGATCATGACCTATCTCGCCGCTGATGATCGTTATGACCGCCTCCCGTACCGCCGCTGCGGGCGCAGCGGTGTGAAGCTGCCGGCCGTGTCGCTGGGGCTGTGGCACAACTTCGGGGACGACCGCCCGATCGAGGTACAGCGGGCCGTGCTCAGGCGGGCGTTCGATCTGGGCGTCACCCACTTCGACCTGGCCAACAACTACGGGCCCCCGTACGGGAGCGCGGAGCTCAACTTCGGCCGGATCCTCCGCGAGGACCTCAGGCCCTACCGGGACGAGCTGATCATCTCGACCAAGGCCGGGTACGACATGTGGCCGGGGCCGTACGGGGACTGGGGCTCGCGCAAGTACCTGCTCGCCAGCCTCGACCAGTCGCTGGCCAGGATGGGCCTGGACTACGTCGACATCTTCTACAGCCACCGGTTCGACCCCGAGACGCCGCTTGAGGAGACGATGGGGGCGCTCGACCAGGCCGTCCGGTCCGGCAAGGCGCTGTACGCGGGCATCTCGTCGTACTCGCCGGAGCGCACCGCCGAGGCGGTGGCGATCCTGCGCGAGATGGGGACGCCGATGCTGATCCACCAGCCCTCGTACTCGATGCTGAACCGGTGGATCGAGGGCAGGCTGCTGGACACGCTGGAACGGCTCGGCGTGGGCTGCATCGCGTTCTCGCCGCTGGCCCAGGGGATGCTGACCGACCGGTACCTGGACGGAATTCCGGAGGGCTCGCGGGCCAGCCAGGGCAAGTCGCTGTCGCCCGACTTCCTGACCCCCGAGACGCTCGCGCATGTGCGTGCCCTCAACGAGATCGCGCGCTCGCGCGGCCAGTCGCTGGCCCAGATGGCGCTGGCGTGGGCGCTGCGTGACGAGCGGGTCACCTCGGTGCTGATCGGCGCCAGCAGCGTCGCGCAACTGGAGAACAGCCTGGCCAGCGTGGACAACCTCGCCTTCACCCAGGAGGAGCTGGACGCCATCGACCGGGACGCGGTCGAGGCGGGCATCAACCTGTGGGCGGAGTCGAGCGCGCACTAGACGCCGGGTGGGCGCCTGGGCTGGATGTTTCGTCCGTATTTGTCGCGGTAATGGATCCCCATGCTGCTGATGAGGCCCCTGGGCGTCTACCCGCCCCAAGGTGACACGTCGTTACTGTGCGAGGCCGCCGAACGCGCCGATGTGCTCGCCGGAGCCCGCGTCCTGGACGTGGGCACCGGGACGGGTGCGGTCGCCCTGGCGGCGGCGCGGGGCGGAGCGTCCCAGGTGACCGCGATCGACATCTCCGCGCGCGCCGTCATGGCCGCCCGTCTCAACGCGACGCTCCGCGGGCTGCGCCTGCGGGTGCTGCGCG
Organism: Actinomadura sp. NBRC 104412; assembly: GCF_030269515.1. GTDB lineage: Bacteria > Actinomycetota > Actinomycetes > Streptosporangiales > Streptosporangiaceae > Spirillospora. The sequence continues at coordinate 409,661 of NZ_BSTM01000001.1, read as the reverse complement.
GCGACCTGTTCGCGCCGGTCGCGGGGGAGACCTTCGGGGTCATCCTGGCCAACCCCCCGTACGTCGCGGGTGGCGCGCCGCGCCCGGCCCACCGGCTCCGCGGCGCCCGCACCTGGGACGGGGGACACGGCGGAAGGCTGATCCTCGACCGGATCTGCGCCCAGGCCCCCCGCCACCTGGAGCCGGACGGGACGCTCCTGCTCGTCCACTCGGAGTTCAGCGGGCCGGAGGCCAGCCTGCGCGCACTGCGCCGGGCCGGGCTGCGGGCGTCGGTGGTCGCGCGGCGGCCCGAGCCGTTCGGTCCCGTGATGCTCTCCAAAGCCGCGGCCATGGAGCGGCACGGCCTCATCCGTCCTGGTCAGCGCCATGAGGAACTGGTGGTCATCCGTGCCGACCGCATCGCCACCGCCGACCGTGCAGCCGCGTCCTGACCGGCGGAGGGTGCGGCCGGTGCCCGGCGGGCCCCTCCTGGTGGAGGGGCCGGTCGAGGTCGTCTTGGAGGACGGCGGCACGGTGACCTCCGACCGTTTCATGGTGGCGCTGTGCATGTGCCGCCGCAGCGGCAGCTACCCGTTCTGCGACACCAGCCACCGGCGGAGCGACGTGCGCGGCGGATCCGCCTGCCAGCAGCCCAGAACGTGATCCTCGAACCGGTCCTCCAGCAGCGCGGTGGCCTGGACGCCCAGTACTACGTCCGCGGCCAGTCCCGGCTCCGACTCCAGCAGGCCGCCGACCACGTCATGGCGTAGCACCTGCTCGTGGACGGCGTCGGCCTCGACATGCTCGGTGTAGAACCTGACGCCGCGTTCACCGACCCCGAGATGGCGCAGCGCCCGCGCGAACCGCCGGGCGCTCGGGGCGGTGGTGATCTCGGCGGCGGCGAAATGCCCGACCAGCGCGCCGCGCAGGGCCCGGTGCAGCCCGAACATCGACATCATGTTGGTGATGGCGAGCATGGGGGCGGGCGCGTCGTCCACGTAGGCCCCGTAGGACGGATCCAGCCCGACCTCCTCCATCAGATCGGCGAACAGGCGGGAATGCATCCGTTCGGCCCGTCCACCGCCGAACTCGTCGAACTCCACCGCGACCAAGGCCGCCTTGGCGCGCCCCCGCAGGCGCGGCACCACCCAGGCGTGCGGGTCGGCCTCCTTCAGGTGGTAGATCGACCGGTGCGCCACGTACTCGCGCAACTGCCACCGCTCGCCCGCCCGGCGCAGATGCCTCGGCACGGCGCCCGCGCCGGGCGGCTCCGTCAGCAGCTCCTCCAGGACGTGATCGACGTCGTCGCCCCCGGGTACGTGCTCGCGGAGCGCCTCCAGGAACGTGCGTTCCATGTCGCCGCGCAGCTCGATGAGGCGCGGGTCCCACTCCCAGTCGGGGTGGACGCCGGCAAAGCCCTGGTAATGCAGCTCGTAACACAGGTGCAGGGCGAGGTGCAGATCGTCGCCGAAGGGGTCGGACCGGCGAGCCGGCGATTCGCTGGCCCACCCGTGCGACGGATCCCGGGCCAGCATCGTGATGACGGCGTCCGACATCGGCCCGCGTGGCTCCGGCAGCCGTGGGGCGGCGTCGAGAGGCGGGGCCGTGGTCGCGCTGTGGGTCATGCCTTCTCTCCTTCTGCCGGGGCGTGGCGGGAGGTCCTCCGGGCGAGCATGGCGATCACGGCCGGTGGTCCGCCGAGCGCGGCCTCCCGGCGCTGACGTGCCGCGCCCGATCCGGTACGCGCCACCCCGGCCAGCAGCGCCGAGGTCTCCGTCAGGTCCCCGGCCTCCTCCAACGCCGGGGCGACATGGCGCATCAGATCGTCCAGCAGCCGCCGCGCGGGAACCTGCCGCTCCTCGAACGGATCGACCGCGGGCCCTTCCAAGCCGTACCGCGCCGCGTTCCACACGGCGGCAGCGCACAACGCCCCGTCCACGCGCCGGGCCTCGCGTCCCCTGTCCAAGTCGCTCAACGCGGTGCGGACGAGCGCACGGGTCAGCGCCGCCTGCAAGACGGCCTCCTCGGCCCCCAGCACGGCGTCCGCCGCGCGCACCTCCACCGTCTTCAAGCGCGGAGAGGGCCGCGCCAGCCAGAACGACTGCGTGTGATCGGCCAGGACGCCGCAGTCGACGAGCCGCGCCACCTCCCGATCATGGTGTGCGGCGTCCGTCAGGGCGGGCGGCACCCCCGAGCCGGGGAACCGCGACTGCTCGATCATCCGCCAGCTCGCGTAGCCGCTGTCGCGCCCCTGGGCGTACGGGGAATTGGCCGACAGCGCCAGCAGCGACGGAAGCCAGGGCCGCAGATGGTTGACGACCGCCACCGCCGTCTCACGATCGTCCACCCCGACATGCACATGGCAGCCGCAGACCTGGTAGTCGGCCACCATGCCCGAGTAGATCCCCGAGACCGCCCGATAGTGAGAACCCTCGTCCGACACGGGCACCGCCCCGGGCAGCACCGGCGTCCCCGTCGACAGCAGCAACAGCCCCTCACCGGCCGCCGCCTCCGCGAGGGCGTCCCGCGCGTCCCGGATATGCCGGCGTAGCTCGTCCAGCGACCCGCACACGCCGGTCGCGGCCTCGACCTGGGAGGTGAGCAGCTCGCGGTGGTAACACCCACCCTGGTGAGGATGCTCACCCACCTTCGCCAGCAGCTTCCCGGCCGCGGGCACGGTCGTCCCCGAAACCGGGTCGGCGAGCAGGAACTCCTCCTCGACGCCCATCGTGAGACGCTCATCGGCCACAGCGCCTCCTTCGTCCTCCGCTGTGCTGTACCCGCCCTGCGCAGGACATGCGTCCGTATTGGCGCCATCGCCCGCCATGGCGCATCATCCTCTGGGGAAAGGAGACCTGGTGAGCGTCGAATGGACCGTCGAACGCGCCGCGGCCGTGCTGCTCGAAGCCGAGACCGCCCGCACCGACCGAGGCCCGATCACCGACGAATGGCCCGCGCTCGACCTGGACACCGCCTACCGGATCCAGGACGAACGCCTGCGCCTCAAGATCGCCGAAGGCCGCCGCATCACCGGGGTCAAGCTGGGCCTCACCTCACGCCCCAAACAACGGCGCATGGGCATCGACTCACCGCTCACCGCCTGGCTCACCGACGACATGCCCCTGCCCCCCGGCGCGCCCCTGGTCGTCGGCGACCTGATCCACCCCCGCGTGGAACCGGAGATCGTCTTCGTCCTGGGCCGCCGCCTGACCGGCCCCGGCATCACCGCCGCCACCGCCCTCCGGGCCGTGTCCGAGGTGACCGCGGGCCTGGAGGTCATCGACAGCCGCTACACCGATTTCAGATTCACTCTCCCCGACGTGGTGGCCGACAACGCCTCCTCCGCCCGCTACCTCACCGGCGACCTCCGGCGCGACCCCCACACCCTGGACCTGGCCGCCGAACGATGCCACCTCAAGATCAACGGCACGACCGTCGACACCGCAACCGGCGCCGCCGTCCAAGGCCACCCCGCCGAAGCCCTCGCCCTGGCCGCCAACACCCTCTCCCGCCGCGGCCTCTCCCTGGAACCCGGCTGGACCATCCTCACCGGCGGCCTGACCGACGCCATCCCCACCACCCCAGGCGACACCATAGAAGCCACCTTCACCAACCTGGGCACCGTAACCCTCCCCTGCCACTGACCCCTCGGCCGCTGATCGCCTCGCGCAATCCTCTTCCCCCGACCTTCTTCGCACGAGCGCCCGCGCCAGTTCTTTGCGGTACGGCGCGGGCGCGTGTGCGCCGGTATCAGCGAACGGTGTCCGCGGGGCCCACCGCAGGCCCGTGATCAAAGGTGTGGCGGGGACCGGGCATGCCGCTCGCTCTGGGCGTCGCATAGCGGGTCTGGGCCAGGTTCAGCATGGCCGCGACCTCGTTGCGAAGCTCAGGCAGCCTCGCGTACAGAACGTCTCCGGGGCACGCGGTGGCGTTGTAGTCCCTGTGGCCGACGATCGCGGACGGCGAGAGACCGTAGACGTCGCAGAGCCACGCGCATGTCTCAACGAGCTTCTCCCACAATGCCGCGGTCGGATTCGCGGTCATGTAGATGCCCTCGTTCTCGATGCCGATCGTGTGCGAGTTGTGGTTCGCCGTGTGGGCGCCGACCACGTGATCTCCCGCTTGGATGGCCGACAGGCCGCGGTTGCGGCCCTCCATCAGATGGCCGCCGCGGCTGATCGTGAGCTGTTGCCCGGTGTCGGTCCAGCCGTTCGAGTCCATGTGATGGTTCTGGATGGACCTCGAGAGCGCGAAAGCGGCGCCCAGCGAGTAGTCGGTGGTGTTCGCGGACGCGGTGTGGTGGACGACGATGTGGTCGGGTGCCTGGTCGAGGACGGTGGCGGGGGACTTCGGCGGTCGCGCGCCCCAGTCGGCGCGCGTGTAGACGGTCGGTGCCGCCTGTGCGGGGGACGGTGTCGAGGCCACGCCGAGCAGGGTTCCACCGCCGACGGTGGCGGCGCCCCGGAGCAGGGTACGGCGGTCGAGCGGACTGTCTCCGAACATGAGCGGGAGCTCCTAGGGATAGCGATCGGGCGACAGGGACTCTCGGGGCCGAACCGTAGTGGAGATCCCAGACGGCACACAGGCATCGAAGCCTGCTTTGTGCCCTCTGGCGGATGAATTCGTCGAGTCTTGCCCTGCGCCGGGCGCGGGTCACACCACGCCGGCCTCGCGCTCGATGCTGGGGAACCGGGCCTCCATGGCGCGGGCGAGCGCCTTGGCCGCCGACAGCGGACGCACCATCACGGTGAACTCGTCGATCAGGCCCTGCTCATTGTGGCGGACGAAGTCGCAACCGTGGATCTCCCGGTCTCCGACCCGGGCCTCGAACAGCAGCGCGTGGTAACGGCCGTTCGCGTCGCTGATCTCGTTGACGTAGCGGAAGTCGTCGAAGACGGCGTAGGCGCCGCGCAGGATCGCGGTCACGATGCCGCGCCCGGTGTAGGGGGCGAACACCACCGGGCTCACGAAGGTCACGTTCTCGGCCAGCAGCGCGGGCACCGTCTCCAGCGCCGCGTTCTCGACCGCCTGCCGCAACGGATGCACTTCGGCCACTCCTTCTAATAATCAACTTGTTTAATAGGTGCGTACGCTAGTACGACTGCTGTACCTTGTCCAGGTGTCTTTGAAATACGCGGTGCTCGCTGCTCTCCTCGAAGGGGAGGCGTCCGGATATGAGCTGGCCAAACGGTTCGACGCTTCGGTGGCCAACTTCTGGACGGCGACCCCGCAGCAGCTGTACCGCGAGCTCGACCGGCTCGAGGGCGAGGGCCTGCTGACCGCACGGGTCGTCGAGCAACAGCGCCGCCCCAACAAGCGGATGTTCCGCATCACCGAGTCCGGTCGCCTCGCCCTGCGCGACTTCACCGCGGCGCCCACCCGTCCCCCGTCCGTCCGTGAGGACCTTCTGGTCAAGGTGCAGGCGGTCGACGCAGGCGATACGGAGTCCGTCATCGCCGCGATCGAGGAGCGGATGGAGTGGTCGCGGGCCAAGCTGGCCCGCTACGACCGGTTGCGGGCCCGTATGCTCGCCGGACGGGACGAGGACGAATATCTCCGCACGGTGGAGCGCGTCGGCCCGTACCTCACGTTGATGCGCGGCCGGGGACACGAGCAGGAGAACCTGCGGTGGAGCGAGGTCGTCCTCGCCATCCTGCGCGAGCGCTCGGGCGTCGCCGACTGCAGCGACCCCCGGCTGCCCTGACGTGTTGCCCAGTGCGGCGGGAAGCTTGGTGATCTCGTTGGCATAGGGGCGTGGCCGCGGGGGATCGTCCCGGTGTCGATGACCTTTCACTCAGGGGGACGACCTCAGCACCCCGGGCGCCGGTCTCAGGGGAAAGGTCCCGTACCACCGAGAAGGGGAAGCGGCATGTCGAAGCAGAACAAGGGCACGAGCCGCAAGGCGGCGCCGAAGACGGGCCGCGGCGGCTCCGCCAAGCCGGGGGACAAGCTGCGCATGCAGGGTCATGGCGCCGACCGTCCGGGCGCGGCGGACGAGCGGATCGCGCAGCCGGCCGGGGCCGAGGCCCGTGACGCGGCCGGTCTCGCGGACGAACGGCGGGCCGCCGACCGCGACCGGACCCGGTCGGACGTGAGGGACGCGCGGAGGGAGAACCGCTGATCTGAGGCCGTAGCCGCGCGGGCGGGATCCGACGGGATCCGCCCGCGCAGTCACGTCCGGGAGGCCGCGTCCAAGAGGGCGGGCCGAGGAGGCGGCGGTCAGCGGAGCTCGGCGATGATCAGGATGAAGATGGCGGTCGGGAAGCCCTCGCGCCACCACGGGTCGTCGCGCAGCCGCTCCGCGCTGGGGTGGGGTTCACGCAGATCCGCGATGACGAATCCGGCGTCTCGGAGCGTTCCAGAGTAGTACTCCAGCGGACGCAGCCAGGATGTGATCTCCGCGGGCGACCGCAGCCCGTCCACGAGGAAGCGCTGGTCGATCCCGCGCGGCCGGAAGTAGCGGTCGGCCGGCACGCTCGTCATCGCGCCATGCTCGGAGTTCTCGACGTAGAAGCAGGGATGCAGGGTCAGCACGACCAGCCGCCCGCCGCTCTTGAGCACCCGGGCGAACTCGCCGATCGCGTCCTTCGGGTCCCGCAGATGGCTGAACAGGTGGTTGCAGACCACCAGGTCGAACTGGTCGTCCCCGAACGGCAGCTCGTCCACGCTGGCCCGGAGGTACGAGACCGAGCCGCCTTCCACCGGCGGATGGGCGTCGGCCGCGTCGATCAGGCCCTGGGCGAGGTCCACACCGGTGACGTCGGCGCCCCGGGACGCCAGCTCGCGCGAGAGGTAGCCCTCGCCGCAGCCCGCGTCCAGGATCCGCAGCCCCGCGCACGGGCCGACCGCGTCCAGCATGGCCTCGTCGGTCAGCTCGGTGCGATACCGGTCGCGGCGCTCGCGGATGATCTTCACCCAGTACTCCGCATTGGCCTCCCATCGCTCCCGCGTCAGATTCCTCGGCGCGGTGTCGTCCGGCCCTGATGCTTGCGGCCCTGTGTCGTTCGACCCCGTGTCCTGTGGCGCCGTGCGCGTCGCGTCGTCCACCGGCAACCAACCTCTCCAGCAACCTTTTCCGGCATGCTTCAGGCCATGCCCCTGAGCCTTTTCACCAGCCGCACGCAGGCGTCCCTGATCCGCCGTTCCCCGCACTCGGCGGCGCGCCTTTCCAGCGCCGACACCAGATCGTCCAGCCGGCCACCGAACGTGGGATCGCGCTGCAATCCCAGTGGAATGTAAGTCGTGACGAGGTAGTAGAGATAGGCGTCATTGTAGGCCGCTATCTCACGCAGGACCTCACGTGCGGTGTTCCGTAGCATCAGCGAACTCGGAAGGGTGAAGTCGGAGGTGATTCTGCTGTCCCGCGTGTACGTGGGGAACGACCATTCCTCCAGTGCCGTGAAGATCGGGGTCCGCTCCAGTTTCCGATGGTACCTCTCGGCCAGTTCGGTATCGTCCGAGCCGATCAGCGCGCCCATCACCACTCCGCGCATCATGAACGCGTCCTGCCGTCCGGCCCCCTGCGGGTCCAGGTCGGTGTCCAGCACCCTTGTCACCTTGCTGACCTGGTGCGTCAGGATGTTCAGCGCGAGGATCGAGTGGAACGAGTACGTCTTGCGGCCCAGCCGCGGTGCCAGGTCGACCGACGATTCGACCAGCGCCCGCGGGTTCTCCAGCAGGCCCTCGCCCGGCTCGGTCGAATACAGCACCGACAATGCGGCGTCCGGTTCGCGTCCCCAGAATCGCGCCAGATAGGACGACACCTGCTGGCCCGCGTTCCCCCGCATGATGTGAAGTGCCGCCTCCAGGGCGTTCAGTACGTACTGCTGCGCGACCGGAGCCTTTTCCAAGGCCGTCAGGTCGACGGTCAGGCCCTCGTCGTGGAGATCGGTCACGAGCATGTCCCGGCGGCGCAGCAGGGAATGCGACATGGAATACTCGGCGATACCCGGAATCGAGGACATCAGGCTTTGCAGGGAACGCCCGCTGATCCGGTCCAGCCATCCGGGATTGTCCCACAGCCGAGAGACGGTGCTCTCGTCCAATCCGGAGAACATCGCGACATCGGACATGTTCAGCCCAAGTTCACCGGCGATTTCTGAGAGAGATCTCGGCTCGCTGTCGGGTGGCATGACTCGCCCTACGGGAGGCCCTGACTGGCACTTCGATCGTATAGGGGCCGACCGCTCCGGCAAGTGCCCAATGGATGATCCGCCCGGTATGCCGGTCAGTGCCGGATGCCGCGTCGAGCCCCCGGTCAGGCTCGGCGCCTGGTGTGACCTGGGCGCGAACGCCAGGGGCAGGGGAGCCCGCCGTTGCGGACTGGTCATCTCGGTACCGCCGTCGGGAGGGATTGGTGTGCGTCCGTTATCCGAGCGCCGGGTCGGGACGGTCACCCGTGATCGCCATCTCGAACCAGAACGTCGCGGAACCGGCGGTGTCGCGGTTCCGCCCGTGGTCGATGGCGATCGCCTCGATCAGCCGCAGCCCCCGCCCGTCGATGGGCAGCGGGTCCTCCGAGGGATGCCTGACCCCTGTACGCGGGCCGCCGTCGGTGACCTCCACCCGTACCGTGCGCCCGGAGTGCAGGACCGAGAGCATGACCGTGCCGTTCCGCCGGGGCCGCGCGTGCGTGACCGAGTTGGTGACGCACTCGGAGGTCAGCAGTTCGAGGTCGTCCAGGATGTCCGGCCCGGGACCCAGGCACTCGCCGACCAGCTCCCGGATGTAGGAGCGGGCCAGCCGTACCGCGGCCGGGGTGGCGGCGAGGTCGATCTCCCCCAGCACGCCCGCGGAACGCGTGGACGCGGTCTTGCCCAGGTCGGGAGGCGGACCCAGTTCGAGGGAGGGTTCGGGGGACGGTTCGACATAGGAGCCCGCGAGGAACGCCGGGGATCCTGGCCAAGTGTCAAGTGCATCCATTGCGGCGGCTGTTCCACGTGTTGGGCTGTAACCGAACATGTGCTCTGTGTCCGGAGATCGGAAGGGCGGCGGGCTCGCACGAGCCTTGCCGAAGCTCCGCTCGTACCGCTTCAACTGTGACGCGGCGCCCCCGATCCAGTCACCGCCGCTTGCATGCGCGCAAACCCCTTACGGCACGCTGCGGAAAGTCCTCTGCGCGCCCCATCGCCAGGCGCGCCGGCCCGGCCTCCCGCCCTGGGCGCTCCGTGCTCGGGCGCCCCGGCTCTCCTGATAGGCATGGACGCATGAAGGGGTTCGCGAGGCGGGAGTTCCAGCTTGTCCTGCTCCGGCGGATGGCGGACTACCAGCCGGACCTGGTGGCGGAGGCGGCCCGGTCGCTGGGCGCCTCGCGTACCGAGATGCGCGAGGTGAACGCCCGCTGGCAGCGCATGGTGCGGTCGCCGGGGTTCGCGCATGGACGGGCAAGGCTCGCGGCGGTGCTCGGACCACCTGACGAGGTCGAGGAGCGGATGCTCGCCGGGATCGTGTGCCAACTGGAGCGATGGCCCCTCTCGCTCTGGCCCGACCTCCGGTACGAGACGCTGACCGCACCCGACGGGACGATCCTCCAGGAATGGCTGGTCCGCGCGGAAGGCGTCCCGGTGCCGCCGCTGAAGGACGTCGACGACCTGGTGCCGTGGTCCTGTGTGGTCGGGGATCTCGACCGGTGCTTCGACGGCGTGCGGCACCAGGCGGGCGAGGTGCCGAGCCGCTGGCACGCCACCTTCACCGTCCCGGACGGCCGGCCGGGCGGCCGTCCGGCCGGCGCGGAGGGCGAGGCCAAGGGCCGCCCCGTCTACGTGGCGCACTTCGTTTGGGGCCTGCTCCAGACGGTGACCGGCGTGTAGGGCGGTTCCGGCGGCGTCGGGGCAGGCGGACGAGAGTTTCTTTCACCAGGAGGTCAGATGCCTGTACCTCCGGCCGTCTGGAACGATCTAGAGCGCACCGATCGTCACTTTGAGCGACGAAAACCCGCCGTCATGCGTGCGGAGCGTGTCCATGTTCTGTGCAGCCGAAGGTTCCTAACCGGGGCTTCGGTCCTGTCCCAAATACCCCTGGCGGCACGGCGATGCGCGGCCGTCGCGGGACGTCCCGCCTGTCCAGCATGATCGATCCTGTCCCGCCCCTTCTGGCGTTTACCCAGGTGAACGGCGTTTACTAGCGTTAACGATCAGGAATCCGGACACCTACTGCCCGCGCGCTCAGGGCACGCTGGACGTACCTGTTGATCACACTGTGCCAGGACTTATGTGCCGACCATTTACCATGGGACTTACTCAATTTACAGCGTGGAAAATAAATTGTTCCGGGCAGTTCACAGCCCAGTGTGTCATCTGATACGGTCGCGGCGGTAATCTTCGTTGCGGCCGGCGCCGGGGAATCGCGCGACTCGGGGGATCGAGCGATAAAAGATCACCCAAGAGAAGGGGAACGCGGTGAGCGAAACGGAGACGATGGAGACGATATCGCGGAGTGGGCTGCGAACGTGGCTGCTCGAGCGGATCGCGTTCTATCTCGACAAGCCGGTGGACAGCATCGACCCCACGGTCGAGCTGGCCCGGTACGGCGTGGACTCCGTCTACGCCATCAGCATCATCAGCGACATCGAGGACCATCTGCAGGTAGAGGTGGACGTGGCCGAGGCCAGGCGCCGAGGCACTGTCGACACGCTCACCGACTACCTGCTCGAACTGGTGGCCTGATGGACGTCGCACCGGCCGCCCTGGCCGTCCGGCCCGACCTTGCGGGAGTCGAGCTGGTCGTCCTGGGTGACAGTGTGGCCGAGGGCCGGGACGATCCCTATCCGTCCGGTGGCTGGCGCGGCTGGGCCGGCCGGCTCGCCGAGGCCCTCGGGCTGCCCGCCGAGCGCATGGTCAACGCCGCCATACCGGGGGCGACGATCGCGCAGGTGGTGGCGGAGCAGCTGCCCGTGGTCCGCTCCCTGCGGCCACGGCTGATGGTCCTGAACTGCGGGATGAACGACGCGATCAACGGGTTCGAGACGGCGGAGGTGGCCGCGCACCTGGCAGAGGTGTTCGGCTGGGCCCGGTCGGCCGGGGCGGTGGGCCTCGCGGCGCCGGTCCCCCACGCCCCGCCGCTGCTGGAACGATCTATCATCTCCAACTTCCGCAGGAAGCGGATACTCGAACGTATTCAACTCTTCAATGCGGAACTGCGCCGGGGCACCCGCGCGTTCGGAATGGAATTCATGGAGCCGGACGTGGTGCCCCTCGTCATGGATCCGTCGCTGTGGGCCATCGACGGTATCCACCTCAACTCCGTCGGGCATGCCTATGTCGCGGAGGTGATCATCGATATCGCGAGGAGCCTCCTGGGGGAGCAGGTAACCGCACAGACTGGATAGTCAAAAATCTGAATAGCCCTGAATCGGGTTAGTCACAGTATGGGGTAGAGATGAGACCACTCTCCTTCACCCGTGCCACCCGAACCAATGGATCGAACACCCTGTCGAGCGGTGTTAATGGCGTCATGCCATCGAACGGCGCCTCCGACGGCAGCGGTCATCAAGGTTCGGCCGGCACGTTCAGCGGCGGCTCGCCCATCGGCAACGCCACGCTCAATGGCCACACGTTCAACGGCCACCTCACCTACAACGGCAACGGATCGCGCTCTTCGACGCATCACACCTCTTCGACTCATCAGGCGACTCGTCGGGCTCGGACCAGGCGCGGCGAATCGGGCCGCGCGATCCGCGCCTTCACCGCCGTCCCCCGCGGGACGATGTCGGTGTTGTTCGCGCCCCTCCTTCTTCTTCAGGCCCGGCGGACGGCCCGCCGCACACCGCGGCTCGACCCCGCCTCCGGGGCCGACCGGGGGATCATCCCCGGGGCGGTCCCGCTTCTGCGTGTCGTGGTCATAGGCGAGTCCACGGCCGCGGGCGTGGGCGCGTCCCAGCATGCCGAGGCACTGCCCGGCTACCTCGCCGGCGCCCTCAGCGACCGCCGTGACTGCGGCGTGACCTGGACCGCCGTCGGCAAGAACGGCGCCACGGCCCGCAAGGTGTTCCGCGAGCTCGTCCCCGCGCTGAACGGCGCGAGCCCGGACATCGTGGTCATCACGGTCGGGATCAACGATCTGATCCGCCGCCGCCCCCTGCGGTCGTGGTCCCTGGATCTGACCGCGCTCGTCGCCGCGCTGCGCGGAAGGTACGACCATGCCCAGGTGATCGTCGCCGGGATGCCGCCCGTCCACAGGTTCCCCGCGTTGCCGCAGCCGTTGCGCACCGTGATGGGGGCACGGGCCCGCGCGATGGACCGGATCATGCGGGAGGTGGCGCGCACCTACGGCGCGCTCCACGTTCCCATGGACCCGGCCATGGCCGCCGATCCCGGACTGTTCGCCTCCGACGGGTTCCACCCGTCCCCGGCCGGCTACCGCGTCTGGGCGCAGGACCTGGCCAACGCACTGGACTCCCGTATCGAGCACGGCATCGTCCCGTCCAACGGAAACGGCGCGGTCCACGCGCCGGGCACCGCCAACGGCTCGGCGGTGGAGGCCGTGCGGGGGGTGGTCGCGAGCGCGGTCGCGGTCGATGTGAGGGAGCGGCCGTCGTGATCGTTCCTGGGACGTTTCGCGCCGCGGTCGAGGCCATGGACCTCGACGCGGTGACCCGTGCCCTGGATCCGGCCATCGAGTTCCACAGTCCGGTGATGGTGCGTCCTTACCGCGGCAGGGATTCGGTCACCACGCTCCTGCACGTGCTCATGGAGACCTTTGAGGGCTTCCACTACACCCATGATCTGGCCGGCACCGCGCCGGGCGGGGCACCCGCCCAGGCGCTGCTGTTCAGCGCGCATGTCATGGGGAAGTCCGTGCAGGGCCTCGACCTGCTGACCTTCAACGGTGACGGTCTGGTCGCGGATCTGACGGTCATGGTCCGTCCGCTGCCCGCGGCGATGACGCTCGCGCGCGCGGTCGGCAGGCGCATGGAGGAACTGGCGGCATCCGCCTGAACGAACGGCGCCGTCCATCCCCGGGGACGGCGCCCTCCGAAGCGGTACGGCCCCGATCCTCCCGCCCGGGGCCGTACCGTCCGGACGTCGCGGCATGCGAAGCGGCATGCGAAGAAGAGGAAAGCGAAAAGAAAATGATCAGCCAAGTCTCAGCCCGCGTTGAGCTTTCTCCTGCGCACCGGATCGCGGCCGACCTGGACGCCTATCTCGGTGACCCGATGGACGACGCCGCGGGCCCCTTCTCCTACAAGTCCATCGTCGAGGCGGAGGAGCGCGACGAGCTCCCGGCCGGTGCCGTGGAGACCGCCCGCGCGTGGGGATTCCCGGAGTACCTCGTGCCACTGCACCTCGGGGGCCGGCTCGCCAGCCTGGAAGAGCTGTTCTTCGTCACCCGCGGCATGTCTCGCCGCAGCCTGACCGTCGCCGTGATGTACGGGTCGGGCCTGCTGGCCGTGAACCCGGTCTGGCTCTGGGGCGACAACCGCCAGCAGAAGACCGTGGCGGACGGCATCCTGAACGGCGACCTGGCCTGTTTCGGCGTCTCCGAGGCCGACCACGGCAGCGACGTGATGGCCTGCGAGGCGCGCGCCGAGGCCGAGGATGACGACCTTGTCGTCACCGGCACCAAGTGGCCGGTCGGCAACGCCACCCGCGGCCGTTTCGTCACCACCTATGTCAAGACGGGCAGCCGCGACTTCTCCCTGGTGCTGGTCGACAAGAACGATCTCGATCCCGCCACCTGGTCCGTCCTGCCCCCCGTCCGCACGCTGGGGCTGCGCGGTCACGACCTCAGCGGGGTCAGCTTCGACAACGCGCGGCTCCCGGCCGACTGCGTCATCGGGCGGCGCGGCGCCGGGCTCGTGCAGACGCTCAAGACCCTCCAGATCACGCGCATCGCCATCGCGGGCCTGTCCATCGGGACGATGGACGCGGTCGTGCGGATCGGCATGGAGTACTCGCGGCAGCGGACCCTGTACGGGGCGGACATCTACAAGATCCCGGTGATCCGCGACCATCTCATCAAGGCGCATCTCGACCTGCTGATCGCCGAATGCATGACCGTTCCGGTGGCGCGGGCGCTCACGGTCGCGCCGTCGCGGCTCAGCCTGTGGTCGTCCATGGTCAAGTACTTCGTCCCGATCCAGGGTGAGGAGGTCGTGGCCAGCATCGGGACGGTGCTGGCCGCCCGGGGCTACCTGCGCGAGGGCGTGGCGCACGGCGTGTTCCAGAAACTGCAACGCGACCACGCGATCGCGAGCATCTTCGAGGGGACGACACACGTCAACCTCGCCAACGTCGCGGCTCAGCTGCCGTTCCTGGTGGCGGACCAGCCGGACTCCGGACCCGCTGACGCCCAGTCGGCCGAGGCGCTGCTGGACGAGCTGTTCTGCTGGACCCGTACGCCACCGGAGTGGGAGCCGGACGGCCGCAAGTTGCAGCTCACCAACGAAGGCCATGACGAGGTCGGGCGCGGGTATGAGGCGACCGTCGAGACGCTGCTGACCACCGCCAGGGTCTTCGCGGCGCCGGGCGTCGCCGAGGACCTGACCAGACTGGTGTCCCGGATCGGCGATCTGCGTGCCGAGCTGTACGCGGCCGTCCGTGCCGCTCCGGAGGACATCACCTCGGCGGCGGCGCTGCGCCGTGCCAAGCGGTACTGCGAGCTGCACGCGATGATCTCGTGCATGCTCACCTGGATCCACAACCACGCCTACTTCGGCGGATCGTTCGCCGACGGCGCGTGGCTGGTGCTGTGCCTGGAGCGGCTGCTGGAACGCGCCCACCCCGACACCGGCCTGTCCGAGCAGTACCTGCGGCCCTTCGAGTCCGCGATGTTCCGGAGCTTCGAGGAGGGCCGCTGGTTCTCGCTGGTCGAGCTGGCCGACGGTGAGAACTCCGTCCAGCGGCCGGAGCGGTGAACGCCATGGCCGCCGAGCGCACCTTCGTCTCCGTGCTGCGCGACAACGTTCGCGCTTACGGGAACAGCCGTGGTTTCACCTTCGTGACCGAGGAGAGGGGGCCGGGGCACAAGTACCGTGAGGAGGAGCTCGGGCTCGCCGATCTCGACCGCAAGGCGCGCGCGCTGGCCGGGCACCTGGACGCCCTGGGCGTCCGGCGCGGCGCGGTGCTGCTCCTGTACCCGGCGGGGCTGGACTTCATCTCGGCGTTCGTCGGATGTCTGTACGGTCAGGTCATCGCCGTCCCCGCGCCCTTCCCCGAGTTGGACGCGGGACGCGCGGAGCGGACACATCGGATCATCCGCGACGCCGACATCCAGTGGATCCTCACCGACTCCTCGCACCGGGAGAAGGTGGAGGAGTGGCTCGCCGAGTCCGGCCTGGACGGTGAGGTCCGATGCCTGGCCACCGACGTCGACGTGAAGGCCGATCCGGACGGCTGGACGATGCCGCGCTACGACCCCGACGAGCCGGCGTTCCTCCAGTACACCTCCGGCTCGACCAGCGACCCCAAAGGAGTGGAGGTCACCTACGGCAACCTGCTCCGCAACGCGGAGGAGATCAACGCCAGGATCGAGGGCGGCGCGCACACCGTCGGGATCGGCTGGGTTCCGCATTACCACGACATGGGGCTGGTGGGGCAGATCCTGCACCCGCTCTACATGGGTGGCCGGTACGTGCTGATGTCGCCGATCACCTTCATCAAGCGGCCGGTGGTGTGGCTGGAGATGGTCACCCGGCACCGGGCGACCATCATCGTGGGTCCGAACTTCGGCTACGAGCTGCTGCTCCGCCGGGTCACCGACGCCCAGCTGGCCGAGCTGGACCTGTCGTCGCTGCTGATCGTCAAGAACGGGGCGGAGCCGGTGCTGGCGGGGACGCTGGATCGCATGGTCGAGCGGTTCGGCCCGGCCGGGTTCCGCCGCGAGATGTGGATGCCGTGCTACGGGATGGCCGAGACGACGCTGCTGATCTCGGCCGCGCCCCTCGGCCAGGGCCCGGTGGTGCGTGTGTTCGACTTCGAATCGCTGACGCGGAACAGGGCGGTTCCGCGAAGGAGCGCTACGGAGGACGGTACGCGGCGGCTGGTGAGCAGCGGCCGTCCCGTCACCCTTGATGTGCGCGTCGTCGATCCGGCCACCCGCACGGAGTTGCCGGACGGGCGGGTCGGGGAGATCTGGGTCAGCGGCGGTAGCGTGGCGCGGGGGTACTGGCGGCGGCCACGCCAGACCAAGGCGACCTTCCAGGCCGTGACCGCGGCGGGCGGACCCACGTATCTGCGGACCGGGGACCTCGGCTTCATAGCCGACGGCGAGCTGTACGTGACCGGGCGGATCAAAGATCTGATCATCGTCAACGGGCACAACATCTACGCCCACGATCTGGAGGAGGTCTCGCGGTCCGCCCATCCGGCCACCCGCACCGCCGCGGCCTTCTCACTGGATGCCCTGGGAGGCTCCGGGCAGGAGCGGGTGATCATCGTCCAGGAGGTGATCCCGGCCGCCGCCCGGGACATGGGGCTGGCCGAGCTGGCCTCGTTCACCCGGGACATGGTCGCGCGGGCGTTCGGCCTGCCGTCCCTCAGCGTGGTGCTGTCGGGTCCCGGCGCCGTCCGCCGCACGACCAGCGGCAAGATCCAGCGCGGGCTGACGCGGCAGGCGTTCCTCGACGGAAAGATCAAGCAGCTGGCCGGCGATCTCGAACCGAGCGTCGCCGGCCTGGGAGGGTGAAGCGGCGACCGCGCCGTCCGGTGGATCCCGTCCGGGTCCCGAACCGAACGCGAGGGGCCGTCCGTACAGCCGTTGTGCGGTCGGCCCCTCGCGGCTGTCCGCGGGGCGTTATGTGGGCGGCTATGGGAGGCTTGTCCCGGTCTTCGGGCTGCCCGCTTTCGGTTAACTGCGTTCCTTTCCGTTAATGCCGTTCACATTTCAACTAATTTCCTCAAGCCCCTTACTAGTCAGCGATTTGACTAGTAAGGTCTGGGAGTACCCAGACGCCGGTACCCGGACACCGGCGGGGGAGGGTGACGATGGCGCTTCGGCACGCCGTGCTCGCGGCCTTGCTCGATGGTGAGTACAGCGGTTACCAGCTCGCCAAGATCTTCGACATCGCCGTCTCCAACTTCTGGCACGCGGTCCCGCAGCAGCTGTACACCGAGCTGGCGCGGCTCGAGAAGCAGGGGCTGATCAAGGGACGGCAGGTCATCCAGCACGACCGGCCGAACAAGCGCGTCTACACCGTCACCCCGGAGGGCATCAAGGAGCTCCAGCACTTCGCGACCCTCCCGGCCAAGCCCGCCGTCATACGCGAGGATCTGCTGGTCATCCTCCAGGCGGTGGATCACATACCGGTGGAGGACGTCATCACGCAGCTCGAGGAGCGCGCGATGGCCGCCGCCGCCAAGGTCGACCTGTTCGACCGCACGCTCGAGCGCCTGCGCGGGGACCTCGACGAGGAGACCTTCCTGCGCGAGGGCAGCCCCATCGGCCCCTACCTCACCTGTCTGCGCGGTCGCCGGTTCGAATACGAGAACTACGACTGCTATCTACAGACGGCAAAGCTGCTGCGCGAACGCGCCACGGCACACGCCGAGGATCCGGAGTCGCCATGACTCCCCACTTCCCCTCCCGGCTTTCCCTTTTCCCGATCCGTCATTTCCCGACTTCCTTGCCGCCGTCCGTTAATGCGGCCGCGGCATCCCTCGCCGGCGACCCGCTCGCCCGGACGCCCCGCCCGCGCGGGTGCGGGGTCGCCGCCCCCCAGCCGAGGAGACGTCAACCATGTCGGCCGAATACCACGCCATCGAGCGGATGGGTGAGCCGGCGGCCCTGACGGCCGTCCTCACCAAGGAACCACTCGGCGAGCTGTCACTGCCCGCCGCGCACGAGTCCGTCCCGCGGGCCCGGGCCTTCGTGCGGAACCTCATCGGAGCCCGCGGCATCGCCGACGTCCGTGACGACGCCGAGATCCTCGTGTCGGAGCTGGTGACCAACGCCATACGCCACGCCTCGACCTCCGGCGCCCCGTTGCGCCTGGTGATTCTGCGCGCCGGTGAACGGTTGCGGATCGAGGTTCACGACCCGAGCCCGGCCGCGCCCAGCGCGCGGCGGATCGATCTCCTGGAGGAGACCGGCCGAGGCTGGTTCCTGGTGGCGGCGATCGCCGACCGTCACGGAACCGACCTCACCTATTCAGGGAAGGCGGTCTGGTGCGAGCTGACGGCCTGGCCGCCGACAGTCGCCTGGACGGCCTGACCGCCATCGCCGACCGGCGCGGAGGGCCACCGCCGCCGAGTCCGCGGTCCTGATCGACGACCCCTATCTGAAGACCCTTGTCCTGGACGGTCCGCCGCGTGGGCGGAGCGTGTGGACACGCATGCCGATGTACGCCTCGTCCGAACCGCCGGCGACGACCGGCCGGAGCCGAGGGGGGAAAGTGATGACCGTTGACTGGTACCGAGCAGACGGGCGACCTGCCACGTCCGACGAGGCTCAGCGGCTCCTGCTCGACATCAGGGGACGCCTGCTCGCACAGGACGTCATCCATGTCGGCACGCAGGTGGTCGTGGTCTCCACCTGGTTCACCGTGATCGACCAGGGCTTGGCATCCAATGGAAGGCCCCTGTTGTGGCAGACCATCGTCTCCGACACGACGACGCATGCCGACATCGGGCAGTACACCACCCGCGAGCAGGCCATGCGCGGCCACGCCGAGGCCGTCGTACTGATCTCCAAACGCCTCCGGCACCTGGCCACCAGGCCCAAGGGCGAGGAGGTACCGCCGTGAGAGCCGCCGTCCGCCGGCACGAGTCGGAACGAGCCGAAACCGCCAGGAGCGAACCGCACCTATCCGAGGACGTGATCTGATGGCCGCCAGACGCCGGGAGCCCGTGGCCCGCCAGGCCGCCGCTCATCAGGCCCATATGAAGAAGGCCGGCAAGAAGCGTGCACCACGCAACAGCCATCAGGTGCACGCCCAAGCGCAGGCGCGGGAGAGCACGCCGCGCTACGAAGCCCATGATGCGTACGACCGCATGCCACGTCGGCGTTCGATCCGCCTCCGCATCACCGCGCTGCTGCTCGTTCCCCTGCTCTCGCTGATCGGGCTGTGGGCTTTCGCGGCGAGCAACACTCTTGGGCCCGCGCTCGACAAGTACGACTACTCCAGCGCCTACGAGAAGATCACCCTGCCCGGCCTGCTGCTGGTGAACCAGGTGCAGGAGGAGCGGCAGCTGAGCGTGGTCGCGCTGGCCGTCCGCGAGCAGGGCGGGGACAACTCCGAGGAGCGCAGGAAGCTGGCCGCGCAACGGGCCCGGGTGGACGCCGCCCAGGCGCAGTTCCGCAGGTCGGCCATGTCTTCCGAGGCCAGGGAGGCGGCCGATCCCAAGAGCATGCAGCGGCTGGCCGAGGCGATCAAACTGCTGGACGGGCTGCCCCGCCTGCGGGCCGGCGTCGACTCCGGCACCGTCCAGACCCTCCAGATCATCGACGGTTACAGCCTGACCCTCGACTCCATCGTGAAGGTCTTCAGCGGCCTGGTGATCGTCAACGATCTGAAGATCTTCGAGCAGGGCCGCGCGCTGATCAGCGTGGGCA
This sequence comes from Actinomadura sp. NBRC 104412, assembly GCF_030269515.1. Classification (GTDB taxonomy): domain Bacteria; phylum Actinomycetota; class Actinomycetes; order Streptosporangiales; family Streptosporangiaceae; genus Spirillospora. The sequence goes on along the minus strand of NZ_BSTM01000001.1, from coordinate 390,194 downwards.
ACGCCCGCGCGTTCATGCTGCGCGAGGACGCGATCGTCACCGCCGCGCTGGCCAAGGGCGGCCGGATGAGCCAGGCCGAGCACCTGGCCTTCGCGCAGTCGGTGGCGCTCGGCCGCCGCGAGTTCGACGCGGGCATGGCCGACCTGGACGCGGACGTGCGGGCACCCCTGACCAAGGTGGTCGAATCGAAGGGCTACCGCGACTTCCGCGCGATGGAGGTCGCGATCGCCCGCTCGCCGAACAACCGCATCCCCCCTGAGGCGGCGAACTGGGCCGCCACGACCCCGCGCCTCTCGCAGGCATGGGGCCAGGCCGTCACGCAGTCCAGCCTGGCGCTGAACGATCTGGCCAAGCCGATCGGCGAACGGGTCGTCATGCGGCTCGCCATCGCCGGTGGGTTCGGGTTGCTCGCGGTGATCGCGTCGATCGTGCTCTCACTGATGGCCGCGCGGAGTCTGTCGCGGGAGTTGCGGTGGTTGCAGCGGGCCGCTTTGAACCTGGCCGAGGATCGGCTGCCCGGGGTGGTGGCCCGGTTGCGGCGCGGTGAGGAAGTGGACGTGCAGGCAGAGGCGCCGCCGTTGGTGGTCGGGAAGACGACCGAGGTGTCGCGGGTCGGGGACGCGTTCACTCGGGTGCAGCGGACGGCGATCGAGACGGCCGTCAGTGAGGCGCATCTGCGCAAGGGCATCAGCCGGGTGTTCCTGAACGTGGCGTGGCGCGCGCAGTCGCTGTTGCACCGGCAGCTCGGCATGTTGGACGAGATGGAGCGCGGCACGTCCGATCCGAAGGCGCTGGAGGACCTGTTCCGGCTCGACCATCTGACCACCCGCATGCGCCGGCACGCGGAGGGCCTGGTCATCCTGTCCGGTGCGTCGCCGGGACGGGGATGGAGCCGTCCGGTGCACGTGGACGACGTGCTGCGCGCGGCGGTGTCGGAGGTGGAGGACTACACCCGTGTCGAGGTGGTCGTCGTCTCCGCGAACGCCGCGGTGATCGGTGAGGTGGTGGCGGACGTCATCCACCTGCTGGCCGAGCTGATCGAGAACGCGACGGTGTTCTCGCCGCCGCCCACCGAGGTGCTGGTGCGCGGGGAGATGGGCGCGAACGGGTTCGCGGTGGACATCGTGGACCGCGGGATCGGCCTCGACCAGGCCGAGCTGGACGCGCTCAACCAGCGGCTGGCCAGGCCGCCGGAGTTCGACCTGGCCGACAGCGACCGGCTGGGGCTGTTCGTGGTGTCCCGGCTCGCGCACCGGCACGGCATCAAGGTCGCGTTGCAGCCCTCGCTGTACGGCGGGGTCAGCGCGGTGGTGCTGGTGCCGCGCGAGCTGATCGTGGACGTGGGCACGCCCGAGGACGAGCCCGACACCGAGCGCGCCACGATCTCCCGTCCCCAGGTCACCGGCCGTCCCGTCGTGCTGAACGGCGGTGGCGGGGGCGACGACGGCGCCGCCGTGCCGCCCGGCGGGAACGGCAACGGGTGGGCGCAGCCCACGCAGGCGATCGATGTCGAGGTGTGGCGCAACCCGGCGCCGGCCGAGAACGGCAACGGCAACAACGCCGAGCTGTCGGCGCCCGTCCCGGAACAGACGGCGCCGCCGATGCCGGACACGTCGTGGGCGCGGCCGGGTCCGCGGCCGGGCGACCGCATCCCTCGGGTGCCGCAGCCGACGACCCCGCCGGAGTCGTTCGGCACGGGGTCGGGCAAGTCGCCGCTGCCGCGCCGCGTGCGGCAGGAGAACCTGGCGCCGCAGCTCAGGGACGTCGGACCGCCGCCGCCGTACGACGCCACCCCGCCCCAGGGCACGCCCGTGTGGGCCGAAGAGGACCGCGCCGCCGAGGCGTCCCGTGATCTGTTCGCCTCCTTGCAGGCCGGCTGGTTGCGCGGCCGTGAAGAGGACGAGGGACCGGGCGGACACGCATACAACGGAGAAGGGAGTCCGTCATGACCCAGCCGGATGTCACCGCGGAACTGGGCTGGCTTCTGGACGATCTGGTCAACCGGGTCCCGCAGGTGCGCAAGGTCGTGGTGCTGTCGCGGGACGGCCTGGTGATGGGCGCGTCCCGGGAGGTCGGCCGTGAGGACGCCGAGTACCTGGCGGCGATGGCCGCGGGGTTCTGGAGCCTGGCGGTCGGCGCCCAGCCGCAACTGGAGTCGGGCGAGATCCGTCAGGCCATGATCGAGATGGAGAAGGGCCTGTTCTTCGTCGTCCCCGCCGGGGCCAACAGCTGCCTGGCGCTGATCAGCGAGATCGGTGCCAACGCGGGCCTGGTGGCCTACGAGATGACGATGCTGGTCAAGCGCGTGCACAGGCAGCTGTCCACGGGCCTGAGAACCGCAGGGCCGGAATCAGGGTGACCGGGCATGGACCCCAGAGCCGCCGGTGGGCCCCACGATCCGCGCAGGGAGCGCTGGATCGACGAGGCCGCGGGGCCCATTGTCCGTCCATACGCGATGACGCGTGGCCGCACGGTGCCGACCGGCGAGCCGCTCGACATCGTGGCCATCATCGTCGCGACCGGTCGTGTGGCCGACCTGGCTCGGTTGTCCCGCGAGCAGCGACGGCTGCTGGCGGTGTGCCGGCGGCCGCACACCATCGCGGACCTGGCGTCGGAGGTGGACCTGCCGCTCGGCGTCGTCCGCGTGCTCGCCGGGGACCTGCTGGACCAGGGGCTGCTCGGCGTGCAGCAGTGGAGCCCGCCCACCGCACAGGTCGACCAGAACCTCCTGAGAAGGGTGCTCGATGAGCTACGCGCGCTCTAAATCCCCCGCCGACCCCTCCGCGGAGGCCGCCGACGGCCCCCGGGTGGCGTTGAAGATCCTTGTCGCCGGCGGCTTCGGCGTCGGCAAGACGACCCTCGTCGGGGCGGTCAGCGAGATCCGCCCGCTGCGCACCGAAGAGGCGATGACCAACGTGTCGATCGGCGTGGACGACATCGAGGGCGTGGCCGCCAAGCGGACCACGACCGTGGCGATGGACTTCGGCCGCATCACGCTGCGCGACGGCGTCGCGATCTACCTGTTCGGCACGCCGGGCCAGGAACGCTTCTGGTTCATGTGGAACGAGCTGTCGCGCGGCGCGCTCGGCGCGGTGGTGCTGGCCGACACCCGGAGGCTGCCCGCCAGCTTCGGGTCGATCGACTACTTCGAGCGGCGCGGCACCCCGTTCGTGGTCGCGGTGAACTGCTTCGACGGCGCCGAGCAGTACGAGGCGCCGGAGATCCGCACCGCGCTGGACGTGGACCCGCAGGTGCCGATCATCCTGTGCGACGCGCGGCGTCCGGGCTCGGCGAAGGAGGTGCTGATCGGGCTGATCGAGCACGCGCTGCGTTCGGCATCCCACACCGGGACGGGCGGCCCGGTGATGGCCTTCTGACCCTGCTCCTCCAGAGGCGACTCGGACCACGTACCTCCCCGGGTTGCGACCCGCTCGGGGAGGTGCGGCAGACTCGTGGCGTGTTCGCCCCAGGGCGACGGGAAGATCGGGGCGAACACGCCACGACCCAGCGTAGGGTCGGCCGGGGGAGGAGAGAGATGGACGAGAAGGACATCCTGGGGAGCATCCGCGACTTCGTCGAGGAGGAGCGCGCGTTGCGGGAGAAGCACGCGCACGGCGAGCCGTCCGACCCGGACGACCGCCGCCGCCTCCGCGAGTTGGAGGTCGCGCTCGACCAGTGCTGGGACCTGCTGCGTCAGCGGCGTGCCCGCAGGGGCGCCGGGCAGGACCCGGACGAGGCCCAGATCCGCCCGGCCGACCAGGTGGAGAACTACCGCCAGTAATCCGGCCATCGCCGGCAGAGGACTCCCGCGGCACGCCCGGGGCGGCGCGGCTCTGGGCATGCCGGTGGCGGGCCGCGCCAGGTCGCGGCCCGCCACCGGGTTCACCCTTCGGGTGGTCAGGCGGGGCAGGTGTCCCGGTAGTCGGAGATCGCGAGCGAGCGCGGGGCGGGGCAGAGGAACTGGGAGTAGCGGGTGTCGTCGTCGATGTACCGCTTCATCCAGCTGATCATGGACCTGGCCATGGTCGTGTCGGGGGTCTGCGGGAAGAAGTGGCTGGCGTTGTTCAGCTCCAGGTACGCCTTCTCCGGCGCGCTGGTCAGGCTCGTGTAGAACGGGATCGAGTGCGAGCTCACCGGCGCGATGGTGTCGGACTCACCGCCAATGATCATCGTGGGGACGCGCACCGTGGTCCAGGTCTTGTCCAGGTTCCACGGGGCGATCGGGATGGCCGCCTGAAGCGAGGGACGGTTCGCCGCCGCCTCCAGGGTGCCGCCGCCGCCCATGGAGTGTCCGGCCACGGCCAGGCGCGACGGGTCCAGCCGTGCCCGGACCGCGCTCGGGCTGCGCTGGGTCAGGTAGTCGAGCGCGGCCAGCAGTTGCTGTCCTCGGCTGGCGGGCTGGTCGAGCAGCGTGTTGGTCTCGATGCCGATGACCACGAAGCCGAACGAGGCCAGGCGCGGGCCGAGCCAGTCCAGGCTGGACCAGGTGGCGGTGAAGCCGGGTGAGATCGCGATGCCGCCGTAGGTGCCCTCGGCGGTGCTGTTGGGGTAGTAGATGACGCCGCCGCCGAACCCGGTGGCGCTCAGCCTGGACACGGTGGTCTGGGAGGTGCTGAACGGGCCGCGGGAGGCGCTGACGCTGGCCTCCGTGGGGTCGGGTCCCCGTTCGTAGGGGCTCTGGGCATTGGCGGGGGGCGCTGCGAACAGCCCTGCGACCAGGGCCGCGGCCGCACCGAGCAGCGCGATGGACTGCCTGCGGAGCATGGTTCTCCTTCCACTGACGGTCAAGCGGCGACGGGTCGCGCGCCTGCCGTGTGCCGCCGGGCCGGGTGGGGGCTCGATCCCGTTCCGCTGCGGAGCCACCCGGTTCACCGGATCGCCGTCAGTGTGTTGCGGTGGCGTTACGCCGCCATCGGTGAAACCGCCGTCCTCGCGCCGCCGCACTCGCCCTTGGGGACGGACGCGGCGGCGCACGCCACCACGCGGTGAACGCTCACAACCGCCCGGATTCAGGGACGGGCCGTACGGCCCGCTCGGGACGGCCCGTACGCAGAAGGGCCGGCGTGACCGCGATGGACGCGACCGCCATCGCCACCATCCCGGCGGCGGACGAGGTGCGCTGCGCGACCGTTCCGGCGAGCGCGGCCGTTCCGGCGAGCGCGGCCGCCACCCCCTGGAAGGCGAGCGTGCCTGAGGAGTGCAGCCCGAGCGCGGCGATGGCACGACGCAAGGGGTGGCGCTGACCGGGCGGGGCTTGGGCTCGGTGGGGCGCCACCTGAAGGTCCTGCTGGACGCGGGCGTGGTCGCACGCCGCCGCTTGGGTCGCTCCGTCCTCTATTTCCGGACGGCGGCGGGGGACATGCTGGTCCAAGCCCGGTACAGCGAGGACGGCTCGTCGTAGACCGCCGGGTCGGGTTCGACGACGCCCGCGTCAAGGTTCCATGTGCCGATGATCGGCGCTATGGCGCGTCCGGGGAGCAGGCTCATGCCCCCTCAGCGTCCGCCGACTCGGCGAGGCGCGCGGCGCGTTCCAGCATGGCCCGCAGATGGTCGTCGGCGGGCACGCCGGTCGTGGCGTCCCACTTCTCGGCGAGGTCGGCGGCCTCACCGAAGAACCGGCGGATCAGGTCGAACAGCTCGCCGTAGAAGCCCACGATGAGCGCGATGAGGTGCAGGCGCTCGGGGAACGGCCCGCCCGTGTCGAGGTAGGTCTCGACCTGGGGACGTGCGCGGGCCAGCTCGCCCTCGGCCCAGGCGGCGGTCGAGCGCAGGGACCGTACGAGCTGCTCGGGGGTGCCCTGATCGGCGAAGATCACCCGCAGCATGGCCTCGATCTCGAACAGGGGAGTGGCCGGTTCGGTGTCCAGCCACTCCTCCAGGGCGCGGCGGCCTTCGGGGGTGATGTGGTACTGGGCGCGGGTCCGGTCGCCGCGCCGCTGGTGGGTGACGTCGGCGAGCCCGGCTTCGACCAGTTTCTTGGGTTCGGTGTAGAGCAGGCTCTCGGATTTCGGCCAGACGTAGTGCAGGCTGCGCCGCATCTGCTGGGTGAGCTCGTAGGCCGTCCAGGGCCGGAGGGCGAGCAGCCCGAGCAGCGCATAGGAGGTCGTGGTCAGGCGGGGTCGGCTGGATGTGGTCACGCCCTTGACCGTACTCCGTTCTGGAGTACCGTCGAAATGGTCCAGATTGGAGTAGAAGACGATGGCCGACATCCAACGGTTCGAGGGGTCGCCGGCGCAGGCGGAGGCGCTGACCGGAGAGCTACTGCGGGAGTACCTGCTGTGGATCGGGGAACGGCTCGCCGCCGACCACGGAGTGGTGTTCGACGACACCGAGGCGGCCGTGGCGGCGCACCACCGCGAGTTCACCTAGGAACTGCCGCATCTGCTGGGCCCGCGCGGACGCCTGCTCATCGGGCGCGGGCACGGAGGTCGTCGGGGTGGGCGCGCTGAAGCCCGTCGACGAGACCGTGGCCGAGATCAAGCGGATGTACGTGCGTCCACAGGCCCGCGGCCAGGGGATCGGACGCGCGATCCTGGAGATCCTGCTGGCGGACGCGCGCACCATCGGGTACGAGGTGGCGCGCCTGGAGACCGCGACGTTCATGCGCGAGGCGCACGCCCTGTACCGGTCCGTGGGCTTCGCGGACAGGCCGATGTTCGACGGCAACGAGGCCGGATTGTCCGGCCTCGAATCCTTCATGCTGTTCATGGAGTTGCGCCTCACCGACGCCGCCTGATGCCCGGCCTCGTCTTCCAGAAGACCGACGCGCCCAAGAGCGGCAAGAACCGCGTCCACTTCGACCTCGCGTCGCCCGACCCGGCCTCCGACCGGGCGCGCGTCGAGGCACTGGGCGGGCGCCGCGTCGAGGGCTACGACGAGCCGGCCGCGCCCACTACCTCGACACCTCGGATTGAGGTGACGACCGGCCCGCGTCAGCGTTCCGCGAAGGGGGAGGGGGCTTCCGGTAGGCCGGGCACGCCGATCAGTCGCAGTAGGTGCCTCAAGACCAGGTCGTTCTGCACCATCAGGTCGAAGGCGTCACGGGCGTTGTACTCCCGTACCTGCTTCTCAATGTGGGTGGCCAGTTCGCGGGCCTTGTCGTACCGGTCGCCGGTCATCTTCTCGGTGATTTTCGCGGCGTCCTCGGGGTTCTCGGCCAGCGCCATCGCGTAGGGGGTGAGCCAGTCGGCCTGCCCGTTGCTGAGGAACTCCCGCCACAGCAGGCGCTGCTCGCCGAGCTGGGCGGCCAGCATCCGCGCCTCCTCGTGCCGGTTGTGCGCCTCCTGCCGTGAACTCCATGCTTCGCGCTGAGCTTTCCGGACGGGCTTGTCCAGGCGCAGCAGGGTGTAATGCTCGATGGGCCGTGCGGCACCATCGTCGACCGTTCCGGAGGCATAGGTCAGGCAGGTGCCGGCGAACAATTCACCCAGTGTGCCGTGGAAGGTCTTTTCGGCCGCGCCCGCCTCGTAGGGCGGGAAATCGCGGGAGACTCCGCGGAGGCGGGCCGCCGCGCGATCCCTGAGGATCTCCCGATGCTCGCTCGCCCGGGAGATCAGCTTCTCGCCGTACGCGTGGCCGGTGACGCACCAGGTGAAGTTGACGACGACGAAGAAGTCATAGCCGTCGCCCTTGGCCGGAACGCGGAACTCGAAACTGTCGGGCCAGTGCACCGCGCGGAACCGGTCGCGGGACCGGCTCAGCAGGCGGACGAGCCGCGTGCCGATGCCCGGATACAACTGGAGACGTTCCACAGGCTCGCTGTGGTATTTGCAGCCTGTACGCAGATTGGTCATCCCGTCGCCTCCTGTTCGGATCGGAACGGTGGTGTCAATTGGTAGAAGCGCAGCCGCGGACGCAGACCCGGCTCGGCGTACAGATCCCTGAGCAGCGCACCGATGTCGATCCCGTTCTTCGCCCAAGTGCGCAGTGCGTTCCACGGCTTCTGGTCGCAGTACCGAGAGGACAGGACCTCCCGCCACAGGTCGGCGGCCCGGGTCGAATCCTCGTTGTAGTAGGTGAGCAGGGGTGGACGGTCCGAGGGTCCGAGCCAGGCGAGATCGGCCAGGCATCGGGCCGCGAGATCGCTGAGAACGGGATGATCCAAGCGGACCCAGCCGGTCAGTTTCGAGACGACGATGCCGGGGGAGCCGTCCAGGAACAGTTCCACCACCGTTCCCCGAATGGCGCCGCTGAGCCGACGGCGATGGTTCACAGCGATTTTCTGCAGTATGCGCATCGCGTCTTCGGTGGCCTCTGTTCCGAACCGCGTGCCGAGCAGCCGGACGGCGGTGGCGGCTTGACTCAGGTCCTTGGTTGTGGCCCATGGCTGCACGCTCCTGATGACGTCGGGGCGCCGCGACGGGCACTTGAGCACGATCGCCTCCAGCGTCCAGGCCGTCGTCACGTGCAGGCTCATGTACATGCTGCGAGACCATTCGAGGATGCAGTTGTCGTAAATGAACGTGAAGTCGTAGACGGCGAATTGGGCGAGCGTGTGGGCCACCTTGAGACGCGTCTCCGGGCTTCCCGTCCTGGCCAGTTCGGAGAGCCAGTCGAGTAGCGCCTTGTGCGCGACGACGTAGTCGAGCCAGACGGCGTCGAGCACGGAGGTGGCGAAACCATGCCGGAAGGACAGCGTGCGGTCCATCTCCTCGATGAATTCCGGCCGTTCCTCCCTGGCGTGTTCCAGCCAGTCCCCCAGCATGGCGCCGAAGGGCGGCAGGGCCAGCTTGGAACGCTTGCCCTCGCGTTCCAGCTTGTGGAGCCGCTTGGCCAGGTCGTAGGCGGCCCGGCAGACCTCGACGGTGGGCAGCCCGTTCAGCGCGGCGCCGGCGATGACGAAGGCGCGGCGCGCCAGGTCCTTGTCGGTGTCCTGCTGGCGCAGCACTTCGCGCGCCTGGCGCCGGAGCGGCTTGACGCGATTCCGGCAGATCTCCTCGATGTCCCGTCCTGCCCGTTTCCCTTCGGCGAGGTCCCGCGCCAGTTCCATGGCGTCCCGGGGAGTCTCCGGACGCTCGGTGACCTGGTCGACGATGGAACGGACGTCCACTCCCTCCGCTTCCAACCGATCGGACAGGTGGCGCTCCAGCACGTCCATCGCATCGGGAGGCACGTGCCGGACCACGATGCCGCCGACCTCACTGGTGTCGGTGTCAGGGCCCACGAGGATGACCAGTCGGGCGTTGCGTGCGACCAGCGCGTCCCGGCAGGCGAACGCCTCCACCTCGGTGAGGCGTCCGGTCCCGCTCAGGCGTGAGGAGGCGTCATACACGTAGCCGTGACCGTGGTGCAGCTTCCCCTTGTCCAAGTGCGCGAGCGTCCTCTCCGGACCGATCTCGTGCAGCTCGGAATGCCGGTGTGCCAGGGCCGCCAGTGCCGCGGTCTTACGTCCCGTACTCGATCGGCCTTGCAGGACGACGACGGGCTCGGATTTCAGCAGCCGGATCAGTCGTTCCTTGCTGGGGGTGCCGGCGAACCTCCGCTTGATGTCGGCCCAGTTCTGTGTGATGGAGACGTTGGCAAGGGATCGCGTTCGCCTCCGGCCATGAAGATGTTCAGGTCGCGGCCGATCTGGTGGCCGCCGATGGCGTCGCCGCCGCCGTAGGCGAGGTTCTGGCGGTCGGCCGAGGAGATGAACGTCCTCCGGATCTCGCGGACATGGTCGTTCATCCGCTGGATGTCGGCGTTCCCCGCCTCGGGGAGTTCTTTCAGCTCCTCCTCGTCGGGCGTGCCGTCGTCGGCTGCGGTCTCGGGCTCTTTCGGGTGGTCCCGCTCATCGGGCATCGTGGTGGCCTCCGTGGCCGCGGTCGCCGTGGAGGTTGAGGTCCCTGCCGACCTTGTGGCCGCCGATGGCATCGCCGCCACCGTAGGCGACGTTGACGTTACGCCCGTGGATGCCGGACGGCGGCAGCGGCGCGTCGGCGGTAGGTGCCGGTCCCCGGACGTTGTCCGTTCCCCGGGCGTCGTCCGTTCGGTCCGTTCGGTCGGGCGGGTCGTACGCCGCCAGTGCCCGAAGGCCGGTCACGTCAAAGCCCGGGACGTAGAGATAGGCGGTGTAGTCCTGCTTCTTCGCGATCACGCGCACCTGCCGGAAGAGGTTGGGACGCGGTTCTCCTGGCCCCTGGGCGATGTAGTCGTTGTAGATCTCCGAGGAGACGATGACGCCGAGGTCGGCGTAGGGGAAGGCGGCCATCGCCGCCCGTATCGGGGCGGAGTCGCGCAGGCGCCCGGGCTGGACGGCGTGCCGGCCGGTCCAGCCGGTCGCCCCGTCCACGCGGATCGGCCCGATGTGCACGGCCATCCGCAGCCTGATGCGCGTCCAGGCGGGCTCGGCGCGCAGGCGGTTGTACGAGCTCAGCCTGGCGTCGAGGTGCCGTACGAAGGCGTCCATCAGCCGTGTCACGTCGGTGCCCAGCGGGAGCGCCGAGTAGATGCCGTCTCCGCTGTACTGCCGCAGCCAGGCGCGCGGGTTCAGACCGGCAGCCATCGCCGCGCCGTCGAGAATTCTTTTGAGAGCGGCCTGCGCGGTGCGCTGCTCGGTGTCGGTGCGCGTGCTGTAGTCCTCCACGTCGCCGTCCACCAGGACGCGGTATTCGGGAACGGCGTGGTCGGGGACGCGGGTGTCGCTCATGTGGCCTCCGGTGATCCGGTCGTCGTTCTGCGGCCCAGCGTCGGCGACCACCGGAGAACCGAAGCCGGATTAATCCGGCTTCGGCCGGATTTTTTCGTCCGGGAGGTCGGCGTACTCGCCGAGACCGCCGGGATCGGTGATGACGAAGTGGCTCCGTCTCGGCATGGCGATGTAGCCCCGGTCCGCGAGCGCCCGCAGCGCCTTCTGCACGGTGTCCTCCTTGGCGCCGACCAGGCCGCCGAGCTCGGCCTGCGTCAGCGGGACGCCGAGGTCGACGCCCCTCCCGTACGGGTGGCCGTGCCGCCCGGCGAGCGCCAGCAGGACGCGGGCCAGGCACCTGCCGACCTCGTATCCCGCGAAGTCGAGCCGCCGCTGGTTGGACCAGCGCAGCCGTTCGATCGTCATCTGGTTCAGCGTCAGCGCGGCCTGCGGGTGGCGCCGCAGGAAGGCGACGAACGCGCCGCCCGCGATCTGGCGGGCCACCGCGCGCCCGCACGTGGTGACGGTCGCCGACCGCGCCGCCCCGGTGAGGACGGCCATCTCGCCGATCAGGTCGCCGCTGACCCGTACCGCCAGCAGTGACTCGGTGCCGTTCTCCACCCCGGCGCTGACCTTGACCAGCGCGTCGATCAGCACCCAGACGGAGGTGCCGGCCTCCCCCTGCCGCATCAGAACGCGCCGGGGCGGCAGGAAACGCAGGCTTCCCTGATCGAGCAGGCGTTTCCGCATCGGTGGGGGAAGCCGCCTGAGAAAGGTGCCCTTCGGCCACTGACGATCGGCTGTGGATCTCGGCTGTGCCCACACGGACGCCTCCCGGGCGCGCGATGCCGCTGACTTCACTCATACCCGACGCCGTTCGGGCGGGCCACCGTGCGGGACGCCTGGATGGTACGGGCTCCGATTGGGGGGTAGGCGAGGCGGGAGACACGTGAAAGGGGGACGCGATGGCTGCCACCACGGTCGGGGACCACGTCCTGGAACGGTTGCGTGACTGGGGGGTCGAGCAGGTCTTCGGATATCCCGGGGACGGCATCAACGGGCTGCTCGCCGCCTGGGGCCGCGCGCAGGACCGGCCGCGTTTCGTGCAGGCGCGGCACGAGGAGATGAGCGCCTTCGAGGCCGTCGGGTACGCCAAGTTCACCGGGCGGCTCGGGGTGTGCACGGCGACCTCGGGCCCCGGCGCGATCCACCTGCTGAACGGGCTGTACGACGCCAAGCTCGACCACGTGCCGGTGGTGGCGATCGTCGGGCAGACCAACCGCAGCGCGATGGGCGGGTCGTACCAGCAGGAGGTGGACCTGCTGTCGCTGTTCAAGGACGTGGCCGGCGACTACGTGCAGGTCGTGAACGTTCCCGAGCAGTTGCCCAACGTGCTCGACCGGGCGGTCCGGGTCGCGGTGGCCGAGCAGGCGCCGACCGCCCTGATCATTCCGGCGGACGTGCAGGAGCTGGAGTACACCCCTCCCCGGCACGAGTTCAAGATGGTGCCATCCAGCCTGGGCATCGACTGGCCGGAGATCTCGCCGGACAGCCGCGCGCTGCGCCGCGCCGCCGAGATCCTGAACGCGGGCGAGAAGGTGGCGATCCTGGTCGGGCAGGGCGCCAGGGGAGCGCGCGAGGAGGTCATGCGGGTCGCCGACATGCTGGGCGCGGGCGTGGCAAAGGCGCTGCTGGGCAAGGACGTGCTGCCGGACGACCTGCCGTACGTGACGGGCGCGATCGGGCTGCTGGGCACGCGGCCGAGCTACGAGCTGATGATGGACTGCGACACGCTGCTGACGATCGGGTCGAACTTCCCGTACACCCAGTTCATGCCGGAGCTGGGGCAGGCGCGCGCCGTGCAGGTCGACAGCAACCCGCGGCAGATCGGGATGCGCTACCCCTATGAGGTGAACCTGGTGGGGGACGCCGCGGCGACGTTGCGGGCGCTGATCCCGCTGCTGGAGCGCAAGGAGCCGCAGACCTGGCGGGAGGGCGTCGAGGACAAGGTCGCGCGCTGGTGGGAGACCGTGGAGCGGGAGGCCATGGTCGACGCCGACCCGATCAACCCGATGCGGCTGTTCCACGAGCTGTCCGGGCGGCTTCCCGACGACGCGATCGTCACCGCCGACTCCGGGTCGGCCGCGAACTGGTACGCGCGCAACCTCAGGTTCCGCGGGAACATGCGGGGCTCCTTGTCGGGCACGCTGGCCACCATGGGCTGCGGCGTCCCGTACGGGATCGGCGCGAAGATCGGCAACCCGGACCGGCCGGTGATCGTGTTCGCCGGGGACGGCGCCATGCAGATGAACGGGCTGGCCGAGCTGCTGACCATCAGGCATTACTGGGAGGACTGGCTGGATCCGCGGCTGGTCGTCGCCGTCCTGCACAACAACGACCTCAACCAGGTCACCTGGGAGATGCGGGCGATGCAGGGGGCGCCCAAGTTCGAGCAGTCGCAGACGCTGCCGGAGATGGACTACGCCGCGTTCGCCGAGAGCATCGGGATGCTGGCGCTGTCGGTCAACAAGCCGAAGGAGATCGGGTCCGCGTGGGAGCGGGCGCTGTCGGCCGACCGGCCGGCGCTGCTCGACGTGCGCTGCGATCCCGACGTCCCGCCGATCCCGCCGCACGCCACCTTCGAGCAGGCGAAGGCCACGGCCCGGTCGCTCGCCGAGGGGGACGAGAACCGCTGGGGCGTGCTCAAGCAGGGCGTGAAGGCGAAGATGCAGGAGTTCCGCAAGTCCTGAGCATCGGCGGAGCCCCGGAGCCGTCTATCGGCGGGCCCCTCGTGCCGTCCCCGGGTGCTGGGCTCGGGCCCACAGCACCGGCCAGCCGCCGCTGTCCGCCGCCCAGGACGGGGGGACGCGCAGCCCGTTCTCGGCGATCCTCTCCCAGAACAGCCCGGTGTCGGCGCCCAGCTCGCGCGCCTCGGGGAACGCCCGCCGCCAGGGCCCGTCCGGGTCGTCGAGCGTGGACGGGGGGAAGCCCGGCACGGTGACGGCGCGCGGCGGCATCAGCGGGACCAGCTCGATCGCGGGATCCGCGCAGGTGATGTGGACGGTCAGCGCGCACAGCATCGGAACCGCCGGGCGCCGGGCCACCGAGCGCACGACGGTCGCGTCGCCGGCGAGCACGAGCCGCCCGATCGCCGCGCGCACGCGCAGCCCGACCAGGCCCATCGAGTACGCGGGCGCGATCTGCGGCATCCGGGCGAGCCTGCGCAGCGACCCGGGCAGCGGCGAGTCGGTGGTGAGCAAGGACAGCCGCTCGAAGCGGTGGTGGATCGACGGGCTCAGACCGTCCAGCGCGGTGCGCATCGGGCGGATCCCGGTCACGTCCCACAGGTCGGCCAGGTCGACGGCGCCGCCCGCGAGCGCGTCGCGGCAGGCGGCGGCCAGCGGCCCGGGACCGAGGCGGCGCAGCGCGGTCAGCGCCTCCTCGGGTTCCGGCCCGTCCTCGGCCCGCGGTCCACCGCGGGCGAGCGCGGCCAGGACGCGGGCCGCCTCGTCGTTCACCTCGTCCGCCCAGGCGCGGCGCGCCAGCTCGGCCAGCACGGGTCCGGCCTCCTCCAGCAGCCGCGACCGCGCGGCGCGGCGTGCGGCCCGCGCGGGACGGTGCGACGGCGCGTCCTCCGCGGCGCCTTCGCTCTCGACGCCGACGGGTGGCCGTTCCGAGTGGGGGATCGTGGCGACCCAGTCGTGGAGGTGCTGCCTCAGGGCATGGTCGGCCTGCGCGTTGAACCGCCCGGCCATCTCGGCGATCTGCCAGCCCTGGTCGCCAGGCCGTACCGGGACCAGCTCCACGTTGGCCAGGATGCGCCCGCCCTTGCCCGTCAGCGCGGCGAGCGCGCACCGGCCCTTCATGGCCGCTTCCACGTAGTACTCGCCGGCGATGCAGTTGCCCATGTAGTTCGCCCACTCGGCCAGGGTGCGCGCGTCCCTCGCCAGCGTGAACCGCACGTCGGCCGTGCCCGGGACGATCGTCCCGTCGACGGCCGACAGCGGTTCCGGCACCGGGAAACCGCCGCCCGTCGCCTCCGCGAGCCGGGCGTCGGCGAGCAGGCTCTCCACGAACTCCGTCCAGGTCCGCACGCCCCGTGCGGCCCTGGCGCCGAGCGCGGTGAGCTGGGCGGCGCCCGACACGGCCGAGGTGACGGAGTCGTGCCGCCGCGCCAGGTCGTCCACGCCGTCCAGGGACGGCACGGGGTCGTGGACGAGCCGGTTCTGCCCGGCCACCGTCGTGATCCCGGCGGACTCGTGCCCGTGCAGCATGGCGAGCGCGTCCACGAGGTCGGCGTACCACAGCAGGTCACCGACCACCTCGACCTTGGCCGCCTCCGGGGCGGCGGGCTCGGCGAGCCGGGTCGCGAGCGGCTCGCGCTCACCGAGGACGTGCTGTGTCCAGGCGAGGACGTCCGTCCATTCCGAGGGCGGGCGGACCGTGGAGTATCCGATCCGTTCGCGCCAAGCCGTCAGGTGGCTCGCGGCCCAGTCGCGCAGCCACGCCTCGGGGATGTGCGCGCGCTCGTTCAGCAGCTCCTCGATCCCCTCGATGGCGAGCAGCGCGTAGTCGCGGGCGTGCGCGAGGCGCTGCTGGACGTACGCCGTGTTTCTGCGGCTCAGGACCGGGACGCCGTCCTCGTACGGCAGCTCGTCCAGCTTCCGCCTGAGGTCGTTGAGGTAGCAGCCCGGACGGGCGGGCAGGTGGGTCAGCCCGGGCACCTTCTCCCTGGCGCGGGCGAGGTCGATGTCGGAACATTCGTCGGCGGCCGCGCGGATGATCTCCTTGGACCGCGCCAGTCCCTCCGCAAGCCCGTGATCGACCACCGCGACCGCCGTGTGGAGCAGGACGGTGGCCGCCAAGGCGTCCCTGAGCAGCCGGTGCAGCACCGAGAGCCAGTAGGGCGCCTCCGGTACCCAGCGCGCCGCCTCCAGCACCGACGGCTCATGCCCGTAGTGGAACGTGACCTCTCTCAGCAGTAGCTGATCCTCGAAGTGCTCCCGGCGCTTGCGCAGGTAGGGCAGGCGGTCCTGGCCGCTCTGGGAGTCCAGGAGCCTCTCGCGCCTGATCAGCTTCGCGTGGTGCGCGGCGACGCGGTCCCACAGGTCCAGCAGCAGATCGAGGCGGCGGGGCCCGGTGACCGGTGCCAGCAGGCGCCGCAAATTCACGGCGAGCACGGCCGGCCGGCCGCCTCCGATCAGGGCCGCGTCCCCGACCCCTTCGGGGAGCTCCAGCGCCAGGACGCGCTCCAACTGCTCGGGACCCAGGATGTCGCTGGACGCGGACGCCAGGTGCAGCGCGGCCCAGCGGCCTTCGGTGACCGCGCGGGCCGCCGCGGCACCGACCCGCTTGGTCACCGCGGGACCGAACAGCGCCACCAGGAACCCGGCACGGTCGCCGAGCCGCCCGGCGCCCTCGACGCCCAGCGCCTTGAGCGCGGCCAGCACCGCGTCGCGCTGGTCGCCGCGCGCCCCGTCGAGCCGCGCGGAGCGGAAGCCCGCGCCCAGGTCGACGCCCGCCCCGGCCGCGACGATCCCGGCGTCCGCGATCAGGACGCGCAGGGCCGTGACGGCGTTCCGGACCTCCTCGTCGCTCGCGCCGGACGGCCCCAGCGCGACGGCCGCGCCGGGCGGCGCCGCGCCGTCGCCGGCCAGCCGCTCATGCGTCCCCGAGGCGTGCGGCAGCCAGGCGGCGAGCCCGGGAGCCGCCACCACGCCATGCGCGAGCCTCAGTCTCATTCGCCCAATGATGAGGGACTCGCCGTTTACGGCCCAAGCGAATTGCGCTCCCCCGCGCTAGAGCCAGCCCTGGTTCTCGGCCGTACGGACGGCCTCGATGCGGTTGCGGGCGCCGACCTTGTTGATCGCGGACGAGAGGTAGTTGCGCACCGTTCCCTCCGAAAGGTGCAGACGGCCCGCGATGTCGCCGATCGTGGCGCCGCCCGAGGACGCGGCCAGCACCTCGCGTTCACGCGGGGACAGCGGGTTCGGCCCGGCGCTGAGGGCGGCGGCGGCCAGCGCGGGGTCGATCACGCGCTCGCCCGCCAGCACCCGGCGGATCGCGGCGGCCAGCTCCTCGGCGGGGCTGTCCTTCACCAGGAACGCCGACGCGCCCGCCTCCATGGCGCGGCGCAGGTATCCGGGACGGCCGAAGGTCGTCAGGATCACGATCCGGCATCCCGGGACGGTCGCGCGGATCCGATCGGCGGCGGTGAGCCCGTCCATGCCCGGCATCTCGATGTCCAGCAGCGCCACGTCGGGGGAGAGGGCCCGTGCCGCCTCGACCGCCTCCTGTCCGGAGGGGACCGCGGCCACGACCTCGATGTCGTCCTCCAGGCCGAGCAGCGTCGCCAGCGCGCCCCTGACCATGCCCTGGTCCTCGGCCAGCAGCACCCGGATCGTCCCGCTCATCCGGGCGATCCCGCCGTGAGGGGCGCCCGTATGGCGAGGCGGAAGCCGCCGCCGGGCAGCGGGCCGGCGTCGACGGAGCCGCCGGCCCCGGCCAGCCGCTCGGAGAGCCCGGTGAGCCCGTTGCCGGGGACGAACGTGTCCGGCGGCGTCCCGTCGTCCCGGATCTCCAGGGTGGCGCGGTCTCCCTCGCGGGCGACGGTGATCTTGCAGTGGGACGCGCGGGAGTGCCGGACGACGTTGGTGACGCCCTCCCGCACGGCCCAGCCGAACAGCCCGTCCACCGTCTCCGGCAGCGGCGTGCCGGACGTGCGCACGGTCGGCTCGACCCCGGCCGCCGTGAGCACGGCGCGCGCCGAGTCCAGCTCCTCGGCCAGGTCGCGGCTCCGGTATCCGGACACCGCCGCCCGCACGTCGGCCAGCGCCCCCGCAACTGCCGCAGCCAGCCGGTCCGCAGCTCCTGGGCCAGCCGGGGCGCGGTGACGCTCAGCGTCGCGCCGATCCCGCCGTACAGGCCGAACCCGACCAGCATGTAGGCGTCCACGCCCAGCCCGGTGCCCGGGTCGGTGTCGGCGTCGGCGAACACGTTCGACCAGAGCAGGTACAGGGCGACGGGGAACGCGAGGGTGAAGAACACGTACCGGCGGTCCCGGAACGTGCGGAGGATCTCCAGGCGGAGGTAACGCAGCATGATCGGATTCCTGTTCGGCGGAGCGGGGGAGAGCGGGGTCAGCGGGTGAGGGAGAGGAAGGCGGCCTCAAGGCCCGCCCCGGTCACCTCGAGGTCGGCGATCCGCAGGGTGGTGGAGCGGTAGAGGGCGTCGACGGTGGCGTCGGAGTCGTCGGTGGTCAGCACGGCCGACCCGCCGGTGATCCGCACGTCGGTCACACCGGGCAGCCGGTCGAGCCCCGCCGAGGGCTGGTCGCCGAGCGCGAACCTGACGGTACGGCCGCCGGCCCGCGCCTTGATCTGCGCGGCGGTGCCGTCGGCGGCGATCCTGCCCCGGTCGATCACCACGATCCGGTCCGCGTTCTCGTCCGCCTCGGCCATGTAGTGGGTGGCGAACAGGACGGTACGGCCCTCCGCCGCGTACGCCCTGATGCCCGTCCAGAACGCGCGCCGCGACTCCACGTCCATCGCGGTGGTCGGCTCGTCCAGGACCAGCAGGCGGGGCGCGCCCGCGATGGCCATGGCGAACCGGACCCGCTGCGCCTGGCCGCCCGACAGCCGGTCGGCGCGGCGCCCGGTCAGGTCGGTGAGCCCGGCGATCTCCAGCACCTGCGCCAGCGGCGGCGGCTCGGGGTACAGGGACCGGACGAAGCCGACGGTCTCGCCCACGGTCAGCCCGGGTACGGGCTCGCCGTCCTGGAGCATCGCCCCGATCCTGCCCCGGGCGACCGCGACGTCCGGCGGGTCGCCGAACACGCGGATGCGCCCGGAGGACGGGCGGGTCAGGCCCAGCAGCATGGCGATCGTGGTGCTCTTCCCCGCGCCGTTCGGGCCGAGCAGCGCGACGGCCTGGCCGGTGCCGATGGTGAGGTCGAGCTCGTCCACGGCGCGCACCCCGGATCCGTAGCTCTTGGAGACCCCGGTGAAGGTGATGTCGTCCATGCCGGAGACGCTACGGAAGCGGCAGGTGGGCGGGTTAGTGCCCGTTGTCGTCGGCTCGCGATGACATTTGTCATGGGCGGGTCAAGCTTGCCCCATGCCCGCATCGGACTTCGCAGCGTGGGAAGGGCCGGGTCGAAAGAGCGCACCGACGTGCGACACCCGGTGCGGGGGCACTCCAGGGGGACCGTTGAGCGAGGCCGACGACATCCGCGAGACCGCACTTCCGCTTGAGTTCGACGACGACCTCGACCCGCTCATGGAGCGTATCGGTGACGCCCGCTGCGTCCTGATCGGCGAGGCCAGCCACGGCACCCACGAGTACTACGCCTGGCGGGCCGCCCTGACCCGGCGGCTGATCGAGGAGAAGGGCTTCTCGTTCGTCGCGGTCGAGGCCGACTGGCCCGACACCTGGCAGGTGCACGCCAGCGTCACGGGGAAGGAGGGGGCGCCGGCCGACCCGAGGGACGCCCTGGACGCCTACCGCCGCTGGCCGGCCTGGATGTGGGCCAACCACGAGACGCTGACCTTCTGCCGCTGGCTGCGCGACCACAACACGGGTGCCGCGGAGACCCCGGTCGGGTTCTACGGCCTGGACGTCTACAGCCTGTGGGAGTCGATGCGCGCCATCATCACCCACCTGCGGGAGCACCGGCCCGACCTGGTGGACCAGGCGGTGGCCGCCTACCGGTGCTTCGAGCCGTTCGGCGAGGACCCGCAGGCGTACGCGGCACGGCTCGTCCCGGAGGACTGCGAGGTCGAGGTGATGGCGCTGCTGACCAGGATGCGCCGGTTCGTCGGCGCCGACCCCGAGGGCGACCTCAACGCCCGCCAGAACGCCGAGGTCGCGGCGGACGCCGAGCGGTACTACCGGGCCATGATCGTCGGTGGCCCGCAGGCGTGGAACATCCGCGACACGCATATGGCCGACACGCTCGACCGGCTGCTCGACCACCACGGGCCCGGCTCGAAGGCCGTGGTGTGGGCGCACAACAGCCATGTCGGCGACGCGGCGGCCACCAGCATGGAGACCGCCGGAATGATCAACCTGGGCCGGCTCGCGCGGGAGCGGCACGGCCGCGACCGGGTCGTGGTGGTCGGGCTGGCCGGCGGCGCCGGCGAGGTGATCGCCGCCCCCCGCTGGGGCGCGCCCATGGAGACCATGAACGTGCCCAGGGCGGTGTCCGGCACCCTGGAGGACGTGTTCGACCGCTCGACCGTGGAACACGGGCTGTTCGTCTTCACCGACCGTCCCGACGCGTCCTTCCTCAACGCCATCTACGGGCACCGCGCCATCGGCGTCGTGTACGACCCGACCCGCGACTACCACAACTACGTCAGGACCAGGCTCGCCGACCGCTACGACGCGCTGTTCTGGTTCCACCGGACGTCACCTGTGGAGCCGCTCCACCCGGAGGCCGCCGGCCAGGATGAGCTGGAGACGCTTCCCTCCGGCGTGTAGCGCCGCTCCGGTCAGCCGGTGGGGAAGCGGTACACCCATCTGCGCTGCCACGGTGTCTCGACCGCCCGGCGGTGGTAGTTGGTCCTCGCCCAGGTCACCGCCTCACGGGGCGGGATTCCGGCCAGGACGGCCAGGCAGGCGATCGCGGTGCCGGTGCGCCCGATACCGCCGTTGCACGCGACCTCGACGAGACGGCCCTCGCGCGCCTTCTCGTGCACGGCCCGAATCTGGGCGACCGCGTGGTCCCGGTCGCGCGGCACCATGAAGTCGGGCCAGTCGATCCATTCGTGCGGCCAGGTCAGCGCGCTGTCATGGCGGCTGCGCAGACGCGCGGTCCCCAGATAGAGGCCCCATTCGGGGGCCGGGCCGGAGGGCGGCTCGTTCCGCAGGCCGCGTCCGCGGACCCAACTCCCGTCCGGCAGGCGGACGGCTTGCTCAAGGCGCATGGACCCCATGGGGACCACTATGCCCGCGTACCGTCACGTCCCAGGTAGAACGGGTTAAGGTCTTGACATTGGTTTAACGTTCCACTTTGATGCCGAACATGGAACAGCGGTCCAATTCCCCCCAAGGGGGTGGCAGCGGCCAGCTCGAACGGGCGCTGGACATCCTCGAACTGCTCGTCCGGTCCGGTGGTCCGCGCGGGCTCGCCGAGATCGTGGAGAGCGTGGACGGCCCCAAGGCGACCATCCACCGGCTGCTGACGACGTTGCAGGCGCGCGGCTACGTGACACAGGATCCGCGCACGTCCCGCTACTCGGCCGGCGTGCGGTGCTTCGAGCTGGGCAGCCTGTGGGCGGCCAACCTCGACCTCCGCGCCGTCGCGTCCCCGCACCTGTCCGCGCTCAACACCGGCACCGGCGAGACCGTGCACCTGGCCGTGTACGACCACGGCGACGTCGTCTACGTCGACAAGCTGGAGAGCCTGCACCCGGTGGTGGCCAAGTCGCACGTCGGGCGGCGCTGCCCGGCGACCTGCGTGGCGACCGGCCGGGCGCTGCTGGCCTTCGAGTCGCGCGAGGAGATCGCCTCGGTGCTGGCCGGGCCGCTGCCCGCCTACACCGCCAACTCGGTGACCGACCCCGCCGAGCTGGAGGCGCTGCTGGCGGGCGTCCGCTCGCTCGGGTACGCCGTCAACCACGGCAGCTACCGGGACGAGGTCGGCGGTGTCGCGGCCCCGATCCGCGACCACACCGGGCGGGTCGTCGCGTCCGTGGGGCTCTGCCTGCCCGAGCAGCGGTTCGGACCCGACCGCTTCGACACGCTGCGCGACCGCACGGTCGAGACCGCCGTGGCGATCTCGCGGGCGCTGGGCGGCCCCGGCACGCTGGTGGTCTCCGGAGAAGAGACGGTGGCCACGCCATGAGCGCCCTCCCACGGCGGGCGGTGCTGGCGGGCGGCCTCGGGCTGGGCGTCGCGGCGGCGACGGCCGCGTGCGGCTCCGCCGAAGGGGTGACCAAGGGCCCGGACGGCCGGCTCACGGTCAAGGTCCTCGCGTTCCGGCCCCCGTCCCTGGGCGCCTTCCTCCCCGCGGTGATCAAAAAGCAGGGCATCGACCTGCGGCACGGCCTGCGGATCGCCTTCTCCTACGCCACGCCCGACAACTACAACACCGAGTTCGCGTCCGGGCACTACCAGGTCGGCGGCAGCGCGGCGCTGCTGTCCGAGGCGCTGCGCACCGAACGGGGCGTTGACGTCACCTACCTGTTCAACCTCTTCGACTACTTCTGCACGGTCGTGACGTCCGAGCCGGACATCCGCGCCCTGCCCGACCTGCACGGGCGCAGGCTGGCGGCGGCGACGGGGACGACCAACCACGCCATGTTCGCCTGGTTCGCGCAGCAGGCGGGCCTGGACCTCGGCGCGGTCGAGCTGCTCAACCAGACCACGGCCGGGCTGTCCACGATGGCCCTGATAGGACGGTCCGACGCGACCGAGATCTGGGAGCCCGCCTACTCCTCGCTGCGGGCGAGGAAGCCGGGCATCCGCGCGCTCGACATCGGCATGTCGCGCTGGCGCGCCGCGTTCGGCACGGACACCATCCCCTACCTCGGACTGGCGGCGCACCGCGAGTGGGCGCACAAGCACCCGGACGTGGTCGCCGGCCTGTACCGGGTCTACTCCGACGCGGCCGCCTGGACGACCGCCAACCCCGCCGCCGCGGCCAAGATCATCGCCGTCACCACCCCGAACGGCAAGGCGAAGACCCTGGAGGGGCTGATCAGGAACCAGCAGCGGCTGCGACTGCGCGTCCGTCCCGCCTCCGCGCTCACCGACGGCATCGCCGCGGTGTTCCGGGCCGGCCGGGAGACCGGATACCTCGAGAAGACCCCACCGTCCACCGTCGTCCACAGGGGGCTCTGATGGCCACCACCACCGTCTCCACCTCACCGAAGCCCGGGTCCGGCCCCGGAGCCGCCGGGCCGGTCGCGGAGCGTCCTTCGCCGTGGCGCCGGTTCCGCGACCCGAGCCTGCCGATCCTTGTGGCGGTACTGCTGGGGATCTGGGCCCTCGCGTCCCGGTTCACGGCCGAGTACACCGTGCCGACCATTCCCAGCGTCGCCCAGGAGATGTGGAGCATCCTCACCAGTTGGGAGTCGCTGCGGAACCTGCTGACCACCCTGGCCCGTGTCGGCGTCGGCCTGGCCGCGGCGTTCGCGGTCGGGCTGGCGCTGGGCCTGGCCATGGGCACCAGCTCGGCGGCCGCCCGCTACCTGCTCCCGCTGATCCGGTTCGTCCAGGGCATCCCCTCGCTGTCCTGGGTGATCATCGCGGTGATCTGGTTCGCGGACGTGGAGCTGCGGGTCTGGTTCGTCATGGTGCTGGTGACGCTGCCCGGCTTCGCGTTGCAGACCTACGACTCCTACCGGGCGATCCCGGCGGAGCTGCGCGACATGGCGCGCTCGTTCCGGCCCGGCCGGTGGGCGCTGTTCCGTGAGATCACGCTGCCCGCCATCACCCCCGGCGTCTTCACCGCGTGGAAGGTCAACCTCGGGCTCGGGATCCGGATGGTGCTGATCGCCGAGCTGGTCGGCGCGACCGTGGGGGTCGGCGCGCAGCTGCTGTCGGCGCAGCAACTGTTCGACATGGCCTCGGTGGTGTCGTGGACGCTGCTGCTGGCCGTCTGCATGTTGATCATCCAGGCCGTGGTGGAGCTGCTGGAGTCCTGGGTGCTGCGCTACCGGCCCCGGGTGGGCCTCCCGAGCGAGGCGAGCGGCCGCCCGGCGACCTCCGCCGCGGCCCCGAGAGTGGAGGGCTGACGCCGATGTCCGCGACGATCATCGAGTTCGACCGGGTCAACAAGGTCTTCCCCGGGCATCACGCGGTGCGCGATCTCAGCTTCGGCATCCGCCGCGGCGAGATCGTCTCCATCGTGGGCGTCACCGGCTGCGGGAAGTCCACGACGTTCAACCTGATCCTCGGGCTGTTCCCGCCCACCGACGGCACCGTCAGGGTGCAGGGCCACGACCCGCACTCCGAGTTCGACTGGTTCCGGCGGCGCATCGCCGTGGTGTTCCAGGACGCCCGGCTGCTGCCCTGGCGCACCGCCCTCCAGAACGTGAAGGTCGGCATGAAGTTCGCCGGGATTCCCAAGGAGCACTGGGACGCGCGTGCCCGCGACTGGCTGTCGCGGCTCGGCCTGGCGGGACGCGAGGACGCCTACCCGCACCAACTGTCGGGCGGCCAGCGGCAGCGGGTGTCGCTGGCCCGCGCGTTCGCCGTCGATCCGGAGATCATCCTGTGCGACGAGTCGTTCTCCGCGCTGGACGAGATCACCGCGACCGCGCTGCGCGCCGAGTTCGTCGAGCTGGTCCGCGCCAACGGCAAGACCGGAGTGGTGATCACCCATTCGCTCGGCGAGGCGCTGACGCTCGGCGAGCGGATCCTGGTGATGCGCCCGCCCGGCCATCTCGCCGACGACGTCGCCGTCCCGGCCGACCCGTCGCCCGAGGAGCTGGAGAAGCTGCGGGAACGCGTCCTCACCGCGATGACACCCGAGGCGCCGGAGAGCCCGGGGCCCGTAGAGAACACGCAGAAGGGAGCCGTGTGAACCAGCCGCGTACCACGGGCGGCCATCCCGACCTGAGCTATCTGGATCTGGGACCCAGGTCCGCCGAGGCGGTGGTGCTGCTGCACAGCCTCGGCGCCGACGGACGCATGTGGCGGCAGCAGGCGGCGGTCCTGTCGGAACGCCGGCGGGTGCTGGTCCCCGACAGCCGGGGGCACGGCGCGTCCGGCTGGGACGAGCGCGTGCCGGCGGACGGCGAGTGGCCCTCCGCCTGGGCCGATGACCTCGACCGGGTGCTGGACGACGCGCGGGTCGGCCGGGCCGCGCTGGTCGGGGTGTCGCTGGGCGGCATCCAGGCGATCGCCTACGCCTCGTCCCGTCCCGAACGGGTCTCGGGCATCGTCGTCGCGGACGGCTTCACCGAGCTGGAGCCCGCGGTGACGGAGGCCAGGATCGCGGCACTGGCCGGGCGGGCGCGCGAGCAGGGCATGGCGGCGCTGGCCGACTCCTACGTCGCCGACACCTTCACCCGCACGCCGCCGCCGGACGGCGCCGAGGCCGTGCGGAAGGCGATCGCCGGGATGGACGCCGACCGCTACGCCGCCGTCTGCGCGGGCTGCTTCGGCGTCCGCATCACCGACCGGCTGGCCGCCGTACGGGCCCCGGCGCTCGTCCTGTGGGGCGAGCGGGACGCCAAGACGCCGCGCCCGCTGTCGGAGCGCATCGCCGCCGGGATCCGGGGCGCCGAGCTGCGCACCGTCCCGGAGGCCGGGCACCTGTCCAACCTGGAGAACCCGGCGGAGTTCACGCGACTGGTCGAGGGCTTCCTCGACCGCATCGGGGGGAGCTGAATGGGAAGCCGCCATGAGATCGAGCCGATCGTCAACGGCGAGCCGCGCCGCTGTGTCACGGCGGCCAGGACCAGCCTGGCCGACCTGCTGCGCGACACGCTCGGCCTGACCGGGACGCATCTGGGCTGCGAGCACGGCGTCTGCGGTGCCTGCACCGTGCTGCTGGACGGCGAGCCGGTGCGCTCGTGCATCGTCCTGGCGGTGCAGGCCGACGGGCGGTCGGTGACGACGATCGAGGGCGTGGGCGAGCCGGACGGCCGGCTGAGCCCGGTGCAGCAGGCGTTCTGCGAC
Source organism: Actinomadura sp. NBRC 104412 (assembly GCF_030269515.1). GTDB lineage: Bacteria > Actinomycetota > Actinomycetes > Streptosporangiales > Streptosporangiaceae > Spirillospora. The sequence goes on along the minus strand of NZ_BSTM01000001.1, from coordinate 364,954 downwards.
GCCCACGCCCTCCAGTGCGGGTACTGCACGCCCGGCATGGTGCTGGCCGCGCAGGCGCTGCTGGACGAGCGGCCGAACCCGTCCAGGGAGGAGATCGACGACGCGCTGGGCGGCAACATCTGCCGCTGCACCGGCTACGTCCAGATCCGCGAGGCCGTCGAACGGGCGGCCGAGGCCGCCGCGGCGGGTCCCCGATGAGCGGCCACAGGTATGTGTCCAAGCCCGGGCGGATTCGGGAGGACCGGCGGTTCGTGACCGGGCGGGGACGGTACGTCGCCGACATCACCCCGCCGGGAACGCTCCATGTCGGCCTGGTCACCAGCCCGCACGCGCATGCCCGCATCACCGGGATCGACGTGTCCGAGGCCCTGGAGGTGGACGGGGTGGTCGCCGTCCTGACCGGGGAGGAACTGGCCAAGGACACCGAGCCGCTGCGCCAGTACCTCAACGTCCCGGACGTGCAATGGCGTCCGCTGGCGGTGGAGGAGACCCGGTACGCGGGGGAGTGGGTCGCCGCCGTGGTCGCCGAGTCCAGGGCGCAGGCCGAGGACGGCGCCGAGCGGGTGTACGTCGACTACGAGCCGCTCCCCGCCGTGCTCGACCCCGAGCAGGCCGCGCAGGACGGGGCTCCGCTCGTCCATGAGGCGCACGGCACGAACGTCATGGCGCACCGCGAGTTCCGCTGGGGCGATGTGGACGGTGACCGGGCGCGCGCCGACGGCACGTCCCGCGTCCGCACCCGCTGGAACCGCAACTCGACCGTGCCGCTGGAGACCTTCGGCGTCGTCGCGCGATGGGACCGGGACCGCGACCTCCTGGACGTGTGGGCGTCGATCCAGATGCCGCAGTTCCCCGAGCAACTGGCCCGCTCGCTGCGCATCCCCACCAACCAGGTCCGCGTGCATTTCGACGTGGACGTGGGCGGCAGCTACGGCGTCAAGCGCGGCATCAAGCACGGCGTGCTGGTCGGGTACCTGGCGCGGCGGCTGGACGCCCCGGTCAAGCTGATCGAGGACCGCGCCGAGAACATGCACGGCGGCGACTTCCACGGCCCCGACCGCATCTTCGACGTGGAGCTGTCCTACACCGCCGACGGGGTCTTCACCTGCATCCGCATCGACGTGATCGACGACGAGGGCGCCTACCCGGGACGGTCGCCGCTACAGCTCGCCAAGCCGATCGGCGCGATCGTCGGCCCGTACCGGATCCCGAGCGTGTCCTACAACGCCACCGCCGTGGTCACCAACAAGACCGGCCAGGTCGCGGTGCGCGGCTTCGGGCAGTCCCCGACGAACTACGCGATCGAGGCGGCCGTCGACCAGGCCGCCCGCGACCTCGGCATGGACCGCATCGAGCTGCGCCGCCGCAACTTCATCCGGCCGGAGGAGTTCCCGTACCGGATCCCCAGCGGCACCGAGTACGACTCCGGCGACTACCCGGCGGTCATGGACAAGGCCGTCGCGCTGGCCGGGCTGCCCGCGCTGGAGGCGCGCCGGGACGAGCTGCGCGCCGCCGGGCGGCTCGCCGGCATCGGGGTCGCGTCCTGCCTGGAACCGGGCGGCGGCAACGCGATCTTCGAGAACGTGATGAACCCGTCCAACGACAAGACCACCTTCCCCGAGGGCTGCCGGCTGCGGGTGGACGGCGAGGGCGCCGTCACCGCGATCGTCGCGCTGTCCTCCGCCGGGCAGTCGCACGACACGATGGTGGCCACGCTGGTCGGCGAGGAGCTGGGCCGCGACCCCTCCTCGATCGCGGTGGTGCGGGCCGACTCCCTGACCGGGCTGCCGTCCCAGAGCCCGGTCGGCAGCCGGATGACCATCGTGCTCGGCCGGGCCATCCGCGGCGCGAGCGAGGAGCTGAAGGGGAAGCTGCGCGCCATCGCCGCGCACAACCTCGGCGTCGCTGTGGACGAGGTCCACTACGACCGCGGCGACGTCGTCGTCCGCGGCGCCCCCGAGCGGCGCCTGGGCTGGGACGAGATCGTCGCGATCGCGCACCGCAAGCAGCACCTCATGCCGGACGGCATGCAGCCCGGCCTGGAGGTCGTCCACGTCGCGCACACGCCGCGATCGGGCACGCTGGCCAAGCCGGACGGCACCGTGCAGCTCTACCCGACCTACTCCTTCGAGGTGCACCTGGTGCTCGCGTCCATCGACCCCGGCACCGGCAAGGTCGACCTGGACCGCTACTACATCGCGCACGACTGCGGCACGGTCATCAACCCGGACGTCGTGCGCGGCATGGTGTACGGCGGCACCGCCCACGGCATCGGCGTCGCGCTGTACGAGCAGTTCGCCTTCAACCCGGACGGGCAGCCGCTCACCCAGTCGTTCATGGACTACCTCCTGCCCAGCACGCACGAGGTGCCCCAGATCGTCGACACCGAGCACTGCACGCCCTCGCCGTACACGACCCTCGGCCAGAAGGGCGCGGGCGAGTCCGGCTACATGGGCGCGCCGGCCGCCGTCGCCGGAGCCGTGAACGACGCTTTGACCGCCGCGGGCGCGCCGCCCGTCCACTCGCTGCCGATCAAGCCCGGCGACGTGTGGGCGGCGCTGCGGGCCACGGCCACATCCCGAGGAGAAGCATGACCGCTGTGATCGACGTCCACGCGCACGCCGCGCCGCGCGCGCTGCTGAACGACCTCGCCGCAGGGCGCGAGCGGTTCCCCGGCGTCGAGGTCCGGCCGCACGAGGCGACGTACACCGTGGCGTTCTCCGGCGGCACGCCGACCCGGCCGATCGCGCCCGGCCTGATCGACCTGGACCGGCGTCTCGGCTGGCTGGACGAGCAGGGCGTGGAGCGCCAGGTGATCGGCGGCTGGCTGGACATCTTCGGGTACGACCTGCCCGCCGCCGAGGGCGCCGCCTGGGCCGAGCTGCTCACCTCGGCGGTCGGTGAGATCGCGGCGGCCGACGAGCGGCTGACCGCGCTCGGCACCGTTCCGCTGCAGGACCCGGAGCGGGCCGCCGCCGCGCTGGTGGCCTGCCGCCGCGCCGGGCTGCCCGGCATCATGATCGCCACCCGGGCGGGCGGCCGGGAGCTGGACGATCCCGCCTACACCCCGTTCTGGGAGGCCGCCGACGACACCGGTGCCGTGATCTTCCTGCATCCCGGCTTCGCCGGAGCCGGGGCTCGCTACCAGGACTTCGGCCTGGTGAACGGGCTGGCCCGGCTGGAGGACAGCACGGTCACGCTGGCCCGGCTCCTCTACACCGGCATCCCGGCCAGGTTCCCGGGAGCCCGCATCGTCGTGGCGCACGGCGGGGCCGCCCTCCCGTACGTCCTGGGACGCCTCACACGCAACCACGCGCTGCACCCGGACACCACGGCCGACCCGCTGGAGTCGTTCGCCCGGCTCTACTTCGACAGCGTCGTCTTCGACCCGCTGACCCTGGAGTTCCTGGTGGCCAAGGCGGGCGCGGCCCGGGTGCTGCTCGGCTCGGACTACCCGTTCCCCATCGGGGACCTGGCCCCGCGCGAGGTCGTCGCAGCGGCCGACCTCAAGGACGAGGACCGCGCCGCCATCCTCGGCCGGACCGCGGCGGAGCTCTTCACATGAAGCCGGTCGACTTCGAGCTGCACCGCCCGTCCACGACCCGCGAGGCGATCGCGCTGCTCGCCGAGCACTCCGCCGAGGCCAAGGTGCTGGCGGGCGGGCAGAGCCTGCTCCCGTTGCTGAACTTCCGGCTGGCCCGCCCCGAGCACGTCATCGACCTCGGCGGGATCGCCGCGCTGGGCGAGCTGCGGCGTACCTCGTCGGAGCTGGTCGTGGGCGCGATGGTGCGGCAGGCGCGGGCAGAGCGTTCACCCGGGCTGGCCGCGGACGCCCCGCTGCTGGCGGCGGCGTTCCCCAACATCGCCCACCCGCCGATCCGCAACCGGGGCACGGTCGGCGGCAGCCTCGCGCACGCCGACCCGGCCGCCGAGCTGCCGGCCGCCGCCCGCGCCCTGGACGCCGTCTTCGTCGCGGCCGGACCGCGCGGCCGTCGCGAGATCGCCGCCCGCGACTTCTTCGTGGCCAACCTGATGACGGCCCTCGAACCGGACGAGCTCCTGGTCGAGATCCGTTTCGCCCGCGCCGCGCCCCGCACCGGAGCGGCCTTCGAGGAGGTGAGCCGCCGCCGCGGCGACTTCGCCCTGGTCGGCGTCGCCGCCCAGGTCACCGCCGCCGACGACGGCTCGATCACCGACGCGAGGATCGCGGTCACCGGGGTGGCACCCACCCCCTACCGCGCCGACCCCGCCGAGGCCGTACTCACCGGCGCGCCACCCTCCGAAGAACGCCTGGCCGAGGCCGCCGACGCCCTGCGCGCCGCCCTCGACCCGAGCGACGACCTGCACGCCACCGGCGCGTACCGCCGCGATGTCGCCGGTACGCTGCTCGCCCGCGCGGTCGCCGAGGCGTACCGGCGCGCCACCGTCCCCGACACCGAAGCCGCCCAGGAGGCGTCATGATCTACGAGCTGCGCGAGTACAAGGCCACACCCGGCTCGGCCGACGCGCTGAACGCCCGCTTCGCCGACCACACCCTCGGCCTGTTCGCCCGGCACGGCCTGGAGGTCACCGGGTTCTGGCACGCCGCCGACGACCCCGGCCACCTGGTCTACCTGCTGCGCTTCCCGGACGAGCGGACGCGGGAATCGGCCTGGGCCGCGTTCCAGGCCGACCCGGACTGGAAGCGGGTCAAGGCCGAGTCCGAGGCGGACGGCCCGATCGTGGCCGAGATGACCAGCCGCATCCTCACCCCCGCGCCGTACTGGCCGGACGCACACTGAGAGACGACCCGCATGCGACTTGAGAACGCCTTCCATGTCCCCCTCCCCGTCGAGGAGGCGTGGACCCTGCTGACCGACCTGCCCAGGATCGCCCCGTGCCTGCCGGGCGCGCACCTCGACGAGGTCGTGGACGGCGAGTACCGCGGCGGCCTGTCCACCAAGATCGGCCCCATCACCGCCAAGTACCGCGGCACCGCCCGCTTCGTCGAACACGACGACATCGACCACCGGGGCGTCATCGAGGCGCGCGGACGCGAGGAGCGCGGCAGCGGCACCGCCGCCGCGACCGTCACCGCCCACCTGCGTCCCGAGGACGGCGGCACCCGCGTGGAGGTCAGCACCGAACTGGCGATCAGCGGCCGCGCCGCCCAGTTCGGCCGCAGCCTCCTGTCCGAGGTCAGCACCATGCTGATCGACCAGTTCACCGCCCGCCTCGAAGCCCTGATCAGGGACGGCGCCGTCGCGCCCGCCGAGCAGACCGAGCAGACCCTGGACGTCGGCACGACGGTCGTCCTGCCGCTGCTGCGCCGCGCCGCCGTCCCGGCCGCGGTCGCCGTGGCCGCCGGCGTCATCGGCTACCTCCTCGGCCGCCGCAACGCCTGCCGCGCCTTCCCGTCCCCCACCAGCAGCGAACGCACCTGATCCGGAGTCCGGCCGAGCTCGGCGCGCAGCACCCGGGTGAAATGGGCCTGGTCGCTGAAGCCGAGCTCGTACGCGAGGCGGGCGAGGTCGGTCTCGCCCGCCTCGATGCGTTGCAGGGCGCGGCTGATCCGAATCCGGTTGCGATACCGGGTCACGCTCATCCCGATGTGGTGGCGGAACGTCCGGCTCAGATGGGACGGCGAGGTCCCCAGCGACCGGGCCAGCGGGACCAGCCGGTCGCTGCCGGGCTCGCCGGCCACGATCGCCTCCCGCGCCAGCCGGGCCAGCTCCGCCCGTCCTGGACCGGGGGACGGGGTACGGCGCCGCTGGCCGCGAAGGGCCAGGTCGAGCAGGGTGAGGACCGCCTCGTCCACGCCACCGGCATCGGCGCGGAGGAGGAGCCGGTGCGCCAGCTCCAGGCGGGCGTCCACGCGGATCTCGTGGGACGTGGGCGACCGCACCGCGTCGTCCAGCCACGGCTCGGCGGTGAGGGCGTGCCCCTTCAGCGAGATCGACGTGCACACGTCGCCGCCCGCGGGGTGCGCGAACCGCTGGATCGCGCCCGGTCCTTGCAGGTAGCCGGTGGTCGGGTCGGCGGCGAGCGTGCGTCCCTCGGCGTCCATCCTGAACCGGCCCCGCCGCACCAAGACGATCTGGGCGCCGCCCGCGGGTTCGGGTTCGGACCAGCCGGTGTGGTCGTCTCGGCACACGACCTCGTGGACGGCCACCTCCGGGGTCGTGATCAGGGCATGGCTTGAACGCACGAGTCGTACCTTATCTATGCCCTTGTCCACGGCTATCCGCATATTTCTTCAAGACCGGGCGGCGCCGCGGCCCGCATGCTGCGGCCCATGCCCACCACCCGAACCTCCGCCCTGGGCTCGGCCCGGATGCTGGCCGTGCTGCTCACCGGGCAGGCGATGGCGTCCATGGACGGCTCGATCGTGTCGGTGGCCGCGCCCGCGATCCGCGAGCAACTCGACGCGGGCGGCACGGCGATCCAGCTCATCGTGTCGGGCTATCTGCTCACGACCGGGGTGCTGCTGGTCACCTGCGCCCGGATCGGCGACGTGATCGGGCACCGCCGCGCGTTCCTGTACGGCCTCGCGGGCTTCACCGCGGCCTCCTTGCTGTGCGGGCTGGCGCCGAACGCGCCCGTCCTCGTGCTGGCGCGCGTCGCGCAGGCCACCGGGGCGGCGATGCTGGTCCCGCAGGTCTTCGCACTGATCCAGGCGTCCTGGGACGGGGCCGCGCGGCGCCGCGCGATCGGCCTCTACAGCATGGTCCTCGCGCTCGGCGTCGCGCTGGGCCAACTCGCGGGCGGCCTGGTGGTCGGCGCCGATCTCCTCGGCCTGGGCTGGCGTCCTGCCTTCCTGATCAACCTCCCGGTCGGTGTGGTGCTGCTCGTCGCGGGATCCCGCGTCCTGAAGGACCCGGACGGCGGGCACGCCAGGCCGCGCCTCGACCTGCCGGGCGTGGGGCTGCTGACGGTGGCGATGGCCGCGACCGCCACCCCGCTGATCTTCGGCCCGGACGCGGGATGGCCTCTCTGGGCGCGCGTCTCGCTCGGTTGCGGAGCGGTGCTGCTCGCGCTGTTCGTCCGGTACGAGAAACGGCGGGGCGACCAAGACCGCCATCCGCTGCTCGACCTGGCGGTGCTGCGGCCTCGCGGGGTGAAACCGGGGCTCGCCGCCTGCTGGATCATCATGGGCTGCTACACCGGTTTCCTGCTGTGCCTGACGGTGCACCTCCAGTCGGGCCTGGGTTTCACTCCGCTGGAGGCGGGCCTGGCGTTCGTCCCGTACGCCGTGGGGTTCGGGTCGCTCAGCCTCACCTGGAACCGCTTTCCGGAAGCGGTCGGGAACGCGCTGCCCGTCGCGGGCCCGGTCGCGTTCGCGGCCGGCGCGTCTTTGCTGGTGTGGCGGGCGTCGGGCGGCTGGCCCGGTGTCGGCTCCGTCCCGTTGCTCCTGCTGGCGGGGGCGGGACACGCCGCCGGGTACAGCCCGCTGATCGCCCGCGTCTCGTCCTTTGTGGACGCCCGCCTGGCCTCCGCCCTGTCCGCGCTCAACTCCACGGGCCCGATGCTGGCCGGGGTGATCAGCGTCGCGGGGCTCGGCAGCGTGTACTTCGCCGCGCCGTCCTCGTCCACAGGGCTGTGGAGGATGACCGCCGCGATGGCCGTCCTCCTGGCGCTGGGCGCGGGTTGCGCGCTGCGGTCGATCCGGAGCGGATCCGGCGTTTCTGAGCAGTTCGGCCAAAGTTCACATGTACCAGTGCGATGTTCCCAAGACAAGCCGTGAATTTTCGCATTGCCAACGCTATGATCTCCGCGGCCACCCTGAGATGTACGGAGGTCCGCATGTCCTTACACGTTGAGCCGATGTCGCGGCGCCGGTTCCTGGGCTGGGGCGGGGCCGGCGCGGCCGCCGTCCTGCTCGGCACCGGCGCGCTCGGCGGAACCGCCGCGCACGCCTACACGCTGCGTAAGTCGGGCCTGTTCTCGCTGGGCATCGCCTCCGGGGACCCGTCCCCCAACGGCTTCGTCCTCTGGACGCGGCTCGCGCCCGACCCGCTGGCCCCCGACGGCAAGGCCGGGATGCCCGACCGCCGGATCAAGGTGGAGTACGAGGTGGCGCGCGACGAGCGCTTCAGGAAGGTCGTCCGGCGCGGCGCGGCCGTCGCCACCCCCGACCTGGGGCACTCCGTCCACCCCGAGATCTCCGGGCTCGCCCCCGGCCGCGAGTACTTCTACCGCTTCCGCGCCGCGGGGGAGATCTCACCGGTCGGGCGCACCCGCACCCTGCCCGCCGCCGGGTCGCTGCCGCGCGAGCTGAACTTCGGCATCGCGTCCTGCCAGGCATGGCAGGACGGGTACTTCACCGCCTTCGACCACATGGTCGACGAGGACTTCGACCTCATCGTGCACCTGGGCGACTACATCTACGAGTACGAGATCACCAACAACAACCGGCGCGGGGTGACCGTGCCGCCGCAGTTCGGCACCGAGACCTTCGGGCTGGACCGCTACCGGCTCCAGTACTCCCTTTACAAGAGCGAGCAGCCGCTCCAGAGGGCGCACGCCCAGGTCCCGTTCATCCACACCCTGGACGACCACGAGGTGGTGAACGACTGGGCGGCCGACACGGTCATCGCCGGGCGGAACCCCAACCCCGACCCGGCCGAGTTCGCCGCCCGCAAGGCCGCCGCCTTCCAGGCGTTCTACGAAAACCTGCCGCTGCGCCGCGCCCAGTTGCCGGCCGGGCCGAACATCCGGCTGCACCGGCGGATCGCCTACGGACGGCTCGCCGAGTTCACCATGATCGACACGCGCGGTCACCGCGACATCCAGGCGTGCTCGTACGGCAACGGGACGGGCCGCAGCAACTCCTGCGACGAGCGGTTCGACGCGGCCCGCACCATCCTGGGCGAGCAGCAGCGCCGCTGGCTGCTGAAGGGCCTGGCCAGGTCGCGGGCCCGCTGGCAGATCCTCGGCAACCAGGTCCCGATGGCCCAGACCGACTGGGACCCGAGCGAGCGCACCGACGTGTGGCTCGACCCCTGGGACGGCTACGCGGCCGACCGGAACAAGGTGCTGGCCGCCGCCCACAAGGGCGGTGCCCGCAACCTCGTCGTCATCAGCGGCGACCGCCACCAGAACTACGCCGCCGACCTGAAGGAGGACTTCGACGACCCGGACTCGCCCACCGTCGGGGCCGAGTTCGTCGGCACGTCCGTCACCAGCGGCGGCGACGGAGCCGACATCGACGACCTCGGTCGTCTGTTCCTGTCCGCCAACCCGCACCTGAAGTTCTTCAACGCCCAGCGTGGCTACATCCGGGTGAACCTCGACCGGGAACGCTGGAGGAGCGACTTCCGCGTGCTGCCGTACGTCACCAGGCCCGGAGCCCCGGTCTCGACCCGCGCGACCTACGTGGTCGAGGACCGGCGCCCCGGCGTCCAGGAGGGCTGACATGCGTGGAGGGCGGCCCCTCCGGTCGCCCCGGGCCGCCCTCCACCGGATCTCACATCACAGGCCGGATTGGGCCGTCAGCAGCGTCCTCCCATCGTCGTCGGTGAGGATCAGCTTGGCCTGGCCGCCGGGGGCGACTGTGCCGTCCAGCTTCACCGCGGTGTGGGCGCCGGCGGTGAACCTCTCGGTGTCGATCGTCCGGCCCGTGGAGACGTCCACCAGGGTGGCGCGCAGGCGCTGCCCGATGTCGGTCGGGAACACCCGCCCGCGCACGTTCCCGGACGCGTCGACCCTGACGTCTGCCGCGCCGTGGGCGGTGGCGTTGGTGATGTCGCCCAAATCCATCGTCGGCAGGTAGGTCTCGGTCCACGAGAGCGTCTGCCCGGCCTTCAGCGTGGCGGGGCTGAAGAACTTGTCGGACGCTCCCGCCCACAGCTCGATGTAGGGGCGGGCGGAGTTGCCCTTGCTGTACGGGTTGGTGTCGAACGAGGAGTTCTGGCCCCACTCCCACAGCTTCAGGCCGGGCGTCTTCTTGTTGTCGCCGACGCGGACGACGCCCTCGCTGTTCTCGTGGTTGACCACGCCCCACCAGTCGCCCTGTGGCATCGTGGCCAGGTCCTGGCCGTAGGCGATGCCGCTGCGGTCCCACTCGGACATCTTCTTGAGCCTGTCGAACTTGAGCATGCCGTCACCGGGCTGCCCGGCCGGCTCCTCCTTGCCCTCCATCCACCGGTAGCCGGGGTCCCGGTAGATCTTCTTGACCGGCGACACGATCGACATGGTGGGCGAGCCGTCGTAGGTGTCCTCGCCGGGCGCCAGCGTGGTGCACGTCCAGTACTCGAACTTGCGGTCCTGGTCGCCCGGGTTGTGCAGGCTGACCGTCATGTCGACGGTGGGCCGCCTGGCGTCCAGCGCGTAGGTCACCGAGGTCTTGATGCCCGTGGCGCCGTAGACGTACCGGGGCGGCTTGTACGGGTAGTCGACCGTGTCGGTGTTCGTCATGGTGATGGCGAACCTGTTCTTGCGGCGGTCGATGCTGAAGTCCCACGGCACGTTCCAGTACTTGCCGTGCTCCGCCTCGGTGAGCGTCGGGAACACCCCGCCCCACACCATCAGCCAGTTCTGGTAGAACGGCGAGTTGCCCGGGGTGCCGGGGGGCGTGCTGGAGTGGCCGTACGGGGTGCCGACCGGGTTGAGGTAGAACAGGTCGTGCCCGGTCGGCTTGTAGATCATGGAGAGCAGCCGGGCGCCGTACCCGGGCGCGAACGTCGCCTTGACGTACTTGTTCTCCACCACGACGGTCTTGATGGTCTGGCCGACCACCTTGTCGAAGACGCCCTCGCGCCGGACCGAGACGCCGTCCTCGCTCACCGTGTAGTCGTACCGCTGGAAGACGGTGGTGGCGTGGGTGTCGACCTTCAGGTAGTCGGGCGCCTTCGGGTCGAAGTCGTCCCCGGGCTTCTTGAACCGGCCCGGGATGGCGACGCGGGTGTCGCCGGTGGACGTGCTCGCCGCGCCCGTGACGTCGATGAGCGCGCCCTTGGTCACCGCGACGGAGCCGTGGCCGCCCGGCTTGAGCCGGTGGCCGCTGTCCAGCCGCACCACGAGCGTGGTGGCGTCGGGGAAGTACGCCGCGTCCGAACGCAGGGCCTGCGCGAAGGGAACGCCCCGGTCGGTGGTCAGGCCGGGGAACCGCAGGAAGCCGCGCACCTCGTCGTCGGTGAGCGTGGCGCCGCTGATGCCCGTGACCGTCTCCTTGACGGCCAGGTCCTCGCCGCCGCTGCGCACCTTGGCGATCCGCCGCGTGAAGCGGATCGTGATCTCGTCGCCCTGCTCGCCGGCCGTGGCCCCGGCGATCCGCGGGGGCGCGTACGCGCCCCCGCCCGCCCGGACGTCCGACTCCACCGCCTCGGCGGCCGTGCCGGCGCTGCCGGTCAGCCGCAGCGCGGGCGCCAGGCTCAGCCGGTACGCCGCGTCCCGGTCCAGGTCGGCGCCGAAGAACAGCCGGTAGGTGCGCTGGTCGGTGCCCGGCACGTGCTCCACGTACACCGGGTGGACGGTCGTGTCGCCGTCCTTCAGCGCGATGTCGGTCTGGCTGTAGGCGCCGCGCGGCATGCCCGACCAGATGCTGGTGCCGAAGGTGACCTCGACGGTGCGGGCGTCCCGTATCGCGGCGGACGAGACCGCGACGGGCGCGGCGTCCCTGGCCGTCCCGCGGAAGGGGATCTCCGCCGTGGACGTCCCCGGCAGCACACCACCGTCGGCGGCGCGGAAGAACAGGTCGGCGAGCGTGTCCTGCCCGCCGTCGAACCGGATCTTGTAGGTGCGGTCCTCCAGGCGGGTGTCGCCGCCCAGGACGACCCGCAGCGTGCGCCGGTCGGGGGTGTCGACCGGGCGCACCGTGGTGCCCGCGATCTGCGACAGCGGCCGGCCGTCCAGCGTGATGTACTGGCCCGCGTACGCGGTGTTGGCGGCCGTGAACTGGCGGATGTCGTCGCCCAGCGCCTTGTTGAACGTGATGTCGATCGACTTGTCGTCACGCGCGGAGACCTTGGTGACGCGCAGCGACGGCTTGGCGGAGTGCTCGGACGGCTTCGCCTGGGCCAGCACGGGCGCGGGCAGCGCGACGGCGGTCCCCCCGGTCGCGGCCAGGGCCAGCGCGGTCACCAGCGAGGCGCCGCGCATCCGGCTTCTGCTCATCGTTCTCATGGGTGTTTCTTCAGCTCCCTATTTCTTCGGGACGTAGAGACGGATGTCGGTCAGGCTGGCGCTGCCCTCGTACACGTTGGTGTAGAGGTCGCCGATGACGAAGTAGTCGGGGTAACCGGACCCGGCGGGCCACTGGTCGGGCCATTCCCGGGTGCCGTTGTAGTCGTTCTGGACGAGGGTGTTGTTGAACCGCCCGTCGTACTCGCTGGGCTTCTGGTTGTAATGCCAGATCGGCGCGTTGCCGACGATGAACGGGCGGTGGAAGCGCAGCTTCTTGTAACCGACCCGGGCGAAGTTGCCGGCCGCCTCCAGCGTGTAGCCGGTGGCGTCACGCTCGATCGCGAAGGTGTACTCGGTGTTCGGCATCAGCTCGGGCTGGAGCTCGGCCGCCGAGGAGAGCTGCTGCTCGGCCACGCCGCCCGAGCAACTGGTCATGAACCACTGCGAGTTGCCGGCCAGGCCGCCCTTGCCGGGACGCCAGTTCGGCAGCCCGCTGATCCACATGTTGACGGTGTTGAAACTGCTGTCGCGGTAGTTGTAGTACTCGCCGGTGTTCGAGTTGCAGACCCGCCCGCCGGTGCCGTTGCCGACCCGGTCGGGATGCTGCGCGAACCCGTCCATCAGAACCTTGCGGCGGTAATGCCAGAAGTGGTTGTTGCGCGGTGCCGGATTGGCGAAGTCGACGATCGCCATGTAGTGGAATCCGTTGTAGCCGTACCGGCCCGCGCGCACGTCCTGCCATTCGCAGTACGGGGCCGAGGCGTCGCCCTCCCAGCCCGGACTGTCGGAGCCCTCGCCCCACGGGTGCTGGGTCTTGCAGCCTTCCTTGCTGTAACCGTTGATCCGGCCGTCGTACTCGATGGTCCCGTTGCGCTTGCCGCCGAAGTCGACGGTGGTGAGCTTGTACTCGACCCGGTACCGCTCCGGCAGCTTGTTGGTCGGCCGGAAGATCGCGCCGCCGGTGTGGTCGGGCACCTTGATCTCCGCCACCTTCCGGCCGTTGGGCAGCGTCCGGTTGGTGATGGAGGGCGGCGCCTCGATCCGGCCGTCCTTGTTCCAGTCCCTGGCCGACAGCGACGCGGTCAGCCAGCCGTCCTTGCCGACCCGGAACTCCTTGCGGTACGTGGCGAAGGAGTTCAATTGCTGCTCCCACACCGGGCCGTAGTCGTTGCGGTACCACTCGCCGTTGTCGTCCATGACGGTGTCGAACGGATCGTCGTAGGCTTCCCGGATCCACGGCGCGTCGCCCAGCGGCTTGGTGAAGTTCTCCGAGTAGAGCAGCTTCCAGCCGGGATGCGGGCCGTGCCCCCCGCGGTCGGCGCTGGCCGGCATCGCGCCGCTCAGCGCTGTGGCGCCCAGGACGCCGACGGTGAGGGCGGCGCACACCGTCCTGCGTCGGCCTGTCGGGATGGGAATGGTGCGCTTGCGCATGTGAATCCTCCTCCTTGGGGGGTGAACGGGAGAATCTGACAAGGCTTCGCCCTGGGTCCGGCCATGACGGACGGACCCAGCGGGTGGTGGGTTCGATGGGTTATGCCGTGGCGGCCACTCGCGCGACCTCGTCGGCGGTCGGATACGAACGCGCACACCCCGGATACCGGCAGGACAGCGCCGCCGCGATCACGGCCGTCTCCAGCGCCTCGGCGGGACGGGCGCCGGCCAGCCGCCGGGCCAGGTACGTCCCGGTCAGCGCGTCGCCGGCGCCGGCGGTGTCGACGACCCGCACCGGGGGAGAGGCGACCCGGTGCTCCGCGCCGTCGGTCAGGACGAGCGCGCCGGCCGCGCCGTCGGTCAGCACGATCTCCCTCGGCCCGTCCCCGAGCGCGTCCCGGACCCGGTCCGGTTCGCCCGTCCCGAGCAGCGCGCGGGCGTCCTCACCGGACAGGACCACGATGTCGGCGGCGCGGGCGAACCGCAGGCCGCGCTCCGGGTCGGGCCGCAGCGACGGCCGGTGGTTGACGCAGAACGTCACGGTGACGCCCCGCTCCCGGGCCAGGTCCGCCGCCCGTTCGGCGGCACGGGCGGACGAACCCGAGATCGCCAGGGAGATGCCGCTGGTGTGCAGCGCGTCGGCGCCCTCCAGCAGGCCCCCGTCCACGTCCTCCTCTCCGAGCAGCGACGCCGCCGAGTTCGACCTGTAGTAGTGGAAGCGGTGCTCACCGGCCCGCACCGCGTTGACGTACACGCCCGTGGGAGCCGAGGCGTCGACGGTGACCCGGTCCACGTCGACGCGGGCGCGCCGCCAGAAATCCATCAGCAGCCGGCCAGGTGCGTCCTCACCCACCCGGGTGAGGAGCCGCGCGGTGGCACCCATCCGCGCGGCCATCACCGCCACGTTGGCGACGTCCCCGCCGAACCCGCGGCCGAGGTAGTCCGGCGGCAGGTCGCCCCGCACGCCGACCTCCAGCAGCCCCTCGCCGACGGCGACGATGACCGGCTTGTCCCCGCTCAGAAAAGGCTCCGTGGGTTGTGGTACTGCGCGACGTTGTCCTTGGTCACCACCGGGGCCTCCAGCGGCGTGTCCTTCTGGGGCGTCGCACCGCCGAGGATCGCCATCATCCGGTTGAGCCCGGCGCGCCCGATGGTGTCGGCGTTGTTCACCGCGGTGGCGGCGTAGTTGGTGCCGTTCTTGATGGCCTGCAGCGCCTCCTTCTGGCCGTCCACGCCGACCAGGAACATCTCGTCGCTGCGCCCGGCGTCGCCGATGGCCTTCTGCGCGCCCAGGCACATCGAGTCGTTCTCGCAGAACACCGCGTCGATCTTGCTGTTGCGGGCGAGCAGGTTCTCCATCACCTTCAGGCCGCCGTCGGAGCTCCAGCCGCCGAAGTCCGGCGCCTCGATCACCTTGATGCCGGGCGACTGCTTCAGCACGCTCTTCAGCCCGTTGGTGCGGTCGAGGCCGATGGTGTTGTCGGCCGGGCCGCCCTTGATGATGGCCAGGGTGCCGTTGCCCTTGAGGCGGTCGACGATGTACTTACCGTCGTTCTGCCCGCCCTGGGTGTTGTTGGGGCCGATCCAGCTCGTGTACTGGCCGCCGGCGAACTTGCGGTCCACCAGGACCGACGGGACGTCCTTCTGCTTGATGGCGTTCATCGCGGCGGGCGCGGCGTTCAGCGGGCCGCCGGAGATGATGACGCCGTCGACGTTCTGCGTGAGCAGGTTGTTGATGTCGCTGGTCAGCTTGTTGGCGTCGCCCTGCGCGTCGGTGGTGATCAGCTTGACGTTGGTGTAGGTCTTGGCCTCGGTCTCGATGGCCTTGGACATCGCGATGAAGTACGGGGCCTGGAGGCTGAAGTTGGCGACACCGATGGTGATCTGCTTCTTGGCGCCGCTACCGGACTCGTCGTCCGAGCCGCCGCAGCCCGCGGCGAACGTCAGGGCCAGCGCACCCGCCAGCGCGCAGCCGACGATTCTTCTCATGGTCGTTCCTCCGGTCAGGGGTGGTGAAAGGGTGGGATAGGGGGCGGCGCTAGGTCTCCTGGCGCTCGCCACGGCGGGCCAGGATGGCGACCGCGATGATCAGTCCCTTGAGCACCTGCTGCCAGTAGCTCTGCACGTCGTACAGGCTCAGCAGGTTGTCGATGAGGCCGAGCAGGACCACGCCGGCCAGCGTGCCGCCGATGGTGCCGCGACCGCCGGCCAGGCTGGCGCCGCCGATCACGCACGCGGCGATGGCGTCCAGCTCGAAGCCCTGGCCGACGCTGGGCTGCGCGATGCCGACGCGGGACGCGAGGATCACCCCGGCCACCCCGGCGCACAGCCCCGACAGCGCGTACGCCAGCACGATGTGCCGCTGCACCTTGACGCCCGCGAGCCGCACCGCCTCCCGGTTGCCGCCGATGCCCAGCAGCGCCCGCCCCGCGGGCGTCCGGTTGATCAGCACCCAGCCCAGCGCGAACAGCACCAGCGTGATGATCGTCGCGATCGGCACCGGGCCGAGGTTCTCCGCGCCGAGGGTGAGGAAGTCGGGCGTCGTCGGCGTGATCGGCGTCCGCGAGTAGACATAGGTGAGCCCGCGGAAGGTGGTCATCGCCGCCAGCGTCACCACGAACGGCGCCAGCGAGTACCGGGCGATCAGCGTGCCGTTGATCGCCCCGCACAGGACGCCGACGCAGATCGCGGCGAGGATCGCCACCGGAAGCGGCAGCCCCTCCACCAGCCCGGCCGACAGGATGCCGGTGAGCGCCACCACCGAACCGACCGACAGGTCGATCCCGCCGGTGAGGATGACGATCAGCATCCCCAGCGACAGCAGCCCGGTGGTGACCATCTGCCGCAGCAGGTTGGTGAGGTTGCCCTCGGTCAGGAACGCGTCGTTGGTGACACCCGAGACCACGATCACCATCAGCGCCGCGGCGACCAGCCCGAGGTTGGCGTACGGGACGCGCCCGCCCAGCCCCTTCCGCACGGCGGCACCCGCCTCATCCTGAGCGCCC
Source organism: Actinomadura sp. NBRC 104412 (assembly GCF_030269515.1). Lineage (GTDB taxonomy): Bacteria > Actinomycetota > Actinomycetes > Streptosporangiales > Streptosporangiaceae > Spirillospora. The sequence continues at coordinate 348,416 of NZ_BSTM01000001.1, read as the reverse complement.
GCCACAGTCTTCACTTCACTCATGCCGCCACCCCCACGGAATGCGCCAGTACCTCGTCCTCGGTGGTGTCGGCCGAGCGGACCTCGGCGACCAGCCGGCCCTCGCGCATCACCAGCACGCGGTCGGTGGCGCCGATCACCTCGGCCAGGTCGGAGGAGATCAGCAGGATGGCCACGCCGTCCCGGGTGAGCTCGTCGATCATCCGGTAGATGTCCACGCGGGTGGCCATGTCGACGCCCCGGGTGGGCTCGTCGAAGATCAGCACGCGCGGCCGGGTGAGCAGCCACTTGGCAAGCACGACCTTCTGCTGGTTGCCGCCGCTGAGCCGGCCGACCGGCATCGTCGGACGCGGCGGGCGGATGTCCAGCCGCTCGATCATCCGCCGCACGGTGCCGTCCCTGCGGCCGGGGTCCAGCAGGCCGTGCCGGCTCACCTGCCGCATCGTGGCGAAGGTGGCGTTGTCGGCGACGTTCATGCCGAGCACCAGTCCGGTGTCCTTGCGGTCCTCGGTGACCAGCGCGACCCCGGCCGCGATCGCCTCGCTCGGCGTGCGGAAGCCGACCGGCCTGCCGTCCAGCTCGATCGTCCCGGTGTCGGGGCGGTCGGCGCCGAACAGGCAGCGCGCGACCTCGCTGCGGCCGCTGCCGACCAGCCCGAACATCCCGACGATCTCGCCGGCGGCCAGGTCGAACGACACCCCGCCGAACGCCCCGTCCCGGCCGAGATCGCGCACGGACAGCAGCGGCGCGCCGGGCGCGGGCTCGCGGTCGGGGTAGATCTGCTCCAGCCGGCGCCCGGCCATCAGCGTGATGATCTCGTCCTCGCTGGTACGGGCGGGTTCCAGGGTCTCCACCACCCTGCCGTCCTTGATCACGGTGATCCGGTCGGCGATCTCCATCACCTCGGCCAGCCGGTGCGAGACGTACAGCACCGCGACCCCGCGCTTCCGCAGCACCCTGATCAGGTCGAACAGCCGGTCCAGATCGGACCCGGCCAGCACCGCCGACGGCTCGTCCAGGACGAGCAGCCGGGGCTCGCCGGCCAGCGCCTTGGCGATCTCGACCATCTGCCGGCGCGCCACCGACAGCCTCCCGGCCGTGGCGCGGGGGTCGATGTCGGTGAAGCCGATCTCGTCCAGCAGCGCCCGGACACGGGCGTGCGCCGCGCCCCAGTCGATCATGCCGCGTGTGGTGGGCAGCGCGCCGAGCAGCACGTTCTCGGTCACCGTCATCTGCGGGACGAGGCTGAGCTCCTGATAGACGGTGCGGAACCCGCGGTCGTGCGCGTCCTGCGGGCTGTGCAGCCGCAGCGGCTCACCGTCCAGGACGATCTCCCCGCCGTCCAGCGGCGCCGCCCCCGCCAGCACCTTGATGAGGGTGGACTTGCCCGCGCCGTTCGCGCCCGCGATCGCCAGCACCTCGCCGCCCTCGACGGTCAGGTCGACGCCGTGCAGCACCTCGACGCCGCCATAACCCTTGCGCAGACCTTTGAGTTCCAGCCTCATGACAGGGCGTCCATGACGATGATGGTCTTCTGCTCGGTCATCTCCAGGAGCGTGTCGTGCAGCCCTTCCCGCGCCCCACCCGTCAGCTTGGGCCCGCCGAACGGGAGGTTCTCCGCGCGCAGCGCCGTGGAGCCGTTGATCACCACGCCGCCGACCTCCAGACGGCTCGCCAGGCCGAACGCGCGTTGCACGTCGCGGGTCCAGATCGCGGCCTGCAACCCGTACGGGGACGCGTTGGCCAGCTCCACCGCCTCCAGCGGGTCGCCGACCCGCAGCAGCGGCGCGACCGGGCCGAAGATCTCCTCGGCCACCGCCTCCTCCTCCGGCGAGACGTCCACCAGCACGGTCGGCGGGACGAACGCGCCGTCGCGCGGGCCGCCGACGACGGGCTTGGCGCCGCCGCGGACCGCCGCGTCCACCGCCTCGGCCACCGCGATCGCGGCGGGCTCGGTGATGAGCGGCCCGACGTCGGTGGCCTCGTCGAGCTGGTCGCCGAGGAGCAGTTCCCGCGCCCGCGCCTCCAGCGCCTGCGCGAACGCGTCGTACACGCCGTCCTCGGCGTAGATCCGCTTGACGGCGCAGCAGATCTGGCCGTTGCCGCGGGCGAGCCGCCCCAGCACCACGGCCTCGGCGGCGCGTTCCACGTCGGCGTCCGCGCACACGATCAGGGCGTCGTTGCCGCCCAGCTCCAGGTGCGTGCGCTTGAGCGTTCCGGCGGCCAGCTCGGACAGGGCGCGTCCGGCGGCGGTGCTGCCGGTGAGGCTGATCATCTGCACGCCGGGCGTGGACGCCAGGAACCGGGCCAGCTTCGGCCCGCCGGGCACGAGCCGGTGCGCCTCGGCGGGCACACCGGCCTCGGTCACGATCCCGGCGATCTCCATCAGCGTGAGCGGGCACTTCTCGGGCGGCTTGACCAGCACCGCGTTGCCGGCGGCCAGCGCCGCCGCGGCCTTGTGCGCGTACAGCTCGACCGGGTAGTTGAACGGGACGATCGCCGCGACCACCCCGAGCGGTTCCCGCACGGTGACGGCCAGGTGCCGTTCCAGGCCGGGGACGGTGTCCAGCGGGATCTGCCGTCCGAAGATCCGGGTCGCCTCGCCGGCGAAGCCGCGGAAGATCCGGATCGCGGCGGCGACCTCCTCGCGGGTCTGCCGGATCGGCTTGCCGTTCTCGGCGGCCAGCGTCACGGCCAGCTCGGCGGCGCGCCGCTCGATGCCGTCGGCGACGGCGTTCAGCATGCGGGCCCGCTCGTGCGCCGGGGTCGCGGCCATCGCGCGGCGCCCGCGCTGCGCCGCCTCGACCGCCTGCCGCGCCTGTTCCTCGGTGAGGACCGGCATCTCGCCCAGGAGCGCCCCGTTCCCCGGGTTGTGGACGGGCAGGCTCCCGTCGGTCGGCTGGTTCCCCAACATCGGCTCCCCAAGCTTCGTGCTATCTCGTGCTGCGTTCTGTTACGTGAAACGGCATCTCGTGTTATAAAACAACCGGAACATTAAGTCTGGGGGTGCACGCTGTCAATGGGCGAAGATCGGATCGATGACCGCCCGGGTTCCGATGCCGATGAGCAGCGGCGGGGCGGACGCTCGTCCTCGGCGGGCAACGCGGTGAGCAAGGCGCTGAACGTCCTGGAGGCCGCGGTGGCCGGAACCGGTCCACGGCGGCTGGCCGACATCGCCGCCGACTCGGGCGTGCCCAAGGCCAGCGCGCACCGCATCCTGGCCGCGCTCAACGAGCTGGGCTTCATCGCGAACGAGGGCGACGGGACCTACCGCGCCGGCACCCGCATGCTCGCGCTGGCCGAGGAGGTCAGGGCGGTCGGCGGCGCGGGCGTCGGGGAGATCCTGGCGGACCTGTCCGCCGAGGTCGGTCAGACCGTCCACCTCGCGCTGCGCGGCGGCGACCACGCCGTCTACGTGCACAAGGTCGAGGCCGACCAGCCGTACCGGATGGCCTCGCGGGTGGGCATGCGGCTGCCGCTGCACAGCACCGCCATCGGCAAATGCGTGCTGGCCCACCTGCCCGAGCAGGAGCTGGCGGCGATCCTCGCCAGCGCCGGCATGCCCGCCAGGACCGACCGCACCATCACCGACCGGGCCCGCCTGGACGAGGAGCTGGCACGCATCAGGGAACGCGGCTACGCCATCGACGACGAGGAGAACGAGCAGACCATCCGCTGCATCGGCGCGCCGGTGTTCGACCGCGGCGGCGCCGTCGCGGGCGGCGTGAGCATCTCGACGGTGACGTTCATGGTGCCGACCGAACGGCTCGTCTCGTTCGCCCCCGCGCTGCGCGTCACGGCCGCCAAGCTCGCCGCGCTCTGGTGAGCCCTGCCCGGCTTCCCAGCGACCGCCCGGCCGCTTCGTGCAAGCCCGCTTCGGGACGTGCGGCGGCTCCGTATCATCGCGTGCGTGCGCCGGACGTACAGCTACCGCAACGCAGTGGCCTTGCTCGGCGGCGAGAGCGCTCTCTCCGGCCTCCTCGACAAGGTCTCCGCCATCGCCCTGTTGGGCACGGGCTCGTTCGACCTGCTGGACGCGCGCATGGAGGCGTCCAGGCTGGCCGACTCGTTCATCAGGAACCTGCGCGACCGGGTCAAGGGCCTGGCCAGGTACGACCGGACCGACCGCCTCATCGCCGCGCACGGCGTCGTGGTGGTCACCTCCTACTTCGAGGCCCTGGGGGACCTGAACCTCCGCGTCGCCCGATCCCTGGACGAGCGGGATCGGGAGAGGCTGGTCAACCGGGACCCGATCGGCCACTGGGTGGAGCAATTGATCGCCGCCGAGCTTCCCCTGCCCTCCCCGCAGAACCCGCACGAAACGCTGCTCGTCCAGATCGAGGAGTTCTACCGGCGCTTCTCCGCCGATCTGATCTCGCTGGTCTCCGGCCTTGAGCTGTGGAGCCGCTGGAACGCGACGGAGCGGGGTCTGGTGAGACACGAGCTGGAAAAGACGCTTCCCGCCGCCGCCCGCCGCCGCTACGAGGAGTACTTCCGCCAGCTCGTGGCGGATTTCCCCGAGGTCGAATGCTGGGTGAACCTCTCCGAGCACGAGGCCACGCGCCAAACCGTGCGCCGCCTCCAGGAGAGCCTGTCCGGCCTCCAGGACCGGCTCGTCCGGATCGCCTCGGGACGCACGCCGTCCGACCGTCTCGACGCCCTGATCCGCGAGAGCCGGGCCGCGCTCTCCCGGAAGATCGTCTCCGCGGACGAGGTCCCCGAGGGCCTCGCGATCCCGATGCTCGGCCAGGCGTACGTCAACCCCGGCTTCAAATTGCTGCCCTCGGGGAGCGGCGACCGTCGTCCCGCGGACGAATCGGCCTGGGAAGAGGTGGCGCGCCGCGACGACCTCAACGACTTCCTGTCCGGGTATCTGACCCTGCCGCAGGCCACGCAGGCGCCGCTGCTGATCCTCGGCCAGCCGGGCGCGGGCAAGTCGGTGCTGACCAAGATGCTCGCCGCGCGGCTGCCACCGGGCGACTTCCTGCCGCTGAGGGTCGAACTGCGCACCGTCCCCGCCGACAGCGAGCCGCTGGGGCAGATCGAGCACGCGATCAGAGACGCCCTGGACGAGACGATGCCCTGGCCCGAACTCGTGCAGGTCGCCCAGGGCGCGCTTCCTGTCGTGATGATGGACGGCTTCGACGAACTGCTCCAGGCGACCGGCGTGAGCCAGAACGGCTACCTGGAGAAGATCGTCGACTTCCAGGAGCGCCAGGCCGAACGCGGACGCCCGGTGGCGGTCATCGTCACCAGCCGCACCGCCGTTGCGGACCGCGCGCGGGTGCCGAAGGAGACGCCGGTGCTCCGCCTCGAACCGTTCAGCCCCGAACAGGTGGACCACTGGACCGAGATCTGGAACCGGTGCAACGAGCGGTATTTCGCCGACCATGGGCTTGAGCCCTTGTCGCCCGACGACGTGCGCGCCGTCCCCGATCTGGCGAGCCAGCCCCTCTTGCTGCTCATGCTCGCGCTGTACGACGCTGACGCCAACGCACTCCGGCAGGCCGGCGGCCACCTCGACGAGGCCGAACTCTACGAACGGCTCCTTGTCTCCTTCGCCAAGCGGGAGGTACAGAAGGGCGACAAGGACCTGGAGGACGCCGAGCTCACCCGGTTGATCGAGAACGAACTACGCAAACTCGCCGTTACCGCGTTCGCGATGTTCAACAGGGGGCGCCAATGGGTGACTCAGGAGGATTTGAACGATGACCTGAACGCGCTGAAGGTGGTCACACCCGTGGCCGCTCGCGAGACCGGCGACTTCCGCCGTTCCCTGTCGGCGGCCGAAAGCGTCATCGGCGGGTTCTTCTTCGTCCACCGCGCGCAGGCGCTGCGCGACGAACAGCGCCTGAAGACCTACGAGTTCCTGCATGCCACGTTCGGCGAGTATTTGGTGGCGCGCCTGGTCGCCCGTGAGCTGGCCCAGTTCGCGGAGGAACTGGAGTTCGCGCGGCTGCGTGACCGGTTGGACCGCCGCCCCGATGACGCCTTCCTGCACGCGCTGCTTTCGTTCGCGGTGCTCACCACCCGGACCAATATCGCCCCGTTCTTGCGGTACGGGATCGCGAAGAGGGTGCCCGCGGACAAGAGGGATCTCTTGCTGAAGTATCTCTGCGAGCTTTTCGCCGGCTCCCTGGAGACCCGCACCGGGAACACCTTCGGCGACTACCGTCCCGTCCATGCTCTCGCGCCGCGCGGATACGCCGTGTACAGCGCCAACCTGCTCCTTCTCTGCGCTGTCGTGGCCGATCGGCCGCTGACCGGAAACGAATTGTTTTGCACCGGCGACGCGAACAAATCGCACGTCCGGTGGAATTCGTGCATCAACCTGTGGGAGTCGCAGTTCAGAGACGAAGAATGGATATCGCTGACACGCACCTTCACACCTGGGTATCCGGGAGATGACGAAACCAAGTTACTGACACTGAGTATGGATGATGTCGGTCGTGTCAGGGTCAGAACGCTGCATCCGTTCCTCTCGCGGCTGCTGGGCGAAGAGAAGGATGTGGTGATCCCGGTCGATGCGGGAGGGTACTCCCGAGAGGTTCTCTTCGGCCTTAGAGCCTCGGAGCTCAATCTTCTGGTGGCCTTGCTGCCCTATCTAAAATATATCGACCCGGGGATGGTCGGTGGAGGGTTTGTTTTCGACTCTTCTTCTTCTAGAATAGAACATACCGCTAAAAGCCTTCTGGAGTTGCTTCTGGCTCCTGTGGAGGACGTGGAGGAAAGGGTTCAGACATATAAAGATGCCTTCATCTTCATTGAAGGGCGGAGTGAACGGTACGGCGACCTCGTCCTGAAGCAGTTGGGTGAAGATTTCGACCTCCTTTCCGGTGAAGACCTTCTCCGTGTGATGGCTGTAGCGCCCGTTACCGAGGGGTTCAACCGGAGGCAGCTTCACACCCTCCAGCGGCTGCTCCAACGGCTCGTGGACCGGGCCGACGTCGATCCCGATCGCCTGCGTGAGGTGCACGACAGGGTGACCCGGGCCATCCGCCAGGAAAAGCTCACGCCCTCGACGAGTGAGGGCGTGAGCTTCAGCGCGCACCCCGCGGTGATGATCGCGTGGCCGAAAATGCGTGATTGATCACGACCGAAGCGGTGGACATTCCGTTACCACGGGCGGCCGAAAGCGGTCGTCGGTTCGAAGTCCTGCCCATCGGGGTTGACCGCCCAACCCCACGGCGCTGGACTGGTCATCGCCGTTGTTCGCGGCTCTCCATGGCCCGCTCCCAGCGATTCGGCGAGTTCAGGCGCGACCCTTCACGGGGCAGGGGGACATCGGATGAACGGCTGGCGACTGCACGGGTACACCGAGGTCGGGGAGCTGGGCTCGGGGGCGCAGGGACGGGTGGTGCTGGCCCGGCGCGACGGCACCCGCGGCTATGTCGCGATCAAATACGCGGCGGCGGACGGGAACCGCGTGCCGACCCGTGACGAGGCCCGTCTCATGGCGGCGGTCGACGACGAGCATGTGGCCCGCTTATACGAACTCGTCGAAGGCCCCGGCGGCGTGGCGATGGTCATGGAAGCGGTCGAGGGCGTCTCACTGAAAAGGCTGCTGCGCGAGCACGGTTCTCTCGAACCCGAGGCCGCGTTGCTGGTCCTGAAGGGGTCCCTGCTGGGGCTGGCGGCGGCGCACGAGGTCGGCATCGTGCATCGCGACTACAAGCCTTCGAACGTGATCGTGCGCCGTGACGGCACCAGCAAGCTGATCGACTTCGGGCTGGCGACCCCGGCCGGGCAGGGCTCGCTGACCGGGACGCCCGCGTACATGGCGCCCGAGCAGTGGACCGGGGCGCCGGCGTCGCCCGCCACCGACGTGTACGCGGCGACCTGCGTGTTCTACGAGTGCGTCGCGGGCGGGCCTCCGTTCACCGGGGACAACCCGATGGCGCTGATGGCGCAGCACACCAGCGCGCAGGTGCCGATCGGGGCCGTGCCCGTGCCTCTGCGCGAGCTGGTGGCGCACGGGATGGCCAAGAACCCCAAGGCCCGTCCCGCGACGGCCGCCGAGTTCCTTCGCGAGCTGGAGGCGGCGGCGGTGGCCGAGTACGGCGAGGACTGGGAGCGCCGTGCCCTGGTCATGCTGGCGGGCGCCGCGTTGGCGCTGGCGGCGCTGTTCCCGCAGGCTCTGGCCACCGGCACGGCGGGCAGCGCGGTCGCGGGCAGCGCGTTGGGCCGCAGCACCGTCCGCAACCTCCTGCGGGGTGGACGGCACACCGCGAAGAACCTCTCCAAGCTCCAGATCCTGTCCGGGGCGGCGGCGTTCGTCGTGGTCGCGGGCGCCACCACCGCGATCGTCCTGGCCGGTGTGGGGGACGATTCCCGCGATCCGATCGCCCTGACCAAGCCGAGCCCGTCGGCGGCGCCGACCGTTCCCGTCACGGCCCCGTCGGGCACGCCCACGCCCAGCCCATCCGCTTCCCCGGCCGAGTCGCCCACGGAGCCGCCACAGGCCACCGAGCTGCCGCAGCCGACCGGCCCGCCCCAGGCCACGCAGACGCCCCAGGGCGCGGAGCCATCGCAAAGCCCGGGGACCTTCGGGGCACCGGAGGGTCCGGCTCCGGGCACCCCGCCGCCCCCGCCCGTGACGCCGCCCTGCCCGGAGGTGACGCAGGCGGCGCAGACGATCGGCCCGGTGACCACGGGCGGCACCGCGTCGAAGACGATCCCGATCCAGTGGAGCGGCTGCTACACCGCGTCCGGGATGCGGATCACGGGTCCCGCGGCCTCCGCGTTCAAGATCTCCTCCACCACCTGCCCGCCCGCGTCCGGGACGTCCTGCACGGTCACCGTCACCTACACCGCGACGGCCGGGTCCACGGCCACCGGCGCCCTGGTCATCCCGGCGCAGGACGGGGCGACCGCGGTGACCGTCCCGCTGACCGGCCCCGTCCCCGCCGACTGCGTCCCGATCAGCCGCACGGAGAGTCTCGGTGCGGTGCCGGTCGGACGCTCGGTCCAGCGCGAGTTCTCCTACCCGTGGCTGATCTGCGACAACGAGGCGGCCATGCGGGTCGAGGGCGGCGCCGGGCAGTTCTCGGTGACGCTGACGAACTGCCCGCCCGAGGGCACGAGCGGTCCGTGCTTCTACCGGGTGACGTTCTCCCCGAAGAGCGCGGGCGCCCACTCCGCCAGAATGATCATCCCGAGTGACGAGGGCGGACACGCCGTCGAGATCACCCTCACCGGCACCGGCACGGATGGAGGCGACGGCTCCGGTACCGAGAACGGGACGGGCAAGGCCCCGGCGACCGGACCCGCCCCAGGTGGGGACACGGGAACGGCCAAGCCGAAGCCGTCCCCGTCAGGCCCGGACCCGCAGCCGCAGGAGCCCGCGCCCGAGCCGTCCCAGCCCAAGCCCGCCGAGCCCGAGCCCGAGCCGGTTCCGTCCACCATGCCCCCGCAGCAGGAGGTGGAGTCGGCCGTCCAGCCCTTGACCGCCGAGGCCGGATGAGCGCAGGGGACCTGCCGGCCGCGGCCTGGCCACGGGAGCCGGGCGACCCGGCGGCGTTCGGCCCGTACGAGGTGGTGGGCTCGCTCGGCGAGGGCGGGATGGGCCGGGTGTTCCTCGGCCGTGCCCGGGACGGCGCGCTCGTCGCCATCAAGGTCGTGCGGGAGGAGCTGGCCGCCGACGAGGAGTTCCGCCAGCGGTTCAGGCGGGAGGCCGGTGCCGCCATGCGGGTCCCCAGATATTGCACCGCGGAGGTCCTCGCCGCCGACCCGGACGCCCCCGAGCCGTACCTGGTCACCGAGTTCATCGACGGCCGGACCCTGGAGGAGGCGGTGCGGTCCGGCGGCCCGCTGCGCGGCGCCGACCTGGACCAGCTCGGGGTCAGCGTCGCGGCGGCGCTGGTGGGCATCCACGGCGCGGGGATCATCCACCGCGACCTCAAGCCGGCCAACGTGCTGCTGTCGCGGGTCGGGCCGAGGGTCATCGACTTCGGGGTGGCGGGCGCCGCGGACGTGACCCGCCTCACCCGCGACGGACGGATCCTCGGAACGCCCGCCTACATGGCCCCCGAACAGCTCCAAGGCCGTCCGGTTCCCGCGTCCGACGTGTTCGCGTGGGGCGGCGTGATGCTCTTCGCCGCCACGGGCGACCGGCCGTTCGGCGGCGGCACGCTGCCCGACATGGCGATGCGGATCATGCAGGACACGCCGGACCTCACCGGGCTGACCGGGACGTTGCGCGCGGCCGTGGCGGCGGCGATGAGCAAGGATCCCGCCGAACGGCCCTCCGCGGCACGGCTGCTGGAACTCCTTGGGGTGAACGCGTCGGGCGACATGGTGCGTACCCGCATCGACCGGCCCGTCCTGCCCCTCCCGGCCGCGCACACGGCCCCGGCCACGGGCACACCCCACGGACAGGCGCCTCAGGACGGGACGACCCAGCCGGGCACGGCCGTCTCCGAGCAGCCGACGACCCCCGAGCAGCCGACGACCCCCGGGCAGCCGACGACCCCCGGGCAGCCCGAGGACGAGGGCTCGTTGCCCGGCGACTGGCGGACCACCTGGACGCCGCCGCCGTCCCGCACCCTCAGGCGCCGCCGCAGGAGAAGGCGCGCGCTGTCGCTGGCCACGATCCTGCTGAGCCTCGCCGTCATCGGCGGCGCCGCCGCCTGGACCGTACTGCGCGACCGTCCGGCCGAGCTGGTCGTCACCGGTGTCAGCGTCCGCGCCGACCGGGCGAAGGCGGGGTGCGACGCGCACGTGGAGGTGACCGGGACCATCACGACCAACGGCGAGCCCGGCCGGATCGCCTACCAGTGGCAGCGCAGCGACCAACCCGCCCCCGACCCGCCGCTCCAGCAGGACGTGGGGGAGGGACGCGACACCGCCACCGTCCGCCTCGGCTGGGACATCGAAGGCAGGGGAACGCGGGCCTTCACCGCGACCCTCATCGTCTTGAACAGCCCCACCGCGCAGGGGTCGGCGTCGTTCGAGTACTCCTGCGAGCGCTGATCGCCCGCCCCTACTGGGGTTACTCGTCCACCCAGCGGTGCTTCTGGGCCAGGGCCAGGATGCCGTCGCGCAGCCGCAGCATCTGCGTGCCGGTCAGGTCGGGGCTGCGTTGCAGGAACAGTTCGGTGAGCTCCTGCCGGAACTCGCCGGGGGTCAGCACGTCGCACAGCCCGTCGTCATTGAGCGGGACGGTGGAGCGGGACGGCTCGGTAGCGGTGGCCGTGCGGGCGCCGCCGCCCGCCAGCCGCACCGCGAACGCCTTGGGCCCCCGCTCGCCCTCCATCGCCTCGAACTCGACGGCCGTTCCGGGGCCGAACGCCGACTTGTCGTCCCCGAGATCATTAGCGTGCACGAACACATCCTGCCCGCCGTCATCGGGGACGATGAATCCATAGCCCCGCACTTCATCGAATCGCAGAATTCGTCCCGACCGCCGCACCATCGTCCCATCGACCAAAGCAATCCCCGGCCGCCGGCGCTCGTTCGTCCCCTGGAGCCGCCCGCGGCTGCTACCTAAGACCAGACGCAGCCTAGCACCTTGTCAAGGGTGCGGTGCGCTGCGCAAGCGGCGCCCTTGCGACCTCTCCGACATCCCTTCCAGCGGACGCCGAAATGGTCGTTCCGCACGCCGATGCCCGCGCGGGAACCCTGTACCAAGCCGCGGAGCGCTCCCCGCGGCGCTGATCATTTCGCTCGCCGGTCCCGGGCGACTAAGCCACCGGAAAGCCCGCCGCGGCAATTCCGGAAATGGCGGCATGGCCGTTTGCGGCCGGTCGGCCGGTACGGCGCGGCGGCGGGGACGTCCCCGCGGCGCGGTAAGGGACGAGCCGCCGCCGTCGCCGGGCCCCGAGCGGGAAGGCGCACGGCGACGGTGCGGCCCGCCCCGGCTCGATCCTGCCAGGTCAGTGCCTGCGACCGCTCTTCAACGCGGCCAGCGAGGCGAAGTACGCGGGCTTCTTGGCGTAGTTCTCGTCGAAGACGAGGGCGGCGCCCTCGCCGGGGAAGAAGTCCGGCACCCACGAGTACTTGTCCGTCACGCCCCACAGCGTCACGCCCCGGCAGCGCCGGACGGCGACGCACGCGGACACGACCTTGGTGTAGTCGGCGGCCTGGGCGGCCAGCTTCTCGGGAGTGGCCGGGGTGGGCATCCGGATGTCCAGCTCGGTCACGTACACGTTGACGCCCAGCCTGGCGAACCGCTCCATGTTCTGCCGGATGTCGGACGGGACCTGTCCCAGGATGAGATGCCCCTGCATGCCGACGCAGTCGATCGGGACGCCACGGCGCTTGAAGTTTTTGACCATGGCGTACACGGCGTCGCTCTTGGGGTTGATGCCGTCGATGTTGTAGTCGTTGTAGCAGAGCTCGGCCTTGCGGTCCGCCCTCCGGGCCGCCTTGAACGCCTCCTCCAGATACTCGTCGCCGATGACGTTCTGGAAGATCGTGGCCCGCCGCGCCGCCTGCGGGCTGTCGTCGAACGCCTCGTTCACCACGTCCCAGGACCGCAACTGCCCGCGGTAGTGCCCGGCCACCGTGGCGATATGGCGGCGCATCACGGACAGCAGCTCGTCGCGGTCGGTGATCTCGTTGACCCAGGGCGCGAGCTGGCTGTGCCACACCAGCGTGTGCCCGTGGACCCGCATGCGCTCCTTCTTGGCGTGCCGTACCAACTCGTCGGCCGGGGCGAAATCGAACTGGCCAGGGGCCGGTTCCGTGGTCTCCCACTTCATCTCGTTCTCGGGCGTGAGCTGGTTGAACTCGCGGTCGAGCGTGGCGCGGTAGGCGGCCTCACCCATGTGGACCACGGTGGCGGCCGCCCCGATGTCCCGGCCCGTACGGGCGGCGGCGTCCTGCAACGTTCGCGGCGCCTTGTGCTTGTGGTGGCCGTCGTGCGCCGAGGCGGTGGTCGCTCCGCCCGCCATCAGGCCGGCGGTGAGCGCGCCCGCTCCGAGCACCGCGATGAGCGCTCTCTTCATGGACGTGTCCTCTCTCGGGAAGGGGAGCGGCGGGGGGCGGGGATCACCGGCCGTGCCTGACGCGCAGGCTCTCCGGCGGGCCGAGGTAACTGGCGGGCAGGCCGCCGGTGTCGATGACGACCTTCTGCACCACCACGGTCGGGTCCACCATCCAGACCTTCACGGTGTGCCGGCCGGGCGCGGCGATCTGGTGCGTGGTGACGGTCCGGTTGACGTTGTCGGAGGTGTTGCGCTCCCACTGACGGTTCATGGCCGTGTCATCGGCCCCGGTCGCCCGGGTGATGTTCACGACCTGCGGCGTGCCGCCGTCCACCGACACCGCGTAGCGCAGGCCGTCGGGGTTCAGGACGGGGTTGCGCGGCGACAGGTACACCCAGATCTTGACCGGGCCGGTCGTGAACAGCGTGGTCTCGTACTCCAGGCGCGGGCCACGGCCGGGCTGCCGGCTGGGCGCGGTCACCGGGACCGGCGTCATGCCCGCGTCGGTCCGCCCGATGCCGGGGATCCGCTTCCAGGAGGCCGCCGACGTCCCGACCGCGCGGGTGTAGCCGTCGCCGTCCATCGACACGTAGCCGCCGGCCTCGACGAACCCGCTGAGCCGTCCCGCGTCCGGCTTCGTGACGACGGCCTCGACCGTCACGGTGCGGCCGGCGCCCGTGACCGTGATCGGGACGCGGGTCGTGCCCTTGGGAGCGCGGTCCCAGTCGATCCGCACGGTCGCGCGGATCTGCTTGCCGACCCGCCCCTTGGCGGGAGTGACCTTCACCCACGGCCGGGACGGCGTGATCCGGTAGTCGAACGGTGTCGCGCCGCGGTTGAACACCTCGATGTACTGGTCCGGGCCGCGCCGGTACGGGCTGAACTCGGGCAGGACGGCCGTGCCCTGCTCGTCCGGCCACCACTTGTCGGAGCCGTCGATGCCCACGCCCATGTCCGCGCCGTTCGGGACGGTGTGCCGCTGGACCGGCGGGAAGATCTCGTCGGGGAGGGCCTCGTTGTTCAGCTCGGGCTGCTGCCAGGGCGCGTTCGGGCCGTACCGTTCGACATCGCCGTACCCGAGGACGGGCTGGGTCTGGAAGTCCTTCCACTTACCGCCCGCCAGACGGTTGTTGTAGTAGTCGTTCATCGCCTTGAGCTGGTCGAACTTCCTTTCGGCCAGATCGGCGTAGTCGTTGGTCGCCGCGCGTCCCTGCCGGGCGTACAGGATGCTGGTGAACTCGGCCTGCCGGATCTCGTACACCAGCGACGTCGCCTTCACCTGGTAGTAGACGAGCTGGTAGAAGGCGTCCTGATCGGGGCCGGGTATGCGGCGGCGCAACCGGTCTGCCTTGGCCGCCAAACGCCGCCACCGCTCGGTGACCGCGTCCATCTCCTGGTGCTGGTTGAGGTGGTACGGGGTCTGCTTGTCGTCGTAGACCACCGCGCTGGGATCGGTGCTGAGATCCTTGTCCGGGTCGACGGTGATGCGCCGGTTGGTCAGCTCGGGCTTGCGCAGCGCCTGAAGGTCGCCGTACTCGTGCAGCACCTCGGCGATCTCGGCGGCGTTCCTGGTGCCGAAGTTCCGCGCCGCGTAATCCCGCTCCCACGCGCCCAGGCTCTCCAGCGGGTACCTGCTCGGGTCCCACGCGTAGTCGAGGAAGAACTGAAGCGGCATCTCCTGGTTCTTCATGTCGCCGACGTTGACGACCCACAGGTTCCTGATGCCGTACTGGTACGACTGGTGAAGCTGCTCCCAGGTGTTGGCGAGCTGGGTGGTGTCCACCCACTTGTAGTTGCGGCCGCCGCCCACGTAGTCGTAGTGGTAGTACAGCCCGTACCCCCCGGAGCGCGGCGGCGCGCTGAGGTCGGGCATCTTGCGCATGTTGCCCCAGTTGTCGTCGGCGTAGACGACCGTGACGTCGTCGGGCGCGCGCAACCCCCGGTCCCAGTACCGCTGGACCTCCTTGTAGAGCGTCCACACCTGCGGGGTCTCCGACGCCGGCCTGCCGGTCTCCTCCTGGATGATGCGGCGCTGCGTGGCGATGATGTCCTGCATCAGCTCGATGGCGTCGCCGTCCGGCAGGCTGGTGTCGCCGTTGCCGCGCATGCCCAGCGTCACCACGCCCTCGAAGCCCTGCTGCACCTTGCGGCGGATGCCCTCGCGCCAGTACGCCTCGATGGCCGCCCGGTTGCGGCGGAAGCTCCACTCGCCTGTGCCGCCGTACGGGTCGTGACCGGGTTCGACGATGTTGCCGTCCGCGTCACGCACGGCCGCCTTGGCATGCCGGTTCCACTCCTCGATGCCGCGCATCATGGGCGCCTCGTGCGAGGTCCCCATCACCACGCCGTACTCGGACGCGGTCGCGTGGTTGCGCGGGTCGTCCTCCGCGAACGCCCGTCCCCACACGGCGGGCCACAGGTAGTTGGCCTTCAGCCGCAGCATCGTCTCGAAGACCTTGGCGTACAGCTCGCTGGTGAAGCCGCCCGGGTGGCCGGGGGCATGGCCGTCGCCGAAGAACCCGCGCGCCCACCGTCCCAGCGCGGGGTTCTCGTCGTTGATGAAGAAGCCGCGGTACTTCACCGCAGGGGTTCCCTGGGTATGCCTGCCCGGCTTCACGTACAGCGCGTCGCTCTTGCGCGCGGGGACGTCGTCCCACCAGTACCAGGGGGACACGCCCGCGTTCCTGGAGACGTCGTAGACGCCGAAGATGGTGCCGCGCTGGTCGCTGCCCGCGATGACGAACGCGCGCTCCACGCCGGGCATCGGGTCGTCCACCACCTGTTGCAGGGAGGTCTCCCACTTGCCCGCGATGCCGTTCACGTTCAGCTTCCCGGCGCGCACCAGGCCGTCGATGAGCGGGCTCTTGCCGATCGTCCCGACCAGGACCACGGCGTCCTTCCGCGGCACCGCGCCGGTCGAGACGGCCGGCCGCACCCCGGTCACCCGCTCGATGTCGGCGCGCAGATCACCGGCCACGCGCACGACGCCCCGGTGGTCCTGGCCGCTCACCACGATCGGCGCGGCCTTGCCCTTCGCGACCAGGGGGAAGTAGCCGGGTCCCGGACGCCCGGAGAGGTAGGAGGTCGGATTCCCCTCGGGTTCGTCCCGTCCGGGAGCCTTGGCGGCGGCCGTCGACCCCGCCGTCACGATCACGGCCGTCGCCACGGCCACCAGGCGCCTCCAGGTCCCGCCCATCGGCGTCTCCTTAGCTCGGGAGCAGACATCGAAAGTTTTCGATACCTTTCGGAAGTCGGTGTGACCGTAACCACAACAGGCGCGACCGTCAACCATACGGAAACACCATCGAGGTACACTCCACGGCCCGCAGAGGCGTTCTCGAAAATTTTCGGCACATCCCTCCGCCGCCGCTGCCGCCGTACGTTCTTCGACCGGCATTGATCCGGACACCCGGATACGGACGTGCAAGAGGTATGGGAGTTCTGCTTCGCATCCTCGTCGCCGCCGGTCTCGCGGCCGACGCCTACGTGCACTGGGTGTTCGCACCCGACATGGACCCGGGCCCCAACGCCCCCAGCGGGGTGATCCCTGGGGACGTCCTGTTCCAGGCCCAGGCGATCGTCGCCGCCGTCGCCGGCCTGCTCGTCCTGGCCTGGGCGCGCAGGTGGACCTACGCCATCGCCTTCCTGGTCGCGGCCAGCGCGGTCGGCGCCCTGCTCCTCTACTACTACGTCGACGTCGGCCGGCTCGGGCCGATCCCGGCCATGCACGACCCGTCCTGGTACGCGGAAAAGACGATCAGCGGCGTGGGCGAAGGCGTCGCCGCGCTGGCCGCCCTCATCGGCTTCTTCACCGTCAACCGCAACCGCGAGGACGAGGACCCCTTCCCGGCGAACGGCACCCCGCAGTTCGACCGCATGCGCTGACGACCCGACCTGGCACGAGGCCGTGACACCGGCGACCGCCGCCGGTGGGCTCGGCCCTGCCGTCGTGTACGACGTTGGATGCGAGCGAAGGCGTTGAGGGAAGACCGCGGTTGTGCCGGGTTGCCGTCGCAGCGATGAGTTTGGCCGCGGGCGCAGGTCTAACCCCCGATCGAGACAAGCGACTCATCGGAGGTAAGACATGGGCCTCATCCACATCGAGCTGTTCGCGACCCTCGACCTGGTCGGGCAGGCGCCCGGTGCGCCCGACGAGGACCCGGTGGGGTTCCCGTTCGGTGGCTGGCAGGCGCCCCTGATGGACGAGGTCGCGGGGGCGCAGATCTGGTCCTCGTACGAGGGCACCGACGCCCTCCTGCTCGGCCGCCGGACCTACGAGATCTTCGCCGCCTACTGGCAGTACCAGGACGGCGATATCGGCACGCTGTTCAACAGCGTCCCGAAGTACGTGGCCTCCCGCGGCAAGCCCGACCTGTCGTGGGCGGGGTCCACGCAGCTCGGCCCGGACCTGCCCGCCGCGGTGCGCGAGATCCGTGACCGGCACGAGCATGTGAAGGTCGTCGGAAGCCTGAACCTCGTGCAGACGCTGCTACGCGAAAAGCTCTTCGACCGCCTGGACCTTTGGGTACACCCGATCGTGCTCGGTGTCGGGAAGAAGGTGTTCGACGGTGGCGCGGTGCCCGCCAACGTCACTCTTCTGGAGCCGCCGGTGGCCAGCCCGAAAGGCACCGTGTACCTGCGTTACGGGCTGGCCGAGGGCACACCCGGGACAGGGGACATGACGGCACCCGACCGCGGTAACTGAGAGCGAGGCGGCCCGCGTGCGGCTCACCCCGGGCCGGCGGGATGGGCGAGGTCGTAGGCGCGGGAGAGCTTCTTGGGGACGACCATGCGCCAAGCGTCGACGACCAGCTCGCGGGCCTCGGCCGGGTCCAGCGCCGACAGCTCGGCGTTGACCCAGTTGAAGCGCATCTCCGACGCCGGCGGCAGGTGGAACTTGTGCGGCTCGCTCGCGACGAGCGCGGCCCGCTCCTCCTTGGGGAACGCGAAGCCCATCACGCTCTCATCGAGGGAGAACGCCACGTACACGATCTGCCCGACGCGGAACTTCAACCTGCCGCGCACGTACACCGGGTAAGAGCGCTCCAGCGCGGTGCCCAGCGCCCGAACGTCCTCGACCACCGCCACGTCCGCACCTCCTCCGCGTCTCATGCCGGTGCTTCGTCGCGCTCCGGCCGGCGCTCGCCGACGTGCCCTCGATCAGGAGCATGATGCGTTCGGCATCGTACGCCGGGTCGGCACGGCCGGGCCGTTCCAGCTCGGCCCGGATCAACCGGTGCACCTCCGCGCGGTACTCGCGGGCGACGGCGTGCGCCGGATGGTCCGGGTCCTGAAGGGCCAGGTCCGCGCCGAGAAAGCGGCAACCGCGGAAGCCCTCCGCTTGAAGATCGCCATGATTTCGTCGGCGGGCCGCTCCCCGGCGGCGTCCATCACCGCGCGACAGGTCTCCAGGTCCTTGACCGCGGTGCCGCGAAGCACCTCGTCCTTGCCGCCGAAGTGCTCGTACAGCGAACGCCGCGCATTCGTGGACCACGACCCGGACCTGCTCAGACCCCGCCCCCGCAGCCGTCCCGCACGCCGCCGGCTCGCCGAGCGGGGTCCTGCCGGGCCACATTCTCGGATTGGCCGTGTAGCCGCGGCCGGCCTCGACTGGACGATGGGATCATGACGACACCACGACAGTCGGGGCCGGTTTCTATCGGGGAGGCCGTCGGGTCTCTGCCGGGACCCTGGCAACCGCAAGACCTGGCATTGGCGAACGACACGGTCATACGGCTCGCCCGGCTGGAGGGGGAGTTCCCCTGGCACGAGCATGAAGAGGACGAGCTCTTCCTGTGCTGGGACGGAACCTTCCGTATCGAGCTGGAAGGCCGGGACCCCGTTGTGCTGGGCGCGGGCGAACTGTTCGTGGTCCCCCGAGGCACCAGACACCGCCCGGTCGCCGAACGACAGGCCCATGCCCTCCTCATCGAACGCCCCGAAACAAAGCAGTACGGCAACGGCGGTCAGCCGGAGAGCAATGTCGCCAGGAGGTCGTAGAACTCGGCGGGCCGGTCGACCATGGCGAAATGTCCCGCGTCGGCGATTCGATGCATGTCGCGCGGGGGCAGCAGCCGGCGCAGGTGGTGTTTCCCGTCCTCGTCGCCGTGAATGTACGAGCGGGTCCGCGGCAGCTTGGTGAACAGTTCGAGAAGCTTGCCGCTGTCGGACCATTGCACCAGCGAGGTCGCGCTCTGATGGACGGCCGCGGGATCGGCGCCCTCATACCATGTCGCCCAAGCCTGAAGGTCTTTCCGGGGGGAACTTTGCAACTCGCGTAGGAAGGATGTGTAGCCGCCCGGCACGAACTCGGAGGCCATCTGGCTTGCGATCTGCCTGCTGACGAGCCCGCAGTCCTCGGCGGTGAGGTTGCCTTCCACGCTGACGCAGTGGCCGAGCGCCGGGACGCGTTCGGCCGCCAGCAGGCCGACGGCTCCGCCCATACTGTGGCCGACGAGGAACACCCGCCCGTCGGCCCCGGCGGCCTGCATCGCCTTGATCACGCCGATGGTCGCCTCCGCATAGGACTCCAGCGAGTAGTCGTGATCGTGCCAGCGTTCGGAGTCACCGTATCCGGGCAGGTCGAAGGCGCAGATCGAAAGGTGGTCCAGCGCCGGTGACGCGAATGCGCGGTCGAAACTCTCCTTGGCACAACCGAGCCCGTGCACCAGAATCAGCAGGTCGCTTCCGGAGTGCCGGACCTTCGCGGAGATCCGGGTGGCGCGGTTCCCAACGCGAACGACCAAATTGGTCATCTCGCCCCGATCCGCGCAAGCCACGCTGAGATAGCCCATGACAACGGTCCCAAGGTCGTCCTGTTATTGGCGGTTACTTATCGACACGGTAGCCTCCTCGCCGAGATCAAGAAGGGCGCTTATAAA
This sequence comes from Actinomadura sp. NBRC 104412, assembly GCF_030269515.1. Classification (GTDB taxonomy): domain Bacteria; phylum Actinomycetota; class Actinomycetes; order Streptosporangiales; family Streptosporangiaceae; genus Spirillospora. The sequence goes on along the minus strand of NZ_BSTM01000001.1, from coordinate 328,610 downwards.
GAATCATGAAAACCACGGTCGGATCACCGGTGTGGACGGCGGTGGGCGTGCCCCTCCCGGTGTGATGCTCGTTGCAGGTAGGACGAAACATGATCTTGAGAAGTTCGGTCCTGGTGATGGCGTCACGTCACGGTGCGTAGAGAAGACCCTCCAAGCGGTCGCGCAGGAACCTGGGTGTGATCAGATCGAAGTGGCCCGAGCGCGAGCAGTCGAGATTGCTGATGTCCAGACCGCGATCCTGCGCCGCCCTGGCCATGCCGTTGAACTGCTGTTCGTAGGAGAACGACATGATGATGTGGACGTCCCCGACGACGGTGGTCAACTGTCCGACCCGATCGAGGAACTGGTCGTAGCCGTCGACCCGCCAGGTGTCCACGACCTCGCTGGCATGGCGGCGCACCTGGTCGAGGTTCTTCGAGGTGATCTTCCTGAGGTAGTTGCACAGATAGCCGAGATCGTTGACATCCCGGGCGGAGTGGAGGATTCCCACCAACTCGTCCAGTGGGTCCGCCGCGGTGAGCGCGGCGACCTTGGAGGAGATGGTGGTGGTCGAATGGTTGACGTTGGGATCGAGCAGTATGGCGCGCTCGATGTCCAGCCCCGCGGCCAGGTCCCCGGCATACCGCTTGAGGAGCAGCAGGACGTCGGCGCCGAAGGAGAAGCCGACCGCGGTGATGTTCTTTCCCGGGTTGTCGCCGCGGATCTTCTTGAGGGCGTAACTGAGCAGTTGCAGATGCGACTTCAAGCTGATCGGCTTGTAGTGCGGATCGTCGCGCTCCTCGGTGTTGAATCCGAACATGGTGAGCGCGATGCAATGGAATTTGCTTTCCGCCATGTAGGGTCGGAAGTCCTCGGCGTCCAGTCCCAGTCCGTGCAGGAAGACGACCAGTTCAGGGGAGTCGCGCTCGACCTCCAGGTAATGCAGCGAGCGCCCGACCACCGAATCATGCTCGTCCTCGATGTACTGCAGCGCGTCCGTCCCTATCGGGAACTCGCCGGCCTGGAGCTCGTGGATGACCTGCCTCCGGACCAGCAGCCGGTACAGGATGATCGCCGACCCGCTCGCCACCATCGCGACCAGCAACACGGACAGGACCGTGGAACTGAGCCAGTGGCCGGAGGTCGTCAGCGCCCGGCGGAACTCCTCGGAGTAAAGGTTCGTCGCCAGCCCCAGGACCGTTCCGGCGACGCCCGCCACGGGGGCGAGCCAGCGAGGCACGCGCATGGAGGTCGCGGGCTGCGTGTGTTCACCATTCCGGCGGGCCACGGTGCCATGCATGGACACTGGTTCTCAGTCGAAGGTCACGGGGTGGCGGTCAAAGAATTCCCGGTAGTGTTCCAACCTCGTCACCTTCCCCTTGAAATGGCCGTCGGACACCGCGCACACCCGATAGGGGTCCTGCCGGTCCCGGCAGTAGACCAGCACGTCGCATCCTTGGCGGGTGAGCTCCCCGTGCGGTTCGGTGACGATGAGAAGCCCTGGGGGACGCAGGCCCTCGCGCAGAGTCCGCACCAGTTTCGCCCGCATCGCCATACTGATCTCGTAGAGCACATAGCTCAGGTTGCCGGCGTGCACGGCGTTGTCGCGCAGGAACGCCGTCAGCGCCTCGTCATCCACCAGGTCCACCTCGTGGAACCGCACCGGCCCGCCTTCGTCGGCGAGAACGTCCAAAGTGAACGTCAGCTCGGAGAAGAGCTCGTCGTAATAGTCCGACGGCCCGTAGCATGAGCGCACCCATTCGAGATCGGGCATCGGGCCACGGTCGACGCCGAGCGATGATCGCAGTGGAATCGGCCGGAACCGGGGGATCCCGTCATCCCAGACGAGATCGGGGGCGAACGTGCGGTACAGGGTCTCGCAGTTGAGCTGCCGAGGCAGGATTCCCAATCCTGTGCCGAAATCGGCGAAGGTGATGCCGTCGCCCTCGTGACCTCTGAAGAAGGCGCTCAGGATGGCCTGTGGAACAAGAAAGCGGCGCGCCCCGGTGAAGGAGTTGCGCCGCATGGAGACCAGCCGCCTGATGTCGTCGCCGTGCTCGCCTACCGTCTCCTCCAGGAGCCGCAGGCGCTCTTTCATGGAGGGCGCCCGATAGATCAGCGGAAGCGCATCCGGCCGGACGGTCTTGATCGCGATGCCGACCAGACTGATCAGGTGAGTGGCGCTGTGCGCCGGCTGGGAGCCATGACACAGCGCCAGAATTCGACGCAACTCCGCGGACGGGGCCGCGAGTCCGTAGCCGACCAGCCGGTAGAAATCCCGCCATCCATGATCTTGCGGATGGTTTCCCATTTCCCTGGCCGCCGACTCGAATCGGTCGAATTGCATGACTTGTGATGTTACCACCGCTGAAAATGGTGGGCAAGTGGTATTAATTCACAGTGCGGGTGTCGGTCCGATGTCGGCCGGTGCGTCTTTTTGGATCTTGGTTCCGCGGCCGGCCGGGCTAATGATCGATATCTCGCCGATGTGGAGAATGCCTCTCGCCGAACGGGAGACGGGAAAGCGTGAGGTGGGTCATCGACGGCCGGGGCGGTCATGAAAAGCTGACCCCGGAGAATGTGTTACCTGACTGTACGGGGCACTTGCCGGTGGCGAGGTCAGGTCTGTGGGGGTTCGAGGGTGAGGCCGGGGAGGCGGGCTGTCAGGCCCGCGTGTCGTCCCTTGGACACCGGTGGTGAGACGCCCAGGGCTGCCAGTTCGGGGCGGAGGGTTTCCGGGTTCGGGTGTGTGATCTCGAATGAGCGCAGGGGGACGGCCGGCAGCGTCTCCGTTGGGTGGGGCGTGTCGCCCCAGTCGATCAGGAACGGGCGCACGCCCGGTAGCGGTGGGGTGAGCCGCCATTTCAGCAGCGTGCCGTCCGGGCGGCGGCGCGACATCTCGTGGGCGTCGCCCGGATCGACCCCCGCCTTCCTGGCTCGCGCCACCGCCGTGTCGATGTCGGTGGTCGCGACCGCCCAGGCGACCAGCGCGGGTGCCTCCAGGTCGTCGACGCCGAACGGGCGGGGGCCGGCGGGCTCGGGCTGGCCGGGATCCCTTCCGACGATCTCCAGATAGCCGCGCCCGCCGAGTCCGAGCAGGTAGTTGCGGGTGCCGAAGCCGAGGTGCGGTCCGCCCTCGACCGGCCGGGTCCCCACCGCCTCGGCCACCCGCTCCACCGCGGCCTCCAGGTCCGGCGCCGCGTACACGAGATGATCCAGAACGGCCATGGCGCCGATCCTAGGCGGCCCGTTGCCGAGGAAAGGGGTCGCGGGTACGGTCGGGGGCGGTGGTTCTCCGGCCGCCTCTGGGTCCGCGGGCAGAGCTGCAAGCTCACCGGTCAGCCAAGCACGTAGCGGCATGTTCTTTCCCGCCCGATGTCGCGGACCCTTGGGCAACGAGGGGGTGTCGCCGGGCATCCCGGCGCGGGCTCCGGCTTCACCGCGTCCCTGGTCATCGGCACGGGCGAAGCCCGAACCTGGGCCGTCCTGGCGAACCGTCAGGTCTCGGTCGAACCCGTCAACGAACGTCTGGCCCTCCCGTTGTCGTGACCGTTCCGTCCCGGGCGACCTCCACCGAGAGCGGGGTGGCGCCGATCCGGATGTTGCGTACCGACAAGGGGCCGAAGCCCGGGACGGGGGAGAGGGACACGCGCCCCTCGGGGAGATCGACGTCCAAGCCGAGCAGGGCGGTGACCAGGGCGGGGGAGACGGCCGCCGCCCACGCCTGCGGGCTGCACGCGGTGGGGTACGGGACGGGCGGCCGGGTCGCGTCCTGGCCGCCGAACAGCTCGGGGAGGCGGTGGCCGAACGCGGGGGCCGCGGCGACCAGACCGCGGGCCAGGCGGGCGGCGGTCTCGGCGTGTCCGGTACGGACCAGGCCGAGAATCGCGATCACGGTGTCGTGCGGCCACACCGAGCCCAGGTGGTACGAGAGCGGGTCGAACCCGGCGGCGTGCGGGGTGAGGGTGCGCAGGCCGAAGCCGGAGTCGAGCTCGGGAAGCCGGGCGGCGACCCGTGCCTCCTCGTCAGGGGTGAGCAGTCCGGTGCCGAGGAGATGGCCCATGTTGGAGGCCACGCCGTCGACCGGGTCGCCGTTGCCGTCCAGGGCGATCGCCGGGTAGCCGTCCAGCCAGAAGCGGGAGCGGAACCGGTCGGCGAGGGCCGCGGCCCAGGAACGCCAGCGGTCCGCGCCGGGACGGCCGAAGGCGTCCAGGAGGTCCGCGCCCAGCGTGGCGGCCTGGTAGGCGTACGCCTGCACTTCGGACAGCGCGATCGGCGGGCGCGGGAGGCGGCCGTCGGCATGCTGGACGCCGTCCGAGGAGTCCTTCCAGCCCTGGTTGGCGAGGGTCTCGGCGGAGCCCACGTAGTGCACGAACTCGTCGAAGCCGCCGAGCCATCCCAGCGCCCGTTCCACCGCCGGGAGCAGGGCCTCGACCTCGCCGGACGGCATGCCCCACCGCCACGCCTCGGCGAGCGTCACGACGAAGAGCGGGGTCGCGTCCACCGTGCCGTAGTAGAGCGGCGGCAGCCAGCCGGTCGTGTCGTCGGGACGCAGCTCGTGCGGGATCTTGCCGGGCTCCTCCTCGGTGGCCGGGTCGGTGCGGGTGCCCTGGCGGCGGGCCAGGGCACGGAGCGTACCGGCGGCGAGCTCGTGTCCGAGGGGGAGCGCCAGGCGGGCCGTCCAGAGCGCGTCCCGTCCGAAAAGCGTCAGGTACCAGGGGCTGCCCGCGGCGCTGTAGAGGTCGTCGCCATCGGCGAGGAGCAGGGCGGTGAGGTCGTCCACCCCCTGGGCGACCAGACGGTCGAGGTCGGTGTCGGGTGAGTCGACCGTGAGAGGGGCGTCCGCCCAGGGAGCGGGAACGGACGGCGGCGCCGGGCGGAACCCGGACGTGCGCGGGGGAGTCGCCTTGATGGTGATCGTGGTCGTGAAGGACTCCCCTGGGGCGAGGGACGGCTCGGCCCGGGTACGGCCGTCCAGCCGTACCCGGAAGCCGTCCGACGCGCTTCGTTCCACCCCGTCCACGAGCGCCAGTTGGCGCAGCGTGGCACCGTTCCCGGAACGCACGGTGGCGACCGGGGCCAGGTCCGCGGCGGCCGCGATCTCCAGCTTCGCGGTCACCGCGGCCTCGCCCCGGTTGCGCAGCACGATCCGCTCGGTGCCGCCGTCCCGGGTGACCGTACGGATCCGCTCGACGGTCACGTCCCCGGCCGAGGCCAGGAAACGCGCGCCGGACGCGCCGTCGGGCACCGCCTCGACCGGGACCGGCTCGGCGCCGTCGACGGTGACCAGAAGCCGGGACAGCACCCGGCGGTCGGCGACGTACAGTCCGTCGGCGCCGCCGGTGAGCTGCCCGCTGCGCGGCGAAAGCCAGATCGCGGGAGCCGCCACGCAGGTGATGTGCTCGTGGAGGGGTGGCGGGTGCAAGGAACCTCCAATACGGGGTGGTGGGGGTGTGTCAGCGAAGGGTGATCGTGAGCGTGGCCTGGCCCCTCCTGGTTCCGGCTTGGACGACGACCTCCGTGCCTCGGGCGGACCGGCGCAGGCTGTGGGCGACGGACCGGCCGTTGAGCGTCACCGACGCGACCTGGGCGCCGCGCGGCAGCACATGGCCGATGACCAGCGACGCGCCGTCGACCCGCAGGTTCACGGACGTGCGGAGGGTACGCGCCGACGCCTCGGCGGTGACCGCGACCGATCCCGAGCCCACGCGGATGTCGCGGCCCGCGATCCGCGACTGCCCCGGCGGTAGCTGCGGAACGATCTCCAGCCTGCCGCGTCCCATGTCGGGGCTCAGCCCGAGCTGGTGGTGGACCACCGGCCAGAGCGTCCCGTACGCGCCCCACGCCTGGAGCACCATGGAACGGTCGGTGAGCTTGCGGTCGATGTTGGGCGGGTCGAAGTCGGGGCTGGGCAGGATCTCCGGCATCGCGCCCGGCAGCTCCGCCAGCGCGGGGTCGAGCTGGCTCCGCGCGTTGGCGGCGGTGTAGCGCTTCTGCTGGGCCAGCCGCCCGTGGTTGCCCTCGGCGGTCGCCATGACCCCGTTGCCGAGCGAGTAGATCGACCGCTCGCTCTGCACGGCGGAGACGGCGTCGTCGCAGGACGGCCCCCGGTTCCCGCCCTCGGCCGAGGTGGGTCCCGTGCCGGTGTGGAAGAACCCGTTCTCGCCCGTGTAGCAGGGCTCCTCCCGCTTGGCCAGGGCGACCGCGGCCCGCTCGTCGGACGCCAGCGGACGCGTGACCTGCCCGGGACGCACCAGCACGGCGTCCATGGGCGTCACGCCCGTCCAGTGGCGCTGGAAGATCGGACGGTTGTCGTTGGCCGGGTCGGCGGGGTCGTCGATCGACTCGGCGAACCCGTCGGTGGTGCCTCCGGCCCACCACGTCCGGTCGAAGTCCCGCTCCATGGCGGCGGCGCGGGCGTCGGCCCACGTGACGGTGGCCGCGTCGCCCTTGGCCCGCGCCATGTCGGCGAGGTCGCGCAGCCCGCGGATCGTGTAGACGGCGTTGTCGAGCTTCTCCACGCCCATGCCGGAGCGCTCGACGTTGCCCAGCCCTTCGGGCCAGCCGTCGCCGTCCTCGTCCCAGCGCTCCACGATGAAGCGCATGTTGCGGACGGTGAACCCGTACATCTCGTCCAGGAACCGGCGGTCGCCCGTCCACCGCCACACCAGCGCGACGGCGCTGGGGAACTTGGCCGTCTCGTCGGTGTTGCCGGCGTCGTCGTTGGCGCCGAAGTAGACCGAGCCGTCCGAGATCACCTCGTGGACGACCTTGCCGCTGCGCGCGTTGGCGACCTCGCTGGTGTCGCGCAGCGCCCGCAGATGCGCCTTGATCGCGTCGAACTGCCCGGCGGGCACGGCCGCGAACGCGGTGTACTCGCCGTCCGTTCCGAACAGCCACGGGTAGTCGGGCCAGCCCGCGCCGTACCAGCGGGCACGGTTCACCGTCCCCGCCGGCGCGGGGAACCGCCGTCCCTCGCGCGTCACCCGGATCCGCAGGTCCCGTGCCTCCTGGACGGAGTCGGCGAGGTTCTGCTTGCTCCACTCGACGCTCTGCTGGAGCCGCCGGTCGCCGGGCAGGTCCACCACCGTGTTCGCGGCCAGCGCCTTCCGGGACGCGATCTTGCGGGCGGCCAGTCCGGCGGGGTCGCGCAGCGCGGTGCCCAGCGCGGCGCCCGCCTCGGACGTGCCGCGGTCGGATCCGGCCACCGCCACCCAGACGGTCGTGCCGCGCCCGGCCGGGACCCGGACGTCGTACGAGAGCCGCCCGCCGGTCCCCTTGCCGAACGCCGAGTCGTCGCAGCGGTCGGGCGCGGTCCCGGTGGACGGGCACACGACGGGCGGGTCCTGCGGTCCGCGATGCGCGGACCCGAGCGCGTGCGAGACCGGTTTCCGGTCGGCGGCGACGTACGCGGCGAAGTCGTGCCGTGGCGCGTTCGCCACCGGAGGCGTGCCCTGCTCGCGGAACAGCAGCGCCCCGTTCTGGTATGAGCCGGTGTCGGGCAGGTTGTAGGTGGACTGGTCCGGCGTCGTCCATCCCCACGGGTAGGCGCTCATCAGCTCCGAATGCGCGTCGACGTCCAGCCGTACGGTCCGGGTCCTGTCGGAGGTGAGCTTCAGCCCGATGAGGCCCGCACGGAGCCCGTCGGGCACGACGTCCGTGCGCTCGACCCGGACGCCGTTCGCGGCGGCGTACCGGGTGCGCGTGTACCCGAACCCGAACGTGTGGCGCTCGGCCTCGGCCTTCCCCTTGGCGTCGCCGAGCCACGTCCCGTCCAGCCCGAACCAGATGCCGTCGAGCAGTTTCAGCGGCGGCGTCCAGAACCCGCCCATCTCGCCGGTGATGTGCCACCCGGCGGCGGGGTAGAGGCCGTCGGCCGTGGACATGGCGTAGAACCGGTCGCCGATCACGACCGAGCGCCGGTCGGCCAGCCGGGTCGTCGTGCTGAGTTCCGCCGAGGCGGCCGGGCCTGGCGCGGCGCCCGCCTCGGCGGGACGGAGCGGCGCCGCGGCCAGGCCCGCCGCGACGACCAGGGCGGACGCGCCGATCATGAGGGGGTGGCGGAGGGAAGGGGGTCTCATTTGACACCTCCCGCGGTGAGGCCCGCGATGATCCGCCGCTGGAAGATCAGCACCACCGCGACCAGCGGCACGGTGACGATCACACCGGCCGCCATCTGCGTGCCGAACGGCTGGTCGAAGCCGTACGCGCCGGTGAACTTGGAGATCGCGACCGTGGCGGTCTGCATCTCCTTCTTGTTGACCATGGACAGCGCGATGATGAACTCGTTCCACGCGCAGATGAAGGTGATGATGGCGGTGGTGAACACCCCCGGCGCGGCCAGCGGGATGATGATCCGCCGGAACGCCTGGCCGCGGGTGCAGCCGTCCACCATCGCGGCCTGCTCCAGCTCGAACGGAAGCTGGCGGAAGAACACCGTCAGGTTCCACACCGCCAGCGGCAGCGCGAACGACAGGCTGGGCAGGATCATCGCCTGGTAGGTGTTGATCCAGCCGATGTCGGTGAACAGCTTCAGCAGCGGGACGATCAGCGAGATGGTCGGGAACATCGAGGTCGCGATCACCACGGCGAGCACCAGGTTCTTGCCGCGGAACCGCAGCCGGGCCAGCGCGTAGGCGGTGCAGGTGCCCACCACCAGCGTGAGCACAGTGGTGGTCCCGGCCACCGCCAGGCTGTTCGCCAGGGCACGCCCGAAGCCCACGTCGGGCTTGAACACGGCGCTGAAGTTTTCCATCGACCACACCGCGGGCAGCGGCGAGTTGTCGAACTGGTCCTGCGGGCGCCGGAACGCCGAGACGACCATCCAGTAGAACGGCGCCAGGCAGTACACGACCACCAGCGCGATCCCCGCGTACGGCAGGATCCGGCGGGCGGACGACGCGGCGGACGACTGCCCGGGCTTGGCCATGACGGTCATGACGCCGCCTCCTTCCGCCTGCCCGCGCGCCGCGCGCGGAGCCTGCGTTTGGGTTTCGCCTCGCGCATGTCGCCGAGGATGTCGGCGCCCAGCAGCTTGACGAACATGAACGCGATCGCCGCCACGTACAGGAACAGCACCGTCGAGTACGCGGCCGCCGACCCGTACCGCAGGTTGGACGCCTCGTCGAAGGCGACCATCGACAGCGTCTGCACCGACTCCTTGTCGGCGCCGATCAGCACGAACGGCAGGTCGAACATGCGCAGCGCGTCCAGCAGCCGGAACAGGACCGCGACCAGCAGCACCGGCTTGACCAGCGGCAGCGTGATCCGCCAGAACCGCTGCCAGGCGCCGCAGCCGTCCACCCTGGCCGCCTCGTGCACGTCCTGCGGGATCAGTTGCAGCCCGGCCAGTACCAGCAGCCCGACGAACGGCGCCGTCTTCCAGGTGTCGGCGATGATCACGGCGAACTTGGCCTGGAGACCCTCGGTGGTCCACAGCACCTCCCGGCCGATCAACGCGTTGGCCACGCCGTCGGCCTGGAAAGTCCAGCGCCACATCAGCGCCGACACCGCGGTCGGGATCGCCCAGGGCACCAGCACGCTGGCGCGGACCAGCGCGCGCCCGCGGAACGCCCGGTGCATGATCAGGGCCATGCACATCCCGATCACGGTCTCGATCGCGACCGTGGTCACGGTGAAGAACGTGGTGTTCCAGAGCGCGCCCCAGAACACCGGCGCCCCGTCCCCGGTGAAGATGTCGAGATAGTTGTCCAGGCCGCTGAACCGGTCGCCCTGGACGACGAACCCCTCCTCGTCCAGGCCCTGCCCCTGCCGGTACAGCGACTCGCGCAGCGCCGCCAGAATGGGATACCCGACGACCAGCGCGAGCACCGCGAAGGTCGGTGAGAGCAGCAGCGCGGCCAGCCTTCCCGAGCGTTCGGGCGCGCCCCCGCGGCGAGCGGGGGACGGGGGCGCGGATCCGGGCTGCTCGGGGGCGGCGACGATAGTGGTGGCCATCAGACCCCTCCTCGCAGCGCCGCTACTGCTGCTTGGTCAGCTCGGTGAGCTTGGCCTGCATGTCGGCGAGGGCCTGATCGGTGGTCTTGGTCCCGCTGAGCGCGGCGTAGGCGTTCTCCTGGATCGCCTCGGTCACGTCGCCGTACCGGACCACGACCGGCCGCGGCCTGGCGTTGAGGAGCGACTGCTTCAGGACCGGCAGGTACGGGAACTTCTTCTGCAGCTCGGCGTCGTCGTACAGCGAGGCCAGCGTCGGCGCCTCCGAGGTCGCCAGCAGGTTCTGCCGCTGCCGCTGCTCGTCGGTGAGGAACTTGATGAAGTCGAGCGCGGTCGCCTTGTTCTTGCCGAACGAGGAGATCGCCAGGTTGTAGCCGCCCAGCGTGGGCGCGCCGGGGCCGTTCGCGCCGGGCAGCGGCGCCACGTCGAACTTGCCCACGACCTTCGAGTCGCCCTTCTTGTTCGACAGCGCCCACTGGTACGGCCACTGCCGCAGGAAGAACAGCCCGCCCTTCTCGAACTCGCGGCGCGCCTCCTCCTCCTTGAACGTGATGGCCGACTTCGGGATGCGGCCGGACTTGAAGCCCTGGGCGAGGAAGTCCAGGCCCTGCTTGGCCTGCGGCGTGTTGACGTTGGGCGCGCCCTGGTCGTTGACCACCACGCCGCCCGCGCTGTGGACGGCCTCGGAGAAGTTGACGGTCAGGCCCTCGTACTTCTCGAACTGGCCGCCGTAGCAGGCCACCCCCTCGTCCTTGACCTTGTCGCAGGCGGAGGTCATCTCCGACCAGGTCTTCGGCGGCTCGTCGAGGCCCGCCTGCTCCAGCAGGTCGGTGCGGTAGAACAGCAGGCCCGCGTTGGTCTTGAACGGGACGGCGTAGAGCCGGTTCCGGTACTGGGCGGTCTTCACCGTGGGTGGCAGGAGCGAACCGAGGTTGAACTGGTTCTCCGGCAGCCGGGTGATCCAGCGGTTGGCGGCGAACTCGGCCGTCCACACCACGTCCAGGGCCAGCACCGTGTAGGCGTCGGACTTGGCCTGGGCGTTCTGCACCATCTGCTGGCGTTGCCCGTCGGCGTCCTCGGGCAGCTCGATGAGCCGCACCTTCTCGTTGGGATGCTGGGCGTTCCAGTCGTTGATCTGCCTCTGGAGGTTGCCGGAGGTGTCCTTGCCCTGGGCGAGGGTGATGGGCCCTCGTCCCGTCAGCTCGTCGGTCGTACCACCGGAGCCCTCGTCACCACCGCAGGCCACGGCGGAGGCGGCGATGAGGGCCGCCATGCTTCCTATCGCGATCGCGTGACGCATCGTCGTCGTCAGGGGTGTCACGATCTTTCCTTTCTCGCGGAGCTGCCATTGCCATCGCCGGGTCACCGCCCGGCCTCCCCCCGAGTGACCAGTTCTGGGCGCAGCATCACCCCCTCGGGCGGGAGGCCGGGCGTGCGGATCCGCTCCAGCAGCAGGTCCACGATGCGGCGGGCCACCTCGTCCACGGGCTGCCGCACGCTCGGCATCGGCGGCGCCATCAGCGCCAGCGCGGGGGAGTCGTCGTACCCGACCACGTCCACCTTCGGGACGCCGTGCGGGTCCAGGCCGCCCGCGAGCCGCGCCGCCACCGCGAACGTGTCGCTGCCGCAGGCGAACGCGGTGGGCGGGTCGGGCATCGCCAGCAGCTCGCGGGCCACCGCCGACACCGCGGCCGTGTCCTCCTCGCAGCCTCCCGCCAGGCCGGACGGGTCCAGGCCGTGGCGGCGCATGGCCCTGTCCCAGCCGGCCCTGCGTTCGTCCCCGACCCGGCTGCCCTCCGGCCAGCCGAGGTAGGCGATGCGCCGGTGGCCGCGTGCGACCAGGTGGTCCACCGACTGGGCCAGCCCGTCGCCGCCGTCCACGTCCACCCAGGAGTACAGCTCGTGCTCCCTGCCCCAGGGACGCCCGAAGCAGACGCAGGGGACGCCCATGCGCGCGCACCACGCGGGACGCGGGTCGTTCACGACGACGTCGGCGACCACGAAGGCGTCGACCGTGCCGGTGCCGACCAGGTCCTCGTAACAGGCCAGCTCGGCGTCGGCGATGGCCGTGGTGGCCATGGTCGCGGTGGCCGGGGCGGCCCCGGTGGCCGCGTCGGACTCGGGGCTGGTGAACAGCAGCACGTGGTAGCCCGCCGAGCCGGCCGCGTCCGCGAGCGCGTGCAGGAACCGATCGAGCAGGTTGTTCAGCCCGGCCGGATGGGCGATCTTGAATCCGATGCACCGGCTGGCGCGTTCCCGCAGGTTCCGCGCGGCCCGGTTCGGCCGGTAGCCGAGCGCGGCGATCGCGCTCCGTACCCGCTCCGCCGTCTCCGGCGCCACCCGTCCCGGCGCGTTCAGCACGTTCGACACCGTCTGCCGGGAGACGCCCGCCCGCGCCGCCACCTCGGAAATCGTGGCGCCAGGTCGGCCGGCGGCCGGATTTTGATCGTTCAAATTGCCCATTTGAACGATCAAACTGGCATCACGCCCACACCATGTCAAGGTCCCATAACACGCCGATGCTCCTTCGTGACCTGTGGCGGCGTGCGGGCGGGGTCAGCCGAGGGACGTGTTCGGGGGGTTGCGTTCGAGCTTGCGGCGTTCCCAGCGGTTGGGATGGCGGACGACCACGCCCGCCGAGCCGCCGTTGCCCGTGAGCCGGATCAACGGGGTGCCGGGGAGCGGGTCGTGGTCGGTCTTGTCCTTGAGGCCGCCGATGGCGGGGTCGAACCCGCTGGTCTCCACCATCCAGCCGTCCGGGACGACGATGGTGACGCCCGCCGCCTGCCCGTGCGCCTCCACCCGGACCTCCGGCAGCGGGCAGTCCGCGCGGGTGAAGTCGATCTTGACGCCGCCCAGGCCGCCGTCCGCGGTGATGTGCTCGGGGACGCGCCAGCGCCCGGTGCGGGACGCCCCGTTCAGCCCGCCCTTGAGGACCAGCGGCGGCTCCTGGCGCGGCGGGGGCTGCGGCGGCAGGTCGGCGGTCAGGGCCTCCAGATCGCCGTAGGTCTTGGCGGTCAGCGCGAGGCCGACCCTCGACTCCAGCTCGTCGAGGTCGAGCCGTCCCTCGCCCGCCGCCTCGCGCAGCCGTTCCACGACGGCGTCCCGCTCCGCATGGGACACGCGCAGGTCTTTCCGCCGGGACGGGTCCGGGGAGTCGCTCGTCATGCGACAGATGATACGGAGATCCGGCCCCGCGGGCGCGGCCGGATCCAGCGCCTCAGCCGGTGCTGATGTCGACCATCCAGTTGATGCCGAACCGGTCGGTGCAGGCGCCGTACTCGTCGCCCCACATCTGCTTCTCCAGGGGGACGGAGACGGTGCCTCCCTCCGACAGCTTCGCGAAGTAGCCCCGGAGCAGGTCGGCGTCGTCCCCGCTCAGGCAGACCGTGATGTTGTCGCCGGGGTTGAGCGCCGTGCCGGGCGGGGCGTCGGCGCCCATCAGCACGTAGCCCTGCTCGGTCTTCAGCGAACCGTGCATGATCTTGTCGGCGTGCGGGGTGTCGGCCATCCCCTGCTCGCCGAAGGTCATCAGCGACAGCTCTCCGCCGAAGACCCCCTGGTAGAACTCCATCGCCGGGCGCGCGTCCCCGTCGAAGTTGAGGTAGGGGTTGAGCAGTGAGGCCATGGGATGCTCCTAACGACGGCATCGGGCGGAACCACCCGACGTTTCGATCCTCACAGCGCGGTCCGGGATGCGACAACCGCTCTTCGGATTCCGCATGGCCGCGATTGGGCAAACACCCGGCCAAGGAGCCCGCGCCCTCTAGGGACGGAGGCCGGCGCGGATGATCGTCATGATGCGGCGGCCGTCGTCGCCGGAGCCGTTGCGCATGCGGGCCAGGCACGCCGTTATCAGCGCCTTGACGTCGGCGACGTCGACGTCCTGGCGGACCTCGCCCGCCCGCTGGGCGGCGGTGAGGAGGTCGCGCATGGCGCCCATGACGTCGTGGCCGGTGCGTTCGGCGGCCGCCTCGACGTCGTAGCCGCTGCCGGCCAGGGCCTCGGCGAGGCCGTGGTCGAGCGCGCCCTTGTCCACCATGAACGCGAAGAAGTCCCAGAACGCGGCGCCGGGCTCCGCCGATGCGGCCAGCTCGCGGGCGCGCCCGATCAGATGCTCGACGCGGTGCAGGATGATCGCGTCGTAGAGCGCCTCCTTGGTGGGGAAGTGCCGGCTGACCGTGCCCGTTCCGACCCCGGCGCGGCGGGCGATCTCGTGCACCGGGACCGACAGCCCCTCGGCGGCGAACGCCTCGATCGCCGCGCTCAGCACCCGCTCGCGGTTGCGCCTGGCATCGGCTCGCACTGGTTTTTCTCCCGAGGACGCTCGACAAACGGGATGGGCGTCCCGTATCGTCCACCATAAGTGGGATGCTCATCCCGCTTCCACCATTCTAGTACAGGAGGCGCAGCGATGCGCGATGTCATGCTGTCCGGCCTCAGGGTCGGCGCCCTCGGCCTGGGCTGTATGAACCTCACCACGTCCTATGGGCCGGTCGACCGGGACCAGGCGCTCGCGGTCCTCCGGGACGCCTTCGACGGCGGAGTGCGGTTCTGGGACACCGCCGACGTGTACGCGCTGGGGGACAACGAGCGGTTGCTGGGCGAGTTCCTCGCCACCGTCCCCCGGGACGAGGTCGTGCTCGCCACCAAGTTCGGCGGCGTCCGCGACCCGGAGACCGGGCGGCCGCTCGGAGTCCGCGGCGACCCCGCCTACGTGCGCGAGGCGTGCGAGGCGAGCCTGCGCCGCCTCGGGACGGACCACATCGATCTCTACTACCAGCATCTGCCCGACCCGGCCGTCCCCATCGAGGAGACCGTCGGCGCGATGGCCGAACTGGTGGACGAGGGCAAGGTCAGATGCATCGGCCTGTCCAACCTGGGCACCGACCAGCTTCGCGCGGCCCACGGAGAACATCCCATCGCGGCCGTCCAGAACGAATGGAACCTCTTCTACCGGAAGGTGGAGAGCGCGCTCGTCCCCGCGTGCGCCGAGCTGGGCATCGCGTTCGTCCCGTACTCCCCGCTGGGACGCGGCGTGCTCACCGGCGCGACGATCACCACCACCGAGCTGGACGCGGAGGACGAGCGGCGGATGTTCCCGCGCTTCGCTCCCCAGCACGCGCGGCACAACGCGGCACTGCTCGGCCCCGTCCATCGCCTGGCGGAGGCGCACGGCGCCACTCCGGCCCAGATCGCGCTGGCCTGGCTCGTCCAGCGCTCCGAGGTGCATGGCCTGACCGTGGTACCGATCCCGGGCACCAGGCACCCCGCCCGCGTGAAGGAGAACGTCGCCGCGCTCGACCTGCGGCTCGGCCAGGACGACCTGGACGCCGTCGAAGGCATCGCCGGGCAGGTCTCCGGCGAGCGCCTGCCGGAACTTCCGCCCGAGCTCCGGCACTTCATGCCCGAGATCGTCTAACCGTTCCCAGGCTCGACCGGGATGTAGGAGTCCAGGAGTCCTGTGTGGTTGCCGAGCGGCGCCGTGGACTCGCGAAGGCGGGCCGCCCAGTCACCGTCGTCGCGGCGCACGCCCACCGCGGTCTCGATCGCGGAGGGGACGGCCGTTCCCCACAACGCGGCGGCGCAGGCGTCCCGGTCGCGCTGGTCCCGGTCCCACCAGGCGGAGACGTGCTCGTACTGCTCGGCGAGGGTGGCGCCGGGGATCTCGCGCCCGTGAGCGGCGGCCCATGCGTCGCTGCGCGGATGGCGTCCCGGTCCCGGTGAGACCTTCTGCGCCGACCGCAGTTCCTCCAGCACCAGGCACCATCGGTAGGGCGCGGCAAGGAACTCGGTCTCGTCGTTCGCGCACCCGGCCGTTCCGTCCAACGAGGCGCGCAGGACGGCGACCAGGTGACCGGCCAGCGCCTGGTCACCGCTGGACGGCGGGATCACGCTGGACCGGGCGGCGACGGCGGCGTCCACGGCGTGCGAGAGCGTGCAGTCGCGCAGCCGTGGCGGGAGCGCCCGTACCGCCTCCAGCACGGTCTCGTCCGGGACGGGCGTTCCCCAGCCGGTCAGGTGCGCGGCGGCGGCCAGCTCCGCCCACAGGACCAGTTCCGGGCGCAGCGTCAGCGTGTGGTGGGCGGTGCGCATGTCGCGCAGCGTGCACGGCGACGCCTTGCAATCGTTCCCGCAGGTGAGGCTGCGCGGCGACACCACCGACGCGGGGGAGGCGACGGCCGGGTCGGAGGCCGCCTCCAGCTTCGTGCCGTCCGGCATCCGGACGAGGTGCGGGAAGTCCATGCCGTCGGTGAAGACCGCGCCCTCGCCCGGAGTGAGGGTGACCAGGAACTGCGACTGGGCCTCGGTGATGTTCATCGTGGCGCCGACCGCGTCCCGGTCGTCCCGGGCCGGCAGCCGGTGGACGATCTTGACGGCGGTGTTCTTGATGACGTCCGGGACGAGCTTCGCCGGGATCTGCTCGGCCACGACCAGCCCCTCGCCGTAGGCGCGGATCTCGGCCAGCAGCCCCGCGAACGTCTCCACCGCGTGCGACGCGGGACCCGCCTCCTCGGTGCGCCGCAGCAGCCGGTGCGCCTCCTCGAACACGCTGAGGTGCCGCAGCGCCCCGCCGGTCCGGTGGCGGTGGCGCAGCCGGAGGTGCTCCACCAGGCGCACCAGCACCGTGCCCATGAGGAACGCCTTGTCGCGGTCGTCCCCCACGTCCTCGATCTCCAGGACGACGTTGCGGCTCAGCAGCTCGCCGAAGTCGACCGGGTGCCCGCCCTCGAAGAACCGGCCGGTGGTGCCGAGGCGGAGGCTGGACAGCCGCACCCGGACGAACCCGCGGACATTGTCGGTGATCTCCTGCCCGTACCCGATCTCGTCCACCACGGCCTCGGCCGCCGCTTGCAGGTCGCCCAGCGTCGGGTAGCGGGGCGTCGCGCCCGGGACGGCGGGCTCGCCCAGCGCCAGGTCCCAGCCGAGCCGTTCGTAGCACCGGGTCAGCGCCGCGCTCAGCACTTGAGGGAACGGCTCGTCGGCCTCGAACGCCGCCAGGAACAGCGCGCGCACCAGGTCGGCGTGCGTCTGCAACGGGAACGGCCGCCCGTCCGGTCCGGTCGCGGGCTCCAACGGGTTGATCCCGGCCGCGATCGCCCCGGGGTCACCGGGACGGATCGCCACCACCTCGGCGTCCGGGAGGCGCGCGGCCATCAGCCGGTACTCGGCCTTGGCGGGCTCCACCACCAGCCACGGCAGCCCCGCCCCCGACGCGGCGCTCAGCAGCGCGCGGACGGTCTGCGACTTGCCGGCGCCGGTCGCGCCGCACACGAAGGTGTGCCGGTTCAGGCTCGACAGCGGCAGCGTGAGGTCGCCGACCTCACGGCGGTTGCGGTCCAGGACGCGTCCCAGCGCGATCCCGTCCGCGCCCGAGGCGGACGCCTCGGGCGTCACGTCGAACTCGGGGCGCAGCGTGAACCGCACCCCCGCGACCTCCCGCAGCGGTGGCCGGGCGAGCGCGGCGAGCATTTGCGTGCTCGCCTCGAACGGGAACGACGGCCTGGCCGCGCCGGGCTCGTCACGCTCGCCCCCGAGGCTCGCCTGGGTCTCGGGGACGAGCGCGTACGGCAGCCCGTCCAGATCGGCCGACGCGCACACCAGCCCCGCCACGCGCGCCGCCGCGCGTTCCGTCGTGGCACCGGCCAGGAGCCGCACCCTCCACAGTCCGGACGTGGTGGCCTGGCGCAGCTCGCGATGCCGATGCTCGTCGCGGATCGAGGCCACCGCGTGCTCCGGTGACATCTCCGCCATCGACCTGAAGTACTGCTGCCGGTCCGCCAGCTCGACTGCGAGCCGGTCGGCCTCGCCGGTCTCCACGGGCTCGGCGAGCAGCAGCCACGCGAACGGCTGCATCCACACCGACAGCAGGCCGTCCTCCAGTGACGGACGCGCCGGTTCCCTCGTCCCGTCCCTCCTCCCGTCCGGGACGGGGTCGGCCAGCAGGCCGTCGGAGATGCCGCCGATCCGTACCCAATGCGGGAACGTGCCCATCGCGTCCGCCAGCAGCCCCTCGGGCAGGAGGGTGCCACGCCCGCCCGCGGGCAGGCTCAGCGTCGCGGCGCCGCCCTCGGACGCGTCGGCGATAAGCGAGTCCCCGCCGACGAACACCTCCGTCGGCCCGGACGCCTGGGTGCGCCGCCATGCCACCAGCACCGCGCCGCTCTCCCCGTCCGGGCCGTGACCGGCGTGGTACGCCGACACCAGCGCGGCCATCCGCTGGTCGCGCCACTCGTCGCGGCCGTCCGGCTCGGCGTCCTCGCCCTGCGGCCGCGGCGCCTCAAGGAGGCGGCACACGGGCAAGGCGCGCATCCGTTGCCGCAGCGTGTCGGGCAGTCGTCCGGCCATGCCTCCACACCCTCCGCAGCGGGACGTGATCAGTCAGGCTAGTGAGCAAGATGCCCGATGGGAAGCCGAATTCTAGGGAGAACCGCTGACAAGTCCGGTGTCAATCTGCTTGTGTGTTTTTGCGTCATCGACCGAGAGGGGCCGACACCAGAACGGGGGTTCGCGCTCGTGCGGGACGGCATCGACCACCAGGCGCTGCTGGGCCGCAGGGACAGGCTGTTCAGCCCGGATCCGCGGCTCGGCTGGGTGTTCCGCGACCGCTGGTGGTTCCTGCGCCCGTTCCCCGAGGCGCCTCCCCAGCGGCGGCAACTCCCCGACTACCTGGCCCGCAGGGTCACCGACACCGAGCGGGACGCGCGGCACCGCCTGCGCCGCACCCTTCCCGCCAGCCTGGGAGTCGCCGCGATCCTCGCGCTCTTCGCGGCCTGCACCGCGTCCGGCGGCGGCGCCGGGACCCCCGTCCCGGCGGGCGCGCTGCTGCTGGCACTGATCGCCGCGGCACCCGGGACGGCCCTGACGCTGATCGCCGTCCAGCGGCGCAACGGCGCGCGGCAGGCGTACGAGCTGGCGCACCGGCAGACCGTCGGGGGCTACGAGGAGGCGGCCCGGCAATGGCAGGCGCGCAAGCAGGCGCACGAGGCCGCCGAACGCGCCCGCCTCGACGGCCTTCCCGAGTGGGGCGCGGTGCCGCGCCCGTCCCGCCGCCTGGACGTGTTCGGCGGCACGCTGTGGTCCTGGGAGGCGCTGCTCACCACGTACGGGACGTCCACCCTCGCCGCGCAGCCGCTGCTGGTGCTGGACCTGTCCCGCGAGCTCGTCAGCGGTGAGCTGGTCTCGCTCGCCCAGCACGCCTGGAAGGGCGTGGACGTCCAGCTCCTGCCCGGCCGCCAGGAGTCCGCGACGCTGCTGGTCGACCTGCCGCCGCGCGACCTGGTGGACGCCATCGTCGAGTCCATGCACGGCGGCACGCCCGAGACCGCCCGCGCGGAACGCAGCATGGACGACCGGATCCTCACCACCGTGTGCGGCGCCCTCAACGGCGACATCACCTTCGGCCGGATCGCCGCCGCCCTGCGCGCCCTGATGGGCGAACCCGACACGTCCGACGCCCTCACCCGCGACGAGCGCCGCCGCATCGCCAGTGAGCTCTTCACCGTCGAGTACCGGCGCCAGGCGCACGCCAACCTGTCGCGCATCGAGTCCTACCTGCACCCCCTGGAGAACCTCGGCACAGCGCCGCGCGAGGACCGCTCCGCCGGCTACCTGACCGTCGTCGCGCTGGACAGCCGCGCCCGCAACGTCCGCTCCGAGCTGCTCACCGACCTGATCGTCCAGTGGGTCACCCATCGCATCGCCGCCACGTCCGACTCCACCCCCGCCGTGGTCGTCGCCGGAGCCGACGAGCTGGCCCGGCGCCACCTGGAACGGCTGTCGGACGCCTGCGAGCGACGCGGCGTGCCCCTCACGTTCCTGTTCCGGCGCCTGCGCGAGACGTCCGCCGAACTGATCGGGGGCGGCGCGGTGGCGTTCATGCGGCTCGGCAACAACGAGGACGCGACCCGCGCCGCCGACTTCATCGGCCGCGAGTACCGCTTCGTCCTGTCCCAGATCACCAAGAGCGTCGGCGGCAACGAGTCCCACACCAGTTCCGACACCAGCGGCCACAGCGACTCGGAGACCTACTCCACCAGCCGCACCACCGGCACGTCCACCAACTGGGGGACCAGCCGCTCGTCGGGCGTCACCTACTCGGGCGGCGAGATGTTCGGCCTGTTCCCCGACCGCTCCACCAACCGCCAGTCCGGCTCCAACCGGGGCGGCTCACGCAGCACCAGCGACACCACGGGCACCTCGACCTCCACCTCGCGCAACTGGTCCGCCACCTACTCCTATGCCGAGGGCACGAACTGGAGCGACACCGACTCCACGCAGCGCGTCTACGAGTACGTCATCGAACCTGTCACCCTCCAGCACCTTCCCGACCACGCCCTCCTCCTGGTCGAGTCCGCGCCGGGTGGCGGTCGCGTCCTGACCCCTGTCGAGTGCGACCCCGCCATCGTGACCCTGGACCGGGTGAGCCTCGACCCCCTGCCCGACCCGCCCGCTCCGCAGCAGGCCATCTCCTCGGGAGTTCCGGCCACCACTCCGGGCTGGACCGCCGCCCCGCCTGCGGCGCCCGTCCCGCGAGAACCCCTTCCGCTGCAACCGGGTCCGCCTCCGGGGCACCAGTCCGGTCCCCGCCATGGCCCGCCACCCCTCTTCGGCGGCAAGTCCTGACGGGCTCAGGCGGCGCAGAACTCGTTGCCTTCGGGGTCCCGCATGAGCCACCAGTGACCGGCGGGACCCTTGTCCACTTCGCGGACGCGGGTCGCGCCCAGGCTTTCCAGGCGCTCGACCAGGTCGTCCAAGCCGCCCGGCCCGCTGTGGACGTCGATGTGCAGGCGGTTCTTGACGGTCTTGCGCTCGGGAACGTCCTGGAACAGCAGTCGCCGGCCGTGGCCGATGCCGCTGGTCTCGTCGAACGGGTCGTCGGGGTGCCGGATCGCCGAGTAGCCCCGGAAGATCTTACGACCGCCATGCTCGGTGACCGCCTCGGCGTCGATACGCCCCGCCGCGAGCAGTTGCTCGATGAGCGGGGTGGGATCCTCCACCTCGTACTCCAGCGCCGCGGCCCAGAAGTCCGCGATGACGGGTGCGTTCACGCTGTCGATGACCAGCTTCCAGCCCAATGCCATGTGACCAGTCCTAATGCCTGTCGCCGGCCGGTCGCAAGCGAGGGACGGCGGCGTGCCTCAGGCGAGTCGGCGGCGCAGGCGCTCGGCCCGGCGCAGCAGGCGCGGGGGCAGGGGCTTGTCGGCGGGCGTGGCCTCCAGCCGGTGCTCTATCGCCGCGAGAAGGCCGGGGCCCAGGCCGAGGCGTACGGCGAAGTCGTCGGCCTGGAACTCGGTGCGGTCGGTCAGCGGGCGTGCCGCGCGGTGCAGGGCATGGGTCAGGGCGGCGGGCACAACGGCGATGACGGTCACCGCGGTGGCGAGGGCGGCGAGCAGGAAGACCAGCAGAAAGCCGATGGGACGGTGCCATGCGACCGCCCGTCTCCACATGGGCCCGACCGGTGTCCATAAGGCGCTGAGCGTCCACCACAGCAGCCTGCTCGGCCAGGTCAGGCGGGTGAAGGACGCGGTGGACCGGTGGCCCAGCTCGTGCGCGAGCACCGCTTCGAGCTGGTTGGGCGCCAGGGTACGGGCCGACCGCTCGGTGACCACGATGTCGTGACCGGTGGTCGCGCAGGCGTTCAGCGTGTCGCGGTCGGTGAGGAGGACGCGGTGGTCGCGCGGGTCCAGCCCGGCCCGGTGGAGGACATGCCGCCAGGGGTCGGCCAGGCGCGCCAGTTCCTTGCCGTCCGGTTCGCGGTGGGGCGTCTTCGAGCGTGGCCGGTACGGGAGCAGGGCCACCGTCCACCAGAGCAGGAAGGGCACCGCCGCGCCCCAGACGGGCCAGCGCAGGTGCAGCGCCACCGCGACCGGACCGACGATCGCCATCTCCGTCGCCAGGGCGGTGAGGAGGGTCAGCGCCGGTGTCGCGGATCGGGGCGGACGCGCGGCGGATGCCCGGGGCGGGGCGTCGACGGCGCGGGGCGCCCGCTGAACGGGCGCCGGCCGAACGGGCGCCGGGCGGGCGAGTGCCGGCTGAGTGGGTGCCGGCTGAGCGGGTGTCGGGGGAGCGGACGGGGCCGGGCCGCGGTTGCCTTCCCAGAGGCGTGACCGGTCGGTCCAGGCTCGGCCGTCCCAGTAGCGCTCGCGTCCCATCCAGTGCGGATCCGGATACCAGCCGGGCGACGCGCTCACCGGGTTCCTACCTCCGGTCCGGGGGGTTGAACGGCGTTGACTCCGAGGTTTCCGCACCGTGCGCCACAGCGTCAACACGGTGTGCGTGAGACGTGAATCTACGGCCCCGTAGAGATCTTTTACCGCCGTGCAACGCGGACGTAATCGGCCAAGATCGTCATTTGGAATCTTTTCGACCGAAACCAGTCGAAAGGAACGCCCTATGTCCCTCTTCCCGCGTGCCCGCGAACGGGCCCGCGGATCCGCGCGGGGCTCGGCGTTGAGATCCGCGGTCGCCGGTGTCGCGCTGGTGTCGGCGCTCGTGGCCGGTGGGACCGCGTACGCGGCCCCGGTGCCGTCCCCCTCGAAGGACTGGACGATCGAGGCGTTCCAGGGCGGCGGCCATCGCGTGACGCTGCGGCTGGACGAGCCGCTGCCCGTCCGCGACGCGGCGCCCGAGCTCCAGGTGCCGGTGCGCGGCGACACGGTGGCGGCGGACGGCCCGCAGTCCTACCAGGTCGTCGCTTCCGTCCCGGTGAACGCCGTGATCGGCGCCGGGTTCGCCCGCCTGGTCGTCATCGACGACGACCAGGCCGCCTGAGCCGGTGAGGCGCGCGCCGTCGTCAGCGGCGGGTGAACACCCCGATCCCGTTGGCGACGGCGCGCTCCGTCCCGTCGGAGGGCACGTTCCGGACGGTCGCGGACGGCTCGCCGGGGAGGCGCGCGACGAACGTCGAGGAGCCGCCGCCGTCCAGGTTCACCGCGTCGTCCGCGCCGGCCCGGTCGAGCAGGCCGGCCAGCTCGGCGACGGTCAGCCCGCCGCTGCGCGCCGACCTGCCGTCCACGACCACCAGGTACAGGTACCGGCCGTCCCCGCCGACCCCGGCCGCCGTACGGGGCGCCGGCCGGCGGGTGTCGAGCCCGTCGAGCGGCACGCCGTCCCGGAGGATCGGGAACCCGCCGAGGGCGAAGCGGAACCGCTCGGGGCCGGTGAACCGGTACCGGACGCTCACCCGGTCGCCGGGACGCAGCGTCCGCAGCGCTCCGGCGGCCTTCTCGCGCCCGACCAGGACCGTCGTGTCAGGCGGTATGGCGCCCGCGCCCACCGCCTCCTCGACCTTGACGACCGCGCCACGCCGCACGGTGACCTCGGCGGTGTCGGTGCTGCACGGGTCGTCCCTGTCGGTGTCGCTGCCGCACACCGCGCGCCGGCGTGACACGCCGCCCCAGTCGCTGGTGAACGCCCCGGCACCGCCGACCGGCAACGCGTACTGGTTGAGCCCGCGCAGCGGCAGCGTGGCTTTGCGGGAACGGATCGTCCCTTGCAGGGTCAGCCGTGCCACGTGCGCGCGCTCGTCCTCGCCCACGCCGATGACGTCCTCGGTGGTCGTGGCCGGCGGCAGTTCCGGGCCGAACCGCTGGCCGGCCGGGACCGCGGCCTTGAGCGGGCGCCCGTCGTCCACCTCG
Source organism: Actinomadura sp. NBRC 104412 (assembly GCF_030269515.1). Taxonomy (GTDB): domain Bacteria; phylum Actinomycetota; class Actinomycetes; order Streptosporangiales; family Streptosporangiaceae; genus Spirillospora. The sequence continues at coordinate 305,037 of NZ_BSTM01000001.1, read as the reverse complement.
GGCCCGACCGGCGACCCGGTCGCCTCGACGCCCGGCTGGGTGTTGCCGATATTGAAGCCGATATTGAAGAAGTCGCCGTTCACGCCGCCGACGGCGTGCCGGGCGTTGGCCATCGACGACACCGTTCGGCGGGCGGCGACCACCGGCGGGCGCAGCAGTCCCACCTCGACCCGTGGGTCGCGCAGGTCGATCGTCATGAGGTCGCCGAGGGCGGGGCCGCCGATCCCCGAGGTGGCGAACGTCCGGAACGTCACACCCGGCGCCACCTTCGCGGTGAAGGTGTACTCCGGCGCGGTCACCCCGGCGGTCGTGGCGTCCGCGACCGCCGGAACCGCGCCGCACAGCGCGGCCCACGACCCGCCCGCCACCAGGCAGACCGACCACCGTCGCCTCACCGACCCCGCCCTTCCCAGCAGCCCGCGGTACACCGGCCTGCTGATCATGGCCGAAACGGTGGGGCGACGGTGGGATGTGGCGGCCCTCGCCGCCGTTCGGGGTCAGTTCAGCGGTGGAACGGCTCGCTGGGCGAGGCCGAGGGCGTAGTCGGGCCACCACGCGCCGGCGGGCGGATCGACGATGCCGTACTCGGGGTCCTCGGGTCCGGCCGTGCCGCGTGTGCATTGGCCATCGGACTCACCGGGGCGCTTCACCCAGAGGAACGCGTCGATGAGGCCGTTGCCGGTGCGGGTGGTCGGGCGGGCTCCCAGGGCGCGTCCGGGCGGGTTGCACCAGTCCTGGGCGTCGGTGTACTTCCCGGGCGGGGGCGTCCAGGGGCCGAGGCCGTTGCGGCTGGTGTCGAGCACGAAGTGGGTGAGCTTGCGCGGGTCGGACGTGACGCGCGCCAAGTCCTCCTGCGAGCACGTCGCCGCGCCTGTGGTCTGCCGGTGGCGCAGGCACTTCGCCAGGTCCGTGCCGTACGCGGTCAGCTCCGCGGTCGTGCGGTAGTTGGACACGTTGAGGAAGAAGCCGTCCGCCTTGGCGATGCCGCCGCGCAGCAGGCGGCTGGCCATGCCGAGCTGTTGGCTGGGCACGCCGAAGCCCGCGTCGTAGTCGTTGAGCTGCTGCCACGCGGAGTGGCCCGCGTCGATGTAGACCGCGGTACGCGGAAGCCGCCGGAAGGTGTCGACCGCGTAGTTGATCTCGCGGAAGCGCTGGTCGACCAGGGAGAAGTCCTCGGGGAGGCCGGTGGAGCCGCCGCCGCCCTCGCCGCACCAGGGCTCGCTGGACAGCAGCGCGAGCCCGTCCGGCTCGACGATCACGACGGCCCTGTGGCCGCCGACCGCGGACGCGAACGCCTTGATCCATTCCCGGTACGCCTGCTCGCTGGGCGCGCCGCCGGCCGAGTACTGGGAACAGTCCCGTCCCGGGACGTAGTACGCGACCAGGACGGGCACCGACCGCTGCCGCACCGCCTGCCGCATCGTGGCCTGGACGGACTTGCGGACCTCCGCGGGCGTGCCGCTGGTGAACCAGACCGCCTGCGAGACCTTGGAGAGGGCCCGCATGTGCTTCGCGTCCTCGGCGCGTCCGGCCTTCGCCCAGATCCTCGCCTGGTTCCCGGCGTTGGTCTCGGGTTCGACGTAGAAACGGGTGTGGCGGTCGAGCGGGTCATGGGACCGGGTCGTCGCCTGTGCGGGCGCGGCGCTGCCCAGCAGGGTGACGAGCAGGGAAAAGAGCAGGGCCGCCGCGGCGGCCGGAAGGCCGGGACGTGGTTTCATCATGCTCCCTCATGGGTGGGCGCTGGGGTGTGGGAGCGCTCCCATGCTCCCAGCTATGGGAGCGCTCCCATGAGCCCGGTGAATGCACAGCGTCCCGTTGACCCGGGCGCCCGTCAACCCCTCGGCCCAGGCCGGATCAGGCCCCGGACGGCGTCGGCGCGTTGGCCCGATCCGGCCGCGCCCGCGCGGGTCGGTGAGAGATTCTCGCGACCATAATTCCATGATGATCACTTTGCGCGGAGCGGCCTGGGGCGCGGTCCTCGTGTCGGGCACGCTCTGTTCCGGGGCCTGTTCGGCCGGTTCGGACATCGAGGGAAGGGCGTCCGGCGGCCCATCCGTCAGGCCCATATCCCTCCAGGAGTACGAGTCCAGGGTGGCGAGCGCGGTCAAGCCTTTGCAGTCGGCGTTGAAGGAACTCGACAAGGCCAAGGGGTACAAGGGCCTGGAAGGCCGGGTCACCGCGGTCCGGCAGGCGACGGGCCAGACCGCGAACGCGCTGCGGGCCGTGACACCGCCCCCGGCGACCGCGCGGGAGCATACGAATCTGCTCCTCGCGTTGCAGCGGACCTACGCCGATCTGAACGTCGTCGCCGACCTGGTGGACGGCCGGCACCTGTGCACCGGCGGCGCGGTGAGGGCCAGGGTGGGCGACACCGACGGCGCCACGGCCCTCCGCACCGGCATCACGGCGCTGGAGGCCAAGCTCCCCGGCGGCGCCGTCGAACTGGCCGTGCCGGCCGCCGGTCAGAAGCGGTCCAAGCGCCCGTCCAACGGGAAGCTGATCCACTCCGGCAGGCGCGGCGGGCGCGGCTCGCTCATCGTCAGAGGCGGCGGCGATGACGCCGTGGTCGCCCTGGCCAAGGGCAAGAAGACCTTCCTGTCCGTCTACGTCCGCAGCGGTAAGAAGACCACCGTCAGGGGTATTCCGGACGGCAAGTACACCGTCTACATCGCCGAGGGCACCGACTGGGACGCCAAGGCCCGGACCTTCGGCCGGGAATGCGCGTTCGAGCGCTTCAAGGACCCGATCGGCTACCGCACGACCGTCACGGCAACCCGCATCTCCTGGAAGGACTGGACGATCCACCTCGAATCGGACTCCGGCGATCCCGCCAACACGGAGACGGTGGACCCGGAGGACTTCCCCGAGGACTGAGCCCCTGTCCGGCATCGTCGCCGTTCTCATCGCCCTTTCCGCGACCCTCCCGGCGCGGGAAGGGCGATGAGCAGGTCCCGCAGGCGAGGCGACATCTCCTCCGGCAGCCCGTCCACCGCGTACCAGCGGCCGTCCAGGATCTCGCCCGGGTCCAGATCGAGCCGGCCGCCGACGAGCTCGGCCTCGTAGTACGCCTCGACGCGGAATCGGAAGCCGCTGGCCAGCCACACCGGCGGCCCCGCCACCTTCACCTGGAGCCCCGTCTCCTCCCGCACTTCGCGTGCGACGCCGTCCTCCAGCCGTTCGCCCGCGTTGACGTAACCGCCCGGCAGCCCCCACGCCCGGTACGGAGGCCACAGCCGGTGCCGCAGCAGCAGGATCCGCCCCTCCTCGTCCCGGACGATCCCGGCGGCGTAGACCAGGAACGTCCGGTGCCTGATCCGCGCCACCCGCCATTGGACGCGCCCGCTCAGCATCCGCCACACCCGCGCGAGCAGCCGACGCCCTACCGATACCTGCCGCATGCAGCCGATCGTTCCAGACCGTCCGAGCCGACGTGCGCGCGCAGCACGGGCTCGCACGGCGGCCCGGCCCGCGCGAGCCGTCAGTACCCGAGGTCGCGCTTGAGGTCCTCGTCGGTGAGGGAACCGGCCGCGACGCCCTCCCGTGCCGCCCTCGCGATCCTCCTCTGGACGGCCTCGTTCAGCGGGGCCTCCTGACCGGCCAGCCGCGCCAGCAGCACGATCTCCCCGTTCAGGTGATCGGTCTCGACGCTGCCCGCCCTGGCCAGGCTCTGCCAGGTGGAACTGTGCTGGGCGGGACGGCCGGGGATGTCGGACGCCACGACGTCGGCGCGCACCTCGGCGGCCTCCTCGATGAGCGTGGCGGGTTCGATGCCGTGTGCCTCCAGGGCGCGCCGCCCCTCCGCGCGCAGCGCCTCGGCGGCCTGGTCGCGCAGGTCGCTGGGGGCGTAGAGGGCGTCGAGCGCGTTCACCAGGTTGCTCAGGAGCTTGGCGGCCTTCCAGGAGACGATGTCGGGCACCGTCCCGGCGTGGAAACCGGCCGTGCGCAGGTCGGCGGCGACGTCGTCGGCGACGGGGGAGTGGCCGGAGGGGTACCGGCCGATCCAGAAGGCGCCGGTCACGGGCTTGGCACGTGCCACGACCTCGCCCGGCGCCAGGTGGCTCGCGGGCAGCCACACCACCGCGCCCAGGACCAGCGGGAAGCGGCGCAGCGCCGTCCGCTCGTTCTCCAGCCCGTTCTGCAGGGTCAGGATCGGGACGGTCTCGGCGCCCCGCACCGGGCGGTGCGCCCAGTCCTGCAAGGCCCGCTCGGTGTCCTGGGACTTGGTGGCCAGGACCAGGACGTCGCCCTCCTCCAGGTCGACCTCGTCCGGGCCGCCCGCGACCTCCAGCGCCACCCGCCGCTCACCCTCGTGACGGACGTAGAGCAACCCGTCGCGGCGCAGCACGGCGCCGTTCTCCCCGCGCGCGATCAGCACCGCCGGAACCCCGGCCAGGGTCAGTTGCGCCGCCACGGTCGCGCCGATCGCCCCGGCACCGATGATCACATATCGCCTCATGTGCCCGAATCTAGCCGCCGGCCCGATCGCGACGGCGGCCGGGCGTGCGGCGAGGGTTCGGTGAGCTGGCGGACAGGTCGTAGGTCCACGCGGCGGCGGCCACCGGGTCGCCGATGGACCCGGGCACGGTCAGGCCGTACTGGCGGCGGGTCCCGTCGCGTTCGACCGAGCCGTTGACGGCGAGCAGCACTTTGGTGTGCCCGGAGACGCCGTAGAGTTTCAGCTCGCCGCCGGGGTTGCCCGGGTCGGGCGCGGACGCGACCAGCCGCAGCCCGGCCTCGCGGACGTGAGCGGGGACGGAACCCAGTGGAAGCGGGGTGGTCCGAGCCCGACCAGACGGTAGAGCGCGGAGATGGCGGCCTCCGCCGCCGGACGGTCGGCGGGCCGTGTGGACGACGCGCGGCGAAGCCACGCTTGGCGGATCTCGGCGGCGTCCCACTGCGCGTGTCCGCTCATCGGACCAGGGCGGCGGCGCCCCTTTCACAGACCATGAGGTGAACGATCGCAGAGCCGCGCGGTGCCCGTCCAACGGATTTTCCCGTGGGCCTGCCCGGCCGGGCCGCTCTACAGCAGCCCGGCCAGCTTGTACAGGACGAGGGACCCGGCCACGGCCACGTTCAGGCTGTGCCCGGTGCCGACCATGGGAATCTCCACGGCCTGGTCGAGGAGGTCGAGGGCGTCGGGCGGGATGCCGTACTGCTCGTGGCCGAGCACCGCGACGGTCCGCTGTCGCGCCGCGGGCAGGTCGGCCAGCCGTACCGCCTCGTCGGCCAGTTCCACGCCGACCACGCGCGTGCCGTCCTCCCGTTGCCGGGCCAGCCATTCCAGCGGGTCGTTCACCCAGTGGACGCATGAGGGATGGCGCAGCGTGTTGCCCTTCTCCAGCGCCTCGGGCACCCATCGGAAGCGGGGAACGGCCAGGCAGGCGCCTACGGCGTCGCAAGTGCGGAGCAGTGTGCCGAGGTTCGCGCCGTGCAACGGCCACAGCGGGGCGGCGATGAGATGATCCCAGCAGGAGTGCCGGCGCCGGCGCCTTGAGCGTCTCAACTCGCGTCTGGGACGGGGCCGGATCGCCCCCGTGCGGGCGGTCACCGGGCCGGGGCGGCGAGACACCCCCTGATCGATACGGTCCTCATGGACATCAGAGGGTACGTCACCGCTCGTCCAGCCGGTAGACGCGGCGGGCGTTCCCGGCACCGGCCAGCTCGGCGATGCGGCCGGCGTCGGCCTCCGTCCAGGCGCCGTCGTCCAGGCCGTCCCGCAGGAAGTCCGACAGGCCCCTGCGGAACAGCAGCGCGCCGAGGTGGTACAGCTCGGGCAGGCCGAAGGCGTCGGAGGAGTACAGGAACTTCCCGAACGGGATCAGCTCCAGGGCCTCGGCGATGAGCGCGGGCGCCCGGTGGCCGAGGTTGTGCGTGGCGAGCCCCACGTCCGCGAACACGTGCGGGAACACCTGCGCGAGGTAGCCCGCGTTCCGGTGGTACGGGTAGTTGTGCAGCAGCATGATCGGCGTCCCGGAGTCCCGCGTGGCGCGCAGCAGCGGCGTCAGCAGCAGCGGGTCGCAGCGGTGCAGGTCGACATCGGAGTCCCCGTACCCCACATGGAACTGGAGCGGCAGCCCGAGGTCGATCCCGCACCACACGAGGAACGCGTGCAGCGTCACGTCGGCCAGCCGGGGGTTCCCGGACGCGAGCCAGTCCCCGGCCGCCGCGGCGACCTCGCTGTCGGACGGGCGTTCGGCGGGCAGGTCGAGCCCGACCCGGTAGGCCGCGATCGACTTCACGCCGACGGCGTTCGCCGCGCGCTCGTGCAGGCGGGACCGGACGGCGTCGGCGAAGTCGAGCGGGGACGGCTCGGTGGCCGCCACCTCCTCGGCCACCCGCTCCAGCCGGACGATCTCGTACGCCGGAGCCTTGGCCAGCTCTCCCATCTCGCCGGGGGACAGGATCGCGTCGGGCGTGTAGCCGGTGTCGACGCACAGCGCCGCCGTCCCGGTCGCGCGCAGGAACCGCCGGTTGACCTCGTCCGGCCCGAGTTCGGCGCGGCGCTCCAGGTAGTCGCCGGGCCGTGCGTGCGGCGGCAGGTCCAGGACGGGCGCGCACCAGCGGCGCACGGCCAGCCCGAGCTGCGAGTCGAACAGCGACCCGCCGAGCGGGCCGGGCCCGCCGGACTCGTTGAGCATCGACTCGAACCCGTCGCGGTCCAGGTCGCGGCGCACCACCCCGTGGCAGTGGTGGTCGACGAGCTGGAGCGCCTCGACGCTGGGAAGCAGGGAGCCCATGGACGATTATGGTCACGAGGGCGATCCGGGCGAGGACCGTCAAGCCCCTTCGAGGAAATCGGCGAGTCCCTGGAGGAGCCGGTCCACGTCTTCGGTGTTGGTGTAAGGCGCGAGGCCGACGCGCAGTCCGCCGCCGTCGCCCAGGCCGAGCCTCCGGGACGCCTCCAGCGCGTAGAACGAGCCGGACGGGGCGTCCACGCCACGCGCGGCGAGGTAGCGGTAGGCGTCGACCGTGCCGCGTCCATCGAAGGTCAGCAGCAGCGTGGGGGTGCGTTCCGCCGCCCGTGAGTGGACGGTGACGCGGGGAAGACCGGCGAGGCCCTCTTCGATCCGGAGCCGCAGCGCGTCCTCATGCTTTTCGAGGGCCGCGAACGCGGAGATGAGACGGCGGCGCCTGTCGCCTTCCGCGTCCGGGCTCAGCCCGGCGAGAAAGTCGACGGCGGCGCGGGTACCGGCCAGGAACTCGTACGGAAGGGTGCCGAGCTCGAATCGTTCGGGGACGGCGTTGGTCGACGGCAGCAGCTTGTCCGGTTCCAGGGTTTCCAGAAGCTCTGGGCGGGCGGCGAGCACCCCCAGGTGAGGTCCGAGGAACTTGTACGGGGAGCAGGTGAAGAAGTCCGCCCCCAACCGCTCGAGGTCGACGGAGACGTGCGCGGTGTAGTGGACGCCGTCCACGTACAGGAGCGCCCCGCCCTCATGCGCCGCCTGCGCGATCGCCGGGATGTCGGGACGCGTGCCGATGAGGTTGGAGGCCGCGGTGACCGCCACCAGCCGCGTGCGCTCGGACAGCGCCTCCCGCACGGCGTCCACCGGCAGCTCACCGGTCGCCGGATCGAAGTGGGCCCAGCGCACCGTGGCTCCGGCGGCCTTCGCGGCCTGCGTCCAGGGACGGATGTTGGAGTCATGGTCCAGGCTGGTGACCACCACCTCGTCCTGAGACGTCCAGGTCTTGGCGAGGGTCCGGGAGAAGTCGTACGCGAGCTGCGTGGCGCTGCGGCCGAAGACGATCCCGGACGGGGACGCGCCGAGCAGGTCCGCCATCGCCCGCCGCGCGTCCAGGACGAGCCTGTCGGCGTTCCGCTCCCCCGTGGTGTGCGCGCCCCGGTTGGACAGCGGCCCGGCCAGCGCGTCGGCGATGGCGTCGATGACGGGAAGCGGCGTCTGCGTGCCGCCGGGTCCGTCGAAGTGGGCGGACCCGTCCTTCAACGCGGGGAACAGCGCGCGCACGGCCGCCACGTCGTAGGCCACGTCGTCAGCCACGTCATCGGTCATGGGACTCTCCTTTTCGCCGTTCACCGGTTTGTGGCCGTTGCCAACCGACCGTGGCGCCGCCTTGGTCCGGCGCACATATCGACGGGCCCGACCAGGCGATTAGCCTCGGACACGACGTCGAGGGTAGGCGGCCTGGAGGCGTGATGACATCGGCGCAATCTGATCAGCGTGGCCCGCTGGCGCCCGTGCTGGAGGAGCTGTCGCGCATCACCGGTGCGGTCGAGTCCGATCGTGCCGCCAGGGACCGGGCCACCATCGAGGCGCTGCGCAAGGAGGTCGCGGACCTGCGCGCGGCGGTCGCCCATCTGCGCGTCTCGCGGCGCCCGTTGCCCGCTTCGCTGCGTCCCGCGGTCGCGCGCTCCCTGATCGACGGCGCCGACGTCCCGGTGGAACGCCCGCACGCCGACGCCTAGCCGGTCCCGTTCGGGTCACCAGGGGACGCCGCGCTGGTCTCCGTGGTGACGGCGTGCCGGGCGCGGTGCCCTCGTCGGTAAGGCGGGCCGTCACGTCCGCATGAACGCATGTGCGTCACGACGACCCGCATACCGATGAAGCCAACTCATGCCTAGGCGGGCCGTGTGACCCTGGCGCCGGTGAAGAACGCCGCGAGCGGGTTGACGAGCCTCGGGCGCGCCCTGTTGAGGGCGTCGTGGCCGCTGCGCGGGATGAGCATGGTGCGGGCCTGGGGCAGGACGCGAGCCAGCGCCTCGTTGCTCTCGGCGTAAAAGGGGGCGCTGTCGGCGCCCGAGGCCAGCAGCACGGCGGAGGTGACCCCCGCCCACCGCTCGGCGGGGCCGTCGTTCCGGACGATGACGTCGGTCTCGTCGAGAGTGATCTCCAGCAGGTCGCTCATGGTGCGGCCGATCCGGGTGCGCATGAACGCGCGGACGATCGCGGTCTGCGCGCCGAGGGGCAGCTTCGCGGCTCCCGTCTGCGGGTTGATGCCGGACCCGACGATCGCGAGGGCGCGGGCGGTCTGCCCGTCCCGCAACGCCTGCCGCGCGGCGGGCAGCCAGGCCGCGGGGAAGCTGCCGTCGATGGAGATCGCCGCGTCGTAGAGCGCGAGCCGGTCGATCGGCAGCCGGTGCGCCGCCTTCAGCGCGATGAAGCCGCCCGAGCTGTGGCCGAGGACGTTGCCGGCGCCGGTCGCCTCCATGACGGCGGCGAGGTCGTCGATGTCCTCCTCGATGTCGTAGGGCTGTGACCTGGGCGGGGCGTCGGCGCGTCCGCGCCGGTCGTAGAGGTGGACGGTGAACCGGCTGGACAGCGCCGTGGCCAGCCTCCGGTAGACGTCGACGGTGACCCCGCCTCCGTGGACGACCACGAGGCCGGGTCCGCTTCCGCTGGTACGCACTGTGAGGTCGGCGCCGTCTCGTGCCGTGATCCGTGTCATGACCCGCGTGTCCTCCGTGTCTGAAACTGCAAACGTCGTTCGCAGTTTACAGTGGACCGGTGAACGACGCACCCGCCAATTCGCGCCCGTCCGGCTCCGAGGCCCGCCGGACCCCGATCTGGTCCAGGCCCGAGCGCGGCACCCGCGGCCCCGCGCCCGCGCACAGCAGGGACGCCATCGTCGAGGCGGCGATCGCCCTCGCCGACACCGAGGGGCTCGCCGCGGTGACGATGCGCGCCGTCGCCACCGCGCTCGGCACCGGCGCCGGATCGCTCTACCGGTACCTGTCGTCCCGCGACGACCTGCTGGACCTGATGACCGACCGGGTGGTGGGCGAGCTGCGGCCCTACCCGGAGGGCGACGGGGACTGGCTGGACGCGATGCTGGAACTGGCCCGCAGGCAACTGGCCCTCTACCGGCGCCACCCCTGGCTGGTGGAGGTGCTGCACCGGACGTCCGCGATCGGGCCCGAGGGCCTGGCCTGGTTCGACCACTGCCTGGGCATCCTGGACCCCGTGCCGGCCGGTGCCACCGCCAAGTTCGAGGCGATCGCGATGATGACCGGCGTCGTCAGCCTCTTCGCCCGCGGCGAGGCCGCCGCCGGATCCGTGCCGTTCGCGGGGCTGGACCTGACCGCGTACCCGCACTTCGCCGCCGCGCTCAGCCGCCCCGCGCCGCCCGCGCCGGAACGGGACCTCTTCGAGCGGGCCGTCCGCGGCATCCTGACCGGCCTCCTCACCTGACCCGCGCGGATCACTCGATCCGCAGGCCGGTGGGCACGTCCGCGGGCGTGAGGTCGGTCCGCAGCTCCAGCAGCCGCGCCGTGTGCCGCCAGCGGCGTCCGCGATCCTCGGCGATGTCGACCGACACCTGCGCGACGAGCGTCGGCTCGATGCGCTGGTAGGGGATCGGGGCGCGCCGGCCGGGTCCCCAGCCGGGGGACAGCAGCTCCGGCCAGGGATGGCCGGGCGGCGCCGGGCTCCTGGCCTCCAGCTCGGCCCGGAGCTCGTCGCGCAGGTCGGCCGGTGGGGCGCCGGTACGGCCCGCGATGCGCAGGACCCCGTCGTCGAAGTAACGGCCGATGACCAGGCTGGTTGGGGCGGTGACCGGGCCCGTGTAGCCGCCGACGATGACCAGCGTCTCCCGGCGATGCTTGATCTTCATCCATCCGCGCGTGCCCGATGTGTACGCGCCGGCCAGCGGCTTGATCACCAAGCCTTCGATCCCCTGGGCGGGCAGCACCTCCAGCCACAGCTCGGCCTCGCCACGATCGGTGGTCTGCGGCGTCAGGATCACCAGGTCGGTGCCCGGCACCCCCGCCAGCAGCCGTTCCAGGACGGCTCGCCGCTCGGCCAGCGGCCGGCCGCGCAGATCCCCCTCGTCCGCCGTCTCCAGGACGTCGAACACCGCCACCGTGACCGGGTGCCGGCGCGCGTGCTCGGCGGCGCGCCGTGGCCCCAGGCCGAGCCGCTGTCGCAGCACCTCGAAATCGAGGCGCCCTGCCGGTGACCAGTGCACCAGCTCACCGTCGAGGACCGTCCCCGCCGGGACATGCCGTCCGACCGCGGCCACGGTCTCCGGGAAGGAGCCGGTCAGCCTGGTGCAGGTGCGCGAGTACAGCTCCACGCCGCCCTCCGCCTCCACCCGCACCTGAACGCGGAACCCGTCCCACTTGGGCTCGAAGGCCAGGGCCTCGCCCGCCGGGATCTCCTCGACCGTCGCCGCGAGCATCGGCGCGACGGGCCCACGAATCCGCACCGGACGGCCTCAGCCGGGCGGGTCCGCGGCCGACGGCGTCGCGGTCTCCTCCGCCTCCAGCAGGTGCCTGCTCTGCAGGGCGAACAGCAGCCCGAAGGAGGGTACGACCAGCACCAGCGCGGCGATGAACACCACGATCAGGCTGACGAAGGTGGCCTGCGGCGCTCCGGCGTCGGTCAGGGTCACCGCCGTGCCGGGCAGCAGCACCGGATACTGGGCCACGCCCCATCCCCACACCACGGCGGCCACGCCGAGGGCGGCGATGGCCCGGGTGCCCCTCAGCCGCCTCGCGGTGAGCAGGACCACCACCGCCAGCCCGCAGACCCCGGCCACGATGACCAGCGGCAGCGCCCGGCCGATCAGCCGGTCGAACAACGCCTGGTTGGAACCGCGCAGGACGGCCAAGGTCACCAGCGACAACACCCCGGCCACGATGGCCGCGATCCGGGCCCGGTCGACGAAGTAGTCCAGCATCGGCCGGTCGTCGCGGCGGTCGGCCTCGCCGACCAGGTACACCGCCGCCAGGTAGCCGCAGGCGGCCACGAACAGCGCCCCGATCAGCAGCGAGGTCGGGCTCGTCCACGCGTCCAGATCGACCTTGCCGGGCACCGGGACGGCACCGGTGGCGATGGTGCCGATCACGGTGCCCATGAAGAAGGGGGTCATCAGCGAGGAGATGGCGAAGACGGCGCCGGTGGCGCGCTGGGTGTGCAGCCGGGACAGCTCCTTGCGGAACGCGAACCCGGCGCCGCGCAGCACGATGCCGCCCAGCGCGAGCCACAGCGGGAGCGCGGCGGTGGTCATCACCGAGCTGAACGCCTGCGGGAAGCCGGTCCAGAAGACGACCAGGATGAAGATCAGCCAGACGTGGTTGGCCTCCCAGACCGGCGTGATGGACGTGTCGATCAGCGCGCGCGGCGCCTGTCCCCGCCGCGTCCCGCCGGCCAGCAGGTCCCACAGGCCGCCGCCGAAGTCGGCCCCGCCCAGGACCGCGTACAGGGTGATCCCGGCGAGCAGGATCCCGCCCACCACGTCCGCGGCCGTCACCGTGCCTTCTCGCCTTCGGGCGTGTCCCGCGGGACGTCGGGAGGACCGTAGGGGACGGCCGCCTCCTCGGCGTCGCCGCTGCGCCAGCGCCGGGCCAGCATCCGCAGGATCGCGATCGTCCCCACCCCGAGCACCGCGTACAGGATGACGATCAGGGTCAGGGTGACGGCGACGCCCTCGTTGGTGGTCGCGGCCTCGGAGGTTCTCATCAGCCGGTAGACCACCCACGGCTGCCGGCCGACCTCGGTGACCACCCAGCCGGCCTCCATCGCGATGGTCGCGGCGGGACCGCTGATCAGCCCCAGAAGCCAGAACAGCCGCCCCGGCGGCAGCCGGCGCCGCCGCCACCACTCGTACAGCGCCCACAGCCCGGCGAGCAGCAGCAGCGTGCCCAGCCCGACCATGACGTCGAAACACAGATGGATCAGCGAGATCGCGGGCGGGCGCTCGTCGGGCGGCACGCTCTCCCAGCCGATGACCTGGGTGCTGGGCCGGAAACCGACCAGCAGCGAGTCCAAGTACGGGATCTTCACACCGCCGTGGACCCGGCCGTCGACATAGACCCCGCCGATCCATTCCGGCACGTTCCGTGAGGTCCGCGGGACGTACTCCATGGCGGCGAACTTCACCGGCTGGTCCCTGGCGATCGCCCGCGCCGCGGTGTCGCCGACGAAGATCTGGAACGGGGTCAGCACCGCCGCGGGGACGAATCCGACGGCGAAGCCGGTGTAGTGGTAGCGGTCCCGGCGGCCGCGCAGGATGCCCGCCGCGTACACCGACGCCACCAGGAAACCGGTGACCATGTAGGCGGCCAGGATCATGTGCGGCACCTGGTAGTCGAAGGCCGCGTTGAAGAACACCTGCCACGGGTCCACCGAGGTGATCACGCCGTCGCGTTCGGTGAAACCGCCGGGCTGGTTCATCCACGAGTTCACCGCGACCACCGACATCGCGCCGAAGATCCCGCTCAGGGCGATCGGCGTGCCGGACCACCAGTGCGCCCAGGGCGGCAGCCGCCGCCAGCCCCACAGATAGATCCCGGCGAAGATCGCTTCGAGGAAGAAGAACAGGCCTTCCATGGCGAACGGGATCCCCAGCACCGCCCCGTACCGGCGCATCAGTCCGGGCCACAGCAGGCCCATCTCGAACGACAGCACGGTGCCGGTGACCGCGCCGACCGCGAGCAGCACCGCCATGACCTGGGACCAGCGCCGTGCCAGCCGCAGCGCCGTCTCGTCGCTCCGGCGCAGGCCGATGAGCTCCGCCAGCAGCACGACCGTCGGCAGCGCGATCCCCAGGCAGGCCAGGATGATGTGGAAGCCCAGCGTGGTCGCCATCTGCGCGCGGGCCGGGACGACGTCCTTGCCCGCGTCCACCACGGCGTGCAGCGCCACGGCGTCCAGGACCATGGGGTGAAGGGTCAGGCTGCTAGCGCACATCCGCGTCCCCCGGCCTCACCGTGCCGTCGCCTGGTCCTGACGACTGGGGGATACTTCGACGATCAGGTGCCCGGTGACCGGCTGCCCGCTCTGCTCCCGGGAGTCGGCGAGGCCGCACAGGACGGTCAGCTCGGGCATGTATCCCACAGCGCAGCCGCGGGGGATGTGGTGGCGGACGGCACGGTCGCCGGTCATCTTCCAGGTCGCGGGCTCGACGCCGTTCTCGCAGATGTCGAGATGCAGGCCATGGGGGACATCGGGCCACGCGCACCCCGGGCAGTCGAAGCCGCCGTCCTGCGCCGGTCCGCGTCCGAGCGCCGGGGCGCCCGGCACCGGACCCAGCATGCGGTCGTCCGTGGTCGCGCTCTCGCCTTTGGTTGCCGGCATCGTCGTCTCTCCAGTCGTGCTCGGCTTCCGCCACGGTGGCCATCACCGGTTGTGTTCTCGCCATCACCGTCGGATAGCCCGCTACCCGGCCGAGCCGACTTCACACGGCCCCCGGACCTTTCGCGTTCGCCATCGCGGCACCAGTCCCGAACTCGAATGAGGTTTCCAGGGGGACGGTGTGGGTAGCCGCCCGATGGTGTCGGGGGACCCGAAAGCCGTCCCGTGGCAAGGGAGCTACCCTGCCGCGGTGGCGCTCGTGCTGCTCGCCTTGTGCCCGTTCCTCATACTGTCCGGCGCGTCGCAACTGTTCGGCGAACAGCTTCAACGCGAGCTGGGCGGCGGGGCGCTGGGCATGCAGCTCGCGGCCGGGATGTCGGACGCCGCCTACGCGCTCGGCGCCGTCATCGCCGCCGACCTGATCCAGCGCGTCCCGGCCCGCCAGGTCTACCTGGCGTGCGAGGTCGCGTTCGTGGTCGGTTCCCTGCTGGCCGCGCTCGCGCCGGGCATCGTGCCGTTCGCCGTCGGTCACGTGCTCCAGGGCCTGGCCACCGGCATGCTGCTGGTCGCCGCCCTGCCGCCGCTGGTCACCGGGCACGGCGTCGACAAGGTGCCGTTGACCGCGGCGTTCGTGAGCCTCGGGCTGTTCGGGGCCGTGACGCTCGGCCCGGTCGTCGGCGGCATCGTGGGGGACGTGGCGCAGTGGCGCCCGCTGTTCGTCGGCACGGCGGTGATCGGCGTCCTCGGGTTCGTGACCGGGCTGCTGGCGTTCCCGCGCCGGCCGTTGGGGGGCCACGAGATGACCTTCGACTGGGCGGCCATCCCGATCGCGACCGTCGCCACGATCCTGTCCTTTCTCGGGGTCGCCCTGCTGGGCGAGGTGACGTTCGCCTCCCCGGGCTTCATCGTGCCCGTCGTGCTGGGGCTCGCGGCGCTCGGCGCCCTCCTGGTGACCCAGTACCGGATGCGGCATCCGCTGATGCCGCTGAGGGTGCTGACCAACACGCTTCCGGTCACCGGGATCTCCTTGGCGATGGTGGTGGGCGCCGCGTTCATCACCCTGATCGAACTCACCGTGGCCTACCTGCTGCAGGTCGCCGGCCGGTCCCAGATCCTGTCCGGCGCGCTGCTGGCCGCCCAGCTCGCCGGGATCGCCGTGTCCGCGTGGCTGTTCAAGAGGACGCTGACGTCGCGCTGGCTGCCCGTGCTCCCGTTCACCGGGCTGTTCACGGTGGCGGCCGGCGGCGCGATCCTGCTGGGGCTGGGCGCCGGCCACGACCACCTCGTCGTGACCACGGCCGGTGTGCTGCTGGGTTTCGGGGCCGGTGCCGGGGTGACGCCCGGCCTGTTCATGGCCGCGCTGAGCGTCCCCGCCAGCCGGCTCGGACCGACCTTCGGCCTGGTGGAGCTGCTCCGCTCCGAGGCGGCGTTCCTCGTCGGCCCGGTGCTGCTGTACCTCGCCATGACGCACACGGACCTCGGCGACGGCATCCGCTCCTCCGTCCTCATCACCGTCGTGGTCACGCTGATCGGCGGCGTGGTGAGCGGCGTGCTGCTGCTGCTCGGCGGCGTGCCTCCGCACAGGCCGGACCTGGAGACGTGGATGGGCGGCCGGACGTCCGCCTACCACTCCCCGCCGGTCGCGGCCATACTCCGGGACACCTCAGGGTAGGGACCCGGGGACGGGGCCGCCCGGCAAGGGTCCGATCAGGGGCGGATCAGGGCGAATCCCGATGTTCCGGCGATCGCCGCGGCGGCAGGATCAAGGCATGGACACCGAGCACACCGAGCACACCGAGCACACCGGGCAGACCGGGCAGACCAGCACCGCCGCCGCCACGTGGCCGCGCCGCGTCAACGAGGGCCGCATGATCGCCGGGGTGTGCGCCGGCGCCGCGCGCCACCTGGGGATCGACGTCAACGTCCTGCGGCTGGGCCTGGCCGCCTTGGCGGTCGTCGGCACCGTCACCTCCTTCGGCGGCGCGGTCTTCCTGGTCTACGCCGCGGCGTGGGCGCTGATCCCCGCGGAGGGCCGGTCGTCGTCCATCGCCGAGGACCTGATCCGGAAGGCGAACCGGAACGCGACCGTCCAGGAGGTCGTGCGGAAGACCAAAGAGGGCCTGGACGAGGGCCTCGCCAAGGCGAAGGGGAAGCACGACCTCGCTTGACGCCCGTCAGCACAGGGCCGGTGACCCGAACGGGGTCACCGGCCCTTTCAGGTGCCGGACAGGATGGCGTGCACGGTCTCCACAGGGTCCGTCGTGGGCGCCAGGACGATCCCGCCGGCCATCTCCTTGAGGCGGGACACCAGGTCGAGGGCCAGTTCGATACCGACCTCGCGGGCGCCGTCGCCCGCGTCCTGGAGGGCGGCGAGGGTGCGGTCGGGGATCCGGACGTCCGGGACCTCGTGGGCGAGCAGCTCGGCCTCGGGGAAGCCGGTGAGGGGGTGGACGGCCGCGAGCACCGGCACCTCCCGTCCCGATGTCTGCCGGGCGACCAGGTCGAGAAGGCGTTCCAGATCGGCCGGGTCGTACACGGGACGGGTGATGAGGAAGCGCGCACCCGCGGCGATCTTGCCGGCGGCGCGGGCGGCCTCGCGTTCGGGTTCGCGGCTGCCGGGGTTGACGCGGGCGCCGATCTCGAACTCGGTCTTGGACGGCAGCCGCAGGCCGTAGTAGTCGTCGCCGTTGTTGAGGTCGGCGAGCAGTTCGATGAGGCCGAGGGAGTCCACGTCCCAGATGCCGTCGACGTGCGGGTAGTCGCCGAGCAGGGGCGGGCTGCCGGTCTCGCAGACGACGCGGCGCAGGCCGAGGGTGTGGGCGCCCAGCAGGTCCGCCTGCAACGCCATGATGGTCCGGTCCCAGGTGGTGACCGTGGCCATGGTGTCGACGCCGAGGGTCTGGTGCAGGTGCAGGGCCAGGTCGATGGGGTTCAACTGGGCCCTGGCGGTGCGGGACGCGACCACGGAGATGAGGCCGATCCCGTCGTCCATGAGCCGCCTGGCCATGTCGAGGGTCTCCTCGCCGCCGCCGGTCGGCGGGGGCGTCAGCTCGACGATGAACCGGTCGCCGAACGGCGCGCGGCGGACCGGCGCGGGCCGGGCCGGGGCGGGCTCCTCCCGCGGCGTCACGGTCAGGGGGCGCCGCCGGTACTCCTCGGCGGCCTGGACGATCGCGGCGAGCTGGGTCGGCGTGGTGCCGCAGCAGCCGCCGACGATCCGCGCCCCCGCCTCCAGGAGCTGCCGTACGTACCGGACGAAGTACTCGGAGTCGATGTCGTACTCGAACCGCGCCGGGGCCACGCGGCGCGGCAGGCCCGCGTTGGGCTGCACGGTCAGCGGCAGGTCGGTGTGCTCGCTCAGCGCCCGCAGCACGGCGAGGGAACGTTGCGGGCCGAGGGTGCAGTTGGTGCCGAGCGCGACGATCGGGGTGCCGGCCAGCGCCGAGGCGACCTCGCGCGGGGTGTGGCCGCTGAGCGTGTGGGTGTCGCTGGCGAACGTGGCCTGCGCGATCACCGGGACACGGCACAGCCCGGCCGCGACCTCCACGGCCTCGACCAGCTCGTCCAGATAGCCGAAGGTCTCCAGGAGCACCAGGTCCACGCCCGCGTCGTCCAGGACGGAGAGCTGTTCGGCGAGCGCGTCGCGGCGCTCGGCGGCACCGGCCCTGCGCCGCTGCTGCACGTTCACCGCGGGGGAGACCGACCCCGCGACCAGGACCGGCCGGTCGGCGGCGGCCGCGGCCTCGCGGGCCAGCCGCACGCCCGCGCGGTTGATCTCCTCCACCCGGTCGCCGAAGCCGTAGGCGGCCAGCCGCAGACGGCTCGCGCCGAAGGTGTTGGTCTGGACGATGTCGGCGCCGGAGTCCACGTAGCTGTCGTGGATGGTGCGCACCAGCGCCGCGTCGGTCAGGTTGAGGGCCGGCAGCGCCTGGTCGAGCGAGTTGCCCGCCGCGTGCAGCATGGTGCCCATCGCGCCGTCGCAGATCAGGATGCCCGACTCCAGGGCCTGCCGCAGGTCGGTCATGACGTTCCCAGTCCGGTGAGGATCTCCACGGCGACCTCGGCCATCAGCCGGTCGCGGTGGACGTCGAAGGAGAGCCCGGTGATCTCCTCGACGCGGCGGATCCGGTAGCTGACGGTGTTCGGGTGGACGTGCAGCCGCCGGGCGGTGCGGCGCGGGCTGCTGTTCTCGTTGAAGTAGACCGACAGCGTGGTCAGGTACTCCATGCCGGTCGCCTCCTCCTCGTCCAGCAGCTTGCCGATCACCTCGTCGGCGAACGCGCGCAGGTCGCCCACGTCGGGAACGCGCAGCAGCAGCCGATGGATTCCGAGGTCGGCGAACGCGGCGACGCCTCCGGAGCCGCCCATCCGCCGGACGCCGGCGAGCGCCCGACCGGCCTCGGCGTACGAGCGCGCGATCCCGGCCGCGCCGCCGCATTCGTTGCCCACCCCGGCGGCAACGACGCCGAGCCTGCGTTCGGCGATCGAGTCGGCGCACGCGGACGCCAGTTTGCGCACCTCGGCCAGCCCTTCCTCGCCTTCGCCGTTCACCGGGACGATGGCCACGACCTCGTCCTGGCGGGCGGCCACGATCGCGTCCGGGGCGAGGCGGGTGAGGGTCGACTCGACGAAGGCGAGCGGCCCCGTTCCGGCCGCGGCCGAGGGACCGGCGTGGACGAGCGCGACGGCCAGCACGTGGTAGCGGCGTTCCGGGTCGTAGCCGAGGTGGCGGGCCCAGCGCTCCGCCTCGCCGTCCTCCCGGTCGCCCGTCCCGGCGCCGCGTGCGTGCAGCAGCCCCTCGAACAGCTCCTGGCGGGCCCGGCCCGCGGCGGCGGCCACCACCAGCTCGCGGCCGAGCATCACCCCGCACACCATGGCGGCGTGCTCGGTGACCAGTAGCCGCATATCCTCGGTGAGGTCGTGGTCGCGGCCGCCGACGGTGAGCAGGTGCCCGGCCACGTCCTCGCCGACCGAGACCGGGGCGACGATCACCGAGGCGGCGTCGCCGGTCAGGTTCGGGACGGTGAGCGGGCGCCGGTTGCGGGCGGCGGAGTTGAGCACCGTGTACGGGCCGGACCCGCCGGCGTGGTCACGGAGCGTGCCGACCACCTCCGCGGGGTCGTCCACCCCGGCGAAGGCGATCACTTCGAGCGTGCGGTCGAGCAGCGCCACCTGCGCGCCGACGCCCTCGGAGAGGAACCGCACGACCCCGGCGACATCGACGTCCTGGGACGCCAGCGCCGACAGCCGCCCGCACATGGCGACGATCTTCCGCAGGACATAGGTCTCGTCGCGGGCGCCCGCCTGCCGGCCCGCGGGCGCCGCGTCGGAAGGGAACGCGGAGGTGCTCATCGCTGCGCCGGCCGCGGTCATGCCCGGAGTTCACGATCGGCGATCCAGGACGGGCAATGGCGCGACCGGCCCCCTTCACACCCTTTTGTGTTACGGCACAAGTGACACCCCTGACCCGTTGTCTCCACGCTCACGGTGACGCACGACACGGGCGATGACAAGCGATGTTCTGCTCAATGGAAGGCTTTCGGCCGACCGGTACCCCGCTGTGTCACGCCACAACGCCCGCCCGTCCACCATTGGCCCGCGAGCCGAAGACAGCCCGGAAGCCGAATGCGACTCTGTGAAGCGGTGACCGCCCGCAATACGCGACCAATATGCGGCAGGCGCATCGGTGCCGCCGATATCGAACCCGGAAGCAGCCATTGGATATGTCCAGCGAACCCCGCCGGGACCCGACCTGGCCCAGGCCGTTCCGTCCGAGGCTGTCCGCGCGCATGGGCTACCTGCTGCACGCGCTCATGGCCGCGAACGCGGTCTACCGGCGGCTCGCCGCCCTCATCGAACACCGGCCGCGCCTGTACCGCTGGTTAACGGCGGGGGAGAGGGCGAGCAAGGAGGCGCTGTTCGGCTGCCGGATGTGCGGCCAGTGCGAGCTTCCGGCGACCGGGTACACCTGCCCGATGACCTGCCCGAAGCAGCTCCGCAACGGACCCTGCGGCGGCGTGTCGGCCGACGGCCGCTGCGAGGTGCATCCCGAGCTGCGCTGCGTGTGGCTGATCGCGTACGAGCGGGCGGAGGCGTCGGGCCGCGGCGCCGATCTCGACCTGCTGCAACGTCCCGTCGACCATCGCGAGCGGGGCCGCAGCTCCTGGGTGAACTACTGGCAGGGCCGTGACGACGGCCTGTGGACGGCCTTTACCGACACCGACCCGTACCCGCCCTTGAACGGCGCGGGCGCACAGGAGAAGGGGTTGACGCCGAGATGAGCCCTCCCGATCCCGGTGGTGAGCTGCGTGCGGCGCTCGACGCCGGTCATTTCGTGGTGACCGCGGAGATCGAGCCGCCGGGGGACGCCGACCCGGACGCTGTGGCGCGCAAGGCGGAGCTGCTGCGGGGCTGGGTGGACGCCGCCAACATCACCGACAACCAGGGCGCGAGGGTCCGGATGTCCAGCCTGGCCGCGAGCCTGCTGGCGATGCGCGCGGGCGTGGAGCCGGTGATGCAGCTCACCTGCCGCGACCGCAACCGGCTCGCGCTCCAGTCGGACCTGCTGGCGGCGGGCGCGCTGGGCATCCCGAACGTCCTGCTGCTGACCGGCGACCATCCGAAGGCGGGCGACCATCCGGACGCCAAGCCGGTGTTCGACCTGGACGGCGTGCAGCTCGGCTGGGCGGCCCGCGCCCTGCGCGACGAGGGCACGCTGATGTCCGGCCGGGAGATCAGGACCAGGCCCGCCTGGATGATCGGGACGGTGGAGAACCCGTTCGCGCCGCCGACCGAGCTGCGGGCGCGGCGGCTGGCCAAGAAGGTCGCCGCCGGGGCGGAGTTCGTGCAGACGCAGTTCGTGTTCGACTTCGACCTGTTCGAGCGCTGGATGGGCGACCTGCGCGACCTCGGGGTGACCGAGAAGTGCGCGGTGCTGGCGGGCGTCGGCCCGATCCGCTCGCTGCGCGCGCTGGAGTTCATGCGCACCGTCCCGGGCGTCGTGATCCCGGACGAGGTGGAGCGGCGGCTGCGCGCCGTGCCGTCCGACCGGGTGACCGAGGAGGGCATCGACCTGTGCGTCGAGACCATCAAGCGGCTCACCGAGGTGCCCGGCGTGGCGGGCGTGCACGTCATGGCCATCGGGTTCGAGCGCGGCGTGCCCGACATCGTCCAGCGCGCCGGGGTCGGCCCCGGGGTCCGCGGCGAGGCCGGAAAGGGAGGCCGGTCATGATCGTGGACTTCCGCCCGCACGCCCGGCTGCGGGGCAAGAAGCCCTTGGACATCGGCAAGGCGGTGACACCCGTCCTGGAGGCGCTGCGCGACGAGGACGCCGACCTCGGGCGGGTCCGGGTGGTCTACGACTGGGTGCAGTACAGGAACAACTTCCGGGACGTGGTGGACGTCCGTCCCATCCTGTCCGCGTCGCCCGCTCTGAAGGATCCCGCACAGGAATGGCCCGTGCCCGTCCCCGTCGGCGTCCGGGACGACGACATGGAGATCGCCGTGGACGTGCGGCGCAGCGGTGACCACCCCCTGCACGAGCTGACGTCCGCCAGGCTGCACGACGCCGACGACCGCGATCTCTACCTGGAGGACTGGGGTCCGGGCAGGGAGAGCTGCATCTGGGCGTTCAACTCCCTGTACTGGTCGGCGCTGCGGGTGTGGGAGAAGGCGACCGGCCGCGAGTACGAGCAGGCCCTGCCCGGCGGCGAGAGCGACGCCCGCAACCGCGACGGCGCACGCGAGCTGATCGGCGACCTGTTCGCGGTGTGGGACCGGCTGTCGGAGACCGGCGCGCTGCCCGAGCAGTTGTACGTCGTCGAGTTCGGCGTCGGCAACGGCAACCAGGCGCGGGTGTTCCTGGACGAGTTCCGCGAGCTGGACCGGGCGCACGGCAAGGAGTACTACCGGCGGCTGCACTACCTGATGTGCGACAACTCGCCGCACGTCCTGGACCTGGCGCGGGAGAACGTCGCCGACCACGCCGAGCGGGTCAGCTCGTTCGCGCTGGACGCCACCCGCCCCTGCACCTCGCTCGGCTTCCTCCGGTACAAGGTCTTTTTGATCTACATCTCCAACGTCTACGACAACCTGCCCACCGACGAGGTCGCTCATCTGGGCGGGCGGACCTACCTCGTCCAGACCCGGGCCTACCTCCCGGCGGACGGCGCGGCCGGGCTCGCCGAGGACGTCGGCCTGGCACCGGAGGAACTGCCCGGACTGGTCCACCGGCTGCTGCGGCTCGGCCCGTCCCTGCTGGCCGACGCGGACCCGGCGCGGTTCCCGGACGTGAACAGCGCGGTGGGGTTCTGGCAGAAGGCGTGGTCGCTGGTGCGGCTGAAGGAACGCTACGTCCCGCTCGCCGGCCTGGACCTGTACGAGCTGGCGCCGTCGGTGAGCGGCGAGGCGCTGCGCCCGCTGCTGGAGCCGGGCGCGGACGTCCGGATGCACGTGAACAACGGCGCGCTGGCCAGCTTCACCGACAGCCTCTCCCTGCTGCACCCGTACGGGAAACTGGTGTGCCACGACCTGTTCGTCACCGACGTCCAGGGGTATCGGACGAGCTTCCGCGGCCCCGGCAAGTACGACGGGTCCGTGGTGAACTGGGTCAACGGACCGCTGCTCGCCCACGTGGGACGCCGCAAGGGGTTCGAGGTCCGGTACGCCCCGTTCCGGCATCGAGGCGGCGGGAACATCGTGACCATGACGGCACAGGTGAGGGACTGACGGATGGCGCACGGCAAGGCGATGGCGGGGGTGCCGTTGCTGCCGACCACCGTGGTCGGCTCGTATCCGGTGCCCGAGTGGATGGAACGCCTCAAGACCGACTACTACCGGGGCAGGATGAGCCTGGCGCAGCTCACCGACGTGCACGAGATGGCCATCAAGGCGGCGCTGCGCGACCAGGAGCTGGCGGGCATCGACATCGTGTCGGACGGCGAGCTGCGCCGCGACAACGACATCGACTACTTCCTCGCGCGCACCCCGGGCATCCGGCTCGCGGAGACGTCCAAGGACTTCTCCTTCGACTACTACGACGCGACGCTGCCCGCCCCGCTGCCCGGCTCCTTCGACGCGCCGCCGCTGAGGCTGGCCGACGACTACGCCTTCACCGCGTCCCAGACCTCGGCGCCCATCAAGTTCTCCTTCACCGGCCCGTTCTCGCTGTCCCGCCGGGTGCGGGACGAGGCGTACCGGGACGACCGCGAGCTGGTGCGCGCGCTGGCGCGGATGCTCAACGCCGAGGCGCGCGCCCTGGCCGAGCGCGGCGCGACGCTGCTCCAGATCGACGAACCGTTCCTGGCCGGCTACCCCGACCAGGTGGTCACGGCGATCGAGGCGATCAATGTGGTGACCGAGGGCGTGGACGTCACCTGGGCGCTGCACGTTTGCTACGGCAACCGCTACGCTCGCCCGTTGTGGGAGGGCCACTACGACTTCCTGTTCCCCGCCGTCCTGGACACCACGGTCGACCAGCTCGTGCTGGAGTTCGCCCGCAAGGGCCAGGAGGACCTGCCGGTCGTGCGCAAGTTCGGCTGGGACCGCGACCTCGGCCTCGGCGTCCTGGACGTCAAGAGCGCCGAGGTGGAGACCCCCGAGCTGATCGCCAACCGGATCCGCAACGCCCTGGAGCTGGTGCCCGCCGACCGGCTGGTGGTCAACCCCGACTGCGGCCTGCGCAACCTGACCGGGGCGGTCGCCAGGGCCAAGCTCGCCGCCATGGTGGAGGGCACCGCGGCCGTCCGCCGCGAACTGGGCCCCGCCACCGACAGCACGTCCACGCCGATCACCGAACCACTCGCGCAAGGAGCCTGATATGCCGGCCGTTTCCCGCGACTACCTCTTCACCTCCGAGTCCGTCACCGAGGGGCATCCGGACAAGATGGCCGACGCGGTGTCGGACGCCGTCCTGGACGCCGCCCTGGCCGCCGACCCGAACTCGCGGGTGGCGTGCGAGACCCTGCTGACCACCGGCATGGTCGTCGTGGCCGGTGAGATCACCACGCCGGAGCAGCTCGACTACACCAAGATCGTCCGGGACACCGTCAACGCGATCGGCTATGACGACCCCGCGTACGGCTTCGACGGCAACTCCTGCGCGGTGCTGGTGGCCCTGGACAAGCAGTCGCCCGACATCGCCCAGGGCGTCGACTCCGCGCACGAGCACCGTGGCGGCCAGTCCGAGGACGAGCTGGACCGGGCCGGCGCGGGCGACCAGGGGATGATGTTCGGCTACGCCACCGACGACACCCCCGAGCTGATGCCGATGCCGATCGCGCTGGCGCACCGGCTGGCCCGGCGGCTGGCGGAGGTCCGCAAGGACGGCACCATCGGCTACCTGCGTCCCGACGGCAAGACCCAGGTGACGGTCCGCTACGTGGACGACGTCCCGGTCGCGGTCGAGCGGGTGCTGATCTCCACCCAGCACGCCGAGGACGCGGACAACGAGCAGATCCGCGCCGACCTGTGGGAGCACGTGGTCACCGCGACCCTTCCCGAGGGCTTCTACGACCCCGAGGCGCTGCGCCGTGACCTGCTGGTCAACCCCACCGGACGGTTCGTGATCGGCGGCCCGGTGGGCGACGCGGGCCTGACCGGACGCAAGATCATCGTGGACACCTACGGCGGCTACGCCCGGCACGGCGGCGGCGCGTTCTCCGGCAAGGACCCCTCCAAGGTCGACCGGTCCGCCGCCTACGCCGCCCGGTACGCCGCCAAGAACATCGTGGCCGCGGGGCTCGCCAAGCGCGCCGAGGTCCAGGTGGCCTACGCGATCGGCGTGGCCAGGCCGGTGTCGGTGCTGGTCGACACCTTCGGCACCGAGCGGGTCAGCCCCAAGGTCATCGAGAAGCTGGTGGCCGACCACTTCGACCTGCGCCCCGCCGCGTTCCGCCGCTATCTGGAACTGCACCGCCCCATCTACTCGCCGACCTCCGCGTACGGGCACTTCGGCCGCACCGACGTCGACCTGCCGTGGGAGCGCACCGACCGGGCCGACGCGCTGCGGGAAGCTGCGGGACTGACCGGCACCCGGAGCGGAGCGCCAGCGGAGTGGAGGGGGTCGGTCAGTCCTGCTCTTGCCGGGGAGTCTGAGGGGTCGTCCCCTCAGGGGGTGAACTGACGGCGGATGCCAAACCGGCTACGGTCTGACGAAACGTACCGTACGTCCGCAGGAGCACAGTATGCGCGCGATCGTCGTCAGCCGTAACGGCGGCCCCGAGGTCCTGGAGGCCACCGAACGCGAGGACCCCGTCCCCGGTCCGGGCGAGGTGCTCATCGAACTGGCGGCGAGCGGCGTCAACTACATCGACGTGTACTTCAGGACGGGCGCCTACCCGCAGCCGACGCCGTACGTGCCGGGCGTCGAGGGCGCCGGCACCGTCGCGGCGCTCGGTGAGGGCGTGACGGACTTCTCCGTCGGCGACCGGGTGGCATGGGTCAACGTGCCCGGATCGTACGCGCAGTACGCCGCCGTCCCGGCCGATCTGGTGGTGCCCGTCCCCGACGAGGTGGACCTGCAAGTCGCGGCGGCCTCGCTGTTGCAGGGCGTCACGGCGGAGTACCTGACGCGGTCCACGGACCAGGTGAGGCCGGGCGACACCGTCCTCGTGCACGCCGCGGCGGGCGGGATGGGCCTGCTGCTGGTCCAGCTCTGCAAACTCCTCGGCGCCCGGGTCATCGGAACCGTCTCCACACCGGAGAAGGAGAAGACGGCCCGGGACGCCGGGGCGGACGAGATCGTCGGCTACGACGGGTTCGCCGAGGAGGTGCGGCGGCTCACCGGCGGCGAGGGCGTGGCCGTCGTCTACGACGGCGTCGGCGCGCCCACCTTCGACGGCAGCCTGGCCAGCCTGCGCCGGCGCGGCATGATGGTGCTGTACGGCGCGGCGGGCGGGCGCGTCGAACCCGTGGACCCGCAGCGGCTCAACACCGCGGGCTCGCTCTTCCTCACCCGTCCCACGCTGTACCACTACACCCACACCCGAGAGGAACTGCTCGAACGGGCCACCGCGGTGTACGGGTGGGTCGCGTCCGGCGACCTGCGCGTCCACATCGGCCACCGGTACGACGTGGCCGACGCCCGCGCCGCCCACGAGGACCTCGAGGCCCGCCGCACCACCGGCAAGCTGCTGCTGATCCCCTAGCCCGCGTCCGTCCTCTGGTCCGTGCCTGCGGCCTCCGCCTCCACGAGGGAGAACGGCATCCCATCCGCCGGGATGACCCTGGACAGCCGCAGCCCGGAGCGGGCGAACAGGTCCCGGAACTCGCTCTCGGTGCGCTGCCGGGCGCCACGGGGCGCGATGACCAGCATCTCCAGGTCGATCAGCTTGGCCCGGGACGGCTCGCGCCCGTCGGGGAGCACCGCCTCGGCCAGCAGCACCCGGCCGCCCGGGTTCATGGCCTCGCGGCAGTTCCGCAGGATCCGGACGGACCTGTCGTCGTCCCAGTCGTGCAGGATGTTCGACAGCACGTACACGTCGCCGCCCGCGGGCACCGAGTCGAAGAAGCTGCCGCCCCGGTAGTCGCAGCGGTCACCGACCCCGGCCGCGTCGACGATCTGCCCTTCGACCACGTCGGGCAGGTCGTACAGCACGCCGCGGATCCCCGGGTTGGCGGCCAGGATCGCCGCGAGCAGCCCGCCCTGGCCGCCGCCGACGTCCACCACCGTCCGGGCGGGGCCGAAGTCGTGGCGGGCGGCGATCGCCGCGACCGCGGACCCGCCCGACACCTCGGTCATGGCCCTGTCCATGATCCGGGCGTCCTCGGGGTGATCCCGCAGGTAGTCCATCAGGATGCGGCCGTTCACCTGCTCGAACGCCGACCGTCCCGTCCGGACGCTGTCCACCAGGCCCGTCCACGCGTAGCGGTGGAACGGGCGGCCGAGCATGATCGCCCAGTTTCGGAGCGACCCGGGCACGCCGTCCCGGAGCGCCTCGCCCAGCGGCGTCGAGGCGAAACGCCGCCCGTCGAGCTCCTCGAACACCCCCAGATCCGACAGCGCCCGCAGGAGGCGGTACAGGGACGGCGCGTCCGCCCCCACCTCCGCGGCGATGTCCTCGACGGCCCGTGGCCCGTCCGCCAGCGCGTCGGCGACCCCCAGCTCGGCCGCCGCGCTGAGGGACTGGGACACCAGCGTCCCCCATGTCATGTCCAGCAACAGCGCCTCGGGCGCCGGTTGCGGCATCTCGTCGTCCATACGTCCCACCTCCCCGCGCATCACCAGGGCATACCCACCCCCGCGGCGCGCTCAGCGCTCGTCCACCAGGCTCTCCAGGCCGCCGATGCGTTGCAGCGTGTGCCGGCCCAGCCGGATGCCGCCGACGGCCGAGACCATCGACCGGACGGGGCGCCGAGGTCTCGTGGGAGCGAGGTGGACGCGGCGGTGGCGGGGCGAGGACGTAAGGTACCGCTCGTACCGGTCCGGGAGGATCCGGTCCGGGAGGGAAAGGACGCACGTGCCTCCGACCACCCCACCCCTCGGCAGGCTGCTCGTCGCCAACCGGGGCGAGATCGCCGTCCGGATCATGGACGCCGCCGCTGCGCTGGGCGTGCCGTCCGTGGCGGTGTACGCGGCGGACGACGCCGGGTCCGCGCACGCGCGGCTCGCCGACGAGGCCGTCCCGCTGGACGGTTCCGGCCCCGCCGCCTACCTGGACGCGGCCGCGATCGTCGAGGCGGCGGCACGGACCGGGTGCGACGCCGTCCACCCCGGCTACGGGTTCCTCTCGGAGAACGCCGCGTTCGCCGAGCGGTGCGAGCAGGCCGGCCTCACCTTCGTGGGGCCGGGCCCCGAGACGCTCCGCCTGCTCGGCGACAAGACGCGCGCCCGCCGCCTGGCGCGCGACCTGGGCATCCCGCTGCTCGACGCCACCGAAGGACCCACCGACCTGGCGACGGCGCGCGCCTTCCTCGACGACCACGGCGCCGTCATGGTCAAGGCGGTCGCGGGCGGCGGCGGGCGCGGCATGCGGCCCGTGTCCGACCCGGCCGCGCTGCCCGAGGCGTTCGAGCGCGCCGCGTCCGAGGCCGAGCGCGCCTTCGGCGACGGCTCCCTCTACGTCGAACGGCTGCTGCGCGGCGCCCGCCACATCGAGGTCCAGATCGTCGGGGACGGCACCGGCGCGGTCGTCCACCTCGCCGACCGGGACTGCGGGCTGCAACGGCGGCGGCAGAAGCTGATCGAGATCGCACCCGCGCCCGACCTGGACCCGGACGTGGCCGCGCGGCTGCGGGAGGCGGCGCTCGCGCTCGGCCGGGCGCTGTCGTACCGGGGCGCCGGCACCGTCGAGTTCCTGGTCGCGGGCACGGAGGTCGCGTTCCTTGAGGTCAACCCGCGCGTCCAGGTCGAGCACACGGTGACCGAGGAGGTCACCGGGGTCGATCTGATCGAGACCGGGCTGCTGGTCGCGGGCGGCGCGACCCTCGCCGGTCTCGGCCTGGCGTCGCCGCCCGCCGTGCGCGGCATCGCCTTGCAGGCGCGGGTCAACACCGAGACGCTGCTCGCGGACGGCACCGTCCGTCCCGCGTCCGGGACGCTCACCCGGTTCGAGCCGCCGACCGGGCGGAACGTGCGCGTCGACACCCACGGCCGCACCGGCGACACCGTCGGGCCCCGGTACGACCCGCTGCTCGCCAAGGTGATCGTCACCGATCCGGGCGGCTCGCCGCGCGGCGTCGCGCGCCGGGCGTCCCGCGCCCTCGCGGCCTTCGCCGTCGAGGGGGTGGACACCAACCTCCCGCTGCTGCGCGCCCTGCTGGACCGTCCCGAGCTCGGCACGGCGGCGGCCACGACCGACTTCGTGGAAGCGCACCTGGCGGAGCTGACCGAGGCGGCCGAAGAGGCTCCCGGCGCCCCGGCGGTGGCGCCCTCCGGGACGGTGCCGGTCTTGAGCCCGCAGCAGGGGGTCGTGGTGGAGGTCTCCGCCGCGCCGGGCGACGCCGTCCCCGCGGGAACGCAACTGCTGGTCCTTGAGGCCATGAAGATGGAGCACGTCGTCACGGCCCCCGTGCCGGGCATCGTGCGGGACGTGCCGGTCAAGGCCGGTGACGTGGTGCCCGCCGCGGCGCCGGTGGCGTTCCTGGAGGAGGACGCCGCGCTCGCGGCCGAGGCGTCCGGCCCCGCCGAGGTGGACCTCGACCGCGTCCGCCCGGACCTGGCCGAGACCGTCGAGCGGCACCGCGTCGGGCTGGACGAGGGACGTCCCGCGGCCGTGCGGCGCAGGCACGACGCGGGGCGGCGCACGGCGCGGGAGAACCTCGCCGACCTGTGCGACCCCGGCAGCTTCACCGAGTACGGCGCGCTCGCCATCGCGGCGCAGCGCCGCCGCCGCTCGCTGGAGGACCTGATCGCCAACACCCCCGCCGACGGCCTGGTCGCCGGGACCGCGACCATCGGGGGACGGCCGTGCGCGGTGATGTCCTACGACTACACGGTCCTCGCGGGCACGCAGGGCCTCCAGAACCACCGCAAGACCGACCGCCTGCTCGACGTGGCGGCCCGGCGCGGCCTGCCGCTGGTGATCTTCGCGGAGGGCGGCGGCGGGCGTCCCGGCGACACCGACACCGCGTCCGTCGCGGGCCTGGACGTGACCACGTTCCGGATGGCCGCCGCCCTGTCGGGACGGGTGCCGACGGTCGCGATCGTCTCGGGCTACTGCTTCGCGGGCAACGCCGCGCTCGCCGGGGTGTGCGATGTCATCATCGCCACCGAGGAGGCGAGCCTCGGGATGGGCGGCCCCGCGATGATCGAGGGCGGGGGCCTCGGCGTCGTCGCGCCCGGCGACGTGGGGCCGATGCCGGTGCAGGCGGCCAACGGGGTGGTCGATCTTCTCGTGCCCGACGACGCGGCGGCCGTCGCCGCGGCCCGCCGGTACCTGTCCTACTTCGCGGGGCCCGTGGACGACTGGGACTGCGCCGACCAGCGGCTCCTGCGGCATCTCGTCCCGGAGAACCGGCTGCGGGTCTACGACGTGCGGCCGGTGATCGAGACGCTGGCCGACACCGGCAGCGTCCTGGAGCTGCGGGCGGGCTTCGGCGCGGGGATCGTCACGGCCCTGGCCAGGATCGGCGGGATCCCGGTCGGGATCATCGCCAACGACCCCCGCCACCTGGGCGGGGCGATCGACGGGGACGCCGCCGACAAGGCCACCCGGTTCCTGACGCTCTGCCAGTCCCAGGGGCTTCCCGTCGTCTCCCTCTGCGACACGCCGGGGTTCATGGTCGGACCCGAGACCGAGCGGACGGGCGCCGTCCGCCGCTTCGGCGCGATGTTCGTGGCCGGGGCGCGGCTCACCGTCCCGGTGTGCATGGTCGTCCTGCGCAAGGGCTACGGGCTGGGCGCCATGGCGATGGCGGGAGGCGACTTCAAGGCCCCGCTGCTCACGGTGAGCTGGCCGACCGGCGAGTTCGGCGGGATGGGCCTGGAAGGCGCGGTCCGCCTCGGCTACCGCAAGGAGCTGGAGGCCATCGACGACCCCGCCGAACGCCAGGCCCGGTACGAGGAGCTGGTCGCCGAGTCCTACGAACGGGGTAAGGCCCTCAGCATGGCAGCGGCCTTCGAGATCGACGACGTCATCGACCCCGCCGAGACCCGTACCGTCCTGGTCCAGGCGCTCACCCGGTGACACGCGCGGCGGCGTTCGAGCTGCTGGGCGTGGGCGCCATGAACTCGCCCCGGTTCCGGCCCGCCGGGCTGCTGGTCCGGTACGGGCGGTACCGCGTCATGCTGGACGGCGGCGAGGAGGCGGCACCGCCCGGCCCGGTGGCGGCCTGGCTGGTGTCGGACGGGCGCGCCGAGCTGATGCCCGAGATCCGGCGGGTGTGCCGGGAGCGCGGCCTGGGCGTCGAGCCCGCCGTCGCGGCGTTCGAGCGCGCGGGCGTGAGGATCGGGCCGCGGCCGGTCGTCCACACGTCCCATCCGGCCTACGGCTATCTGATCGAGTCCGGCGGCGCCCGTACGGTCTGGGCGCCGGAGTTCTGGGAGTTCCCCGCGTGGGCGGGCGGCGCGGACCTGATGTTCGCGGACGCGGCCGGGTGGCGGCGGCCGATCCGGTTCGCCCGTGGCGTCGGCGGCCACGCCTCCGCCCTCGCCACCGCCGAGGAGGCGCGGCGCCGCGGGGTGCGGCGCCTGGTGTTCGCCCACATCGGGCGTCCCAGCATCCGCGCCATCGACCGAGGCGAGAACCCGCCCTTCGGCGAATGGGGTGTCGAAGGGCGCGCCTACCGCGCGTGAAGCCGGTCAGTCGTCGCGGTGCCGCTTGGACGAGGGCTCTCCGTAGCCCGGCTTCGGGTCGGGGCCGAAGTCCTGCTGCTTGCCCTCGTGAATGCTGTCGAGCCGCTCGGCGTGGTGGTGCCGTTCATGCTCGGGACGGGTGTGGAGCTGCTTGGACGCGCCCGTGGTGACGTGTTCGGCGCTCGGTGAGGACCCCGCGGCCCGTGCCTCCCGGGCCCTCTTACGCCGCTGCGTCTCGTCCCCCTCCATCTTCTTGCGCACCATGCTCGTTCCCCCCATGGTCACCGTTGTTCATGGTCACCGTTGTTCAGCTTCTGTGGAAAACAGCCCCATACCCGGGAAGATCCGGTGCAACCGCGTGTGACCTGGGTACGCCGGTTTCGTGGGTGCATTGGGTGGTTCGATCCCTCTTGGCCGTATCGGCGGCATCAGGATCGGCGTCAACGTCAGCGTTCTGGTGATCGTCGCGATCGTGGTGGTGGGGCTGACGCTCGGCCTCTTCCCGGACGTCTACCCGGGCAGGAGCCTGGCCGCCTACCTGGCGGCCGGCCTGATCAGCGCCGTGCTGCTGCTGGCCTCGCTGCTCGTGCACGAACTGTCGCACGCGCTGGTCGCGCGCCGCAACGGGATCGAGGTCGGCGGCATCACGCTGTGGCTGCTGGGCGGCGTGGCCCAGTTGCGCGGCGAGCCGCGCACACCGGCCGCCGACCTGCTGATCGCGGTGGTCGGCCCGCTGGCCAGCCTGGCGCTGGGCGTGGTGTCCGGGCTGGTCGCGCTGGTGCTCGCGAACGCCATCGGGGCGGGCCTCGTGGTGGGCGTGTGCGCCTACCTGGCCGGGATCAACGTGCTGCTGGCGGTGTTCAACCTCATCCCGGCGGCGCCGCTGGACGGCGGGCGGGTGCTGCGCGCCGCGCTGTGGTGGCGCACCGGCGACCGGGTCAGGTCCGCGATCACCGCCGCCCGCGCCGGCCGGGCCTTCGGCTTCCTGCTGATCGTGGGCGGCGTCCTGATGTTCGTGTTCGGCGGGGGCTTCGACGGGCTGTGGCTGGCCCTGATCGGCCTGTTCCTGATCTCCGCGGCGCGGGCCGAGGAGCAGCAGACCCGGATCAACGCGGCCCTCAGCGGGATCCAGGTCGGCGAGATCATGACGCCCCGGCCGACCGTGGCCGACCCTCAGCAGTCCGTGGGCGAGCTGATCGACGAGACCGTGCTGACCCACCGGTTCTCCACGTACCCGCTGGTCCGGGACGGGCGCCTGGCCGGGCTGGTGACGCTGAACCGCGTCCGCGCCGTCCCGCCCGGCGAGCGCGGCAGCCGCCGGCTCGCCGACATCGCCTGCCCGCGGGGCGAGGTGCCGACCACCCATCCGAAGGAGCACCTCGTCGACCTGCTGCCCCGGATGGCGGGCTGCACGGACGGCCGCGCCGTCGTCCTGGACGACGACCAGCGCGTCCTCGGCGTGGTCACGCCCAGCGACATCAGCCGCGCGGTGCAGGTGAAGGAGCTGAACGGCCCCGGCCCCGGCGGGCACACGCGGTGGCCGCCGCGCGGAGGCGACCTGGTCTCGCACGGCGAGCGCGGCAGGGCGGCCTAGGTCAGCCGGTCGCGCCGGTCGCGCCGTTCGCCTGGCCGTTCCGGGCGTCGTACTCGGCGCGGGCCGCGTCGATCTCGTCCACATGCGTCTCGGCCCACTGGATGAACGTGCTGACGGCCTCCAGGAGGGTCTTGCCGAGCGCGGTGAGCCCGTACTCGACCCGCGGCGGGATCTCGGGGTAGAGCGTCCGGTGCACGATTCCGTCGCGTTCGAGCGAGCGCAGCGTGACCGTCAGCATCCGCTGGCTGATCCCGTCGACCGAGCGGCGCAGCTCGCCGAACCGCATGGTGCGTTCGTTCAGGACGCTGATCACGTGCAGGGACCACTTGTCGCCCACTCGTTCGAGGACCTCGCGTCCTCGGCAGCTCGGCTCGGTCGCCGAAAGCGATACGGAACCGCGCGGGTCGTTGCGCTTCATGGTTATCTCCAGGTGCCCAGGGCATCCGAAAGTGCGTTCTTGTGGGTCGTGCGAGGCGGCTGCACGATGAGGATGGTTCCCTTCCGGAAGCGGCAACGCAAACGGAACTAAGGCATGGAAGGGAACCTACTCACTATGCAGAACCACCTCCAGGAGACACCATGACGACCCGACTTGTCGAGATCCCCGGCTATGTCGCCGGAACCTGGACCATCGACCCGCTCCACTCCACCGTCGGCTTCACGATCAGGCATCTGATGATCAGCAAGGTGCGGGGCCGGTTCGGCACGTTCGAGGGCACGCTGGTGACCGGGGCGAACCCGCTGGAGTCCACGGTCTCCGCCACCATCGACCTGGGCTCGATCGACACCGGCAACGCCCAGCGCGACCAGCACGTCCGCTCCGCCGACTTCCTGGACGTCGAGCGGCACAAGACCATGGCCTTCCAGTCGACCGGGCTGCGCGCCACCGACGACGGGTTCGTCCTGGACGGGGACCTGTCGCTGCGCGGCATCACCAAGCCCGTCTCCCTCGACCTGGAGATCGAGGGGTTCGGACCCGACCCGTTCCGGAAGGACGACCCGTTCAAGGGCGCCCGCGCCGGGTTCACCGCCACCGGGGAGATCGACCGCACCGACTTCGGCGTGGGCGACCGCGCCACGATCCCCGGCGGCAACCTCGGGCTGAGCGAGCGCATCCAGGTCGTCCTGGAGATCGAGGCGGTCCTGAACGTGGACTGACCCGCCCTGGCCCAGGTGTCAGCGCCGGTAGCCCAGGCCGTGGCCGAACGGGTAGAGGGTCGCGGACCCGTCCCGGACGGGGATCGTCACCGGCAGCCGTCCCTTCGGGTCGATCTCGCCGAACAGCACCTTGGCCACCGACCGCAGGGCCTCGGCCGTGTAGGAGAACGTCGCCACGTACGTCCGCGCCTCGGTGAAGTAGGCGATGTCGTACGGATCGCGGGCGGCGATGACCACCACCGGCTTCCCGGTGGCGACCAGGGCCTTGACGAGGTTCATCTGCCCGGGACCGTTGTGGCCGGACTCCTCCTTGACGTCCCAGGCCCGGTTGGTGACGGCGACCACCAGGTCCGCGCCCTCGGCGGCCGCGACGGCCTGGTCGATCGCCGCCCGCCCGGGGCTCAGCCCCGTCTCCCTGACCGTGGTGGTGGCGCCGCGCGCCGCGAACTCGCCGGCGAGCGTCGCGGTGGTCGTGGCGCCCCACCCGGTCACCAGCACGTTCCGCGCCCCCGGGGCGAGCGGCAGCAGGCCCGCCTCGTTCCTGACCAGCGTCGTGGTGCGGTCCGTGGCGCGCTGTGCCGCCGCGAGATGGGCGGCCTTCCCCACCACCCGGTCGATCGTCGACTCGTCGGCATAGGGGTCGCGGAACAGGCCGCGCCGCTGCTTGAGCCGCAGGATCCGGTACACCGACTCGTCGATGCGGCGCTCGGTCAGCTCGCCGCTCTTCACCGCGTCCACGACCGCGGCGAGCTGGCGGGGGAACACCCCGTTGCCGGACGCGTCCGCCGGGGGCTTGAGCAGCACGTCCACCCCGGCCTTGAGCGCCAGGACGGGGATCCGCTCGTCGCCGTACTTGTCGCGGACGCCCTGCATGTCCAGGGCGTCGGTGACGACGACGCCGTCATAGCCCAGCCGCTGGCGCAGGATCCCGGTCAGGATGGGCCGGGACAGCGTGGCCGGGTCCTCGGACGGGTCCAGCGAGGGCACCACGATATGCGCGGTCATGATCGAGTCCACGCCCCGGGCGATCGCGCGCTGGAACGGCGGCAGGTCGATCCGCTCCCATTCCTCCCTGGTGTGGCCGATCCGGGGGACGCCGGTGTGGCTGTCGGTGGTGGTGTCCCCGTGCCCGGGGAAGTGCTTGATCGTGGCGGCCACCCCGCCGGACCGATACCCGTCGACCTGGGCCGCGACCATCCGCGACACCAGCGCGGGATCGGACCCGAACGACCGCACGCCGATCACCGGGTTCCCCGGGTTCACGTTCACGTCGGCGTCGGGCGCGTAGTCCTGGTTGACGCCGATGGCCCGCAGCTCCCGCCCGGTGATGCGGGCGAGGGTCCTGGCGTCGTCCGTGCTCCGTCCGGCGGCCAGCGCCATGCTGCCGGGCGACTGGGTCGCGGGCGGTGGGACCCGCGCGACGATGCCGCCCTCCTGGTCGATGGCGATGGTCGCGGGGA
Source organism: Actinomadura sp. NBRC 104412 (assembly GCF_030269515.1). GTDB lineage: Bacteria > Actinomycetota > Actinomycetes > Streptosporangiales > Streptosporangiaceae > Spirillospora. The sequence continues at coordinate 269,562 of NZ_BSTM01000001.1, read as the reverse complement.
TACGGTTGCGCTGCGCCATGGCCGCCCTCTGGATCCCGTTGGAGAACGCGGCGAGCTGCTTCGGGCTCTCCACGTTCGCGGGGCTGGCGGCGTAGTAGATGAACCCGCCGGGCTTGTAGCGGGCGATCACCTGCGCGGCGTTGTCGACCCCGTACAGCCTGCGGTTCGCCGCGACGTCCGCGGGGTCGGTGGTGTCGGCGCTCTTTCCGAACACCTGCAGGACGAAGAGTTGCGCCGCCTTCTCCTCGAGCGTCATCGACCGGATGAGCCTGAGCAGCCGCGGGTCCTTGCCGCCGGCGTGGGCGTCGGGCGCGGCGAGACCGGTCACCGTGAGGAGCCCCGCCAGCAGCGCGGCGAAGGGCCTGGCGGGACGGCGCCCGCGGGCACGGGGACGGGACATGACGACTCCCTCCGCCCCCCGAAGATCATCACCTTCCCGCACGCTAGTCCCGGACGCCGCCCCCGTCCACGGCAAAGCTCGACGACGTTCGGTCCTACCGTCGGCGGAGGGCGGTCCCGCTGAGGGCCTCACTCAGGATGGCTGTATCCGTGCGGAGAGGCTAAAGGTCGAACTCTCCGGACTTGATCCGGGTGAGGAGTTCGGAGAAGGACCCGGCGGGGAGTGTCAGCTTCGGTCCGTTCGGGTCCTTGGAGTCCCGTACACCGAAACGCGCGTCTAGCCTGGCCACCTCGATGCAGGCGCCGTTTACGCTGCCCTCGCTACGGCTGGACTTACGCCACCTGATCATGCGAATCCCTCCATGATTTTCCGGATCAGGGCCAGGGACGCGGTCTTGGACTCGGCGACGTCCCCGATCCGGCGGAACCAGACGTCGTATTGGGTGATCTCGGCCGCGTCCCGCACGAGCTACCCGAGGCCAGGCACGTGTGGAGAGGCTAAAGGTCGAGCTCTCCGGACTTGATCCGGGTGAGGAGTTCGGAGAAGGACCCGGCGGGGAGTGTCAGCTTCGGTCCGTTCGGGTCCTTGGAGTCCCGTATACCGAGACGCGCGTCTAGCCTGGCCACTTCGACACAGCCTCCGTTTACGCTGCCCTCGCTACGGCTGGACTTACGCCACCTGATCATGCGAATCCCTCCATGATTCTCCGGATCATAGTCAGGGACGCGGTCTTGGACTCGGCGACGTCCCCGATCCGGCGGAACCAGACGTCGTATTGGGTGATCTCGGAGGCGTCCCGCACGAGCCGCCCGGGGCCGAGCGTCTCCGTGTATGGAACGTCCTGGTTTCCCACTCTATACAGTTCGAAGGCGCCATCTCGTCCGACATGTCCGCCCGCTGATCGTGGGACCACCCGGACCGTCCATGCCGGGGATTCCGCCAGCTCCAGTAGGCGCGCGAGCTGAGCGCGGTGGATCTCCCGGCCGCCGACCTGATGCTCGAGGGCGTCTTGATCGATCAGCAGCCACACCAGCGGGGGCGGGTTCCTTTCCAGAATCCTCTGGCGTTCCAGGACGGCCTTGACCGCTTGGTCGACGTCCTGCCGCCCGCACTCGACGAAGACGGCGCGGGCGTAGTCCTCGGTCTGGGCGAGGACCGGTATCCAGCCGAGTGCCCAGATGCGGATCTGGTCTGCCTTCGATTCGCTCGCGGCCCGTTCGGCCCTCCACTCGGAGGAGTGCCGGGACTTGGCCCACCTGATGATGCGCCCGAGAAGCCCGCCTGTCTCCCAAGCAACATCGAGCTTGTCCGCGTCCCTCTCCTGAAGCCGAGATTCACCCGCTTCAATTTTGGAGATCAATGAGCGGTCTTTGTCAATTATGTCCGCAACGTCCCTATGGCTGGACGACCTTGCCTTGCGGAGTCTGTGCAGCTCAACCGCTGCCCAGTCGTACATGTCGTGGTCGGGGTCGAGCTGACGGGGGGGTGCCTGGCATGCATTCTCCGTTCGGGGGGCGTCATGAAGATCGTGAATTCACCTTCCGAGATTAGAGGTGGAGTGGTCATCCTGTTATGCGAATGACAGAAATGGGAGCGAGACATGAGGGTGAAAAATGACCAAATCGTGCGGATCGGTCGGGATGGGGGGCGGCCGACGGTCCTCGATGAGGTGGCGCACAGCGGCCTGCCCTCTGCCGACTTCGCCAAGACGGTTCGCGTTCTGCTCGCCACGCGCCTGGAGGGATCGGGCCTGGCCGAGCGGATGCCGCCGGGCATGCTCGATGACATCTACCTCGCCGCGTCCGAACTGGCCAACAACGCCTGCGAGGCGACGCCGCTGGAGGCGATCACGTTCCGGGCGCTCTTCGGAGCGCGATCGGTGCGGGTGGGGGTCTGGGACTCCAGCAACGCGACGCCGCAGCCGAAGCAGGTCGTAGAGCGGGAGCCGCACGACATCGAGCCCGACCTCCATGCCCTGGACGAGGGCTACGAGTCGGAGGACATCGGCGGGTGGGGACTCGCGCTGGTGATGGCGCTGACCGGTGATCGGAAGGTGGAGCTAACGCCACCGCAAGGCAAGTGGGTGTCGGCGACATTCTCGTTCTAGGCCGGAGCCTCCCGCCTGCGGTGGTCCGTTGTCACTCATCACCGTCCCAGGCCCAGCGTGGGACCTCGCTCAGCGGATGCAAGTCGGCATCCGTCTCTGCCAGGGAGTTCTGCTGCGCGACCCGCGACCCGAACTCCGCGTGTTCGCGGAATGCCGCGCGGAACGCCTCGTCGTCGGGCAACCCCGCCTCGTCCAGCGCCTCCATGTAGAGGTCGACGAACCGCTGCCGCTGCTCGTCGGTGATCCGCAGGTGCCGGTGCTCCCGGACGAGGTACGGGAACCCCAGCTCGCGGCTGAACCGGTCGGGTCCGCCGAAGGACTCCGCCGTGAACCACGTCAGATGCTTCACATGGTCCGGCCTCCGGGCGGGGAAGAGCGGCCTCAGCACCGGATCGGCCAGCAGCTTGCCGTAGAAGATCTCTTCAAGCCGGTGCAACGCCTCATCACCGCCGGCGTGGTCGTACAGGCTGGGCATGGACGGGTTCCTCCAGCGGTAGGCGATCGGTCACAGCCGAGAGCTCGGTCACTGCGAGAACCGTAAGCGGACCGCGGCATCCCAAGACCATCGTGACCGGTTCCGGCAGGAGTCCCGAGTTAAGGGTTCGTCAAGTTACGGCGGTGCGGGGTTTTCGGGGCGGGCGGGGCGCACTTATCGTGCGGGCGACCCCGAACGGGAGGTTGCCGTGTCCGAACGTGTGGGGACGGGCGATGCCGAGGCCGTGATCGCCGAGTATGACGCGGAGCGGCCCGCGCGGAGGCTCGGCGGGCCGGTGGCGTACGTGGCCGGGGCGGTCGCGTTCGGGGTGGCCGCCGCCGTGGCCGTCCATCTGCTGCCGGCCAGACCCTTCTCCTCTCCTCCACCCCCTCTGCCAGGGAAGGACAACGATGCGCACCATCCTCCGCTCCCGCGCCGTCCTGGCGACGCTGGCGCTGACGACGACGCTGGGGCTGACGGCCTGCGGCGGCGAACATGAGAGCGACGAAGGCGGCCTCTACAACCGGGGCCGGCTGTCCATCGCCACCGGCGACACCACCGGCGTCTACTACCAGCTCGGCGGCGGCTACGCGGACGTGATCAGCAAGAACGTCCGCGGCTACCAGGCCACCGCCGAGGCCACCGGCGCGTCCATCGAGAACATCCAGCGGGTCGTGCGCGGCGACTCCGACATCGCGTTCACCCTCGCCGACGTGGCGGGGGAGGCCGCGACGGGCAAGCACTCGTTCGACTCCCCGCAGCCGATCCGCGCGCTCGCCCGCATCTACAACAACTACGTCCACGTCATCGCCCGCACCGACTCCGGCATCCGGAGCGTCGCGGACATGCGGGGCAAGCGGGTCTCCACCGGTTCGCCCAACTCCGGGACGGAGGCCATGGCGGTGCGCCTGCTGGAGGCGGCGGGCATCAACCCGAAGTCGGGCATCCGGCGGCAGGCGCTGTCGCTGCCCGAGACCGTCCAGGGCATGAAGGACGGCACGATCGACGCCATGGTGTGGTCGGGCGGCCTGCCCACCAGCGGCATCACCGACCTGATGACCACTGTGAAGACCCGGGCGGTCTTCGTGCCGCTCCGCAGGGAGCTGCCCAAGTTGCAGGCCAGGTACGGCCAGATCTACCAGCCCACCACCATCCGGCGGAACGTGTACAGGACCCCGGGGCCGGTGTCGACGATCCTGGTGCCCAACGTGCTGATCGTTTCACCGAAGATGCCCGACAACCTGGCCTTCGAGCTGGCCAAGGTCATCTTCGACCGCCGGCAGGACCTGGTCAGGGTGCATCCCGAGGCCGAGAACATCGACAAGGCCCAGGCCGCGAAGACCGAGCCGATCCCGCTGCACCCGGGCGCCAGGAGGTATTACTTCGGCGGGTAGCCGCCGGTAGCGTGAGCCGCCATGGAGATCACGGAAGGCGGCGCCGTCCCGGCGGAGGCGCAGCGGCTTCACCAGCAGGCACGGATGGCGGGCCAGGAAGGCGACTACGACGGCGCGCTCCGGTTGCTCGAACGCGCCCACGCGCAGGCGCCCGACTGGCCCTATCCGCCGTACGACGCGGCCTTCACCTACGTGCTCATGGGCGACATCGTCCAGGCGGAGAGGGCCTATGCGCAGGTCGACCAGATGGCGCCGCGCGGATTCTTCACCTGCAAGACCTCCCTCCACATTCTGCGGCGCGAGCTGGCGGGGGAGTTGCACGAGGGCTTCGCACGCGCGTTCCTGATGCTCGAATTCCTCGACGATCCGGGACGGAAGAGGGCCATTCTCGAAGGCATCGTGGCCCAGTTCCCGGACTTCGCCCCGGCCTGGAAGGAGCTCGCCGGACTTCTGACCGACGATCCCGATGCCCGGCTGCGCGCCATAGAGAGCGGGCTCGCCGCGACGCCGGACGCCGAGACGAAGGGGCAGTTGCTGCTCAACAAGGCGCTCATCGTCAACCAGAGAGGGGATCGGGACGAGGCCGTCCGCATGCTTCGGGACCTGGTGGCCGATCCGGAGTCCACATTGAGCACGGTTTCTCTCGCGAAAATGACGCTTGAGCAACTGGGCTAGCAGGAGCCCACCGTGATGGCGGTGGTCTCGCTGTAGTGGAGGTGCCCGAACGCCGTCACCTTCACCAGTGCCCACCAGGCGCCCGGACTCGCGGACGCGGCGGCGCGCACGGGGAAGCGCAGAGCGGCGGTGTCCCCGGGCGCCACCTCGAACGGCAGCGTCCACGGATCGATCAGCACGTCCGCGCCCGGACCCCAGGTGCCGTAGGGGCTCACCACCTGCGCCTCCCCTCGCACCGGGGACGCCGCGCAGCCGCGTACCTCCACGTTCAGCTCCGCCGACTCCCCTCGCGCCAGGGCGAGGGCGCCAGGGGTCACCAGGATCTCCAGCGGGTCGGCTTGGGCCGCCTCGCCGATTCTGATCGCCGCCACGTCCTCCCAGGCGCGGCCCTGGTCATCGTGGATCCGGGCGGCGAGGTAGTACGTCCCCTCGGCGGCGCCGTCCACGCCCACCTTGAGGTCCCATGCCGCGAACTCGCCCTCGTCCAACCGGTAGTCGAGGCGGCCAGGCTGCACGGCGGCCACCAGTTCGTCGGGGACGAGCAGCTCCAGCCTTCCCCTCGCGGGGCGCCCGGACGCGGCCACCGTCACGCGCAGCGTCCCCGGCCCGTCGAGCCGCGGCGGGGACACGTGCACCGCGACCGGCTTGTTGCCCAGCGGTGCCGGGCCCTGGTTGTGCAGCCAGTAGCGGGAGAACACCGGCCGCCGCTCCCGCCCGGCCTGCCGGTGATCAGCGGCCGGTAGCCCGCGTTCGGGACGCAGCCGCAGGGTCACCACGTCGAGCGGCCCCAGTTCCGGCGAAGCGTCGTCGAGGCGCCGGCCGGTGGGGGCCTCCAGCAGGTCGGTCACCTCCGCTTCGGCGATTCCGGTGAGCAGCTCGATCCGCGCGGTCGTCGCCCGTCCCGTCGTTTCGTGCAGACGTACGGTGAGGCCGTCCAGAGGGTCCTGGGCGCCGTCGCGCCCAGCGGCCAGCGGGTTGCCGGACGGCTTGAGCGCGCTCAGCACGACGTTGCCCGGCCGTACCGTCACCAGCCCGGCGCTCGGCGGTAGCCCACCCAAGTGGGACGTGGTCTCCCGCGCGAGAAGGTCATGGTTGAACTCCTGCCCGGCCTGCACGAACCCGGCGGTGCGCCAGTCGCCCTCGCCCGCCACCAGGCTGTAGCGGAACGTGTGGCTCCAGTGCTGCCACGACAGGCTGGACCCGTCCGGGGCGGTGCGCAGCGGCCCGTCGATCCACACGCCGCTCGGCCACGTGCTACACGAACGCATCAGGTTCAGGTTGATGGTCCCGCCGGTCGTGGTGACGGTACCGGGCGTGCCGGCGTTCAGCAGCGCCACCGAGTACCCGGCCAGAGCGCCGTCCGCATCGGCGAGCGCCCCGGAGTGGCGCACCTCGATCGTCGCGTCGGCGAGGTCGTCCCGGAAGGCGGCCAGGTCGCCGGAGACGATGAGCACCGGCAGGTCCCTCGTCCCGCGCAGGTCCGCGCCCGGCCGCCAGACCTCGCTGAGGGGACGGGCGGGCGGCACGAGCACCCGGCCGTGGTCCGCCAGCGCCTCCCGGTACGCCGGATCGGCGCCCTCGAGGACCTCTTCGGCGAACGGGTTGGTCTCCGGGCCGCCGAGGACGATGCGCACGTCCGGCAGGTTCGAGTCGACGTCCAGGGCGCCGTAGCGGGGACCTTCCGGTAGGGTCCGGGTCGCCGTCACGCCCTGCGCGGCGAGCGCGGCCAGCACGGCGCGCACCTCCCCGGCCGCCTGGGGATCGTCGGCCGCGACCACCTCGGCGACGCCGATCGCGTGCTCGTGGCGGGTTCCGTCGTCGCCGGTCAGGGCGATGCGGGCGGTGCTGCCGAGCGCCGTCCAGGTGTGCGCGGGATTGTCCAGCGTCCACAGGTCCTCGGCGGCGTCGGCGTCCGGGAACCCGAACGGCCGGCCGATCGCGCCGAACCCGACCTCCGACACCGGCCGCCCGCCCGGAACGTTGAGATCGAAGCGGACCCGCAGCAGGTGGTCCGAGCCGATCGACCCGTGGACCCGGCTCCGGAAGTCGACCCGGCCGACGCCGTCCCACAGCAGCACCTCGCCGGTGATCCGCAGACCGCCGAGCGACGTCTCGGTCACGACGCGGCGGCCGACGGCGCACTCCTCCGCCCGGACGACCGCGTTCCCCGCCCCGCCGTCGCCGCTCCCGGTGCCGGGACCGGCGGGCAGCAGATGCCACGGCCCCTCGCCCCACACCGGGTGGGTCGGGTGCTCCCGCTGGAGGACGAACTCGCCGCCGAGCCCGCCGGACCGCAGCAGCTCAAGCCCGTCACGCAGGGCACGGATCGAGGTCAGGGCACCGCCGCGCGCCGGATCGGCGGTCACCTCGAACGCCTGGTTGGCCACGGTCACCGGTGCCGCCCGCCCCTCATCGGGCAGGGCGGTCCAGCCGCCGGGCACGGCCTCGTCCGGGACGGCGCGATACACGCGGTACCCGAGCGCCGGGACGTCCCTCGCGAGGAAGGTCAGCGTGATCCGGGTCAGCCGTCCCGAGCCGTCGCGCCGCACCCCTGCACCGAGCGCCGGGACGGTCTCCCCGTCCTCGTCCACGAGGCGCACACCCCGGAAGCCGCCGTCCGGGATGGTCAACCGCACCTCGGTGATCCCGTGCCGCGGCCATGACAGCGTGTTGACCACGACGACGGCGACGCCCGTGCCGGAGGTGTCCACGCGCGCCGCCAGGTCGTCGATCGCCTGCGTCCGCGCCCGGTCGGCCAGCTCGTACGCCTCCCGCCAGCCGCCGAGCAGATCGACGTACACCTGGTCGGACTCGCTCCCGGTGATGCCGTCGTGGTGCGCGCCGTAGACCAGTTGCCGCCACGACTTGTCCAGTTCCTCACCCGGATAGGGGGCGCCGCCCAGCGCGGCGAGGGTGGCCAGCCGCTCGGCGTCCAGGACGGCGACCTCGGCGGCGCGCTGCGCCTGCTTGGTGTCGATGTAGGAGACGTCCTTGCCGGTGTAGACGGGGTTCATGTCGCGGGTCTGCGGGCTGGGCCGCCGCCCGCTCGCGCCCAGCTCCTCCCGCACCGCGCCGAAGAACTCGCGGGGCAGGCCGACCACGAAACGCGGCCAGACGTACCGCGCGTTCCAGTCCCGGTGGATCTCGGTGCACCAGCGGGACGGGACGACATGGTCGGCGCCCACCGGCAGGAGCACGTTGCGGGTGGCCGCGACCGGCTTGAGCTCGGCGAACTGCCCGTAGGCGATCCGCGCGGCCTCGTCGCGTCCCGGGGCTCCCTCCATGGCCCAGCCGGCGCCGTAATGGTTCGCCATGTACGCGGTGAGCAGCCCGCGCCCGTTCGGTGATATCCACTCGAACTCCGAGGGGAACTGCATCCGCCGGTTGTCGCCGACATGCCGGTTCGGCCCCCACATGTGGAAGGGGCCGCGCGCCCACGCGCTGGACGTCAGCCCCGCGTCCGCCATGAGCCCCGGGTAGGCGGGGTCGTGCCCGAACGCGTCCAGCATCCACGCCGACCGGGGGTCGCCGCCGACCACGTCGCGCTGGTAGCCGACCCCGTACACCGCGTTGCGGATGGTCGACTCGGGGTGGGTGAGGTTGGTGTTCGGCTCGTTGTAGTTGCCGCCGACGATCTCGATCCGTCCCTCGCCGAGGAGGCGCCGCAGGTCGGCCCGGTCCTCGGGGAAGACGTCCCAGTACGGCTTGAGGTAGTCGATCTCGGCGAGCACGAACTTGTAGTCGGGGTCCCGGCGCGCGGCGTCCAGATGGGCGCGCACCAGGTCGAAGGCGGTCTTCACCGTTCCGGGCCGCAGCGCCTCCGCCCCCGGCAGGTCGTACCACGCCTCGGTGAACCCGCCCTGGGTGTTCCACCACACCGGGTCGTAGTGGAAGTGCGAGACCATCCACATCGTCCAGCCGGTGGCCGCCGCGACGATCTCACCCTCCGCCGTGCACCGTCCCGCGTCCGGCCCGGTCTCCTCGGCGACCGCGGTCACCCGGCGCGCGGCCCCCTCGGTGACCGGCTCGTCCAGCCGGACCCCCACCTCGACGGACCGTTCCTCGCCCGCCGCGAGCCCGGCCACGATCACCGGCTCGGGCGTCGTGACCGCCGGCCCGTCCACCCGTACCCGAAGCTCCCCGACCGCGCGCTCCGCCGCCAGCCCCACCCGCACGACCTGCCGGGGTGCGAGCGGCGGCCCGGTGAACAGATCCGTCCCCTCAACACCGCTGATACGCAAGGATCCCCTCCGATCCACCCTTCCCCCCTTGCGCCGGTACCATTCCGGGGTTCCGGCGCGGCGGGGAGGATTCAGGCGGGCCGCCGGCTTTCCGCGATCGTGCCGTCCCGCAGGTTCAGGACGCGGTCCGCCGCCCCCAGCAGCACCCTGTCATGCGTGGCGACCAGCGCGGTGACGTTCTCGCTGCGGACCACCGCGCGCAGCAGCGGCATGATCGTCGCCGCGGTCTCGGAGTCGAGCCGGCCGGTCGGCTCGTCGGCCAGCAGCACCCGGGGACGGTTGGCCAGGGCGCGGGCGATGGCCACCCGCTGCCGCTGGCCGCCCGACAGCTCGTAGGGCCGCTGCTCCGCGTGCTCGCGCAGGCCGACGAGGGACAGCAGGACGCGGACCCGCTCGGCGCGCTCGGCCGCCGGCCTGCGGGCCAGCCGCAGCGGCACCTCCACGTTCTCGGCCGCCGACAGCACGGGGATCAGGCCGTGCGACTGGAACACGAACCCGATGACGTCGCGGCGCAGCGACAGCAGGTCGTCCTCGGCGAGCGCGCCGACGTCCCGGCCGTCCACCCGGACCGTGCCCGAGTCCGGGACGTCCAGGCCGCCGATCAGGTTGAGCAGGGTGGTCTTGCCCGAGCCGGAACGGCCGTTGATCGCGACCAGCTCGCCGGGGTACGCGCTCAGCGAGGCGCCGCGCAGCGCCCTGACCTCCGTCCGGCCCGTCAGCGGACGTCCGCGCCCGTGGCGGTGAACCGGCCGGCGAACACCTCGGGACGCACCACGAACGGCCCGTAGGTCGTGTAGTCCAGCCGTTCGGCGCCCGTGGTGATGAGCCGGTCGCCCTGCCAGAAGTACTCCTCGGGACGCGTGGCGTCGAACAGCCCGACGACCCTCACCCGCACGACATCGTCGGTGTCGATCCTGCCGCGCAGCGTGAGGACGTCCCCGACGCCTGCGCGGATCCACCTGGCGGCGGCACTCGGTAGGGTCGCCTCCACCTCACCGCCCCCGGCGGCACGCGGCCGGCGACCCCGTGCCAGCCGGGCATGCCCCTCGATCCCGGTGTAGCCGGCGAACGCGGTGAGGTCGGGGTGGTCGCGCCGCTCCTGCCCGGGCAGGGTGTAGGAGTCACTGCGCATCCCTGCCGAGACCGACAGCGGCACGTCCCGGTAGATCCGCCGCAGTGACCGCTCGACCCGCTGCTTGGTCGCGGCGAAGCCCCCGGCGGGGACGTGCGCGGCGATCCTCGTCCCGGACGAGTCGAACGTCGCCTCCGCCAGGGTCCTGCGTAACCCTTCCCGCGTCACCGACCCGGCGTACCCGACGAGCGCCGCCAGCAGGGTCGTGGTGAACAGCGCGGTCGCGCAGGCGGCCAGCAGCAGGGCCCGGTCGCCTCCCATCCTCCGTACGACCAGTCCCCCGCGCATGGGGCGGAATGATGACGTATGTCCGACCTATGGGACAAGAGGCAACTGGACGAGGGCGGGGCGGGATGCCCAGACTGGGGCGGTCGTCATGATCCCGAGGAGACCCCATGGCATCGTTGCCCCTACTGCCGACGTCGCTTGTCGGAAGCTATGCCCAGCCCGAATGGCTGATCGATCGTTCCAAGCTCGCCGGGCGCTTCCCGCCGCGGGTGCGCGCCAAGGAACTGTGGCGCATCCCACCCGAGTTCCTCGCCCAAGCCCAGGACGACGCCACGCTGCTGGCGATCCGGGCGCAGGAGGAGGCGGGGCTCGACATCCTGACCGACGGGGAGATCCGCAGGGAGAGCTACTCCAACCATTTCGCGACGGCGCTGGAGGGCGTCGACATCGACAATCCCGGCACGGCGCTGGACCGCAGCGGCCACCCCAATCCCGTGCCGCGGATCGTCGGGCCGATCCACAGGCCCCACCCGGTCGAGGTCGATGACGTGCGCTTCCTGCGGGCGCACACCGACCGGACGATCAAGATGACGGTGCCGGGCCCGTTCACCATGTCCCAGCAGGCGCAGAACGAGTACTACCCCGACGCCGAGGCCGCGGCGATGGACTACGCGAAGGCGGTCAACGCCGAGATCGCCGACCTGTTCGCGGCGGGCGCCGACATCGTGCAGATCGACGAGCCCTACATGCAGGCGCGCCCGGAGGCCGCCCGCGCGTACGGCCTGGCCGCGCTGAACGCCGCGCTGGAGGGGATCACCGGCACCACCGCCGTGCACATCTGCTTCGGCTACGCGGCGATCATCCACGAGCGTCCGGAGGGCTACTCGTTCCTGCCGGAGCTGGCGGGCTGCCCGGTGGACCAGATCTCGATCGAGACCGCGCAGTCCGGGCTCGACCTGGGGGTGCTCGCCGACCTCACGGACAAGACCATCATCCTCGGGGTGATCGATCTGTCCGACCACGCGGTGGAGTCCGCCGAGCTGGTCGCCGGCCGCGTCCGCCGGGCGTTCGACCGGATCCCGCCCGAGCAGATCGTCATCGCCACCGACTGCGGGATGAAGTACCTTCCGCGCGAGTCCGCGGAGGGGAAGATGCGCGCCATGTCCGGCGCCGCGCGGCTGCTCCGGAAGGAGCTGGGCGACCGTTCGTGAGCCGACCGGCCCCCGGCGGGCCGCCGGGCTCGCCGGGGACTACCACGGCGGCGTTATGGACATCCGATTCCTCCGGTGATATTGGAGGATCCGATAAAGCGTATAGGTTATGGCATTCCCGCCCTCCGAAACGTGATGCCGGAGGCGACCGGGCGGGCCGGTTCGAAACGTGTCCGGAGGTGGCCGATCATGGTTTCCGGGCCCATGCCCGTTCCGGTTGTGACACGGGCTTTCTAGTGTGGGTTGCGTCAGCCCCTGGGACGAGTCGGCGATGGGCTGATGGGTGGGTGGTGCCTGGTGTTGCGGGGGCGGGGCAGGGAGTGCGAGCGGCTGGACGGCCTGCTGGACGCCGTCCGTGGTGGTGAGAGCCGGGCGCTGGTGGTGCGCGGTGAGGCGGGCGTGGGGAAGACCGCCCTCTTGGACTATGTGGTCGGCCGGGCCCGGGGTTTTCGGGTGTCGCGTATTACCGGTGTGCAGTCCGAAATGGAGCTTGCTTTCGCGGGCCTGCACCAATTGTGCGCGCCGATGTCCGATCGGTTCGATCGCCTTCCCGGCGCGCAGCAGGAGGCGTTGAGGGCGGCGCTCGGGCTGGGGTCGGGGAACGCGCCCGACGCATTCCGGGTGGCGCTGGCCACCCTGGGGCTGCTGGCCGAGGTGGCGAGGGAACGGCCGCTGCTGTGCGTGGTGGACGACGCGCAATGGCTGGACCGGGCGTCGATGCAGGTGCTGGCCTTCACCGCGCGGCGGCTGATGGCCGAGTCGGTCGCGATCGTCTTCGCGTCCCGGGTGACCCACGGGGTGCCGGGCGGCGCCCCGGCCGGTACGGAGCCCACCGGCCTACCGGAGTTACTGGTGGGGGGCCTGCCCGACGAGGACGCCCGCGAACTGCTGCGCTCGGTGCTCCCGGGCCGGTGGGACGCGCAGGTGCTGGACCGCATCGTCGCCGAGGCGAGGGGCAACCCGCTGGCGCTGGTGGAGCTGCCCAGGGGTTGCACGCCCGCGGAGTTCGCCGGCGGGTTCGGCCTGCCCGGCGGGCCGGCCCTGACGGGACGGATCCGCGAGTCCTACCAGCGGCGGGTCGCCCACCTCCCGCTGGAGACCCGGCGGTTCCTGCTGGTGGCGGCGGCCGAGCCGAGCGGCGAGCCGGTGCTGCTGTGGCGCGCCGCCGAGCGGCTGCGGATCGGGATCGAGGCGGCGGCGCCCGCGGTGTCGGCCGGGCTGCTCGACATCGGCGAGCTGGTGCGCTTCGCCCATCCGCTCGTCCGGTCGGGCGTGTACTGGTCGGCGTCGCCGGAGAGCCGGCGCGGCACGCACCGGGCGCTGGCCGCGGTCACCGACCCGCAGGCCGACCCCGACCGGCGCGCCTGGCACGCGGCGCACGGCGCGCTCGGCCCGGACGAGGCCGTGGCGCTGGAACTCGAAGGCTCGGCGGGACGGGCACGGGCGCGCGGAGGGCTGGCCGCCGCGGCGGCGTTCATGGCCCCTCCTCTACGGCGAGTGGCTGCGCCGCCGGCATCACCGGCGCGCCGCACGCGGGCACCTGCGCGCCGCCTACGACCTGTTCGCCGCCATGGGCATGCTCGCGTTCGCGCGGCGGGCGGCGCGCGAGCTGCGGAGCACCGGTGAGAGCGCGCGCAGGCGCACCGCCCAGGCCGCGAGCGAGCTGACGCCTCAGGAGGCGCACATCATCCGGCTCGTCCGCGAGGGCCTGACCAACCCGGAGATCGGCGCCCGGCTCTTCATCAGCCCCCGCACCGTCGAATGGCATCTCCGGAAGATCTTCGTCAAGCTGGGGCTCACCTCACGCCGCCGGCTTCAGCGCACCACCACCAAGGGCCTCGGCTAGGAGGCTCAGGCGAGCCCGAAGAACCGGGCGTCGTGGTAGGCCGAGCAGATCCCGTCGAGGAAGTGCGCCGCCGTTGCGGAGATGTTGGTTCCTTCCGCCAGGGCGGTCTCGGACCGCCCGGCCCGCTCCTCCGCGGCGGCGGGTGCCGTGGACGCGGCCGTGCCGAGCACGGCACCGCCCATCGCCACTCCGGTGCCGCGGAGGAGGGTGCGGCGGCTGACCTCGGACTCGTGCATCATGCCTCCCAAGGCGCGGCGCGGCCTTCCGGCACGAGCCGATGCAAGATGATCATTCGCCCTCGGTCGTATATCAGGCATTTCGATCATGCAAGACCGCCCGGCCGGGGGAACCGGGCGGTCGGGGGAGGCGGGGCGCCCCTGCTCAGCCGGTGAGCACCGTCCGCAGCGTGGCGGCGAACTCATCGGGCTTGCCCATCGCGCCGTACTCGCCGCCGAGGAACCCGTCGTGGCCGCCGGGGAAGGTGACCGCCTTCGTCCCGAGCCCGTCGGCCACGGCCAGGGCGGCCCGTCCGGGCAGGATCGTGCCCGACTCCTCGCCCACGCCGATGACGATACGGGTGGAGGCGGCGCGGAGCGCTTCGTAGTCGGGCCGGAAGGCGTTGCACGTGACCATGTTCTGCCCGAGGAGCGGGTCGTCGCGGGACCCGTCGTCCTCGGTGGGCAGCCCGAAGGTCGCCGGGTCGGGCGCGGGCTGCTCGGCGAAGTCGGCGGGGAACGGCCCCGAGTGGCTGATCAGCGCGATGAACTTCGCCATCGCCGGGCCGAAGCCGCTGCTCAGATAGGTGTCCCGGATGGCGACGCAGGCGGCCAGGATCGCCTCGCTGTCGGGCAACTGGCTGGAGGCCGGCGGCTCGTGCGCCACGAGCGTCCTGACCTGCTCGGGATGCCGGGCCACCAGCGCCAGCGCGTTCACGGCGCCGCCGCTGCTGGCGAAGACGTCCACCGGCCCGACGTCCAGCGCGTCGATCAGCCGGTGCAGGTCGTCGGCGTGCTCGTCGACGGTGGTCTCCGCGGCGCCGTCGGTGCGCTTGCTGCGCTCGGACCCGCGCGGGTCGTAGGTCACCACGGTGCGGTCGGTGAAGTGGGCGGCCAGGCTGACGAACCCCGGGGCGGCCATCGGGGATCCGATCAGCAGCAGGACGGGCTCGGTGGTGCTCTCGCCGGCGCGCACGTCGTAGTGCAGCACGGCTCCCGGCGCGTCCAGCGTGTAGGTCTTCGACTCGCTCATCAATGCCCTCCCCCAAGTCGGAATCCGCTTGTCACCAGTGCAGACTCGGGTGAGGGCGAGAACTCATCGGCCGAGCGCGGGATTGGCGCCCCGGGTGACGTCCAGGCCGAGCACCTGAGGGTTGCCATCGAACCAGACGGCCGTTCCGTGGCGGGCGGTGATGACCCAGCGGCCGTCCCGGCGTTCGAAGCGGTCCTCGACCCATCCGCCGATCATGAGGAGCGAGTCGGGCGCGAGGTCGTTGCGCGCGTGCTGCGCCTGGTAATAGGTGTGGGCCCGTGCCCCTTCCCCGTCCGGGACGATCCTCGGGGAGGAGAAGACGTGGTGGGTCGCGTCGAGCGTCGCCAGCGTGGCCTTGGCCTTGTCCCGGTACGCTGCCGGGGACGGGTAGCGGCCGGCGACGCTCATCCGGATGGCGGCGTCGGGCGCGAAGCAGCCGTCGAGCAGGTCCCAGTCGCGGGTGTCGATGGCGATCGCGTAGGCGTAGATGACCTGCTCGATCTCGTGGACGTCGTCGAGCCAGCTCATGGGGCCGTCCCGGGGACGAACACGGCGTGCAGAGGCGGTGCCTCCGCGGTCTTCCCCGCCATGGTGAGCAGCAGGCGGCCGACGTCGTCGAAGCCCGCCACCCGCGTGGACACCGACCCGAACGGGAAGCGCCCCGAGCCGAGGAGGTCCAGGGCCCGTCCGGGCGCGTCCGTCGACACTCCGCGCACCCCCGTGACGCGCAGCTCCCTCGACATGATCAGGTCGGGTTCGCAGGTGGCGGTCACGCCGTCCCCGCGTACCCCGGCGCACACCACGCGGGCGCCGCGGCCCGCGAGCCTCAGCGACTGGCCGAACGCCTCGGGCGCGTCGGCCGTGGCGTCGACCACGACGTCCGCCAGCCCGCCGGTCGCCGCCTCGAGCGCCTCCACCGGATCGTCCCGCGCCACGTCCACCACCAGGTCGGCGCCCAGCTCGGACGCCGTGCGCAGGCGGGAAGCGTCGCGCTCCCCATGCCCCGTGACCAGCACGAACCGCGCCCCGGCGGCCTTGGCGGCGACCGCGGCGCAGATGCCGCGCACGCCCGGCCCCAGCACGGCCACCACCTCGCCCGGACGGGTGCGCGGCACCTCGGCCGCCCAGGTGTGCCCGGCGGCCAGCGGGTTGAACAGCGTCGCCGTGACCGGGTCGAGCCCGTCCGGGACGCGGTGGACGACGGACTCCGGCGCCAGGTAGTGGTGCGAGGCGTAGCCGCCCCACAGGCCCGGCGCGGTCGAGACCGGGATCATGCCGTACGACTCCCGGGGGTCGAAGCGCTCGCAGCCCGCCAGGTCGCCGTCGCGGCAGCGAGGGCAGTCGCGGCAGGCGCGCCGGTTGCCGACGGCGACGCGGTCTCCCTCCCGCACGCCCCACCGTTCGGCGGCGGCGGCGCCGACCTTCTCCAGGACGCCCACGGTCTCGTGCCCGGGGATGAAGCCGACGGGCCAGCGCATGCGCCCGGTGAAGACCTCGTGGTCGGAGCCGCACAGCCCGCACGCCTCCACGCGGAGCAGCGCGTCGTCCGCGCCGATGGGCGGCAGCGGCAGCGCGCGGCGTTCCAGGCGGCCGTAGTCCTCCAGGACCAGCGCCTCGGCCTCGCTCACCACGTGATCGTCTCGCCGCCCCACGGCGTCAGGACGTTCTCGACGTCCTTGAACCGGTCGGGCAGATGGTCGATGTTCATCCAGGTCGCGTTGAGCCTGCCGAACCCGATCGTGCGGGCGCACCGCAGCCCCAGCTCCACGATCTCGCCCTCGTCGAAGTACTGCCGCAGGTCGTCGTAGACGGACTCGTCGATGGCCAGATGGTCGGTGGCGAGCAGGTCGGCGAAGCGCAGCGCGGCGCGCTCGGCGGGCGTCAGGTCCTCGGCCTCCTCGGGCTTCTCCAGGGAGCACACCAGCTCTTCGGTGACGCCGTCCTCGATGCCCGAGGTGTACCGGACGGCCATGCAGCTACGGCACTGGTTGTGGAAGGCCAGCCGGATGCGGACCAGCTCCACCAGCCGCGGCGGCAGCGTGCCCTCCTCTTCGAGCGCGGCGCGGTACGCCTCGTTCACGGCGTGGGCGATCTTGGGCCGGTGCGCCAGGACGGAGGCGTGCAGCCGGGCGATCCGCGTCCGCTGGTCGAGCCGGTCGAGGTCGCCGAGGTCGAAGCCCTCGGCGGGGTGGATACGGGCCATCGGCTACTCCCGGGTCGGTCGCGCCCACAGGTGTATCACTGAGTGATATGGTGTAGCACCAATCGACCCTAGCGTGGGGCTTCCGGACGGTGGCTGTCAAGACGATCCAGGTGGTGAGCAGGGCGCTCACCGTGCTCGAAGCGGTGTCGGAACGCCAGCCCGTGGGGCTCGGCGCGCTCGCCAGAGACCTCGGCATGGACAAGAGCGCGGTGCAGCGCATCCTGGCGACGCTGCACGAGGAGGGCTGGATCAGGCCCGCGCCCGGCGACGGCCGCTGGGTGCTCACCGGCCGCGCGCTGTCGGTCGGCGGCCGGTTCGTCGGGGACCGGACGGTGCGCGAACGGGTCCGCGGCGTGCTGCGGGCGGTGCACGACGCGACCAACGAGACCGTGTGGCTGACGGTCGCGGACGGCTCGTCGCTCATCGTCGCCGACGAGATCGCCAGCACCCATCCGCTGCGCATCTCCTACCCGGTGGGCTACAGCGGCCCGTTCGGCATGGGCACGGCGGGCGGCCAGGCGATCCTCGCGGCGATGGACGGGGCGGAGGTCGAGCGCGTCCTGGGCGCGGCCGAGGCGGCCGGCGCGGCCCCGGTCCTGGACGAGGTGCGGCGCCGCGGGTACGCCGTCCAGGCCGAGCCGGAACGGCCGCTGTGGGCGGCCGCGGTGCCCGTCCCGCCGGAGACCGGGACGGCCGCCGCCGTCGTGGTCGCCGCGCCCCAGGAGCGCTCCAGCGAGCGGGCGCTGCACGGGTTCGGCGAGCTGGTCGCGCGCACCCTACAGCAGGCGTTCGGATGATCACGCCGTCTGAGCTGGCCAGATCTAGACCATTGACTAAAACAAGCGCTTGGTAGAAGCTGACCACCACAACGGCCGAGGGGGGCGGGCGAACGGCTCCCGCCAGGGCCGGACGTGTGTGTATGGAGGCGATTCACCATGCGTGCCAGACCCGCCTTGACGTCACTGCTCGGAGCCTGCGCTGTCCTCGTGGCCGCGTGCGGTGGCTCCGGCGGTGGATCCGAGAAGGGCATCGACGAGCCGATCAAGATGGTCGGGCTGTGGGAGGTCAAGGGCGAGAGCGCCGCCGCCATCGACGACTACAACAACGGCGCCCTGATGGCGGTGGAGAAGATCAACGCCGCCGGCGGGATCAAGGGGCAGAAGATCGTGCTGGAGCGGGTCCCGGCCGACCCGCTCAACCCGCAGAAGGCCACCGGCCAGTTCCTCCAGGCGGTCGACAAGGACCCCGTGGTGATGCTCGGCTTCACCGCCTCGTCGGCGCTGCTGGCCAGCAAGACCCAGGTGGACCGCGCCGGCATCCCGCTGATCAGCCTGGCCAGCGCCAGCTCGCCGCTGCGCTTCGGCGGTCCGGGCGGCAGCGAGTGGTTCTGGGTGGTGCAGCCGTCCGACGAGTTCAAGGACCAGGCGACCGTCCGGTTCGCCGTCGAGCAGCTCAAGGCCACCAAGATCGGCCTGATGGGCACCAACGAGTCGTACGGGATGACCAACACCAAGGCCGTCGCCGCCGCCCTCAAGCAGCGCGGTCTCACCCCGGTGGCCACCCGCAACTACGACCCGACCGCCACCGACCTCACCCAGGACGTGCTGGCGATGAAGGGCTCGCAGGCGGTCATCGCGTTCACCTACCCCAACCCGCTGGCCGTCCAGCTCAAGCAGTTCGTGCAGAACGGGATGAAGATCCCCACGATCTCCTCGTCCTCGGCCAACATCGCGGCCAACAACAAGCTGGTCACCGGTGAGGCGCTGAGCCTGCTGTACGGCACCAACGCCTGCGCGCCCGTCGGGTCCAAGAACCCGGCGACCAACGCCTTCGGCCAGGAGTACCTGCGGCGCTTCAAGCAGATCCCGACCGACCTGGCCGCGGAGAGCCATGACGCCGTCTACATCGCCAAGGCCGCGATCGAGAAGGCCGGCAGCACCGAACCGGAGGCGATCCAGAAGGCGTTGAACGGCATCACCGTCACCCCGCAGCACGGGATCATCTGCGCCGCCCAGTACAAGACCGACGGCGCGCACTTCATGAACCACACCGTCTCGATCCAGCGCTTCGGCGCGGACGGCAAATCCACCGAAATGATCACTTACCAGTTCCCGCCGACGGAGGCGGCGAAGGGCTGACCGTGGACAAATTCATCGCGCTGACCGCGGGCGGCATCGCACTGGGCGCCGTGCTCGCCCTGGTGGCGCTCGGCTTCCTCGTCCTCTACAAGGCCACCGGGGTGATCAACTTCGCCCATGGCGATCTGATCACCCTGGGCGCCTACATCGGGGTGTGGACGGTGGCCGACCTCGGCCTGCCCACCATCCCCGGCTATGTCCTGACCATCGTGCTGATGGGCCTGATCGGCGTGCTGATCGAGCGGGTGGCGCACGCGCCGCTGCGCAAGCGGCCCGCGATGGTGGTCGTGATCGCCACCCTGGCGGCCGCCATCGTGATCCGCGGCTTCATCTCGGTGTGGCAGGGCGCCACCCCCCGGGCGCTGGACAGCCCCGTGGGCGGCGGCGTCCTGCGCGTCGCCGGCGCCAACATCGCCTACCAGCGCATCCTCATCCTCATCGTCGGCGCGATCGCGGTGATCGCGCTGCTGATGGTCTTCCAGCGCACCGCGTTCGGCCGCCAGGTCAGGGCGCTGGCGGCCGACCCGGAGACCGCGCAGCTCATGGGCGTGCGGACCAAGTACGTCGCGATGGCGTCCTTCGCCATGTCGGCGATGCTGGCCGGGCTGGCCGGGCTGCTGGTGGCGCCGCTGGGCGCCGTCGAGCTGAACTTCGGCTTCGGCCTGATGATCACGGCGTTCGCCGCGGCGGTGCTGGGCGGGTTCGGCAGCCTGGGCGGCGTCGTGGCCGGAGCGATGGTCATCGGCATCGTCCAGCAGCTTGTCGGCGGGTACGTGCTGCCCGAGTACGCGGCGACCTACCCGGCGATCGTGCTGTTCATCGTCATCGCCCTGCGCCCGCAGGGACTGTTCGACCTCGCGAGGAGCCGGCTGTGACGCCCCGGGAGCCGGCGGCCGCGCAGGCCGCCACGAAGCCGGATAACGCCAACAAGACCGACAAGACGCACGACACGACAGAGACATCCGAGAAGCAGGTCATGCGGGACCCGCTCAGGGCGGTGCGGCCGCCCGACTACCGGCGGCACCACTTCCTGGCCATCGCCGTCTTCGTGGTGCTCGTCGCCCTGATCGCCCCGCAGGTCGCCACGTCGAGGTCCAGCCAGTTCCTGGTGAACCTGTGGCTGGTCTACTCGATCGCCGCGCTGGGGTTCTACCTGGTCTTCGGCCTCGCCGGACGGTTCGCGTTCTGCCAGACGTTCATGATGGCGTTCGGCGGCTACACCTCCGCCTGGATCACCCGAGGCGAGGACGGCCAGCCGTTCTGGGTCGGCGTCGCCTCGGCGATGCTCGTCACGGCGCTCGTGGCGGGCGTGGTGGGGGCGCTGGTGCACAAGGCGCAGCACTTCTACTTCGCGATCGCGACGTTCGCGGTCACCCAGGTCGGCATGGTCGTGTTCCAGCGCGCGGACGGGTTCACCGGCCCGCACGGGCAGGCCGTCGGCATCGACCCGCCGCGACTGTTCGGCTACGAGTTCGTCAAGGACGGCCAGGTGTTCTGGCTGTTCCTGGGGACCCTGGGCCTGTGCCTGCTGCTGACCGCGTGCATCGAGCGCTCGCCGATGCGCCGCGAGGCGATCGCGGCGCGCGACAACGGCCTGGTCGCGAGCCTCTCCGGCGTCGCCGTCCAGCGCGTGCAGCTCGTGCTGTTCATGCTGGGCTCGGCGCTGGGCGGGCTGGCGGGCTCCCTGATCGGCCACTGGCAGGGGGTCATCGGCACCGAGTCCTTCCACATCGACCTGGCCATCGGCATCTTCCTGATGCTGCTGCTGGGCGGCATCAACTCGATGTGGGGACCGCTGATCGGCGCGGCGGTGTTCGTCGGGCTGCCCCGGGTGCTGTCGGGGATCGAGGAGTACAGCTCGATCGTGTACGGGCTGATGCTGCTGGCCGTCGTCCTGCTGCTGCCCAACGGCATCGCCGAGGCCGTCCGCCGGTTCGCCGGCCGGGTCGTCCCGGACCGGCTCATGCGAAAGGGGGTGCCCTTTGCTCGAAGCTGAGGGGATCACCGTCACCTTCGGCGGCCTGCGCGTGGTCGACGACGTCGCCCTGTCCGTCGGGCGCGGGGAACTGATCGGCCTGGCCGGGCCCAACGGCAGCGGCAAGACCAGCTTCCTCAACGCGCTGTGCGGCATCGTCCCGGCCCAGGGCCGGGTGTCGGTGGACGGCACGCCGGTGCGCCTGGGCAGGCCGCGCTCCGCGCACCGCGCCGGAATCGGCCGCGTGTTCCAGGCCCCGCAGGTGTACGGCGAGCTGTCCTGCATCGACAACGTCCTGGTGTCCTCGTCCGACCCCGCGTTGCGCGGGCTGACCGGCGCGTGGCCCGCCCGGCCGCTGATGTTCCGGCGCGAGCGCCGCCGCTGGGACCGCGCGATGGAGGCGCTGGAACTGGTCGGGCTCGCCGAGCTCGCGGCCGAGGACGCGTCGCTGCTCAGCTACGGGCAGCAGCGGCTGCTCGAACTGGCCAGGGCGCTCGCGGGCGATCCCAAGCTGCTGCTGCTCGACGAGCCCAGCGCCGGCCTGAACGACGCCGAGACCACCGCGCTGGCCACGCTGCTGGGCGAGGTGCGGGCGGCGGGCAACACCCTTGTCCTGGTCGATCACAAGATCGACTTTCTTGACGCGCTGTGCGACCGCCTCGCCGTCCTGGAGCTCGGCCGGATCATCGCCTCCGGCCGGCCCGACGAGGTCTGGCGGGACGACCGCGTGGTGAGCGCATACCTGGGAGTTCCGGCAGATGCTGCGGATTGAGGGACTGCACGTCCGGTACGGCACCACGCACGCCGTCCGGGGAATCGACCTGACCGTGGACGAGGGCGAGGCGGTGGCGCTGCTGGGCCCCAACGGCGCGGGCAAGACCTCGACGCTGCGCGCGGTCAGCCGGCTGACCGCCTGCACCGGGACGGTCACGTTCGAGGGCCACGACCTGGCGAAGGTGTCACCCGAGGAGGTCGCCCGGCGCGGGCTGATCCACGTGCCGGAGGGGCGCCATGTGTTCCCCGACCTCACCGTCCACGAGAACCTCCAGATCGGGACCACCGCGCGTGGAGGACGGACCGGCGGGTTCGGCTTCGACGACGTCTACGACCTGTTCCCGCCGCTGGCCAAGCTGCGGGGCCGGCTGGGCTTCGCGCTGTCCGGCGGCGAGCAGCAGATGGTCGCCATCGGCCGCGCCCTGGTCGCGGCGCCGCGGCTGCTGCTGGTGGACGAGCCCTCGCTGGGGCTGGCGCCGCTGGTCGCCGACGCGGTCGCCCAGGCGCTGGTGGCCGTGCGGGAACGGACGGCGCTGCTGGTCATCGAGCAGAACGTCCACCTCACCACCAGGATCTGCCAGCGCGCCGCGGTGATGAGCGGTGGTTCGATCGTCATGGAGGCCGCGTCGGAGGAACTGCGCGACCGTGACACCGTGCTCGCGTCCTACCTCGGGCAGACCCGGACCGGAACGGGGGTCTGATCCGGACTCCTTGACGGCCACCTACTTGACGGCCATCGGGTTCAACGGCGAGCCCGCGGCGCCGACGATCGGGAGCGGCTGCGCGACGAACAGGAACTCGGCCACGCCGTCCTCCGCGCAGTCCTCGGCCAGGTCGTCCAGCCACAGCAGCTCGGCGAGCGGCAGGCCGAGGTCGCGCAGCGCCGCGATGTGGAAGGGGATGTCCCAGGAGTCCTGGGTGGCGTCCAGCGCCTCGACCGCCGAGTTGTCGGCGCCGACCAGGACGAGGTCCCGCTCGGCGATCCAGGCGGCGGCCGAGGCGTCCAGTCCCGGCTGCGGCGACGTGCCGAACGAGCCCGGCGTGCCGTCCCAGCTCCCCAGCGCCCCGGTCCGCACCAGCAGGATGTCGCCGGAACCCAGGTCGAGCCCGGTCGCCGACAGCGCGTCGTCCAGCAGTTCCGGGCCGATCACCGTGCCGGGCGGGACGCAGGGGACGCCGAGATGGCGGGCGATGTCCAGCAGGACGCCGCGCCCGAGGATCCCGCGTCCCATGGTGTGGACGCCCAGCCGCTTGGCGCCGCCGCCGGCGGTGACCAGACCGGCCCAGTAGCCGTTGTACATGGTGTCGTCCGCCGCGACGTGCGCCAGCCCGTCCAGTTGGGTGGACGTCTGCGTGCCCATCACCAGGACCTCGTCGGAGTAGGCCGGGTGGGTGGAGGGACGGTCCAGCACGCCGTCACCGGCCGCCGCCGTGCGCAGCGTCATCGGCCGCGGAACGGCACCCGTCGGCGGCACCCCGATCGGCAGGCCCAGCGAAAACCAGGTGCCCGTGCGCACCATCGACGCGCCCCTGCGCACGCTGCCGGGGGTGATGAGGTTGACGCAGCCGAGCTGGTCGTCCTCGCCCCAGCGTCCCCAGTTGTTGGGCGATCCGGGGCGCGCCCCGACGACCTTCCCGCGCTCGTCCACGCGGTAGCCGGGCGGCTTCCAGGGCGTGAGCGGCGCGTCGGGCACCTGCTGGGCGTTCATGGACCCTCCTCGACGGCTGTCCTAGCCGAGTTCGCGGATCGGCTTCCCCTTGAGGAAGGCGGCCACGTCCTCGACGATCTGGGCGAAGTAGCCCCGGTAACTGTCTTCGGTGACGTATCCGACGTGCGGCGACAGGACGGTGCCCGGCAGGTGGCGCAGCTCGTGGCCGGGCGGCAGCGGCTCGGTGCCGTAGACGTCGAGCGCGGCCCCGCCGATCCACCCCTCGCGCAGCGCCTCGGCGAGCGCCTCCTCGTCGATCAGCGGACCGCGCGAGGTGTTGACCAGGAGCGCCGTCGGCCGCATGCGGCGCAGGTCGTCCCGGGTCACGTAGCCGTGCGAGCCGGGGCCGAGCTTGAGGTGGACGGTCACCACGTCGGCCTCGGCGAAGAACGCCTCGCGGGGACGGTACTCCGCACCGGCCTCGGCGGCCTTCTCGGGCGTGAGGTTGCGGCTCCAGGCCGTCACGCGCATGCCGAACGCCCGGCCGACCGGGATGACCGCGCGGCCGATGTTGCCGAGCCCGAGCACCCCGAGGGTCTTGCCCTGGAGGAGCATGCCCAGACCGAGCTGCCACCCGCCGGACCGGACGACCGCGTCCTGCTGCGGGATCCGCCGCGCCAGCGCGAGGATGAGGCCCCAGGTCAGCTCGACCGTCGACACCATGCCCGCGAGCCCCTCGGTGCCGCAGACGGTGATGCCGAGCTCGCGCGCCGCCGGGACGTCGATCGCCGCGTTGACGAAGCCCGTCGTGACCAGCAGCCGCAGGTTGGGCAGCCTCCGCAGGACGCGGGCGGGGAAGGGCGTGCGCTCGCGCATCGCCACGATGGCGTCGTACGGCTCCAGGCGTGCGACCAGGGCGTCCTCGTCCGCCACATGGTCGTGGAAGGGGACGACCGTGACGTCCGGGCCGAGCGAGTCCCAGTCCGCCAGGTCGAGGGCGACGTTCTGATAGTCGTCGAGTACGGCGATACGGAAGGTCATGCCGCCCATCGTCGCCTGTTCCCGTCCCGGACGACGCGCCCGAAACGCAAGCCGGGGAAGTGCGCGCCGACCACGGGTGTCCCGTCGCGGACGAGGTCCCGCGCGACCGCGATCTGCATGGCGCGGGCCCGCGCCTCGTCGACGTCGATCACCCGCTCCCAGGCGTCGTCCAGGAGCTGGACGGGGTGGTGGACGACGTCCCCGATCAGCAGGGCCCGCTCGCCGCCGCCGCTCAGGACGATCATCGAGCTTCCGGGGGTGTGGCCGGGGGCGGGCACGATATCGACCCCGGGCGCGAGCGTCGTCTCGCCCGCGAACATCTCGAAACGGTTCTTGATCGGGCCGAGCGTCGCGGCCGCCACCTCGCGGTACTTCGCGTCGGGTGCGTTCTCGTCGCCCGCGCCGTCCACGAAACGGGTCCAGTCCGCTTCGGCGCAGCGGTAGGTGGCGGAGGGGAAGGTCGCCTCGCCCTCGACGGCGCACCAGCCGATGTGGTCGGCGTGCAGGTGGGTGAGGACCACGTCCGTGACGTCCTCGGGACGGACGCCCGCGGCGGCCAGGTTCTCGGGGAGGCGGGGGCCGGAGACGGTCGGCGGCGCCTGCGGTCCGTAGCCCGCGTCGACCAGCATCAGCCGGTCGCCGGAGCGGATCACGAACGTCCCGACCGGCATCTCCAGCTCGCCGTCGGGGGACAGGAACTCGCGGTGCTCCTCCCAGTCCTCGTCGCGGGTCCCCTTGCCCTCGCGGCCACCGCTTCCGGCCGCGTAGAGCTGGCCGGGCGTGACGTGCCCGATGCCGTCGTCGACGGGCGTGACGGCGATGCCTCCGACCTTCACGATCCGCTCCCCTCGAACGCGCCCTCCTTGGGGAAGACCTGCCGGTAGACCTGGACGTGCGAGCGGACGGCCGTGCCCAGGCGCTCGCGGCGGGGCGTCGGGGAGCCCGCCTTGCGGAAGGCCGGATCGTCGACGACTCCGGCGTCGGCCAGCTCGTACACCGCGAGGAAGGTGTGATCGGCCTCAGGGTTCTCCCCGTTGTAACCGGAGTCGTCGGGGACGGCGGCGAACCGCCGGGCGCTCAGCACCCCGGGCGCGCCCAGGATCGCCGGTACGTGCTCCTCGTCGTACCAGGAGTTGAAGTCGTCCACGACGGAGGGCTCGGCGGCCATCATGACGTGCAGCAGCGCCGAGCCGACCGGCTGTGTGGCGTCGCCCGCCGCGAACGGGCCGATCCGTTCGTAGACGGTACGGGAGAGGCCGAGGTCGAACGCGACGCGGCGGGTCCACGGGCTGGGGTCGTCCACCAGGGCCTGGAACTCGGGCCGGGTGAGCGCCCCCAGGTCGGCGAGCTGGTAGAGGGTCAGGAAGCCGAACTGGGTGGGGCTGGAGAATCCGGTCTCCACCCGCGCGAACCGCCGACCGCCGAGGATCCCCGGGACCGCCGCCATGTCGGCCAGATGCTCCTCGTCGTACCACGCCTCGAAATCCGCGACCTTCTCCGGCGGCACGTTCCAGCGAAGCTGTAGCAGGTTCGCCCCGATGCGCTGCTCGGCCACGGCGCCTCCTCCCCGGCGACCCGGCCGGAACCGATTTCCGGCCCGCAAGAGATCACCGCGCTCCGGTGCAGCGTAGGGCGGGCGACGGCCTAGAATCAAGCGCTTGTTAGGTTTGCTGGGCCGCGATGATCCGCTTCCGGCCGGACCGGGGCGACCTGGGGTGCGTGCCGCCCGGAACGGTCACGGAGAGTGCACGGCCGCACGTCCGGCGTGGCGGCTTGACCCGCCGGTCATGATCGTTCAATGCCTGGTCAGGGGCCGCATGCGGTCAACGGGAACGTGCCAAAAACCGGTAGGATCCCTCCGATTTGATCAGGGGTCCGTCACGCTGGGAGCGGGACGGTTTTCGGGGGGCGGGGGCGTTCATGTCACAGGTGCACCATTTCAGTTACGGGGTTCTCACTCCTGTCGCCGCGTACGTGATGTCGTTCATCGGTTCGCTGATCGGCCTCCAGTGCACCTCGCGGGCGCGGGCGGCCTCGGGTCTGTCGCGGGCCTCCTGGCTGGCGCTGGCGGCGGTGGCGATCGGAGGGACCGGCATCTGGGTCATGCACTTCATCGCCATGCTCGGCTTCACCGTGTCCGGCATGGAGATCCGGTACGACGTCGGGCTCACGCTGCTCAGCGCGGTCATCGCGATCGCGGTGGTCGGCGTGGGGACCTTCATGGCCGGGTTCGGCGGCCCGAAGGCGATCGTCGTGCTGCCCGCCGGGTTCGTCACCGGGCTCGGCGTCGCCGCGATGCACTACACGGGCATGGCCGCCATGAACCTGGCGGCCGAGGTCTCCTACACCCCCGGCATCGTGCTGCTGTCGGTGCTGATCGCCGTGGTGGCGGCCACCGCCGCGCTCTGGTTCACGCTACGGGTCCGCGGCACGCTCGCGACCGGCGCCGCCGCGATGATCATGGGTGTGGCGGTCAGCGGCATGCACTACACCGGCATGGCCGCGCTGAACGTGCGCCCCGCGGCGGGCGCGGCCGGGCCGACCGGGGCCGGCGCCATCGACCTGCTGATGCCGCTGGTCGTCGGGGTGAGCGTCGTGGCGGTCGTCCTCCTGGTCATCGTGACGGTGTTCCCCGGCGAGGCGGAGATGGTCCACGCGGCCGACCTGGACCGCCGCACGCAGGAGCTCGCGCGGCGCCGTGAGCCGGCCGCCCCGTCCCAGGAGGCGCCCGCCCCGCGGCCGCAGCCGAAGAAGACGACGAACCAGTGGTTCGACGCCTGACGGCGGACCCGTGCCGCGACCTCGCCGAGGCCGCCGGGGTCAGCCCGGGGTTGATCGACCACCACTTCGGCTCCGAGCACGACCTTCTGGTGACAACTGGACCGGGTGCCGCATCTGGAGCCGGCGACCGGGTCTCGATGTGCAACTATCGGGCCAACCGCTGAGCGCCCGCCGGACGGCTACCGTCCCTTGACTTTGAACAACGGCAGCATACTATTCCTCTATGTCGAATAGTGGGGGCTCCTCGTCGCCGGGACTCAGTTCGGTCGACAACGCGCTGCGCATCCTCGTCCTGCTCAGCGCCCGCCCCAGCCTCCGCGTCGCGGACGCGGCGGCCGAGCTCGGCATCGCCCGCTCCACCGCGCACCGCCTGCTGGCGACGCTCAAGAAGCACGAGTTCGCCGCCCAGGACAAGGGGAACGCCGCGTACCGGATCGGCCCCGCCCTCACCAAGATCGGCCTGGTCGCGAACGAGCGGCTGGACGTCCGCCGCGCCGCCGCGCCGATGCTCGAGGAGCTGCGGCGGCGGACCGGGGAGACGGTGAGCCTGTCCGTCCTCGAAGGGCAGAGCGTCCGGTTCGTCGAGTGCCTTGAGGGCACCCGCGCGGTACGGGTCGGCGACCGCACCGGCCTCGTCCTGCCCGCCGGCGCGACGGCGGGCGGCAAGGCGCTGCTGGCGGCGCTCCCCGAGGACGACCTGGACTCGCGCTTCCCCGCCGAGGACCTTCCCGTGCTGACGGCGGGGACGCGGCCGACCCGCGAACGGCTGCGCGCCGAGCTGGCGGCCGTCCGCCGGGACGGGTACGCGGTCAACCTGGAGGAGAGCGAGCAGGGGATCTGCGCCGTCGCCGCCGCCGTGCGCGACCCGGCGGGAGCGCCGCTCGGCGCGATCGCCCTGGTGGTGCCGTCCAGCCGCTTCGACCGCGCCGCCGCCGAACGGTGGGCGCCGGTCCTCATCGAGGCCGCCCGGACCGTCGAGGACGCTCTGACCAGGGCATGAGCGCCTAGGGGCTACGTCGCGCGGGTGCGGGCCAGCAGAAGCGTCACGTCGTCTTCCGCGTCCTCGCCCACCAGGGTGTCGACCACATGCCTGCACCTCTCCGGCAGC
Source organism: Actinomadura sp. NBRC 104412 (assembly GCF_030269515.1). Taxonomy (GTDB): domain Bacteria; phylum Actinomycetota; class Actinomycetes; order Streptosporangiales; family Streptosporangiaceae; genus Spirillospora. The sequence continues at coordinate 240,936 of NZ_BSTM01000001.1, read as the reverse complement.
GGCCCCCGCGAGCCGGCGAGCGCGGCGCCCAGGCGGTTCATGCCCTGGTCGAGGTCGGACTCGCGGCGCTCGATCAGGCCGTCGGTGTAGAGCACCATCAGCGTCCCCTCGGCGAGGTCGAGGTCCATCGACCGGTGCGTTCCCATGCCCAGCCCGATCGGAGTGCCGGGGGGAACGTCCGGGAAGGTGATCGAGCCGTCCGGGTCCATCAGCGCGGGCGGCGGGTGCCCCGCCGAGGCCATCGTGCACTGCCCGGCCGCCGGATCGTACAGCGCCAGCAGGACGGTCGCGGCGATGGGGGAGTCGCGGTCCTCCTCCTCCGCCTCGCGCGCGAACACGCCGTCCAGGCGGGCCAGCAGCTCGTCCGGCGGCAGGTCCTGGTAGGCGAGGGTGCGCATGGCGGTGCGCAGGCGCCCCATGCTCGCGGCCGCGGCGATGCCGTGCCCGGTCACATCGCCGATGACCAGGGCGACGCGGGACCCGGGCAGGGCGATCGTGTCGTACCAGTCGCCCCCGACGCCCTCATAGCGCGTGGACGGCATGTAGTACGAGGCCACGTCCATGGCGTCCCCGCCCGAGACGCGGCTCGGCAGGAGGTGGCGTTGCAGGGTCAGGGCCGCGGTGTGCTCGCGCGTGTACTGGCGGGCGCTGTCCAGGCTCAGCGCCGCGCGGTCGGCGAGTTCCTCCGCGAGGATCTGGTCGTCCCTCGTGAAGGACGTCTCGTTGTCGGTGCGCAGGAACGCGGCGACGCCCAGGATGTTCCCGCGTGCCTTCAACGGAACGATGACCAGGGTGTGCATGCCGGTCTCATGGACGACCCTGGCGCGGTGCGGGTCGTGGCTGAGCCAGCCGTCGGGCGAGGTGTCCAGCACCGGTTCGAGGTAGGAGTGGCCGGTTTCCAGGACACGGGTGAACGGCGAGTTCTCCGGCACGTAGACCACCTGCCCGGCCGGCCAGAGCGGACCGGGGACCTCGCCGTGGATCGAGGCCAGCGCCGCGCGGCGGAACACCGGCCGGCCCGCGTCCGCGGTGTCCAGATGGTCCAGGGGCTCGGGGCCGGGGAGGACCGACTCCGACAGGTCGACGGTCACGTAGTCGGCGAAGCCCGGCACGGCCAGGTCCGCCAGTTCCTGCGCGGTCCGCATGACGTCGAGCGTGGTCCCGACCCGGACGCTGGCCTCGCGCAGCAGGGCGAGGCGCTCCCGCGCCATGCTGTGCGTGATGTCGATGGCCAGCAGGCACACGCCCAGGGGACGCCCGTCCACCCCCTCCACGCGGAACAGGAAGGTCGACAGGGAGCGCTCCTCGTCCTCACCGGCCAGCGACCAGCGGGACTCGCGGTCGATCACGGCCTCGCCGCCGTCGAGCACCTCCCGGATCAGGTTCGGCGGGACGGGGGCGTCCGCGTCGGGAGGGATCTGCGTCAACTGGCCGCCGACCCGGAAATAGGGGAACACGTCGCGCAGTTGGTGCGCGCCCTCGTTCAGCCAGACGCACCGCAGGTCGCGGTCCCAGACGGCCACGACCACGGGGGCGCGGGTCAGCAGCGGTTCCAGCACCGAGGTCCCGTCGCCGTCCGCGCTCGCGGGCAGCGCGCGCACGAGCCAGTCGTGCGGTCCTCTCGGGACGAGGAGCCGCGACCGCTCAAGGTGGACCAGGGTCCTTCGGCCGTCGCGGTGACGGAGCTCTTCGAGACCCGACCGGTACTCGATGTCGCCGCTGCCGCCGTCCCGGCTCCAGATCCGGGAGGCGTCGCCCTCTCCCGCGAGGAGCTCGCCGCCGGGATGGCCGAGGATGTCCTCGGCGCGGAACCCGAGGAGCGCCTCGGCGGCCCGCGTCCACCCGACCACCCGGCCCGCGCCGTTCAGGACGGTGATCGCGGGCCTCGCCACCTCCGCCGCGTCCGACGCCTCCGTACCGCCTGCCGTCGCGCCCGCCTTACCGCCCGCCGTCTCGTCAGGTGTGGCCATCCGAATGTCCAATCGCCCACTGGAGACTTACGCACCGGATGACGGGACAAACACGCCATCGCGGATGGGTGCCGAGACTTTGCCGTCCCGTGAACGGCCCGGGCGGTCCGGGTACGCCGCCCGGCGGTCAGCCGAAGGTGATGACGCGGCGGACACCGTGCAGGGACCCGCCGGCCATGGCCTCCAGCGTCGCCGGGGCGTCGTCGATCCCGATGCGCTCGATCTCGGGCAGGATGCCGTGATGCGCCGAGAAGGCCAGCGTGTCCCGGGTGTCGTGGGGCGAGCCGGACGGCGTGGCCATGACGCGCAGCCGGTCGCGCACCATCGGGGGGACCTCCAGCGTCAGCGGCGCGCCGTCGTAACCGCAGAGCACCAGCGTCCCGTCCGGTGCCAGGCCGGTCAGGACGGCGGAGGCGGGCGCGTTGGTCGGGGCGGAGTTCAGGATGACGTCCGCACCGCCGCCCCACGCCTTCAGCGCCTCGGCCGCGTCGGTCTCGGAGCCGGCGACGAACAGCTCCGCGCCGAGCCTCCTCGCCCTCTCCTCGCCGCGGGACGACCGTCCGATCGCCGCGACCCGGGCGCCCATCGCGGCGGCGTACCGGATGGCGAGCGCACCGATACCGCCGGTGCCGATGACCGCCACCCGCGAGCCCGGCCCAGCCCCGGCCACCCTCAGGCCGTTGAAGGCGGTCAGGCCCGCGCACATCAGCGGCGCCGCCGCGACCGGGTCGAGCCCGTCCGGAAGCGGGGTCGTGAACCCGCCCTTGAGCAGGACGTACTCGGCGTACCCGCCGTCCACGACGATGCCGGTGACGCGCCTGCGCGGGCAGAGGATCTGGTCGCCGCGCACGCAGTAGTCGCAGGACCCGTCCGAGTCGTACAGCCACTGGCCACCGACCGTGTCACCGGTGGACAGGCCCGGCACCCCGTCGCCGACCGCGGCGACCGTGCCGGTGATCTCATGCCCGGGGACGACGGGGAACCGGGCGAACGGAACGCGCCCGCGTATCAGGTTCACATCCGAGTAGCACATTCCACAGGCGATGACCTTCACCAGGACTTCTCCCGGCCCGGGCTCGGGAACCTCGCGGTCGGTCAAGGACAGCCGGGTGTTCGGCCCGGTGGCGACTGCTGCGCGCATTGACGTTTCCCATCGGTGTAAGCGGTGGCGGAACCGTAAGTGGTCGCCGGTGTGGAAGTGGTCACGGGACCGCTAAGCGGCAGCGGACCAGGTGGAGAGGATCCCCGGGTCGTCCGCGTCCACACCTGCGGACTATAGAGAGGCCGGCCACCGCCGGTAAGAGGGGTGTCAGTCCGAATTCGTGCAATGCTCTGGTGTTTTCGGCGAACCCGAGTACTGTTCCTGGATAGTGCCGAGGGGAGGGAAAGGCACGGCCAGATCGAGTCGGCCGCGAGGTGGGCGGCGCGGCATCGTTGGGTGACTCCGCCGGAGGAGAAGCCATGAACCCGACCCGGTTGAGCGAGACCATGAGCGCAGGAAATCCTGTTCCCCAACCCCGCACGGGGTCGACGGCGCTGCGCATCCTGCTGGGCGCCCAACTGCGCAGGCTGCGAGAGGCGCGCGGCATCTCCAGGGAAGAGGCGGGCGCGGCGATCCGCGCCACCCACTCCAAGATCAGCCGGCTTGAGCTGGGGCGCAACAGCGCCAAGGAACGCGATGTCGCGGACCTGCTGACGCTGTACGGGGTCCGGGACGAGCTGGAGCGGGAGGCGATCCTCGAACTGGCCCGGCGGGCCCGGACCCAGGGCTGGTGGCATCGCTACAGCGACATCCTGCCCTCCTGGTTCGAGACCTACATCGGGCTCGAAGAGGTCGCCTCGGCCATCCGCACGTACGAGGTGCAGTTCATCCCCGGGCTCCTCCAGGTCCCCGACTACGCCCGCGCCGTCATCCTGCTCCGCCACACCGGCGCGCCGCCCGAGGAGATCGAGCATCGGGTCGGTCTCAGGATCGCGCGGCAGCGGCTGCTCACCGAGCCCAACGCGCCCAAGCTGTGGACCGTGCTCGACGAGGCCGCCCTGCGCCGCCCGCTGGGCGGCCGGGAGGTCATGCGGGAGCAGCTACGGCATCTGATCGAGATCACCGAGCTGCCCAACGTCACCGTGCAGATCGTCCCGTTCGACGCCGGCGGGCACGCCGCCGCGGGCGGGCCGTTCACCATTCTGCAGTTCCCCGAGCCCGACCTGGCCAACGTCGTCTACATCGAGCAGATCAACAGCGCGCTGTACCTGGACAAGCCCAGGGACGTGGACGACTACATGGAGATCATGGACCGGCTCTGCATCGAGGCCGGGTCCGTGGCCGCCGGTCGTCGCCTGCTGGAGGAAATCCTCGCCGCGACCTGAGCACCCGGCCCGGGGAACGGAAACACAAACGCCCCGGATAACGACTCGTGCATCGCCTTGCCGGACTCCCTTGACCTCTCCAGGAGCCACTATTAGCCTCGCGAAGGTTGTCCCCCCATTGTCCCCCCTTTCTGCGTTCGGCAGATCGCAGGCCAATGGCCTGTGCGTTCACAAGGTGCGGCCGTGACCGATACGACGAGCCATATTGGTAAACGCATTCCCCGGATCGAGGGCCCGTCCAAGGTCACAGGTGAGGCGCTGTACGCGGCGGACGTGACGGTCCCGGGAATGCTGTGGGGCAGGACGCTGCGCTCACCGCACCCGCACGCGCGCATCGTGTCGGTGGACGCCTCCCGCGCACGGGAACTGGAGGGCGTGCACGCGGTGCTCACCGGGCGGGACGCACCGCCGACCATGGTGGGACGCATGTTCCGCGACCTGCCCCTGCTCGCCCGGGACGTGGTGCGGTTCGCGGGCGATCGCGTGGCGGCCGTCGCCGCCGACTCGGTGGAGATCGCCGCCGCGGCCGTGGAGCTGATCGACGTCGAGTACGAGCCGCTGCCCGCGGTGTTCGACCCGGTCGAGGCGACCTCCGAAGGCGCGCCCGTCCTGCATCCCGACGTCCGGTCCTACGGGTACGTGCCCGACCCGCCGCCGGCCTGGCCGCTTCCGCATCTCATCCCCGATGACGTGCCGAACGTCCAGTCGTACGTGAAGTGGGGCCACGGCGACGTCGAGCAGGGCTTCGCCGAGTCGGACCTCGTCTTCGAGAACGAGTTCAGGACGCCCCCGACCCACCAGGGCTACCTCGAGCCCTCGGTGTCCACGGTGCGGATCGGGGAGGACGGCCGGGTCCAGGTGTGGATGACGCACAAGAACCCGTTCCCCGGCCGGGCGTGGCTCGCCCAGGCCATCGGGGTGCCGGAGGACGACATCGTCTTCGAGTTCGTCCGGATCGGCGGCGACTTCGGCGGCAAGGGCGACCTGCGCGACGCCCCGCTGGCGTACCACCTGGCCAGGCTGACGGGCCGCCCGGTGCGCTTCGCGATGGACTACGACGAGGAGTTCGCCGCGGCGAGCACGCGGCACGGCTCGGTCATCCGCATGAAGACCGGCGTGCGCCGGGACGGGACGCTCGTCGCCCACCGCGCCGAGGCGATCTTCGACGGCGGGGCCTACGCCGCCTACAAGCCGCGGCCCGAGGTGCATCTGGTGGGCCCCCGCCATCTCGGCGGCGGCTACCGGTTCGAGCACGTGTTCATGGACGCCGCCTGCGTCTACACCAACCACGTCCCGGCCGGGTTCATGCGCGCGCCCGGCGAGCCCCAGGTGATCTTCGCGCTGGAGTCGCACATGGACGCCATCGCCGGGGAGCTCGGGCTGGACCCGTACGAGTTCCGCCGCCGGAACCTGCTCGCCGACGACGAGCCGTCGGCGGCCGGGCACCGCAAGACCGGTCTCCAGTTCCAGGCCGTGCTGGACGCCGCCGTCGACGCGGCGGGCTGGCACGGGCCCAAGCCGAGCCCACCCGGAGGCGGACGGGTCGGGCGCGGGCTGGCGGTCAGCAACCAGAAGCTCGGCACCGGGTTCTCGGTGGCGGTGGCGATGCTGCTCCCCGGCGGCGAGGTCGCCGTCCGCACCGGCGTCCCCGACGCGGGCGTCGGCAGCCACACGATGCTGCGGCAGGTGGCCGCCGAGCTGCTGACGCTGCCGCTGGACGCGGTGCGGATCCTCCCCGGCAGCACCGACGAGTCGCCGTGGGACATGGGCCTGGGCGCGTCCCGGCACACCTACGTCCACGGGCAGGCGGTCGCGTCGGCCTGCGCGGAGCTGGCCGGCAGGCTCAAGGAGACGGCCGCGGAGTCGTTCGGGGTGCCTCCGGAGCAGGTCACGCTGGAGCGTGGAACGTTCTCCCACCCCGGCGGCGAGCGGAGGCTGGGCTTCGCCGACCTCGCCGGGACGCTGGCCGCCGACGGTCCGTTCGCCGTCCCCGGCCAGTTCCTGCATCCGGGTGACGAGGCCGAGACCGAATGCTTCTCCGCGCAGGTCGCCGAGGTCGAGGTCGATCCCGAGACCGGCCAGGTGCGGGTGCTGCGGCTGACGACCGCCAACGACCCCGGCACGGTGATCAACCCGATGATGGTCGAGGGGCAGATCGAGGGCGGCGTCGTCCAGGGGCTCGGGTACGCGCTCATGGAGGAGCTGCGGATCGTGGACGGCCATGTCGCCAACGGGAGCTTCGTCGACTACCGGATCCCCACGGCCGCCGACGTCCCGCCGCTGACCAGGGTGCTCGTCGAGGACGCGACGGGTCCCGGGCCGTTCGGCGCCCGTCCCATCGCCGAGTACACGGTGGCGGCCACCGCGCCCGCCATCGCCAACGCCGTCTTCGACGCGGTCGGCGTCCGGATCACCAGCACACCGATCACCGCCGAGAAGATCTGGCGCGCTCTGCACGCCAAGGAAGGCAGGGCCTCGTGACGCGCGTCCGGCTGTCGGTCAACGGCAAGGAGTACCAGCTCGACGTGCCCGCGGCACGCCGGCTGCTCGACTGCCTCCGCCACGACCTGGGGCTGACGGGGACGAAGGAGGGCTGCGGCACCGGCGCGTGCGGCGCCTGCACCGTCCTCGTCGACGGGGAGATGATCAGCTCGTGCCTGCTGCCCGCCGTCATGGCCGACGGCAGGGAGATCGTCACGATCGAGGGCGTGGCCCAGGACGGTGAGCTGTCCGCGCTTCAGCGGGCGTTCGTCGAGCACGGCGGCTTCCAATGCGGCATCTGCACGCCGGGCCAGATCCTCGCCGCGCGGGCACTGCTGGACGAGACCCCGGACCCCTCGCCCGACGAGGTGACGCGCTGGATGGCCGGCAACCTGTGCCGCTGCACCGGCTACTACAAGATCGTCGAAGCCGTGCTGGCCGCGGCCGGGGAGGGGAAGGCGGCCGATGAGCGAGCCTGAGTTCCTGGCGCCCGCGCGCCTGTCCGAGGCCGCGCAGATCCTGGCCGAGCACGGCACCGACGCCAGGGTGCTCGGCGGCGGGACGGCCCTGCTCCCGCTCATGAGGCGGCGGATCGCCACGCCGCGCGTCCTGCTCGGCCTGCATCGGATACCGGGCATCGCGGAGGTGAACCACCACTTCAGCGGCCTGCGCATCGGCGCGCGGGCCACGCTGCGGACCCTGGAGACGGCGTCCGCGGTCGGCGGCCTCATCCCCGGGCTCGGGGACGCGCTCGCGCGCATCGGGGTCGTCCGGATCCGCAACCAGGCCACCGTCGGCGGCACGCTCGCCTGCGGCGACCCGCGCCTGGACCTGCCCGCGCTGCTGGCGGTGCTGGACGCCGACCTGCGCCTGGTGAGCACCAGGGGCGAGCGCACCATCGGCTTCGGTGACCTCTATGCCGGGGACGGCGCGACCGCGGTCCGGCCCGACGAGCTGATCGTCGACGTGCACGTCCCGTTCCAGCCCGCCGGAAGCACCCTGGTCCACCTCAAGTACCTGCCGGGGACCGAGGGCGGCTACCCGACCGTGGGCGTGGCGGTCCGGCTGGGCCTGGACGAGGCGGGGGAGCGGATCGCCGACGCCCGTCTCGCGCTCGTCGGCGCCGGTCCCGCCACCGTCGTCGCCCCGGCCGCGCAGGACGCGCTGCTCGGCGCGCGCCCCACCGGAGAGGTGTTCGCGGAGGCCGCCGCCGCGGTGCGGGACGAGATCGCGCCCGAGACCGACTCCCTCGGGACGGCCGAGTACAAGCGCGCCATGGCCGAGGTCTTCACGCGCCGGGCGCTCACCGAGGCCCTCGCCCGGGTGCGGGCGACCTGACCCGGGGCTTCTCAGGGCTTGACGCCCACACCGCCCGCGATCTTCAGCCGGGTGCGCGGATGGTCCCGCTCGGGCCGCCACTCCTCGATCCCGACCAGCCCGGGAGGCAGCAGCTCGAAGCCGTCGAAGAGGTCGCGGATCCGCTCCCGCTCCCGGAAGGTCACCTTGACCGGCGAGTCGGCGTAGATCTCGTTGAACGCGGCGATCCCCTCCGGATCGCTGTCGGCGGAGAACTGCACGAGCGCCAGGTGGCTGCCGGGTGCCATCCTCTCCCGATACGCGGCCACGATCCCGGCGGGGTCCTCGTGGTCGGCGACCAGATGGAACACGGCGATGCACAGGATGCCGACCGGCTCGCCGAAGTCGATGAGCCGCCGGACGGCGGGATCGTCGAGAATCTGCTCCGGCTTGCGGAGGTCGCCCTCGACGGCCGCCACCCCCGCGTCCGTGGCCAGCAGCGCGTCGGCGTGGACGACCACCACGGGGTCGTTGTCGACGTACACCACCCGCGCGTCCGGATCGACGGTGCGGGCGACCTCGTGCACGCTCGGGGACGTCGGGATGCCGGTGCCGATGTCGATGAACTGCCTGATCCCCGCCTCGGACAGCGTCCGCACCACACGGACCAGGAACTGCCGCAGCTCGCGCGCCAGCACCGGGGTGTCCGGCGCCGACCGGGCGATCCGCCCGGCCGCCAGTCGGTCGGCCTCGTAGTTGGTCTTGCCGCCCAGGAAGTAGTCGTACACCCGCGCATGGTTGGGCGTCGAGGTGTCGATTCTCTTGGGCGCCTCTTCCGGACCCACCACGACTGCTCCACCGCCTTGTCCGCTTGCGCGTGGCCACGACTATAACGGGCGTACCGCCGGATCCGTCCGATCTTGCTCCGACCTGGCGGCACGGACGGCGGCGGCCCAGTTCGCCGCGCATCGGAGGCACCGATGTTTCGGCGAGGCGTCATGTCCGCGCCATCCGGGTGCAGCCGTCATGCCGCTGATATCCGGTGATCTGCCGCCATGACCAAGAACAGCTCCCCTCTTTCCGCCGTGGACCGCCGCCGTTTCCTGGGCGGCATCGGCGCGGTCGCCGGGCTGGCGGCCGCCGCTCAGATCCCGTTGGAAGGCGGCGCCCTCGCCGCTCCGCGCGTCCGCGGCGGCGAGTTCCCGTTCAAGCTCGGCATCGCCTCGGGCTGCCCGGAGCCCGGCGGCGTCGTGCTGTGGACGCGGCTCGTGCCCGAGCCGTTCAGCCCGGACGGCGGCATGCCGAGCCGCGCGGTCCCGGTCGACTGGCAGGTCGCCCTGGACCCGCGCATGCGCAAGGTCGTCAAGGGCGGCACGGTCTCGGCCCTGCCCGAGCTCGCGCACTCGGTGCACGTCGAGGTCCGGGGTCTGCAACCGGACAGGGAGTACTACTACCGTTTCCGCTACCGCGGGGAGGTCACCGAGGTGGGCCGCACCCGCACCGCGCCGCGTGAACGCGACGTTCTGATGTCGATGCGTTTCGCCTTCGCCTCCTGCCAGGACTGGTCGCACGGCTACTACTCCGCGTACCGCAGCATGGCCGAGGAGGACCTCGACCTGGTGCTGCACCTCGGCGACTACGTGTACGAATACGGTGTCCCGGCGGACGGGGGCCTGCGCAGGACGCCCACCCCCGACGTGCTGCGCCAAGGCCCGCGTGACCTCGCCCGGTGGCGGATGCAGTACGCGCTCTACAAGTCCGACCCGGACCTGCAACGCGCGCACGCCCGCTTCCCGTGGCTGGTCACCTGGGACGACCACGAGGTCGTCAACGACTACGCCGGTGCCGAGGACGATCCGATCAGCGCGAACCGGGTCGCCGCGTACCGGGCCTGGTACGAGCACCAGCCGGTGGGCCGCCGGTCGCTGCCGCGCAGGAACGGCTCGCTGACCCTCTACCGCAGGCTGCGCTGGGGACGCCTCGCGCAGTTCGACCTGCTGGACACGCGCCAGTACCGCACCGCGCCGCCGTGCGGCTGGGGCGAGGCCCCGTCGTGCGACGCCGGCAACGATCCGTCCAAGGGCAGCATGCTCGGCGCCACGCAGGAGAAGTGGCTTCTGGACGGTCTGCGCCGCTCGTCCGCGCGCTGGAACGTCATCGCGACCAGCGTGATGATGGCACGGCTCGACCACGACGGCCCGTCCGGCGACATCATCTGGCACGACGCGTGGGACGGCTACCCGGCCTCGCGGAGGGCGATCACCGACACCTTCACCTCGGCCAGGGTGCGCAACCCCGTCCTGGTCGCCGGCGACTGGCACTCCACGTTCGTCAACGACATCACCAGCGACTTCGACCGGCCCGGCGCGCCGGTCGTCGCGACGGAGTTCGTCGGCACGTCCATCAGCACCAACGGCGACGATGAGGTCTACGGGCCCTACTACGGCCCGATGATCAAGTGGAACCCGCACATCAGGTTCTTCGACGGCGACCGGCGCGGCTACGTCACCTGCACGGTGAACGCCCGGGAATGGCGGACCGACCTGCGCATGGTCCCCACCGTCAGCCGTGCCGACGCGCCCGCGACGACCTTCGCGTCCTTCGCCGTCGAGGACCGGCGTCCCGGGGCCGTGCGGATCTAGCGGTGGTCAGTGTGGTGGGTCCGGCGGCACGACCTCGATGACCACGTTGCCGATCTTCTGGCCGGTCTCGACGTAGCGGTAGGCGTCCGCGATCTCGTCCAGCGGATAGCGCCGGTCGATGACCGGCCGGAAGCGTCCGTCGGCGATGAGGTCCCGCAGGTACAGCACCACCTCCTGGCCGCTCCGCGGGAACGGGAACCTGACCCGCTTCCCGCCCCGTAGTCGCGTGGCCAGCGGCAGGACCAGGTTCTGCCATCCCGGGCCCAGATCGGACGACACGTACGTCCCGCCGGGTTTCAGCAGCGGCTTGCACCGGCCGAACGTGCTCTTGCCGACCGCGTCGAACACCACGTCGTAGGTCTGCGCGTCCTTGGTGAAGTCCTCGGCCGTGTAGTCGATGACCCGGTCGGCGCCGAGTCCGCGCACCAGGTCCAGGTTCGCCGTGCCGCAGACCGCGGTGACCGTGACATCGAGGGCTTTCAGCAGTTGTACCGCCGCCGAGCCGATGGCGCCGGTCGCCCCGTTGATGAGGACGGCCTGCCCGGCCTCGATCCCGGCGCACTTGATGAACGAGTAGGCGTAGTGCGAGCCCTCGGTGCCGGGCGCCGCCTCGGCGAACGTCGTGCCCTCCGGCATTGTCGCGATCATGCCGTCCGCGCGCACCGCCACGTATTCGGCGTGCGTTCCGAACGGGCCCTCGTTGTAGCCGAACACCCGGTCGCCCACGGCGAAGGACGTGACGCCTTCGCCGACCGCCGCCACGACCCCGGCGAACTCGGTTCCCAGGATGCGGCGCCGCGGGCGGACGATCCCGCTGACCATCCGAATGAAGAAGGGATATGCCCTCCGGTAGGCGCAGTCCGTCCGGTTGACCGTGGTCGCATGGACCTTGACGAGAACCTGTCCCTCACCGGGTGAAGGCCGTTCGACCTCGGCGATCCTGACCACGTCGGGCGGGCCGTATCTGGCGACAACCGCTGCCTTCATGACCGAACCCTAATACGGGGCGCAATCGCTCAAAAGGCATCTTCGGCCGCGCCTCCCGCTCCGCCCGCTCGCGGAGAGCGCAGCGGAATTCGTTGGACTGGCCTTCCGGTATGTGGAAACGCGGGTGGTCGCCGGGGCGCCGTGGCACGAGTCTCAGTGCGTCGGCAATCGGGGTGTGACCTGGTCAGATCGGACATAGGAGTGTCGTGCCGTGAACGAGTTCGCCTCATCCCGCAGATCCTTCCTCGCCTTGGCCGCCGCGGCGGCCGGCTCTCCCCTGCTGGCGGCCTGCGGTTCGGGTCCCGCGGGTGGTTCCGGGGGCGGCGGGGGCGGGAAGCAGACGACGTTCCTCAGCTACCTGCCGCTGGAGACCGTGTCGATGGCGCCCGAGCTGCTCGCCGTGGCCGGCGGCCACTTCGAGAAGCACGGGCTCGACGTGAAGTTGCAGCCGGTCAAGGGATCGCCGCAGGCCATGCAGACGCTGCTGTCCGGTATCGGCCCCATCACCCGGCTCGGCCAGATCGACGTGATGATCGCGATCGCCGAGACCCGGCGCCCGTTCGTCGCCATCGGGACGCTCAGCCGCGGCTCGTCGCTGCGGTTCATGTACAGCAAGAAGAACCACCCGATCACCAAGCCGCAGGACCTGGTCGGCCAGACGATGGGCGTGCCGTCCGAGGGCGGGACCAGCGACAAGGTGGTGTCGCTGGTGCTGGCCGGCGCCGGCATCGACCCCAAGGAGACCAGGCGGCAGGTCGTGGGCCTCACCCCGGGCACGTTCAACCTGGTGGAGCGGGGCAGGATCGTCGGGTACGTGGTCAGCGTCGACACCGCCAACCTGCTGATGTCGCAGAACCCCGACGCCGGGGCGTTCGACCCCGCCCAGTTCGTCAAGTCCGACCAGCAGGTGTACGTCACGACGAAGGACGCCCTGAAGAAGGATCCGGACACCCTCAAGAAGTTCATGGCGGCCATCCATGACGCGGTGTCCTCGATCGTGACGGACCGGTCGCTGGACGCGACCGTCAAGACGCTGCGCGAGAAGTACTCGTTCGCGACGCTCGACAACGACAAGATCGTCAAGGCGAGCCTGACACAGCTCCGGGGCTCCTGGACGGGCGGCGACCCGAGCAAGCCGCTGCTGGTCACGGACGGGACCGTGTGGGCCAACGGGTACAAGGAGCTCACCTCCGCCGGCATCGCCAAACCCGGCGGTGACGCGGCCTCGTGGTTCGACAACTCCCTCCTGCCCAAGACATGAGCCGGCGGCTGCGGAGCGAGGTTCCGGAGGGCAGCCCGCGCTGGGCGACGCGCAGGGCACAGTGGCGCGCGCTCGGGCTGACCGACGACGACCTGACCAAACCGAAGATCGCGATCGTGAACTCGTCGTCGGGGCTGGCGCCGTGCTTCGCGCATCTCGACCCCGTCGCCGCGGCGGTCAAGCGGTCGGTGGAGGCCGCGGGCGGGGTCGGGTTCGAGATCCGCACGGTCGCGCCGACGGACTTCATCATGTCCGCGGGCCGCGGCGGCGGCCATGTCCTGTCGAGCCGCGACCTGCTGGCCGCCGACATCGAGGCGGTGGTCGAGGGCGCCCAACTGGACGGCATGGTGTGCCTGGCGTCGTGCGACAAGACGACGCCGGGCCAGCTCATGGCGGCGGCCCGGACCGACGTCCCGACGCTGGTCCTGGCCTGTGGCTACCAGAGCTGCGGACGGCTCGACAACGGTGAGCGGGTCGACATCGAGGAGGTGTTCCTGCGCGCCGGAGGGCTGAGATTCGGCGGCATCACCGTCGACGGCCTGTGCGACCTGAGCGAACGCGCGATCACCGGGCCGGGCGTGTGCACCGGCATGGGCACCGCGAACTCCATGCACATCGTGGCCGAGGCGCTCGGCATGACGTTGCCCGGCACCGCGCCGGTACGGGCGAACGGCGAGACGATGTGGCGGGCGGTGGAGGCCAGTGGCGAGGCGATCGTCCGGGCGGTGCGCGAGGATCGCCGCCCCCGGACCATCATGACGCCGGGGGCGTTCGCCAACGCGGTGATGGCGGTGCTCGCGGTCAGCGGTTCGATCAACTGCGTCAAGCATCTACAGGCGATCGCGCGGGAGTCCGGCGCCGAGATCGACGTGTACCGGCTGTTCGAGAAGTACGCGGACACGATCAGGCCGCTGGCCGCCGTCCGTCCCAACGGGGAGGACGGCATCGAGGAGTTCGAGGACGCGGGCGGCGCCCTCGCGGTCCTCAAGCAGCTCGGCGAGGCGCTCGAAGGGGACGCCGTCACCGTCACCGGCGACACGATGGCGGACCGGGTGGCCCGCGCGGTCGTCAAGGACGAGCGGGTCATCCGCCCGCTGAGCGACCCGCGCGGCGATCACCCGACGGTCGTGGTCGTGCGCGGCTCGCTCGCTCCCGACACGGCCATCGTCAAGCTGTCGGTGACCGAGGAGCGTCCCGCCACCTTTGAGGGCACGGCCCGGGTCTTCGACGACGCGCCGTCCGCGATCGCCGCCATCGAAGGCGGCGGCGTCCGCCCCGGGGACGTGCTGGTGCTGCGCGGGCTCGGCCCCGTGGGCACCCCCGGCATGGGCATGGCGTCCCAGACGGTCTTCGCGCTCAACGGCGCCGGGCTGACCGAACGGGTCGCCGTGGTCACCGACGGTCAACTGTCGGGGCTGGTCAACAAGGGGATCGTGGTGGGGGAGGTGCAGCCCGAAGGCGTGCTCCCCGGGCCGCTGGGGGTCGTCGAGGACGGCGACCCGATCTCCATCGACCTGGCCGCCCGCCGCGTCGACCTGCTCGTCGACGAGCGCGAGCTGGAGCGGCGGCACGCGGAGCGGCCGCCGCATCAGGTGCCCGGTGACAGCTCCGGATGGCTCTCCGTGTACGCGCGCTCGGTCGAGCCCCTGCACCGTGGGGCGACCCTGCGTGGCAACGACCTTCCCCCGAGCGACAGGAGCACGAATGCCGCACGAGCTCACCGAGCTTAAGGTCAACACCGTCACCAGGCCGGCCGCGGACCCGGTGGAGGAGCTGACCGCCGACCTCTGCGTGGTGGGCGCCGGGATCTCGGGGCTGTCGGCCGCGGTGGCGGCGCGGCGGCTCGGCCGGTCGGTGGTGCTCGCGGACGCCCTTCCGCTGCTCGGCGGGCAGTGCGTGAACTCGATCATCGGGTTGTTCTGCGGCGTCTACGGTAACGCCCCGCGCTACCACCGGTTCACCCGCGGGATCTTCGACCCGATGTTCACCGATCTGGCCAGGACGAACGACATCCACTTCAACAAGGGCCACACCGTGACCGTGGCCTACGACGAGGTGGTCCTGGGCCGGTGGGTGGAGAACCTCGTCCACTCCCTGGGGATCCAGGTCGTGCTCGGCGCGTCGGTGCTGCGGGTGGAGGCGGACGGCGGCCGGATCGGCGCGACCACGTTCGCCACCCGGCACGGCCTGGTCCGGGTGCGCGCGACCGGTTTCGTGGACGCGACCGGCGACGCGGCCCTCACCTGGGAGGCGGGCCTGCCCTGCCGGGTCCCCGAACGCACCGTCTGGGGCTCGCAGCAGATCCGGCTGGAGAACCTGCGCGAGGAGTTCAAGCCCGAACCGGCCGAGCTGGTGGCCCGGATCGAGGAGAAGGCGACGGAGTACGGCCTGCTGCGGCGGGACGGCCTGGCGTTCTTCTTCCCCGGCCGGAACACCGCGGTCATGAACATGACCCATGTCGAGGCGCCGCTGGAGGCCGTCCACGCGTCCCGTGCGCAGCTTGAGGGGCGGGCCCAGGCCGACCGTGTCGTGGAGTTCCTGCGCAGGGAGTTCCCGAAGGCGTTCGGGGAGGCGCGGGTGCGCAACTACGGATTCCCCGGACGCCGCCAGACCCGCTGGATCGCGGCCGTCCACCAGCTCTCGCTGGAGGAGGTCAGGACCGGGTACCGGTTCGAGGACGCGGTGGCCCGCACGGCCTGGCCGATCGAGCTGCACGACCGGGCGGAGGGGTACGTGTGGGAGACGTTCGGGCCCGACCACGTCCACTACGTCCCCTTGCGCAGCCTGATCCCGCTGGGCGCGCACAACCTCGTCGCGGCCGGGCGCTGCGTGGACGGTGACGCCGCCGCGCTGTCGAGCGTCCGGGTGATGGGCCCGTGCGCCGCGACCGGGCATGCCGCCGCGCACGCGCTCGACCTCGCCGGCGAGGGCTCCGTCCAGGAGATCGACACCGGCGAGCTGCGCGAGCGGATCCGCGAGAACGTCGACGAGTAGGCACCTGTAGGCGACGTGTAGGCGACCTGTACGCGAACAAGGGAGGGGAGAGGGCCGGTGCGGCTGGCGGACGACGAGAAGGCGATGCTGGACGGAGCCGAGGGACCGGCGGTGGCCGCCGCGATGGATCTGCTCGTCCGGTACGGGGAGGCGCTGGGCGCCGACGGGCTGTGCGACATCCGCAACGTCGCGGGGACGATGACCCAGCCGTCCCCGGTGAAGGCCAGGCTGGTGCGCGAGGGCGGCTGGAACAAGGCGTTCGCCGTGATCAACCTGGACAGCGACGACGATCTGGAGATCCCGCACATGCGGGTGCCGACGTGCCAGCTTCAGCACGGATTCGGCGAGGACGCGCTCGGGGTGGTGCCGTACCCGGAGAACATGGTCGCGCTCCAAGGGGACGCCGAGTCCTTCTACGGCGCGCACGGGGTCAACATCCTCGCCACGTGCACGCCGTACCAGGTGGGGAACCTGCCGGTGCGCGGCGAGCACTGCGCCTGGATGGAGTCGTCGGCGGTCGTGTACGCCAACTCCGTCCTGGGCGCCAGGACCAACTGCGAGGGCACGGCGTCCACGGGCGCGGCGAGCCTGACGGGCAAGATCCCCTGCTGGGGCAACCACCATGAGGAGAACCGCCACGGCACCCACCTGATCGAGGCGGCCGTGCCCGTCGACGGGTTCCTCGACTGGGGGATGTTCGGCTATTTCGTGGGTGAGGTCGTCCAGGAGAACCGCCCGGTCGTGATCGGCGACCTGCACCGTCCCGACCTGACCGACCTCAAGCACTTCGGCGCGGCGGCGGCCTCGTCGGGGGGCGTGGAGCTGTACCACATCCCCGGCATCACCCCGGAGGCGCCGACCGTGGAGGCCGCCTTCGGCGGGCGGGCGCTGCCCGAGAAGGTCGTGTACGGGGAGCGCGAGCGCCGCGGGATCTACGAGCGGCTGAACGACCAGGGCCGGTCCACGGACGTCGACTTCGTCCTGCTCGGCTGCCCGCACGCGTCCCTCGACCAGATCGCCAGGACGGCGCGCGCGCTCGACGGGCGGAGGCTCAGCCCGGGCACCGAGTTGTGGATCATGGCTCCGCGGGCGCTGCGCGCCATGGCCGACCGCAGCGGCTACACCGAGACCATCCAGCGCGCGGGCGGCCGGGTGCTGACCGACTCCTGCCCGGCGATGTCCAGGGTGGCGCCCGAGGGCACCCGCGTGTTCGCCACCGACTCGGCCAAGCAGGCGCACTACCTGCCCGCGATCCTGGGCATCGAGGCGTGGTTCGGAACCCTGGAGGAATGCGTGGACGCCGCCGTCACCGGAACCTGGCGAGGAGACCTGCGATGACCATCGAGATCCGAGGCCGCGGCATCGTCCCCGGGTACGCCGAGGGCGAGGCCCTGGTCACGCGCGAGACCATCTCCGGCTGGGGCGGCATCGACCCCGCGACGGGCACGATCATCGAGCGCAGGCACGAGCTGTCCGGGGTCTGCTTCACCGGGAAGGTCCTGGTCTTCCCCGGCGCCAAGGGCTCCTCGGGCTGGTCGGGCTTCTTCCAGAGCACCCGGCTGCTCGGCACGGCCCCGCTGGCGATGGTGATCACCACCCTGTCCGCCAAGTCGGCGCTGGGTGCGGTGGTCACCCGGGTCCCGACGGTGTCCGAGCTGGACGAGGACCCCGTGGAGGTCATCAGGACGGGCGATCTCGTCACCGTCGACGCGCATCGCGGCGTCGTCACGGTGAAGCCCGCGCGCTGACGTGGGGCCTCTCGGGTAGGCGCCACGGGCCGGGTGGTGCTGACCCCACCATGGATCGGTGAGATATCACCAATGATCTTCGGGCCGCCGCGCGGTTGGCTGGGATCAGGCGGAACGAGAGGGTTCGGGGTCCGCCTACCGGTCTCAGCGGAGGTTCCCGATGTCCGTGCACACCGTCCCGGCCAGGAACGCGGCCCGGCCCGCGGTCCGGCGCCGCGGGCCGCGGCGCGTGCCGCCGATGCGTTCGCTCGCGCTGGTCCTGGGCGGCGCCGCGCTGCTCGCGGGCTCGGCTCTTGCGCTGTCCCGTGGCGAGGCGGCCGCGACGGTGTCGGGCGCCCTGCGCGCGGTCGGTGAGGCGCACTGGGTCGTCCTCCCCGTCCTGGTGGCCCTGGTGGTCGCCCACTTCTGGTTCTCCGCGGTGGCGCTGAGCGGCGCGGCCGGGCGGCGGCTGCCGCTGCTGCACGCGACGATGGCCCAGTTCACCGCGGCGACGGCGAACCGGGTCACCGGCGGTGGCCTCGGCACCGTCGCGGTCAACGCGCGCTATCTCGCCGGTGGCGGGACCTCGCCGTCGCGGGCGGTGGCCCTGGCGGGGCTGCTCCAGGTCTTCGGCGCGATCTCCGACCTGCTGCTGTTCGCGGTCGTCATCCCGGTCGCGCTGGCGACCGGCGGCGGGGCCCTGCTGCCGGAGCTGGGCCGGTACCTCGCCGGGCTCGCGGTCCCGCTGATCATCGTCGCGGCCGTCGCGGCCGTGGCCGCCTGCGTGGCGTTCCTGCTGCTGCGCGACCGGCTGCGGGACACCCTGGCCGCCTGCGCGCAGATCCTGCGCAGGCCGCGTGACCTGCTGGTCATGACGGCCGCCTCCGCCGCCACCACCCTGGTCATGGGCCTGGCCTTCGCGATCAGCATGCTGGCGGTCCCCGGCGCGGCAACGCCCGGCGAGGTCGGCACGCTGGTCGCCATCTACATGCTCGCCGCCGCCGCGGGCGGCCTCGTCCCCGGTCCCGGCGGGCTCGGCTCCACGGAGGCGGCGCTGGTCGGCCTGCTCGCCCTCACCGGCACGCAGACCGCGCTCGCGCTGTCGGGCGTCCTGATCTTCCGTGCCGTGACGCACTGGGCCCCGGTCCCGATCGGCCTGCTCTTCGCGGGTACCCTCCGCAGGCGACGGGAGGAGCGCGCCGCCGGGACGCGCGCCCTTCCCGGCCGGGTGCCCGTCAGGGTGATCGCGGAGGAATTCTTCGGCCCTCTGGCGAAGCGGTACGCCTTCCTCGTCAAGCCCGAAACCCAGCGCCCGTAGGCGATCGGAGCGTTTCCCTGAGTGAGCCGTCCCTGGTCAGGGGCGTTTCGATCATGAAGATCCAGTTTAGGTGTGCTTCGTCCGGATAGGTGGATGCAGATAGCCGCTCTATCACTCGGGGGGAACCCATGAGCGAACCTAGAGAGCACACGGAAAGGGGCGGGACGGTCGGGCAACACCCGGCACCCGGGACGTTCACCGACGACCACGCCGCCTGGGAGGGGCGCACCCGCGTGTTCCTCCAGCCGGTCGCGGCTCCGTCGATTCTCGGGCTGTTCGGCTTCGCCGGCGCCACCATGATGGTGGGCGCCTGGCAGGCGGGCTGGTACGGAGGTGCCGCCACGCCGCTGGTCCTGTTCCCGTTCGCGCTGACCTTCGGCGGTCTGGCGCAGTTCCTGGCGGGCATGTGGTCCTACCGGGCCCGGGACGGGCTGGCCACCGCCATCCACGGCATGTGGGGCGCGTTCTGGCTGGCCTGGGGCCTGCTGTTCCTGCTGATCGCGATCGGCTCGTTCCCGCTGGTGGTGGCGCCGTCGATCGGCGTGACCAACACGGCGTTCGCGTTCTGGTTCATCCCGCTGTGCGTGATCACGGCGCTGGGCGCCCTGGCCGCGCTCGGCCGGAACCTGGCGCAGGCCGCCTTGCTGCTGGTGCTCGCGGCGGGGGCCGGGTTCACCGCGGCGGGCTTCTGGACGGGGTCCACCTGGCCGCTGCGCACCGGCGGCTGGCTCTTCGTGATCGCGGCCGGTCTCGCCGTCTACGTGGCGGCGTCCATGATGCTGGAGGAGACCTACGGCCGGACGATCCTGCCGCTCGGCAAGTACCGCCAGGCGGCCAACGTCCCGGGCCGCAGGGCCAGCCGGCCGCTCGAGTACCGCTACGGCGAGCCGGGCGTCCGGGTCGGCCAGTAGGCCGGTCGGCGGGCCGGCCGGTGGGCCGACCGGCCGAGGGTCCTGGTCAAGACCTCTCCATCCTGTCGTACGCTGGGATTTCGCTCACAGCGTCACGCAGGATGGAGGGGTCATGTCTTTCGCAGCCCGGCTCTGGCGGCGCGTGCTCCGCGCGTACCATCTCGCGTGCGCCCGCGACGATGCCGCGGCGCGCGGTCTTCGGACGCCTACCTGCGTGGATTTCCCTCACTGAACGGGCGCGCCCGGCCGCGGACGAGAAGACCTTCCTCATGCCTGGGTGGCGAGCCATTCCAGAGAGCCCAGGACGCAGAACTCGTTGCCCTCCGGGTCGGCGAGCACCGTCCACGGCCGCTCACCCTGACCGATGTCCACCCTGCTCGCACCCAGGCCGATCAGCCTGTCCACCTCCGCCTCCAGGTCGCCGTCCAGCGGACGGACGTCCAGATGCAGGCGGTTCTTGACCGCCTTGCCCTCGGGGACGGCCACGAACACCAGCGCCGGGGCACCCGGCGCCCGCCGCAGCCGCTCGGCCAGGTCGGAGGGTTCGCGCCGCCAAGGCGCGATCTCGACCTGGCCGTCGTCGGCGCGCACCACGTGGTAGTCCAGGACGGCGGCCCAGAACGCCGCCAGCGCGCCGGGGTCGCGGCAGTCGACGACGATCTCGGTGAGCCTGCTCGTCACGGCGTCCTCGCACAACAGGGCGGTCGAATGCGGTCAGGTGAACACGGTCAGTAGGGAGACGGTCAGTCGGTGAAGATGTCCAGCGGCAGGAACGCCGAAACCAGGAAGCTCGGCACGTCCACAAGCTGGCTGATCTTGAGGTCGACGGCGACGCTGCACAGGGCGTACGCCTGCTGGCGGCTCCACCCCCGCTCGCCGAGATGGTCGATCATGTTCAGCAGGGCGTTGCGGGCGGCCAGCGTCAGGTCCTCGGCGACGACCCCGCCGCCGTCCCTGGCGACGGACATGCCGGTGGTGGCGAAGAACCGGCGCGGCGCCGCGAACTCCGGCGCCACCCAGTAGTCCGTGCGCGAGAACCTGGGGTCGGTGATGCCCTTCTCCCGCGCCTCCCCCTCGTGCACGGTGAACCGCACCCGCAGCGTCGACCTCATCTCGATGGCCGTGCCGCACGTCTCGCTGTCACCCTGCGCGAAGTGCGCGTCGCCGGCGCTGAACAGGCCGCCGGGGGTGTCGACCGGGAGGAACAGCCGGGTCCCCGCGGTGAGCTGCTTGATGTCCACGTTGCCGCCCTGCTCCCGGGGCGGGACGGTGCGCAGCGCCGTGGCCGCGATCTCCGGGTCGGACGGCACCGCGCCCGCGGCCGACGGCGGGAGCACGAAGCCGCCGGCGTCCAGGGACGCCTGCTCCCGTTCGGTGATCCGGCGCAGCGCGTCGTGCCCCGGCGACAGTCCGATCGTTCCCATGAACGGGGCTCCGGGGATGCGGACGCCGGGCAGGTCGGCCGAGGTCGCCCAGCCGTCGGCGATGTCCCAGTGGACGATGAAGGGGTCGGGGAACTCGTCCCGCAGGAACCCGAACCCCGGTGCCTGCACGGTGAACCCGAACGTGTCCGGCACGATCTCAAGGATCTCCACTTCGAGCAGGTCGCCGGGCTGGGCGCCCTCGACGTACACCGGGCCGGTCAGCGGGTGCACCACGTCCAGGCTGGCCGAGGCCACCGCCTCCGCGGTGCTGGAGGGTCCGATCTGCCCGTCGAACGCGTCCCGCGTCTCCATGACGACCTCGTCGCCCGGCGCGCAGCGCACCACCGGCGGGATGCCGGGGTGCCACCGGTTGTGGCCCGTGCCGGGCTCGTCCGTCAGGGTCTTGGCCGGGTCGATGCGGATCTCGTGAACGGCCATCCCGCCACTCTCCTCACCTTGGCATAGAGATGATCGTGAGGCTTTCGCCTCATGTCCCGGCTGTCAATGAGATGTCCGTGACGGGTCGTTTCCGGGGGGAACGACGGGACGGTCAGGGCGTGTTCAGCTCCCGGTGCACGGCCGGGACGACCTTGCGGAGGTAACGGCCGAGCTTGATGAAGGAGGTGCCGGTCTCGCGGAAGGTGTAGCGGATCGGCACCTCCTGGTAGCGGTAGCCCTTGGCGAGGAGGTCGAGGGTGAGGACCTGCGCGTAGTTGTAGTCGTGGATCACCTCGGCCGTGGCGGCCGCGGCGGGGGAGAACGCGCGGTAGCCGCTCTGCCCGTCGGTGAGGTCGCGGCGCCGGGTGAGCCACCGCACCCAGCGGGTCAGGACGAGGTTGCCCAGGCGGCGGTGCGGCAGCATCCGCCGGATGTCCCCGGTGAAGCGCGAGCCGACGACGTAGTCGGCGGCGCCCTTGAGCACGGGCTCGACCACGGTCGCGATGTCCTCGGGGAAGTACTCGCCGTCCGCGTCGAGGTAGACCACGGCGGCCGGTCCGAGCGCGACGGCCTCGGCCAGGCCCCGGCGCACCGCCGCGCCGAGCCCCAGGTTGCGGGGCTGGTGGACGACGCGTGCGCCGGCCCGTGCGGCGCGTTCGGCGGTCGCGTCGGTGGAGCCGTCGTTCACCACGATGGTGACCACGTCCCGCCCGTCCACGGTGGCGGGCAGCCTGGCGACGACCTGGCCGACCGACTCCTCCTCGTTGAAGGCGGGGATGAAGACGACGACGGGCGCCCCGCCGTCCACCGGCCGCGGCTCCGGGCGGGGCGGCAGGACGCGGGGGAGCCGCAGCCGCCCGAAGTAGGACGGAGCGGGGACCCACAGCGCGACCGCGCCGGTCACCAGCGCGTAGGCGGTCTTCACCGCGTGGGTCAGCAGGGCCAGCGCGAAGGCGGGGCCCGCCGGGGTGCCGAGCGCGGTGAGCGCCGCCGTGGCCGCCGCCTCGTACGACCCGATGCCGCCCGGTGTGATCGCGACCGTCTGCGCGGCGATGGTGACGGCGGTGACCGCGACCGCCTCGTACGGTGTCAGCGGCACTCCGGCCGCGTCCGCGAGCTGGAACAGCACCGCGGACTCCAGCGCCCACGCCGCCGCCGCGACCGGCAGGGCGAGCAGCGCGGGAGCGATGGGCGCATCGGTCCCTGTGCTCCGCGTGCGCCTCAGCCAGGCGAAACCGGCCGCCGTGACCGCGACGAGCAGCAGCCCGGCGGGCCAGATCCAGGCGCCGGTCAGCGTCAGCACCAGCCCGGGGGCGGCCGCGGCGGCGAGGGCCAGCACGGCGAGCAGGTCGGCGGCGCGCAGGAAGACCGTGGACGCGACGACCGGGGCGGTCTCCCGTCCCGTGCGGCGGGTCACGCTGGTCACCCTGAGCGCCTCGCCGAGCCGCAGCGGCAGCACGTGGTTGCCGAGCAGGGAGACGTGCAGCGCCGCCCAGGAGTGACCGTTCGGCAATCCAGGGAGGACGCGCGTCCATAAAGCGGCGCGCAGGGCGAACGCGGCGGCGTAGCAGGCCAGCCCGATCGACAGGCCGGCGGGGTCGGCGGCGACCGCGCGGGCCGCATCCGACAGCGCCGGTCCGGAGACGACCCGCGTGAGGTACACCGCCGCCACGCCGAGGACGGCGCAGCCGGCGCCGATGCGAAGGGCTCTGACCAGGTTCGGCATGGGCGAACCCCTCCTCAGGGCAGCGTACTAAGGTTAGGCTATCTTTAATTGATTGTTGAACGATGTGCCATGGCATCATCCGGCCCCGGGATGCCGTGGCGTCGTCGGCAGGCGCTACGCGGAGACACCATGACGGCGATCGTGACCGGAGCGGCGGGATTCATCGGCCGCGCACTGACCCGGGAGCTGCTGCGCCGTGGCGAGCGCGTCATCGGCATCGACCGCGTGCCGTCGGCCGCCGCTCCGGGGCTCACCGTCCTCACCGCCGACCTCACCTCCGGCGACCCCATGGTGCGGATCGCGCTCGAAAGCGCCGACGTGGTGTACCACCTGGCCGGATGCCCCGGAGTCCGCGACCGGGCGGCGGACGCCGACCGGCGTCGGCACCGCGACAACGTGCTGGCCACCGCAGCCGTGCTGGACGCCGTTCCCCTCCACGTCCCCTTGGTCGTCGCCTCCTCCTCGGCCGTCTACGGCGGAGCGGTGGACGGGCGGGCGTGCCGCGAGGACGACCGGCCGCGCCCCCGCGGCGGCTACGCCCGGAGCAAGGTGGCGATGGAACGGCTGTGCGCCGGGCGGCTGGCGGAGGGCGGCGCGCTGACGATCGTCCGCCCGTTCACCGTGGCCGGTGAGGGCCAGCGGCCCGACATGGCGTTCTCGCTGTGGATCGAGGCGGCCCGCGAGGGCCGTCCGCTGCGCCTGCTCGGCTCGCCGGACCGTACCCGCGACATCACCGACGTGCGGGACGCCGTCCACGCGATCCTCGCGCTCGCGGAGGTGCGCGCCCAAGGCGTGGTGAACGTCGGCACCGGGACGGGCCACACGCTGCGCAGCATGGTCGAGGCCGTCGCCGCCGTACTCGGCACGCCGGTCTCCTACACCGTGGAACCGGCGGGACCCGCCGAGGTGCGCCACTCCCTGGCCGACATCAGCAGGCTCGTGGAGCTCACCGGGTTCGTCCCACGCACCGACCTGGTCGACGTCGTGGCCCGCCAGGTCCGCGCCACCGTTCCGGCCGGCACTCTCGGCGCCACCGGAGCCGTGCCGTGACCGGCGCCCCGATGCGGGCCGCGCTCGCCCTGGCGTTCTGCGCCGGAACGATCGCCGCGATCCTCGGCATCGGCGTGCGCGCGACCTACGCGGGACACGTCGCGGTCGACGAGCCGCAGTACCTGCTCACCGCGCTGTCCCTGTACGAGGACGGCGATCTGGACATCGCCGACGAGCTCGCCGAGCGCCGCTGGCGGGTCTACTACGACCGGGAACTGCCCGTGCAGACCGAGGTGCTGCCGGGCGGGCGCCAGATCAGCCCGCACGACCCGTTGCTCCCGGTGCTGCTGGCCGTGCCGATGGGGCTGTTCGGCTGGGTGGGCGCCAAGGTGGCGCTGAGCCTGTTCGCCGGTGCCCTCGCCGCCGTGGTGCTGTGGACGGCGATCCGCAGGTTCGAGGTGCCGCCGAGGATCGCGGTTCCCGGTGTGGTGCTGGCCGCCGTCTCCGCCCCGTTCGCCGTGTACGGCCAGCAGGTCTATCCCGAGGTGCCCGCCGCTCTGGCCGTGGCGACCGCCGTCGCGGCGCTGACGGCCGAGCGCCCGTCACCGCTCGTCATCGGCGTCGTGCTCACCGCCCTGCCCTGGCTCTCGGTGAAGTACGCGCCGGTCGCCGCCGTGCTCGCCGTCCTCACGCTGTGGAGGCTTTGGCGGGCCGGGATGCGCCGCGAGCTCTGGGCGCTGACCGTCGGCCTCACGCTCATGGGTGTCCTCTACCTGTGGGTGCACCGCGTGGTGTGGGGCGGCTGGACGGTCTACGCCACCGGCGACCATTTCCAGAAGTCCGGGGAGTTCGGCGTCATGGGGTTCGACCCCGACTACGCCGACCGGGCGCTGCGGCTCACCGGACTGCTGATCGACCGCGGCTACGGCCTGGCCGCCTGGCAGCCGGGCTGGCTCCTGCTCGTCCCGGCCGTGGCGGCGGCCGTACGGCTGCGTCCGCGGGGCGCCGCGGCGCTTGTCCTGCCGCTGACGGCGGGGTGGCTGACCGCAACGTTCGTGGCGCTGACGATGCGGGGCAACTGGTGGCCCGGCCGCCAGACGGTCGTGGTGCTGCCGCTGGCCCTGCTGCTGATCCTCTGGTGGCTCGCGCGCTGCGCGCCCCCGGTCGTCCGGCGGGTGGCGCTGGTCGCGGGCTGTTCGGGCGTCCTGGCGTATGGCTGGCTGCTCGCCGAGGGCTACGCGCGGACGCTCACCTGGGTGTCGGGGTTCCAGTCGGTCGGCTACCCGGGATACCGGCTGCTACGCCCCCTGCTGCCGCCCTACCACGAGCCCTTCACGGGGTTCGTCGTGCCGCATCTGGTGTGGATCGCGGTGTTCGTCCTGTTCATCCGGTACTCGTCCATCAACACGAAAGGGAATCCCCATGAAACGCCTCACCACCCGTCTCGCCGCCCTGACCCTGGCCCTGACCAGCGCGCTGACGTTCGCCCTGGCCGGGTGCTCTGACGGCGACGGCGACGGAGGATCGGGCTCCGGGTCGGGCTCGGGCTCCGCCTCCTCGTCGGAATGACGTGATGCGTCCCCGACTGGCCCTGCTGGCCTTGTGGGCGCTGTTGACGCCGCTCGTCCTCGCCGCCTGCGGCGGGGACGGCTTCGACGACGACGCCCTGGTCATCTACTCGGGACGGAACAAGAACCTGGTCGGGCCGCTGCTGGACGACATGGAGCGCACGACCGGGCTCAACGTGCAGGTGCGGTACGGCGACAGCGCCGAACTGGCCGCGCAGATCCAGGAGGAGGGCGACCGGACCCGCGCCGACCTGTTCTTCTCCCAGGACGCCGGGGCCCTCGGCGCCCTCACCAAGGCGGGGCGGCTCCAGGCGCTGCCCCAGCCGCTGCTGGGCCGCGTACCGGCCGAGTTCCGTGCCAAGGACGGCACCTGGGTGGGCCTGTCCGGCCGCGCCCGCGTGTTCGCCTACGATCCGCGCCAGGTGCCACGGCCGCCCAAGAGCGTCTTCGAGCTGACCGGGCCCGCCTGGCGGGGCCGCGTCGGGTGGGCGCCGACCAACGCCTCGTTCCAGGCGTTCGTCACCGGCATGCGGGTGACCGAGGGCGAGGCCAGGGCGCGCCAGTGGCTGACCGCCATGAAGGCGGCCGGCACCAGGAGCTACGACAACAACGTCCTGGCGCTGGAGGCCGTCGACCGCGGCGAGATCGCCCTCGCGCTGATCAACCACTACTACTGGTACGAGGAGGTGGCGGAGAAGGGGCAGGCCGCCGTGCACGCCCGCATCGCGTTCGTCACCGGCGGCGACCCCGGCGGCCTCATCAACGTCGCGGGGATCGGCGTCCTCAAGGGCACCGAGCGGCGCGCCGCCGCGGAGAAGGCCGTCGACTTCCTGCTGAGCCGCACGGCGCAGGCCCATTTCGCCACGGAGACCAAGGAGTACCCGCTGGTCGCCGGCGTGCCCGCCGAGAGGGGCCTGCCGCCGCTCGACTCGCTCCACGGGCCCGACATCGACCTCAGCAGCCTGGACTCGCTGGAGCGGACCCTCGACCTGCTCAAGGAGGTGGGACTGGTCTGAGCATCGCCGTCCGCTCACGCGCCGGGCGGGCACCGCTGGTGCTGCTCGTCCCGGCGATGGTCACGGCCGCGCTGGCGCTGCTGCCCGTGGCCTACCTCGGCGTGCGCGTGCTGGAGAGCGGCGGCGGCGCGGTCGCCGACGTGCTGGGCCGTCCCCGCACGGCCGAGCTGGTCGCGCGCAGCCTGACGCTGGCGGCCGTGGTGACGGCGGGCTGCGTCGCCGTCGGCGTCTCCCTGGCCTGGCTGGTGGTGCGCACCGACCTGCCGGGACGCCGCCTCGTCGGGGTCTTGGCGGCGCTCCCGTTGGCGGTGCCCAGTTACGTCGCCGCCTACACGTGGATCGCCGCGGTGCCCCGCGTCAACGGCTTCACCGGCTCCGCTCTGGTGCTCGTCCTGGTCAGCTACCCCTACGTGTACCTGCCCGCGGTCGCCGTGCTGAGCCGGCTCGACCCGGCGATGGAGGAGGTCGCCCGGTCCCTCGGCCACGGGCGGGCGCGCACGTTCCTGACCCTGGTCGTGCCGCAGCTCCGCCCCGCCGTGGCCGCGGGCGGGCTGCTGGTGGCGCTGTACGTGCTCGGCGAGTTCGGCGCCGTGTCGATCATGCGGTACCAGGTGTTCACCACCGCGATCTACACCTCCTACCGGGCGGCGTTCGACCGTACCCCGGCCGCCGTGCTGGGCATGGTGCTCGTGGCGATCGCCTTCGTGATCGTGTGGGCCGAGGCGCGCAGCAGGGGACGGGCCGCCTACGCGCTCGGCGGCGGCGCCCCGCGGACCCGCGCGCCCGACCGGCTGGGCGGCTGGCGGTGGCCCGCGCTGGGCTGGTGCGCCGTGGTGCTGGGGCTGGCCGCCGGGTTCCCCGTGGCCGGCATCGGATACTGGCTGGTGCGCGGCTCCTCGGCGTCCCTGGACGTCGCAACCCTCGGGGCGGCCGGGTGGACGACGCTGTACGTGTCGGCGGGCGGAGCGGCGCTCGCGACCGTCCTGGCCATCCCGGTCGGGATCCTCGTCGCCCGCAGGCGCAGCCGTCCGGTACGGATGCTGGAACAGGCCACGTACGTCGGGCACGCGCTGCCCGGCATCGTCATCGCGCTCGCCTTCGTGTTCTTCGCGGTCCGCTTCGCCTACCCGCTCTACCAGCGCACGCCCCTGCTGCTGCTCGCGTACGCGGTGCTGTTCCTGCCCGCGGTCGTCGGCGCGGTACGGGCGTCGGTGCTGCAATCGCCGCCGATCCTGGAGGACATCGCCAGGTCGCTCGGTCGCCGCCCGCTCGGGGTGCTGCGCGAGGTGACGCTGCCGCTGGCCGTCCCCGGAATCGGGGCCGGTGCCGCACTGGTGTTCCTGACCTGCATGAAAGAACTCCCGGCCACCCTCCTGTTGCGTCCCACGGGCACGGAGACCCTGGCGACGCAGTTGTGGACGGAGACCGGCTCGGGTGCGTACGCGGCCGCCGCACCCTACGCCGCCCTGCTCATGCTGCTCGCGGCCCTGCCCGGTTATCTGCTCGCCCAACGGCTCGGCAAGAACGGGGTGACCCTGTGATCCAGCTCGGCGTCCACGGTGTGACCAAGGCGTTCGGGAAGACCCACGTGCTGCGCGGCATCGACCTCACGGTGGAACGAGGGCAGATCGCCGCGCTCCTCGGCCCCTCCGGCTGCGGGAAGACGACGCTCCTGCGCATCATCGCCGGCTTCGAGTCCCCCGACGCCGGCACGGTCACCCTCGCCGGACGCGAGGTGGTGGCCGAACCGCCCGAGCGCCGGCGGGTCGGCATCGTCCCGCAGGAGGGCGCGCTGTTCCCGCACCGCACGGTCGCGGGCAACGTCGGCTTCGGCCTGCCCCGCGCGGGCCGTGCCGACCGTGTCGCCGCCATGCTCGCCCTGGTGGGCCTGGACGGGTTCCAGGACCGGATGCCCGCCGAACTCTCCGGAGGTCAGCGGCAGCGGGTCGCCCTCGCCCGCGCGCTCGCCCCCGAACCCGAGCTCGTGCTGCTGGACGAGCCGTTCAACGCCCTCGACCGCGCCCTGCGCGGAAGCGTGCGCGACGACGTGCGCGACGCGCTCCAACGGGTCGGCGCGACCGCGGTCCTGGTCACGCACGACCAGGAGGAGGCGCTGTCCGTGGCCGATGTCGTGGCCGTCATGCGCGACGGCCGCATCCCGCAGGCCGGGCCGCCGCTCGAGGTGTACGAGTCACCCGTGGACCTGGAGGTGGCGGCCTTCGTCGGCGAGACCGTGGTGCTCGACGCCGAGATCGACGACGGCATGGTGACCTGCCCGCTGGGACGGCTGCCCGCCCGTGCCGTCCGCGACACCGGCGCCCGCAGCGGGCGCGTCGCGCTGCGTCCCGAGCAGATCGTGCTCGACGGCGACGGCGCCGCCCTGTCCGGCCGGGTCGAACGGGTCGAGTACTTCGGTCACGACGCCGTGGTGACGGTCGCCGTCGAGGACCTGTCCACCCGCATCCGCTCCCGCTCGTACGGGCACGTCAGGCACCGCCCGGGCGACCGCGTGGGCATCACCGTCACCGGCGAGCCCCTTTTCTACCCCTCGGAGCGCTAATCCTCGACGACGTGGGCGGCGAACCGTTTCTTGGCCCGCGACCATGCCGCGGTGTCGAAGCCCGCGGGTCCCAGCGCGTCGGCGGCGTCGAATCCCATGGTCAGGGCGTGGTGGGTGTTGTCGTGGGCGAACAACCCCAGGCGCCCGAAGGTCGTCACCCCGTCCAGCCCGGAGGCCCAGCGGTCCAGGCCCTCCAGGTACGCGCGATAGCCCCGCTCGTACACGGGATAGACGTGCGGGAGACGCCGCACCTCCAACCCGCCGAGCCGCACCGGCGGCAGGCCGTGCCGGGCCGTCAGCTCGTGGACCAGCGTCGCCAGCTCGTCCTCACCGGCGTTCCAAAGGGCGTCGCCCGCCTCGCAAGGGATCTCGAAGCACAGCACGCTGTGGTCGGAGGGGTCATCGGCGCTCACGCGATAGTTGGCGGGTTCCGACACCCGCGTCACCGGCGTCTCGGGTCCGGGCAGGTAGTGGGCGTCGAAACCCGTCCACCGGCCCCCTTCGTGGACCGCGTACACCAGGACCATGGCACGGAACCGCAGCCGCGCGGCGTCCGCCAGCGCCTCGGACGGCTCGGGACGGCTCACCCGCGCCAGCACCGGCAGCGGGATCGTGGAGAACACCTGTCCCGCCTCGAACTCGTCCCCGGACCCGGTCCGCACCCGGCCCGGCGCGACCTCCGTGACCTCCGTACCGAGACGGACGTCCGCGCCCGCGCCGGCCGCGGCGTCCGCCAGCGCCTCCACGATCTGGCCGAACCCGCGACGCGGATAGTAGAAGACCCGGCCCCGCCCGTCGGACGGGCGGGAGAGCACCCGGCGGGCCACCTTCCAGGCGGTGTCGGCGGTGACCCTCTTACGCGCCTGATCGCCGTCGATGTCGTCGCCGTCCAGACCCCACAGCTTCAGCGCATAAGGCGCGTACATGGACTCGTAGAGCGTGCGCCCGAGCCCCGCACGCAGCACTTCGGCGTAGGTGTCGGAACGCGGCCGCCGCAACGGCGCCAGCACCGCTTCCATCCCGGCCCGGACGACCATCCCTCGCGGCAGCGCCGCCGCCAGCTCCCCGAACCGCAGCGGGAACCCGACCCACCGACCACCGAGCCGCAGCCTCCCGTTGCGCGGCCTGAGCTGCAAGTCGTCCCCGAGCAGCCCGCGTAACTCGGCCAGCAGCGATGGGGGCGTGGCCGGATGCAGCCGATGGCTGCCGTGGTCGACCCGTACCCCGGCCACCTCGAAGCTCCCGGCCATGCCGCCGACCCGATCGGCGCGTTCGAGCACCATGACGGAGGCGCCGCGCCGAGCGGCCCGCCACGCCGCGGCGAGTCCCGCCGGCCCCGCCCCGAGCACCACAAGCTCCGCACCAGCCATGACACCGCCAGCCTAGACGGACGGCGGCCCGCAGACCTCATGCTGATCCGGCCTTCGTACCGAGTACGGTCGGAGGGTCCACCTCCGAGCGCGACGGAGCGCCATGTCCACCGAGCCATCGACCCCGCTGCACCAGCCGCGGCTTGCCGAGCTGATCGCCGACAAGCTGCGGCGGCGCATCCTCACCGGGCGGCTGCCCGACGGTGCGCTGCTGCCCAACCAGGACAGCCTGCTGGCGGAATTCAAGATCAGCAAGCCGTCGCTGCGGGAGGCGCTGCGGATCCTGGAGGCCGAGGGCCTGATCACCGTCCGCAGGGGGAACGTCGGCGGCGCCTACGTCCACCGTCCGCAGGCCAGGCATGCCGCCTACAGCCTCAGCCTTGTGTTGCAGGCGCAGCAGGCCACCCTGGCCGACGTGGGCGGCGCGTTGAAGAACCTTGAGGGCACCTGCGCCGAGTTGTGCGCGCGAAGGGACGACCGTGCGACGGAGGTCGTGCCTTATCTGCGCGAGGCCAACGAGCGTGCCCGCGAGACGCTCGACGACGTGCTGGTGTACGTCGACGCGATGGCCGACTTCCATCGGGGTCTGGTCGACCGCTGCGGGAACACGACGCTGCGATTGATCTCCGGGTCGGTGGAGGCGCTGTGGCTCGCCCACGTCCAGGACTGGGCGACGATGTCGACGCGGGCCGGGACCTTTCCCGACCGTGACTACCGGCTGCGCGGCCTTGAGACGCACGAGCGCATCACCGACCTGATCGCCGCTGGCGCGGTCGAGGAGGCCGGTCGGCTGGCGCACGCCCATTTCGACCCGGACCAGTTCTACTCGGACCCTCAGGACGCCGGTCGCACGATCGACGCGTCGGTCCTGAAGGCTCCGGGACGCGCGATGGCGTCCAGACGCGACCGCGGCGGACTGTAGCGGGCGGCCCGCGATCCGGTGGCGGGTTGCGGCGCGACGGAACATCACGCGGCACATCGCCTCGACTCGCGATCCCGGCCGATGATCCCTTGACCCATGCCCTTGGCGGTCCTACTTTTAGCTCTAATGTATATACGATAGCTTCAATTGATCCCTTGGAGGCGGCCATGCGCCCCACCCGTCCAGGTCAAGGGTTCGCACGTGCACGCGGCGCCCGCTCGCTGATCGCCCTCGTGGGCGGGATCGCGCTGCTGGCCACCGGGTGCGGGGAAGGCGGCGGCACGGGCGGCGCCGACGACCCCATCGTGATCGCGTCGCTGGAGCCGATGACCGGCGGCAATGTGCTGAAGAACTACATCGACGGCACCCGGATGGCGGTCGAGGAGGTCAACGCCGCCGGCGGGATCATGGGCCGCAAGGTGGTGCTGAAGGAGTACGACACCGCCATCGACCCGGCCAAGTCCGCGCAGGCCGCCAGGCTCGCGGTCGCCGACAAGGTGGACGCCGCCATCGGCCTGCCGTCCTCGATCGAGTTCAAGGCGGCCGCGAAGATCCTGCAGCGGGCCGACATCCCGTTCATGAGCATGGGCGTGTCCACCGCCACCAGCCTGAACGAGGAGGGTGGGCACCCCAACACCTACCGGGTGATGACCCGGATGGAGAAGCTCATCTACGCCGGCTCCATGTTCGTGGCCCAGGACCTCAAGCCGAAGACCGTCGGGCTGATGGGCCTCAAGATCGACTACGGGATCACCGCGATGCCGCGGTTCGAGCGGCACCTCAAGGGCGCGGGCGTGACCACGCTGCCGCCCAAGCTCTACCCGTACGACGTCAAGGACCTCACCGGGGAAGTGCTGTCGATGAGGTCGGCCGACGCCATCGTCGACTGGTCCTACCCGAACCAGATGGCGGTGGGCGTGCGGCAGTCGTTCCAGAACGGCATCAGGGTGCCGTACCTGGGCGGCCCGGCCACGAGCATCCTCGACACCCGCAAGCTCGTCCCGCCCGCGGCGATGGAGAAGGTCTACGGCGTCCAGTTGTGCAACCCGCCGGCCGACGAGCGGCAGTACGTCAGGGACTGGGCGCAGCGCTACCAGAAGAAGTACGGCGACGTGGCCGACTACGGCGCCGCCGGCGTCTACGACGCGATCTTCATGCTCAAGGCCGCCATGGAGCAGGCCAAGTCGACCGAGCCCGACGCGGTCGGCAAGGCGCTGGGCACGATCAACCACACCAAGGGCATGTGCGCGCTGGCCTACAAGTCCGACGCCGACCACGAGATGATGAACGAAGCGGTCATCGTCTCCTTCGCAGGTGGCCAGCAGAAGAGCGTGCGCAAGTTCGGCGCCGGCGATCTGGTCGGCAAGGGTTAGGCCGCGGACTCCCGATGGACCGGTTCATCGCGCTCGTCTTCAGCGGGCTCGCGCTCGGCGCGATCTACACGCTCGTCTCGCTCGGCATCCTCATCATCTACAAGGCGACCGGGATCGTCAGCGTGGCGCAGTTCGGGCTGGTCGCGCTGGCCGGGTACGTGTGCTACTGGAGCGTCTCCGACGTGGGCCTCCCCCTCGTCCTCAGCTATCTGCTGGCGGTCGCCGCGCTGGCGGTGGCGGGGCTTGCGCTCGAACGTGTCGCGTACGCGCCGCTGCGCGAACGATCACCTGATGTCGTCCTGCTCTCCACGCTGGCGGGCGGCTTCGCGATCCAGGGGCTCATCCTGCTCTGGTACGGTCCGGACGCGCGCAGGCTGCCCAGCCCCTTCGGGTACGGCTCCACCGAGGTGTTCGGCGCGGTGATCTCCCACCACGCGCTGTTCTCGGTGGTGACCACCGGGGTCGCCGTCGCCGCGCTCGCGCTGCTGTTCGGCCGCACCCAGTTCGGCCGGCAGGTCAGGGCGCTGGCGGCCGACCGGAACGCGGCGCTGCTGCAGGGCATCGCCGTCAACCGGCTTTCCATGATCACCTTCGCGCTGGCCAGCGCCATGGCGGGGCTCGCCGGGGTGCTGCTCGCGCCGTTCTCCGCGCTGACCCCCGACATCGGGTTCACGCCGATGCTGTTCGCGTTCGGCGCCGCGATCATCGGCGGCTTCGGCCGGTTGAGCGGTGTCGTGGCGGGCGCCCTGACGCTCGGCCTGGTCGAGCAACTGGGCGGCGGCTACATCTCGGGCAACATGCGGGCCGCGTTCCCGTTCATCGCGATCCTGCTGGTCATCGCGCTGCGCCCGGAGGGACTGCTGGGAGGTGCCACCCGTGCCCGGCTTTGACCGCCCTTCGGGCGAAGCCACGGAGGTCCAGGGGTCCGCCGCCGGAGACGGAGCCGTGGAGGTGAAGCCCGAGCGGCCGGCGCCCGGGGGGTCGCCCGCCCGCGGGCTGGCGGCGCGGAGCCGGATCGTGCTGCCCGGGTACGCGCCGCCGATCTACCAGCGGCGCCCGTTCGTCCCGATCCTGGTGTTCGCGGTGATGGCGGCCGGTGCCGCGATGCTGTGGTCGGGGAACATCGCCCGCGTCGCCGTGCTCAACACGACGCTCATCTACGCGATCGCGGCGGTCGGGCTCTACTTCGCGTACTCGGTGGGCGGGCTGTTCGCGTTCTCGCAGGCCGCGTTCATGGGGATCGGCGCGTACACCTCGGCGAAGGTGGCGGGTGAGAACGGGTTCCTGCTGGGCTTCGTGGTGGGCGTGGCGGTCGCGTTCCTGTCCGCGGCCGTGCTGGGCGCGCTGCTGAGCCGCGCCCGCCACCTGTACTTCGCGATCGGCGCGCTGGCCTTCGCCGAGCTGATGATCCTGGTGTTCAGGAACGTGAAGTTCTTCGCCGGCGAGGAGGCCGGCCTGGTCTCCGGAATGGACCGGCCAAACCTCTTCGGCAGGTACTTCGAGACCGAGGGCGCGCTCTTCTGGCTGCTGCTCGCCGTCATGTGCGCCGTGCTGGTGATGGGCGCGCTGATCGAGCGTTCGCCGCTGCGCCGGGACGCGCTGGCCGCCAAGGAGAACCCCGAGGTCGCCAGGGCCAACGGCGTCCGGGTGCGGACCATCGCCGTCACGATCTTCGCGTTCGGCTCGGCGCTGGCCGGGGCGGCGGGCTCGCTACAGGCGCACACGCTCGGCTTCATCGCGCCGGACACGTTCGGCGTGGGGGTGGCCATCAACCTGTACCTGATGATCCTGCTGGGCGGGCTCGGCTCGATGTGGGGCGCGGTCGTCGGGGCGTTCTTCATCACCTGGCTGCCCGAGCTGCTGCGGCCGGTCAAGACCTATGAGGACGTGGTCTTCTCGATGCTGCTGCTGGCCACGATCGTCGTCCTCCCGCAGGGGATCGTCGGGGCGGCCTCCGCGCTGTGGGAGAGGCTGCCGAAGGGGGTGCTGCGGCGTGCTCCGCGCGAGTGAGGTCTCGGTCAGGTTCGGCGGAGTCGTCGCCGTCGACGGCGTCTCGTTCGCCGTGCGGTCGGGCGAGACGGTCGGCGTCGTCGGCCCGAACGGCTCGGGGAAGAGCACGCTGCTCAACGCGATCTGCGGGCTGAACCGCGCCGGCGGTGCTCTGTGGATCGAGGACCGGCCGCTGCGGCTTGGCCGTCCCGACCGGGTACGGGCGGCGGGCCTGCTGCGCACCTTCCAGACCCCGCAGACGTTTCTGGAGCTGTCCTGCATCGAGAACGTCCTGCTCTCGACCTCCTCGCGGGCGGCCGGTGGCATGCTCGGCGCGCTGTTCGCGCGGCCCCGCATGTGGCGGGCCGACCTGCGCCGCATCGAGCGCGGCTATGCGGCGCTCCAGCGGGTGGGGCTCGAAGCGCTCGCCACCCGTCCGGCCGCCGGGCTGTCCTACGGCCAGCACCGGTATCTGGAGATCGCACGGGCGATCGCGGGCGAGCCGCGCATCCTGGTGATGGACGAGCCGTCCGCCGGGCTCAACCAGGCCGAGACCGAGAACCTGCTGCGGCTGCTGCGCGGCCTGCGCGAGGACGGGATGACGCTGCTGGTGGTGGACCACAAGATCGACTTCCTGCGCCGGCTGTGCGGCCGGATCATCGTCCTCCGGCTCGGCCGGGTCATCGCCGACGGCGCGCCCGACGAGGTGTTCGCCGACCAGGCCGTCGTCGAGGCATATCTGGGGAGCGCCTGATGCTCGAAGTCACCTCGCTCGTCATCGCCTACGAGGGCACCCGGGTGGTCGACGGCATCGACCTGTCGCTCGGCGACGGCGGGTCGCTGGCGCTGCTCGGCCCGAACGGCGCGGGCAAGACCTCCACCCTGTGGGCGATCTCCAGCCTGGTCCCGTACGAGGGGTCGATCGTGTTCGACGGCCGGGACCTGCGCACCGTCCCGCCCGACAAGGTCGCCAAGTCGGGCCTGATCCACATACCCGAGGGCCGGCGCGTGTTCGGCACGCTCACCGTCCACGAGAACCTCCAGGTGGGGCTGACGGCACGGGCCGGCCGCACCGGCGGTTACTCGCTCCTGGACGTCTACGACCTGCTGCCCGCCCTGGCCCCGCTCCGCCGCCGTCCGGGCTGGGCGCTGTCCGGGGGCGAGCAGCAGATGGTCGCCCTCGGCCGCGCCCTGGTCGCGGCGCCCCGGCTGCTGCTGCTCGACGAGCCCTCCCTGGGCCTGGCCCCACGAGTGACGCAGGAGGTCTTCGCGGCGCTGCGCGAGATCGACGTCCCGATGCTGCTCGTCGAGCAGAACTCCACCGCCGCGCTGGAGATCTGCGACTCGGCGTGCGTGCTCGTCCAGGGCGAGATCGTGCTGCGCGGCGACTCCGCCGAGCTGGGCGACCGGGAGGCACTGATCGACTCCTACCTCGGCCATCGCTCGCTGGAGGCGGTGGAGGACTAGCCGGAGGATCGGCAGGGAGGCAGCGACATGCGTGTGGACGACCCCAGATTCAAGATCGCCGCGGCTCGGCGGATGCTCTACCGCGAGGGCTGCGACAGCGGCGTCGCGGGTCATGTGAGCGCCCGGGCGCCCGGCGCGGACGCGTTCTGGATCACCCCCTTCGAGTACTTCGACGAGACCACGCCCGACCGCGTCATCAAGCTGTCCTTCGACCTGGACGTGCTCGAAGGGGACTGGGAGGCGTCCCCCGCGGTGCAGTTCCACGCGGCGATCTACCGGGAGCGGCCGGACGTCGGCTCGATCATCCATACCCACTCCCACTACGCGGCCGTCGTCACCACGACGGGACGTCCGGTCGGCATGTACAACGAGGTCAGCACGCTGTTCCACAACGAGCAGGCGTGGTACGCCGACGACGGCGTCCAGCCCCAGGTGGAGGGCAAGCGGATGGCGGCGGCGCTGGGCGACAAGCGGGTGCTGCACATGCGCAACCACGGGATCCTCATCGCCGCGCCCGACCTTGAAGAGGCCACGGTGGACGCGATGACGCTGGAGAAGGCGGCGAAGATCCACCTGGACGCCGTTGCGGCGGGCGGGCAGGAGATCCCGCTTCCCCAGGTGATGCAGGCCAAGTCGCTTTATGAGCAGTACTTCCGCCGCAACACCTGGGCCGCCCAGCTACGGCGGCTGCGGGTCTCGGACCCCGACCTGTTCGCCTGGCTGGACGAGGACGACGCGGAGCGCACGGCGTGACCGACGCGTCGGACGCCGTGGCCAGGGTGGTCGCGGCGGAGACGGGCGGGCCGGTGTTCGGCGTGCTGGGCGACGGCAACCTGGCGTTCCTGGACGCCCTGACCCGCCGCCACGGCGGCCGCCACGTCGCGACCGCGCGGGAGGACGGCGGCGTGCTCGCCGCCGACGGGTACGCGCGGGTGTCCGGTGAGGTCGGCGTGGCCACGGCGACCCACGGCCCGGGACTGACCAACACCGTGACACCGCTGGTGGAGGCCGCGCGCAGCCGGACCCCGCTCGTGCTCGTGACCGCCGACACCGATCCCGCCGTTCCCTGGCATCCGCAGGCGCTCGACCAGGCGCGGCTGGCCGGCGCGGCGGAGGCGGCGTTCGTCTCCGTGCGTTCCACCGCGACCGCTCGGGCGGACACGGCCGAGGCGTTCGCCCGCGCCCGGTCCGAGCGCCACCCCGTCGTGCTCGACGTGCCCGTACGCCTTCCCGCGGAGGCTCCCTCACGGGACGGCGTCCGAGGGGAGGAAGCGGCGGAGTGCGGCGAAGCGGAGATCGGCGCGGCCGTCGCGTCGGCGCTGTCGGCGCGGCGGGTGGTCGTGCTCGCCGGGCGCGGCGCGGTCCGCTCGGGCGCCCGCGAGGCCCTCGTCGAGCTGGCCGACCGGCTCGGGGCGCTGCTCGCCACCACCTTGCTCGCGACCGAGTACTTCGCGGGAGAGCCGTATGCGGTGGGCATCAGCGGCGGCTTCGCCGACGGCCTCGCCCGCGACCTGCTGGCACGGGCCGATTGCGTGCTGGTGTTCGGCGCGTCGTTCAATCCGTTCACCACCGACAACGGGGCCCTGTACGGCAAGGCGCAGGTCGTCCACTGCGACACCGACGCGGCGGCGATCGGAACGCACCGGCCCGCCGAGGTGGCACTGGTCGGCGATGCGAGGAGGGTCGCCGAACGCCTCCTCGCCAGGCTGCGCGCGGACGGCGTGCACCGCGAGGGCTGGCGCTCACCTGAACTCGCCGGCCGGCTCGCGTCCCGCTCCCCTGAGGATGGGTTCACCGACGAGAGCGACGAGACCGGCGCCGACCCGCGATCGGTGGCGCTGGCCCTGGACCGGGTGCTGCCGAAGGAACGGATCCTCGTCGTGGACGGCGGGCACGCCGCGCTGTCCGAGCCGGTCCGGATGATCCGGGTACCCGAGCCCTCGCACCTGGTCTACCCGCTCGGGTTCGGCTCGATCGGGCTCGGCCTGGCCGCCGCGATCGGCGCCGCGCACGCCCGTCCCGGCCGGGTGGTCGCGGCCGTCGTCGGGGACGGCGGGCTGATGATGTCGCTGGCCGAGTTCGACACCGCGGTGCGGTACGGGCTCGCGGTCATCGTGATCGCGATGAACGACGGCGCGTACGGCTTCGAGTACCACAACATGATCCGGCAGGGTATCCCGACGGGGCTGGCCGAGTTCGACCGGCCCGATTTCGCAAGCGTGGCGCGGGCGATGGGCGGCGACGGATACTCGATCGGCTCCGTCCGGGAACTGGAGGAGCTGGCTCCGCGGCTGCGGCGCCCGGAGCGTCCCGTGCTGGTCGACGTGCGCCTCACCCGGCGGGTGCGGACGGACTGGTTCACCCGGTTCACGCGGGGTTGAGCGGCCGATGGATCTGCGGGACCTGGAGCGCCGGGCGGCCTTCGCGCTGCATCCGGCGGTCTACGACTACTACGCGGGCGGCGCGGGCGAGGAACGCACGGTGGAGGACAACCTGCGGGCGTGGCGCCGGCTCCGGCTGCGCCCCAGGACGATGCGCGACGTGTCGTCGGTGTCGTCGGCCACCGACGTGCTCGGGCACCGGGTCCGCACGCCGGTGCTGGTCGCGCCCGCGGGCATGCAGCGCCTCGCGCATCCCGAGGGCGAGCTGGCCACCGCCGTGGGCGCGGCCGCCGCCGGGGCGGGCATGATGGTGTCGACGTACTCCACCGTCTCCCTGGAGGAGATCGCCGCGCTCACGCCACCGGCGCCGCGCTGGTTCCAGCTCTACGTGCTCCGTGACCGCGGGCTGACCGCCGAGCTGGTACGGCGCGCGGCCGCGTCCGGTTACCAGGGCGTCGTGGTCACCGTCGACGCCGCGGCGGTCGGCGACCGTCCACGGGACAGGCGCAACGGCTACTGGCTGCCGGCCGGCGACCTGCGGGCCGCCAACCTGGCGGACGCCTCGCTGTCGGCCTACTCGACCGACCTCGACGACACCGTGACCCCCGGCGACCTGGCCTGGGTGGCGGAGACGGGCGGCCTGCCGATCGCCGTCAAGGGCGTGCTGCGGGGCGACGACGCGGTCGCGTGCGTGGACGCCGGCGCGCGCGGCGTGATCGTCTCCAACCACGGGGGACGCCAGCTCGACACCGCGGTGGCCTCGGCGGACGCGCTGCGCGAGGTGGTGGACGCCGTCCAGGGCAGGGCGGAGGTGCTGGTCGACGGCGGTGTCCGGTCGGGAACCGACGTGCTCAAGGCGCTCGCGCTCGGGGCGCGGGCCGTGCTCGTCGGGCGGCCGGTCCTGTGGGCGCTGGCGACCGGCGGCGCGGACGGCGTGCGCGCCCTGCTGGACGACCTGACGAGCGAACTGGTCCGCGCGATGCGGTTGTGCGGGGTGACCTCGCCGGGCGAGATCACCCCGGACCTTCTCTAGTACGCGTTCGGGTCGGCGGCGACCTCGGGCGGGACTAGGTGCCGGTAGAGGTTCGCGGCGTTCTCCCAGGTGATCTTGCGGATGTCGGCGGGCGGGAGGGCGCCGATCTCCTCGGCCAGCACCCGCTGGGTGTGCGGCCAGGTGGAGTCGCAGTGGGGGTAGTCCTGCTCGACGAGGATGTGGTCGACGCCGATCCGGTCGCGCAGCGCGAACGTCGTCGGGTCCTCCACGGCGCAGAACCAGAAGTTGCGCTTGAGCACCTCCGCCGGTGTGAGCTCGATGCCCTCCCACGTCCCGTACATGCGGTGGTAGCCGAGCATGTGGTCGAGCCGGTCGAGCAGCCCGGGAACCCAGCCGATGCCGCCCTCCGACAGGCAGATCCTGATGTCGGGGTAGCGCACCGGGATCAGCGAGTACAGCCAGTCGACGGCGGCGTACATCGCGTACGCGAAGAACAGCACGCCGACCACGTCGGGTGGGGCGTCGTCGGAGGTGCCGGGGGACGTGCCGGACGATCCGATGTGGAGGTTGACGACGGTCTGCGTCTCCGCGCACGCCCGCATGATGGGGTCCCAGTGGCCGGAGTGCAGGGTCGGCAGGCCGAGCGCGTGCGGTCCCTCGGAGAACGTGACCGCCTTGAATCCGCGCTCGGCGTTGCGGTAGATCTCCTGCGCGCCGACCTCCGGATCCAGGAGGTAGGGAAGCTGGCACGGGATCATGCGGTCCGGGTAGGCGCCGCACCACTCCTCCAGGTGCCAGTCGTTCCATGCCCGTACCGCGGCCAGCGCCAGCTCCGGGTCCTTCGTCGTGAGTTGGAGGCGCTGCCCGGCGAAGCCCGGCAGGAACGAGGGGAAGCACAGCGAGGCGTAGACGCCCGAAAGGTCCATGTCCTTGATCCGGTGATGGATGTCCCAGGCGCCCCGCCGCATGTGCTCGAAGCGGGCGGGCTCGAAGCTGTACTCCTCGACGGGACGGCCGACCACGGCGTTGAACCCGACGTTGGGGATGTCCTGCCCGTCGTACACCCAGACGTGCGCGCCGTCCTTGTCGACGATGCGGGGCGCGCGGTCGGCGAACTTGGCGGGCAGCCGGCCCTCGAAGGTGTCCGGCGGCTCGACGATGTGGTCGTCGACGGAGATGACGGTGTAGGCGCGCTCCTGCCGGTCCGGCTCGGGCAGGAAGGTGACCTTGCCCTTCACCGCGGTGGTGAACCCGGTGTTCTTCTCCAGTTCGTCAAGGCTGGGCATGGAAGGGCTCCTCTCCTCGCTTATCAGTTAAACAATAGATACGTTTGCGGTCCAGGGTCAGGCCAGCAGGCGGCGCGCGGCCGCCAGCCGTTCCGGCAGGCCGGTGCCGAGCGAGAGGTCGGGCAGCCCGCCGAGATGGGCGCGGAGCAGCCGGACGTCCTTGTCCAGCAGGTCGTCGAGCAGATCGGCGAAGCCCGCCGCCATCCAACTGCCGCCGGACGAGGTGAGCAGCACCTGGTGCAGGCGGCGCGGATCCACCCCGGCGCGCTCGGCGAGCAGCAGCATCTCGGCGAGCACCAGCGCGTTGTACGCGCCGGTCACGTTGTTGAACAGCTTGGCCAGCGTCGGCTCGCCGTAGGCGTCGAAGGTCACCAGGTGCGCGGCGAGCGTGGTGGTCAGCAGGCGCGCGTCGGCGTCGGACAGCGGCCCCGCCGCCATCGCGGTGAGCGTGCCGCCGGAGGCGCCGGCGGCCCCGCCCGACACCGGCAGCTCCACGACCCGCAGACCCGGCCGCGCGCGGTCGCCGAGAGCGCCGGCGAACGACGGGTCGAGCGTCGTCACCACGAAGCAGGTGCGTTCGCCCGGCTCGGCCGCCAGCCTGTCGAGCACCGCCGCCGCCTGCTCGGTGAGCCGGACGACGACGAAGACCCGCTCGGCCTGCGCCCAGTCCACCTCGTCCAGGGACGGCGCGGCGGTGCGCCCGGTCAGCTCCGCCCACGCGGAGCGCCGGGCCTCGGCGAGGTCGACCCCGCACACGTCGTGCCCGCACTCGACGAGCCGTCCGCCCAGGGCCAGGCCCAGATTGCCGAGCCCCACCATGACGATCATTCCGCCTCCTTCAGAACAGGGAGGACGAGCCGTGACGGTGCCCGCTCGTCGCCGCAGACGATCTCGATCTCCCCGGTGCGCGGCGCCTTCGGCACGTCCTCGGTGACCCAGCGCCGGTACCTTGGATGGCCGGTGGCCGCGAGGATCACCCCGATCCGGCTGTGGGCGGCGAACCGGTGCGCCAGCGCCCCCAGGTCGAGCCGCACGAGCCGCGGCCCGCCGGCGCCGGGGAGACGCGCGGCGGCCTCGGTGAGCACCATGGCCCGGCCCGAGGCGCTCATCTCGACCAGGCGCGCGCAGACGGACATGCCGGGCAGGGGCGGGCGGGCGCACACGGTCAGGACGACCCCGCCCGCCACGTCAAGCTCCCGCTCCAGCGGCTCGGTGACGAAGTGGCACACATCGTCCCGGCCGAGCAGCCGCGACTGGTCCCGCGGTCCGGCGTTCGCCCCGATCTCCAGTCCGGGCAGGAACGTCGGGCCGCCGACCGTGGGCACCGGATCCGCCTCGTCGTAGCGCAGCCGGACGGTACCGGTGGCCTCCGGCGGACGGTCCTCCAGCGCGCCCGGCACCAGATACAGGTCGAGGGCGGACGCCTGGCGGGGAGGCCAGGTCTCGTCGTGGCGCCACCGGTCGGCGCCGGTCTGGAAGTAGGTGACCGCGGGTGCGGGCCGCGGCGGCTCGTCCTCCTCGCGCAGCCACCGGTCGAACCAGTCGAGCTGCCGGTCGGTCAGCCGCGCGGCATCGGCGCTCGCACGTACGCCGAAGTCGCGTTCGGGGAACACCCCCGGCCCGGTGCCGCCGTGCGCCCACGGGCCGATCACGAGCTCCCGCGCGGTCCCGCGTCCGAGCCTGGCGTACGAGTCCAGGCAGCCGCTCAGGAACAGGTCGAACCAGCCCGCGATGAGCAGCACCGGAACGTCGATCCGCGCCGGGTCGGGCGCATGCGCGGCGAGCACGGCGTCCCGCCGCCGCGGATCCAGCCAGTCGTCCAGGAACGGCAGGAGCTCCCGCATCCGGTCGATCCTGTCGTCGCCGGGACGCTCGAAGAGCACCTCGTCGATGTCGTCGATCACGTCCAGCAGGTCGTGCGGCGGTCGTCCGGCGCGCGCCAGCAGGTCGGGGGCCAGGTGGCGCACGCTCCACAGAACCGCGAAGCCCCATTCGAGCACCCCCTGCGGCGCCAGCCACCCGCGGAGGACGTCGGCGCCCGAGAACATCGGCGCGATGGCGGCGAGTCCCGGCGGGCCCTCCGCGGCGGTGTGCCATTGCAGCAGGCCGGAGTAGGAACGGCCGAACATGCCGACCTCGCCCGCGCACCAGTCCTGCGCGGTGATCCACCGGATGGTGTCGGCTCCGTCCTCCCCCTCATGCGCGAACGGGGTGAACGTGCCCTCCGACCCGAACCGTCCGCGGCAGTCCTGGACCACCACCGCGTAGCCGCGGCGCACGGCCCGGCTCACGTCCAGCGCGCCGTTCAGGATCGCGGGGTTGGACCGGCCGTACGGGACACGTTGCAACAGCGCGGGAAAGGCCCCGTCGCCCGGCAGGTAGACGTCGGTGGCCA
Organism: Actinomadura sp. NBRC 104412; assembly: GCF_030269515.1. Taxonomy (GTDB): domain Bacteria; phylum Actinomycetota; class Actinomycetes; order Streptosporangiales; family Streptosporangiaceae; genus Spirillospora. Next base: position 197,083 of record NZ_BSTM01000001.1, on the reverse strand, counting down.
GCGCCGTGCCGTCCCGCATGGGGACCATCAGGTCGTAGCGGACCTCCATACGAGGCGCCAGGGGCATCCGGGGGGACGCCATCGTCACGAACGACCGGCGGGCACGCGGGCGTTCGAGCCGCCGGACGACGCCGGGGCGGTGTCCGTGTCGAGCTCTTCGCGCAGCCGCGGCAGCACCTCCCGCGCGAACAGCCGCATCGACCGCGTCGCCATGTCGTATCCCATCGTCCCCGCCTGCACCATCATCAGCAGGTGGCCGAAGCCGCCGACCGCCCCGTAGAAGTCGGCGACCTGGGCGGCGACGGTGTCGGGGCCGCCGGCGAAGAAGTAGCCACCCGCGGTGAGCTCCTCGACGGGCGCGTCCGCCAGGTGCGCGACAGGGCTGTCGATCGCCTCCCCGTTCGCCTGCTTGCGCAGCAGGGAGGCCCGCAGCGCGGGGTCGTGGTAGCCCGGCACGTTGGTGAACTGTGACGGCACCTTGTTGTGCCGCAGGTACCACTGGAGCTTGCGCGCCCCGGCGTACCCCTCCTCGTCGGTCTCCCCGACGTACACCAGGCCGAGATAGGCGAACCGTCCCGGCGGCGGGTCGCCGAGGCCGCATTCGGCGCTGCGGCTCCGGTACGCGTCGAAGATCTTGCGCGCGCCCCGCCGCCCGTTCAGGATCGTGGCGAGCGTGAAGCCGCGCTCGGCCACCTCCACCGCGGTCGAGGTGCTCTGCGTCGGCACCCAGATCGGCGGGTGCGGTTCCTGGTAGACCCGCGGCCACACGTTGACCTGCCGGTGGTGGAAATGCCGGCCCTCCCAGTTGAACGGGCCGTCGTGGCTGGTCCACGCCGTGCGGATCAGCTCGGCGGCCTCCCAGAAACGGGCCTTCATGTCCACCGGGCTGACATTGCCCGCGGAGATCTCCTGCGGTACGCCGCGGACGAAGCCGACCTCGGCCCGGCCCTGGGAGATGACGTCCACCATCGCCATCTCCTCCGCGACCCGCACCGGATCGCGCCGGTTGGCGATGGGGTTGCCGAGCGCCAGCAGCCGGGCCCGCCGGGTCTCCCTCGCGAGGATCGCCATCGTGAGGGGCACGGCGGGTTCCACGCAGGTGGCGGTGGCATGATGCTCGTTCAGCATCACGTCGAGCCCGAGCTCGTCGGCCGCGGCGTAGATGTCCAGGTACTTGCGGTAGAGCTGATAGCCGGTCTCGGGGTCGTACAGGCGGCTGGGCAGGGTGACCCGGACCGACTCGAAGGAGTCCTCTGGCGGCAGGTAGGGGTAGGGCATCTCGGTGAACGCCCAGGCACGGAACATCGGCTTCTCCTTCGGAGTCTTCCCCTTCGGATCCATCGGGCGGGTGCTCAGGCGGTCCGGCGCGCGAAGCCCGCGATCGCCCGTGCCAGCTCGGCCGGCGCCTCCTCCTCGACGCGGTGCCCGGCGTCCGGGATCGTCAGGACCCGCGCTTCGCCGCCCAGCCGGGAGGCGAACTCCTCCAGGTAGCCCTCCACCAGCAGGAACCGGTCACGCCCGCCGCCCACCACCAGGGTCGGGACGGTGATGCGGCGCAGCCGGTCGGCCAGCGTGGGGCTGTGGAAGTACGGCTCCCAGGCGTAGTGGGCGACCGCCTCCTGGGCGCGCGCCAGGTAGCCGAACTGCTCGTCGGTGAGCGCGGTCAGGTCGGGACGGCGGGCCTCGTCCCCGTACAGCGATGCGCTGAGGGCCTGTGGCGGGGCCGCGTAGATGTCGAGGAAGGTGCGGGTGCGCGGCTCGCCGACGCGCAGGCCGACCGGTGCCACCAGCACCAGGGCCGCGATGTTGTGCTCGCACTTCGTGGCGATCTCACAGGCCAGCCAGCCGCCGAGGGACACGCCCACGAGCGTGACCGGCCCCTCCATGGACTCCAGCAGGTCGAGGTAGGTGTAGGCGACATCGTCGATGTCCCGGTAGCGCTGCGAACGCGGCGAGCGGCCCCACCCCGGATGCGAGGGCGCGGTCACTTCGAAGTGACCGGCGAGCTCCCGCAGCACGGGCTCGGTGAACAGGTGGCCGTCCTCGCCGTGGAGGAACAGCAGCGGCGGCCCACATCCCAGCGTGCGCCGCTCCAGCTCGGCTCCCGCTATCACGACGATGTCCTCGGATTCGCTCACGGCCCCTCCCGGGAGGTGTGGATGAGCGGGCTCATGCAATCTATCATTTAAACGATGGAGCTAAAAGGGTCGGAGTTCGGGCATGGCGAAAGTGAAAGTCCAGGGAGCGCCGGGCGTAGGGGTGTACGCGGTGGTCTGGGATCGGTGGAAGAGGGGGCGGAATGGGCGCGCTACGCCGGCGGCGCCCCGTCCGGCAGGTCGCCCGGCCTGACGATCTCCTGCTCGTCGGGGTCGAGCGCGTACAGCAGGCTGGCCTCCAGGTGGACGCGGACCTGCCGCTCCACACCGGCGACGTCCCCGCGATCGATGAGCTGCAGGATCCGCTCGTGCGCGCGCACGCCGGCGCGGCGCTGCCCGCGCTCGGGGAAGACCTTGGCCGCCCTCGCCCGGGACGCCCAGTCCACCTCCTGCCGCGACCACAGCGACTCCAGCGCGCCGATGACCAGGATCATCGTCTGGTTGCCGCAGGAGGCGACCAGCTCCTCATGGAAGTGGCGGGACAGCCGGGTGAAGGCCACCTCGTCGTCCAGGTTGTCGATGATCTGCTCGTGGAGCTCGCGCAGGCGCGGCAGCACCGCCGTGTGGCGGTCGTCGCGGGCCGCGCACAGCCCGGCGCACACCGGCTCGATCCGCTTGAGCGCCTCGCTGAGGTCGGCCAGCCGTACCGACTGCGACTGCAACACCAGGCCGAAGGTGTACGCGGCGTTGGCCACCCGTGGAACGTGGACGATCGCGCCGCCACGGTTCCCCCGGCGCACGGAGATCAGCCCCTCGGACTCCAGGATCCGCAGCGCCTCGCGCAGCGCGGGCTTGCCGACGCCGAACTCGCGCAGCAGGTCCTCCTGGCGGGGCAGCGCGTCACCGTCGGCGAGCTGGCCCTTGACGATGCGGCTGCGCAGCACGGACGCGATCACCTGTGCCAGTCGTGGCTGGCGGAGCTGGTTACTGGCCGTGGTGGGCCCCTTCCCGAACGTGCTGTGCGAGCCGGACGAGCTGTTTAGGCCGCGGATCGACAAGCATCATATCTATCAAAGCAACAACAGAGCCCATTGCGAGGACTCCGCATGACCACGACCGTTGACCCGGCCCTGATCGAGGAGTACGAGAAGGCCGGCTGGTGGGGCAGGACGACGCTGGCCGACCACATCGCCCGGCACGCGGCCGCCCGTCCGGACGCCGCGGCCTACGTGACCGCGGACACGCGGCTGAGCTGGCACGACTATGACCGGGCCTCGTCCTCGCTCGCGGGCGCGCTCGCGGGGCTTGGCCTCGCCCCCGGCGACAGGGTCGCGACGCTCCTTCCCGACGGCCCCACCGTGCACGTCGCGTTCATCGCGGCCGAGAAGGCGGGCCTGACCGCGGTCGGCGTCGGCGCCCGCGCCGGAGAGCGGGAGGTCCGCCACATCCTCGGCCGTACGGGGGCCAAGGCGCTGGTGACCCACGCCCGGCACCGCGGCAGGGAGACCGCGGACCTCGTCCACGACCTGCGCGCGGCGGGACTGCCCCTCGACCATCACGTCGTGGTCCCCGACTACGCGGCGGAACCGGAGGCCGTGCCCCGGGCCGACGGCGTGCCGGTGCCCGTGGCGAGCGACGCCGCGGTGGAGGCGCTCGTCGCGGCGCGGCGGCTCGGGCCCAACGACCTGTTCATGATCAATTCCACGTCCGGGACGACCGGCCTGCCCAAATGCGTCATGCACACGCAGAACCGGTGGTTCTACTTCCACCTGCTGGCCCGGGTGGCGGGCGAGCTGAGCGCGGCCGACGTCGTCATGTCGGTCATCCCGGCGCCGTTCGGGTTCGGGCTCTGGACCTCCCATTTCACGCCCACGATCCTCGGCGTGCCGGCCGTGGTGACCGAGCGCTTCGACGCGGGCGCCGCGCTGGACCTCGTCGAGCGGGAGCGGGTGAGCGTGCTGTGCTGCGTGAGCACCCAGTTCATCATGATGCTGGACGAGCAGGAACGGCGGATGCGCGACCTGTCCTCGCTGCGCTGCATGTTCACCGGCGGCGAGGCCGTGCCGTACCACAGGGCGGCCGAGTTCGAGGACCGCACCGGGGCGAGGGTGCTCCAGTTCTATGGCTCGAACGAGACCGGGGCGCTCAGCCACACCAGCATGACCGACGACAGGGAGCGGCGGCTGCGCACCGCCGGGCGGATCATCCCCGAGATGCGGGTGCGGCTGTTCGACGCCGCCGGGGCCGACATCACCGGCACCGGCCGGCGCGGGCGGCCGGGGTGCCGCGGGCCGGCGACCTGCCTGGGGTACCTGGACGATCCCGAGGCCAACGGGCGGCTGTTCACCGAGGACGGCTGGATGCTGATGGCGGACGAGGTGGAGATCGACGACGCCGGCTACGTCCGGGTGGTCGGCCGGCTGTCCGACCTCATCATCCGCGGCGGCAAGAACATCAGCGCACCGGCCGTCGAGGAGGAGGTCGGGACCCATCCGGCCGTCGCCATGGCGGCCGCCGTGCCCGCGCCCGACCCGACGTTCGGCGAGCGTGTGTGCGTGTACGTGACCCTGCGGCCGGGGCACACGCTGACGCTGGAGGACCTGACCGAACACCTCGGCGCGCGCGGCACGTCCAAGGAATGGTTCCCCGAGCACCTTGTCGTCGTGGACAGCCTGCCCCGGTCGTCCGGAGGGAAGGTCGCCAAGGCGCGTCTGCGGGAGGACATCGCCCGCCGCCTGAGCGGTGAGGGCACGGCCCCCTTGTGACGACGGACCGCACGGTCCGTGTCGGCCCGCCGCGATGAGGGATGGCCGTCAGTACTCGTCGTCGGGGCGGCCCCACATTCGGGCGAACCGCCGCAGGGCCATGCCGAACTCGCCGAAGCGGGGAGGGCGGCGTGGCCGGGGGAGCTTCGGCCTGCGCCTGCGCCGCCTGCGTTCCGGCGTCGTCCGCTGCGAGAGTTGCAACTCGTCCCGCAACCGGTCGAGGTGGACGAGCAGCTCGCCGTGGAGCTGCCAGTGGGCGGTGTCGGTCCGCAGCCGGTCGGACAGCTCGCCCCGGTCCTCCCGGGCGTCGGCGAGCTGCTGTTCCAGGACCCCTTCCAGGTCGCTCGACCCCGTGGCGATCTGCTGCCGGCTCATCCGCCCGTAGGTGAGGATGGCCCAGGCGAGCCGCCGGATCGCCGCGCTCAGCGACGCGTGGGCCGCGCGCTCCGACGGATCCACCTCGTACTCGCGCCCGACCTCGTTGACATGGTCGGCCAGCGAGCGCGCCAGCCCGCGGATGGTGATCGAGCAGTGCTCCAGCGCCTCCAGCCGCTCGTGCATCACCACCACGCTGTGCAGCAGCCCCGCGCCCCTCGGGTTGAGCCGCACGCTCTCCTCGGCGTGGGCCAGGGCCTCGTCCACGCGGTGGATCTCCTGGTCGAGCGAGCGGCTGCGGGTGAGCCAGTCGCCGATCACCTCCTGGGAAGGCTCCTCGTCGCCCATGCCCGCGGCGATGTCGTCGAGCAGGTCCGCCATCGTCGTGCCGAGCTCCTCGATGGCCGACTCCGCGGGCTCCACCCGCACCGGCGCGTGGACGAACCCGGCGGTCAGCCCGGCGGCCGTGCCGATGAGCGTCTCGATGACCCGCTGGATCGCGGCGACGTCGGTGTCGAGGGAGAGGACGAGCATGGCGCTGATCGGCACTTCGAGGATCGAGTCCCCGAGCCGCAGCGCGTACCCGGCGGCCAGGGAGACGGTGATGGCCACGCCGAGGCTCCACCAGCTGAACCCCACCGAGTGCGTCAGCAGGACGGCGACCAGCACGCCGGCCACCACGCTGCCCACGCGCTGCCAGGCGTAGCGGAAGGTCTGGTAGAGCGTGACCTGCAAGACCAGCAGCGCGGTCAGCGGGGCGAGCAGCGGCTGGGAACTGGAGCCGGGAAGCCACCTCGCCAACTGGTAGGCCAGCACCGACGTCACGACCAGCCTGAGGATCGTGAGGGCGACCGGCTGCGCCCGCCACCGTCTCAGCAGGACCGGGACGGGGAAGCCGACGTTGCGGATCGCGGTACGGAGACCCTCGTTGCCGCTCATGCTCACGGTTATGCCGACGGCGGGGCGGGCCACACCTGGAGGCCGGTGGTTTTTGACCCGGAGGATGCCGGCCGCGCGTATCGGCAGATGGCCTCCGATGTCCCGCTGGGCCGGTACGGAACGGCGGAGGAGGTCGCGAACCTCGTCGTGTGGCTGCTGTCGGACGAGGCGTCGTACCTCTCCGGCGCGACCCACCTCATCGACGGGCCCTGAACGCCTGATCCACGGCCGGCCGGCAGGCCCAGAGCGGTCCGCTATGAGGGCGGCGCGGCCATGCCCGGCGCGACCTCGTCGATGAGCTCGTCGAGCCGGGCGGCCATGTCGACGTCCAGGGCGGTGACGCGGCCGACCGAGGAGGTGCTGAGCGCGAGCTGCACGCCGTCGGCGCCCCGGCGGACCTGTGGCCCGTGCAGGGTCTCCTCCTTGAGGAGGCGGATGCGCTCCAGGACCCGATCGAGGTCGCCCGGTGGCAGCACGATGGTGCGCCTGAGCTCCCGGGTGTCCCCCGTCCACTGCGGAAGGTCTCGTAGCGCCTCCCGTACCTCGTCCGCGGTGAGCGGCGCCATGCCGCCTCCCGGGGCGGTCAGCCCTCCGCCCGCGGGCGGAGGGTCGAACAGCTCGCGCAGGTCCTCCGGTACGCGCAGGTCCTCGATCAGGCCGGGTTCCTGGTCGGCCAGCGTGGACAGCACGGCCTGCGCGCGCACCCTGGCCTGTTCCGGCGGGCGGTCCTCGATCGCGGACACCTCCTGGACGAACTCGCGCTGGTCGAGGCGCCGCACCGGATCGCGCTCCGGCACGTCGCTCCTCAGCTCGCCGGGCAGCACGTCCATGAACTGGTCGCGCTCGGGGTGCGGAAGCGTACGGGCCAGCGTGGTCACCGTCGCCTCCGCCGCCTCGCGCGCGTCGGCGGTGTCCAGATCCGCCTTGCGGGAGACCGATTCCAGCAGTTCCTGATATCTCACCGTCATGATCTGCTTCTCCTCCGTCCGCCCCCGGGGACGACGAATGCCACCCATACCCGGGTAATCCAAGGTCAACCCCGGTGCGGCGGGCATCAGGGTCCCGCGTCCCCGCCCTCGTCGAGGACCAGCGAGCCGGGCGGGACGACGCCGCCGTGGTAGGCCGCCGCCCCGATGGTCTCCGCGATGACGGGCACGGTGAGCAACTGGAACACCGCCGTCAGCAGCAGCGTCGCCGCGGCCGACGGCGAGCCGGTCTGGACGGCCGCGCCGATCAGGATGAGCACCAGCCCGATCGTCTGCGGCTTGGTGGCCGCGTGCAGCCGGGCGAGCACGTTGGTGAACCGCAGCACGCCGAGGGCGCCCAGGGCGCAGAAGGCCGCGCCGGACGGCAGCAGCACGGCGCTGACGGCGTCGGCGACCCTCATGAGGCGCCGTGCCGCTTGCCCGCCAGCCGTGCCGCGGTGACCGAGCCCACGAAGCCCAGCAGCGCGATCACCACCGTCAGCGTGGCGTACGCGGGGCCGCCGCCCGCGGCCATGACCACCGCGATGCCGCTGACCAGCAGGACCGACAGCACGTCCACCGCCAGGATGCGGTCGAACTCGGTGGGGCCGCGGACCAGGCGCAGGGCCGTCATCAGCGCCGCCGCGCTCAGCAAGACCATGGTCACGAAATGCACCACGTTCATCGATCCTCCTTTTTCGCGGGATACGCGTCGTGTGCGTACGGCAGGGCGCGCATCAGCCTGCGCTCCGTGCCGAGCACCCTGCGCCGCACCTGCTCGGCCTCGTCCCGGTCACGGACCGGCAGGCCGTGGACGAGCAGGGTCGACCGGCGCGTGTCGATGTCGATGATCACGCTGCCGGGGCGCAGGGTGAGGCTCAGGGTGACGGCGAGCAGCACCAGCTCGGACTGGGAGCGCGCCTCCACCTCGATGAGGGCGGCCCGGACCCGGGTCGGGTCCCGGATGGCGTGCCAGGCGACGACCACGCTCGACACCACCAGGTCGGCGACGAACTCCAGGACCGCCTCGGCCAGCCGGACCGGCCGGATCCGGGTCAGGACGGGCGCCGCCGGAAGCCGTGCCGCGCCGTAGGCGGCCGCGACCACGACGACACCGCTCACGACGGTGGCGCCGTCGGCCCGTCCCCACAGCAGGAGCCACACGGCCAGCAGCCAGGCGCCCAGGGCCAGCCTGGACCCGGCCTTTCTGATGACTCTGAGGACACGGTTCACGGCGCCTCCCCGCCGTGCAGGACGGCGTTCCGGTAGGCCGTCCGGTCGGCCAGGGACTGCGCGGCGTCACGGCTCCACGCGGAGAGCGGCCCGGCCAGCACCACCAGCATCAGGCCGGCCCCGACCATGGCCGCGGTGACCGTCCGGATCGGGCGCAGCCCGTGCCGCTCGCCCGGCCCGGGTTCCGTGCGGGTGGCGACCTCCCGCACCTCCGGGGACTTGCCGGAGCCGGGCGGACGCGGACGCCAGAACGCCAGCGTCCAGACCCTGGTCATCGCCATCAGGGTGAGCAGCCCGGTGAGGGCGGCGACGCCCGTGACCGCCCGCCCCCAGGCGCCTCCGGCGCCGATCCCGGCCTGGAACAGCGCGAGCTTGGCCACGAAGCCGGACAGCGGCGGTATCCCGCTCACGCTCAGCGCGGGGATCAGGAACAGCACCGCGGTGAACGCGGAGCCGCCGGCCAGCCCGCCGAGCCGCCGCAGGGACTTCTCCCCGGTCTCGATCTGCATGATGTCGCTGACCAGGAACAGCGTCGCCTGCACGACGATGTGGTGGACGAGGTAGAGGATCGCGCCCGCCAGCCCGGCGACGGTGAACAGCGCCAGCCCGAACAGCATGTACCCGATGTGGGCGACGAGGATGAACGACAGCGCCCGGTGCAGGTCGTACTGCGCCAGGGCGCCCAGTGTCCCGACGATCATGGTGGCGGCGGCCAGCGCCAGCATCGGCAGCGAGGCGTCGTCGCGGGGGAACAGCAGGGTTTGGACGCGGATCAGGCTGTAGACGGCCGCCTTGGTCAGCAGCGCCGCGAACACCGCCGTGATCTTGGTGAGGGCCGCGGGGTAGCTGTCGGGCAGCCACAGGTGCATCGGCACGACCGCCGCCTTGATCCCGAACACGACCAGGAACAGCAGGCCCAGCGCCGAGCGCGTCCCCGGCGGCAGCCCGGCCGTGCGCCCGGACAGGTCGGCCAGGTTCACCGTCCCCGTCGCCGCGTAGGCCAGGCCGACCGCGGTCAGGAACAGGATGGACGAGGTGAGGCTGACCACGGTGTAGGTCATCCCGGCCCGCATCCGCTCCCAGGTGGGCGTCAGGGTGAGCAGCACGTAGCTGGAGGCGAGCATCACCTCGAAGGCGACGAACAGGTTGAACAGGTCCCCGGCGAGGAACACCAGGCACACCCCGGCGGTCAGCGTCAGGTAGGCCGGGTAGAACACGCCCGGCTCCTCCGCGCTGAGGCCGCCCTCGCCCGCCGCGTACAGCATGATCGCCAGCAGCACCACGCCGGACACCACCAGCAGCAGCGCCGACAGCCGGTCCGCGACCAGGGTGATGCCGAGCGGGGCGGGCAGGCCGGAGACCTGGACGGCGACCACGCCGTCCCGTGCCACGGCGTGCAGCAGCGCCGCGGTGGAGCCGACCACGCCGATGTGGAACACCGTGCCCAGGACGCGCAGCGCCCTGCCGTGGTTGCGCATCGCCAGGGCCAGGGCCGCGCCCAGCAGCGGCAGCACGAAGGGGAGCGGGACGAGGACGTTCATCCCTCGTCCTCGCGGTCCCTGCCGACGCGGCGGTCCTCCAGGTCGTCGCGGACCTCGTCGTCGTCCTGCATCAGCACGCTGCGGTAGGCCAGGGCCAGCAGGAACGCGGTGACGCCGAAGGTGATGACGATCGCCGTCAGCGCCATCGCCTGCGGCAGCGGATCGGCGGCCTGCGCCTCGTCGTCGCCGCCGAGCAGCGGTGCCCTGCCGCCCGCGCCGCCGGCGAGCAGCAGCGCGAGGTTGGCGCCGTGCCCGAGCAGGACGAAGCCCACCACGACGCGGATGAGCGAGCGTTGCAGCAGCAGGTCGAACCCGACCGCGAACAGCACGCCCACGGCGACCACCAGCGAGATCGCGGCGCCGGTCACGGCCCTCCCCCCTGGGGAGGGCCGCCGGCGGGCTCGCCGGACCGGCTCTCCAGGCCGGTGCCGAGCGTGCTGAGCAGCCTCAGCACCAGGCCGAGCACCAGGATGGCGATCCCCACGTCGAACATCAGGGCGGTGGACGCCTCGACCCCGCCCACCACGGGCACCGTGAGGCGCAGGACCTCGCCGTGCAGGAACTCCCCTCCGTGCGCCCAGCCGATGGCGCCCGAGGCCACCGCCATGGCCAGCCCGGTACCGATGACCAGGCCCGAGCGCACCGGGTCGGCGACGGCCAGCTCGTGCCGCCCGCCGCTCAGGTAGCGCAGGACGAACGCCATGCCGGCGACCAGCCCGCCGACGAACCCGCCGCCCGGCTGGCCGTGCCCGGCGAACAGCAGGAAGGCGGAGAACACCAGGATCGCCGGGCAGAGCAGGCGCGCGGTGGCTTCGAGCAGCACCGAGCGCCCGCCGAGGGGAGGGGAGCCGGACGTGGCGAGCCAGCGGGTCCGGGGACCGACCATGGAGCCGGCGCCGCCCGCGTCCGGTTCCCCGGCGGGCCCGCCGGACCGGCCCGTGGCGTTCGGCGGCGACGTTCCGTCCAGATGGCCTCTGATCCGCGCTCCGGTCAGCACCAGGCCGCCCACTCCCAACGACGCCACCGCCAGGACCGTGATCTCGCCGAGGGTGTCGAGGGCCCGGAACTGCACGAGGATCACGTTGACCACGTTCTTGGCGCCCTCGTCCGCCGCGGGAACGGCGTACTCGGGGCCGGAGGGGCGGCCGTCCCGGCTCAGCGCCGCCACCACCAGGAACAGCGAGACGAACGCGCCGAGGCAGCCGCTGAGCACCGCGGCGGCGAGCCGGTCGAGGCGCCTGCGGCGGCGCGGCGGGAACCGCTCGGGCAGCCTGCGCAGCGCGAGCACCAGCATGATCAGCGTCAGCGTCTCCACGACCAGCAGCGTCAGCGCCAGGTCCGGGGCGCCGTGCAGGACGAACAGCCCTCCGATGGCGTAGCCGATCCCGGCCAGCAGCAACGCCGCCGAGAGCCTTCTGCGGACGCGCTGTGTGGCGAGCGCGCCGCCGATCACGATGACGACCAGCACGGGCTGGCCCGGGTGGTCCCAGAGCCGGAGCCGCCCGGCCTCCCACGGTTCCGTCCCGCGGATCAGGCCGTCCACCAGCGCCACCCCGGGGACGGCCAGCACCGTCCAGCCGATCACCTTGAGGTAGGCGGGCAGCGAGCCGGCCTGGACGCGCCCGGTCACCGCCCTGGCGGTGAACGACACCGCCCTGTAGACGGCGTCGTAACCGCTCTGCGCGGTGGGCGCCCAGGACGGGAGCGCGCGGCCGGGGAACGCGCGGCCGAGCGTGAGGAACAGCCCGAGACCGGACGCCAGGGCGAGCGCCGACAGCGCGAGCGGCAGGCCGGGTCCATGCCACACGGCGAGCTCGTATCCGGGATGGAGGGTCTTGAGCGATCCGGCATACGGCTCGACGATCCGGCCGACCTGCCCGGAGAACAGGCCCAGGCCGAAGCCCGCGCACGACAGCACCACCACCGGCCCGACGAGCCCGGCGGACGATCCGCGCCGTTCCGCGGTGTCAGCGGTGTCCGTCGTGGCTCCGCCGAACGCGGCCAGCAGGAAGCGGACACCGTAGGCCACGGTGAGGACCGATCCCGCCACCAGCCCGGCGAGGACGGCGAGGGCGTCGCCGGAGAACGCCGTGAACGCGGTCTCCTTCGCCACGAAGCCCAGGAACGGCGGCAGCCCGATCATGGACGCGGTGGCAGCGGCGGCGGCGACCGCCAGCACCGGCATGCGCCGTCCCGCCCCGCTCAGCTCCCCGGCCCTGCGGGTGCCCAGCTCGTGCTCCACCACACCGGTCGCCATGAACAGCGGTGCCTTGAACACGCCGTGGGCCAGCAGCAGCGCCCCACCGGCCAGCGCCGCCGCACGGGTGCCGGCGCCGAACAGGACCATGAGCATGCCGAGCTGGCTCACCGTCCCGTAGGCCAGCAGCCGCTTGAGATCGTCCCGCCGCAGCGCGACGACACCGCCGATCAGAAGGCTCGCCAGGCCCACGGCGATCACCAGCGGGCGGAAGACGCCGGCGCCGGCGAACGCCGGCGCCAGCCGGGCCACCAGGTAGACCCCGGCCTTCACCATGGCGGCCGCGTGCAGGTAGGCGCTCACCGGCGTGGGCGCCACCATCGCCGCGGGCAGCCAGGAATGCAGCGGCACCTGTGCGGACTTGGCGAACGCCCCCAGCAGCACCAGCACCAGGCCCGCCGTGGCCGCGGACCCGCGCGGCGGGTCGGCGAGCAGCGAGGAGATCCGGTACGTCCCCGCGGCCTGCCCGAGCACGATGAACCCGAGCAGCATGACCAGCCCGAACGCCGTGGTCACCAGCAGCGCCTGCGTGGCGGCGCGCCGGTTCTCCCCCCGCTCGGGGCCGGGCGCGCCGATGAGGATGAACGAGCTGACGGTCGTCAGCTCCCAGAACACGTACAAAACGAACAGGTTGTCCGCGAGAACCAGGCCGGTCATCGCGCCGGCGAACGCCACCAGCGAGCCGATCATCAGCCTGGACGGGCGCGGCGCGAAGTACCACGCCGAGTACACCAGGACCAGCGCGCCGACGCCGCCCACCAGCAGCAGCATCACCAGTGCGAGGGCGTCCAGCCTGAACTCGGCATCCAGGCCCAGGACGGGCGCCCACGCGAAACGGGCTGTGATCTCCTGACCGTCGCGCACCGTGCCCGCTCGGGTCGCCGCCCACACCGCGGTCACCGCCGGCACGACCGCGGCGGCGAGCGTCATCGCCCGCCGGTGGCGTCCGAGCGCCCAGGGCACGGCGAGCGCCGCGACGGCGTGTGCCAGGACCAGCGATGGCAGCCACGCGGACATCTCTGAATGCGCCGTCCTCCCCGGCCATGCGGGCGCCGTTCCTCTGCCCCGGAACCCGTCACGATCACGCGAGAACTCGCTACCCGGGCATCGCCGGGGCAATCGTCGCGGCCGGTGGTTTCGCCGTGCCCAGGGAGGCGCCGTTTGCTCCGGCGGCGCACGCCGGCCCGGCCGACCGGTCCCGGCGCGCGGCGGCCGGGTCAGATGCCCAGCACGTTGCGCTGGACGTCCTGGCTCTCCCGCAGCCTGTCCGACGGGCCCTCGGCCAGCACCCTCCCCTCGATGAGCAGGTAGCCGCGGGCGGCGAGGGTGAGGGCGCGGTCCACGTCCTGCTCGACCAGCAGGATGCTCACACCCTCGCCGTTGATCGCCTCGATCGCGTCGAAGACCTCGTCGACGACGACCGGCGCGAGGCCCAGCGAGGGCTCGTCCAGCAGGAGCAGCCGCGGCCCGGCCATGAGCGCCCGCCCGATGGCCAGCATCTGCTGCTCGCCGCCGCTCAGGCTGCCGGCCTGCTGGCCGGACCGCTCGGCGAGCCGCGGGAACAGGTCGTACACGCTCGCCAGATGCTCGCGGTGACGCGCCCTGGCCGTCTTCCGGTACGCGCCGAGGAAGAGGTTCTCCTCCGTCGTCAGGTGCGGGAACACCCGCCGCCCTTCGGGGACGATCGCGACGCCGTGCTCGCAGACACGGTGCGGCGGGACCGTGGCCAGGTCGGTGCCGTTGACGACGACGCGGCCGCGCGTGGAGGTGTGCAGCCGCGCGATGGCGTGGACGAGCGTCGTCTTGCCCGCGCCGTTGGGCCCGATGATGCCGACGATCTCGCCGTCCCCGACCTCCAGGGAGACTCCCCAGAGCGCCTGCGCGGCGCCGTAGAAGGCGTCCAGGTCCCGGATCTCAAGCATGCGCGCGCTTCCCGAGGTAGGCCCGTACGACGTCGGGGTCGTTCATGACGGTGCGGGGGTCCCCGTCGGCCAGGCAGGACCCGCGGTCCAGCACGACGACGCGCGTGGCGAGCTGGTTGACCACCCGGAGCAGATGCTCGACGATCACGATCGCGGTGCCGGTGCGCTGGATGCGCCGCACCACCTCGACCGCGTTGTCGATCTCCGCCGGGGTGAGCCCGGCCAGCGCCTCGTCCAGAAGCAGCACCCGGGGCCGGGTGGCCAGGGCGCGGGCGATCTCCAGAAGCTGCCGCTGGTGCAGGTTGAGCGCGGCGGGCAGCGCGTCCGCCAGAGGCCCGAGCCCGACGAACCCGATGTGCTCGTCCGCCTCCAGCCGGGCCTGCCGCAGCGACCGCGGCTCCCGGCCGAACATGATCGCCATGGCGACGTTGTCGCGCACGGTCATCGAGGCGAACGGGCGCGGGATCTGGTACGTGCGCGCCACTCCCGCGTGCGCGACCCGGTGCGGCGGCAGCCCGGCGGTGTCCTGCCCGGCGATCCGGATGCTCCCCTTGGTGGGACGCAGCGTGCCCGCCAGCAGGCCGACCAGCGTCGTCTTGCCCGACCCGTTGGGGCCGACGAGCCCGACCAGCTCCCCGGCCCGGATCTGGAGCGTGACGTCCTCCAGCGCCCGCACGCCGCCGAAGTACCGCGCCACGTGCTCGCACTCGACGAGCACCTCGTCCGAAGGCTCGGGGGAGGGCTCGGGGGAGGGCTCGGCGGGAGGCTCGGGTTCCCGGATCTGCCCGGCCCGGGGCACGGCGCCGGTCTCGGCCCGCCGTGGCGCGCGTCCAGGGGTACGCCAGGGAGCGACCGCGACCACCACCGCGGCGAGCGCCCCGTACAGGATCCAGTCCAGCGTGCCGCCGACGAGGTTCGTGACGCGAAGGGGGAGGAAGACGATCGCGAACGCCGCGAGCGCGTACCAGGGCCGTGCCCGCAACCGCGCGTACAGCCCCTCGGGCGCGATCACGACGAGCACGGCGAGGATGGCGCCCAGCACGATGAGCCGCCAGTCGGTGAGCCTCGACGCGCTGAGCCGGTCCTGCAACAGCACGATGAACGCGGCGCCGATCACCGGGCCCAGCCAGTGCGTGCGCCCGCCGAGCACGCTCATCACGATCACGAACAGCGGCACCGTCAGGTTGAACACGCTGGCGACGGCGACGAACCCGATCTGCAACGCGAAGATGCTCCCCGCCACGCCGCCGATGACCGCGCTCGCCACGATCGCCTGCATCTTGTAGCGGAAGGTCGCCACGCCCAGGCCCTCGGCCACGTCCTCCGCGTCCCGGATGGCCGCCAGCGCCCAGCCGAACCGGGAGTGCTGGATGGCGAACGCCGCCCACACGGCGGCGACCGCGACCAGAAGGCTGATCAGGTACAGGAAGTCCTGGACCAGGCCGAGCCCCGCGGGGAACGGGGGGACGGAGACGACGATGCCCTGACCGCCGTCGATGCCCGAGTTCAGATGGGCCAGCGCGCCCAGGATGAAGGGCACGGCGAGCGTGAGCAGGGCGAAGATCTCACCGCGCAGCGAGCGGAGCCGGAACGCCAGCCCGCCGACCACGAGCGCGAGGAGCGCGCTCAGCACGGCCGAGACGAGCAGGGTCAGGTAGAAGGAGACCTGGTGCCGGCCGTACAGCACCGCCGTGGTGTACGCGCCGAGGCCCACGTACGCGGCCTGCCCGAAGCTGAAGTAGCCGCTGTAGCCGGACAGGATGTTCCAGCTCGTCGCCTGGGCCGTCCAGAACAGGATCGTGGTCAGCAGGGTGAGGTAGAACAGCGGGAAGCCGATCGTCTCCCGGTAGAGCGACAGCGTCGCCAGCGCGAGGAAGGCGAGCGGGAAGGCCCACAGGCCGCGCCTGAGCGCGCCCCCGCCGAACACCGCCGCGATCATCGGGTGCCCCCGTGGGCGAACAGCCCCTGTGGGCGCAGCAGCAGCACCAGGATGATGACCGAGAAGAGCACGAACGGCTCGGCGGCCGGGGACACCACCACCGTGACGACCGCCCCCAGCGCGCCGACCAGCAGCCCCGCGACGAGCGTGCCCACCAGGTGGCCGATGCCGCCGAGGATGACGACGGCGAACACGGTGCCGAACCACTCGAACGCGGTCGCCGGGGTCAGCGCGTTCGACAGCGCGAACAGCATCCCGGCCGCCGCCGCGGTGGCCCCGGCCGCGCCGGCCAGCAGCAGCCCGATCCGGCGGTGGTCGATGCCGAACGCGGCGGCGATGGCGCGGTCCTGGGCGAACGCGCGCAGCGCCCGCCCCGTGAACGTCCGTCGCAGCGCCATGTGCGCGCCGCCGATCAGCACGATCGCGAGCACGAACGCCAGCAGCGTGTTGAGCGGGAAGACCAGCGAACCGACCTCGATCGAACGGGTGGCGTACGGGTTGGCCGCCGCGGTCATCTGCTGGTAGTCGGCGCTCCACAGGTTGCTGATGCCCTGCACGATCACGATGAGCAGCCCGAAGCTGAGCAGCAGTGAGTTCAGCTCGGAGATCCCCAGCCGGTCGAAGCCCCACTGCACCGCCGCGCCCAGCGCGAACAGGGTCGGCGCCGTGACCACCACGGTCAGGATCGGGTCCATGCCCCAGGACGAGGCGAGCTGGAAGGTGAGGTAGGCGCCGAGCAGGATCAGCCCGAAGTGGATCAGGTTGATGATGCGCAGCACGCCCCATGTGATCGACAGACCGGCCGCCATCAGCGCGTACAAGCCGCCGACGAGCACCCCGGTGAGCGCCGCCTGGACCGTGTCCATGCCTCAGCCCGCGGAGGCTTGCAGCCGTCCCGCCGCGCGCTGCGGTGGGTAGACCGTGACCCAGTCGCGGTTCTGGATCTGCTTGATGGCCTGGGTGGTCGTCCAGAAGTTGTTGGCCTTCGGGTCGAAGGTGAGGTGGCCGGCGAAGGTGGTGTCGGCGCCCTTGGCGTGCAGGCTGTCGCAGATGGCCTTGTTGTCGACCCTGCCCGCCGCCTTCACGCCGGCGACCAGGATCTCCCAGGCGTTCCAGGACGCGGCGGCCTGCGTCTCGAACACCGTGTACGGCAGCTTGGCCTGGGTCGCCCTGGTCCTGAAGTCGTTCACGATGGCGGTCGCGTCCGGGCCGAGCCGGTCCAGCGTCGCCTTGTTGGGCTCGAAGATGGTGACCGACAGCAGGCCGTCGGAGGTGTCGCCGAGCCCCAGCAGCGGGCCGGGCGCCGGGAACAGGCTGAACATCAGCGGGGGCTTGTAGTTCAGCTGCTTCATCGCCTGGAGCAGGTTGACGGGGTCGACCCCGAGGCCGTCGTTGATGACCAGGTCGGGCCTGGCGTCGCGGATCTGGGTGGCCAGCGGCGCCCAGCTCGTGGTGTTGGGCGGGTAGCGCCGTTCGAGGACGACGTCAAGGCCGCGCTGCTTGGCGATGGACACCATGCCGACCTTGTTGTTGCCGGAGCCGTAGGACACGAAGTCGGTGGAGCCGTTCTGGTTGGTGAGGATGGCGACCCGCTTGGGCGGGTCGGGGAGCGTCGCCACCGCGTCGAACAGCTGGTTCGGCACCACCTTGTTGGGCTCGGGGCCGATCGACCACGCCGGGAACTGGCACCGGTAGGTCATCAGCGGCGCGATCACGGAGGTGTGCTGCGGCATCGTGTACCCGTGCCGCGATGCCACCGCCATCGCGGACAGGATGTTCGGCGTCGCGTACGGGCCGATGATCAGGTCCACCCGGTCCTGGGTGATCAGCTGTTCGTACAGCGTGCTGACCTTGGCCTGGTCGGACTCGTCGTCCCGGACCACCCAGCGGACCTGCCGGCCCAGCAGCCCGCCGTTGGCGTTGAGCCGGGCGACGAACTGCTCGCCCGCGATCTTGTGGATGGCGCCGGTCGCGGCGAACGCGCCGCTCAGGGAGAGGGTGGAGCCGACGACGATCGGCTTGCCACTGTCCTCCGTCCCGCCGCCGGATCCGGACTTCTGCTCGCAGGCCGCCGCCGCTCCGCTCAGGAGCAGGCCGGCCGCGACCAGGGTGAAGAGACGGTTTCCGCGATGTCCGTTATCGCCCATGGCAAGCCACCTCGCCGCCGTGTCGTCCCGGTAGTGTATTCTTCAATTTTTTCTGTGTGCAATATCTCAGTGTGATCTCTCTGCGATCTTCGGTGCGGGCCTCAGCGGTGTGGTAGGGCGTCGTGGACGACCCGCCCGCCCACGACGGTCAGCACCGACCGGATCCGTTTCAGGCCCTCGTCGGGCACCTTCCGGTAGTCGTGGCTGAGCACGGCCAGGTCGCCGAACCTCCCCGGCTCGATCGACCCGGTCAGGTCCTCCTCCCTGGTGAACCAGCCGTTCTCCGCCGTGTACAGGCGCAGCACCTCGTCCCGGGTGATCTGCTGCCCGTCGTTGATCAGCTCGCCCCGGGCGTTCCTGCCGGTCGTCGCGTAGTACATGTGCAGCCACGGGTTCATCGGCGCGATCTGCATGCCGTCGGAGCTCATCCCCGCGTGGATGCCGCTGTCGAGGATCGTGCGGAACGGCGGTCCCGCGTTGCCCGCGGTGCCGGCCAGATAGCGCCAGCCGGTGAGGGACAGGCCGCCGCCGAGCGCCTTCAGCCGGCGGATCCACTCCTCGGTGATGAACGGGACATGGGCGATCGTCCAGCGCAGGTCCTTGATCGGGTACGTGGCGTTGATCGTCTCCCAGCCGGCGATCTCGGTCTGGAAGTCGTCCCTGGTCAGCGAGTGCACCTGGTTGATCCAGCCCGCCCGTGCCACCCGGTGGCCGGCGTCCAGCCAGACCTCGCCGAGGCCCGCGGCGGTGAACTCGCCGATGCCGACGACCTTCATCAGGTCGTCCCCGAACTCGGGGAACGCGTTGTTCAGCCGCGCCGTCAGCTCGGGCAGCTCGGGGTCCGACTCCAGATGCAGGAAGTTGATCCGCAGCCGGATCGACAGCCTGCCCTCGCGGCGCAGCGCCAGGAAGGCGTCGTAGGCGCGGTACCGGTCGAAGTGCGCCGCGCCGTCCGCCGAAGTGCCGGTCGAGGGGAAGCCGCCCTGGTCGAAGTGCGTGGTCACGCCGAGGCTCACGGCGTAGGCCATCGCCTCCAGGGTGCCGCGTTTCTGCTCCGCGAGCGTCTGGCCGCGCCGCAGCTCGAACAGCGCGTCCTGGGACGGCTGACCGGCCGCGATCGACCCGTCCGGCCCGACCGTCACGCCCCTGGACTCGAAGAAGGCGCGGCCGGCGCCGTTGGTCACCGACGGCCCGTTGAACCCGATCTGGAGGTAGACGGGACGGCCGGGCAGGACGGCGTCGATCTCGGCGAGCGTGGGCAGCCGCCGCTCGGCGAACTGGTTGGAATGGAACCCGCCGATCGTCGTGACGAACCGTCCCGCCGGGACGCGGGTGGCGCGCGCCTTGAGCGTGGCCAGCGCCTCGCCGATCGAGTACGCGTTCTCCAGCGGCGTGTGGAAGCCGGGCCGCAGCCCCATCAGCACGATGTGGTTGTGGTTGTCGATGATCCCCGGGACCACCGTGCGGCCCCTCAGATCGATCACCCGCATGCCCTTGGCGCGCGCCCGCAGGCCACGGCCCACCTCGGCGAACATGCCGTCCCTGATCAGGACGTCCGAGGCGATGGTGCCCCTGCGGTCCTGTGTGAGGATCCTGCCGTTCACCAGGGCCAGGTCCCCGGGCTCGTCCCGCCCGGAGGGCGGCCGGTCGTGGCCGCCGTGGCCTCCTGCCGCGTGCGCGGGGACGGCCGCCGCGCCGACCCCGGCGATCGCCGCCGCCCCCGATCCGAGCATCCCCCGGCGGGTCAGTGACACCGCTCTTCGCTGGTCCGAACGCACGAGCCGACACCGCCTCTCGCGGTCACCCATGGGCGCCCTGAGCGTACGTCGGTCTCCGCAGAGTGGGTACAGGTATTCCGCCCTATGAAAGAAGGGTCGCGGGACCGGGCCTGACGAGGGACGGCACGCATACCTCGGGTCGTGCGGGTAGGGGGTCGGCATGGTGCGCAACATCGACCGGCGAGGCGTGCAGGAGCTGGTCCGGGACCGGGACGCCCAGATCGTCGAGGTGCTGTCGAGAAGGCAGTACGAATGGGCGCATCTGCCCGGCGCGGTGCACCGTTCGCTCGCGAAACTGGACGTTCCGGAGGCGTGGGGCCTGGACCGGGCCCGCCCGGTGATCGTCTACTGCCAGGACCTGCAATGCGACCTGAGCCCGCGCGCCGCCCACCGGCTCGAACGCCTCGGCCACCCCGAGGTCTACGACTACGCCGCGGGGAAGCTGGACTGGCTGTCGGCCGACCTGCCGTACGAGGGGCACGCGGAGCTGGTCTCGCGCGTGGTGCGCCGCGACCCGGTGGTGGCGGCCCCCGAGGACCGGATGGGGGAGGTGGCCGACCGCGTCCTCGCCGACCCCGCCGGCGTGGCCCTGGTGGTGGACGCCTCCGGCGTCGTCCAGGGCGTGATCGGCGAACGGGAGCTGGCGGGCGCGCCGGACGAGGCGCCGGCCGAGCGGTTCATGAACCCGGCGGTCCCGACCGTGCGGCCGAGCGAGGACGCCGCCGACCTGATGCGCCGGGCGGACCGCGCCGGTCTCCACGAGATCGTCGTGACCCGCCCGGACGCGACCCCGGTCGGCATCGTCGCCACCGCGATCGCCCGCTCGCCCCGCTCCGGCCCCCGCTGAGCGCCCGCGCGTTTCGGCGGCCGGTCAGCGGGCAGGGTCAGCGCCGTGGCGGTCGGCGATCCAGCGACCGAGAGGACCAGGACGATGAGGGTCTCCGACACCCGCCGGATCGAGGAGATGCTGGGGGATCTCGCCTTTCCGGCGAGCAAGCAGCAGATCGTCGCGCACGCGCACTACCGGCGGCCCGGCTCCGCCGCCGAAAGGGCGCTCGCCGCCCTTCCGCTCGGCGACTACGACAACGTCGAACAGGTGCTGAGGTCCGTGCCCACCGAGCCGGATCCGGGACGCAGCCCGGCGGAGCGGGACTACCAGCGGACCCACCACAGGAAGCCGCTGCTGGCCGAGCACATGCGCGACAGCGAGGAACCACCCGTCCAGGAGGAGCTGCACAGGGAGCCGCGCCGGCGCGGGTAGCGGCACCGGTCACGGCCCGAAGACACGGTTGCGCGGCCGGGGCAGGTTGTAGTGGTCGCGCAGGGTCGTGCCCTCGTACTCCTTGCGGAACAGGCCGCGGCGCTGGAGTTCGGGCACCACGTGGTCGATGAAGTCGTCCAGGCCGCCCGGCAGGTGCGGGGGCATGATGTTGAACCCGTCGGCGGCGCCCGCCTCGGCCCACTGCTCGATCGTGTCGGCGATCTGCTCGGGCGTCCCGGTCACGACCAGGTGACCGCGCGCGCCCGCCAGCCGGTACAGCAGCTCCCGCAGGGTGGGACGTTCGCGCCGTACCAGGTCGGTGATGAGCTTGGCGCGGCTCTGCGGGCCCTGCACGTCCGACGGCTTCGGCAGCGCGTCCACCGAGAGGGGCTCGTCCAGCGGGATGCCGGACAGGTCGGCGCCGTCGAAACGGGCCGACAGGTGGCGCAGGCCGACCTCGGGGAGGGTCAGCTCGTTCAGCTCGCGCTCCAGCCGCCGCGCCTCCTCCTCGGTCGAGCCGATGATCGGGCTGAGCCCGGGCAGGATCCTCAGATGCCGGGGGTCGCGGCCTGCGGCGGATGCGCGGCGGCGGACGTCCGCGGCGAACTCGACCGCCTCGGCCATGTCCTGCTGCGCGGTGAAGATCGCCTCGGCGTGGTGCGCGGCGAACCTGCGCCCCTCCTCCGACGATCCGGCCTGCACGAGGACCGGGTGCCCCTGCGGCGGCCTCGGGACGGTCCCCGCGCCCTTCACGCGGTAGAACCTCCCCTCGAACCCGGCCTCCCTGATCTTGGCGGGGTCGGCGAAGCGTCCCGCGGCCTGGTCGTGCACGACCGCGTCGTCGGCCCAGCTGTCCCACAGCCGGGTGACGACCTCCATGTACTCGAACGCGCGGGCGTACCGCTCGTCGTGCGGGATGGGCCGGTCCAGGCCGAAGTTGGCGGCGGCGCCGACCGCCCACGAGGTGACGATGTTCCACCCGATCCGGCCATGGCTGATGTGGTCCAGCGAGGCGAGCTGCCGGGCCAGGTTGAACGGCTCGGTGTAGGTGGTGGACGCGGTCGCGATCAGCCCGATCCGCTCGGTGACGGTGGCCAGCGCCGCCAGCAACGTCAGCGGCTCCAGCCCGCCGCGCGGGCGGAACTCGGCGTCGCCGTTGCCCAGGACGAGCTGGTCGGCGAAGAACACCGAGTCCAGCAGCCCCTCCTCGGCGCGGCGCGCCAGCGACTGGAAGTAGGCGACGTCGGTGACCGCGGCGGTGGTGGAGCGGGGATGCCGCCAGGCCGCCTCGTGATGGCCGTGACCGACCACGAAGACGTTAAGGTGCAGCGACATCGCGGCCGTCCTTTCTGGTGATTCCCAGCCCTTCGAGCAGGGTCCTTCGGATGGTCAGGAAGTCGGGGTGCTCGTGGTCCCGGGGTTTGGCGAGCCCGACGGGCAGGTCCACGCGGATGCGGCCCTCGTCCAGCACCAGGACGCGGTCGGCGAGCGTGATCGCCTCGTCCACGTCGTGCGTGACCAGCAGCACGGCGGGACGGTGCCGCGCGCACAGGTCGGCCAGCAGGGCGTGCATGCGGATCCGGGTCAGCGCGTCCAGCGCGCCGAACGGCTCGTCGGCCAGCAGCAGGGCCGGTTCCCGTACGAGGGAACGCGCCAGCGCGACGCGCTGCTGCTCGCCGCCCGACAGCATCCTGGGCCAGGCGCGTTCCCGGCCCGCCAGGCCCACGTCGGCCAGCGCCGCCCGGCCGCGCGCCGCGGCGTCGGGGGAGTCGAGCCCCAGCACCACGTTGTCCAGCACCCGCGCCCACGGCAGCAGCCGCGAGTCCTGGAACATCACCGAGCGGTTCTCGGGGACCTCGAGGCGGCCGTCGCCGTCGACGTCCGGGTCGAGGCGTGCCAGGGCGCGCAGCAGCGTGCTCTTGCCCGAGCCGCTCCGCCCGATCAGCGCGACGAACTCGCCCGGCGCGATCTCCAGGTCGATCGCGTCCAGCACCGTGCGCTCCCCGTAGCGGCGGGTCAGTCCCGAGATGGTGACGACGGCCCCGGCCGTCGTGGACCCGGTCACGCTCCCAGCGACGTCCGCCATGACAGCGCCCTCCTCTCCGCGAGGCGCACGAGACCGTCGGAGAGCAGACCCATCGTGGCGTAGATGACCAGGCCGACCACGATGATGTCGGTCTGGCCGTAGTCGCGGGCCTTGGTCATCACGTAGCCGATGCCCTCGGTCGCGTTGATCTGCTCCAGCACGACCAGCGCCGTCCACGACATCGTGACCGCCAGCCGCAGGCCGGTGAAGAAGCCGGGCAGCGCCCCCGGCAGCGCCACCCTGCGGATGACCTGCCATCGGGACAGGTGCACGGTGAAGGCCAGCTCGACGTACCGGTAGTCGATGCCGCGCAGGGCCGCGTGCGTGTTGATGTAGACCGGCACCAGCACGCTGAGCGTGATCAGCGTGATCTTCATGGTCTCGCCGATGCCGAGCCACAGGATCGCCAGCGGGATCAGCGCCAGTGTCGGGATGGCCCGCTTGATCTGCACCAGTCCGTCCACCGCGGCCTCCCCGGCGCGCGACAGTCCCGACAGCAGCGCCAGGACCGTGCCCAGCAGCACGCCGCAGGCCAGGGCGGTGCCCGCGCGGCGCGCCGAGGCCAGCAGGTGCCCGACCAGCTCGCCGTCCGCGAACATCTGGGCTCCGGTGCGCAGGGCCGTGCTCGGCGCCGCGAGCTGCCGCGGGTCGAGCAGCCCGGTGCTGGACGCGACCTGCCACACCACCAGGACCACGACCGGGCCCAGCAGCCGTGCCGCGCCCAGCGGGCGGCGCGACGCCGGCCGCACCGTGCGCTTCGGCCGCCGCCGTGCGTCCGGCGCGGACGCGCCGCCCTGTTCCTGCCGCGCGGTGGTGCCCGATGCGGTCAGCGCCATCAGGATCCGCCTCCCGCGTCCGGTGTCCGGCCCGCGCCCGCGCTCGCCGCCGCCTCCTGGATCACCGGGTCGAAGCGGGTGTCGATCGCCTCCTTGGCCTGGAGCCGCTTGGGCAGGTCACCGGCCTCGAAGAGGAGGTCGATGGTCCGCTGCTGGCGGGCGATGAGGGCCTGGTCGAGCTTGGGGAAGGTGAACGTGCCCTGGCTGCGGATCATGGCCTGGCCGTCGGCGGGGGACAGCTTCTGGTTCTTCACCACGTAGGCGTCGATCCAGGCGTCCGGGTTCTTGTTGACCCACGCCTGCGCGCGGACCCAGTGCCGTACGTACTCGGCGATGGCCGCCGCCTTCGCCGGGTCCCGCAGCGCCTCGCGCCGCGCGTACAGGTACCACAGCCCGGTGGCCAGGCCCGCGGTCTCCGACTCGGGGAGCCCGGTGCCGCCGCGGCTCCGGTACTCGGTGATGTAGCGCGTGTAGTGCGGCTCGTTGAGCGGCGCGGCGTCCACCTGCCGGTTGCGGATGGCGTCGGGGAAGTCGGCCGCCTTCAGCGGCACCAGCGTGACGTCCTTCTTGGTCAGGCCCGCCTTCTTGAGCGCGCGCAGGATGTAGGGCTGGCGGCCGGTGCCCTCCCCGTAGGCGATCTTCTTGCCCTTGAGGTCGCGGAGCGTCCTGATGTTCGCGCCCGGCGCGATGGCCAGGTGGTAGTCGAAGGGCCGCTCCTGGCGGGCCGCGATGATCGGGACGTCCACGCCCGCGGCCTGCGCCTGGATCGGCGGCGTGTCGGCGACCACCGCCAGATCGATCGCGTCGCCGCGGAACGCCTCCAGGATGGACGGGCCGCCGAGGAAGTTGGCGTACTTGACCTTGGCCTTCATCCGGCCGAGCTCGCCCGACGCCCGCATGAGCACCTGGTCCTGTTCGTTCTGGTCGCCGAAGACGATCTCCGCACCGGCCGGGACGGCGGTGGGCAGCGGCGCGTCGGCCGCGAGCTCACCGCCCTCGTCCCCACCGCATCCGGTCAGGACCAGCGGCAACGCGAGGACGAGCGCGAGCACCGCGCGAGGGGATCGGTTGAACATCTTCTGGGGCTCTTCCTTCTCCAGTGGTGGTCAGCGGGCCGCCGTGGCCCGGGACGCGTAGCGGCTCTCGGGACGGGGCAGGCCGTAGTGCTCGCGAAGCGTCGAGCCGGTGTAGCCGGTCCGGAACAGGCCCCGGCGCCGCAGCTCGGGGATGACCTGGTCGATGAACAGCTCCAGGCCGCCCGGCAGGTAGGGCGCCATGATGTTGAAGCCGTCCGCGGCGCCCGCCTCGAACCAGGTCTGGATGTGGTCGGCGATCTGCTCGGGCGTCCCGGCGACGACCTTGTGGCCGCGGGCGCCGGCGAGCCGTTGCAGGAGCCTGCGCACGGTCGGCCGTTCGCGCCGCACGATGTCGGCGACCAGCGCGCGCCGGCTCTTGCTGGTCTCCACCCCGTCGCCGGTCAGCAGGCCGGGCGGGACGGGGTCGTCCAGCGGGACGCCGGACAGGTCGACGCCGGCCAGCCGCCGCAACGTGAGCAGGCCGTACTCGGGGACGGCCAGCGCGTCCAGCTCCTCCTTGCGGGCCAGCGCCGCCGCCTCGGTGTCGCCGATCACCGGGCTCAGGCCGGGCAGGATCCTGAGGTGGCCGGGGTCGCGGCCCAGCGCCGCGGCGCGGCGGCGCACGTCGGCGGCGAACGCGAGCGCCTGGTCCAGGTCCTGCTGCGCGGTGAAGACGGCCTCGGCGTGGCGGGCGGCGAAGTCGCGCCCGTCCTCCGACGAGCCCGCCTGCACGAGGACGGGCCATCCTTGGGGGGAACGCGGCACGTTCAGCGGCCCGCGCACGCGCAGCAGCGGTCCCTCGTGCTCGATGGCGTGGACCTTGTCCGGGTCGGCGTAGACGCCCGCGTCCCGGTCGCCGACGATCGCGTCGTCCTCCCAGCTGTCCCACAGCTTGGTGACCACGTCGACGAACTCGTCCGCGCGCACGTAGCGGTCGTGGTGCGCGGGCTGCTCGGCGAACCCGAAGTTGGCGGCGGCGCCGGTGGCGGAGGAGGTGACGATGTTCCAGCCGGCCCGCCCGCCGCTGATGTGGTCCACGGACGCGAACTGCCGGGCCAGGTTGTAGGGCTCGGAGTAGGTGGTGGACGCGGTCGCGATCAGCCCGATCCGCTCGGTGGCCACGGCGATCGCGGCCAGCAGCGTCAGCGGCTCGGGACGGCGTATCGGCTGGTAGCGGATGTCCTCGGTGAGGGAGAGCGCGTCGGCGAAGAACACCGAGTCCAGCGCGCCGCGCTCGGCGAGCCGGGCGACCTCCTGGAAGTAGCGCACGTCGGTGAGGCGGGCCGGGTCCGTCTCCGGATGTCGCCAGGCCGCCTCGTGGTGACCCACGCCCTGGATGAAGGCGTTCAGGTGCAGCCGTCGCCCGCCACCGGCCATCGCGATCCTCCTCCCATGATCTCTAGTTAACAGACTATACATACCATTTTTATCGGAAACAGCATTGCGGTCTGTGGTGGGCGTCTCGCACGATCCCGATTGTCCTTCACATTGTCGACAATCTCGCGTACGGTCCCGGTGTGGATGTCACGAGCCGTCCCGGTGGCGCCGGAGTGCGGTGCGCGCTCATGCGCGGCGGCACGTCCAAGGGCGCCTTCTTCCTGGCCGGCGACCTGCCCGCCGCGACGGGCACCGTCTTCCCCGGTCCGCACCGAACCGAAGACCGAACCGAATCAGGAGCGCCCACATGACCGCACCTTGGGGGGACATCGCCCACCTCGGCCACGTCGAGCTGCTCACCCCCGACCTGGACGGCACCGTCTGGTTCTTCACCGACATCCTGGGCCTGGTGGAGACCGGCCGCGAGGGGTCGTCGGTCCACCTGCGGACCTTCGACGACTACGAGCTGACCAGCCTGATCGTGACGGGCCATTCCACCTCGGGGATCCGGCGCACCGCGTTCCGCGCCGGCGGCCCCGAGGCGCTGGAAAGGCGGGCCGAGGCCATCCGCGCCGCGGGGCACGAGGGCACCTGGGTGAAGGGCGACGCCGGCACCGGGCGGACGTTCCTCACCACGGATCCGGACGGGCACGAGCTGGCCCTCTACTTCGAGACCGAGCGCTACCAGGCGCCCGACGACCTGCGGCCGGGCCTGAAGAACCAGCCCCAGGCCAAGCCCAACCGGGGCATCGGGGTACGCCGGCTCGACCACGTCAACTACCTCGCCGCCGACGTGCTGGAGTGCGCCGAGTACATGCAGAACCTGCTCGGCGCCAAGCCCACCGAGCAGATCAGGATGGACTCCGGGCGGATCGCGGCGCGCTGGATGACCTTCACCAACAAGTCCTACGACGTGGTCTACACCGAGGACTGGACGGGGTCGAACGGGCGGCTGCACCACATCGCGTTCGCCACCGACACCCGCGAGGAGATCCTGCGCGCCGCCGACCTGTGCCTCGACAAGGGCGTCCACATCGAGACCGGCCCCCACAAGCACGCGATCCAGCAGACGTTCTTCCTCTACGTGTGGGAGCCGGGCGGCAACAGGATCGAACTGTGCAACCCGCTGACCCGGCTCGTGCTGGCACCCGACTGGGAGCTCATCACCTGGACGGAGGAGGAGCGCAAGAAGGGCCAGGCGTGGGGCCTGAAGACCATCGAGACCTTCCACACGCACGGCACGCCGCCGGTCGGCGAGTAGGGCGGCGACCGGCGGCGGGAGCCGTCAGCGCAGGCGGGACTCGATGGCCTCGATGATGCGCGGGCGCAGCTCGGCGGCGCTGACGACGGCGTCGACGGAGCCGACCTCGACCGCGCGCCGGATGTCGTGGACGCGGTCGAACTCGGTGGCGACCTCGCCGAGCTTCTCCGCACGCACCGAGGCGCGCAGCTCGTCCAGCTCCGCGGTCAGCGTCGCGCGGTCGGCGCCCGACGCCGCCGTGACACGGGCCTCCAGGTCCCGCACCCGCGGGTCGGCCGCAGTACGGGCGTCGACCTCGCCGGAGAACACCACCGCGGCGGCGGGGGCGCCGCCGAGCACCGAGGCGAACGAGCCCTCCAGCGCCAGCACCGTCATGTTCGGGTTCAGCGCCTTGGAGAACACCACGAACGCGCCGCCGTGGTACCGGGAGATCACGCAGAACACGATGGGCCCGCGGAAGTTCACGATCGCCCGGCCGATCTCGGCGCCGTACTCCAGTTGCAGCTTGCGCATCGACTCCGGCGAGCCGTCGAAGCCCGACAGGTTCGCCAGCACCACGAGGGGCCGGTTGCCGCTGGCCGCGTTGATGGCCCGCGCCGCCTTCTTGGACGACTGCGGGAACAGCGTGCCCGCGGTGTAGGCGTCCGGGCCGTCGGTGGGCGGGAAGCCGCGTCGCGGCACCGACCGCGACTCGATGCCGAGCAGGCACACCGGCATGCCGCCCAGGTGCACGTCCTGCACCACGGCCGTCTCCGCGTCCGCCATCCCGGCCCAGCGTTCCAGCACCGGGTGGTCCTGGTCGGACAGCGCCCGCATCACGGTGCGGATGTCGAACGGCTTCTTGCGGTCCGGGTTGGCCTCGGCGGAGAAGATCTCGCCGACGGTGGTGAACTCGCTGCCCTCCACGGCGTGCGGGAAGTCGCGGATGTCGCGGTCGACGGGGTCGGACGTGCGGGCGCGGCGCGGCCCGTCCTCGCCGGGCACGACGTAGGTGTGGTCGTAGTGCGCCATCAGCACGTCCCGCGCCGCGGCCAGGTTCGGCGCCCAGTACTGCGCCTGCCCGTTCGGGCCCATCACCCGGTCGTAGCCGCCGATGCCGAAGTTGTCCTCGGCCGACACGCCGCCGGAGAAGTCCAGCGACTGCTTGCCGGTGAGCACCATCGCCGAGTCCGGCGTCATCACCAGGATGCCCCTGGTGTGCATGAGCATCGTCGCCTCGGCGTTCCAGTACGGCTGCGCGCCGACGTTGATGCCCGCGACGACGACGTTGATCTCGCCGCCCGCCTGGGTGAACTCGACGATCCGCTTGAGCGCCGCGGCCACCCAGTCCATGTTCTCGGTGCCGGAGTCCATGGAGATCCGGGCGCCGGCCGACAGCGCGTACCACTCCAGCGGCACCCGCATCCGCTCGGCCAGGTCCAGCGCGGCGATCACGCGACGGCACTCCGGCTCCGCCAGTGCCCCGAGCGACCTGGTCGGGTCGCCGAGCAGCACGACCCGGGTGACGCCGTCCGGATGCCGCCGGGTCCTGGTGGTGACCACGCCCGCGACGATCCCCGCGGTGTTGCGCCCCTTGGGACGGTCGACCGGGACCAGCGCGTTCCGGTCGTCCAGGTCGTGCTCGGTGAAGTCGCCGAGCAGGCCGGTCAGCTCGTACGGGTACACGGTGTTGCGGGCGCTCGCGCGCAGCACCTTCTGCCGGTAGCCGTCCACCGGCTCGACCGGCGCGTCCGACGGCTCGCCGACGATCACCTCGGCTCCGCCGGTGGCGTCGAAGGTGATCCGCACGGCGATCTTGTGCAGCTCGCCGGTCCTGCCGTCGCGCTGCCGGGCGATGAACTCGATCTCCTCAAGGCCGGCGCCCGCGGTCGTCGGCAGGATCCGCTCGACCAGCGTGTCCAGCTCGGCCCGGGTGATGCGGCTCGGCGGCCACACGTAGATCACGATCCGGTTGGTGGTGAAGCGGGCCTTGGACGGCCGCCGCGACTGCGCGCGGCGGATCGAGTCGAGGCAGGTGGCGACGGTGTTCTCGGCGGTCGGCAGCGCGACCAGCCTGCCGTCGTGCTCGCGCAGCTCGGTCAGGTCCCGCACCTGCGCGAACGCCACGAGACGGTCGTCGGACGGGTTCTCCCGCGCCACGCACCGGAACAGGTAGACCTCCTCGTCGGAGGACGGCAGCCGGGTGAGGTCGAACTTGCTCAGCCGGTGCATCCGCATCCGCTCCGCGATGTACGGGTGCAGGCCGCGGATCAGCCGTTCCTCCGCCATCCCGGTGGGGGACGGGCGGAAGGTGAAGTGGTGGTGCATCACCGCGCCGCTCCGGCCCGCGACGGTGGCGGTGAGCCTGCGGACCCGCTCCGGCAGCGGATGCGCGTTGATGACCTCGTGCAGCGCGGCGGCCATCGCGTCGAAGTCCTCCGGCTGCCGCTCCCAGGAGAGATAGATGTCGGCGTCCGTGTCGGCGTCGACGGCGTCCTGTCCGCCCGCGAGTTCCGCCAGGCCGTCCAAAGCCCGTCCCAGCGACTCGAAGCCGACCGCGGCCGACACCACGCACGACCCCGCGCGTTCGGCGACCACGAACCTGCATCCGGCGACCTCGCTGGTGCGGACGCCCGTGAGGTCCTTGTTGCCGTAGTACCGGCGGGTCAGCACCTCCAGCATGACCGAGTTGTCCCGGTCGTGGCGGACCAGCCGCTGGCCCAGCAGCCGCACCAGCGGCTCGGTGCTGCGCACCATCTCGGCGATGCGCTCGGCGCGGTCCGGCGCGTCCGGGTGCGCGTCCAGGTGGCGCAGATGCTTGCGGACGTCGGCGTACACGCGGGCGCGGTTGCGGCGCAGCAGCGGCTGGGCGAACCAGGCGAACACCACGCCCCGCGCCAGGTCGGAGACCACGGGGAAGCGGACCTGCGTCGCCGCCACCAGCCGTTCCAGCATCAGACCCACGGGCTCGTGCAGCGTGTGGTCCGGTGGCGGCTCCCGCAGCCACGCGCGCAGCAGCGTCGTGACGACCGTGGCGTCGGTGGACGCGCGCTGCAGGGCCAGGAAGATCCGGAAGACCGCGGCCTCCAGCTCCGGGGTGCGTTCGAGCTCCGTGACGCCGTAGTGCGCGAGCGCCTTGGCGAGCCTGGCCTGGAACGCCTCCGGCAGCCCGGCCCGCTCGACGTCCAGGCTTTGCAGGTAGGTGTGGAAGTGCTCGCGGTCACTGTGCACATGGCCGTCGCCGCCGCCGTCCTCCCCGGCGGGCCGGTTGCGGCTCAGCTCGGCCAGGTCGGTGAAGGCCTCGACCAGCGCCAGCTCGTCGGCCAGCGGCCGGTGGCCCTCGTCGGCGGACGCCCGGCGGGCGTCCAGATACTCCTCCAGCACCCGGCGCTCGTCGTGTGGATCGACGTCGAAGCCCAGCAGCAGGCTGCGCAGATCCTCCCGGCCGCGCGCGGCCCGCGCCCGCGCCGGGATCGCCGCGGGCGCCGCGGGCAGGTCCAGCTCGACCGCCCCGGCCGCCGCGCTCTCCTCGGCCCCCGCGTCGTCGGCGACCGCCTCCAGCCGCAGCAGTGGAGCGCCGGTCTCCACCTGGCTGCCCACCGACACGGCGCATTCCTTGAGCCGGGCCTTGAACGGCGCGCGCAGCACCGTCTCCATCTTCATGCTCTCCAGCACCAGCACCGGCGCGCCCGCCTCGACCTCGGCGCCGACCTCCACCGGCGTGGCGACCACCAGCGCCGGCGCGGGGGACCGGACGACGCCGCCCTCGTCCTGGCTGACCTGGTGCGTCACTCCGTCCACCTCGATCAGGTGGATCGGCCCGTGCCGGCCGGCGAGCAGGCGGTGCCGGCTGTCGTTGACGACGATCTGCCCGCTGTGCCGGTCGAAACGGTCCAGCTCGACATCCGCCGTGCGCATGCCCCCGTCGGCGCCGTCCCCGGTCTCGATGCCGACGCGGAACCGGTGCGCGCCGACCCGCGCCACGCGCACGCGGTAGGCGGCGCCGCGCAGCTTGAGGTCCAGCGGCCGACCGCTCTCGTGCTGGACCTGCGGGCGTCCGCCGAACGCCGTCGACAGCAGCCGCTGCCGCTCGGCGCGCTCCTCCTCCTCGTACACCGCGATGGCGGCGGCGGCCAGGGCCACGCCGGAGTGCCGGTCGGAGACCAGGCGGCCCTCGTCGCGGACGCGGTCGATCCAGCCGGTGTCCGCGGAGGCGTCGATCACCTCGGGCCGGCCGAGCAGGTCGAGCACGAAGCTCTTGTTGGTGGCCCCGCCCTCGATGATCACCGTGGTCTGCGCCATGGCCCGGCGCAGCCGGCCCAGCGCCTCCTCGCGGTCGCGGCCATGGGCGATGATCTTCGCGATCATCGAGTCGAAGTCGGCGGGGATGGTGTCGCCCTCGCGTACGCCGGTGTCCACCCGGATGCCGGGCCCGGCGGGCAGGTCGAGCCGCGCGATCCGCCCGGGGGAGGGCGCGAAGTCGCGGTCGGGGTCCTCGGCGTTCAGCCGGGCCTCGACGGCGTGCCCGCGCTCCACCGGCGGCTCCCCTTCGAGCCGCCCGCCGGCCGCCACGTGTAGCTGCGCCTTGACCAGGTCGAAGCCCGTGGTGACCTCGGTGATCGGGTGCTCGACCTGGAGCCGGGTGTTGACCTCCAGGAACGCGAACAGCCGCTCGCCCGGGTGGTAGAGGAACTCGACGGTCGCCGCGCCCCGGTAGCCGACCGCCACCGCCAGCCGCTCGGCGGACGCCTTCAGCTCGGCCGCCTGCTCCGGGCTCAGCACGGGCGACGCCGACTCCTCGATGACCTTCTGGTTGCGCCGCTGCACCGAGCAGTCGCGCACGCCCAGCGCCCACGCCGTCCCCTGCCCGTCCGCGATCACCTGCACCTCGACATGCCGGGCGCCGGTGACCAGCCGTTCCAGGAACACCACGCCGCTGCCGAACGCCCGCGCCGCCTCCTGGCTGGTGCGCTCGTAGGCGTCGGCCAGCTCCGCCTCGCTCCTGATCACCCGGATGCCGCGCCCGCCGCCGCCCGCGGTCGCCTTCAGCATCAGCGGGTAGCCGATCCGGGACGCCGCCGCCAGCGCGGCGTCCAGGTTCTCGACCGCGCCCCGGCTCCACGGCGCGACCGGCACTCCCACCTCCTCGGCGAGCAGCTTCGCGCCGATCTTGTCGCCGAGTCGGCGCATGGCGTCCGCGTCCGGGCCGACGAAGGTGACCCCGATCTCCT
This sequence comes from Actinomadura sp. NBRC 104412, assembly GCF_030269515.1. Taxonomy (GTDB): domain Bacteria; phylum Actinomycetota; class Actinomycetes; order Streptosporangiales; family Streptosporangiaceae; genus Spirillospora. The sequence goes on along the minus strand of NZ_BSTM01000001.1, from coordinate 164,019 downwards.
CGCACAGCTCGGCGAAGGCCGGGTCCTCCGCGACGAACCCCCAGCCGACCCATGCCGCGTCCGCCCCGGTCTCCACCAGGGCGCGCTCCAGCACCTTCAGGTCCAGGTACGGGCGCGCCGCCGCCGGGCCGAGATCGTAGGAGAGGTCGGCCTCCCGCACGAAGGCGGCCGAGCGGTCGACGTCGGTGTGCAGGGCGACGGTCTCGATCCGGTTCCCGGTCTCCGCGGCGATGTCCCGTACGGCGTGGATCAGCCGCATGGCGGCCTCACCGCGGTTGACGATGGCGACACGACTGAACACCGGCCGAGTCCTCCTCAAGATCAACGATGGGTGCGCGCCGCGACACGGCGACCCCGGCGGTCTCAACCCTCCCGCCTGACCGGCCGTCCGCGCCATGTCGGGGACAGCGCAGGCTGGGCACCCCCACTTTGTGGGAAACGTCCAAAAGCCCGAGCCCCTCCGCCGCGCCCGGCGGGTGGTCCAAGCCGCCGTCCATGGCCACCGTCATGCATCTATCGCAAACTTCCCATAGGGGACGCACACGGCTCACGGACCACCTCACCCCCGCTCGCGGGACGGACGACCAGGGAGACGGCGATGAGCACGGCTGACGACAGGCGACACACCGGCGTGCCCGACGAGGTGGACGCCGTCATTATCGGTGCGGGGCACAACGGTCTGGTGTGCGCCGGCTATCTGGCCGCGGCGGGGCTCGAAGTGCTCGTGCTGGAGGCGCGGGACGTTCCCGGCGGCGACACGGTGACCGAGGAGCTGACGCTGCCGGGGTTCGCCCACGACTCGTGCTCCAGCGCGCACGTGCTGATCCAGTCGAACCCGCTGATCAGGGACGACGAGCTCGGGCTGCTGTCGGCGTACGGGCTCCGGTACGTGATGACCGACCCCGCGGTGGTCCTTCCGCAGGCCGACGGGGACGCGCTGGTCATGCATCGCGATGTGGGCGCGACCGCGGAGGAGATCGCGCGCTGGTCCACGGCGGACGCGGAGTCCTTCAGGACCCTTCTGGACGAGTGGTCGCACGGGCTGGCCGCCGTCCATGCCCGGTGGAACTCCAACCTGCCGCTGCGGGACGACGACGCCTCCAGGCGCTACCGGGAGCTGCGTGCCAGGAGCGCCTGGGACGTGGTGCACGAGCGCTTCACCCATCCGGTGATCCGCTCGTTCATGCTGTGGCTGGCGCTGGCGACCATCCAGGATCCGCGCCGTCCCGGCACGGGGGTGCTCCCCTCGTCGATCGCCGCGGGGCGCGTCGCCTTCGGGTGGACGACTCCGATCGGCGGCTCGTCCGCGCTGCCGGAGGCGCTGATCCGGCAGATCGAGGCCCACGGGGGTCGGGTCGTGTGCTCCGCCCCGGTGTCGGCCATCGACGTGGTGAACGGCAGGGCCGTCGCGGTCCGGACCGGCGACGGGCGGAGGGTGAGAGCGCGCCGGGCGGTGGTGTCCAGCGCGCACCTGGCGAAGCTGGCGGACATGCTCGGCGGCATCGACGTCCCCTCCGACCTGGCCGAGGCCCGGGACACCTGGCGGCCCGGCCTCAGCGTCTTCGCCGTCCACGCCGCGCTCCGAGGCGACCTCGGCTTCCACACCCGCAAGGGGCCGATGCGGAGCGTCGCGGCCGGGTTCGGCACCGCCGAGGGCATCGCGCGGCAGATGGCGGCCTTCCATCGCGGTGAGCCCGACGCGACCGATCCGTGGTTGCTCGTCGTCGACCAGACCGTGGTCGACCCCGACAGGGCGCCCGGGGACGCCGCCACGTTCAAGATCCTCACCATCGCGCCGTACGAGCGCGCTGACGGGCGCTCGTGGGAGGAGAGCAAGGACGAGCACGCGGAGGCGCTGGTCGGTCTGGTCCGCGCGCGCAGCGACGGACTGGAGCCGGGGGACGTCCTCGCGCTCAGGGCCGAGTCACCGGTCGACGTCGCCGCCCACAACACGCACAACCTCGGCGGTTCTTGCCATGGCGGCGAGTTCCTCACCCCCGCCGGGGAGGTGATCCCCGGCTGGACCTCGTACCGGACCTCCGTTCCCGGGCTGTTCCTGACGGGCGCGACCACGCATCCGGGCGGCTCGGTGTCGGGTCGTCCCGGACGCAACACCGCGCGGACGGTGCTCACCGACCTCGGGATCGACCCGGAAACGGTGATGGGCCCGATCTGACGGCGCCGCGGCTCGTCCCGTGCGGGCACTACTCAATCCAGCACATCCGGCATATTGCAATAAATGCCAAATTTGCTATTTGGCCGTGAGTGGCCATGAGTGCGGCATTGATCCGTTTGTGGGCGTTACGTTCGCCTGGACGCGCGTCGGGGGCGTGTTGTGCGCGTTCCGCTACTGACGAAGGAGTCGTATGCGCATCCACCGTCGCAGGCGCGCCACCCTCGCCGGCGCGCTGGCCGTGGCCTTGGCCGCGCCGATGGCGGTCGCCGGTCCGGCGGAGGCCCGAGGCCACTCGCCGGACGAGGTCTTCGCCCGGCTGCTGGTCAAGAAGGTCTCCGGCAAGAACGTCCACAAGCACCTGCAAGCCTTCCAGGCGATCGCCGACGCCAACGGCGGCAACCGGTCGGCCGGATCGCCGGGCTACGACGCCTCCCGCGACTACGTGGCGAGCAAGCTGCGGCGCGCCGGGTACAAGGTGCAGTTGCAGCCGATCAACTTCGTGCGGGACTGGAGCGAGAACACCCCGCCGGTTCTCGAACAGCGCTCGCCGAACGCCAAGGCGTACACGCCGGGCACCGACTTCGTCACCTTCGAGCCCTCGCCGCCCGGCGACGTCACCGCCGAGGTCCAGGGCGTGGACCTGACGCTCCCGCCGACGCCGGAGCCGAGCTCGACCAGCGGCTGCGAGGCGGCGGACTTCGACGGGTTCGTGGCCGGTCGCATCGCGCTGATCCAGCGCGGCACCTGCCCGTTCGTCAACAAGGTGCAGAACGCCAAGGCCGCCGGGGCCTCGGGCATCATCGTCTTCAACGAGGGTCAGCCCGGCCGCACCGACCCGTCCCCGCTGGACATCGGCGAGTGGCGGGCCGGGATCCCGATGGTCTTCTCCAGCTTCGCGGTCGGCAACGAGCTGGCGAGCACCCCGGGCGCCACGGTACGGCTCAAGGTGGACTCCAACCTGGTGCTGGGGACCAACCACAACGTCATCGCCGAGACCCGTGGCGGCGACTCCCGCAACGTGGTGATGGTCGGCGCCCACCTCGACGGCGTCCCCGAAGGACCCGGGATCAACGACAACGGCTCGGGCAGCGCGGCGATCCTTGAGACCGCGCTCCAGATGAGCAGGTTCCCGGTGCGCAACAAGGTGCGGTTCGCGTTCTGGGCCGCCGAGGAGATCGGGCTGCTCGGCTCGGACCAGTACGTCGGCTCCCTGTCCCAGGAGCAACGGGACCGCATCCGGCTGTACCTGAACTTCGACATGGTCGCCTCGCCGAACTACGCCATCAAGCTGTACGACGGCGACGACTCCGACGCGACCGGCTCCCCGGCGGGCCCGCCCGGATCGGCGCAGATCGAGGCGCAACTGGAGAGGTTCTTCGACCGCCGCGGCCTCGGGCACGTGGGCACCGACTTCGACGGCCGGTCCGACTACGGCCCGTTCATCGCGATCGGCATCCCGGCGGGCGGCATCTTCACCGGTGCCGAGACCTTCAAGACGCCGGCCGAGGCCGCGCTGTTCGGCGGCACCGCGGGCGTCGCGTACGACGTCTGCTACCACCAGGCGTGCGACGGCCTCGCCAACATCAACCGGACGGCGCTGGACGTCAACTCCGACGCGATCGCCGACTCCACCGCGCGCTACGCGTTCAGCACCAAGGGCATCCCCTCCCGCAAGAGCCCCCTGGCCGCCCGGATCGCGGGCGGAGCCGCGGGGGCTGACGCGGCACGCTGATCCACCGCGCGGGGGTGAGCGGCCGGAGAACGCGGCCGCTCACCCCCGCGTCGCTTGTGGGCGCTTCCTTGGAGCGACCCTGCCGCCAGTACACCCACGCCAGGTCGAGCCGTGCCAGCGCTTCGGCGGCCTTGTCGCCCCGGCGCCGCGCGGCGTCCGGCCACGCCGTGGCAACGGCGGCGTCCCGCAAGGGCACCGCCCGCGGGCCGGCCCTGGGGGTGATCGGTCCCTGCGGCTCAGTCCTCGCGCGGCGGCCGACGGCGGCGGAACACGAAGGACGCTCCGCCGCTGAGCTTGGCCAGCCGTACCTCGGGCGGCTCCGGCGCGGGCTCGGTGTCCGGGTCGACGGTCACCTCGACGGCCAGGCGCTCGCCCGGCCGCGGTTCGGCGCGCCGTGCCCGGGCGCGCGGGTCGGCGCCTTGGACGAGGGCGCCGAAGGCGTCCATGCCCGCGGGGGCGCCGTCGAGGTGGCCGAGCCAGGTGAGCCCATCGGGCTCCCTGGTCATCGGGCAGTCGCGGAGGGCGAACCGCAGCCGGTCGGGGGAGAGCGGCTCGCAGACGGCGTCGACGTACCCGGCCGGCGCCACCATCGGGTGGACCTGGAGCAGCCGGCCGACGCCCGCCGCCCCGCCGCCGATCCGCAGGGCGCGGCACAGCCGCTGTGAGGTCAGCCCGCCGAGGCCGGCCAGCATCCGCGGCTTGAGCTCCCGTACGCGCTCGGTGCCGAACCGCCGGCCCACGGCGATCAGGAAGCTGCGGAACAGCAGGTGGCTCTGGAGGGCGATCTCGCCCAGCGCCGTCCGCAGCGCCGTGTGGGACAGGTCCTCGAACTCGAAGAGGGGATCGAAGTCCCCGCTGTAGTCGGGTCGGCCTCCGGTGTCCGCGCCCGCGACGGGCTCGGGCCGGGGGAGCGTGACGGTGGCCGCGAGGGAGGCCGCGACGAGAGGCAGGTTCTCGTGCTGTCGGGCGGGCGGGCCGTCGCCGATCTCCACCGTCCATCGGCAGTGCGGCCGGCGCCCGGGCGGCACGCGGGGCGGCCGGTGGACGGGACGCACCTTGGCGTGCGGGTTGGTGGCACCCGCGGTCGCGTCGAACGTGGGGTCCTCGATGGTGTGGCACATGCCGCGCACGAACTCCTCGCCCATCGGCTCGACGTCCAGCAGCGCCCCGCACGAGGCGAGGAAGAACTCGCCCTTGGACGGTCCGTGCAGCCGGTAGCGGAAGTCGAGGAACTGGTGCGGGGCGCCGATGTCGAGCTGCATGTTCTTGAAGATCACGTCCACCCCGCCGTCCCGTCCTCCGGGCCGGGCCGGTCCGAAGCCGAGGGCGCGCTGCATGCGGAGCGAGTAGACCGGGCTCGCGGCCATCCACTCGTCGATGGCGACCTGCTGCATCGTCTCCCGGTCGCAGTGTTCGAGCAGCAGCGGCATGCCGACGCGGTCTTGCAGGTGCCCGTGCAGCAGCCACTCGCGGCCGAGGACGCACAGGTCCTCCCGGCCGAGCCGGTCGATCGTGAACGTGGGGTCGAACCCGCCGGCGGCACCGGTGTCCATCGAGCCCTCCCTCGGCGACCAAGCTAGCGCTTGCCTATACGTCCATCCTGAACTACTGTCTGGACACATGTCCAGCGATGTGCTGACGGAGTCCACCCGGCGCCGGCTGACCGGCCGCCGCGCCGACACCGTGCGGCGGCTGACCGAGGCCGCCGTCGAGGAGCTGCGCGAGACCGGCTTCGACGGGCTGACCGTCCGCAACGTGGCGCGCCGCGCCGGGGTCGCGCCGGCCACCGCCTACACCTACTTCTCGTCCAAGAACCACCTCGTCGCCGAGGTGTTCTGGCGGCGCCTCACCGCGCTCCCCGAGGTCGCGCCCGCACCGGGCGGGCCGCGCGAGCGGGTCGCCGCGGTGCTGCGCGAGATCACCCTGCTCGTCGCGGACGAGCCGGAGCTGGCCGCCGCCTGCACGCTCGCGATGCTCGGCAGCGACCCCGACGTCCGGGAGCTGCGGACGCGGATCGGCCTGACCATCCGCCGTCGCTTCAAGGCGGCGCTGGGCGACGGGGCGGACGGTGCCGGCGTCCCAGCGGACACCGGCCGCGTCCTGGACGCGCTGATGTTCGCCTACGCCGGAGCCCTTGTCCACGCGGGCATGGGGCACACGTCCTACACGCAGGTCGCCGACCGGCTCACCAACGTGGCCGAGCTCTTCCTCTGAGGTGGTGACCCGTGGCAGCTCCGCCGGACGCCTTCCACGACGAGGTCTCCTACGACCCGTACGACTACGCGATCCACGAGGACCCCTATCCCACGTACCGGCGGCTTCGCGCCGAGGCCCCGCTCTACCGCAACGACGAGCTCGACTTCTGGGCCATCTCCCGCCACGCCGACGTGGCCGCCGCGTTCCGGGATCACGAGCGGTACTCCAGCGCCAACGGCGTCTCCCTCGACCCCAGCGCCTGGGGGCCCGGCCGCGCACCGCACGATGTCGTTCCTGGCCATGGACCCGCCCGAGCACACCCGCATGCGCGCCCTGGTCTCGAAGGGCTTCACGCCACGGCGGGTCCGTGAGCTGGAGGGCGAGATCCTGCGGCTGACGCGCCGCTACCTCCTTCCCGCCCTGGACGGGGACGGGTTCGAGGTGGTCTCCGACTTCGCGGGCAGGCTTCCCATGGACGTCGTCTCCGATCTGATGGGCGTCCCCGAGTCCGACCGGGACGAGCTGCGCAGGCTCGCCGACCTCGTGGTGCACCGCGAGGAGGGCCTGAACGACATCCCCCCGGCGGGCATGGAGGCGGCGCTGACGCTGGCCGCCTACTACCAGGACCTGGTCGCCGAGCGCCGCCGCAGGCCGGGCGACGACCTGACCTCGGCGCTGGTGACGGCGCGGGACGGCGGCGACAGGCTGACCGACCAGGAGATCGTCGCGTTCCTGTTCCTGATGGTCGTGGCCGGCAACGAGACCACCACCAAGCTGATCGCCAACGCGCTCTACTGGGGCCGGCGCAACCCGGAGCAGGCCGCCCGGCCGCTGAACGACCCCGCGTGGGTGCCCGCGTGGATCGAGGAGACGCTGCGGTACGACACCTCCAGCCAGATGATCGTCCGTACCGTCGCCAGGGACACCGAGCTGCACGGGCGGGTCGTGCCCGCCGGGCACCGGATGCTCCTGCTCGTCGGCTCGGCCAACCGCGACGAACGGGTCTTCCCGGAACCGGACGTCTACGACCTCGAACGGGACACCTCCGCGCTCATCAGCTTCGGCGGCGGCCGGCACTACTGCCTCGGAGCCAACCTGGCCCGGCTGGAGGCCCGCGTCGCGCTGACCGAGTTCGTCCGGAACGTGCGCGCGTACGACCTGGACGAGGACAACGCCGTTCGCGTCCACTCCATCAACGTCCGCGGCTTCGCCGCCCTGCCCATCTCCGTCTCTCCCCGCTGACCCCCGGGAGCTGGTGCCGCGATGCGCTTCGAACCCCACCCCGAACGACGTCCCGCGTTGGTGACCGGCGCCTCCTCCGGGATCGGCGCCGCCACCGCACGGCTGCTCGCCGCCGAGGGCCACCCGGTCGCGCTCGGCGCCCGCCGCGTGGAGCGCTGCGAGGAGATCGCCGCCGAGATCCGCAAGGACGGCGGCGAGGCCGTCGCCCTCCCGCTGGACGTCGGCGACTCCCGCTCGGTCGCCTCCTTCGTGTCCGACGCCGCCGACGCGCTCGGCCCCCCGGAGATCGTCGTCTCCGGGGCGGGCGACCTGGACGCCAGCCGGGTCCACGAGCTGGACCCCGAGGAGTTCGCCGCGCAGGTCCAGGTCCATCTGGTGGGCGCGCACCGGCTGGTGTCCCAGGTGGTGCCCGGCATGGTGGCACGGCGGCGCGGGGACGTGGTGTTCGTGTCGTCCGATGTCGTCCGGATGCCGCGCACCCGGATGGGCGCGTACGTGGCGGCGAAGAACGGCCTGGAGGGCATGGCGCGCGCCCTGTGGATGGAGCTGGAGGGCACCGGTGTGCGCGCGTCGGTGGTCCGTCCCGGCCCGACCTGGACGGGGATGGGCATGACCTGGGACGCCGAGACCACCAGCGCCGTCCTGGAGGAGTGGGTGACCTGGGGCATCGCCCGGCACCCGTACTTCCTGCGGCCGGAGGACGTCGCCCGGGTGATCGTCATGGTCGTGCGGACCCCGCGTGGCACCCATCTCACCCTCGTCGAGGTCGAGCCCGAGAAGAAGGTCGACGCCGCGGAAGGGGAGGAGGCCCGGTGAAGCGCCCCGCCCTGGTCTCCGGTGGCCCCGACCACCTGGACGAGCTGCGCCGCGACCCGATCGGGCTGATGCGCCGGGTCCGCGAGGAGTGCGGGGACGTGGGGGAGTTCCGGCTGGGCGGGCGGCCCGTGGTGCTGCTGTCGGGTGAGAAGGCCAACGAGTTCTTCTTCCGCGCGCCCGACGAGGAGCTGGACCAGGCCGAGGCGTACCCGTTCATGACGCCGATCTTCGGGGAGGGCGTGGTGTTCGACGCCACCCCCGAGCAGCGCCGGGAGGCCCTGCACAACCAGGCGCTGAAGGGTTCCTACCTCAAGGGCCACGCCGCCACGATCGCCGCCGAGGTGGACCGGATGGTCGCCGGATGGGGCGGGTCGGGCGAGATCGACCTGCTGGACTGGTTCGCCGAGCTGACCATCTACACCTCCTCGGCCTGCCTGATCGGGCGCAAGTTCCGCGAGCAGCTCGACCGGCGCTTCGCCGAGCTGTACCACGACCTGGAGCGCGGCACCGACGCGATCGCCTACGTGGACCCGTACGCCGACATCGAGAGCTTCCGCCGCCGCGACCGGGCGCGGGCGGGCCTGGTCGAGCTGGTGCGGGGGATCATGGAGTCGCGCGACCCGCACCCGCCCAAGGACGAGCGGGACCTGCTGGACGTCCTGATGTCGATCCGGGACGAGGACGGCGGGCCCAGGTTCTCCGCCGACCAGATCACCGGCATGTTCATCTCGATGATGTTCGCCGGGCACCACACCAGCTCGGGGACGGCCGCCTGGACGCTGATCGAGCTGCTGCGCCACCCGCGGGTGCTGGAGGGCGTGGTCGCCGAGCTGGACGCCCTCTACGCGGACGGGTCCGAGGTCAGCTTCCAGGCGCTCCGCGAGATCCCGCGGCTGGAGGCTGCGATCAAGGAGGCGCTGCGGCTGCATCCGCCGCTGATCCTGCTGCTGCGCGTCGCCAAGTCCGACCAGGAGGTGCTCGGCCACGCCATTCCCGCCGGGACGATGGTGGGCTGCAGCGTCGCGGTGTCCAACCGGATCGCGGAGGACTTCCCCGACCCCGACGCCTACCGTCCCGAGCGGTACGCGGCGGGCCGCGAGGAGGATCTGCTGCACCGCTGGACCTGGATCCCGTTCGGCGCCGGGCGGCACCGCTGCGTGGGCGCCAACTTCGCCATGATCCAGCTCAAGGCGATCTTCTCGGTGCTGCTGCGGGACTGGGAGTTCGAGCCGGCGCAGGATCCTTCGACCTACCGTAACGACCACTCCACGATGGTCGTCCAGCTCGCCCGCCCCTGCCGGGTCCGGTACCGCAGGAGGCGTCCATGAGGATCGAGGCCGACCTGGACCTGTGCCAGGGGCACGCGATGTGCGAGCTGGAGGCCCCCGGCGTCTTCGAGGTCCCCCGCAAGGGCAAGGTCCGCGTCCTCGAACCCGACCCGGACGAGTCGGCCCGCGCCGAAGTGGAGGCGGCCGTCCGCGAATGCCCGACCCGAGCCCTGAAACTCACCCCCTGAACCCCCTCACCCGAAGAGGCGAGCATGCCCGCTTTCCCGCGCGACGAACTGGACGAGATGGTGCGCCGCTGGCAGGAGGCCAACCGGCGCTGCGAAGAGGCCGGCGACTGGCGCCCGCTGGCCGAGTTCTACACCGAGGACGCCACCTACGGCTGGAACGTCGGCCCGGATCAGGACTTCATGGCGGTCGGCAGGGACCAGATCCGCGACCTTGCCCTGGGGTCGGAGATGGGCGGCCTGGACGGCTGGTCGTACCCGTACCAGCGCATCCTGGTCGACGACCGGCAGGGCGAGGTGGTCGGCTTCTGGAGGCAGATCGCCGACGCCCGGCGCCCGGACGGCTCCGCGTACGAGGTCGCCGGGATCGGCGGGAGCTGGTTCCGGTACGCGGGGGACTTCCGCTGGTCCTGGCAGCGGGACTGGTTCGACCTGGGCAACGTCACCGCGCTGTTCGTCGAGATGATGAAGGCGGGCGCGCTGTCGGACGGCATGAGACGCCGCCTGGACCGGGCCGCGTCCGGCGAGCCCGTCCCCGGCTACCACCGGCGGTCGCGGACACCGGTGCCCCTGTGGTGAGCGGGCCGCTGCTCGGGGCGTGGCGCGACCGCCCGTCCCCCATGCTGATCGACGGGGAGCTGATCTCCGGGAGGCGGGGGTTCCCGACCGCCGACCCGGCGACCGAGGACGTCCTGGGGGAGGCCACCGACGGCACCGCCGCCGACCTCGACCGCGCGATCGACGCCGCCCACCGCGCCTTCCACCGGACCGGCTGGGCCACCGACCACCGGCGGCGCGTCCACTGCCTGCGGCAGCTCAGGGACGCCCTGACCCGGCACGCCGGCGAGCTGCGCGAGCTGACCATCCGGGAGGCCGGCGTGCCGCGCTTCCTCACCTTCGGGGCGCAGCTCGACACGCCCGTGAGCGACCTCGGCTGGTTCGCCGACCTCGCCGAGAGGTACGACTGGACCCGCGACCTCGGCCGCGCCGAGCCGATGGGCATCCCCAGCGACCGCCGGGTGACGCGCGAACCGGCCGGGGTGGTCGCCGCGATCACCCCGTGGAACTTCCCGCACCAGATCACGCTCGCGAAGCTGGGGCCCGCGCTGGCGGCGGGCAACACGGTGGTGCTCAAGCCCGCCCCGGACACCCCGTGGTGCGCCGCGGCGCTGGGACGGATCATCGCGGAGGAGACGGACATCCCGCCCGGTGTCGTCAACATCGTCACCGGTGCCGACCACGCCCTGGGCGCGCGCCTGGTGGCCGACCCGCGGATCGACCTGATCTCCTTCACCGGCTCCACCGCCACGGGAAAGGCCGTCATGCGCGCGGCGGCCGAGAACCTGACCAGGGTGTTCCTGGAGCTGGGCGGCAAGTCGGCGTTCATCGTCCTGGACGACGCCGATCTGCGCGCCGCGTGCTCGTACGCCGCGTTCACCGCGGCCACCCACGCCGGGCAGGGCTGCGCGATCACCACCCGGCTGCTGGTGCCGCGCGCCCGGCACGACGAGGCCGTGGAGATCACCGCCCGCGCCCTGGCGCGGATCGGCGTCGGGGACCCCGGCGACGACGGCACGGTCTGCGGGCCGGTCATCTCGGCACGGCAGCGCGACCGGATCGAGGGGTATCTGGCGCTCGCCGTGAAGGAGGGCGGCGCGTTCGCCACCGGCGGCCGCCGCGCCGCCAGGGACAGGGGCCACTGGATCGAGCCGACGCTGATCAACGGGCTGACCAACGACGCGCGCACCGCCCGCGAGGAGATCTTCGGCCCGGTGCTGGTGATCCTCCCGCACGACGGCGACGACGACGCCGTGCGGATCGCCAACGACTCGCCGTACGGGCTGTCCGGCGCCGTGCACGGCGGCGACCGCGAGCGGGCGCGGGCGGTGGCGCGGCGGCTGCGCACCGGCACGGTCAGCGTCAACGGCGGGATCTGGTACGGCGCGGACGTGCCGTTCGGCGGCTACAAGCAGTCCGGCATCGGCCGCGAGATGGGCGTCGCCGGGTTCGAGGAGTACCTGGAGACCAAGTCGATCGCCGAAGGTGCGCCATGAGCCGTTTCGAGGGGAAGGTCGCGATCGTCACCGGCGCGGCGCAGGGCATCGGTGAGGCGTACGCCCGCGCCTTGGCCGCCGAGGGCGCGAGCGTGGTGGTCGCGGACGTCAGCGAGAAGGGCGCGGCGGTCGCCGACGCCATCGCGGGCCTGTACGTGCGGACCGACGTGTCCGACCCGGCGTCCGCCGAGGCCATGGCGGCGGCGGCCGTGGAGACCTACGGCGGGATCGACTACCTGGTCAACAACGCCGCCATCTTCGGCACGATGAAGCTGGACTTCCTCTTCACCGTGGACTGGGACTACTACAAGCGGTTCATGGCGGTGAACATGGACGGCGCCCTGCTGTGCGCCCGCGCCTGCCACGCCGCCATGGCCGAACGCGGCGGAGGCGCCATCGTCAACCAGTCCTCCACGGCCGCCTGGCAGTACTCCGGCTTCTACGGGCTCGCGAAGGTCGGCGTCAACGGCATCACCCAGCAGCTCGCGCACGAGCTGGGCTCGCTCGGCATCCGCGTCAACGCGATCGCGCCCGGCCCCATCGACACCGAGGCCAACCGGACGGTCGTCCCGGGGAACCTGTCGCAGAAGATCGTCCGCGACAGGATGGCGCTCAAGCGGATGGGCACGCCCGACGACCTGGTGGGCCTGTGCCTGTTCCTGCTGTCGGACGAGGCGTCCTGGATCACCGGCCAGATCTTCAACGTGGACGGGGGCGAGGTGTTCCGCGCATGACCTTCAAGTACGGCTTCATCGGGCTCGGGCAGATGGGCGCGCCGATGGCCGCGCACCTCGCCGGGCGCGGGCTGATCGTGTACGACGTCCGTCCCGAGGCGATGGCGGAGCTGGCCGCCAAGGGCGCGCGGACCGCGGCGAGGGTCGCGGACGTGGCGTCGGCGTCCGTCATCTCGGTGATGGTCCGCGACGACGCGCAGGTCGGCCAGGTCGCCGACGAGCTCCTTTCGGCCGCGGCGCCCGGCACCGTCGTCGCCGTCCACTCGACGATCCACGCCGATACCGCGACGGCCCTGGCGGAACGGGCCCGGCCGCACGGGGTGGAGATCGTCGACGCGCCCGTCAGCGGCGGGTTCATGGGCGCGGCCGAAGGCACGCTCGCGGTCATGGTCGGCGGCACCGAGACCGCGTTCGCGCGGGTGCAGGAGGTGTTCGGCGCGTGGGCCGACCTTGTGCTGCACGTCGGCCCCGTCGGCGCGGGCACCCGTACCAAGCTCGCCCGGAACCTGCTGCACTTCGCGGCCTTCTCGGCGGCGGCCGAGGCGCAGCGGCTCGCCGAGGCCGCCGGTGTCCCGCTGAGCATGCTGGGCCGGGTGGTACGCCACTCCGACGCCGTCACCGGCGGACCCGGCGCGATCATGATCAGGCGCACGACGGCGCCGCTGGAACCGGACGACCCGCTCCACGAGATCATGCGCGGTGTGCTGGCGCTGGGCGAGAAGGACCTGTCCCTGGCCATCGCGCTCGCCGACGAGCTGGGCGTCGAGGTCCCGCTGGCCCGCCTGGCGTACGAACGGCTCGCCGCCGACCTGGGAGTGGCGGAGGAGGCACCATCGTGACCAGCGAACGGCGGCGGCGCGGCCTGGAGAAGATGGCCGAGGTCTACGGCTGGAAGGTGGAGGACGGCCCCGGCGACTTCTTCGCCGTCACCGCCGACCATCTCTTCGCCGACATCTGGACGCGGCCGGGCCTGTCCATGCGCGACCGGCGGCTGCTGCTCATCGGCGCGCTCGCCGCCCAGGGCCTGAACGACGTCCTCGACATCCAGATCCCGGCCGCCCTCGGCAACGGCGAGCTGTCCCCGGACGAGCTCCGCGAGATCGGCATCTTCCTGACCCACTACATCGGCTGGCCGCTGGGCGCCAAACTCAGCGTCCAGATCGACACCCTCATCGCCCGCCAGGAGAAGGGACCGCCGTCCTGACCGGCTCCAGGGCGTTCACGTAGTCGACCAGGCGCACGCCGATCTCGAACGCGACATCGCCCTCCAGCTCGGGATCGAGCCACACCTCGGAGATCCGTCGCCAGGACGCGGGGCCGAGGAACACACCGGCGACGGCCTCGTCTCCGAGCCGCGGGCGCCACTCCTCCTCGGCCCTGGCCAGCCGGGCGAGGACCGCGTCGTTGTCGCGCTCGGCGCGGTGCTCGGCATGGAAGCCGATCTCCAGCGCCCGCACGCGCGCGGCGGTGACGATGTCGGCGCCGATGATCTGCGCCTCGTAGTGCTCGCGCTGCGGCCCGGGATCCCCGAACCACGCCTTGACCCCGTTCCGGCGTACCTGCACATGCAGCCGCCCCAAGTCAGGCGGTGCCGTCCCACGGACGACCTCACCGACCTGCTCGAAAAGCTTCCAGTCCTCCACCGTTTCACCCCAATGACGCCCGAGCGTAGCCGGTGGCCCCGACGCTCCGCACACGCGCCCGACGGTGCCCTTGCCGCGCGTGCGGGCGCGACCAAGGATGGCGAGATGAAGTCAGCGACAGACATGGATTCCCGCGCCGTGGTCATCGCCGTGTTCCCCGGGGTCCTGGGCCTGGACGTCGTGGGTCCCCTTGAGGTCTTCGCGTTGGCCAATCGCTTCGGGGCCGCTCCCGCGTACGCGACGTCCGTCGTCTCCCTGACCGGCGGAACGATCGTCGCCTCGTCCGGGTTGGCCATAGGCACCGAGCCTGCCACGAGTGTCACGGCTCCGCCCGACACCCTGGTCGTGGCCGGGGGTTACAGCTCAAGCCAGGCCGCCGCCGACCGTGACTTCATCGGCTGGTTGCGGCGCGTCGCCGGATCCGCGCGACGTGTCACGTCGGTCTGTAGCGGCGCGTTGCTGCTCGCCCGAGCGGGCCTGCTGGACGGACGCCGCGCGACGACGCATTGGTCGGTCTGCGGCAAGCTCGCGACGCACTATCCGTCGGTCGAGGTCGAGACCGGTCCCGTCTATGTCCGGGACGGGAAGGTGTGGACATCGGCGGGGGTCACCGCCGGCATGGACCTCGCGCTGGCACTCGTCGAGCACGACCACGGCGCCGACCTGGCCTTGACGGTGGCTCGTGAGCTGGTCATGTTCGTCCACAGGCCGGGCGGGTTCCCGCAGCTCAGCGTGCAGCTCGAAGTGCGGCGGCCGGAGAGCGCGCGTCTCCGCGAGATCCTGGCGTTCATCGCCCGGTGCCCCGACGCCGATCTGTCGGTGCCGGCGCTGGCCCGCCGCTGCGCGATGAGCGTGCGGACGTTCGGCCGGGTCTTCCGTCAGCAGACCGGGACCACGCCCGGGGCGTTCGTCCGGGCGAGCCGGGTCGAGGCCGCGCGGCGGCTGATCCAGACAAGCGACGCCACTTTCGAGGAGATCGCCCGGACCTGCGGGTTCGGCACCGTCGAGACGATGCATCGCACGTTCCAGCGCACGGTCGGGACGACCCCGGGCCGGTTCAGGCCGCAGCGGGAACCCGAGCGTGCCGCAACGGCCGGTCCGTGAGGGCGCCGATCGAGCCGCCGCGCCCGGAACGGACAGTTTCCTGACGAATTCGGTCACCTGTTCGGGACGGGCTGGACACCCACCCCGGCGGCCAGCATCTTCGCGAGCATGAACACCGCTAGAGGCGAGGCGACGGCCGACGCGTCCGGCCGGCCCGCGATCCTGCATCGCTGGCCGAGCGCGGTCGGGCTGGCCGCGGCCGTTGGGTCCCTTGCGACCGGGGTGGAACGCAAGGCCGTCGCGGTCACGATATGCGTGGCGGCCCTGTGCTACCTCGGTGCCGCCGCGTTGGACAAGCCGTGGGTCGCGTGGGCGGCAATCCCCGGCGGCAGCCTGGTCGTGGTCGTCAGCGAGGTGATCGGCCTGGTGTGGTGGGCGGGCATCGGGATCGCCGCGCTCGCCCTGATCGCGATCGGGCTCCTCACCAAGGTCTCCCGGCCACCGCTCACCGCCCAGACGCTGGCTCTCATCGGCTTCGGCGCCCTCGCCGTCGTCGGCGTGTACGTGGCTCCCCGCGCCGGCTTGGCGCTGGCCGGTGTCGCCTTGGCGTCCCACAGCGTGTGGGACGTGATCCACTACCGGCGTGACCAGGTGGTGCCTCGTTCCCTGGCGGAATTCTGTGTCCTCCTGGACGTCCCGCTGGGCGCCGGAGCCGTCATTCTCGCGATCCTCGATTGATTGTCGGGCGTCCGTCTGACCACGGCGGTGCCTGGCCTGCTCAGGTCGTGCCCTCTTCCAGGACGGCGTACACGGAGGCGGTGTCCTGGGCGCCGCGGCCTTCGGCGAGGGCGGCCTTGTAGATGTCGGCGCTGGCGTCGAAGAGCGGGGTGGGGGAGCCGAGGCCGGCCGCATAGGCCGCGATGATCTCAAGGTCCTTGGCGAAGAGGTCGAGCCGCATGGTGGCGTCGTCGTAGTCGCCCGACGCCATCATCGGGCCTCGGACCTGGAACATCCGCGAGGAGCCCGCGCCGTCGCCGACCGCGCGCAGGGTGAGGTCGGGGTCGAGCCCGGCGGCGCGGGCCAGCAGCAGCGCCTCGGCCGTGGCGACGTTGTGGACGGCCACCAGCAGGTTCGCGACGATCTTCAGCCGGGTGCCGTTGCCGAACCGACCTGCGTCGTGCCGTCCGCGGGAGAAGGCGTCCAGCACGGGAGCGGCGCGTTCCTTGGCCGTCTCGTCGTCGCCGCTGACATAGACCACCAGGTCCTTCTCGCGCGCCTGCGCGCCGGTGCCGCTCAGCGGGCAGTCCAGCAGGACGGCCCCGCACCCGGCCAGCGCGTCGCGTGCCCTGAGCTTGGTGTCGAGCGGCAGCGTGCTGGTCTCGACGACGATCAGGCCGGGCTCGGCGGTGGACGCGATCCCCTGCACCGCGTCCTTCAGGGCGGCCTTGCCGGGGAGCGATGTCACGATCACGTCCGAGCCCGAGGCCACCTCGGCGGCGGACGCGGCGGCCCTCCCGCCGCTTTCGGCGTGCCGCCGCAGTGCCTCCTCGTCGATGTCGTACCCGGTGACGGTGAAACCCGCCGCCAGCAGATGGGAGCTCATCGCCGAGCCCATCACCCCGAGGCCGATCATCCCGACGCGAGGCCGCATCCGCGTCCCCTCCCTGTGCCAGCCGTCCGCAGGATGGACACTTGTCCGGTCAGTCTAGTCACGGGGTCAGCGCGGGGGCCGGACGCGGCGGAGCCGGATCGGCTCGGTGCCGCCGAGCGCGTCCAGCAGGTCGATCAGGACGGCCCGGGTCACCTCGACGCGGTCGTCACCGAGGCGGGCGCGGGCCAGGTCGTCCAGGCCGGCGCGGAAGCGGCGCGCGGCGGCGTCCGCCTCCTCGCCCCTGCGGGTCAGGCGAACCCGGCGGATCCGGCCGTCGCGGGCGTCGGCCACGCGCTCCAGATAACCGAGACCCTCCAGCTCGGCGACGGTCTTGGAGACGGCCTGCTGGGTGAGCCGCATCCGTTCGGCCAGCTCCCCGACGGTCGGCTCCTCCTCGATCAGGTGCTGGAACAGGTAGCCGTGCGCGAAGCGGAGGCCGGTGAGGCCGGCGGCGTCCAGGTCCGCCTGGACGCGCGCCGCCGCCGCCTGGCCCACGAACAGCGCGAGGCTGCCGAGGTCGAGGTGCCGCGGGTCGACGGGCATGCCGGCCATGGTGCATTGCACAACCATAGTTGTGCAACTATGGTTGTGGATATGACGCGGGAACATCCCAACATCACCCTGGCCCGGCGTTACCACGAGGCCGTGTCGGCGGGGCCCAGCGATGACGAGCTGGCCGAGTTCCTCGCCGCCGATGTCGTCCACCGCGAGATGCCCAACGCCCTCTTCCCTCACGGCGCCGAACGCGACCTGGCCGCCATGCGGGAGGCGGGCCGCCGTGGACGCGAAGCCCTCGCCCGCCAGCGCTTCGAGGTGCTCAACGCGGTCGCCGCCGGCGATCAGGTGGCCCTTGAGGTCCTCTGGGAGGGCACCCTCGCCGTGCCGTACGGCGCGCTGCCCGCCGGGCACACGCTCCGCGCCCACATCGCGACCTTCCTCCGCGTCCGTGACGGCAAGATCGTCGAACAGCGCAACTATGACTGCTACGAGCCTCCGGACCCCGCCTGACACCGGGCCGCCCGGCCTACCGGAGGCGTGTCAGCGCAGGTTGAGCGCGTTGTTACGATGGGCCGGTGTCCAGCGATCCCGTTTCGTCCCGGCGGCTGCGCGACCTCGCGCGGCTGCGCCGCGTCCGCGACCGGATCGACCGGGAGTACGCGCAGCCGCTGGACGTCGAGGCGCTCGCCCGCGGGGTGCACATGTCGGCCGGGCACCTCAGCCGCGAGTTCCGCCGCGCCTACGGGGAGTCGCCCTACGGCTACCTGATGACGCGGCGCATCGAGCGGGCGATGGCGCTGCTGCGCCGCGGCGACCTCAGCGTCACCGAGGTCTGCTTCGAGGTCGGCTGTTCTTCCCTCGGCACGTTCAGCACCCGCTTCACCGAGCTGGTCGGCGTCCCGCCCAGCGTCTACCGGCGCCGGGCGGCGGGCGCGACGAAGGGGATGCCCTCCTGCGTGGCGAAGCAGGTGACCCGGCCGGTCAGGAATCGAGAAGCCCCGGTGGTGCGGCCGCGGCTAGCGTGACCGCCATGGACATCACGATCCACTCCAGCTTCCTCCCGCACGACGACCCGGACGCCTCCCTGGCCTTCTACCGCGACACCCTCGGCTTCGAGGTGCGCGCCGACGTCGGCTACGACGGCTACCGCTGGATCACGGTCGGACCGCCGGGCCAGCCCGACACGGCCATCGTGCTCCAGCCGCCGGCGCCCCCGGGCGGCGGCATCACCGAGGACGAGCAGCGCGTCATCGCCGAGATGATGGCCAAGGGCACCTACGCCGGTGTCAACCTGGCCACCACCGACCTCGACGGCACCTTCGAACGGATCGAGGCCGGGGGAGCCGAGATCGTCCAGGAGCCGGTCGAGCAGCCCTACGGCGTCCGTGACTGCGCCGTCCGCGACCCCGCGGGCAACCTGATCCGCATCCAGGAGAAGCGCTGAGGCGCCGCGCGGCCGTTTGGTTCTCCACGGAACGTGGCCGATTGTGGGCACAACCCGGTCGCGGCACCCCGCATCTTCTCTCGTGACCGCCACGCCCGAGCGGTGGGCGGGCACGTTACGGGGGGAGTGTTATGCGACGCTCATTGCTGGTCGGCGCGGCACTGACGGCGCTTCTGGGTGCCGGCTGCGCCGCCGATCCGCAGCCGCGGCGGGACGGAGGCGGCACCGAGCGGTTCACGGGTTTCGCGGGGGTCGTCGAGGAGACCGGGAACTACCTCGCGATCGCGGTGCTGGGCGAGCGGGTCCGCATGTTCGTGTGCGACAACGCGGACGAGGTGTGGCTCGAAGGCTCGGCGGCCAAGGACGGCATGGTGACGCTGAAGGCAGGGGGCAATAAGCGGGTCGGCTTCTTCAACACCCAGCAGGGCGTCGGCACGTTCTGGATCGGGGGCAGGCTGCGGTCGTTCAAGGCCGCCCCGGTCGACAAGCCCGCCGGGCTGTACCGGGCGCAGTCGCCGAACCGGAACCTGGTCGGCGGCTGGGTGGTCCTGCCGAACGGCGACCAGGTCGGGGCCGTGACGCTCGACGGCGTCAACCAGCCCGCGCCGCGCATCGACCCCGGGAAGGACACGGTGACGGTCGCGGGCGAACGGCTAGCGCTCAAGGCGGGCGACGAGCAGTTGTCCTCCGGTGGCTGAGCACATCGGGCCGTACCGGCTGGAACGGGTGCTGGGAAGCGGCGGCATGGGCGTGGTCCATCTCGCCCGCGACCCCGGCGGCAGGCGGGTCGCGCTGAAGGTCATGCACCCGCAGTGGAGCGCGCTGCCGGAGTTCCGGGCCCGGTTCCGGGACGAGGCCGAGGCGGCGCGGCGGGTGGCGCGGTTCTGCACGGCCGCGGTGCTGGACGCCTCGTTCGGCGAGCCGTCCTACCTGGTCACCGAGTACATCGAGGGCAGGACGCTGGCGGCGGTGCTCGCCGCGGACGGCGTCCTGGAGGGCGGCAGCCTGGAGTCGGTCGCGGTCGGGACCGCCGTGGCGCTCGGCGCGATCCACAACGCCGGCATCGTCCACCGCGACCTGAAGCCGGGCAACATCATCCTGTCGCCGTACGGCCCGAAGGTCATCGACTTCGGCATCGCGCAGATCGAGGACACCGAGGGCCGGACGGGGCCGGTCGTGTTCGGCACGCCCACCGTCATCGCGCCGGAGCGCTACCTGGGCCGGCGGGCGACCCCGGCCTCGGACGTCTACTCCTGGGGCTGTGTCGTCGCGTACGCGGGCACGGGACGCTGGCCGTTCGGCTCGGGGCGCCGCGACGCGGACCGGTTCCGGAACCTGGACGCCCCGCCCGCGCTCGACGGCCTGGACGCGAGGCTCTCCCCTCTCGTCCGGCGCGCCCTGTCAGCGGACCCGGACGAGCGTCCCACGGTGCCCGAGCTCCTGGAGGCGATGACCGGCTCGGGCCTCCGGCTCACCCGGCACATCCCCGTGCCCGATCTCGCACGGGCCGTTCAGCCGCACGAGGCGCCGACCGGACCGGGACCCGAGCCGAAGTTGCGGCCGGAACCGCGTCGTCGTCGGCGTGGCCGTGTGGTGGCCGTTCTGACCGCTCTGGGAGCGGCGGCGGTGGCCGCCGTCGCCGCCACCGTCATGCTGATGCCGTCCTCCGGTGACCGGCTCGTACGGGACGACGATTTCAGCGGCCGGTACTGGTGGCCCGAGGGGCGGTACACCCAGCCGGTCGACGCGTCGGCCGAACTGGCCGGTGGACGCTACCGCCTGACGGTGAGCAACCCGTCGCGCCGGCCGGACCAGGGCGGCATCCCCGCGTCGGCCAATGTCGACACCTCCCGCCATGCCGACCTCCTCGTGACCGCGAAGGTCGCCGGGACGGGCGCGTACGGCGTCTGGTGCCGTGGCACGCCGGCCTACCGGCCGCTCGCGAAGTACGAGTTCTACGCGACGGACACGGGGCGGGCGGCCATCGTGAAAAGGGACGCGACCGGTCAGGGCACTGAGCTGTGGGCGTTCCGCCGCGCCTTCGCTCCCACCGCCGTCACTATCGTCGGCGCCCGCTGCCGGAGTGAGGGCGGCGGCGTCCGCCTCAGCCTCACCGTCAACGGCAGGCACGTGGCCACGGTCACCGACACCTCCGCGCCACTGGGGCCGGGTGCCGTGGGCGTCGTCGCGTACGCGCGGGACGTGCCCCAGGCGACCGCCGACTTCGACGCCTTCAGGGTGGAGATCCCCTAGCCGCCGGAGATCCTCAGCCGCCCGTCCCGGTGCGGCCCGGCCAGTCGTCGTACCTGATGGAGCCGGTGAGCGCGCC
Organism: Actinomadura sp. NBRC 104412; assembly: GCF_030269515.1. Taxonomy (GTDB): domain Bacteria; phylum Actinomycetota; class Actinomycetes; order Streptosporangiales; family Streptosporangiaceae; genus Spirillospora. The sequence goes on along the minus strand of NZ_BSTM01000001.1, from coordinate 142,947 downwards.
CTCCACGGGTACGAGGTCCCGTTCGCCCACTTCCGAGCCGAAGTAGGGCGCGTGCGGGTCGGCGACCACCTCGCGGCGGTCGTTCCGGTCGGCCAGGGCGTGCCGGAAGAACTCGTCCATCCGGAACCGCTCGGGCCCGGCGATCTCGATCCTGCCGTTCAGCGGCGGGCCCACCGCCACCTCGGCGAGCCGCTGGGCGACGTCGGCGGCCGCGATGGGCTGGTATTGCACGGGCGGTATCCGCACCGTGCCGTCCTGCGAGGCGACGTCGGCGATGCTGCCGGTGAACTCGAAGAACTGGGTGGCGTGCACGATCGAGTACGGGATCGGCCCGTCCTCGATCAGCTGTTCCTGCGCCTTCTTCGCCCGGAAGTAGTCGTTGTCGGGGCGCCGCCCGGTCCCCACCACCGACAGCGCGACGTGGTGGCCGACGCCCGCCGCCTCCTCGGCCTCCAGCAGGTTCCGGGTGGAGGTCCGGAAGAACTCCATGACCGCGGCGGCCTCGAAGGACGGGGCGTTCGACACGTCGACCACCACGGACGCGCCGTCCATGACCTCGGGGAGTCCCCGGCCGGTGAGGGTGTCGACGCCGGTGCTCGGCGACGCCGGCACCGCCTCGTGGCCCCGTTCGGCGAGCCGGTCGACGAGCTTGGAGCCGATCAGGCCGCTGCCACCAATGATCACGATCTTCATGGTGGGTCTGTCCCCGGAGCCCCGGGCGGCTAACGTGGCGCGATCGGGCCTACCGAAGCCGCGACACGGCTTGGTGAGATCTTTGGCGGTCCGGCAGGGTGAGGATCTCGGCCCCGTCGTCGGTGATGGCGATCGTGTGCTCGCTGTGCGCGGTGCGGCAGCCCGTCGCGCTCCGCAGCGTCCAGCCGTCGGCGTCGGTGACGAGCTCGGCGGTGTCCGCCATGACCCAGGGCTCCAAGGCCAGCAGCAGCCCGGGACGCAGCCTGTATCCGCGTCCGGGCCGTCCCGCGTTCGGGACGTGCGGGTCCTGGTGCATGGTCGATCCGACGCCGTGACCTCCGAAGTCGGTGCTGACCGGGTATCCAGCCTCGCTGAGCACCGAGCCGATGGCATGGGAGAGGTCGCCGACGCGGGCCCCCGGCCCGGCCGCGGCGATGCCCGCGCTCAGCGCGCGCTCGGTCGCCTCGATCAACGCGATGCTCTCCTCGGGTCTGGAGTCGCCCACGATGAAGCTGATGGCGGAGTCGGCGACGACTCCGCCCTTGGAGACGGCGAGGTCGAGCGACAGCAGGTCGCCGTCGGCGAGCGTGTAGTCGTGGGGCCTGCCGTGCAGCACGGCGTCGTTGACCGACGTGCAGATGTAGTGGCCGAAGGGCCCGCGGCCGAAGGACGGCTCGTAGTCGACATAGGAGGACTGCGCCCCGGCCTCGATGATCATGGACTTGGCCCACCGGTCGATGTCCAGGAGGTTCGTCCCGGGCACGCTCCGGTCCTTCAGGGTGTGCAGGATGTCGGCGACCAGGGCGCCGGTCTCCCGCGCTCGGGCCACTTCGGTGGGGGTGAGGATCTCGATCATCCGGCGCCTTCCTCGGACACGTCACGACGAGCCACTATGAGCCAATAACTATCCCGGCCATACTATCCCGGTATTAGAATCGGTCCCATGGTCAGGTTGCCGCTCACCCCGGAAGAGATCGAACGTGGACGGCGCCTGGGCGCGCTTCTGCGGCGGGCCAGGGGGGAGAGGTCGATGCTCGCGACCGCGCTGGACGCCGGCGTCTCGCCGGAGACCCTTCGGAAGATCGAGTCCGGTCGTGTGGCCACCCCCGCCTTTCCGACCATCGCCGCGATCGCCGCCGTCCTCGGCCTCTCCCTCGACGCGGTGTGGTCGGAGATCAGCCGGCCGGACGGCGAGGCCGGGCACGCGGACCGCGGCGCGGGTGAGCGGCTGGCCTCGTGACGCGGCGGCGTCCGGGTGGAGCCGGTCGGGCCGCGGCAGCTCGGCGGAGTCGGTTTCGCCGTAGAGTTCGCGGCCGGTGAAATAGCGCAGAACGGGGTCCTGCGCCGCCCGCCAGCAGGTCCGGCAGATCCACCTGGAGGGCCTGCGCGAGCTGGAGGCCGTGCGCGGCGACCGGTACTGGGTCTACGACGGCGCGTGATCGCCACCGCCCAGCCGCTTCCTGAGCTGTGCGAGGTCGTCGACGAACCACAAGGCCCGTCCGCGGTTGCTCTCGCGGACGAGGTCGCCGAGCGCGGAGCTCTCCGCCACCTGCTCGGAGATGTCGCCCACGATCGCCAGCCCGACCTTGTACTGGACGAACTTCTGCGCGATCTCCCCGGCCACCCGCGTGCGGAGGCGGAAGAAGTCCGGATCGAGCCGCTCGACGGGGAGCGCCACCCAGACGGCCCCCGCCGCGAACGCCTCGCCGAGCAGGTCGAGCGCGTCCTGGGTGCTCCGGACGGCGGGTCCTTCGGCGGGGCAGACGAGGACGGGCACCTCACCGGTCATGACGGTTCCCCCGCAGATCTTCGATCATGGCGCTGAGCAGCCGGAGCGCCTCCGCCACCGGCCGGGGCCCGCCCAGCACGATGATCTTCAGCGCGGCCCGTTCCTCGTCGTACACCGACTCGGTGTGCAGCCGTTCGCCGTCCCGCGCCGACGCGGTCACCGCCGCACCCAGCACGACGCTGAGGCGATGCACCAGATCCGGGGACGCCGCGTCCACCTGGACGATCGCGGTGGCCTCCGCCCGCCGGACGCGGCGCGCGCTCTCTCGCGCGGTGGCTCCCACGGGACGCCCGGTGAACGCCGCGAGGTCGTCGGCGGCGATCCGGTACCGCTTCCCGATCCGCGTCGCCTTCAGCCTCCCGTCCCGCACGTAACCCCGGACGGTCTTCACATGCAGCCCGAGCAGCTCGGCCACTTCCTCCACGTTGTAGAGCCGTGGATTCCCCGTCACTCTCTATCCTTCCCTATGGATCCCTAGAGAGTATCAACAGGAGAACGACAGAGAAGGTTGGTGGTGGATACATCCGATATATGGCGTAGGGGTGGCCTGCGGCTCTTGTCATGGGACGGGTTATGTGTCACTTTTGCGGGGCTTCTGTGATCAAGGAGGGGGTATGCCCCGTACCCGTGTACGCCGCCTGGGAGTCGTGGCCGTCCTGCTGGCCGCCGGTCTGGCGCCCGTCACCGCGCCGCCCGCGCACGCCGGGGGCGTGTATGGCGGGAAGGGCCTGTCGGCGACGATCCGCTACACCCGGTACGGCATCCCGCACATCGTCGCCCGCGACTATGCGGGCCTCGGTTTCGGTACGGGGTACGCGGCGGCCAGGGACAACGTGTGCCTGCTCGCCCAGGGCGTGGTCACGCTACGCGGGGAGCGCTCCCGCTACTTCGGGCCCGAGGCCGCGCCCGACCAGTCGTTGTCCTCCGCGACCACCAACCTGGCCAGCGACCTGTTCTTCGCCGAGATCAACCGGAGCCGGACGGTCGAGCGGCTGCTGAGCAGGCCCGCGCCGTACGGACCGAGCCGCGAGGTGCGGGAGCTGAGCCGGGGCTGGGCGGCGGGCTACAACACGTACCTGCGCGAGGGGAAGATCACCGACCCGGCGTGCAAGGGCGCCCCGTGGCTGCGCCCCATCACCGAGCTGGACGTGCACAGACGCGGGTACGCGCTGGCGATGCTCGGCGGCTCGGGCCTGGCGGTCGACCAGATGGCCGCGGCCAGGCCGCCCACGGGCGCCGCCCGGTCCGCCGCCCCCGACCCGGGGAGGATCGCCGAGGCGGTGCGCGGCCTCAAGGCCGGTGCCGACATGGGCAGCAACGCCATCGCCGTAGGGAAGGGCGCCAGCGCGAACGGGCGCGGCCTCCTGCTCGGAAACCCGCACTATCCCTGGCACACCGGCCGCCGCTTCTGGCAGATGCAGCAGACCATCCCCGGCAAGCTGAACGTGAGCGGCGGCGCCCTCCTGGGCTCGGTGTCGGTGTCGATCGGGCACAACGCCACGTTCGCGTGGAGCCACACGGTGGCCACCGGCACCCCGTTCTCGCTCACCCAGCTTCAGCTCGTCCCCGGTGACCCGACCGCCTACCTGGTGGACGGCCGCGCGGAGAAGATGGTGCAGCGCCGGGTGACCGTCCAGGCCAGGCAGCCGGACGGATCGGTCCGTCCCGTCACCGGGACGCAGTGGCGCACCCGGTACGGTCCGGTCGTCACCGCCATCGGCTCGGTCCAGCTCCCGTGGACGGCGTCGACCGCGTTCGCGTTCAACGATCCGAACGCCTCCAACCTGCGCATCGCCAACACCTCGTTCGAGCTGGGCAGGTCCCGTACCACCGACGACGCCCTGCGCGCGCTCAAGCGCACCCAGGGCCTCCCGTGGGTCAACACCATCGCGGCGGACTCGCGCGGCAACGCCCTCTACACCCAGTTCCAGGTGCTGCCCAACATCACCAACGAGTTCGCGGCCCGCTGCAACACGCCACTGGGCCAGGCCGTGTTCGCGTCGGCCGGCGTGGCGATCCTGGACGGCTCCAAGTCGTCCTGCACGCCGGGCAAGGCCCCCGGTGCGTTGCAGACGGGCATCCTGGCGCCGGACCGCTACCCCGTTCTGAAGCGCTCCGACTACGTCACCAATTCCAATGACAGCCATTGGCTGACCAACCCCGGGCGGCCGCTGGAGGGCTTCGACCGCATTCTCGGGACGGAACGCACCGCCCGTTCGCTGCGTACCCGTAGCGGCCTCGTCGCCGTCGAGGACCAGCTAAGGAAAGGCCGCTTCACCCGCGCGTCCATGCAGGAGCTGGTGTTCGCGAACCGCAACCACGCGGGCGAGCTGGCCGCCGCGGACACCGTCGCGCTGTGCCGGGCGATGAACCTCGGCGAGCCTTGCGAGATCCTGGCGCGCTGGGACCGTACGGCCGATGTCGGCAGCAAGGGCGCCCTGCTGTTCGACCGCTACTGGCGCGCGGCGGCCCGGGCGCCCGACCTGTGGCGCGTGCCGTTCGACGTGTCCGATCCGGTGCGCACGCCGCGCGGCCTGAACACCGACTCGCCCACCGTGCGCGCGGCCCTCACGGGCGCGATCGCGGAGCTGAGGGGGTCGGGGATCCCGCTGGACGCCCCGTTGGGCCAGTACCAGTACGTGACCCGCAACGGCGAGCGGATCCCGATCGGCGGCGGTACGGAGTCGCAGGGCGTCCTCAACAAGATCGAGGCGCCCTGGACGCCCGGCGCGGGGTACACCGAGGTGCAGCACGGCTCCAGCTACGTCCAGGTGGTGACGTTCGGCCACGGTCCCTGCCCGGACGCGCGCACGCTGCTGACCTACTCGCAGTCGGCCGACAGCACCTCGCCGCACTACGCCGACCAGACCCGCCTGTTCTCCCGCAATCAATGGGTGCGGGCACCGTTCTGCGAGGACGACATCAGGAGGGACCCGGCCCTCACGGTGATCCACCTTCGCGTCAGGTGAACGAGGTGAGGCCGGTGCCGCGCGTCGCGGCGGAGGTCAGAGGGCGTTCAGCAGGACGGTGATCACCAGGCCGGTCAGCGCGGCCAGGAAGACGATCGCCGCCCAGCGGAGCGCGCGCACGGACGCCCGCAGGCGCCGGTACCGCCTCCGGTGCTGCCGGATCACGATCCACAGCTCGACCTGGGCGGCCTCCACGCGGCCCGCCTGATCCTGCGCCGCCATGGCCGCCTGGAACTGCTGGAACGTGGACAGCCGGGCGACGGTGTCGCTGCCGTTGAAGAACAGCCCGGTGGGCATCGTCCCCGCGTCCGGGAAGAGGTCGCGGCTGCCCTTCAGCGCCACCAGCACGCCGGACGCGTGGACGACCGAGAGCACCACCAGGCTCACGCTGGCGAGCAGCCCGATGCCGAACACCGGGGCGGCCTCCGGGCCGAGCCGTTCCCTGGGCACGTTGAGGATCTGCGACAGGATCACCGCGTTGCCGGCGGACAGGATGGCCCCGGCGCTCAGCACCACGGACGCGCGCGTGGCGGTGGAGGCGCGGAGCCGGTCGTACCGATCGAGATGCCACTTGATCAGGTCGAGGGTCACGGCGTCCGTGCTCCGCGGCGGACCCGGCTGCTGGATCGGCTGCTGAATCGGCTCTCTCACACCCTGACCGTAGGTCCGGCGACGGCGTCTGTCAGGAGCCCCCGGCGCTGGTATCGGCTGATATAGTCTCATCTGAGACTATCTCTAATAGGGAGACTTTTATGCCTGAGCTGACCCGTGCCCAGGGGGTGGAGGCCGCGACCGAGGAGGTCATGGTCGCCACCGCCCTGGTCAAGGTCTACGGTTCCGGTGACGGCGCGGTGACCGCGCTGCGCGGCGTCTCGGCGGCGTTCACGCGGGGGCGGTTCACCGCGATCATGGGGCCGTCCGGGTCGGGGAAATCGACCTTCCTGCACTGCCTGGCCGGGCTCGACACGGTGACGTCCGGCAGCGTCGTCCTCGGCGGCATCGACCTCACCGGCCTGTCCCGCACCCGGCGCACCGAGCTGCGCCGCGACCGGATGGGCTTCGTCTTCCAGTCGTTCAACCTGCTGCCTATGCTGACCGCCGAAGAGAACATCCTGCTCACCGGGCGGCTGGCGGGCCGCGGCGTGGACCGGCGGTGGTTCAACACGATCGTGGACGCGCTCGGGCTGCGCGAGCGGCTCGGGCACCGTCCCGCCCAGCTCTCCGGCGGTCAGCAGCAGCGGGTCGCGGTGGCGCGGGCCCTGCTGACCAGGCCGGAGGTGCTGTTCGCCGACGAGCCGACCGGCAACCTCGACTCCCGCTCCGGCGCCGAGGTGCTGGGCTTCCTGCGCTCGGCCGTCGACTCCTACCGGCAGACGGTGATCATGGTGACGCACGACCCGAAAGCCGCCGCGCACGCCGACCGGGTGCTGTTCCTGGCGGACGGGGTGATCGCGGACGAGCTGACCGCGCCCACCCCCGACGCCGTGCACGCCCGCATGCGTAGGCTGGAGGGCTGACATGGGGAACGCCATGTGGCTCATCGCGCGCCGCTCGTTCACCGACGGCTGGGCACGGCTGATCGCCACCCTGCTGGCGGCGCTCGGCTCGATCGCGCTCATCGCCGGCTCGCTACAGTTCGCGCTGCGCGCCCAGGAGGCCGTGGCGGGCAGCGACGCCAGCGAGTACGCCCGTGCGGACGTGCTTGTCCACGGCGGGACGGTGGACCCGGACGACCCGAACGCGCCGCCCGACGGGCGGATCCGCATGGACGCGGTCGCGTCCCGGCCGGGGGTGGCGGCGGTCGCCGGGGACGCCACGGTCGCGGTGACGGCCTCCCGTCCGGACGGACGCGCGATCACGGCGTCGGCGGAGGGCCGCACGCTGCTGCGCCCCTGGGTGCCCGAACCCCGGCTCAACCCGTACCGGCTGGAGGCGGGACGCGCCCCCACCGGCGACGGCGAGGTGGCGGTCGTCCGGTACATGGCGCGCGCCGGGAAGGTGGACGTGGGCGACGCGCTGACGCTGACGCTGCCCCGCGAGACGCGCCGGGTGCGGATCTCCGGGATCGTCACCGTCCAGGGGCGCGACGCGGTGGCCGCCGGGAACCTGGTCCTGGCCCCGCCGCAGACCGTGCGCGGGGTCGCCGGGCTGCCCGCCGGGACCTGGCAGGCCGTCTGGGTGAAGGCCGCCGCGGGCGTCCCCGCCGACCGGCTGCGCGGCGACCTGGCGCGGGAGCTGGGCGGCGCGGCCACCGTGCGCACCGCGGCGTCCGTGCGGGACGCGCAGTCCGCCGCCGCGTCGGGGGAGGGCGCCTCGATCGCGAGCATCATCGGCATGCTCGCCTCGGTGGCGATCTTCGTCGGACTGTTCGTGGTGGCCAACACCTTCGGCACGCTGGTGCGGCAGCGGACCAGGCGGCTGGCGCTGCTCGGCGCGATCGGCGCCACCCCCCGGCAGATCGGGCGGCTGATCCGGCTGGAGGCGCTGGTGCTGGGTGCGATCGCCGCGGTGGGCGGGGTGGCCGCGGGCTTTCCGGTGTCCGCGCTGATCACCCGGCTGTTCGCGCGGGACGGCTTCGACGTGTCCGCCGCCGGCGCCCAGTTCGGCCCGACGGCGCTGGCGCTCCCGGCCGCCGCCGGGATCGTGGTGACCCAGCTCGCGGCCTGGCGTGCGGCGCGGCGGGCTGCGGGCATCTCTCCGTTGCAGGCGCTGCGCAGCACCGTCACCGAGACCCCCGGACGCCGCCGGCCGCGCCTGCTGGCCGCCCTCGTCATCTTCCTGGGCGCGGGGTTCTGGCTGCTGGTGGGGACCGCGGTCCGTCTCGGGGACCCGCCCGGCACGGACCGCACGTTCGCCGTCTCGCTCATGGTCCTGTTCGGCTCGATGCTGGGGGTCACCGGCCTGGCCGTGCTCGGGCCGTTCTTCGTCGCCCCGCTCGGCGGTCTGGTCGGCCGCGCCGGAAGGCTGATCGGCGGCGAGACGGGACGGCTCGCGCACGCCACCATCACCCGCAGCCCGCGCCGGGTCTCCTCGGCCGCCTCCTCGCTGATGCTCGGCGTCGCGCTGGTCGCCGCCGTGGCGATGGTCACCCTGTCGGCGCACGATCGGTTCCGGGACGCGGGACGGCAGGTCATGGCGGCCGAGCACGCGATCACCGCGACCGCCAGGACCTCCGAGGGCGCCCCCGCGCCGGTGGCCAGGGACGTCGCGGACCGGGTCGCGGGCGCCCCCGGCGTGTCGCGGGTGGCCGCCCTCACCCGGACCCAGGTCAGGCTGGTGTCGCCCGCCGAACGTCCCGACCCCGGGGAGGAGGAGCCCGAGCCGCTGAGCTTCCTGGTCACCGGCGCCGAGCAGTCGGGGCTGAGCGACGTGCTGCGGCTGGGCGGCCGGCCGCCCGCGCTGCGTCCCGGGGAGATCGCGCTGTCGTCGGCCATCATGGAGGAGCGGGGGCTGCGGCGCGGCCAGCGGATCGTCGTCCGGGGTGCACAGGGCCGGGCCTCGCTCACCGTGGCGGACGCGTACCACGACCCCTCCCATCTGTTCGCCGATCAGGCGCTCGTGGCGCCCGCGACGATGGACCGGCTCGACGCCAACGCCGCGACCCAGGTGGTCCTCATCCGGGGCGGCTCGCAGGACGCCCTGGCACGGGCCGTGGCCACGGTTCCCGGCGTGCGGGTCGTCGACCGTGACGCCTACGTGGACGTGGCGTCCCGCACGCTCACCCGGGCGCTGCGCGCCACCTACGGTTTCGTCGGCATGGCGCTGCTGCTGGCGCTGTTCGGCATGGCGACCACGGTCTCGATGAGCGTCGCCGAACGCACCCGCGAGTTCGGGCTGCTGGGCGCGGTGGGCACGACCATGAGGCAGATCCGCTCGATCGTCCGCTGGGAGGCGGCCACCGTGGTCGTCCTCGGCACCACGCTCGGCATCGTGGTCGCCATGGGGATGCTGACGGTCCTGCACGTGATGACCGGCAGCTCGTTCGTGCGCCCCGCCCCGCCGTGGTGGCTGTTCCCCATGGTGGCCGCGGGCGCGGCGGCGGTGACCCTCGTCACCTCGGCTCTGCCCGCGCGCCGCGCCGCGTCCGTCCCCGTCCTGGAGGCCACCAGGTCGGAATGATCAGCCCGGCCGCCGCGCCGCGAAGTACTCGCGGCTCGACGAGGGATACCAGAGCAGGACGACGACGGTGAGCGTCACCGCCACGCCGATCACGACGAGCGTGCGGAGGAGGACCCGGTCGTCGACCGCGAAGACCACGAACCGGCCGGCGAGCTGGACCGCCATGAGCCCCGTGAGCCAGGCCCGCGCCCAGCGCCGCGGGCCCGGCCGCCTCAGGAGCAGGGCCAGCCACGCGTACGCCACGCCCCAGACCAGGTGGAAGACATCGGTGAGGCCCTGCGGCGGATACAGCCACGCGAACACGTGCCCGGCGAGCAGCACCACGATCGCGGCCAGTGCCCAGTTGACGGTCGCGGGCGCCTGGGTGGTCGGTTCCGCCTTGGCGCGAGGGGGTTTCTGGAGACGCATGCCTCTCCTCATGGGTTCGATCGTGCGAGCCGCCCCAAAGCACTATACGAGAAAGTCTTATATGAGACTATCCCGGATAAATCGTCGAGTTGCGAAGGAGCCGGTGGGGATGGGGAAGGGAGCTCAGAAGGGTGGTCAGAGGGGGCTGACGATCGTGCGGTCTCCGTCCGTCTCATAGGCGACGACGTGGACGACCGGAAGGCGGGCCGTCTCCGGGGGCGTGCCGCCCGTGCGCGGGCCGGGCACGACCAGCAGGGGCGGCCCGTGCCGCCGGCGGGCTTCCTTCTCGTGGGCGCCCAGTTCGCCGACCGTCTTCAGGCGCGCGATGCCCGGACCGGCCGCCGCCACCAGATGCCAGCGCCGGGACGACCGCCACCACAGGGCGGCGGCCAGCGTCCCGGCCGAGGAGATGGTGTCGCTGTTCGTGCCGCCCCGCTCCGACAGCGCCCGGCCGTCGTCGGTGATCAGGATCGAGGTGCCGGGGCCGCTCCACGGCGAGGACGACTCCACCGTCAGCAGCGTCGCCCTGCCCCCGTCGTCGGGCAGGCCGCCGCTCCACAGGTGGCCCAGCATGAGGTCGCCCGACTCGCTCAGCGTCGTCGCCGCCTCGCACGCGACGGCGTGCAGGGCCGCCCATCGGAACCGCTCCTGCCGCTCGGGCGTCCCGGGCGGGTCACGGAACCGCACCTGCGGCGACGCGGACTGCGGGCTGTGCGAGGCGAGCTGCGTGACCGTCCGCGCCCGCCCGCCGGTCCCCGGGCGGAACGTCATCCGGAACACCACGTAGTTCTGGCAGCGCGGCGTGAACCAGTCCCACGGCAGCGGATCGCTCAGCCCGTCCCGCACCGCCACCGGCACCCAGCGCGGGGAGCGCTGGGACGGCACCGCCGCCCGCACGTCCCGCATCCATGGCGGGACGAGGTAGCGCCACGTCATCCCCACCATGATGAGCTGGCCCGCGTCCGTCCCGAGCCTGCGGATCGACTCGACGCCGCGCGACAGGCGCCGCTCGAAGTACTGCGCCACGCGGGGCGGCTCGCGCGGGCCGGGGGAGTCGCGGAGCACGACGAGGGACGCGCCGTCCACCATTCCCGCGTACAGGACGACGACGCGGCCGAGGGGCGGTTCGCGGCTCTCGGCCCGCCAGGCGCCGGCGGCCCGGCGCAGCAGCCCGGCGTCGTGCCGCGACGCGCCCTGCGTGGGCCACTCGCCGATGCCCGGCGTGCCGGTCGCCTGCCATGTGCGCGGGCCGATCACGACGGGGTCGCCGGTCACCTCGGTCCCCCGGGTGAGGGCGAACCCGGCGACCGCCAGTAGCGCCCCCGCGACCACGGCCGCCACGGCGGCGCGCCAGGCGGGCGGGACGGCGGGCGGCGGGCGGAGCCGGACGAGGTCGGGCTCGAAGGTCTCGATCTCGGCCCGTTGCGCGTCCTCGTCCAGCCCCGTCAGGGTCTCGACGGCCGTGACGGCCTGGTCCACGTCACGGAAGTCGGCCTGGACGTGGGCGCGCAGCTCGGCGGCGGCCTCGGGCGCGGTGAGGCCGTCGCGGCACAGCAGGTAGGCGAGCCGCTCGTGCGGCGACAGCTCCCGCAGCGCCGCCCGCACCGGTCCCGGCGGGGTCCCCGCGGGCTCGAAGATCAGGCGGTCCAGCCGGTGGCGCACGGCGGGCGGGTCGGTGAGCAGGATGGTGACGAGCCGCGACCGCATGGCCGGGTAGCCGCCCTGCCGCGCCCTGGCCGCACGCGCGGCGGCGCGGCGGGCACGCAGGACCGGGTCGTCGCCGTCGTCCAAGACCAGGTACGCGAGCCGCAGAAGGCAGGCGTAGTGCCCGCGGTCCGCCGTCCGCGCCATGGCCACCTCCCGCCCGCATTGTGCGCATCGGTCGGTAACGGGCGGGTTGAGAAGGCGGCCGGGCAAACGAGAACGCCCGGCCGGAGGTCTCCGGCCGGGCGTTCGCGCTGTGTTCGTTCGTGCTGTGTTCGTTTTCGAGGGTCGTCCGCCTGGGGGGCGGGGCGTCAGGAGCCGTCGCCGAACGGCTGGGGCTTGCCCTTGACGCCGTCGCCCTTACCCCACTTGAGGATCTCGTACTTGACGCCCTTCAGGTGGCCCTGGTCGGTGCCGGTGTTGTAGTCGTTCTCCGGCTCACCACCGTCGACCAGGTGGCGGAAGGTGTGGGTGTCCAGGTCCAGCATCACACCGTGGTGCGAGGGCTCACCGGGACCACGGTCACCGATGAAGCCGACCGCGCTACGGCCGTCGTAGGTCACCTTCACCTTGGTGTTCAGGGGCCAGCTCGGGCTGGCGAACAGGCCCTCCTGCATCGGCTTACCACTGGCGGGCATGCCCGTGTCACCGTTCACGCCCGACCCGTCGTCCCAGAAGTAGGACGCGGTCGTGGTGCCGCTGTAGAGCACCTTCTTCTTGTCCTTCTTGTCCTGCTTGTCCTGCGCCTTGTGGGCCGCGCCGGCCTTCTGCGCGCCGTTCGCGGTGCCGTCGCCGACCTGCGCGGCGATCGGCTTCTTCGCCGGCGTCTGCTCAAGGCCGTCGTCGTGGGAGGCGGCGGCCACACCGGCCACCAGCATCCCGGCCATGGCGCTGCCCATGACACCGGTCATCAGGAGGTTGGTCGCACGCTTCTTCATGAGAAGTCCTTTTGTTCGGCGGTCTGGGAGGCCGCTCCCGCACGAACCCTCAGGAACATCAAGAACCACTTGAGTCCCATCGGTCACATGGAGATGCCTGCAGAACACGCGGGTACGCGGAGGCAGGGGAGAGCGGCTCCGAGCGTCGAGCTCGGGAGAGCTGAGGGAGTGAGCCGTGTCTTGGCTCGGGGCCGATACCGGAGGCTCGGATGCCGTCCGGCCGGCGGCCGTTCTACCTAGGGGAGGCCGCTCGTCGGCACTGAAAGATGGTCAACGGCCTGTTGGCCACGACCTGTCGTTAGGAGTATTAGACGTTTCCCGGACCTGAATCATTCCCGGGAAGCTTGCCGTCGTTATGACGTTCCCTTGGTGTCCGGGGGTCGTACCAGGTTTCAACAGGGCACCGTACTCGGACATTCCCAGGCCAGGGCACATGCCGAAACCCCCTGGGCCAGGGGGATCCAGGGATCTCGACCGCTCGGATCGCGGTGGGCGGGACGGGCTTTACCGAGGGGCAGCCGCTCACATTCTTCTCGTGAGCCCCGTTGGTCACATGAGTGACATCAGTTCTTGCGCAAAACCCCGCCGTACTCCTTGACCTGCTTGTCGTCGCCCGACGCTCCCAGGAACGGCTGCAGGGGCGCGTCGACGGAGCTCAGCGGGGGCTGATCCGGGTCCGGACGCCAGTCGGCCACGTCCACCAGGCCGGGCGGCACCCGCTCCAGGTCGGGAACGAGGGGCTCGAAATCCTCCACCGTCCGGGTCTTCCACACCAGCCCCATCTCGGTGGCCTTCCGGGTGTGGGCGTCCGCCGTCTCCCTGTCCACGCCGACGAACTGGGACATCGCCAGGAAACTGCCCGGGGCCAGCGCGTCGACCGTGGCGGCGAACATCCCCCGGACCTGCTCGTCGTCCGGGATGGAGTGGGCCACCGACAGGAAGAGCGCCGCCACGGGCTGGTCGAAGTCGATCAGGCGGTTCACGTCCGGGTGCGCCAGGACGTCCCGGGGATCGGTCATGTCCGCCTGGATCACCGTCGTGGCGTCCGCGGACAGCAGCGCCCGGCCATGCGCCAGGACGATCGGATCATTGTCCACATAGACCACATGCGCCTCAGGCTGGAACTGCTGCGCCACCTCATGGACGTTCGCCTGTGTCGGCAGGCCGCTGCCCATGTCGAGGAACTGCCGGATCCCCGCGTCCCTGGCCAGGTACCGCACCACCCGGTACAGGAACAGCCTGTTCTCCCGGGTCACGTCCAGCCCTTCGCGGAACTGGGTGACGAAGCCCAGCACGGCCTCACGGTCGACCGCGAAGTTGTCCTTGCCGCCAAGGCAGTAGTCGTACATCCGCGCCGGAGTGGGCGTCGAGGTGTCGATGCCGGTCGGCGTCCAGGTCTGGTCGGCCACTTCTGCTCCTGGCAGGTCGCGAGGGGACGAGTGTGGTCGGTGGCGCTGGTTCCGTCCGGTGCTCTGCCGTCCGGCGCCCGCGCCGTGATCGTTCACGATCACGATACAACCGCTTTGCCCCGCTTGCGGCGCAACCTTGCCGCAGTGCCCCACCACGGTGTCGGTATCACCGCCTCACCACAGCCGCAGCGAGCGGGTGAAGATCCCGGCGAGCTCGTCCGGGCCCGCCTGGCGGGGCGCGGTGGCGAGCAGCCGCTGTTGCTTGAGCGTCCCCTCCACCAGGGCGGGGACGTCGGCCTCGGTGTAGCCGACGTCGCCGATGCCGTCGGGGATGCCGATGTCGCGCATCAGGTTCAGCAGGGCGCGCGGCAGGTACTCGGCCGGGTCGTCCGGGCGGTCGAGACCCGGGTCGAGCAGTTCGGCGGCGCGGACGTGCCGGTCGGGCCGGGCCTCGAAGGTGTAGCGGAACGCCTCGGGCGCGGTGAGCGACACCGACATGCCGTGCGGCACCAGCGGCTCGGCGTCGGGGTAGCCCTCGGGACGGAAGTCGCGCACGCGTCCGGCGATGGGGTACGCGTTGGCGTGCGGAATGTGCACGCCCGCGTTCCCGAAGCCCAGGCCCGCGAACGTGGCCGCCAGCGCCATGTCGGCACGGGCCTGCCTGTTCTCGCCGTCGCGCACGGCGGTGCGGAACGACCGGGACAGCAGGGTGAGCGACCGTTCCACCCACATGTCCGACACCGGGTTGGCGCCGCAGTACGGGACGCGCTCCTCGGGCCTCTTCCGGTCGTAGGAGTCGAACGGGCGGGCCGTGTAGCTCTCCAGCGCGTGGCACACGATGTCCATGCCGGACGACGCGGTCACCCCTGGCGGCTGGGTGACGGTCAGGTCCGGGTCCACCACCGCCAGCGTCGGGCGCAGCCTGGGGTGGCTGATGCCCGTCTTGACCTTCAGCGCCAGGACGTCCAGGACGCAGACCGTCGTGCTCTCGGCCCCGGTTCCCGTCGTCGTCGGCACCGCGACCAGGGGCAGCAGCGGCCTGGCGGGCGCCCGTCCCGCGCCGACCGGCGGGTTGAGGTAGTCGGTCAGGTCGCCCTCGTTGGTGGTCAGCAGGTTGACGGCCTTCGCGGTGTCGATGCTCGAACCGCCGCCGACCGCGACGTAGGCGTCGTAGGGCCCGTTCTCGCGCGCATGGTCCACGGCGCGCCGCAGGCTCTCGTCGGTGGGCTCGACGTGGACGCCGTCGAAGACCTCGGCGTGGACGCCGTACTCCTTCATCGAGTCCGCGATCCGCTGTGCCGCGCCCGTCGCGGCGACGCCCGGATCGGTGACCACCAGCGCGCGGCGCGCGCCGAGCTGGGCCAGGTCGAAGCCGATCTCGCCGGACGCGCCCGCCCCGAACTTCAACTGTGGCGACCCGTAGGTGAAGACCGATTCGCTCGTCATGACGCCGACCCTCCTCAGGAGTGGGGACCCTCCGGTGCCCTCTAAGTAGCCGGGGCGCGGGCGTCCCAACCTTAAAGTCCCGCCCCCGCCGGCCTGCGTCCGGGGGCGGGGCGTCCGGATGCGGACCCCTCCCGCTGACGGTCACCGAACCCTCCGAGGGCGCCTCCGTCTCCGGCTCGGCCGTCACCGTCCGTGGCACGACGGCGCCGGGCGCGCGGGTGGACGTCGCCGCGACCCCCACGGACCTCGGTGGCGCGACGGCCTTCGTCTCGGTGACCGCCGGGGCGGACGGGTCGTTCACGGCGAGCGCGCCGGTGAGCTTCGGCGCCGTGGTGCTCACGGTGTCCGCGACGAAGGCGGGCGCCACGGCGTACGCGCAGCGCACGGTGGTCGGCGAGCTGACCGGCGGGACGACCGTGCTCGACGTGACCGACCCCGACGGCGACGACCACGGGCCGGGCACCTACGCCTATCCGACCGCGGCCGACTTCCGGCCGGGCGCGCTCGACCTTCAGCGCTTCCAGGTCATCACGGACGACACGACCGTGTACCTGAGGGCCTTGCTCCGCGACCTGACGCCGACGTTCGGCAACGCGATGGGCGCCCAGCTCCTCGACGTCTACGTCAGGGAGCCGGGCGCCGCCCCCGTTTCGGACCGGCCCGCCTTCCCGCAGCGCAACCACACCCTGGCGGACGGCTGGACGCAGCGCGTCGGGGTTCAGGGGTTCGCCGCCCCGGTGTGGCTCGACGCGTCCGGGGCGTCCCGCGGCGACGCCGCCGTACGTGCCTCGCGGTCCACCAGGACGATCACGATCGCCCTGCCCCGCGCCGCCTTCGGCACGCCGGGGTCGGGCTGGCGGTTCGCGGTCGTCCTGCACGGCCAGGACGGGTTCAGCCCCGACCAGGCCCGCGGCTTCGCGCCTGCGCCGCAGCCGTTCCTGTTCGGCGTCTGCGCGGCGGGCGGCACCGCGCCGATCTGCGCGGCGGATCCGGGCACGGTGCCCAAGGCGATCGACGTCATCACACCGCCCGGCACCTCCCAGGAGGTCGAGCTCGACCCGACCCGCGGCCCGGTCGCCATCGCCTCGGTCACCGTGCCCTAGGGGTGCCCCAGCAGCGTGTCCTAGCTGAGCGCCGCCAGCAGGACCAGGATCACCGTGGCGACCGCGAACAGCCCGTGACCGGCCACGACGGGCACCGGGAAACCGCGCTCCGGCGGTTCGCCCTGCTCGGCCGGGCCGCCACCCGACCCGCCCGCGCCGGCGCCCGCCGGAGCGGTGGCGCGGGCGCGGTACACCGGGATCCAGCGGGCGAGCATGGCGAAACCGAGCAGCGCGACCGGCACGAGCAGGGCGAACGCCGTCCAGGCCAGCGCCTTGGCGTCGGTGACCACGTAGATGATCCAGACCACCAGTCCCGTGGCGGCGAGCGCGAAATGGCCGAACAGGACCGGGACGGGCAGCCGGGTGGTGCCGGCGCGGGGACCGCCACGGGCGATCCAGATGCCCATCATGAGGAAGCCGCCCAGGGCGGTGACCAGCCAGAGGGCCAATGCGGTGAGGTCCATGACAAACTCCGATGGTGTGCGAAGTGGTGGCGCCGGAGTGGTGACTCAGCCACGACGGTCGGCGAACCCGTCCGCCTGCGTCCCCTCGTCCGCGACGCGCACGCCGTAGCGGTAGGCGAGCATCCCGCCTAGATATCCGGAAACGCCCAGGACCGCCAGGCTCGCGGCGCTGAGCGCGAGTTGCCCCGCGGGAACGCTGCCGGACGGCCCCTCCCCGGCGTTGCGCCAGAGGAATCCCGCGACGTAGGCGGCGGTCACCAGCAGGTTCAGCGTCATGTGGACGAGCGCGACACCGAACGCCCGCGTCCCCGCCGGGATGGCCAGCAGGTCCAGGGCGCCGACCAGCGCCGCCGCCACGGCCCCGAGCACCCCGATCGCGATCAGCCACAGCGAGCCGCGGGACAGGAACGTGGGGTCGTCCACGAGGTGGGAGGCGACGTCGAAGACCAGGCTTCCCACCCACGCGCCGATCGGCACCGTGACCAGGATCGGATGGAACGGATGCCCGTACGGCCCGGCGAGCGCCGGGCTGACGGGTTGCTTGGACTGCCGCTGCACCGTCACGGCGACCGCCTCCCTATTTCGCTAACAAGTATTGGTCTTATCCTCCACCAAGGTCAAGAACCACAGCAAGAATCGGGCGGAGTCGCCTACCGACCACTTAAATAGGAGTTATCGTGGCAAGGTGGCCGATCACGACAGCCCGTCCGATCCGATCGAGTCCATCGGCGCCCTCGCCGAGGACCTGCGGCGCCGGATGTTCGCGTTCATCCGGCGCGCGCGCCGCCCGGTGACCCGCGACGAGGCGGCCGCCAGCGTCGGCATCTCACGCAAGCTCGCCGCCTTCCACCTGGACAAGCTCGTCGACGCCGGCCTCCTGCGCGCCCACTACGGGGCGCCCGGCGGCCTCCGCAAGGTCGGACGGCAGCCCAAGGTCTACGAGCCCACCGACACCCGGATCCGGCTCAGCATCCCCGACAGCCGCCACGAACTGCTGGCCGACCTGCTCCTCACCGCCGTCGTCAGCCAGCGGGACGAGGAGACCGCCGTCCAGGCGGCACTGCGCGCGGCACACGAGCGCGGCCGGGATCTGGGTGAGCACCAGCAGTCCACGCTCCGTCCACGCCGCCTCGGCGCCGAACGCGGCGTGACCCTGTGCGAGCGGATGCTCGAAGAGCACGGCTTCGAGCCGGTGCGGGAGAGCCCGACACGGCTCACACTGCACAACTGCCCGTTCCAGCCGCAGGCCGCCAAAGCCCCCGACCTGGTCTGCGGGATGAACCACGCCTTCGTCACCGGCTATCTCCAGGGGCTGGGCGCCACCGCCGTCCAGGCCGTCCTGGCGCCCCGTCCAGGCGAATGCTGCGTCGAGCTCCGCCAAGCCGGTACGTGACCGCGGCCTTAGCCGGCCCGGCGGAGGGAACCGCTGACGGAGCCGTTCTCCGCCCGGAAGACGAGGATGCCCTCGTCGGTCAGCGTGAGCGTCTGCGTCCCGGTGTCGAACTTGCAGGACAGATGCGTCTCCTGGCTGATCCGGGCGGTGACCGTGATGCCACGGGCGCCCGCCCATTCGAGCCTGCCCACCAGGTGGCAGGTGAGCCTTCTGTCGGTGAACCGCTCGGTGACCACGTCGCTCCCGGTCCTCCCCCGCCGGATGGTGAAACGCAGGGTCTCGTCGTCGCTGCTGGGACCCTCCCAGGTGCCGACCAGCGCCGAAGGGACGGCGCTCCTTCGCGGCGAGGGTGTCGGGGCGGTGGGTGAAGGCCGCGGGGTCGAGGGCGAGGCGGCGGGCGTCGCTCGGGCCGAACTCGCCGTCGCGGCCGTCCCGGAGGCGGGCGCGCCGTCGTCGCCGAGGTTCGCCACGTACAGGACCACGCCGATCAGGGCCAGCGGCGCGAGTGCCGCTCCCGCGATCGCGGGCGCCCGGAACCGGCGGGGAGGAGGCACCGACGGGACGCCCGTAGGAGGGGCGCTCGCAGGGGTGACGCTCGGGGGAGGGGTGCTCGCAGGAGGGGTGCTCGTCGGCCGGTCGGCCGGGGGCGGGCGGGAGACGGGGGCCTCCAGGTCCAGCAGCGCGACGGCGCGGCGGCCCAGCCTGTCCATGACCTTCGGTGGCAGCCAGGGTTCGGTGGCGCCGGAGGCCGCCGCCCGCTCGATGATCTCCTGCGGGAGCGGACGTGCCGAGGGGTCCTTGGCAAGGCACGACCCGACCAGCCCGCGCAACGTCCCGGGCAGGCCGTCCAGGTCGGGTTCGGCCATGGTGATCCGCATCATCAGCGCGTGCACGCCGTCCTCGGTCGTCGCGAACGGCATGCGTCCCGTCGCCGCGTACGCCAGGACGGATCCCAGCGCGAACACGTCGCTGGCGGGGGTGACCCGCTCGCCCCGGATCTGCTCGGGCGACATGAACGCGGGCGTCCCGATCAGCGATCCCGTGCGGGTGACGACGCTGTGGTTCACCGCGCGCGCGATCCCGAAGTCGATCACGCGCGGGCCGTCCAGGGTCAGCAGCACGTTGGACGGCTTGAGGTCGCGGTGCACCACTCCCCGTTCGTGGATCGCCCGCAGCGCCCCGCCCAGCCCGGCGGCCAGGGGGAGCAGCGACCGCTCCGGCAACGGGCCGTCGTCCCCGTCCACCACCTCCTGAAGGGTGGGACCGGCGATGTACGCGGTGGCCAGCCACGGGGTCGCGGCCTCGGTGTCGGCGTCCAGGACCGCCGCCGTGAACCTTCCGGCGACCTCGCGTGCCGCCCGCACCTCGTTCCGGAACCGGCGGCGGAACTCGGGGTCACGCGCCAGGTCCTCGCGCACCAGCTTGATCGCGACGGTCCGGCCGCCCGCCGAGCGGCCCAGGAAGACGACCCCCATGCCGCCCGAACCCAGCCTGGCCAGCAGCCGGTAGGGTCCCGCCTCCCGCGGATCGCCGGGCTGAAGGGGTCGCGTGGCCACGTCCGCACCCCTCCCCACCCTCTCGCCTACCTTCTCGCTACCGCCTCGCCCGCGAGGATGACCCGCCCGCGCCGAGTCCGCAACCGCGAATGTCCGGGGTGTGAACGGGGTGTGAGAAGGCGCCGACTGAGTCAATTGTCTCGGACGCCATCGGCGTGATGCCCGTCGCCGGCCGGTCGCTTCGCCCGCTTGACTGACGGCGGCGGGTCACGGCACCGGTCACGGTACTGGCACGACGCTGGTCACGGTACCGGCACGGTACGGCGTCACGGTGCCCGCCGTCCCCGTCGTCGAGCGATCGGGAGGTAGCGGGTTCATGAGTTCCGCGCTGTCCACAGGACTGCCCGGCGAGCGGCCGGGCCGGGGCCGGATCGAACTGGCGGACCTCGTCCGCACCATGGGGTACGAGGTGATGCCGTTCCGCTCGACGGAGGAGTCCGTCGCCGCGCACGTCCCCACCGACGTCCCTCTGACCGTCACCACCACCGAGGCCAGGGGGATCGGCGCGACCGTCGACCTCGCCGTACGGCTGCGCGGGCGAGGCTATGACGTCGCCCCTCACCTGGCCGCGCGCCAGTTCACCGGGGAGGACGAGGTTGCGGCGGTCGTCGAGCGCCTGCGCGCCGCCGGGATCGGGCGGGTGTTCGTCATCGGCGGTGACGCCCCTCGCCCCGCCGGGCCGTTCCCGGACGCGCTCAGCCTGCTCGAAGCGCTCGACCGGGTCGGTCACCCCTTCTCTGACGTGGGCATCGGCGGCTACCCCGAAGGCCACGGAAGCATCGATCCCGAGCTCATGGAACGGGCCATCCAGGACAAGGCCGCCCACGCCACCCGCGTGGTGACGCAGATCTGCTTCAAGGCGGAGACCATCGTGGATTGGGCGGCGGAACTGACCGCACGCGGAGTGGGCCTTCCCGTGTACGTGGGCATGCCGGGCCCGGTCAACCGCCAGAAGCTCGTCCGGATCAGCGCCGGGATCGGGCTGGGGCAGTCCGCCAGGTTCCTGCGGAAGCAGCGAGGACTGTGGCGGTTCCTGCTCCCCAGGACCTACGACCCCACGAGGCTGGTGCGCCGCCTGGCCGCCGCCTCGCACACGTCCACCGGCGCCATTGGCGGCCTGCACATCTTCACGTTCAACGAGCTTGAGGGCACCGAGAAGTGGCGGCGCGGCCTGCGCGCCCGGCTCGGGATCGACTGAGCGGCCGCGCGCCGCCGACCACGGCAGCCGACTACGACAAATGACCCACGCGCCCCGGCCGGATCCGGAAGGCGGCTTCCGGCCATTTACCGGTGTCCGGGCACGCGCGGTGGTTCTTACGGTGAGGACGCCGGTCACACGAGACCGACCGGCACGAGATCGCGGAGAGCACGACCGGACAGGTGGGGCCCACATGAGCGCGAAGAACCTGCAAGAGGTGCTGGACCAGGCCGGCGACACCGTGGAGTTGCTGCGGAACTCGCAACTGGGCGCCTGGATCTACCCGGTGGTCCCCTCCGAGTTCACCAACTTCCGCCGCGAGGTCAAGGCGTGGCAGAACACCGCGGTCCTGTTCGACCAGTCGCACCACATGACGAACCTGTGGGTCTCCGGTCCGGACGCGCTCAAGCTGTTCACCGACACCGGCATCAACAGCACCGCGAAGTTCCCCGTGAACTCGGCCAAGCAGTTCGTGCCCGTGGCCCCCGGCGGCGGGGTCATCGGGGACGGCATCCTCTTCCGCCTCGCCGAGGAGGAGTTCGTCTTCGTGGGGCGGGCGCCGGTGGCCAACTGGCTGACCTTCAACGCCGGCAAGGGGTACAACGTGGACGTCCGCATGGACGACCGCTCCCCGTCACGCCCCTACGGCAAGCCGGTCACGCGCGATGTGTGGCGGTTCCAGATCCAGGGGCCGAACGCGTGGCAGGTCATCGAGAAGGTCAACGGCGGGCCCCTTGAGCGGGTGCCGTTCTTTCGCATGGGCTACATGAACGTGGCGGGCGAGCGGGTCCGCACGCTGCGGCACGGGATGGCGGGCGCGCCGGGCCTGGAGATCTGGGGACCGTACGAGACCTACGACAAGGTGCGGGAGGCGATCCTCGCGGCCGGGGAGGAGTTCGGGCTGGAACCGGCCGGTGCCCGCGCCTACTCCTGCAACACCCTGGAGTCGGGCTGGATCCCCTCGCCCCTGCCCGCCATCTACACCGACGAGGAACTGCGCCCCTACCGGGAATGGCTCCCCGCGAACAGCTACGAGGCGGTCAACGCGATCGCGGGCAGCTTCGTGTCGTCCGACATCCAGGACTACTACACCAACCCGTGGGAGTTGGGCTACGGGTCGTTCGTGAAGTTCGATCACGACTTCGTCGGACGCGACGCCCTGGAGAGGATCGACCCGGAGGTCCAGCGGCGCAAGGTCACCCTGGCGTGGAACGCCGAGGACGTCGCCAGGCTGCTGGCCTCGCCGGTCGACCCCGACGGCCCCGGCTACCAGTTCTTCGACCTGCCGAACGCCAACTACGGCTCGTCCAACTTCGACTCGGTGGTCGACGGTGACGGCACGGTCGTGGGCCTGTCGATGTTCACCGGGTACAGCGCCAACGAACGCAAGGCGCTGTCCCTCGCCACGATCGCCCCGGACGTGCCGCTCGGCGCCGAGGTCCGCGTGATCTGGGGCGAGCCCGGCGGCGGCTCCCGGAAGACCACGGTGGAGCCGCACGAGCAGTTCGAGGTCCGCGCCATCGTCAGCCCCGCCCCGTACGCGGAGATGGCCCGCACCAGCTACAAGCCGGGCTGGCGCACGGCCGCGGCCGGGTAGTCCGCGTCGTCCCGCTCCGGGGCCGGCCACGTCATGCCGACGTGGCCGGCCCCGTTTTCACGCGGTGGAACGGCCGTCGCTTGTCGGAGTCGTCCGGTAGCGGATCGGAGGCCGGCGGGAGGTTCACGAACTCGGCCTGGCCGCCGCCCGCGCCGCGACCATGCCGTCTGGCTGTGGAACACCGATCCCGCCGACGCCGCCGGCTTCGTGTGCGCCACCGCCGGCCAGCCCATCACGCGCGACGAAGGGGACCAGTACGTATCCGCCCGGAAGTACGAACCGCCGTGCCCCGGCCGGCCGCCGCCGCGCCGGTCGTCATTCGTCGGTGGCCGCGCGGTCCCAGTTCATGCGGACGAGGCGTTCCGTTCCCGCCATCCACAGGGCGAAGGTGAGGTAGCCGGCCTCGAAGGACACCAGGTCCCGGTCCCAGCGTTCCCGGTCTCCCCGCCGCGCCCTGCGCAGCAGGAGAAGCCCGGCGGCGAGGTTGAGCCCCGCCCACACGCCGTTCACGACGGGACCGGAGCGGCGGCCGGCCAGCGGCGTCATGTGGCGGCGACCGGTGACGGCCGTGGCGAGGTGAGGTGCGCTGTTGGCGACCAGCATCCCGGCGAAGAACGGCGAACCCGGCAGACGTCTCATGGCCGCGATCCTAGAGGCCGCCTCATGTGCCCGGCTTCTCTCACGCCTCGTGTGAACGAAATGCGGCGGGATCGGAGTACTCCCTATTGAGAGATGAGCGTGAGGAGCCCCATGAGTTATCCACCGCACGCGGATCCCCGGTACGGCGTGCCCCGTGACACCGCCCGGTACGACCGCGGCGCATCCCCCCGGTACGGACCTGGCCCGAGCGCCGCCCCGGCCGCCACGTACGGGAACGGCGGCGACGGCTCCGGGTACGGCACGGGCGGGCCACGGCGTCCCGAGGTCATGGCTCCTCCGCCCCCTCGTACGTGGCCGCAGGACGATCCGTTCAGGCGCCCGCCGCCGCGGGACCCGTTCAGGCGGCCGCCACCGGCCGACACGTGGACCTTCCCCGACGACGACGAACCCCGCCGCGGCAGGGGGGTGCCCGTCCTGGTGGTCGTCGTGGCCGTGCTGGCGACGCTGGTGACCGGGGGAGCGGCGGGGGCCGTCGCCGGACGGATGACCGCCGGGACCCAGGCGTCCCCGGCGGCCTCGCGTCCCGGCGCCGGGGCGGAGGAGCGCGCGTCCGGTGACCTGAGCGCGGTGGCCGCGCGGGTGCGGGCGAGCGTGGCGTCCATCGAGGTGCGGTCGGGGAACGCCCGGGGCACCGGGTCGGGGTTCGTGATCGACCGTCCGGGGCGCGTGCTGACCAACGCGCACGTCGTCGGGGAGGGCGGCGAGGTCGTCGTGGTGCTCGGCGACCGGCGCCGCGTGCCCGCGCGTGTGGTGGGCTCCGACCGGGCCAACGACCTGGCCCTGCTGGCGATCCCCGAGGCTCAGAGTCCCGCCCCGCTGGTGTTCGGGCGGTCCTCGGCGGTGCGCGTCGGCGAGCCGGTGCTCGCCCTCGGCTCGCCGCTGGGCCTTGAGGGGACGGTCACCAGCGGCATCGTCAGCGCGTTGAACCGCAGGGTGCGCATGGGCGAGGGAGGGATCTGGAGCACGGCCCTGCAGACCGACGCGTCGATCAACCCGGGCAACTCCGGCGGCCCGCTGGTCAACGCCCGGGGCGAGGTCATCGGGGTGAACACGGCCATCGCGACCCTGTCGCGGAACGGCGAGGGCGGCTCGATCGGCATCGGGTTCGCGATCCCCGCGGACCAGGCCAGGCTGGGCGCCCAGCGGCTGGCCGGCTGACGGCGGCGCATGTCAGTAGCCGCCGCCCGAGGACGATCCGATCGCCGAGACACAGGCCACCAGCAGGAAATACGCGATGAGGAGGCCGGCGCAGCCGAGGCCCACCGCGTGGGCCTTGGCCCTGTCGTTCCACCATGGACGGCCGGGTCCGAACGGAGGCGGCCATGGAGGACGCGGGGCCGGGAACGGCGGTCCGGGACGAGGCGGTCCGGGAGGAGGCGGGTAGGCGCGAGGCGGGTAGTGGGGACGGACGTGGAGCGGCGGCATCGGCGGTCGTCCGGTGTGAGGAGGGACAGGCGGATGGCCTCCCGCGACCGGGAAGAACACCTCGCCCGTCGGCGGGGCGACACGAGGCGCCGCCGGTCCCGCGGCGAGCGCCCGCGGCAGGACCGCGGGACCCGGGACGGTGGAGCGTGGCCCGGTGACGGGATGCGGTCGGCGCTGCGGACCGGGCGCGCGGGGTGTGGCGTCCCCACGCGGGCGTGGTGGCGAGGGGATGAGCGTGCCGGCGTCCGTGGCTGTGCCGCGGTCGGTCTCGCACACCAGGCAGGCGTCGTCCTCCGGGGCGTTCCGGACATCGCAGAGCAGGCAGCGCCAGGACCGCACGGGCAGGGCGTCCTCGGCGGCGGTCATGGGGCCTTCACCTCCATGACGCCCTCGCATTCCGCGGCGGCGGCGCGCAGCCGCGCCCGCAGGACGTCGAGAAGGGCCTCGGTCTCGGGTCCAGGGTGGAAACTGATCCAGTCGGCCGTGTCGGGCACGGGCTCGCAGCCTGCCACCGGCCGCGCCGCCGCCGGAACCCGTCGTCGCCACCCGATCACAGGCTGTTCACGATCGTGTTGATGATCTCGTCCATCTCGAACTCCTCCAGGCCCTCGCCCGCCGCGGACGGGAACAGGAGCGTCTGGTTCCAGTCCTCGACGAGATCCGACCAGGGCTCGGTGTCGGGGGCGAAGAGCACCAGGCGCTTGGCGGAGTTCTCCATCAGGGCGGTCCTGCTGCTCGCGTACCCCCACTGCTCGAAGAGCTCGTCCATGCTCGCCGGTATCCCGGCGGGGTAGGTGTGGGCGGCGCGCGGCCCGTGCCGTGGTGCCGTGCCGCCTGTTGGGCCGCCTGGAGGCTCGTCCGGCGGTGGCCCGGTGGGAGGCTGCGTGGGACCCGCCGGGTAGCCGTACTGGGGCGGCGGGTGGTCGTCGTCCGGTGGCGTGGGCCGGGGCGGCTCCGCCGCCGGAAGCCCCTGGACGCGGCTGGACCGCGTCCCGCCGAAGGGCACGCTCGACCTGCCGGTGATCCGGTTCACCAGGTCGCGCTCGGCCTCCAGGTGGTCGAACGGCTCGCGATCGGCGCCGGTGCCGGCGAGAAGCCGGTCCAAGGTCTCACGCAGCTCCTTGCGCTCGTCCGCCTCGGCCGCCGCGATCCACTCCAGGGCGGCGCGCGGGCCCTCGCTCTCCACGATCTCGGCGAGCAGACCTTCGGCGCCTTCCCGCCGCATCATCTCCAGATGACGGTCGCGGCGCATCGCGTTCAGCCTGGTCTCCCTGCGCACATCGCGGTACTCCCCCGCCGCCTTGGCGACCTCGTCCTCGTCCAGGAGCAGCTCGACCGAGGCGTTGCGCAACCGGAGAGCGCCTCCTCGGCCTCGTGGAACTCCTTGATGTCGAAGCGCTTGGCGACCGGCCGCAGCATCCGCCTGATCGGGTCGTACAGGGTCGCGCCCAGATCGCGTATCCCCCGGGCGACGACCACAGCGGGCTCGCCGACCCGGCATCCGACCACGACCTGGCCGGTGAAGGAGAAGACGGGGTCGCGGCTGACCAGCGGCCCCCGGAACAGCACCCGGTGCTTTGCCGCGCGGGCGCCCGGGTGTTTTGGTGGCTATCGGGTGGTTTTATGTTGTCTGGGCCGAGGAGGGGCCATGGGCAGGGTGCAGGGCAAGGTCGCGTTCATCACCGGCGCCGCGCGGGGGCAGGGGCGTTCCCACGCGGTGCGCCTGGCCGCCGAGGGGGCCGATATCGTCGCGGTCGACGTGTGCGCCGACCTGCCCACCGTCCCCTACGACCTCGGGCGGGACGAGGACCTGGCCAGGACCGCCGAGCTCGTCGAGAAGGAGGGCCGCGCCTGCCTCACGGCGCGCGCGGACGTCAGGGACCTGGCGGCGCTGCGCGAGGCCGTGCGAGCGGCGATGGACCGGTTCGGCAGGCTCGACGTCCTGGTCGCCAACGCCGGGATCCTCTCGTTCGGGCGCACCTGGGAGCTCCCGGAGGAGACCTGGTCGGAAATGATCGGCGTCAACCTGGACGGCGTGTGGAAGACCATCCGGGCGGCCGTGCCCGCGATGATCGAGGCCGGTCACGGCGGATCGGTCATCGTGACCAGCTCGAACGCGGGAAAGCGCGGCCTGGCGAACCTGCCCCACTACAGCGCCGCGAAGCACGGCGTGGTCGGGCTGTGCAAGACGCTCGCCGTGGAGGGGGCCGAGTACGGCATCCGCGCGAACACCGTCCATCCGACGACCGTCGGCACCCGCATGGCGCTCAACGACGCCACCTACAGCGTCTTCTTCCCCGGGGTCGAGGCTCCGAGCAAGCGGCAGATCGACGAGGGCTTCCAATCCCTCAACCTTCTGCCCGTGCCGTACATCGACCCGATGGACGTCAGCCATGCCGTGGTCTACCTGGCCTCGGACGAGTCCCGGTACGTCACCGGCAGCCAGTTGTACGTCGACGCCGGCACGACCGAACGCTGATCCGTCGGGTGGTACGGCCAGAAAATCCGTTTCCCCTGCGGATGGACCTCGCTACCGTCCGGCTAAGGAACTTCGCGGGAGGCGGTAGTGAAACTTCTCAGCACGGTGCGGTCGGACGGAGCCGACCTGGCTCACCTGGCCGCCGAACTCGACATTCCCACGATCGCCGGATTGCAGCACCAGGGCGACGTGTCGGTGATCCCGGCCGCGATGGCGCCCGGGGACCACGTGCGCCCGACCACGCGGGTTCCGGCCGCCGGGGTCGCCGTGGTCCGCGGAGAGGCGGGCGGTCACACGCACCTGCTGCTCGCCTCCGGCGACGTCCGCTACGACGCCCGCGGCGCCTCGGACGACATCGTCCTGGGGTCGCTGGAGGTCGGCGAGGGCGCGACCGCGTGGCTGGACCACCCCGAGCACGGCAACACCGGGATCGCGCCCGGCCGGTACGTCCTGCGCCGCAAGCGTGAGGTGGCGCCGCGTCTCCTCGACCCGGGGGCCCGCCGCAAGCGCGAACAGGCCCGCAAGCTGGCCCGTAAGCAGGCGGCACGCGAGCAGGCGGCTCGTGAGCGGGCCGCCCGCGAGCGCGCCGAACTCGCACGCGAGGCGCGCGAGCGGGCATGGAACTCGGCCGTCCGCTTCGTCGCGGACTGACGATGGCGGACTGACGATGGCGGACCTGCGGGACGCGCACGGCCACGGCCCGCCTCCACCGGCGCCGACGGCGGAGCAACAGGCGCTGTTGCCGTCGGTGCGGGACGAGTGGGTGGGCCACGCCCTGGCGGCGCGCCCGGCGGACCGGGCGGCGGCCGAGGAAGGCGTCCAGGACGTCTACCTCGGCGCCGGCCGGACGCCGCCGGAGAACGTGATCTGGCTGGGCTCGCCGATGGCGGGCAGCATCGGCGCCGACATCCGCGCGGGCCGGCTGCCGGTGATCACCAGGCGGGCGTGGCGGACGCTGCCCGAGCGGACCGCCGAGGACATCGTCGAGCGCGTGCCCCCGGACCCTCCCGAGACCGACCTGATCATGCTGGACCCGTTGCCGGCCGGCCTGGCCGGCCTGGAGCGGGACCCGCGATGGGGCGCGCTGCTGACCCGGCTCGGCCGGGAGGTGGCCGCCGCGGTCGAGACGGGGCTGGACAAGGCCGTCGGCGCGGCCGTCGACCAGGTGGCCGCCAACTGGCAGGACGCGTGGCGGCATCCCGAGGCGGGGGCGCTGCCCCGGCTCGGGGCGCTGCCTCCGAGGCTGGCGCCGCGGCTCGCCCAGCTCGACTTCCTCGCACGGTGCGGCGTCTGGGAGCCCGACCGCCACAGCCGGGGCCTGCTGCAGGTGGCACGGGCGGCCGGGGAGTGGTGGCCGATGCGCGACAGCGTGATCCTCACCGAGCGTCCCGCCGAGCTCCACCGCGACGCCGAGGGGCGGCTTCACCATCCGGGCGGACCGGCGGTGCGGTACCCCGACGGTTGGTGCCTGTGGGCGTGGCACGGCGTCACCGTGCCACGCGAGATCATCGAGGAGGACGTCCCAATCGACCGGGCGGTGTCGCTGCGCAACTCCGAGCAGCGGCGCTGCGCCGTGGAGATCCTGGCGGGACGGGCCGGCTGGCGTCAGGTGGCCCGCCGCGCGGGCTGGCCACGGGTCGGCCGGGAGACGCCGGACCCGGGCAACCCCGGGCAGGTCCTCAGCCTCTGGTGCGTCGAGGAGCTGTACGAGGACCACCTGCACCTGCTCGTGATGGTCAACGGCACGGTGGAACGCGACGGCACCCGGCGGGAGTTCGGCGAGCTGGTCCCCGGCTGGATCCGGGACCCGCTGGAGGCCGCCGCCTGGCAGATCGGGCTCACCGCCGCGCAGTACCGCGAGACCGTCCGGCGCACCTGAGCCGGGCGCACCGGGACGGCCCGGCCCCGCATCGGCTGGGCGTCCGTGCCGATCAGCGATACAGCTCGTCGATCGGCTCGGCGCCCAGTGTCTGCAAGAGCTGTGCGCCGTCGTCGGCATCGCGCTCTTCGCGGCAGGGAAGTGCGTTCACGGGTGGTACCACGGCAGGATCTTCACCATGCTGCCCGTGCCGGGCCGGCCGTCACACTGGCTGATCCGCCAGCCCTCGCAGTCAACGATGTGAATGCAGCCATCGCGTTGAGGGTGTGCCGATCGATTTCCTGCTGGTGTGACGACGACACCGCAGACATCCTCAGCGAAGCGTCTGGTGGTGCCCGCGCGTGAGGGACGCGCCGTGCGGGTGGCCGCCGGGGGGCTGTTCAGCGTGGTGAGCCTGGAGGACCGGCAGGTGGGGGACCTGTGGGCGTTCAACGCCCACGACCCGGCCGAGCAGCACTCCGCCTCCCATACACGGGCCGCCACGGACAGGTTGTTTCCGAAGGTCGGCGAGCAGTTCGTGACCGATCGGCGCCGTCCGATCCTGACACTGCTCGCCGACACCTCACCGGGCTGGCACGACATGCTCATCGCCGCGTGCGACCCGGCCCGGTACGCCGGTCTCGGCGCCGCGGGTCACGCGTCGTGCGCGGCGAACCTGCGCGCGGCGCTGGACGAGCTGGGCCTGCCCGCCCCCGCCGGGGCGGTCCCCCAGCCGATCAACGTGTTCATGCGGATCCCCGTCGCGCCGGACGGGAGCCTCAGCTGGCTCCCCGCCGAGACCCGCCCCGGAGACAAGATCACGTTCCGCGCCGAGATGGACTGCGTGATCGTGCTCTCGGCGTGCCCCCAGGACCTTGTCGGCATCAACGCCAGCCGTCCGACGCCGCTGGCCATCGACCTGCCCGCCACTCACCCCAGGAGCTGACATGACCACCACGCACCCGGCCTTGTCTCCGACGCGCCTGGCCGACCTCGAACTGCCGAACCAGCTCGTCGTCGCCCCGATGACGCGGGTGTCGGCGCAGGAGGACGGAGTCCCCACCCAGGACATGGTCGACTACTACGCGGAGTACGCCGCCGGCGGCTGGGGCCTGATCATCACCGAGGGCATCTATACCGACACCCTCTATTCGCAGGGCTACCACAACCAGCCCGGACTGGCGGTACCGGACCACACCGAGGGCTGGAGGAGGGTCACCCAGGCCGTACACTCGGCCGGTGGCCGGATATTCGCCCAGCTCATGCACGCCGGTGCCCTGTCCCAGGGCAACCCGTACAAGGCCGAGACCGTGGCGCCGTCCGCGGTACGGCCGCGGGGCGAGATGATGCCCGAGTACGGCGGGTCGGGGCCGTGGCCGACGCCCAGGGAGATGACCGCCGAGGACATCGAGAGCGCGGTCCAGGGCTTCGCCGACGCCGCACTCGCGGCCCGTGACGCCGGCTTCGACGGCGTGGAGGTGCACGCGGCCAACGGCTATCTGCTCGACCAGTTCCTCACCGACTACACCAATCACCGCGACGACGAATACGGCGGTCCCGTCACCAACCGGGTGCGGATCGTCGCCGAGGCCGTGGCCCGTATCCGCAAGCAGGTGGGCGACGAGTTCCCGCTCGGGGTCCGGCTGTCGCAGGGGAAGGTCAACGACTCCGCCTACCGCTGGCCGGACGGCGCCCGCACCGCGGAGGCGATTTTCACGGCGGTCGCCGGCGTCGGCGCGAGCCACCTGCACGTGGCCAGCGAGGGGCGCGACTGGATCGAGTCGGCCCGGCTGGACGGCGGGGCGACCGTCACGGGGCTGGCCCGCCGGGTGACCGGGCTGCCGGTGATCGCGAACGGTGGCATGCACGATCCCGGCCAGGCCGCCCGGGTGCTCGACGACGGGCACGCCGACCTGCTGTCCCTCGGCCGGGGAGCGCTGGCCAACCCCGACTACCCGCGCCGGCTGGCGTCCGGGGAGCCGCTCGCCGCCTTCGACCACGGGATGCTGGAGCCGTTCGCCACCCTGGCCAACGCCCGTCGCCGGCGCGCCGATGGGGAGCGCGGGCGGTGAGCGGGTGGCGCGGCGACGCCGCCGCGGTGTTCTGCCTGACCTTCGACGTGGACGCGGAGACCCCGATCCTCGCGCGGGGACGTCGCTTCACCGGCCACGCGATGATCATGTCGCACCAGTCCTACGGCCCGGAGATCGGGGTGCCCCGCCTGCTGGACCTGCTCGACGAGCTCCAGGTGCCAGCCACGTTCTTCGTGCCCGGCTGGGTCGCCGAGCGGCGTCCCGGGCTGGCGGCGCGGATCGCCGAGCGGGGCCACGAGGTCGCCCACCACTCCTACAGCCACCGCCCCGCCGCGTCCATGACGCCGGAGGAGGAGCGCGCCGACTTCGAGCGCGCCCTCGCCGTCTTCGCCGACCAGGGCGTCGAGATCGTCGGTTTCCGTGCGGCGCTGTGGGAGGCCACCTACCGCACGCCGGAGCTGCTCGCCGAGCACGGGCTGCGGTACGACTCCTCGCTGATGCACGAGGACCGCCCGTACCTCATCACCACGGGCCGGGGTGAGATCGTCGAGCTTCCTGTCCACTGGAGCCTGGACGACTGGGAGCAGTACGCCTTCCTCCCCGAGCCCCACGTCGGCGCCGTCATCGAGTCACCGGCCAAGGCGCTGGAGATGTGGCGGTGGGAGCTGGACGGCATGCGCCGGTACGGCGGTCTGTTCAACCTGTGCAACCATCCGTTCCTCACCGGCCG
The DNA here is from genome assembly GCF_030269515.1 of Actinomadura sp. NBRC 104412. Lineage (GTDB taxonomy): Bacteria > Actinomycetota > Actinomycetes > Streptosporangiales > Streptosporangiaceae > Spirillospora. Next base: position 110,976 of record NZ_BSTM01000001.1, on the reverse strand, counting down.
CCCCGGACGCGTCGAGGCGTTGCGCCGCCTGATCGAGTACGCCCAGCAAAGCGGTGACGTGCGGTTCGCGCGCTGCCGCGACGTGGCCAAGGCCGCACGCGACGACCAGACCCTCACACGACGCGTCCTGGAACCGCCCACCGTGGACCCGGAGGTCTACCCGCTCCCGTAGCGGCCGAGGCCGGTTCACGGGGCGCGCACGTCCGCCTCCAGCGCCAGGGACAGCTCGACGAAGCCCGCGGTCGTGCCGACGTCGAGATCCGTCAGCTTGCGGATCTTGGCGAAGCGCAGCGTGACCGTGTTGACGTGGACGTGCAGCTCGGCCGCGGTGCGGGCCCGGTGGCCGTCGTTGTCGAAGAACACCCGCAGCGTCCGCTCCAGGTCGCCGCCGTGGGCCCGGTCGTGCTCGCGGATCGGCTTCAGCACGGTGTCGGCGAGGCGGCGCAGCGTCCCGGGGTCGACCGCGCCCATGAGCACGTCGATGCCCAGCTCGCCGAACGCGGCCACCCGCGGGCCGTCCGGCCTGCGGAGCAGCGCCCGGCACGCCTCGCGCGCCTGGAGCAGCGGCTGCCGGAGCGCCACCGCGTCCGCCGCGATCTCCCCCAGGCCGACGACCGGCCGTCGGCCTGGGAACCGGCGGTCGACGACGTCGACCAGCCGCCGTCCCATCCGCGCCAGGTGCCGGTCGGCATGGCGCCACGGCCAGAAAGCCACCGCGTCCTGGGTGCCCGCGGTCACGATGGCGGGCGTGGCCTCGGCGACGAACACCTCGTTGATCGCTTCCGCCAGGCCGGGCAGCGTGGCGGTGTCGCCGTCGGCGAACGCGACCGCCGCCACGGCCAGCGGGCCCGGCCCGATGCCGAACGCCTGTAGCCGTCCGGCCACCTCTCCGGCGCGTTGCGGCCCGGACAGGATCATTTCCAGCAGCTCGGAGGCGAACCGGGTCTGCAACGCCGCCAGCGCCTGCTGCTTGGCGACCTCCAGTCCGAGCAGGCGGGCGGCGTCTTGCAGGGCGGCCTGCTCGGCGCGGCCGATCAGGTGCGCCGGGCGCAGGCACACCAGCGCGGCGTCCACGTTCCCGATCGCGCTGACGATGAACACCGTGGCGCGCCCGGCGGCGCCCAGGTCGATCTCCAGCGGCGGGGGATGGCGGGTCAGCGCCCGCGCCACCGACTGGAGCTGCTCGTCGTCCAGGTCGGCGCCCGCGGCGGCCAGCGGCCGGGCCATGCGGTCGACGACCGCCAACGGCAGATCGTGATCGCGGCGCAGCACGTCCAGCACGCCCGACGCCCCCGCGCGCGAGATCGCGGCGGCCAGGGTGTTGCCCAGCCGCAGCCGGCTCACCAGTTCCCGTTGCCGTACCTCCTCGCGCTGCGCCGCGGCGGCTTGCGAGACCTTGGTGAACGGCACGCGCACGCTGATCTCCATCAGCGGCAGCCCGGCCGTCCGGCATGCCTCGACGAGATCCGGCGGCGTGGTGGTCTGTTCCTCGCGGAGTCCGAACACGATCCCGGCGGCGCCCGCTCCGCGTGCCTTCTCGACGAATACTCGCGACGACACCGGGCCGGTGTGCCACAGCCCGTTGGTCAGCACCAATTCCCCGTCGCGCAGGTAGGGGGACGGGTCGGGCAGCTCGGTGTTGTGCACCCAGGACACCTCGGCGTCCTGAGCGCCGGGCCGGCCGTCCACCAGAACCTTCAGCTCCAGTTCGGGCTTGGCCACCAAGGACCGGATCGTCATCGTCATCACTGTGAGTCTAACCAGATGCAGAGCGTAGAGGCTAGAGCTTTCGCCAGTCCCTGGCGTCCCGGCTCGGTGGTTGTGTGAGGACCCCCACAGAAACAGCGGGAGGTACGCATGACCGCCGACGCCGCCGTCCGACGACGCGAGAGCGGGTTCGACGCCCACGGGATCGAGCCGATCCCGGACGCGCACCGTGACTCCACCCCGACCGAGCAGTGGTGGATCTGGGTGGGCGCGAACATCGCCCCGATCAACTGGGTGCTCGGGGCGCTGGGCCCCGTGCTGGGGCTTTCCCTGATCGAGACTCTGATCGTGATCGCCGCGGGCAACCTCGTTGGATGCGCGGTCTTCGGGGTGTTCAACCTCATGGGACACCGGACCGGCTGCGCCCAGATGCTGCTCGGCCGCGCCCCATTCGGCCGCCGCGGCGCGGTCGTGCCCGCCGTCATCCAGGGGTTGCTCTCGATGGGCTGGGTCGGCGTCAACACCTGGGTCGTGCTGGACCTGGTGCTGGAAATCCTCGCCCGGTTCGGCGTGCACGGCGGCACCGGCCTGAAGTACGTGGTCGCCGCCGGCATCATGGCCACCCAGATGTTGCTCGCCCTGTACGGGTTCTACGCCATCCGCAATTTCGAGAAATGGACCGTGCCGGTCACCGTCGCGATCATGGCGGTGATGACCGTGCTGGCGGTGACGCGCGTGAACCCGGACTGGACCGGCGGCACCGCCGCCACGCCCGGGGAGAAGTTCACCGCCGTCACCCAGCTGCTCACCGCGATCGGCATCGGCTGGGGGCTGTCCTGGCTGCCGTACAGCGCCGACTACAGCCGTTTCGTGCGCACCCGCGCCACCGGACGGGCCGTGTTCTGGGCGACCGCGCTCGGCATCTACGTGCCGACCGTGTGGCTCGCCGCGCTCGGCGCGCTGCTGGCCAGCTCCGGCGGCGAGTCCGACCCCGCCGACCTGATCGTCACCGCGTTCGGCGGGATGGCCCTGCCCGTGCTGTTCCTGGTCCTGCACGGGCCGGTCGCCACCAACATCCTCAACCTGTACTCGTGCTCGCTGGCTGCGCTCACCATGGGCGTGCGCGTCGCCCGGTGGAAGATCACCCTGGTGGCGGGCGCGGTCGCCTCGGCGGTGCTGGCCGTGTTCATAGGGTCGGACGACTTCGCGCACGCGTTCGACCAGTGGATGGTGTCGATCCTGGTCTGGATCGCTCCCTGGGCGGGCATCGTGCTCGTCGACTTCTTCGTCCTGCGCGGCGGACGCCCGGACGTGGCCTCGCTGTACCTCGACGACTCCCCGTACGGGCAGGTCAACCGCCGCGCCCTGGCCAGCCTCGCGGTCGGCGTGGCCGCCGGATGGGCCTGGCAGTACGGGCTGGTGCCGGTCATGCAGGGACCCATCGCCCGCGCCCTGGGCAACACCGACTTCTCCTGGCTGTCCGGCTCGCTGGTGGCCGGTGGCCTGTACTACCTGCTCACCCGCCGCGCCAGGGCCACCGTCCCGACGCGGCGGCACCAGGCGGAGGGAGTGGCGTGAACACCCGCGTCCGAGTTCTGACCACCGGAGGCACGATCGCGTCGCCGCCCACACCGTCCAGCGGCGCCCTGTACGCCGGAACGCTGCGCGCCCCGAAGGCTCGCCGCAGGTCAGAGGGCGGCCAGGGCTCATATGTGAGGAGGGCGGCCGCGGTACCGCACGCGGCTCAGGGACGGGCATCCCGAGTCGCGGACGGCGTCCGGCAGGCCCCAGCGGGCCAGCGCCGCGACCCCGGGCTGGTGGACGTAGTGGGTGGACAGCGTGTCGGACGGGAACGCGGCCCGGTCGAGCAGCAGCACCCGGTGTCCCGCGCGGCCGGCAGCATGGCGGTGGGCGGGCCCGCGCACCGCCCGCCGACCACGATGGCGTCGTACATGGGGGTGCCTCGAATCGGCGCGTGGCGGTGAGCACGCGCAGCCGTGACCGGCGGTCGACCTTGCCGTTGTGGTCGAGCGGCAGCTCGTCCAGGACGGTGATGGTGCGCGGCAGCATGTAGGCCGGGAGGCGCTCGAGCTCGGGAGCAGCGGCGCTGCGCCGTGGAGATCCTGGCGGGACGGGCCGGCCGGCGTCAGGTGGCCCGCCGCGCGGGCGGGACCCGCTGGAGGCCGCCGCATGGCAGATCGGGCTCACCGCCGCGCAGTATCGCGAGACCGTCCGGCGCACCTGAGCCGCCGGTCCGGCGGCTAGCGGTACAGGCTCTCGATCAGCCCGGCGCCCAGTCCGACCTTCTCGTAGTGCTCCTTGCAGAGCGCGATGTAGTCGAACACGTCGAAGGTGCCGACGACCTCGCCCTCCTCGTCGAGCCACAGCAGCGGGCCGGTGACGTTGAAGGTCACCCGCATCGGCTCGTCGCTCTCGTACGCCACCAGCGTGTGCGCCTCGCCGGGGGCCTCGTAGACGAAGTCCCCGGCGGTGGCCACCCAGTCGTGTTCGAGGTATCCCCATTTGCCGGAGATCGTGTACGCGAAGACCTGCTGCGGGTGGTAGTGCCGGTTCACCATCCCGGCGCCGCGCGCCATCAGCACGTCGCACCAGCGGTTCTGGCTGGGGGAGATCCACAGCGGCCGGGTGCCCACCGTCTCCGACAGCGGGGCGAAGTAGCGCTCGTCGTCGGTCGGCGCGTTGGAGATGTAGGACTCCGGCACCGCGTCCGGCTTGAAGACCTGCGGTACCGGCTTGATCCCCCGCCAGAACTCCGTCATGGATCCTCCTCGCCTCGAGTCGATCTCCACGATTCATCGGGGATCGGTCCAAGGCAACCCCTCCGGGACAAGGTGCCCGCGTGATAAGTGTTCGCGCAGGGACGGAACGGAGGGCGGGGCATGTCGCTGGGCATCGAGGCCGCGGTGTTCGACGTCTTCGGGACGATGACCGACTGGCGGTCCAGCGTGACCGGCGAGCTGGCCTCCGCCGGCCGCCGGGCCGGGCTGGACGCCGACTGGCCCGCCGTGGCCGACGCCTGGCGCCGGCGCTACCGGCCCGCGCTGCGGGCCGTCCTGTCCGGTGAGACGCCGTACCGGCCGCTGGACGAGCTGCACAGGACGATGCTGGACGAGGTGCTGGCCGAATTCGGGCTCGACGCGTTCGGCGAGGAGGAGCGACGGGAACTCGTGCGGGCCTGGCACCGCCTGCGCGCCTGGCCCGACGCCCCGCCCGGTCTGGAGCTGCTGCACGCGTCCAAGGTGATCAGCGCGACGTTGTCCAACGGCGGGGTCGGGTTGCTCACCCGGCTCGCCAAACAGGCCGGGCTCCGGTTCGACTGCGTCCTGTCGGCCGAGCTGGTCCGCTCCTACAAGCCGGACCCGCGCGTCTACCTCACCGCCGCCGAGCTTCTGCAGGTCGAACCGCGACGGCTCCTGATGGTGGCCTGCCACCCGGACGATCTCGCCGCGGCGGCTCGGGCCGGCCTGCGCACCGCCTTCGTCCCGCGCCCGCTGGAGTGGGGTTCCGAGGCCACCCCCGTCCCGGCGCCGCCCGACGTGGACCTCGTCGCCGACGACATCGTGGACCTGGCCCGCCTCCTGACCTGATCGCCCGTCACGGGTCGTCCTCAGGGGCGTCCTGCTCCATCACGGTGATCCCGATGACGACGCTGCGGTACGGGTCGTCGGCCACGGGGATCCGGGCGGCTTCCGACTCGCAGGCCAGGCACAGCGCCAGCAGCCTGATCGCGGTGCCCCGAACGGCCGTGTACGGTTCCCGCCCGGTGAACAGCGGGATCGCGATCTCCTCAAGACGGCTCGCGGCGTTCCGTGCCCACGCGCTCGGCTCCGTGCCGTCCAGTGCCCGACGCCCGGCCTGGAGCTGATCGGCCAGCCCATCACCGGTGGGCGCCGTGCCGCCGCGGGACAGCCCGGCGCAGGCCGCGTCGTTCAGGACGCCGGCGACCCTGCGGCGCCACGCGCGTTCCGGCTCCCGGCTGAACAGGTGGTGGCGGATCTCGTAGTACAGGCCCCGTTTGAAGACCCGGTCGAGCGCGCGGTCCAGCAGGAGGGACCCGGTCTCGCCACTGCCGAGGTCCTGGGGCAGGTCTCGCATGGCCTCGTTGACGTGGCTCTTCTGCTTCTGCCACTCCTCCCACAGCTCACCGGCCCGCTCCTTGTCGATGTAGATGTCGGGGTCGGTGGCCTGGTGGTAGCTGGAGTAGGAGTTCCCCTCGATCCTGATGGCCGCGCTCAGCCGGGCGGCGGCGTCGGCCGCGGGGGTGAGGTCGCGATCGGCATCGTGGTCGGGGACGAGGGCGCGGGCCAGGTCGCGTGTGGCCGCTCTTGCCGTCCCGAGTTCGTCCCGGCAGTCGGAGGCCATGTCCTGCGCCACCCAGAGGGCGTGCTCGCCGTAGCGGTATCGGATACTCCGGATCGCCCGGATGACGAGGATCCGCGCGAGCAGCGGCGCCACCCGGTCGACATCGTAGGCGATGTGACGGGTGAGCGTCGCGCGGTCGATTGCCGGTCGCAAGAGGACCTCCCGTCCGCCGCACGAACGTCACGTCCCGGCACATCCAACCACGAACCCCCGTCACAGCGAGATATCCGGACGGTCGCAGCCGAGGGCATCGCCCGGAGGCCGGGGTGTCAGCCGGACAGCACCGACCGGATGGACGTGGTGACCGTGTCGGCGGCCTCGTCCGCGGGGAGGCGCCCGGCGCGTACCTCGGCGGCGGCGCCGTGCAGGATGTAGTGCGTCACGCTGACCAGCCAGGTCACGGACAGGTCGGTGCGGAAGACGCCCTGCCGCCTGCCCCGTTCGATGAGTTCGGTCATGCGCTGGACGGCCGGATCGTGCAGTTCGCGGATCCGTCCCTCCGGGAGGACGTCCTCGGCGGCGGCCAGCAGCGCCGACGACTCCGCCACCAGTTGCCAGCTCGACAGCAGCAGCCGCGTCAGGGCCTCGCGCGCGTCCCCGGTCAGATCGATGGCCGACAGGGTCTCCTCGCCGGCGCGCAGAGCGTCGGTGAGCGCGGCCTCGACCAGGTCGGCCCGGGTGCGGAAGTGCCCGTACAGCGTCATGCGTCCCACGCCCGCGGCCTGCGCGATCTCGTCGGTGGTGGCGTTCGGATCCGAGCTCAGCCGTGCGCGGGCGGCGGACACGATGCGCGCGATGCTGCGCTCGGCGTCGGCGCGGCGCCGGGGACGCGCGGAGGGTGCGGTCATGATCCCCATCGTAACTCGGAGGCGAATGTACGAGTTATGGGTTACCGTCTAACTCGTATGTAGTTGTACGAGTTGGAGGAGTTTCGATGGCTCTGCCGCATGAACCCCGCAAAGCGAAGGTCACGCCACCCGAACCGAACCCCGCGCGATGGCGCATCCTGGGCTTCCTCGGCGTGGCACAGCTCATGTTGATCTTGGACGTCACCGTCGTGGCGATCGCGCTCCCGCACATGGAGACCGCTCTGAGCCTCAGCCGCGAGGCCCTGACCTGGACCGTCAGCGCCTACACGCTCACCTTCGGCGGGCTGATGCTGCTGGGCGGGCGCATCACCGACCTCGTCGGAGGCAAGCGGGTGCTGCTCGCCGGGCTGCTGGTCTTCACCGCCGCCTCGCTGGCCACCGGGCTGGCCACGTCCGCGGAGATGCTGGTGGGCGGGCGTATCGCGCAAGGAATCGGCGCGGCGATGCTGTCTCCCGCTGCGCTGTCGCTCGTGGTGGCCCTGTTCGAGGGCGACGAGCGGAACAAGGCACTGGGCATCTGGTCGGCGCTCGGCGGTGGCGGCGCCGCCCTGGGCGTCCTGCTGGGCGGGTTGCTGACCGCCGGACCCGGCTGGCCGTGGGTCTTCCTGGTCAACGTGCCCATCGGCCTGGTCATCGTCGCGGCGCTCGCCGTCATGCTGCCCGCCCGTCCCGCGCCCTCCGAACGGCCCCGGCTCGACGTCCTGGGCGCGATCCTGGTGACCTCCTCGACCGCCTCGCTGATCTATGCCCTCATCGCGGCCGGCGAGCGCGGCTGGCTCACCGCGCTCATCGGATGGCTCGTCCTCGCGGCGGCCGCGGGGTACGTGCTGTTCGCGGTGTGGCAGCGGCGCGCCCGGTCACCGCTGATGGACGTCCGGCTGCTGGTCCGCCGACCCGTGGCCACCGGCGCGTTCCTCGTCTGGATGGCGACGGCGCTGATGATCGCGGTGTTCTTCCTGGGCACCTTCTACTTCCAGCACGCCCGCGGGTACGGCGCCCTGCGGACGGGCCTGCTGTTCCTGCCGGTGGCCCTGGCCACGATGGTGGGGGCCAACCTGACCGGACGCGTGATCGGCCGGATGGGCGGGCGGCCACCGGCCACCGCCGGCCTGGTCCTGGCGGCGCTCGGCATGGCCGTCCCCGCGATCACCATGGACCCGGTCGGCGTCGTCATCGGCGTGGCCGTCGCCGCGGCCGGCACGGGCGCGATGTTCGTCGTCGCCTCCGCCACCGCGCTCGGCCAGGTCGCCCCGCACGAGGCGGGGATCGCGTCCGGGATCGTGAGCACCTTCCACGAGTTCGGCGCGTCCTTCGGCGCCGCGGTCGTCTCCAGCGTCGCCGCCGCCAGCCTGACCGGGACCACCCTGACCGGTTTCACCCGGGGATTCACCACGGCCGCGATCGCATCGGCGGTCGGCATCGCCGCCGCCTTCCTGACCCCCGGCCGCCCGCAGCCGCGGACCAAGGAGATCGCCTAGCCAACGGAACCCGTACGAGCTCCTCCGCACGACGCGGGGGAGCTCCTGTTCGTCCCGGCGGCCCGGTGAGGGGTTCCGCGATACGGGAAACAATCGTCCCGTGACGCGGAAGGTGCAACGCCGATGACGGCCGTCAAGGTCGATGTGGTGGAGACGTCCTCGCTGGGTGATCGCAGTTACCTGGCGCACGATGGCCGGGTCGGGCTCGTGGTGGATCCGCAGCGCGATATCGACCGGATACTGGCCCTCGCCGGACGGGCAGGCGTGCGGATCACGCATGTGGCCGAGACCCACGTCCACAACGACTACGTCTCGGGCGGTCTCACCCTGGCCAGGCTGTCGTGCACATCGACGACGCGTACTTCAAGGCCGTCAAATCCGGCCTCGTGTGACATTTGGGATTTCTGAGGCCGATGATGCCATTGCGTGCGATTGGGTGCGGCATGGGCAGGGCCTGGCGGTGGATGTCTGGAATAGATGCACCCTAGGACGGGTTTTTATCCCCTGGACAGCATGCTTGCCCTGGATTTGCCCAGGCCCAGAACTTTGATACCGTCTGTCCGCAACCGGTGACACCCAGACACGTCACCCACCCGGGGCCCACCCCCCATCACGGGACGCCCCCACCGGCCACGCCACCAGCACCACCCAGCACCACCCAGCACCATCCGCGCGTGGCCCACAGACCATCTGATCGCACCCGGCGGCCACCGGCCGCCGGACCGCCGAGTCCTACCGCACCCCCGCCAGCCACACCGGCCACAACGGCCGCACCGGCCGCACCGGCCGCACCGGCCGCACCGGCCACAGGGGGCGCGCAGGAGCCGGGGACCCACCTCCCCCCACAGGGGTGAATCGGCACGCACCCACATGCACGCCGTAGGGCGACTTCCACGCCCGAACCCGACAGCTAACCCGGTAGGCGGACTGGAAGGAATCAGGAGATCCCAGTGCAGTTCCGCACCACCAACCCCATCAAGCCCATCAAGCCCACCAAGCCCACCGTTGCCAAGACGTTCTCGCAGACGTTCTCGCAGACGTTCGCGCAGACGTTCGCGCAGGTGACCTCGCTGCGCGGCCGCGCCGCCGCCGGCGCGCTGGGCGCGGCCGCCCTGGGCGCGCTGACCTTCGGCTCGGCCGCCACCGCACTGGCCGACACCACCCCCCAGCAGGCCACCACCACCGCCGCCATCGCCACCCAGCCCACCGGCACCACCGCTGGCACCACCGCTGGCGGTGCGGGCGCGGGCGCGGGTGCGGGCCTTGCGGGCCCGGCGCAGGACCTGTCCGGCTTGCAGCGCGGTAAGGCCGCCGTCAAGGACCTGGCCGAGCAGGCCCGGCCCGGCCCGGCCGGCAAGACCTTCGCCGGCCAGGGAGCGGAGAAGAAGACCGGCGCGACCGCGCGTGATGTGATCAAGCTGGCCGAACAGCAGGTCGGCATCACCGAGGACGCCGACGGCAACACCAAGTTCCACCGCTGGTACATCCACAGCGACCACGCCAAGCGCACCGCCGAGCGCGACGGCGGCACCGTCGCCGACTACAACGGCGCGTCCTGGTGCGACATGTTCGTCACCTGGGTCGGTGACAAGGCCGGCGCCCGCGGCATGGGCGGCGACGCCTACACCGTCTCCCACGCCCAGTGGTTCAAGGACCACGACCGGTGGGGCACCAAGGCCCGCCCCGGCGCCGTGGTGTTCTTCAACTTCGACGGCGACAAGAACATCGGCTCCATCGAGCACGTCGGCCTGGTCGTCAAGGACAACGGCGACGGCACCGTCCGCACCATCGAGGGCAACACCGCCGACTCCGTCCAGGACCGCGTCCGCGACAAGTCCACCATCGTCGGCTACGGCTACCCCGAATACCGCAAGTAACCACAACCCGGGAAACCACCCGACAACCACACAGCACCACCAACCCCCAGGGCGCCCCGCCACCACCACCGGTGGCGGGGCGCCCTCTTTCGCATGTGGAGGGTGCCGCGCCGGTCAGGTCTTGGGGACGAGGCACATGGTGTCGAGGCCCAGGACGTGGTTGAGGCGGCCGAAGGCCAGCCAGGAGCCGATGCACATGCTCAGCTCGACGATCTCGAGCTGGCTGTAGTGGGCGGTCATCCGGGTCCAGAACTCGTCGTCGAGCCCGTGGTGGTCGAGGGCGTAGCGTTCGGCGTACTCGGCCGCCAGGCGGGTGCGGTCGTCGAAGGCGTCGGTGGTGCGCCAGTCGGTCACGGCGTCGGCGAAGCCGTCCTCGACCTTCTGGCCGTCGCGTTCGGTACGCCAGTCGAGGCAGAACACGCAGCCGTTGATCTGGGCGATCCGGAGGCGGGCCGCCTCGAACTCGCGGAGGCCGAGGGTGGTGTGGGCGTACACCGCCAGGGAGAAGTTCGCGGCGGCGGGACCGATGCCGGGCACCATCTCGCCCCACACGTACTCGATCGGGTCCTTGCCCTCGGGGATGTCGATGTTCATGGGCGTTTCCTTCCGAGCCTGCCGGTCGCGGGCCGCAGCGGGACGTCGAGGGCGTCGTAGAGGCCGGGTGGGGCGTCCGCGAGCCAGTCGATGGCACCGACGAGCCGGCCCACCGCGGTGGCGTTCCCGCCCGCGGCGCGGTTCCCGTCCTCGTCGTCGGCCTCGACGGTGACCTCGATGCGCGGGCGGCCCTCGACGATCACGCGGTGGGCGCCGTCGCCGCTGGGCGGCGTGGGCCAGTCGGGCGCGCAGGACGGGTGGATGCGGGTGACATGCTCGATCACGATGCGGGGCTCGCCCTCGACGACGCCCTGCACCTCGAACCGCACCGCGCCCTGGGTGCCGGCCTCGAACTCGCCCATCGACCGGGTGGTCACCGTGGCGTCCAGCGGACGGCGGTCGAGGGTTTCGCGGATCCCGTCCAGTTCGACGCCGAGGGCGCGGGCCATGAGGCGCACCTGGCCGCCCCACACCATGGTGGGGACGGACGGGGCGAGCATCGGCGGCTCGTAGTCCATGGGCTGGCCCATGCCGACCAGGTACCGGACGGAGTCGGGCTGGTCGTAGGTGGAGTAGTCGAAGATCTCCTGGCAGCGGATCGCGTCCACGTCGGTGCCCAGGCCGCTGATCAGCAGCGGCAGCACGTCGTTGCCCCAGCCCGGGTCGACGCCCGAGACGAACAGCGAGCCGCCGCCCTCCTTGATCGCGGAGAGCACCGGTTCGCGGACCTCGGCGGGGGCGCTGCGCGGGTCGTAGAGCGCGTAGAGGGCGGGGGTGACCACGACCGCACCCGCGCGCACGGCCTTGAGGACGTCCGCGAGGGCCTCGTCGGGACGGATGTCGCCGGACGCGGCGTACACCACGGCGCGCGGCCCGGCGGCCAGGGCCGTGTCCACGTCGGTGGTCGCGGCGACGCCCAGCACGCGGCCGAGCCCGCCGAGGTCGCCGGCGTCCCGGCCGGCCTTGGCCGGATCGTGGACGAGCACGGCGGTCAGGTCCAGCCCCGGGTGGGACTCGACGGCGCGGATGGCGAGCCGGCCGATGTTGCCGGTGCCCCAGACGATCGTGGGGATCATGCGCTGGAGGCTAACAACCGCCGGGGGCGCTGCCTAGAGCTCTCCCTAGCAAGCATTTGGTCGCTTTCGGTGCCTGTTCCGTGACCTGCGGTTTCGCCGAATCATTACTGGCCGGTAGGTAGTGACGCAGTTCACATTGCTGTGTAGAACTCGTTCTAGTTGCATCCCGAGCCGAGGAGGCTGGCATGGCCGATCCGACCCGAAGAGGTAAGAGTTCTGACGGTATCTCGCGTCGCGGATTCATTGCTGGAACCGGTTCTATCCTGGGCCTGGGCCTGGCGGCCCAGGCCGGGTACGGCACCCCCGCCGCCGCGTCCTCGGCGCCCGCCCCCGCCCCCATCGCCGACGGCGCCCAGGTCCCCGTTCTGGTCATCGGCACCGGCTACGGCGGCTCGGTCACCGCCCTGCGCCTGGCCCAGGCGGGCGTGGACGTCCACATGGTCGAGATGGGCATGGCCTGGGACACCCCCGGATCGGACGGGAAGATCTTCGCCAACACCCGGACACCGGACGTCCGCTCGTACTGGCTCCGGACCAGGACCAAGCAGCCGCTCAGCAACTTCCTCGGCTTCCCCCTCGACAAGGACGTCCCCCTGTACACCGGGATCCTGGACGCCGAGGAGTTCGGCGGGATCACCGTCTACCAGGGCCGGGGCGTCGGCGGCGGCTCTCTCGTCAACGGGGGCATGGCGGTCACCCCGCTGCGGCAGAGGTTCAGCGGCATCCTGCCCTCGGTGGACGTGAACGAGATGTACGACGTCTACTACCCGCGGGCCAACGCGGGCCTCGGGGTCAACCACATCGACCCGGCCTGGTTCGAGACCGCCGAGTGCTACCAGTACGCGCGGGTCGGCCGTAAGCACGCGCAGCGCTCCGGCTTCCCCTTCGTCTTCGTCCCCAACGTGTACGACTTCGAGTACATGAAGCAGGAGGCCACTGGAGCGGTCCCGAAGTCGGCGCTGAACGCCGAGGTCCTGTACGGCAACAACCACGGCAAGAAGTCGCTGCAGAAGACCTACCTGGCACAGGCCAAGGCCACCGGGCGCGTCGCCATCTCACCGCTGCACAAGGTCACGTCCGTCGCGCCCGCGTCCGGCGGCCGTTATCTGGTCACGATCGAGCAACTGAACACCACGGGCGGCGTCATCGCCACCAAGGCGGTCACCGCTGACCGGGTCTTCTTCGCGGCGGGCAGTGTCGGCACGTCGAAGCTGCTGGTGAAGCTCAAGGCGACCGGTGTGCTGCCCAACCTGAACAACGAGATCGGCAAGGGCTGGGGCGAGAACGGCAACGTCATGTGCGGCCGCGCCAACCACCTGTGGGACCCGACCGGGCGGCTCCAGTCGTCCATGCCGACCGGAGGCATCGACAACTGGGACGCGGGCGGTGCGTTCGCCGAGGTGGCCCCGCTCCCCACAGGCATCGAGACCTTCGCCTCGTTCTACCTGTCGATCACGCGGAACCCCAACCGCGCCCAGTTCACCTGGAACGCGGCGGCCGGACGGGTCGAGCTGAACTGGCAGACCGCCTGGAAGCAGCCCTCGATCGACGCCGCGAAGACCATCTTCGACAAGATCAACGCCAAGGAGGGCACGATCTACCGGACCGACCTGTTCGGCGTCTACAAGATCTGGGGCGACCATCTCACCTACCACCCGCTCGGCGGCGCGGTGCTGAACAGGGCCACCGACAACTACGGGAGGCTGCACGGCTACCAGGGCCTGTACGTCATCGACGGCGCGCTCATCCCGGGCAACGTCACGGTCAACCCGTTCGTCACCATCACGGCCCTCGCCGAACGCAACATCGAGCACATCATCGCCGCCGACCTGTAGCCGGAACGGCGTCTTCGCGGGGCACGGCCGCGGTCAGGCCGTGGCCTTGCGAATGGCGACCACGACGTAACGGCAGGTGCCGGTGGTGTCGTTGACGAACTCGCGCGCCTGGGGCCTTCCGAGCTCGAAGGTGTCCCCTGCGGTGAGGCGGTGCGCGGTCGTTCCCTCCAGGAGGGTCAGCTCGCCGTCCAGGACCCAGATGAGCTGGGCAAGGAACGCGAACGACGCCGCCGGCATCGGCACGCGGGTGCCCGCGGGCAGCAGGATCTCGGTGACATCGGCGGGAAACCCCGGCGTCGATATCTGGCGCCGCAGGTAGCCGGTGCCGGGGTCCGTCCAGGAGGGGGTGTCGGCGGCCCGCCGCACCCGGTCGGGAGCGGCGCGGTCCGCCGGTGCCAGCAGCTCGGTCATGCTCAGCTCCAGCGCCGCGGAGAGCCTGCCGAGGATGACGGCGGTGGGGCTGCTCTCACCGCGCTCGATCCTGCTGATCATCGCCCGGGACACGCCGGAGACCTCGGCGAGCCGGGCCAGTGACCATCCGCGCCGGCCACGTTCCTCCCGTACTCGCCGTCCGAGGTCGTTCGCGCCGTCCATCAAGGCGGACATGCCTCCACCTTGGAAGCGTCCTCGCCGTCGAGGCGCAGCTCCATGTAGACGCTGTTGGGATCGTCGACGTAATCCGCGAACGGCTTGCAGAAGGCGAAACCGTGCCGGGCGTAGAGCCGCCGGGCCGGGGCGAAGAACTCCTGGCTCCCGGTCTCCAGCAGCACCCGGCGGTGTCCGCGCTCGGCGGCGGCCCGCAGCAGGTGCCGGAGCATGGCGGCCCCGACGCCCCGGCCGCGCGCGTCCCGCGCGGTGCGCATCGACTTCAGCTCGACATCGCCGCCGCCGAGGTCCTTGAGCGCGCCGCAGCCGCGGAGCTCCCCGCCCTCCCAGACGGACCAGAACGTGACCGCCGGATTGCGCAGCTCGTCCAGATCCAGCGCGTGCACCGACTCCGGCGGCGAGGTGGCGTGCATGTCGGCCAGGTGCTCCTCCAGCAGCCGGCGGACCTCGGGCCGGGCCAGACCACCGAGCTCGAAGCGCAACATCATCCGACTCCCGCGTCACCGCTCCCGTACGCCCCATACGGCCGATGGCCGCATTTCCATGATAGTGGACACAAATCCACTATCCGATCGGAGCGTCCGGCCTGCCGGCCCCGCCGCCCGTCGGCGGGGCCGGCAGGCCGGCGGGGCCGGCGTCTCAGGCCATGCCGCCGTTGGAGAAGATGACCTGGCCGTTGACCCAGCGGGCCGGGCCGGCGAGGAAGGCCACGGTCTCGGCGGCGTCCTCGGGCTCGCCCAGGCGGCCCAGCGGGTTGGCCTGGGCGAGGTTGGCGATCACCTCGTCGCTCTTGCCGTCCAGGAAGAGCGGTGTCGCGGTCGGGCCGGGGGCGACGACGTTGACGGTGATGTCCCTGCCGCGTAGCTCGCGCGCGAGGATCAGGGTCATGCCCTCCACGGCCGCCTTGCCCGCGGCATAGGCGCCGTAGGTGGGGATCTGGGTGCGGGTGACGCTGGTCGAGAAGTTGATCAGCGCGCCGCCGCGGCGCAGCCGGTTGGCCGCGAGCTTCGAGACGACGAACGTGCCCCGGACGTTGGTCCGGTACATGCGGTCGAGGTCCGCCAGGTCGAGGGTGGCGATCGGGCTCAGCAGCATGATGCCCGCCGTGTTCACCACGACGTCGACACCGCCGAACGCGGCCTCCGTCGCGTCGAACGCGGCGGTCATCGCGGCCTCGTCGGCGACGTCCCCGTTCACGGCGATCGCCTGCCCGCCGGCCTGCTCGACCTCGGCCACGAGCGACTTGGCGGCGCCCTCGTTACCGGCGTAGTGCACCGCGACGGCGAAGCCGTCGGCGGCGAGCCGCCGGACCACGGCTCGGCCGATGCCACCCGAACCACCGGTGACGAGAGCGACCCGGCGCGTGGTGTCGATGTTCCTGCTCGTGTTCGTGCTCATGGGTTCTCCTTTCATTGGGTCGGGTCTGTGCCGGGCCGGGGCTCGTTCACCTCGACCCGGAGGATGCGGTCGTCTCCGGGACGCGGGTCGGTTCCGCCCCAGGTGGCGCGGTCGGTGTTGGAGGTGACGAGCCACAGGGCCCCGTCCGGGGCGACCTCGACGGTGCGGATCCGGCCGTGGTCGCCGGTGAAGTGGGCGATGGGGCCGCCGGTGGCGGCACGGCCCCGGACGGGAAGCTGCCAGAGCCGCTGCCCGCCCAGAGCCCCGATCCACAGCGATCCCTTGGCGTAGGCGACGCCGGACGGGCTCGCCTCGTCGGGGTGGATCGTGGCGATCGGCGCCACGCCCGTGGACCCGGCCGTCCCCTCGGTCTCCGGCCACCCGTAGTCGGCGCCCGCGCGGAGGACGTTGACCTCGTCCCACGTGCGGTGCCCGAGTTCGGAGGCGTAGGCGGTGCCATCGGGGCCGAACGCGATCCCCTGGACGTTGCGGTGGCCCTTGGAGTAGATCGGGGACGAGCCCGGGTTGCCGTCGGGGACGGAGCCGTCGACCGCGATCCGCAGGATCTTGCCGTTGAGGGAGTCGTCGTCGGCCGCGTTCCCGGGGTCGAAGGCGTCGCCCGTGCCGATCCACAGGTGCCCGTCCGGTCCGATGGCGATGCGCCCGCCGTGGTGCCGGTCGGCGGTCCGGATGCCGTCGAGCAGGACCCGGTCGACGGTGAGGGAACGGTGGTCGCGGGCGATGGTGAGCGCGACGACGCGGTTCTCGTCCCGCCCGGAGACGACGGCGAAGACGGTGCGGTCGGTCGCGAACCTGGGGGAGGCGACGATGCCGAGCAGCCCGCCTTCCGAGCTGACGTGGACGCCGGGGACGACGCCGACCCTTTGTGGCGTGCCGCCGTTCGCGGGGATGCGCAGGATCTCACCGGAGATCCGTTCGGAGACGAGCGCCGACCGGTCGGGCAGGAAGGTCAGCCCCCAGGGCGCCTCCAGTCCGGTCGTCAGCTCGACCGGCCTGCCCAAGGACGCGACCGGGCCGGTCTGCGTGCCGCCGGGGCTTGCGGTCCGGGAGGCGGCGGCCGGGGCGGCCTCGCCGCCCTGGCCCGCGCATCCGGTCAGCGCCATCGCGATGACCGCGATGACGATCGCCGCGCGCGACGGACGCGACGGACGCGACGGGCGCGGGCGGGCCGTCGCCGCGTCCGCGCGCTGGGAGTTCGGGCCTGTACCCGCTGGTGAGGCCACATGCTTGAGCTTCATGGCCGTGGCTCCCTAGGATATGGACAGTCTGTTCATATATGACCATAGCTCGAAATGAACGAACCGTCCATAAAAATGAGGTGACGATGGTGGAGAACGTTTCCGGCGAGCAGGTCGCGGCCCGCCGGCCCGGCCGAGGCCGGCGACCGGCCGCACAGGTGCGCGCCGCCGTGCTCGCCGCCGCGGGGCGCATCCTGCTGCGGGACGGCTTGCCGGCGGTCACCTTCGACCGGGTGGCGGCCGAAGCCGGCGCGAGCAAGACGACCCTCTACAAGTGGTGGCCGTCGCCCGGCGCGCTCGCGGCCGAGGCGTACTTCGCCCAGAGCCGGCGGACACTGGAGTTCCCCGACACCGGCGACGTGCGCGCCGACCTGATCAGCCAGCTCGGCGCGTTCGTCCGCTGGCTGAAGGAGGAGGGCGCGGAGAAGCCCGTGTCCGAGCTGGTCGGCGCGGCCCAGCTCGATCCCGATCTGGGCCGGGCCTGGTCGGAGAGCTACGCGCAGCCCCGCCGTGAGCTGGCGCGCGAACGTCTCCGCATCGCCCAGCGGCAGGGCCAGGTGCGCGAGGACGCCGACCTCGACGTCATCGTGGACCAGCTATGGGGCGCCTGCTACCACCGGTTGCTCGTCCTCAAGGTGCCCTTCGACGAGTCGATCGTCGAGAGCCTGGTCGACCACGCGCTTCACGGATCGGCTCCGCGCGACGGCACGCGATGAGTTCCGGCGTCACCCCGGGTCTTCACTCCGGGCGGCGCCAGGACGGAGGAGAAAGGCCATGGGCAGGATCGTCTACTGGATGAACACCTCGATCGACGGCTACATCGAGGATCGAAACGGTGGCCCGGGCTTCGGCGAACCGGCGGAGGACTTCCAGGAGGCCGCGAACGACCATGTGCGCCGGATCGCGGCGTTCCTGTTCGGGCGGCGGCTGTACGAGACGATGGAGAAGCCCTGGACGCAGGACCTCGGCAAGGAGGGCGCCCCGCCCCTTGAGCGGGAGTTCGCCCGGCTGTACAAGGAGACACCGCGCTACGTCTTCTCCGACACCCTCCAGACCGTCCCCGACGGGGTCACGCTCGTCCGCCGCGAGGACGCCCGGTCCACGGTGACGCGCCTCAAGCGGGAGACCGACGGCACCCTCCAGCTCGGCGGCCCCGAGCTGGCCGTCTCCCTGCTGGACCTGATCGACGAGTTCTGGGTGTACGCCCAGCCCGTGATCGTCGGGGGCGGCAAGCCGTACCTCCCCGTGACGACGGAGCTGCGGCTACGCCTGGCCGAGCACCGCTCCCTCGCCTCGGGGATCACGTTCCGGCGTTACGTACGGCCCTGACCCGAAGATCCGGCCGTGACCCGGATCATCCGCTGGACCCCGCCTTCTGCGAGGCCGTGAGGACGCGGACGGCGGCGAGGGCGAGCGGATGCAGGTCGTCGGCGTGGTCGGTGGCACGGGCGATGAGGTCCGCCCGCATGCTCGGCTCCCAGAACATGCGGATGTGCTCGGCGATGGCGGCGGCCGCCTCGTCGGGCGGCCGCCGCTCGAACTGGACGGCGATGTCGTTGGCGAGTCGGATCTGAGATGGCAGCACGTCGTTCATCGTACGGACGGGCGGTTCCTGCGCGGCGCCGGTGTTCACCGGTCGGACACCGTGGTCGGCACGGCCCGCTCCTCCGGTGCGGCCGTGGGATCCGCGGGGTTGCGGAGCTCGACCTGGACGGCCGTGACCTTGTACTCCGGGCAGTTGGTCGCCCAGTCGGAGTTCTCGGTCGTGACGACGTTGGCGCCGGTGACGGGATGGTGGAAGGTGGTGTACACGACGCCGACGGGCATCCGGTCGGTGATCATCGCCTTGAGCGTGGTCCGGCCGACCCGGCTGGACAGCGACACCTCGTCTCCGTCGCCGATGCCGCGGACCTCGGCGTCGTGCGGGTGGATCTCCAGGACGTCCTCCGGATGCCAGGCCACGTTGGCGGTGCGGCGGGTCTGGGCGCCGACGTTGTACTGGGTGAGGATCCGGCCGGTGGTCAGGATGAGCGGGTACTTGCGGGTGCTGCGTTCGCTGGTGGGGACGAAGGCGGTCTCGACGAAGCGCCCCTTGCCGCGCACGAACCCGTCGACGTGCATGATCGGGGTGCCTTCGGGGGCCGCGTCGTTGCAGGGCCACTGGACGCTGCCGAGCTTGTCGAGCTTGGCGAACGAGACCCCGGCGAAGGTGGGCGTGGTCGCGGCGATCTCGTCCATGATCTGACCGGGGTGGTCGTAGTGCATGGGGTAGCCCATGGCGGTGGCCAGCTCGCACGCGACCTGCCATTCGTGCTTGCCGCACTGGGGCGGCATGACGGGGCGCACGCGGTTGATGCGGCGTTCGGCGTTGGTAAACGTCCCGTCCTTCTCCAGGAAGGAGGTGCCGGGCAGGAACACGTGGGCGTACTTGGCGGTCTCGTTCAGGAACAGGTCCTGGACGACGACCAGGTCCATCGCGGTCAGCGCCGCGACCACGTGCTGGGTGTTCGGGTCGGACTGCGCGAGGTCCTCCCCCTGGATGAACAGGGCGCGGAAGGAGCCGTCGATGGCGGCGTTGAACATGTTGGGGATGCGCAGGCCCGGTTCGGGCTGGATGGTGCGTCCCCACAGGTTCTCGAAGACGGAGCGGACGGCGTCGTCGGAGACGTGCCGGTAGCCGGCCAGCTCGTGCGGGAACGACCCCATGTCGCAGGAGCCCTGCACGTTGTTCTGGCCGCGCAGCGGGTTCACGCCCACGCCGTCGCGGCCGATGTTGCCGGTGGCCATGGCCAGGTTCGCCATGCCCATCACCATCGTGGAGCCCTGGCTGTGCTCGGTGACGCCCAGACCGTAGTAGATCGCCGCGTTGCGGGCGGTCGCGTACAGCCGGGCCGCGGCCCGCAGCTCGGCGGCCGGCACCCCGGTGACCTGCTCGACGGCCTCGGGGCTGTTCTCCTCGCGGGCGATGAAGTCGGCCCACTCGGCGTAGCCCTCGCAGCGCTCCTCGACGAAGGACCGGTCGACCAGACCCTCGGTGACGGCGACATGGGCCATGGCGTTGATCACGGCCACGTTCGTGCCGGGGGCGAGCTGCAGATGGTGCTCGGCCTGGATGTGCGGGGAACGGACCAGGTCGATGCGCCGGGGATCGACGACGATCAGCTTGGCGCCCTCGCGCAGCCTGCGCTTCATCCGCGAGGCGAAGACCGGGTGCCCGTCGGTGGGGTTGGCGCCGATGACCATGATCACGTCGGCCTGCGCGACGGACTTGAAGTCCTGGGTGCCGGCGGACGTCCCGAACGTCTGCTTGAGGCCGTAGCCGGTGGGGGAGTGGCAGACCCGGGCGCAGGTGTCCACGTTGTTGTTCCCGAACGCGGCGCGGACCATCTTCTGCACCACGTAGACCTCTTCGTTGGTGGTGCGGGAGGAGGTGATCCCGCCGATCGCGCCGACCCCGTGGGCCTGCTGCACCTCGCGGAGCTTCGTGGCGGTGTAGGAGATCGCGGTGTCCCAGTCGACCTCGCGCCACTCGTCGGTGATCGACTCACGGATCATCGGGGACAGCTTGCGGTCGGGGTGGGTGGCGTACCCGAACGCGAAGCGGCCCTTCACACAGGAGTGGCCCTCGTTGGCGCCGCCGTCCTTGTACGGCACCATCCGCACGAGCTGGTCGCCGCGCAGCTCGGCCTTGAACGAGCAGCCGACCCCGCAGTAGGCGCAGGTGGTGATCACGCTGCGGGTCGGCATGCCCAGGTCGACGACGGTCTTCTCCTGGAGGGTCGCGGTCGGGCATGCCTGCACGCACGCACCGCACGACACGCACTCCGAGTCCATGAAGGACGTGCCTCCGGGGGAGACCTTGGAGTCGAACCCGCGTCCCTCGATGGTCAGCGCGAACGTGCCCTGGATCTCGTCGCAGGCCCGCACGCAGCGCGAGCAGACGATGCACTTGGACTCGTCGAAGTCGAAGTAGGGGTTGCTGTGGTCGGTCGGCGCGTCGAGGTGGTTCGCCCCTTCGTAGCCGTAGCGGACCTGCCGCAGGCCGACCACACCGGACATGTCCTGTAGCTCGCAGTCGCCGTTGGCCGAGCAGGTCAGGCAGTCCAGGGGGTGGTCGGAGATATAGAGCTCCATGATCCCCTGACGCAGCTTCTCCAGCCGGGGCGTCTGGGTGCGCACCGACATCCCGTCGGCCACCGGCGTGGTGCACGAGGCGGGCGTGCCGGGCCTACCGTCGATCTCCACCAGGCACAGCCGGCAGGAGCCGAACGCCTCCAGGCTGTCGGTCGCGCACAGTTTGGGGATGTCGATGCCGGTCAGCGCCGCCGCCCGCATGATCGACGTGCCGGCCGGGACGGTCACGGGGTGCCCGTCCACCTCGACGGCGACGGTGGCCTCTCCGGGCCTGGCGGGCGTGCCGAGGTCGGGTTCCTTGAACAGCGTCACGGTGTCGTTCCTTCCTCGTGGAGCGAGGTGAACCGGCGTGGGGTGAAGTCGTCGGGGAAGTGGCGGAGGGCGCTGAGCACGGGGTTGGGCGTCAGCCCGCCCATCGCGCACAGCGACCCGTCGGTCATCAGCTCGCACAGGTCGCTCAGCAGCGCCAGGTTCGCGTCCGGGTCCCGGCCAGCGACGATCTTGTCGATGGTCTCCACGCCGCGCACCGACCCGACCCGGCAGGGCGTGCACTTGCCGCAGGACTCCTCGGCGCAGAACTCCAGGGCGAACCGGGCCATCCTCGCCATGTCGACCGTGTCGTCGAAGACCACGATGCCGCCGTGCCCGAGCATGGCCTTGGCGGCGGTGAACGACTCGTAGTCCAGCGGGATGTCGAGCCCGTCGGCGGGGAGGTAGGCGCCGAGCGGCCCGCCGACCTGCACCGCCCGTACCGGACGGCCGGAACGGGTGCCGCCGCCGAACTCGTGGATCAGCTCGTGGAGCGTCATGCCGAACGCGGTCTCGAACACCCCGCCCCGGGCGATGTTGCCGGCGAGCTGGAAGACCTGGGTGCCTCGGGAGTCCTTCGAGCCGAGCGCCTGGTAGGCGGCGGCACCGCCGTCCAGGATCGCGGGGACGGAGGCCAGGGTGAGCACGTTGTGCACCAGCGTCGGCTTGCCGAACAGCCCGCTGATCGCCGGGATCGGCGGCTTGGCCCGCACCATCCCGCGCTTGCCCTCCAGGCTGTCCAGCATGGAGGTCTCCTCGCCACAGATGTAGGCACCGGCCCCCACCCGGACGAACAGGTCGAACGACAGGCCGGAGCCGAGCACGTCCTCGCCGAGCCAGCCGCGGGCGTAGGCGACCTCGATCGCCTGCCGCAGCGTGCGGACCGCGTCCGGGTACTCCGAGCGCACGTACACGTAGCCCTCGGTGGCGCCGGTCGCGTGCGCGGCGATCGTCATGCCCTCGATCAGGCAGAACGGGTCGCCCTCCATCAGCATCCGGTCGGCGAACGTCCCGCTGTCGCCCTCGTCGGCGTTGCAGCACACGAATTTCATGTCCGCCGGCGTGTCCAGGACGGTCCTCCACTTGATCCCGGCCGGGAACCCCGCTCCGCCGCGTCCGCGCAGTCCCGACCCGGTGACCTCGTCGACCACGGCGGCCGGGGACATCTCCAGCGCCCGCCGCAGCCCTTCCAGCCCGCCGTGGGCCAGGTAGTCATCGGCGGACAGCGGGTCGGTGACGCCGACGCGCCGCATGCACAACCGCTGCTGCGCCGCCATCCACGGCAGCTCCTCCACCAGACCCAGATGGCGCTCATGGCCGCGCAGGGAACGGTCGTCACCGAGGCGCGCGAGCAGTTCCGGCACCTCGGCCGGGCTCATCGGGCCGAAGCCGACACGTCCCTCCGGCGTCTCGACCTCGACCAGCGGCTCCAGCCACAGCATCCCGCGGGATCCGGTGCGCACCAGCCGGACGTCCCGGCCCGCCGCCTCACGGACGACCGCGGCGGCCACCTCGTCGGCCCCGACCGAACGGGCCGCCGAGTCGCACGGCACATAGATCGTGGTCGTCACCGGTCGCCCGCCTCCGCTTCCATCACGAGCGTGTCCAGCCGGTTCTCGTCGAGCCTGCCGTGCAGCCGCCCATTGATCTGCGCCGCGGGACCGAGCGCGCAGTTGCCCAGGCAGAACACCTGCTCCAGGGTCACCGAGCCGTCCCGCGTCGTCTCCCCGAGCTCGACCCCGTACACCTGCCGCGCGTGCGCGACCAGCCGCTCGGCACCCACCGACTGGCACGCCTCGGCCCGGCACAGGCGCACCACCGTCCGGCCCGCGGGCCTGTCACGGAAGTCGGCGTAGAAGCTGATCACTCCGTGCACCTCGGCCTTGGACAGGTTCAGCTCCTCGGCGATCACCGGCACCATCTCCGGGCCGATATAGCCGAACTCCGCCTGTAGCCCGTGCAGGATCGGCAGCAACGCCCCGCGATCGCCGCGATGCACGTCCACGACCGCGCGCACCCGCTCCGCGGACGACCCCTCACCCGGCACCACCGTCATCACCTGCCTCTCAACCCTTGACGCGGTGGGCGCCGGTGTAGACGTTCATGTCCGGCCCGCGTAGGAATCCGATCAATGTCATGCCCTGTTCCTCGGCCAGCTCCACCGCCAGCGACGAAGGCGCGGACACCGCGGCCAGCGCCGGCACCCCCGCCATCACCGCCTTCTGGACCAGCTCGAACGACGCCCGTCCCGAGACCATCAGCACCGTGCCCGTCGCGGGCACGCGGCGCTTCATCAGGAGCTCGCCCAGTGCCTTGTCCACCGCGTTGTGGCGGCCCACGTCCTCCCGGACCACCAGCAGGTCTCCGTCCGCGGTGAACACGCCCGCCGCGTGCAGCCCTCCGGTGGAGGCGAAGACCTTCTGCCGCTCCCGCAGCCGGTCGGGCAGCGACAGCAGCGTCTCCACCGCGAACTGGGACGGGTCCTCGGACGGGGAGAACCGCGTCCGCAACCGGACCGCGTCCAAGGCCGCCTTACCGCACACTCCGCACGATGAGGTGGTGTAGAAATTCCGCTCCACCCCCACATCCGGGGGCGGCACGCCGGCGCTCAGCGTCACATCCAGCACGTTGTAGGTATTGCGGCCGTCGGCGTCCACGCTGTCGCAGTAGCGCGCGGACGACACGTCTTCACGGCCGCCGATCACGCCTTCGGTGAGCAGGAACCCGTGCGCCAATTCCACATCATGGCCGGGCGTGCGCATCGTCACGGCCAGGGCCCGCCCGCCGACCCGGATCTCCAGCGGCTCCTCACCGGCCACGGCGTCGACCCGCCGCCGCTCACCGGCGGCGGAAACCCGCAGGATCGGCCGTCGAACCGTCACCCTCGCCACCCGCATCAGCTTAGTGCAGCGCGAAATTATCGCCAGTGGGGTTTCCGTCTCCCGAAAACTCCGGCGCATGCGATGCGCTCCCGCCAAGCAACGCTTATGACGCAATAGAAGAATCTTGTTGAGAACGGCGCGACGGCGAAGTCCCAATAGCCGCCGAGGCCCGGTCCTCGGGGCGGTTCATGCTCTCTGCACTCCCTTGTCCCGCCGCCCGCAAAAGGGCATGGAGTGATCGGGTTACCGCGACGCGCCCGGCCGGGCGGGTCCGGGCGGCCGGGGAGGCCCCTTGACGGCGTCAGCGCATGTTGCCATAGTCAGCTACATATTTAGGACATGCTGACCAGATAACGGACGCAGTAGGGCCGGCGACGCGACCGGAAGCGAGGCGACCATGCCAGACCTGGAAGACCTGGAGCGGCGGGTACGGCGAGCCGAGGACCAGCTCGAACTCCTCCGCTTGGAGGGCGCGTACGCGTTCCTCTACGACAGCGGCGACGGGAAGGCGTGGGCCGACCTGTTCACCGAGGACGGGGTCTATTCGGGCCGTCGGCTCGCCGGCATGGGCGAGCCGAACTTCATCCAAGGGCGCGCGAACCTGGCCAAGTTCTGCGAGACCGATCGGGTGAGCTGTGTGCACATGCTGAACCTGCCGCACTTCTCGATCGACGGTGACACGGCCACCGCGCGCATCCATCTCCAGCACCGCGGCAAGTCGATCGACGAGTACGGCCGGCCCGTCCAGACGCAGGCGGTCGGGTATTACGACGTCTCCTATCGCCGCACCGATGAGGGGTGGCGCATCCACCGCCGGGTCACGACCTTCTACGACCGCCGCGTGCACATCGCCTACGGCTATGAGCCGGCCATCGCGGACCTGGACGTTCCACCGCTTCCGGAGTCCGGCGAGTACCCGTACCGGGACAGCCGAGGCTGATCCCCCGTCCCGCACCGTCCCCGGCCCCGGTCGAGGAGTCCGCCCTGGCGCGGGCTTCGCCGGCCGGGGTCGTCGCGTTCGTGGGACCGGCCCGGTGCGGACCGGTTCCTGACCGGCATCGGTGCTTGACGTGCGCTGTGGCGCGGGACACAATCCGGTTGTCCCAATTTCGTTACGGATAGTCCGATAAATGGACACCAAGGGAACGCGGCAGTCACGTGTCCTGGCTCCGGGGCTCGTCCACAACTCTGGAAGGAACGGCATCCGATGCTCATCCGACGCTCACTTCGCTCAGGGTGGGTCACACTGGCCTGCCTGGCCATGCTGGCCTTCACGGCCGCCTGCGGCGGCGCCGGCGGCTCCGGGGGCTCCGACGGGCCGATCAAGATCGGCGGCATCTGCCCGCTGAGCGGGCCGGTCGCCGTGGCCGGGCAGCGGTGCACCGCCGTCAAGGCGTACTTCGACCACCTCAACGACCAGGGCGGCATCAACGGCCGCGACGTCGAGTACGTGCTGCGCGACGACGCCTACAACCCCTCCACGACGCTCCAGGTCAGCCGCCAGCTCGTCGAGCGGGACCGCGTGCTCGCCACCGTCGACTCCATCGGCACGGCGACCCAGCTCGCGGTGCGCGACTACTTCAACCAGAAGAAGATCCCGCAGCTCTTCGTCGCCTCGGCCGCCACCCCGTTCTCGGCCCAGTACAAGGAGTACCCCTACACGATGGCGTGGGACGTGCCGGCCGTGATCTCGGGGGCGCTCTACGCCAAGGACATCGCGGCCAACTTCCGCGGCAAGACGGTGGCCGTCATCTACCAGGACGACGACGCCGGCAAGAGCTACCTGTCCGGGTTCGAGAACGAGGCCAGGAAGGTCGGCGTCACCATCGTCGCCAAGCAGGGCTACGACCCGACCGCCACCAGCGTGACCGGGCAGATCTCGGCGCTCAAGCAGAGCAACGCGGACATCCTGGTCAGCTTCGCCGTCCCCGGCTTCACGCCGAAGATCCTCGCGGCGGTCTACAGCCAGGGCTGGTCGCCGGTGAAGTACATCGACCCCGGGTCGGGGAGCAACGCGGCGGTGCTCAAGTCCGTCGCCCAGCAGGCCGGCTCGCCCGCGGCCGTGGAGGGCGTCCGGTCGGGCACCTTCTACAAGGACCCGAACGATCCCGCCCTGGCGTCCGACGAGGGCATCAAGCTCTACAAGCAGATCATGGCCAAGTACTGCAAGGGCTGCGACGTGACCTCGCAGTACTACCTCCAGGGGATGGCCACCGCCTGGAGCTTCGCCGAGCTGCTGAAGAGCATCGAGGGCGACATCACCTCCGAGTCCATCCTCAAGGCCAGCCGGTCGCTCAACCAGGCCAACGACCCGTTCCTCCTGGACGGAATGGTGATCTCCACGTCCGCCGACGACAGGGAGCCGCTGAACCAGCAGGGCATGGCGGAGTTCAAGAACGGGCGGTACGTGCTCATCGGCGACCTCGTCTCCTCCTCGTAGGACCCCTCCTCCTCGTAGGACCCGGAGCAGAGGCTCAAGCGGCTCGACCCATCCCCACGCAGCGGAAGCGAGACGATGTATCACTCGGGAGACTTCGACGAGAGCGCCGACGTCGTGGTGGTCGGCTTCGGTGTCGCCGGGGCCACCGTCGCCCTCACGGCGCAGGAGCAGGGCGCGGAGGTCGTGGTGCTGGACAAGCAGCCCGCCGACGACCGCAGGCCCAACAGCCGCTACTCCGGTGGCTTCCTCATGGTGCTCGACGACCCGGAGGCGGCGATCACCTACCTGACCGCCCTCTACGAGGTGACGGACGACCCCGCGCGGTTCGACGCCGAGCTGATCCGCACGTGGGCCGAGGAGGTCGCCCTGAACCCGCGGTGGCTCGACGAGCTGGGGTGCTCGCACGCCGAGGGCGGTCAGGGCGGCGAGCACCGGTCCCTTCCCGGGTGGGAGACCGTCGGCTTCCGGCGCGTGCTCGGCGCGCCCGAGGCCGGCGGCTCGCTCCCCGGATGCCCGCTGTTCGGCTTCCTGGACGCGGAGGTGGCCCGCCGGGGCATCGAGCGCCGGTACTCGACCCGGGCGCGGTGGCTCCTCACCGATGCCGATGGCGCGGTCATCGGTGTCGAGGTCGAGCAGGACGGCCGCGTCCGGCGCATCGGCGCCAGGCGCGGCGTCGTCCTGGCCACCGGGGGCTACGAGGCGAGCGAGGAGCTGAAGCGGCGGTACTTCCCCGTGCCGCACGCCTACTTCTACGGCACCGAGCGCAACACCGGCGACGGCATCACGATGGCCATGGAGGTCGGCGCCGAGCTGTGGCACATGAACGGCTGGCCCGGCCACCTGGTCGCCCATTTCGAGGACTGCGACTACACCGGCGGCTTCCATCCGGACTACTGGGCCACGGGACGCTTCGCCCTGGCCGAGGGCAACCGGCCGTACGGGACGATCCTGGTCGACGGGAGCGGTGCGCGCTTCACCTGTGAGCCCGGCGTCCAGCACGCGGCGAATCTCGAAGTGCTCTCCATGGACGCCGGGCGCCTGACCTTCCCGCGGATCCCCGTGTGGTGGGTCTTCGGCGAGGACCGGATGCAGGCCGGGCCTCTGGTCTCGACCCGTACCGGCCCGGCCGGTCCCGTCGGGGACTACGCGTGGAGCAAGGACAACACCGCCGAGCTCTCGCGTGGCTGGGTGCGCAGCGGTGACGGTGTCGCGGGGCTCGCCCGCGAGTGCGGGTTCGACGAGGCGGTGTTCTCCGGCACCGTCGAGACGTACAACGAGGCGTGCGCGACCGGCCGGGACCCGTTCGGCCGGCCCGTGGAGACGCTCGCGCCGCTGACCGGTGAGCGCCTGTACGCCATGCCGCTCTATCCGGGCGGGTCGCACACGGTGGGCGGGCCGCGCCGGGACGCTCGGGCGCGGGTCCTCTCGGTGCGGGGCGGCCCGATCCCCGGGCTCTACTCGGCCGGAGAGCTGGGGTCCATGCACGGCCTCCTCTACCCGAACGGCGGCGCCAGCCTGGCCGAGTGCCTGGCCTTCGGCCGGATCGCGGGCCGCCAGGCGGCGGCCCGCGACGCCGGGACGGGCGGCTGAGCCCGTTCTCCCTCACGCCTCCGTCACGCGCTGGGGCGGTGGCATGCCGGGAAGGGCCAGGAGGCCACCGTCGACCACCAGGTCCGTCCCGGTCAGGGAGGAGCTGCGCCGGGAGGCCAGGAACAGCACGGCCTCGGCGACCTCGCCGGGCGTGGACGGCCGGCCGAGCGGAAGGAAGTCGTAGTAGTCCGCCGGCCGGCCGCCTCCGGCGATCTCGCTGAGCATGGGCGTGTCGACGTAGCCGGGGAGGACCGCGTTGACCCGGATGCCCCAGGGCCCGAGTTCGAGGGCGGCCGCCTTGGTCAGGCCGCGCAGTGCCCATTTCGACACGACGTACGAGGACGCGTTCCACGCCCCGCGGTCGGCGACCACCGAGCAGATGTTGACGATCGAGCCGCCGCCGGCGCGGCGCATCAGCGGCGCCAGGTGGCGCATGCCCAGGTGGGGTCCGATCAGGTTGACCCGCAGCATGCGTTCCAGGTTCTCCGCCGGCTCGTCGTGCAGTGGCCGGAACCAGTGGATGCCCGCGTTGTTGACGAGCACGCGCACGGGCGGTCCGTCCGCGAGGTCGCCGGCCAGCCGCCGCCAGCCCTCGTCGCTGGTCACGTCCAGGCCCACGGCCGTGACCCGGCCGCCGATGCCCGCCGCGGTCGCCGACACCGCCTCGGCGTCGATGTCGGCCGCGACGACGTTCGCGCCCGCCTCGGCGAACAACGCCGCCTCGGCGGCCCCCTGCCCGCGGGCCGCGCCCGTCACGACAACGGTCGTGTTCTCCCAGTCGTCGGTCTCCACGTGCACGGCTCCCTCGCGTCCCGGGTTCACGGCATGCCCAGGGCACGCTCGTGGACTCCATTTATCGGACAAATTGTCGTAAATACGTACATCGATTCTGCAACCGCCGCGAGCGAGCGTCAAGGAAGCCGGGTGCGGTCAGGCGCGATCCGCCCGGCCATGGCTGTTGACAGCGGTTCCGGCCGGGTCCGAGCATATGACCGTTATACGTACAGATTTCTCTAATAACGGACAAGCGGTGAGGTTGATGGGCGCGGACAGAACGGCAGTGGTCACGGGGGCGGCCGGCGGCATCGGGCTCGCCGTCGTGGACCGGCTGGTCGCGGAGGGTGTGGCCGTGGTGGCGGTGGACCGGGACGAGGGCCTGCTCGCCGAGGCGGGCCGGCGGCCGGGGGTCACCACCCGGGCCGTGGACCTCGGCGACCGCCACGCCAGGACGCGGCTCGTGGCCGAGGTGGACCGCCTCGACTATCTGGTCAACGCCGCCGGAGTCGTCTCCCTCGTGCCCGTCGCGGACGTCACCGTCGAGGAATGGGACCGTGTCATGCGCGTGAACGCCGAAGCGCTGTTCTTCCTGTGCCAGGGCTTCGCCGAGCGCATGGGCGCCGGCTCGGCCATCGTCAACATCTCCTCGACCGCCGCCAAGACCGGCGCGATCGCCGAGGCCGCGGTGTACGCCGCGTCGAAGGCGGCCGTCCTGTCCATCACGCGCAGCTTCGCCACGCACCTCGCGCCACGCGGGGTACGGGTCAACGCCGTCTGCCCCGGCATCATCGACACGTCCATGGGCGACAGCGTGGTACGCGAGCTCGCCACGCGGTGGGGGGAGGACCCCGAGCGGCTCCGGGCCGCGCGGGCGTCGGGCGTGCCCATGGGCCGCGAGGGCGAGCCGCGCGAGTGTGCGGCCGCGATCTGGTTCCTGCTCTCCGAGGACGCCTCCTACATCACCGGCCAGAACCTCAACGTGTCGGGCGGCCAGGTCAACTGGGGATGACAGCGGAGGTCACCGGCGGTGCGCGTGCCACATCCGGACGGTTGACGCCGTGAGTGATACGCGGCACAGTGACACATACACGAAACGAAGAGTCCTATATACGGACACTCGATCAGCGGCAGACTCGTCACCCTCCGAAAGGCGCGCCCACGTTGAGCCATGTGTCTGAGTCGTTGGAAGAGTCCGGAACGGCGCCGGGGCCACCGGCCGAGGAGCGGGCGGACCTGCTCGTGGTCGAGGGGATCGGCGTCGGCTTCGGTGGCGTCACCGCGCTGCGCGACCTGTCGTTCTCGGTCGCCGAAGGCACCGTCCACGCGCTGATCGGGCCGAACGGCGCCGGCAAGACCACGGCGTTCAACTGCATCACCCGCACGCAGCGCCCGCAGTCCGGCCAGATCCGCTACCGCGACCTCAGCCTGCTGCGCGTCCCGCCCGCCAGGCTGCCCAAGCTCGGCATCATGCGGACCTTCCAGCACCCGCAGCTGTGCCCCAGCCTCACCGTCATCGAGAACGTGCTCCTGGGCCACCACAGCAGGACCGAGGTCGGCTGGCTGCCCTGGATCACCCGCTCGCCGGGGGCCCGCCGCGAGGAACGGGCGGCCACGGAGGAGGGATACGAGATCCTCAGGGCGCTCGACCTCGCCGACCTCGCCGAGCACGAGGCCGACCGGCTGCCCTACGCGGCCCTCAAGCGCGTGGAGCTGGCGCGAGCCCTCATGGGACGGCCCAGGCTGCTGCTGCTCGACGAGCCCGCGGCCGGGCTGACCACCGAGGACGTCGAGAGGTTCGGCGACACCCTGCTGCGCCTCAACCGGGAGCAGGGGATCACGATCCTCGTCATCGAGCACAACCTCACGTTCGTCGGCCGGCTGGCGGACACGGTGACGGTGCTCGTCGACGGCCATGTGGTCGCCGAGGGAACCCTCGCGGAGGTCCGCGAGATCCCGATCGTGCGCGAGGCGTTCCTGGGGAAGGTGCGCGGATGAGCTTCCTGGTGATGGACCACGTGTCGGCCCGCTACGGCAACATCCCGGCCCTCTTCGACGCGAGCCTGTCCGTCGAACGGGGCGAGACCATCGCGCTGCTCGGGGCCAACGGCGCCGGCAAGACGACGACGCTCCGGTCGATCTCGCGGATGGTCAGGACCTCCGGGCGCATCGTCCTCGACGGCCGGGACCTGTCCAGGCTGAGCACCTCCGACGTGGCGCGGGCCGGTGTCGCGCACGTGCCCGAGGGCCGCGGCACCCTGGTCGAGCTGACCGTGAAGGAGAACCTGGTGCTGGGCGGCTACGGCGCGCGCCGCAAGGAGATCCGGCGCCGGATGAGCGAGGTCTTCGACACCCTGCCCCGCCTCGCCGAGCGGCAGGACCAGCGGGCCGGCACGCTCAGCGGCGGTGAGCAGCAGATGCTCGCGATCGGCCGGGCCCTGATGTCCGAGCCGCGGCTGCTGCTCCTGGACGAGCCCTCGCTCGGCCTCTCGCCACGCACCACCTCGGACGTCTACGAGCTGATCCAGCGGACGATCCGGGAACGCGACATGACCGTCGTCCTCGCCGAGCAGGACGTGGGCTACGCGATGGAGGTCGCCGACCGTGCCTACGTGCTCCAGGCCGGCTACGTCCAGGACGTCGGTCCCACCGAGGACCTCCAGGTCAGCCTCGTGAACCAGTACCTCGCCTAAGGATCCGGCCAGCACCATGACGCAGTTCATCCAGCAGCTAGTCATCGGCCTCAGCGACGGGACGATCTTCGCGGTCCTCGGCCTCGCGCTCGTGGTCGTGAACCGCGTGACCGGCACGATCAACTTCGCCCAGGGCGAGATGGCCACCCTGAGCGCGTTCGTGGCGTGGACGATGTCGGCCAAGTTCGGCTGGCCCTACGCGCTCGCCTTCGCCTTCGCGCTCGTCGTCTCGTTCGTGCTGGGCTCCGGGTTGCAGGCCGGCCTGGTGCGCCCGGTGGCCAAGCGCGGCGGCTTCGGGCTCATCCTGCTCACGATCGGGCTGTTCTACCTGGTCAACGGGGTGACCGGGATGATCTGGGGATACTCAACGAAGAGCTTCCCCTCGCCGTTCGACAACCGCCCGGTGAGCGTGCTCGGCGTCTACCTGCCCCAGCGGCAGATCGCCATCCTCGTGATCGCCGTCGCTTTGGTGGTGATGTGCGCCGCGTTCTTCCGGCTCACCACCTTCGGGCTCGCCATGCGCGCCGCCGCCCTCCAGCCCACCGAGAGCGAGCTTCTCGGCATCTCCGTGCTCAGGGTCCAGACCGTCGGGTGGGGGATCGCGGCCTCGGTCGGCGCGGTGGCCGGGATCCTCGTCGCCCCGGTCCAGACCCTCGAACCGAACATGTTGCAGCCACCGCTGCTGTTCGCCTTCGCGGCGGTCGTGCTCGGCGGCACCGACAGCATGGTGGGCAGCGTCATCGGCGGTCTGATCGTGGGCCTGATCGTCAACTTCTCGAACTACCTCATGCCGGACCTGCAGACGCTCAACGCCGTCATCGCCTTCGGTGTGATCGTCGCCGTCCTGTACGTGAAGCCCAACGGCCTGTTCGGCCGACCGGTCGCGCACCGGGCCTGAGCGGAGAACCACCATGACGACCCTCACCGGAGCCGCTGCACGTCCTGCCAGCGGGCACCCCGACGCACCGCGGCCGGTCACCACGCTGGTGACGCCGAGCCGGGTGGCGACCGTGCTGGTGCTCGTCGCGCTCGCGCTGCTGCCCCAGTTCAGCGGCGACTTCACGATCTCCAACTTCAGCATGGTGCTCATCTACGGGCTGGCGATCCTGAGCCTGGACGTGGTGACCGGCTACGCGGGCCAGATCTCGCTGGGGCACGGCGGGCTGATGGGCGTCGGCGCCTACTCGACCGCCCTGCTCGTCACGAACGCGGGAGTCAACCCGTACCTCGCCATCCTCCTGGCGCCGCTGGCCGCCGCCGTGCTCGGCCTGGTGTTCGCGGTGTCGGCGCTGCGGCTGAGCGGCATGTACCTGGCCCTGGCCACGTTCGCGCTCGCGCTCACCGTCCCCCAGTTCGCCAAGCACTTCGAGGACCTGACCGGGGGCACCCAGGGCATGACCGTCTCCGGCTGGTCCGCGCCCTCCAGCAGCATGGACACCGGTGTCTGGACCTACTACGTGATCCTGGTGGCCGCGACGCTCGCCTTCGGCCTCACCCGGCTCTTCCTGGGCGGCAGGGTCGGCCGGGCACTCGGTTCGGTCCGGGACAGCGAGCTCGCCGCGACGGTCTGCGGTATCAACGTCAGCCGGGTCAAGATCGCCGCGTTCTTCGTCAGCTCGCTGCTGGCCGGGCTGGCGGGCGCCCTGCTCGCGCTGTTCTCGGCCTATGTGAGCCCGGACCCCTTCGCCTTCACCCTGTCCCTGACGCTGTTCATCGGGCTGGGCGTGACGGGGGTACGGTCGCCGGCCACCCCCCTCATCGGCGGAATCATCATCGTCTACCTGCCGCTCGTCTCCGGTGAGATCTACCAGGGGAAGCCGGACATCGCCTATGGCGCGATCATCGTGCTTCTCGTGCTGCTCGGCCGGGGAGGGCTCATCGACATCGCCAAGCGCCTGTTCACGCAGGCCCGGCGGGTCGCCGCCGGTTCCGGCCCGCGCCGGCCGGACGTGGCGGAGCCCCAGCCGGAACAGGGCTGACCCGCGCCAGGACCGTAGGGACCGAAGGAGAGCCGGTGCACCGCGGGCGGGCCGCACCCGCCCGCGGATCCGGGTCAGAGGTCGAGCACCAGCCGGTCCCCGCGGGCACGGGAGACACAGATCATCATGAACTCGCCCGAGGCCCGTTCCTCCGGGGTGAGCACCGAGTCCCGATGGTCCGGCTCCCCGTCCAGGACCGTCGTCTCGCACGTCCCGCACGTGCCTTCGCGGCAGGAGTTGAGCACCGGGACACCGGCCTCTTCAAGGGCGGCGAGGATGGAGACGTGCGGCGGCACCTCGATGACGCGTCCGCTGGAGGCCAGCTCGACGAGGAACGCCGAGTCCTCCGCGGCGGAGGGGCCGGGCCGGCGGGGGCGGAACCGCTCCACCCGCAGCGCGTCCCCGGGCCACCGCGAGCAGCGCTCCTCGACGGCGGTGAGCAGGGCCTCCGGGCCGCAGCAGTAGACCTTGGTGCCGGGCCGCGGCTCCCCGAGGAGCGTGTCGAGGTCGAGCAGCCCGGTCTCGTCCTGCGGCCGCAGCTCGACCTTCGTGCCGTAGCGGGCGAGCTCGTCGGTGAACGCCATGGACGCGCGGCTCCGGCCGCCGTACACGAGCCGCCACGGCGCACCGGACCGCTGCACGGACTCGACCATCGGCAGCAGCGGCGTGATGCCGATGCCGCCCGCGATGAACAGGTAGCGGTCGGCCGGTTCGAGCTCGAAGTGGTTGCGCGGCCCGCGCACCCGCAGCCGCTGTCCCGCGGCCAGCCGGTCGTGCACGTAGGCGGAGCCGCCCGCGCCGTCCGGTTCCCGCAGCACCGCGACCCGCCACGTGGAGAGGTCGCCGGGGCGGCCGCACAGGGAGTACTGCCGCACCAGGCCGGAGGGCAGCAGCAGGTCGATGTGGGCGCCGGGCCGCCATGCGGGCAGGTCCGCGCCGGAGGGGCTGACCAGGTGCAGCGCGACGACACCGGCGGCGACGGCCTCCTTGCGCGCGACCAGGAGATCGTCCTCCCACTCGGCCACGGTCCGGGCGGCCGGGGAGGTCACGGCGCGATCCCCACCGGGGTGGGCACCAGCGCGCGCGAGCGCTCCGGTGAGGCGTCACCCGCCGGTTCCGGCGTCGGCCGGTGGTCGACGGGATGGTCGTAGAGCCAGGTCCAGAGTTCGGCGGGGTCCTCGCTCACGCGGTCGGCGCCGCAGTGGCAGATGCCGTGGAGCCGGTCGCTCCCGGGCACCCAGGTGATCCGGAAGCCCCCCGCCCGGCGGGCGGGAGGTCCCTCGTGCGCAGCACCGGTCACGAGCGCGCCTGTGCGAGGTCGGCTTCCTCGATCTGCCGGCGCAGCATGCGCCGGGCGGCCAGGCCCCCGGTGTCGATGTTGATGCTGAGCTCCTGGTAGCCGCCGGGATCGGCGGCCAGGTGCCGCTCCAGCCGGGTCAGCGCGGCGACGTCCTCAAGGATGATCGAGCGGGTGATCTCGGTCAGCGATCCGGAGATCTCCGGGTCGTCGATCGCGAAGTCGCGGGCGACCACCCAGAAGTCGAGCGTGGTGGTCTCGGTCTCCGGAGTGATCGGGTTGGCGATCTCCACATGGAACGCCTGGTCGTCGGGGCCGTCGTCGGGCGGGTAGACGCCCTGGGGCGCGATCCGCGTGTGCAGTTGGTACAGGCACGGCGGGTGGTACTCGATGTCCTGCCACCGCGTGATGCGGCCGGTGATCCCGGTGGCCCGCGCGTAGAACGGCGGGCACTCGGCGTCGTCCATCCGCCGGCTGACGTAGACGACCTGGTTGACGTCGTCCACCTCGGTCGTGATGGGCGCCTCGGCCACCTCGGGCGATCCGATGGAGGTGCTGTGCAGGTACGTCTCGTGCGAGAGGTCCATCAGGTTGTCGACGAGCAGCCCGTAGCGCGCCTCCAGCCGTTCCATGCCGCGCACGGTCGACCAGCCCTCGGCCTCGAACCACGGCGTCCGCGGGATCGCGCCGGCGTCGGCCCGGTCCGGGTCGCCGATCCAGACCCAGATGAAGCCGTCCTGCTCGACGACGGGGTAGCGGGGCACCCGGGCCGTGCGCGGTATCCGCTGCTGGCCGGGCACGTACACGCAGGTGCCGCGCTGGTCGTAGGTGAAGCCGTGATACCCGCAGACGATCTTGTCGTCGACGAGCCTTCCCTCGGACAGCGGGAAGCGCCGGTGCACGCAGTTGTCCGAGAGCCCGATGACCTCCCCCGCCGAGGTCCGGTAGAAGACGATCGGCTCGCCGCAGATGGTGCGAGCCAGCAGCTCATTGCTGATCTCGGAGCCGTAGGCGGCGACGTACCACTGGTTCCGGGCGAACGATGACGTCATGGATGTCCTATATTTGAAAAGAAACGCTCAGATATTGGCCATCTCATGGTCGGCATCGCGCTCGCCGGTGTCAAGGGTCACATCGGCCGCCCATCGCCTCCGGCGGCCGGCCGGGGCTCAGGCGCCGAACTCGGAGATGTTCGCGGCGGCGGCCATGACGGCGGCCGCCGCCTCCTCGATGTCCAGCTCGCGCAGCGAGACGATGCCGATGCTCGCGTTCAGGGGCTGCCCCGTGCGGTCGCGCAACGGCGTGGCGATGCCGACGGCCCCGGCGGTGAGCTGCCCGCTGGTGACGACGTATCCGAGCTCCCGCGCCTTGGTGACCTCCTGTGGCTCGCCCGGCGTGGGCGGCCTGCTCGACAGGATCGCGATGCCGCTCGCGCCCTGCTCCAGCGGGTGCCGCGCGCCCGGGTGCTGGGAGAGGTGGAACGCGGCGTTCTCGGGCTCGACGACGCTGAGGGCGACGGCCTCGTTCCCCTCGGCGACCACGCACTGGGCGGTGGACTCCAGCGACTCGGCGAGCCGGCGCAACTGCGGGAGCACCAGCCGGCGCAACTGCGAGTTGGCCAGATGGGAAAGGCGCAGCACGCCGAGCCCCAGGCAGTAGCGCCCCGAATCGGTCCGGGCGGCGAGGTGGTGCGCGGTGAGGGTGTTCAGGAGCCGGTACACCGCCTGCCGGTGCATGGACAGCTCCGAGGCGATCTCGGCGACCGCGAAATCGCGGTCCTCGGCGGCGAGGAGTTCCAGGACCCGCAGACCGCGATCCAGGGTCAGCGCCCCGCCGTTCGCCGCGCCGCCGGCACCGGACTGCCTGTCAGTGGACATGTGGCCTCTCTCTGTGAAGTCGAGTTCATATGGATGGTGACACGACTCGGAGCGGTTGAGTGCCGGATCCCACCGGCCCCCGGGCACTCCGTACGGCCCGGCCGCCGTGGTTGACAGCCGCTCGGCCAAGAGCAACACTAATGCATATTACGGACGTACTGTCCGATAAACGGACGAGGAAGGGACCATGACGATCCCGTCGGCACCGATCAGCCTCAACCACATCGCCTATCCGACCTGGGACTCCCAGGCGACCTACGACTTCTACACACGGGTGATGCGCTGCGAGTTCCTCGCCGCCATCCAGCTCGACAGGGTGCCGTCGGTGGGCGAGCCCACTCCTTTCCTGCACACCTTCTACGGAATGACCTCCGGTGAGGCGATCGCGTTCTTCGAGGTCGAGGGCCTCGAACGGCCCGAGTCCGACCCGATCCCCTCGTGGATCCGGCACATCGCGGTGAACGTCGGCACCCGCGAGGACCTGCTCGCCTGGCAGCGGCACCTCAACGAGATGGGCGTCGAGACGACCGGCCTCGTGGACCACGACGGCACCTGGGAGTCGCTGTACCTGTTCGACCCCAACGGAGTGCGTATCGAGCTGACCATGCAGAGCCGCGACCTCGACGACCAGGACGCCGCCGAGGGGCTGAAGACCCTGGAGGCATGGAACGCCCGCCGCCGCGGCTGACCTCCCGACCCGAACCTCGTGCGCTTCTCCTTTTTGGGGGCCCGTTTGCTCACACGTGAACTGCTCGCCATCCCGATGTCCGCGGACGGACGGATCGACATCAACTCGGGGGTGGCCCGCCTCAGCAAGACGATCTGGGGCGTTCTGTGGCGAGACGACGCCGCGCCCACCGACACCGTCTTCCTGTTCGTCCACCCGGCCTCGAACTTCCTGGGCCACTACGCGCTGGAACCCTTGGCGCGCCGGGGAGTCGCCGCCGCCGGCCTCGCGACCCGGTACGTCGGCAACGACTCGACCCTGATCATGGAGAACTGCGTGCTGGACATCGCCGCCGCGATCGCGCACCTGCGCTCCATGGGCTTCGGGAAGGTGGTGCTCGTCGGGAACTCGGGCGGCGGCGGTCTCGCGGCGCTGTACCAGTCCCAGGCCGAGGCGCCCGACATCAAGGCGACTCCGGCGGGCGACCCGCCGGACCTCACCGACGCGGACCTGCCCCCCGCCGACCTGCTCGTGATGGCCATGGCGCACCCGGGACGGGCCATCGTGTACACCGAAGGGCTCGACCCGGCGATCACCGACGAGGCCCGGCCGGACCGGCGCGACCCGGAGCTCGACATGTTCGCGCCCGGCCGGACCGTCCCCTACCCGGACGACTTCGTCCGCGCCTACCGCCAGGGCCAGCTCGACCGGAACCGGCGCATCACCCGGTGGGTCCAGGAGCAGCTCACGGCGCTGGCGGACGGCTCCCACCCGATGTGCCGCGGCGACGGCCCCACGCCCGACGACCTGCCCTTCGTCGTGCACGGCACCGCCGCCGACCTGCGCTTCCTCGACCTCTCGCTCGACCCGTCCGACCGCCGGAGCGGCACGCTCTGGGGCGATCCGTGGGTGGCGAACTTCCGCCCGGCGAGCCTGGGCCACCACACCAGCCTCCGCTCGTGGCTGAGCCAGTGGAGCCATGACCTCAGCCGCGCGAACGCGCCCAAGCACCTGCCGCGGGTCTCCGTCCCGGTGATGGTGATCTCCGGGAGCGCCGACGTCGCGGCGTTCCCCAGCCATGCCCGGTCGATGTACGACGCGGTCGCGCACGACCGGCGGGAATGGGTGGAGATCGCCGGGGCCGACCACTACTTCCAGGGCCGCCCCGACCTGGCCGAGCGGATGTGCGACCACCTCGTCGAATGGGCCGCCCGGTGAACGCCGCCCAGCAGCCGCCCCGTCCACCGGTCGATGTGGCGATCGTCGGGGGCGGGCCGGTCGGGCTGACCGCGGCGCTCGCCCTGGCGCGCCGCGGCGTCACCGTGCGGGTGTTCGAGCGCTTGATGCAGCCCAGCGTCGAGTGGCGGGCGTCCACGTTCCACTCGCCCACCCTGGAGATCGCGCTTGAGCTCGGCATCGCCGGCGAGATGCTCCGGCAGGGTCTCATCGCCCCCAAGGCCCAGTACCGCAGCCGGACCGACGGCCTGATCGCCGAGTTCGACCTCTCGGGGCTGTCGTCGGAGACGCCGTACCCGTTCCGCCTCCAGCTCGAGCAGTACAAGTACGTCGACATCCTCAACGAGCGCCTGGCCAGGACGCCGACCGCCGAGGTGCGGTACGGCGTCGAGGTCGAACGGGTCGACACCTTCGACACGCACGCGGAGGTGCACGGGGCGGACGGCCTGATCCAGAAGGCGTCGTGGGTGATCGCCGCGGACGGCGCCCGCAGCACCGTCCGCAAGTGTCTCGGCCTGTCCTTCGACGGTTCGACGTACGAGCACCGCTACCTCGTGCTGAGCCTGGAGTACCCCCTTGAGGAACTGCTCCCGGACATCTGCGAGGTCAACTACATCTCGGACCCGAAGGAGCATCTCCTCCTGCTCCGGATCCCGGACCTCTGGCGCGTGGTGATCTCGATCCCGCCGGGGGTCAGCGACGAGGAGGCGACGTCGGCCCCTTTCATCCGGAAACGCCTCACCCTCATCGTGGGCACGTCCCTGGAGCTGCCGGTCAAGGAGGCGAAGATCTACGCCGTCCACGAGCGCGTGGCGGAGCGGCTTCGCGTCGGACGGATCCTGCTCGCCGGCGACGCCGCCCACATCAACAGCCCGATGGGGGGCATGGGGCTGAACAGCGGCATCCACGACGCGTACGACGCCGCCGTCCAGCTTCTCGGCGTCATCCGCGGCGAGCAGGACGCGAGCTGTCTCGACGCGTGGGCGGAACGGCGGCGGGCGGTGGCCCTTGAGGAGATCCAGCGCCTGACGCGGGAGACGACACAGGCGCTCGCGCAGAAGAACCCGGTGAAGGCCGAGTCCTACCAGCGGATGATGGCGGAGACGGCCGCGGAGCCCGAGCGCGCCCGGCAGTGGATGCTGGACGCCTCGATGATCAGCAACGTGCGCCGGCACCGGCTGCCGCCGAGAACGGGCCGCTGGGCCCTCGGCTAGCGGGCGCGGACGGTGGTCCGCGCCGCACGGCCGGTAGAGATCGAGACGAACAGGAGCAGGGATGGACGAGCGTTGGAGCTGGGCCGAGCTGATGGCGGTGTCGATGTCCCGGCTGATGCGGGACGGGTACTTCGGCGCGGTCGGCGCCGCCGCCCACATCCCCATGGCGGGGCTCCGCCTGGCCCAGCTCACGCACGCACCGAACCTGTCCTTCATGTGCGGAGGCAGCGGCGGGCTGAACCCCGGCTTCGAGCGGCTGACCGAGTCCTCCAGCGACTTCCGGAACCTGGTGAACAGCGACTTCCGGTACAGCCTTGAGGACGTCGTCGACCTGGAACTGGCCATGCGGTTCGACTTCGCCTTCGTCGGCGGCATGCAGATCGACAAGTTCGGCAACGTCAACATGTCGGTGATCGGCCCGTGGGACGCGCCCAAGGTCCGCGGGCCGGGGACGGTCGGCCTCATCTTCCTTGGCGCCTTCCGCCGCAGCTTCCTCTACACCGAGCATCACTCGCCACGGGTTCTCGTGGACAAGGTGGACTTCCGCTCGGGCGGTGGCTGGCTCGACGGGGGAGACTCGCGGAGCAAGGTGTACCGGAAGGGGACGGAGGGCCCCGAGTTCCTCTTCACGCCGCTGGGGGTCTTCGACTTCGAGCCCGAGACCAAGCACATGCGCCTGATGAGCGTCCACCCTGGATCCAGCGTCGACGCGGTCCGCGAGGCCACCGGCTTCGAGCTGCTGGTCTCCGACGACGTCACCGAGACCCCCGCGCCGACGGAGGAGGAGCTGCGCATCCTGCGCGAGCACGTGGACCGTGACGGTGTCCTCCGGCGCTACGGACCGGTGCCCTCTCGATGAGCTTCACCCATCGGATCCTGGAGGTCGGCGGTTTCCGGACGCACTACCTCGACGCCGGAGACGGCCCGCCCCTGGTGCTCCTGCACGGCGGGGAGTACGGCGCCGCCGCCGAGCTGACGTGGGAGCACTGCATCGACGACCTCGCGGCGCACTTCCGCGTCATCGCCCCCGACTTCTATGGGTACGGGGCCAGCGACAAGGTGCGGGACTTCCGGGGGCAGCGTCGCCGCCTCATGACGCAGGTGCGAGTGCTGCTGGAAAGCCTCGGCATCGGCTCCGCCCGGTTCGTCGGCACCTCGCTGAGCGGGCGGCTGTTGCTCACGGCCGCGGCCTCGGCGCCGATGGCGTGGCCGGTGGAGGCGATGGCGGTGGTCGGCATCGGCATGGATCCCCCCGGCGGTCCGGGGCACGACCTGCTGACCCGCTACGACGGTTCGCTGGACGGGCTGCGCCCGATCATGTCCGTGCTGTTCGCCGACCCGGCGTTCCGGGACGACGAGGCGTACCTTCGCAGGCGCCACGAGTTCTGTGTCCTCCCCGGCGCCTGGGAGTTCGGCGCCGCCGCCGGCCTCCGGCTGCCACGGCCCGGCGGCGACGAGGCGACACCCCATCGGACCGGGCGCCGGGCACCCTCGTACGACCGTGTCCGGGTGCCCTCGTTGTTCCTGCTGGGATCGGAGGACCGGCTGGTGCCGCGCGAGTCCTGGGAACGGCTGGTTTGCACGGTCCCCGGCGCGCGGAGCCGGGTGATCGAGGGCGCGGGCCACTACCCGCAGATCGAGCGCGCAAAGGAGTTCACCGACGTCCTGCTCGACTTCCTGCTCGACGATGAGGGGGACCGGATCGATGCCTGAGCTCGACTGGCCGGTGGTCTGGGCGGAAAGCGGCGGCGGGCCGGACTCCCGCCTGGTGTTCCTGCACGGGTCCGGGGCCTGCGCGACCGTCTGGGACGGCGTGCTCGCGCGCCTCCCCGCGACCATCGGCTGGACCGTCCTGGACCTGCCGGGGCACGGGCGCTCGGGACGGCTGCCGAGCTACGCAACGGGCGTCGTCGCGGCGGCGGTCGCCGCGCGTATCGGCCCCGGCGAGCCCGTCGTCCTCGTGGGCCACTCGCTGGGCGGCCTGGTCGCCCTCACGCTCGCGAACCCGATCTTCGGCCTCGACGTGCGCGCGGTGCTGGGCTTCTCCATCAAGGTCGACTGGACCGAGGAGGAGCTGGCGCGGCGCTCCGCGTCGGCCTCCCGCCCGGCCCGGACGTGGGCGGACCGCGACGAGGCCCTGGCCCGGTTCGCCCGGGTGTCCGGGCTCGCCGAGGCGGCCGACCCGATCCCGCCGGACCGGCTGGCCCCCGGTATCCGCCGGGTGCCCGACGGGTACGCGCTGGCCCACGACCGGGCGGCGGCGCTCGTCCCGCCACTGGCGCGGGAACGGATCGCCGACCAGGTCGCGCACGCCGCCGCCCCCGTGGTCCTGGCCTGCGGTGACCAGGACCGCATGTCGACGCCCGCCTCCATGGGCTACCTCGGCGAGGTCGAGGAGCTCAAGGGCGCCGGCCACAACGCACACCTGACCCATCCGGACCTCGTGGCGGGGCTGATCCTGGGGGTCCTGGCACGACACGTGCCCGGCGCGCCCGGTCCGGACGCCCGGGCGAGGAGGTAGCACGATGCGCATCGAGTCCTTGCTGCGCCGCAACGCCGTCCAGTTCGCCGACCGGCCGGCGCTGATCGAGGACCACCGCAGGCTCACCTGGGCGGAACTGGACGCGGAGGCGAACAGGCTCGCCAACGTGCTGCGCGCACGCGGCTACCGCGAGCAGGAGCGGGTGGCGGTCGTGCTGACGAACAGCTGCGACATCCCGATCGCCTACTTCGCGCTCTGGAAGTGCAACCTCGTCAGCGTCGCCATCAACCCCCGGCTCACCGCCCCCGAGATCCGCAGGATCCTCCAGCACTCGGGCGCGAGCGCCGTCATCTGCGAAAGCGGCCCCGCGGTGGAGGCCGCTGCGGACGCGCCCACCGTGCGCGACGTGTTCAGCGTCGTGGACGGGCTGCCGGGCGCCCGGCCGCTGCGCGAGCTGACCGAGGACAGCAGCACGGCGGACCCGCCGGTGCTCGGGACGGGTGACGACCTGCGCTCATTGCGCTACACCAGCGGGACCACGGGTCTGCCCAAGGGCTGCATGGCCACGCACCGGCAGCAGCTCGCCAGCGTGAGCAACTTCCTGATCGAGGTGGAGGTGCCGCGCACCGGCCCGACGTTCCTGTCGGTTCCCATGACGCTCGGCGTCGGCGCCTTCTACCTCACCGCCGCCACCTACCTGGGCGTGCCGCTGCTGATCCGCAGCAGGTTCGACGCCGCCGCCTTCCGCGCCGACGTCGAGGCGTACGGGGTGACGCACGCGTTCCTCGTGCCCACCATGCTCGTCGACCTGGCCAAGCGGATCGAGGAGCACGGCCCCTGGGACGCCTCGACGCTTTCGCTCATCGGGTACGGCGGCGCCACGATCTCATGGGACGTGGTGCGGACCGTCCGCGACGGGGTCGGCTGCGGGATGTACCAGGGGCTGGGCGCCACCGAGGCCGGAGGCTACGCCACCCTGCTGACCCCCGAGGACCACGACTACCTGCTGGCCCGCGACAACCCGTCGCCGATCGTCTCGGTGGGCCGTCCGGCGGCGTACGCGCGGGCGCGCATCGTCGACGAGCACGGCGACGAGGTCCCGCGCGGCGAGACGGGCGAGCTGCAACTGGCCAGCGCCAGCACCTTCTCCGGCTACTGGAGCCAGCCGGAGGAGACCAGGGCCGCCATCCGCGACGGCTGGCTGTCCCTGGGCGACCTCGCCTGGCAGGACGAGCGCGGCTACGTCTACCTCGTCGACCGCAAGCAGGGGGTCATCCGGTCCGGGTCGCAGAACGTGTACGCCGCCGAGGTGGAGGCCGTCGTGCAGTCCTGCCCCGGCGTCAACCGGGCGGGCGTCGTGGGCGTGCCCGATCCCCGGTTCGGCGAGGTGGTCAAGGCCCTGGTGGAGAGGGCCGACGGCGCGGAGGTGACCGCCGAGGAGCTGATCGACTTCTGTGCCGCGCGGCTGGCCAACTACAAGCGCCCCCGCCTCGTGGAGTTCGTCCCCGCCATTCCCGTCGACGACGGCGGCAAGGTCCGTCGCGCGGAACTCAAGAAGCTGAGCGAGGCCGAGCCGGTTTCGCCCGGCGCCACCCGACAGGAGCCTCAGTGATGTCCGTGCCTTCGCCAGCCTCGCCGATCAAGAGCAAGGTGATGACGCCCGACGAGGCGGTCGCCGTCATCGAGGACGGCGCCACCGTCGCGGTGGGCGGCGCGCACTCCCACAACAACCCGATGGCGCTCGTGTACGCCCTCGTGCGCAAGGGCGTCCGCGACCTGACGGTGATCCCGACGCCGAGCGCCGGGCT
Organism: Actinomadura sp. NBRC 104412; assembly: GCF_030269515.1. Taxonomy (GTDB): domain Bacteria; phylum Actinomycetota; class Actinomycetes; order Streptosporangiales; family Streptosporangiaceae; genus Spirillospora. The sequence goes on along the minus strand of NZ_BSTM01000001.1, from coordinate 66,512 downwards.
GGCCGTCGATGTCCTCGTCGCGGCAGGATGCGTGTCCAGGCTGCACGTGAGCTATGTGGGCCTGGAGTTCCTCGGCTTCGCGCCCAACTTCCGCAGGGCGGGGGAGCGCAAGGAGATCGAGATCATCGAGGCCGACGAGGCGTGGATCGTCTTCGGCCTGCGCGGCGGCGCGGCGCGGCTGCCGTTCGTGGCGCTGCCGCCGCTCTACGAGGGAACCGACCTTCCCAAGGTGAACCCGCTCATCAGGTCCACGACCGACCCCTACACCGGCGGGACCGTGACGACGATCCCGGCCCTGCGCGCCGACGCGTGCCTGGTGCACGGGCAGGTGGCCGACCAGCGCGGCAACGTGCAGATCTTCGGCCAGCGGCGGTTCGAGGACCTCATGGCCAAGGCGTCCGACCATGTGATCGTCAGCGTGGACGAGATCCTCGATCCCTCGGCGCCGTCACCGGACCCGCGCCACGTGTCCATCCCGGGCGCCATCGTCGAGGCGGTCGCGCACGCTCCGTACGGCGCGCACCCGACCTCCTCGCCGGGGCACTACGACTACGACCGGGAGGCGCTCGTGGCGTACCGCGACCTGGCGGCGCGGGAGCAGACCGGCTCGTGGCTCGACAGCCACGTCCGCCAGGTCGACGGGCAGCTCGGCTACCTGGAAAAGGTCGGCCTGCGCCGGCTGCTCGACCTCAAGCAGTCCATGTGGTGAGCGTTCATGTGGTGAGCGTTCATGTGGTGAGCGGGGGCCTGCGGCCCCCGCGGCCGCGGTCCGGGAACCTGCGTCACCAGGCGTAGGCTTCGGGGGCCGGACCGGGGCCGGGGAAGATCTCGTCGAGCCTGGTGAGCGTGTCGGCGTCCAGGTGGAGCGACAGCCCGCCCAGCGCGCCGGTGAGCTGGTCGAGGGTGCGCGGGCCCACGATCGCGCCGTCCACGCCCGGCCTGCCGAGCACCCAGCTCAGGGCGACGTGCGCCGGGTCCGCCCCCAGGTCGCGGCACAGCTTCTCGTACTCCTCGATCGCGGGCCGGTGCCGTTCGAGCTTGGCGAGCCGCGCCTGACGGTGGGGGGCGATGCGCTCCCCCTTGAGCGGGGTCCCGAGCTGGTTGCGGCGCTCCTTCTCCAGGACGCCGCCCAGCAGCCCGGCGCTCAGCGGCGCCCAGGCCAGGACACCGACGCCGTACTCGGCACAGGCGGGAAGCACCTCCAGCTCGATCGTCCGGTCGAGGAGGCTGTAGATCGACTGCTCGCTGACCAGCCCCGGGTGATGGCGGCGGCGCGCCTCCTCCTGGAGCCTCGCGACGTGCCACCCCGCGTGGTTGGACGAGCCGACATAGACGATCTTGCCCTGTGCGCGCAGCACATCCATGGCCGACCAGATCTCCTCGACTGGGGTGTCCCGGTCGACGTGGTGCATCTGGTAGATGTCGATGTAGTCGGTCTGGAGCCGCCGCAACGACGCGTCGCAGGCCCTCCTGATGTGCAACGCGGAAAGGCGCCCGTTGTTGGGCCAGTCGGCCATCTCGCCGTACAGCTTGGTGGCCAGGACGGTCCGTTCCCTCCGGCCGCCGCCCTTGCTCAGCCAGCGGCCGATGATCTGCTCGGTGTAGCCCTCACCGAACCGCCAGCCGTAGGCGTCGGAGGTGTCGACCATGTTGATCCCGTGGTCGAGCGCGGCGTCCAGGATGAGGTGGGCGTCGTCCTCGGTGGTCTGCGTCCCGAAGTTGTCGGTGCCCAGACAGATCCGGCTGACGCGCAGGCCGCTCCGGCCGAGGTGGGTGTAGTCCATCCTGCCCTTCCGTTTATCGGACAGTTGATCCTATATTCGTTAGAGCGGTACGCTACTCCCGCGCAGTGGCCTTCCGCCACCCTCGACGGATCCCGGGCCGCGCGAGCCGTATGAACCGGAGGCGCCGTGACCGCGACAACCCTCTCCACCGACCTGGCCGCCCGGATCTCCAAGGCCCGGCTTCCTTCGGAGCACACCTTCCTGGACGGGCGTCTGGTGGACGGCGCCGGCGAGCCGATGACGACCCTGTATCCGGGCGACGGTTCGGCACTGGCGCGGGTCTCCGCCACCTCGTCGTCGCTGATCGACGAGGCGGTCGGCGGAGCGGTCCGCGCCCAGCCCGACTGGGCCGCCACCCCGCCCCTTCAGCGCGCCGCCGTCCTGCTGCGCGCGGCCGGCCTGCTCGAAGAGTCCGTCGACCGGCTGGCGCACCTGGTCGTGCTCGACAACGGCAAGACCTGGATGGAGGGCCGCGCGGACGTCATGGTGGCCGCCGCCCTGCTCCGCAACTCGGCGTCGTGGGCGAGCAATCTGGAAGGGATGACCCTGCCCCTGGACGGCACCGCCTGGAAGATGACGTTCCGCGAGCCGGTCGGGGTGGTGGCGGCCATCATCCCGTTCAACGCGCCGCTCATGTTCTCCGCGCAGAAGGCCGGACCCGCCCTGGCGGCGGGCAACACGATGGTGCTGAAGGCCCCCGAGCAGAGCCCCCTGGCAGCGCCCGCGTTCGCCGAGCTGATGGCGGAGGCGGGCGTACCGGCGGGCGCGCTGCAAGTGGTGCAGGGCGAGGCCCCGGCCGGGCAGGCCCTGCTCCAGGACCCGCGCGTCGACCTCATCTCGTTCACCGGCAGCTCGGGAGTGGGACGGCGGGTGATGGCGGCCGCCGCGGCGGGCCCCACCCGCCTGCTGCTGGAACTCGGCGGCAAGTCCGCGAACGTCGTCTTCGCCGACGCCGACCTCGAGGCCGCCCTGGACGGCTCGCTGGCCGGGATCTTCCGCAACGCCGGGCAGCGCTGCTTCTCCGGCTCGCGCCTCCTCGTACAGGACGCGGTGGCCGACGAGTTCCTCGCGGAACTGGCGGCCCGAGCCGCCCGGATCCCGGTCGGCGACCCCTTCGACCAGCGCAACCGCGTCGGCGCGCTGATCTCGCAGCGGGAGGTGACACGGGTCCGGGGCATGATCGACCAGGCGGTGCGCGCGGGCGCCCGTGTCGTGGTGGGTGGTGACCGCCCGCCCGGCGCCCACCCCGGCGGGGCGTTCCTGCGGCCGACGATCGTCGAGGTGCCGCCCGAGGCGGCCGAGAGCGTCGACCTGGTGCGGGAGGAGGTGTTCGGCCCGGTCCTGGCGGTGCAACGGTTCTCCGACGACGAAGAGGCCGTACGGCTCGCGAACGACTCCGACTACGGGCTCGCGGGCGGCTGCTGGACTCGCGACATCGCCCGCGCCGTGGGGACCGCGCGGGCCATCCGGACCGGGTACTTCTGGATCAACTCCTACGGCGCGCTGGCGCTCGACGCGCCCGTCGGCGGCGTCAAGTCCTCCGGGTTCGGACGCGAGCTCGGACGGGTCGGCCACGAGGAGTACACCGAACTCAAGACCGTGATCCTGGAAAGCTCACCGGAACGCGGCCCAGCGTGGCTCCCGGCGGACGGAGCGGGCCGATGACCTCCGGCTACCTCGGGGCGGTGGCGCTGGAGGCCGGCCACCACGTCTCCCTCGAACGCGTGGCCGGGCGCGCGCCCGAGAACAACGAGGTGCTGCTCGACGTCACCGCCTGCGGGCTGTGCCACAGCGACGTGCACTTCATGGAGGGCACCTCGGGAACCGCGTTCCCCTACCTGCTCGGCCACGAGGTGACGGGGGTGGTCCGCGAGATCGGCGCCGACGTGTCGGGCGTCGTCCCGGGAGACACCGTCGTCGTGGCCCCCATGGTCCCGTGCGGCGAATGCAAGCAGTGCCTCGCCGGCCGCGCGCAGGCGTGCCCGCGCAAGCTCGCCCAGAACCCGCCGGTCGAGCTCGTCAACGGTGGTCCCGCCAACCGGGTGCTGGGCGTGGGCGGGCTCGCGGAGCAGGTGGTCGTGCCCGAGCGCCAGGTGGTCAAGATCGACCCGAAGGTCCCGCCCGAGGTGGCGGCCCTGCTCGGCTGCGCCGTCCCCAGCGGGTTCGGCGCGGCGGTCAACACCGCGGCGACGGGACCGGCGGACGACGTGGTCGTGGTGGGATGCGGCGGTGTCGGCCTCGCCGCCATCGCGGGCGCCCGGTTCGCCGGGGCGCGCCGCATCGTCGCGCTGGACGCCAACGCGGGCAAGCTGCCCATGGCCCGGCGCTTCGGCGCCACCGACCTCCTCGACGTGACCGCGGTCGGCGACGTCACCGAGGCGGTCCGCGAACTCACCGACGGGACCGGCGCCGACGTGGTCATCGACGCCGTGGGCGGCACCAGGACGTTCCAGCAGGCGCTCACGCTGCGTGCCCCCGGCGGCCGGATGGTGGTCGTGGGCGCTCCCGCCACGACGGACGTGGCGCAGGTCCCGCTCCGCCCGCTGTTCCTCACCGGCGGCTCCATCCAGGTCTCGATCTGGGGCGACTGCCGCGCGTCCCGAGACCTCCCCCGGCTGGCCGACCTGTACCTGTCGGGAGACCTTCCGCTCGGGGAGTACGTCCAGGAGACGTACAGGCTCGACGAAGCGCAGACCGGGTACGAGCGGCTGCTGTCGGGCCAGGTGCTCCGCCCCGTCGTGCTGATGTGACGCCGCCGTGCTGATGTGATGGTGAGGTCCGTCCCGCGGACCCGGCGGACGCGGAGGTGGACACCGGCCGCGAGGTGCTCCCGAGACGTTCGGCGCTTCCGTTCGGCATCACCTCGACGTGCTTCACCCGGCTGATGCGGCACGAGGGCGAGGCCGCTGGAGTGACGCCGGCCGCCCCCGAGCAGCCCTGGCCATGTCGATGGCCAGGGCTGCTCGTGTCGCCTGACCTGGGCATCCATGGGCTTCCGGCCCTCGCGCCGACCGCCCCGCATCGTTCACGAGGCTCGCTCCGGTCCGTGAGGGCGTCGTGGGGGCGACTATCCGAACCACCCAAACACTCGCACCGAAAGCTGGCAGTCCGCACAAAGCGGATGCGCTGATCCGCGCGGCAGAATTAACTTGATATCGAGAACCTTGATACCGAGATATTGATCAGCGCCGGATGTGAGGTGGCAATCGTGATCATCGGGGTGGTCAAGGAGGACGCGCCCGGGGAACGGCGGGTGGCGGCGACGCCGGACACGGTCACTCAACTGCAGAAGCTCGGGTACGAGGTGGTCGTCGCGCCCGGAGCCGGGGCCGCGTCGGGGTTCCCCGACGAGCGGTACGAGGACGCGGGCGCGTCCATCGGCGACGCGGACGCGGCGGACGTGGTGTTCGGCATCAACCCGCCCACGCCGGAACGGCTCGACGCGCTGCGTCCGGGCGCCACGCTCATCAGCATGCTGAACCCGCGGCTCCGGCAGGACCTGGTGGACGACCTCGCCGGGCGCCCGATCACGGCGCTGTCGCTGGACGCGGTGCCGCGCGTCTCCCGGGCACAGTCGTTCGACGTGCTGTCCTCGATGGCCAACATCGCCGGGTACCGCGCGGTGATCGAGGCGGCGCACGAGTTCGGCCGGTTCTTCACCGGCCAGGTGACCGCGGCCGGCACGGTGCCGCCGGCGAAGGTGCTGGTCGCGGGTGTCGGCGTGGCCGGGCTCGCGGCGATCGGCGCGGCGGGCAGCCTGGGCGCGGTGGTACGCGCCACCGACCCGCGGCCCGAGGTCGCCGACCAGGTGCGCTCGCTCGGCGGCGAGTACCTGGCCGTCGCCGAGCCCGAGGCGGACGCCTCACCGGGCACCGGCTACGCCAAGGAGATGTCGGACGACTACAACGCCCGCGCCGCCGCCCTCTACGCCGCCCAGTGCCGCGAGGTCGACATCATCGTCACGACCGCGCTCATCCCCGGCAAGCCCGCGCCCAGGCTGATCACCGCCGAGATGGTGGCCAGCATGCGGCCGGGCTCGGTGATCGTCGACATGGCGGCGGGCAACGGCGGCAACGTCGAGGGGTCGGTGCCCGGCGAACGGGTCGTCACCGACAACGGCGTCATCATCCTCGGCTACACCGACCTCGCCGGACGGCTCCCCGCCCAGGCGTCCCAGTTGTACGGGACCAACCTGGTCAACCTGATGAAGCTGCTGACGCCGAAGCGGGACGGAACGCTCGTCCTGGACTTCGACGACGTGGTGCAACGTTCCATGACCGTCGTCCGCGACGGCGAGCTGACCTGGCCGCCGCCCCCGGTGGCCGTGTCGGCGGCACCCGCCGCGCCGCCCGAGCGGGAGCCCGTCCGGGAACGGGAGCCGGAGAGGAAGGCGAGCCCGCTGCCGCGCCGGCTCGGCGTCGCCGCTGCCGCCGCCGCGACGTTCGGCCTGATCGCCGCCTCGCCCGCCGCGCTACAGGTGCACCTGACCGTGTTCGCGCTGGCCATCGTGATCGGCTACTACGTCATCGGGAACGTGCACCACGCGCTGCACACCCCGCTGATGTCGGTCACCAACGCGATCTCCGGGATCATCGTGGTCGGCGCGCTGCTGCAGATCGGCGCGGGCAACGCGGCGATCACCGTGCTGTCGCTCGTGGCCATCCTGCTCGCGAGCATCAACGTCTTCGGCGGGTTCGCGGTCACCCGCCGCATGCTCGCCATGTTCATCAGAAGCTAGGCACCGGAGCCCGCCATCATGACCATCACAACCGCGGCGACCGCGGCCTACGTCCTCGCGGCGCTGTTCTTCATCCGCGCGCTGGCCGGCCTCTCGCGGCACGAGTCGGCGCGCCTCGGCAACGCCTACGGCATGCTCGGCATGGCGGTCGCGCTCGTCGCGACCGTCGCGCTCACCCTCGACGACGGCATCGACCCGCCCGCGTTCGCGATGCTCGTCGCCGCCGTCGCGGTCGGCGCGCTGATCGGCCTGAACCGGGCGCGGGCGGTCGAGATGACGGCCATGCCCGAGCTGATCGCGCTGCTGCACAGCTTCGTCGGGCTGGCGGCCGTCCTGGTCGGCTGGAGCGGCTACCTGCACGTCGAGCACCACCCCGAGGGGACGGAGGCCACGGCGCTCGCCCGCGAAGGGATGCTCGGCATCCACAGCGCCGAGGTGTTCATCGGCGTCTTCATCGGCGCCGTCACCTTCACCGGCTCGGTCGTCGCGTACGGGAAGCTGTCGGGCAGGCTGAAGTCCGCGCCGCTGATGCTGCCGGGCAAGAACGTCCTCAACCTCGCGGGCCTCGCCGGGTTCGCCGCGCTCACCGTCGCCTTCGTCGTCGAGCCGCGGTCGTGGCTGCTCGTCGCGGTCACGGCGCTGGCGCTGGCGTTGGGCTGGCACCTGGTGGCGTCCATCGGCGGCGGCGACATGCCCGTCGTGGTCTCCATGCTGAACAGCTACTCCGGGTGGGCGGCCGCCGCGTCCGGGTTCCTGCTCGGCAACGACCTGCTGATCATCGTCGGCGCCCTGGTGGGGTCCTCGGGTGCCTACCTGTCGGCCATCATGTGCAAGGCGATGAACCGCTCGTTCCTCTCGGTGATCGCGGGCGGCTTCGGGCTGGAGGCGCCCACCGGGTCGGGCGACGGGCAGGGCGAGCACCAGGAGATCACCGCCGTCGAGGCGGCCGAGGCGCTCGCCGCCGCCTCCTCGGTGATCATCACTCCCGGCTACGGCATGGCCGTCGCCCAGGCGCAGTACCCCGTCGCCGAGCTCACCGCGCGGCTGCGGGAACGCGGCGTCCAGGTCAGGTTCGGCATCCACCCGGTCGCCGGGCGCCTGCCCGGCCACATGAACGTGCTGCTCGCCGAGGCCAAGGTGCCCTACGACCTGGTGCTGGAGATGGACGAGATCAACGACGACTTCGCCACCACCGACGTGGTGCTGGTGATCGGCGCGAACGACATCGTCAACCCGGCCGCGGCGGAGGACCCCACCAGCCCGATCGCGGGCATGCCCGTCCTGGAGGTCTGGAACAGCGAACGGGTCATCGTGTTCAAACGCTCCATGGCCACCGGCTACGCGGGCGTCCAGAACCCGCTGTTCTTCCGCGACAACACCCGCATGCTCTTCGGCGACGCCAAGGAGAGGGTCACCGACATCCTCGAAGCCCTCAAACAACTCGCACCGGCAACCGGCAAGACCCTAACCGGCACCCGTTCCTGACCCGCGTCCACCCGAACCGGCGCCCCGCGAATCTGTCCAGACGCATCACCCAGTGCCGAATGCCGTACCGGGCCAGCGCCCCCACCTCGGCGTCCCGCCCGTCCAGCAGGACGAACGCCAGGGACGGGACGCGCTTGTCGGTGTCGAGGACGCCCATCGGCTGCCCGGCGGCGTCCACCAGCTCGATCCGGGTGTGGGGTGGGGGCCGGCCCGCGCAGCGTGCCCGGCCTCGTACCGTCCGGGCGGAACGGCACCACGCTCTCGTCCCGCGACGTGCCGCCACACCGTGCGATGACCACCGGCGGCGCGCCCGACGCGTCGTGGACGACCGCGCGATCCCTCTTCTTCCCCGGCAGGCTCGGCAGGGACGCGTCCAGGACACCCGAGGGCACCGGGCGGCGCGGAGCGCACGATCTCCTTGGCGATCCATCTCGCCTTCCGTCCCGCCACCATGCCCACCAACGGCACCAGGATGACCACGGCGACCGGCCCGGCGGGAACGAGGGAGTACCAGAGCGCCCGGTGGCCGTCGCTCTTGACCGGCCACAGCGCGCCATGCGGGGTGAGCCGCACGGTGATCTTCGTGCCCTCGCCGCGGAGGTTACGGACGCGTCCCTCGCCCTGCCTGCCCTCCGGCGCGCGCCACCGCCCCTCGCTCCCCCTCAGCGCGGAAACGGCGCGGTCGTGCTTGGAGTGGACGTAGAACACGTACGCAGGCCAAAAGTGCGCGCCCAGAGAAACGAGCGCCACCCGCCGGCGTCCCATGAACAAAGCAGCACGTAGCGCACATCTCCTAACACGCCGTCACACCGATGACCGGCCACCCGGCTCCATCCGCGATCCGATCCGCCGTCCGCCAAGTGCGGTGCCTATTCGCCCTGGGCGGTTCCGCTGAGGATGTGTCGCAGCCGCTCCGCCTCTCTGGCCACGCGAGCGGGCCTACGGAGTGCGGCGAGCCCGTCGAGTTCAGGGATCCTGAGGGTGCCTCCCGTCGCCGCCGCGCACTCCGATCCGAGCGCGAGCAGGTCGGGCAGCCCCCTCATGCTGGGCTGGTCGGCCAGAGCCGGCAGCATCGACGCCACCACCCCGAGGACCTCACGTGGCAGTCCCCGTGCGGCCTCGGTGAGCGAGGCGACCAGCCGGTTCATCTTGATCACGTTACCCATGCCCAGGGCTCCCAGGAGGACGCCGAGTCGCTTGGTGTCCAGCAGCGTGCGCGCGGCCAGGGTGTAGATCGCGTCTACCGCGGCGACGCGGTTCTCCGGACGCCCCGCGGCAAGCCCGTAAGCCACGGCGAGGTGGACGACCGGTCCGGGACGGCCCGCCGTCTCCGCCAGCAGGGGCAGGACCGGATTGATGTTTCGCAGTGTGTCGGTGGCTTGCTCATAGAGATCGGGAATCGCGTGCGCGGCGACGATCTCGGGGTGATGCGGCAAGAGTGACGGCCAGTAGGCCGAAGGCGCGCCGGGCCCTGTCCAGTCCCACGCGTACGGTTGCTTCTGGAACGGGTCGGGTGTCTCGGTGAGCACCTTGTACGGCAACGCCCCTACGTGCTCGGACGCGGGGGTGAAACTCGGCAGGATCCACTGCGTCGGCATGCTCGCCTTGGGATGCTCCCCGAACTTTTCGGCGCCGCCGTCGCCCCGAACGACGAAGCCGTCGAAGGTTGGAAATCTGAGGCTGCCGAGCCTGAGGCCGGCGACGAACGTAGTGCCGGGGTGACCCGTGATGACCGGATGGGTTTCGACGATCTCACGTGCCGTTCCGATGGGCACCCGGATCAATGCCTGCTCAAGGTCCCACGGAAGCGGCGCGGCGGAGGACTTGGCGTATGCGTCGAGCCGCTGAACGAGCACGGCGGGGTCTATGTCGCCGTTACCGGCCGTAGGGGTGGCGAGCAGGCACGGTATCCGCGTGTCGCCTTTGACGAGGTATTTGATGAGTTCGTGAGTCCGGTAGAGCGTGGCCCACTCAGGAGCCGGTGGCCGGTCATTGTTCCCCCGATAGAGCTCGTACATCACTTGCCGGTCTCGCGTGTCCAGCCCCAGCACCGCGTCGAAGACGCAGCGCAATGCCTTGGGAACGCCGCGCTGTTCCCATCCCTCAAGTCCTTCGGGCGGATACCGTCGTGCCAGCGGGCTCAGCGCCTCGACCAGGGCCTGTGGGTCCCGGTGGTGTTCGACGACGACCGCCTCCATGATGCGTTCGGCGTCGAGCGGATCGACGGCACGACCCGCCAGCGCCGGGACGAAGCGCTCGGCCAGTTCCACGGCCGACGCGATGGGCGGCGGCATGGCTCGCGGCTGATAGCCGGGTTGAGGAGAAACCTGGAGGCCCGAACCTGAAGAACTCACCTTGACGCCAAGGGCACGTCGTGCCTCGTCACGTAATGCGGCGTTGAGGTCGCCCGCGGCTTCTCGCAGTTCGGCGAGGATCGCCGAGTCGATGTTCGTGGCGTGCTTGACGATCAGACGGACCGCGCGTTCCTGAACGTTGCCGCCGGGATGTGTGAACGCGGTGGCCGCGACACGCATGAGCGGGCCGGCCGTGGCGGGGTCCCGGCGGGCCGCGGCGTCCAGCCAGGCCAGTTGCGCGGTCGCGAGATTCTTCTCCGGCCGGACCAGGACGGCGGCCGCGATGTCGAGCAGTGCGTCGGTTTCCAGGCGGCCGGCGTTGTCGAGGTCGCGCAGCGCCGCCTGAGCGATCTTCGCGACGGTGCCGGCGCCGCCGACGACGATGCCGATGTAGGTCTTCCGCCGGTCCGCGACCTCGTCGAGCGTCGGCGCGAGTTCCTCGTGGAGCCTGACGAAGCCGCGCAGATTTCCCGGCCTGTCACCGCGCAGCAGCTTGGCCGTACACAGATCGAGCAGTTCACCGCGGTCCAGCACACCCTCATCGGCCAGCTTTGTCAGGGCCTTCGGCCACTCGTTGTCCGGGCCGAACCGCGCGGTGTGCCCGGCGGCCAGCGCCGCGCCGATGTCGGCGACCTCGAACATGCGCCGCACGAACTCGGCCAGCCGTGGTTCCGCGCGCAACCGTTCGAGCAGCGTGGTGTGATGCGGGATCGAGAGGTGCGATCCCAGCTCCGCGAGCCACGACCAGGGACCGCTGCCGCCGGACGCGCCGTAGTGACCCGCGTGACCGGCCTCTCGGACCCATCCGACGATATAGCCATCCGTCGCCGGCACCACCGCCCCGGACCACAGGATCAGTCCTTCGAGCAGTTTCCATCGCCGGGCATCGCCACGATCGGGAAGCCAGTTCGCCAACCGGACCGCGAGCTCCCGCTGCCAGGCGGTGTCCCGGTGATCGAGGAGGAGGAGCCGAAGCACCTCTCTCTGATCGGGGTTCGTGGAGCCGCCGTTCTCCAAGCACCAGGAGGCGTCCCTCAACCGGCTGCTGGTGAGCCAGTCCAGAGCCTCGGCGGGGCTTTCCGAGCTCATGATTCCGGCGAGGTAGAGCGGAGCGAGCTGATCGAATGCCCGGTCGTACCTGACCATGTCGCCCGAGAACAGCTCCCTGCGAAGCTCCGTACGCAGCGCTTTGAGCTTCGGCCGCAGATGCTTCAGCTCGGCGGGTGGTATGGGGGCCAGCCGCGCGATCACCGGTTGCGGTATCCGCGCCGCGATCAACGCGCGAAGTTCAGGCCACTCGATACGGGCGGTCATCTCGTCCGGTTCTCCTGAGAGAAGGGGCATCGCGGTCGGGCGTCGCCGCGAGGTCGTGCCTGCGTGCCGATGGCACGATCGGAGTGTAACGATGCCCAACGACGATCCACGTTCACCGAGCTCAGGCCCGGTGACCTGCGCAGGGCGCGCCGAGCTCAGGCCCTGTGGCCGCGGCGTCAGGGAGCGGAGATCCGACGGCCGCGAGGGTCATTCGCGTCTTCCGCTCGAACGATAATTGCCGTTTCCGGAGGCGGCCGAAGCAGGTGTATCGCGAACATGCAAGGCCGTTCTCGCCGGGCGGAAGAACGGGAATGACGCCCGTTAATTGATTTACGCATCGAGATTATTCATGATGTGCGGGGATGTTCGGGGCGCCTGTACTCCTGGCATCCGCACGTCCACTCCTGTACGGGCATTCACCGTGAGAAGGCGGTGTCATCGATGAGCCCAGGCGACGGCCACGATCGGAAACGGACCGAAGGCATCTCGCGCCGGAACGTCTTCCGGGCAGGGGCGGGGACGGGAGCCGTCCTGGCGATGGGCGGGCTGACCGCGGCACCGGCAGGCGCCTCCCCGGGCCATGGCGGCCACGACCGGCACGGCGGGCCGGGGGAACGGCTGCGGCTGGTCAACGGGAAGATCCACACGATGGACCGGGGCGACCGCGTCGTCTCCTCGGTGGTCATCGAGGACGGCCGGTTCACCGCCGTGGGACGGGGCGGCGACCACGGCGACGGGGTCACCAGGACCATCGACCTGCGCGGGCGCACGGTGATCCCCGGGATCATCGAAAGCCACATCCATTCGGTGAGCCTGGCGAACCGGCCCGGGTTCCATGTCGCCGCCGTCGAACGGGCCGAGTCCATCGCGGACGTTCAGGAGGCACTGGCCGCCCGCCGGCCGGGCGTCCCGTCCGGCCAGTGGATCACCGCTCTCGGGGGCTGGCACCCCAACCAGTGGGCGGAACGGCGGCTGCCGACCCTGGCGGAACTTGACGACGCCGTACCGGACCGGCCGGTGCTGCTCTACCAGAACTTCACCGGACCCGCCGTCACGAACAGCGCCGGCAAACGCTTCTTCGACAAGGTCGACGACGGGCCGCTCCCGCACCCGGACGCGGTCAAGGTCAACGTGGCGGAGAACGGGCTCATCGCCACCGGCGGGTTCGGCGTCCCGACACCCGCGACGACGGCGCTCTACCTTCTGCGGCGGCAGCAGACGTTTGACGACAGATTGCGCAGCAGCCGCGACATGATGGCGTACTCGGCCAGTATGGGCCTGACCGCGCACAGCGACAAAGTGCTCTTCCCGACGCCGGGACCGCTGCATCCACGCCAGGTGCTGTCCAACCTCGACCACTACCGGATGTACGACCCGTTGCTGCACCTGCACGCGAAGGGCGAGACGACGATCCGGATGGAATTCAACTTCCTCCACAACCAGAGCGACCCGCAATTGCCGGAACTGCGGGAACGCCTGAGGAACCAGTTCACCTTCTTCGGCGACGACGTGCAGTGGACCGGTGGCATCGGCGAGTGGGCCGCGCCGCTGTCGCCCCGCGACGTGTGGTTCCAGGCGCAACGGCTGGTCGCCGAGGCCGGCTGGCGCAACGAGAACGCCGTCGCCGACCTCGCGGAACTGACCCAGGTCGTCGAGGGGTGGGAGGCGGTCGACCGCGAGTTCGGCATCACCGGGGACCGCTACATCGTCCACCACGTCCCGGTCGTCACCGAGGACCTCCTGGACCGGCTGCACGCGTTGGGCGCCGGTGTGGTCATGCGCGCGTTCACCTGGATCACCGGGACGCCGGGGTCGGGCGGCGCCCCGTTCCGGACCATCCTCGACCACGGGATCAAGGCGGGCATCGAGGGCGACGGCGTCCACATCTCGACGCTCACGCCATGGCCGCATCTGCAGTACGCGGTCACCGGCGTGAACGCCCTGGGCCAACTGGTCAACGACGGTCAGCAGATCACCCGGCGGGAGGCCCTGCGCGCGTTCACCAGGGAGAACGCCTGGTTCCTGCGGGCGGACGACCGGCTCGGGTCGATCGAGAAGGGCAAGCCGGCCGATTTGGTCGTGCTGGACCGCGACTACTTCTCCGTCCCGGAGAACGAGATCAAGCGGATCAGCGCGGTCCTGACCATCGTCGGCGGCCGGATCGTCCACAACACCGGCGCGCTCAAGATCCGCTGACATGGGCCGACTTCGTGGCGTCGGGCTCGTCGAGCAGGCGAACACGGACCAGCGGCAGCCGTTGGGCGATGTCCTCGGGGATCTGTTCGGAACCGGAGAGTTCGGCGATGCCCAGGATGCGCCCCAGCGCCGCGGCCGACCGAGGGTTGCGCGCCCGGTAGGACTCCAGCCGTGTTCGCGTTTGCGCTGGGGGCAGGATCGTGGCCCGTGCCGGGGCGCCGCGGATGCGGCCGTTCCAGACGCGGACGGACGGATCGGCGACCACGTTGCGGAACCACTGTGAGGCGGCGCCGTATCCGGACACCAGGACGAGAGCGCCCGGTTCCCTGTCGACCACCTCCAGCACCACGTAACGCAGGCGGCCGGTCTTCCGCCCGCGGTGCTCCAGCATCATGATCCGCTTCCCGAGCAGCCATCCGAACCCGTGCCGGAACAGCGGGATCGGGGCACGCGCCAGCCGGCGAGGTATACGGCGAACGGCCATGCCGGCCACCTTACGACCGCGGTCCGTGATGGCGGACGGCCGCTCACGTTTGAGAAGACCAGCCGGGGTACCTCAGCGTGCGCAGGTCGCGAACCGGAAGGAGACGCCCATGCGCGCCGTGGTGATCAACTGCACGTTGAAGCGCTCGCCCGAGGCATCCAACACCGAGGCGCTCGCGACGGTGGTCGAGGACGAGCTGCGAGCCAGGGGCGTCGAGGTGGAGAGCATCCGGGCCGTGGACCTCGACATCCCGCCAGGCGTGGCGACCGATCTCGGCGAGGGCGACCCCTGGCCCGCGGTGCATCGTTCCCTGCTGGACGCGGAGATCCTCGTCCTGGCGTCGCCGACCTGGGCGGGCCAGCCGTCCTCGATCGCCCAGCGGGTGATCGAACGGATGGACGCCATGCTGTCGGAGACCGATGACGAGGGGCGGCCGGTCGCCTTCAACCGGGTCGCCGGGGTGATCGTCACAGGTAACGAGGACGGCGCGCACCACGTGATCAACAACTTGAGCGGCGCGCTCAACGACTTCGGCTACACGATCCCCGGGCAGGCGTGGACGTACTGGAACCGCGGCCCCGGACCCGGGCCGAGCTACCTGGACAGCCGGGAAGGCCGGGACTGGTCGGAAAGCACGGGCCGGGCGATGGCCTCCAACCTGGTGGCCGCCGCCGAGGCGCTGGCCGCCAACCCGATCCCCGCCCCACCGTCCTGAACCTCCGGGTGTTGCGACGCGCGTCATGAAGGTCCTGCGGCGACTACGAGGGGACGCGGGCGCGTGTCTCGCGGATGAGCCGGAGGACGAGGTCTCCCATGGACGTGTCGTCCCAGGGGCCGGACTGACGCACCGCCAGCGACTCGACCACGGGTCCCTGGGTGACATGGTCGCCGGCCGGTTCCGTCATCCCTCCATGGGGTACCGCCGTGATCGCGCTCTCCGTGACGTCGATATCGATGGACACCGCGGCGCGTGCGTAGTCACCGGGCTCCCGTCCGGCGGTGCCGGTCACCCAGGACCAGGGATCCGCCGTGGTCGCTCCCGCCCCCTGCCGTGACCGTCCGAGGGTCTCGGCCAGCATGCGGCCCAGAATGGCCTGGCCCGATGACGCGCGTACCGACGCCACAGGCGCCATCGCGGCACCGTCGCCCCAGGGCACGAGGTGGACCAGCCCGTCGGTCTCGAAGACCCGCACCGACCCGAAGGGACGGAAGGGCGCTTCGTGATTCGCCTTGTCCGCAGGCCGTGCGGCGCCGTGAAGGCGGGGCTCGAACCAGGCGTCCCGGTCATCCTCCTCCCAGCCGGTGCCAGGAGGCAACTCCCGTACACCCCTTCCCGGGAGGAAGTCGGCGAAGAGGTAGGCGTGGTCGCCGTAAGCCAACGGGACCTCCAGCGCGGTCAGCCGATCGAACACCTCCCGTCCTGCCCGTTCGCGCATCTCCCCGCGTACCGGCGCCGGCGCGTCCATCAGCTCCATCGACAGCTCGAAGTCATATGGTGACAACGCGGTTCCGAAGTCCTCCTCCACAGCCGACAGATCGACGCCGAGAAGCCCTCCAACCCGAGGCCATAGCGTGAACCTGAAGGTTTCCAACGGGGAGCCGAAGTACCCCCGCGCACCCAAAGACAAGGAAACGCGTGCCACTGCGGCAACCGCATCCCCCGGATACCGCAGATACACCTCGACGGTGCTGCTCATCTTGACATCCTCGGATCCACGCTTCGCACAGAATCGCACACAGAGGCTCAACGCGCTCGCAGTCCCCACGCCGCCCAGCGAATTGGGCGCACGCACGTGCGGTCGTTCCCGTTGCTTGGGGCGTCTCGGCTGGACGATCCTCCGCAAGCGCTGAGGCTCGCGTCCACTGACGGACCGAACTCGCAGCGGCATGCGTGACCACTCGCAGCGTGGAGCACTTCATGCTGTGACGCGTCGATATCAAGAGCAGTTTTGGCCTGCCGGACGGGACAGCCTTCAGCCGGGTCCTGTCGTCTGGCGAGGAGGGTCACTGAGCTTTGGGTGACCGTCCACGTCAAGGAACTCGCGCAGCTTGATGTCGAACGGGCCGTAGAGGCGCTGCGGTTCCTCCACGGGCGGCTCAGCGAGATCCCCATCGAGGACATGATGGCCGACCAGACCGCCAGTGGGTTCGGGGTGCTGGTGGAAGGCGGCCATGGCACAGCCGCCTACCGCGAGGCCGCGGAGGCGAAGACCCCCAACTCGCCTGGAAGACGCCGCCACGCGCAGCGGCTCGGCGTTCCGCCACAACTCATCAGGTATCAGCCGCAACGCAGAATTCGACGACAACGGTCGGTCCGGCATTACTTCCCGATCACCCCACAATCCCCAGGAAACACGCTCTGGACAAGCCGACCATGCGACCTTATCAAGGATTTACCTCCGCCCAGAATGTCGCCCGTGGATCCGGGAATGCTGACGATTCGATCGATTCAAATCGGCAAGGCCAGATGATCCGAACAATACGAATCTGACGGCCATGTCAGTCAAGACCGCCAATAAACCCCCCATGTCATTCGGAATGGGAGGCCGTCTCATGGACACCACAACGCGCACAATGGAGAAGACACCGCCTCGGTCCGGCGGGGAACGGATCGCGCCGCGCCGCGCGCTGCTGCTGACCGCCGCCTCGGCCGTGCTGCCGGGCCTGGCGCATCTGCACGCCGGCCGCCGATCGATCGGGAGGATCCTGCTGGGCGTGCACCTCTGTGCCCTGGCCACGGCCGTGTTCGCGATCATCGCGTTCCGCGGTGACCTGATGCAACTGGCCGTCCGGCCGCGGTTGCTCCTCGCGTTAGTGGTCGTCTCGGTGCTGGCCGCCGTCGCCTGGCCTCTCCTGCTGGTCTGGTCCTACTCCTGCGTCCGCCCTGCGTGGAACTCGCAAAAGACCAGGGTCACGGGCGCCGCGCTGGTCGGGTTACTGGGCGTGGTCACGGCGGTTCCGCCGCTGGCCGTGGCCCGCTACGGCTACTTGCAACACGACCTCATCACGTCCGTCTTCACCAGTGGCCCCCAGGCCGGTTCGGCCGCCGGACAGGGAGCCCCGCCCGCCGGTACGTCGCTCCCACCCCGGCTGAACGTCCTCCTGCTCGGCGGCGACGCGGACGTGAACCGTCCCGGCGTCCGCACCGACAGCATGACGCTGGCCAGCGTGGACACCAGGACGGGCGGGACGGTGCTGATCAGCCTGCCGCGCAACCTCCAGCATGTTCCGGTCTGGAACGGCCATCGCCGCGTCCGCTACTCCGGAAAGCGGCTTCTGAACGAGGTGTACGAGTTCGGGAAGGCCCACCCCCGCCTGACCGGAGCCCGCAACCCCGGAGCCGAGCTTCTCAAGCGCACCTATGGCCACATCGTCGGCCTGCCCGTTCACTACTACGCGATGGTCGACATGCGCAGCTTCCGGCAGATCGTGGACGCCGTGCACGGCGTACGGCTGTGTGTGCGCCAGCCGATCCCCGTCCCCCGCGAGCAGGTCGCGGGAGGCGTCATCGAGGCCGGATGCCAGCGGCTTACCGGGCGTCAGGCCCTCTGGTACGGGCGCTCCCGTACCGCCAGCAGCGACTATGCGCGGATGGCACGCCAGAAGTGCCTGATGTGGGCGCTGGTCCACCAGGCCGACCCCGTCACGGTGTTGCGCAGCTTCCAGCGCCTCACCCAGGTGTTCAAGTACTCCGTCAACACCGACATCCCGGTCCGCGTGCTGCCGTCCCTTCTGCGTCTCCCACCCCGGATCCGGCAGGCCGGCCTGCACAGCGTCCAGTTCACACCACCGCTGATCAACACCTGGCGTCCCGATTACCGCAACATACGCACCATCACGTCCCAGGCGCTGCGATCACCGGTCGTCGTCGAGAAGAACCTCGACCAAACCTGCACCGAGCACGCCGATCGGCGCTGACCGGGACGAGGGAGCCGCGCGTCACCGCCACGGACGCGTGGGCGCCCCCGTGACCCGACCGGGCTCCTGGACCGTTATCATCCGAACACTTCCCCCACCGCCAGGAGCTCTATGGTGCCGTCGCGTTCGGGCCTTGAACATCGGATATCGGAACTGTTGAAGAAGCCGGTCGTACGCAAGAGGATCGCACCTCTCCTCTCCGTCGTACTCGGTGCCGCCTTATTGGCGTCGATTCTTTTCTCCTTCATGGAGGACGGTCCGGTGGCTCCCGATCCCTGTACGCGGCTGACGGCGCAGGAGGTCGCGCGTTTCGTCCCGGGAGCGGGCCGGCCGGCGACGACAACGACGAAAAAGGAGAAGGAGAAGTCGTGCGAATGGCGCGGCACTGAGAGCCTGTTGACGCTGCGGCTTGAGGCCCATCAGGCACAGAGACGAAGGTCCGCCCCGGAAGTGGCGGGTATGGCGGTCCAGGACGACTATCACGACGGCAAAGCGCACACCGAGCGGCGCCGCGTCTATCTCCACGGCACCGGCCTCGGCACCTGGGCCTTCGCCCGTACGCCACCCCCTGGGCAGGCGGCCTCCTACGCCACGGTCGTGTTCCATCGGGGCGGCGTCTCCGGCAGCCTGACCCTCAAGTACTTCAAGCCGGGCACGGCCGGGACCCCGACGACGGTCGAACAGGCTCAGTCACTGGCCGTACAGGCGGCCCAAACCCTGTACGCCCGCCTGCCAAGTGATGAAGCCACCGGCTCTTAGGGCCTGCCGAACTCCTCGATCAGGTGCGCCATCGCCCGCGCGTCGGTTTCCAGCGCCGACACCTCGGCGGGGAAGGAGCCGCTGTCGATGTCGCAGTGCCTCGGCGAAATCGTCGGCGCAGGCCCGTACGGCCGCGCTCGGGCTTTCCTCGCTGTCCAGGGCCTGGCGCAGCGCCTCCGCGCGTACGAGGCGCTGAGCGGCGTCGCCGCGAGCGAGGGCGTGTTCCTGGGGTTTCGTCCGGTTGAGCGTTCACTCGAAATCGTCCGGACTGGCGTCCTCCAGATGCGTGGCGTTGGGGTCGGGGTGGTTCAGGGTGGCCTCGTCCACCGAGGGCGGCGGTTCCTTGGCGCCCGGCGACTCCTCGGGGCGTTCCGCCGGACGTTTCGAGGTCTCCTCTTCGGTGGGCGTGAGCGGGGCGCCGCTCATCTCCTCACTCGCTCCGCGTTCCGCCCGCTCGTTCTCCGATGTCATGCGAATCCCCCTGCTTTCGCGTGTTCCTCTTCCTCGATCGGGCGCGGCAGGAGGCCACGTCCTGCCGAGGCATGGCTTCCGATCGATCACCCATGGCGTTGCTCCTGGCGACGGGGTGGTGTGCGGTCCCGTCGTGATGACGCCCTTCCCCGGTGCGCCGTCCGAAACCTCGGTTTCGACGGGCAGGCACGAGCTGCACCGCCTTATGCCCGATACGGCGCGGGGCGGCTTCCGTGTCGCGGTCATCGGGAACGATCAGCAGGTGACGGGACCCGTGACCGGTGGAGGGACCTGAGGAATCCTCAGGTGGTCGTTCACGCGCCGGCGTCGCCGTACCAGCGTGCCTGGTAGTACCGGTCGCTTGGGGGAGCCCCCGGCAGGTGCGGCTGACCGCAGGCCCTGAGTCCGTCGAGAGCCAGTGCGAGCTGCCGTTGGACGACGTTGTCCTGCTCGGCGGTTCCGCGGGGGAGCCGGGCGAAGACCTCGATGAGGTAGGAGACGTCGAGGGGAACGATGTCCGCACGTAGCGTGCCATCGGCCTGCCCGCGTTCGACGAGCTTGCCGAGCAGTTCGCGGCCGCGCTCGCTGGCGGCGGTCATCTCGTCGGTGACCGCGATGGTGCCGGCGACCGACGAGAAGGCGCCCACCCTCGCCGCCACGCACCTGCGGACGAAGGCGGCCACGGTCGACCAGCCGTCGGTCTCCTGGCTCAGGGCCTGCTCGGCGGCCTGGATGCTCTGGCTCATCGACATCAGGCACAGGTGCTGGAGGAGCTCTTCCTTGCTGCCGTAACGCCGGTAGAGGGTGCCCATGCCCACTCCCGCGCGTTCGGCCACGGCCGCCACGGGGGCGTCGGCGCCCTGCTCGGCGAAGACCGCCCGTGCGGCTTCGAGGACCAACTGGTCGTTGCGCTGGGCCTCGGCCTGCCGGCCGCGTGGCCTCGCGCGCTCGGTGGTGCCGGGACCGCGCCGCGTCGATGTGCCCATGGCCCCAGTCTATTCATTCGGAGCGTTTTGCTCCGATATAGTGCGGAGCGGAACGCTCCGATAATCGGTGGTTCGGGGAGGCGTGATGCGCGGGGTGTGGCTACGCGAGTTCGGCGGTCCCGAGGTGCTCAGGCCGGGCGACGTGCCCGAGCCCTCACCTCGGGCGGGCGAGGTCGTGATCGGTGTGGAGGCGATCGGCATCCCGTTCATCGAGACACAGGTGCGATCCGGATCGGCGCCCGTGCCGCTCCCCGAGCTGCCGGTCGTCCCCGGCAACGGTGTCGGCGGCACCGTCGTCGCCCTCGGACCCGGCGGCGATCCGGCGCTGCTCGGGACGCGTGTGGTGGCGAGCACCGGCGGATCGGGCGGGTACGCCGAACGCGTGGCCGTCGCCGAGGACGCGCTGATCCCCGTCCCGGCGGAGCTGGAGACCGCGCAGGCGGTGGCGTTGCTGGCGGACGGCCGGACCGCGATGGCGCTCATCCGCGCCGCCGCGCCGCAGGCCGGTGAGCGGGTGCTGGTGCAGGCGGCGGGTGGCGGAGTGGGCGGTCTCCTCGTCCAGCTCGCCGCGTCCGCGGGCGCCGAGGTGGTGGCGCTGGCCGGCTCGCGGCGCAAACTCGACCTCGCCACCGAACTGGGCGCCGCCGTCGCCGTGAACTATCGCGAACCGGACTGGGCGGACCGCGTCCGGAAGATCGCCGACGGAGGCGTCCACATCGTCTTCGACGGTGTCGGAGGCGAGATCGGCCGGGCGTCGTTCGACCTGCTCGCCCCGCGCGGGCGGTTCGTGATGTTCGGCGCGGCGAGCGGCGCCCCCACCGACGCCTCCGTGCGGGAGGTGTTCGAGCGTGCCGTCGCGCTCGTCACCGGCGCCCAGCTGTTCACCTCCCCGGCGGACGTACGGGCGATGGCCACCGCGGCCCTGGCGGAGGCCGCCGCCGGACGGCTGCGGCCGATCATCGGCCAGACCTTCCCGCTGGAGCGTGCCGCCGACGCGCACCGGGCGATCGAGTCCCGCGACACGGTCGGCAAGACCCTTCTCATCCCCTGACCGCGGCCACGACCAGGCCGCGCCCGTATAGAGGAGCAACCATGGCATTGCGGATCGGCGTGGGACTGCCCACCACACGGGTCGGCGCGGAAGGCGGCCGGGACGTGCGCGCGGCGGCCCGGCATGCCGAGGACCTGGGCCTTGAGTCGGTGTGGGCGGCCGACCATCTGATCCCCGCCGTCCCCATCGTCGACAGCACCGTGGCGCTCGCCGCCGCCGCGGGCGCGACCGAGCGCGTCCGGCTGGGTTTCAGCGTGATGATCCTCGCGCTGCGTCCACTGGCATGGGCGGCCAAGCAGATCGGCGCGCTGCAACACGTCTCCGGTGACCGCGTCCTGCTCGGGGTGGGCGTCAGCGGCCCGCCGCACGGCACCGCCGCCTGGGACGCGGTCGGCGTCCCCTACACCGACCGCGGAGCCCGCACGGACGCCGCGCTGGCCGGCCTGCCCGATCTGCTCGCCGGGCGGCCCACCGCGCTCGACTCCGAGGCGGGACGCCCCAAAGTGACCCTCGCCCCCGCCGCGTCCATGCCCCCGGTGCTCATCGGCGGCAACGGCGCCGTCGCCCTCCGCCGTGCCGCACGGTTCGGGGACGGCTGGTTCCCATCGGCGATCACACCGGCGGACCTCACCGCCGGGCTCGCCGAGCTGAGGTCGCGCGCCGCGGGGCTCGGACGTCCGGCACCGTCCGTGACCGTCGGTGTCCCGACCTCCTTCCACGCGGACGGCACGGCGCGGCGAGCCCTTGTCGAGGGCCTGGCCCAGGGGTACGGGATCCCGGCCGAGCAGGCCGCGACCATACCCGTCACCGGGGATCCGGACGAGGCGGCCGAATCCTTGACCGCATACGCGAAGGCGGGAGCCGACCGCGTCGTCCTCATGGCGTCGGGCCCCGACTGGAGACGGCACTACGAGCTGGCCGCCGCCACCTCCGAGATCCTCCGGCGCTGACGCGGTCTCATCGACGGAAGGGCGCGGGCATGGTCACCTTCGGGTTCTTCCAGCGGAACACCACGGCGCAGGGCTGCCGATCGGCCCGCCAGGCCGAGACGGCGACCAGCGCGTTCTTGGGGATGCGCTGGTCGAGCCGGTACTGGGTCCGTTGATCGCCGACCTCTCCGGACAGGATCAACCGGCTGCCGCTGTGGATGGTCCACTTCACGCGGGCGCCGCTACAGGTGCTGGGGAGGCGCTCCACGGCGCCCCGGAGGTACAGAGGCGAGTGCGCCATCGTGCCGAACACAGTGCTGATCTTCGCGCCGCCGTTCAGTGACCAGTCGTAGGCGTCGAGCTTGGTCGTGGTCGCACAGAGCATGTAGGTGCAGTTGGTGGCCTCCTCGTGTGACCTGGTCCGCGGCCTGTCACCACTCTGATACCTGGGGTCCGTCGAGGTGTCTGTGAAGTACGCGAGGATGACGCCCAGAACGGCGACCGCCAGGACGAGCCCGAGAACGGCGGCACCGTACCCGGCCATCGTGCGCGCAACCCGGCCGATGCGTGACGGCACGGCCCGGCGTGCGCCGCCGGACGGCACCGCTCCTTGCGCTCCCTCGGCGCTGGTTTGGGCGTCCTGCTCCCCTCCTGCGGCCATGCTGGTGGGTTCGGCCGTGGTGGGAACCCCCGGATCGAGTCCGGCATTGTCTGCGGACAAATCGGGGTCGCTGTGGGCGGGGAGCGTTGCCTGGGTGGCCCCGGGTGTGATCGCTCCGGAGTTGTCCTGGACTTGTCCGCGGACAATTCGGGGGCGCTCTGACCTGGCGGGATCAGGCTCAGGGGGAGCGATGCCCAACTGGCGCCGCAGCTCCTCGACGGCCCGGCCGGTCTCGTCCAGGCTTGCGGTGCTGTACGCCAGCAGCGTGTCGTACTCCGCCAGCTCCTCCGGTGTGGGTTCGAGGACCGTGCCCGTCTCGTCGTCCGCGGCATCCGGCGGGGTCGCGGCCTCCTGTGCCAGTGCGAGGCGGTAGCGCTCGACCCTTTGCAGCGTCTCCAGCCGGAGCGCTTCGGCCTCCTGTTGCCGCTGGTGGGCCTCCGCCAAGTGCTGCTCGGCGATTTGAAGGCGCTGTTCGAACTGCTGTCGTTGCTCGCTCAGGTCACGACGCGTCCGGCGCTGCGCCTTCTCCAAGTCGTCGCAGCGCAGTTGGAGCTTGCTCACGAGGATGGCCAGGCCGCTGGCCAGTTTGGTCATCTTCAACAGTTGCTGCTGGGCCTCGATCATG
Source organism: Actinomadura sp. NBRC 104412 (assembly GCF_030269515.1). Taxonomy (GTDB): domain Bacteria; phylum Actinomycetota; class Actinomycetes; order Streptosporangiales; family Streptosporangiaceae; genus Spirillospora. The sequence continues at coordinate 42,757 of NZ_BSTM01000001.1, read as the reverse complement.
CCGTGCTGGGACTGTTCCAGCCGCCGCCGCAACTCCCGTTCCGGCAGGCTCATCTCATGCGGCGCCGGCTTCCCGGCGGCGGCCCGCTCGGCCTTGTCCAGCAGTTCCAGCCCCCTCTTCAGGCGTTCCTGCCGAAGACGGGGCTCGGGCACCACCTTGGCCACCAACTGTTCCAGCAAGTAGGGAGGGATCAGCTCCGAGCCGTTGAGGAATTTCGCCCACGTGGTCTTGGAATATCGACCGATCACATCCGCGATCCGCCGGACCGACCAGTCCTTGGTCAGTTCCTGGAGGAACTCCACCAGCGCGGCGGCTTCATCGGTCTCGACCCGTATCGTCGGCGGCCGTCCCCGCCGCCTCGGCTGGCCCTCCTCCTCCGGCACGGCGCACCTCCCCTCGCCCCATGCCAGGATTGTCCCGCAATTCGCCTTCGGCCGGAAAAGGCAAGGCGTGGCGATCGATCGCGCCGGTCCGTTCCCGCATTTGTCCGGCTTCGACCTGCGAAAACACCCCGCGCCTAGTGTGGACAACTCGGCGAGAGTGCACCGTTGATCCCACCGTGCCCCCTGTACCGCAACGACAAGGAGGTGAGCACGATGGGCCGCCACTGATCATTCCCGATACGGGAAGGATGGCTCCCCCTGCGGCCACAGGGAGAGCCATCCGGCAGGACCTCAACTCGTGACCATGCACAGGATCAGATCGGAGGATCCGCCATGAGAAGGCTACGCCCCACCACCATCCGGCGTATCGCGGCCGTGGTCGGTGGCACTGTAGTCGGCATCCTGACGGCTGCCATCCCCGTACTGGGCGAACCCATCCCGGCGGGCGTCACCACCCTTATCGCCCTGTACACCATCACCGGCAACTAACCCGAAGCCGCGCCGCCCAGCCCGCCCAAGCCTCAAGGGCCGGGCGGCGCGGTTACAAGATCGACGCCAGTAGGCTCGCCCGCGTGGCGCTACCCGAATGGCTGAACGGCAAATCGGACGAAGAAGTGATCGCGGCTCTCAGGGCGGAGGTCGTTGATGACCACACCAGGTTGGCCCGCATAGAGAAGCTGACGTTCTTCCACGAACTGGTCGATGAGCCGGAAGAGGACCTGGCCGGGGAGTGGGACGCGTACTGCCGCCACGCCTCACGTGTGGACGAGCGGGTGAGGCGGCTCCGGTCGGCCGCCTTGGAGCGATTCGACCGGGAGGTCGTTGCCTTACCTCCGGCCTCCGCCGCCGCCGTGGTGTACGGCGATGACGACTTCTGGTTTCCGGGCTTCGTGGCCGAGCGGCGCCACAACGAACGTCACCCCACCGACGAGTCGACGCCCGAGAAGCGGCTCTTGCAGGTCATCTTCGGGGAGATGCGGGCCGACCGGAGTGAACTGGCCGGCGAGCGGCGGCGCGCCGCTCGCCGCGCGGCCGAAGACCGGGACTACGCCGTCTGGCGGTCGGCCCATCGGCCGCCGGATGCGGCCGCCCGGCGGGCCGCCGAGTCCCGGGTGGCCCGGGACCGGGCCGCGATCGAACGGCGGTTCGCCGACGACTGGGGCATCGAACTCCCTGACTCGATCTTCCGGTATTGGCTGTTTCTGTTGTCCCTCGGGCCGGTCGAGCGGGATGCGCTCCACGACACGGAACTCGAACCGTTCGGGATCATGGATGTGTTCGAGGATCCCGCGCGCCCGCCACGCGAGGGCCTGGACGTCCGGGTGCATGGTCGCTACTACCGGGATCCGCCCGAGTTCTTGACCTTCATGCACGGCGGCACCGACGGGCTGCACTTCGGGCTGTGGTACGACGACGGCCGCACCTGCACCGGCGTCGCGTCCTACTACAACAACGACGGCGGCGGGGTCGGCCTGCCGTCCGGCACCCCGCTGGAGGCGGTACGCGCAAGGATCGAATGGCGTCAGGCTCACCTCGACGACGAGGCCGGCGAGGAACTGATCAGCGCGGACCTGGCGGAGGAGCGCTTCAGGCTGCGGGCGCTGCGCGAGGTCCTGATGACCGTCGAGACCGGTGACCGAGCCGAGCAGGGCACGGCCTACCACGAGAGGTACCGACACGAGGCCGGGGTGCTTGAGGACGGCGACCCGCGCCGATTCGAGACCCTGGACGGCGGCGGGGCGCTGGTCGACGGCGAGCCGGTCGTACCGCGTGATGGGCAACGCCCCTATGACCGCTACGACTGGTGCACCAACCTGCACAAACAGTTGACCGGCGAACCTGGCACGGTCGCCGCGTGGGTCACCGAGGCCCTACGGCGCTGCGCCGCCGGCGACCCGGCCGGCGCCCTCACTCTCGGGCGCGACCTGCACTGGGCCAGCGGGGGAGACGCCGAACGGGAACGCCAGGCGCACGAGCTGCTCGTTGCGGCCTACCGAGCCCTCGGCCGCCACACCCTCGCCGAGATCGCTCACGCCCACCACCAACACCGCGACCTCCCCCGAGTGGACGTACTCCGTACCTGAACGGTCCGAATCTTCACCGGCCGGCCTGGATAGGAGTCCGGGTGGGGGTGCGGCGGCCGGTGATGAGTTGTGGGCGGATGCGGATGTAGTGGCGGCGTTCGCAGGGTGCCCAGGGACGCAGGGGGAGGGCGCGCAGGGCGGTCAGCTCGGCGGGGTCGGTGACGGCGCGGGCCTTTCCGATCACCACGACGGACCAGCCGGTGTGGGAGGTGGCGTCGAAGTCGTCGATCTCGAAGGCGACGACGGTGTCCCGGGTGGCGTGGGCCAGCCGGGACGTGGGGGAGGTACGGATGATCACGTCCCCGTCGGCGACGATGTAGTTGACCGGCTGGACGGCGGGCAGGGCGCGGTCGGTGAAGACGATGCGTCCCAGAGGCGTCTTGGCGAGCAGGACCCGGCATGTCTCGAAGTCGAGGATCTCCAGCCCGCCGTCGTCGAGTTCCATGGGGTTCAGGGTGCCCGTTGTGGGGGCCGTCACATCAGGGACGAAGGTCCTGCTTTCGAGGACGCGATGTCCGCGTGACCGGCGCTCCTTCGAGCCGGGCGAACGTCGTGCAGGTGCCGGGCCCTGGGCCGGCGGTTGCGAGTGTCAGTCGTTGTTGCGGCTTTTGGCGTCTTCGGCCTTGAGCTGGGCGGCGTAGGCGGCGGCCTGGGTACGGCGGTGCATGCCGAGCTTGGCGAACAGGTTGGAGACGTAGTTCTTGACGGTCTTCTCGGCCAGGAACATGCGTTCGCCGATCTGCCGGTTGGTCAGTCCTTCGCCGATCAGTTCCAGGATCTGGCGTTCCTGCCCGGTCAGGGCTTGGAGCGGGTCTTTGCGTTCCTGGCGTTCGCGGAGCCGTTCCAGCATGCGGGCGGTGGAGCGGGGGTCGAGGAGAGACTGGCCGGAGGCGACGGTGCGGACCGCGCCGACCAGGTCGGAGCCGTGGATCTGCTTGAGGACGTATCCGGCGGCACCGGCCATGACGGCGTCGAACAGGGCGTTCTCGTCGTCGAAGGAGGTCAGCATGAGGCAGGCGACCTCGGGCATGGCCGAGCGGATCTCGCGGCACACGCTGACGCCGTCGCCGTCGGGCAGCCGTACGTCCAGCACGGCCACATCGGGACGGGCGGCCGGGATCCGGGCCAGGGCCTCGGCGGCGGTGCCGGCCTCCCCGACGATCTCGATGTCGTCTTCGGCGGACAGCAGGGCGGCCACGCCCCGGCGGACGACCTCGTGGTCGTCCATCAGGAACACCCGGATGGTGGTCGCGTCGTGGGCGCTCATGGCACCGTTCCCCTCGCCTCTAACGGTGGTGGTCGTCCTCAGTAAGGACGCTACCGGGCCGTGTGGGCCTGAAAGAGGGCCGCAGGCCACGTGTTGCGTGGGACCAAGGTCCCAAGCGTGGGAGATAGTGGGCGATAGGAGGCCGCGGGGTGCGGATGCCCCCCGGAAGGGTGGACTTTCGGCTCTGCTCGGGCCGCTGGTGCGGTCGAAGTCTGGTCTTATGGAGGTGCGAGCGGATTCCGATGTCCTGGCCTTGCGCCGGTTGATGTCAGGCGGGCCGGTGGTGTCGGCCTATTTCCCGATTTCGGGGCGGCCGGACGATGCCGACGTGGCGGTCCGGTGGCGTGCGGTTCTGCGCGAGCTGGCCGGGCTCGGCGTCGGTGCCCGGGTACGGGAGTCGCTGACACGGCGGGTGCTGGGCATGCCACCCGGCCCGGCGGTGCTGGCGGCGTTCATCGTGGACGGGGAGGACGAGCCCACGGTGTTCCAGATGCCCGGAGCGTGCCGAACCGAAATGGTGGTCCGTGCCGCGCTGCCCCGCATCCTTCCCGTGCTCGCCTGGTTGCAGCACCAGCCGCCGTACGTACTGGCTGTGGTCGGTCGCGACGGAGCCGACATCGAGATCCATCCCGGCGGCACCGCCCCCATGGTCGTGCGTACCGTGACGGCCCCGGTCGGCGACGGCGCCACGCGCACGCGGGATCGGCGCGGGCGCCACCGGCACCCTGGGCAGGATGGGTGGGAACGCACCGGATCGTGTGTCGCGGACGTCCTCAAGGATCAGCTCGTCGGCGGGCGGACACGGCTGTTGCTGCTGGCCGGGGATCCGCGCGCGCTGCACGCCGTGGACCAGGGCCTGCCGGGCAGCATGCGCCACCAGGTCAGCGTCCGGTACGTCCCCGGCGGCCGTGGCCAGGACGGCACCTGGCACCGTGGCGGGTTGAATGTGCAGCAGCAGCTACGGGCCTGGGTGGACGAGCAGAACCGGCGCGTCCTGCGCAGGATCGGCGAGGGCCGCGACGCCAACGGCTGGGTGGCGGAGGGCGCGTCCGCGACGCTGGAGGCGCTGGCACACGGGCGGGTCCGCGTTCTGGTGGTCGTGAACGATGCCGAGGATCGCCGTACCGCCTGGTTCGTCCCGGGCGGCGCCGAGGCGTCGATGACCTTGCCGGCCACGGGGAGCGCCGGACTTCACAGACGCGCCGCCCTGGCCGATGTCGCGGTACGCGCCGCCATCCTCACCGGCGCCGAGATCAGGATCGTTGAGCCCGACACCGTGGACGCTCCCGCGGAGGGCATCGGCGCCTTGTGCCGTTTCGGTGGCTGACCGGGCCTCGGGCCGGGAAAGGACCGTGGTCCCTGGCCATGCCCTGCTCTCGCGTTCCGCTGCCCGTACGGGACCTTGGCCCCTACAACGCACCACGCCGCCACAACGACTCTGAAAGGAGAAAGGCCGGATCGCGACCCCCGATCCGGCGGTTCTTCTCCCTTGGAGGAGCTGAGGATGATGTCCGATCCCATCGTCGTGGGCGCCGATGCCTCCGCGGGCGCGGACCGTGCCGTCCTGTGGGCGGCCGAGGAGGCGGCGGCGCGTGGCCGCAGGTTGCACATCGTGCACTCGATCGACAAGAGCCTGTACGAGCTGCCGCTGTTCGCCCCCAGGCGGGCGGCCGACACCGTTGCCGCCGCCGGGGAGGAGATCTTGGACGCGGCCCGGCGGCGGGCCTGTGCGCACCGTCCCGGGATCGAGGTGAGCACCGAGCTGGTGGCCGAGCACCCGGCCACGGCCCTGCGCGGCCAGTCCCGGCATGCCTTCGAGCTGGTGGTGGGGCATCGCGGCCTGAGTGGGTTCGCCGGCCTGATGCTGGGCTCGATCGGGTTGCGCATGGCCTCGCACGCGCTGGGCCCGGTGGTGATCGTGCGGGGTGAGGCCACGTCGCCGCACGGTGAGATCGTCGTCGGTCTGGACCTGGTCGCCGATCCCGCCGTGCCGCTGAAGTACGCCTTCGAGGCCGCCGCCGTACGCGAGGCCCGGGTCCGGGTGCTGCACGCCTGGCGGCCGGTGGGCGATCTGGCCGACATCCGTGACCCGGTGGAGGTCAAGGCCGCGGAGGAGAAGATGCGCTGGCAGATCATCGAAGCGCACGCGCGCTGGCGCAAGGCTCATCCGAGTGTCGAGGTGACCGAAGAGGTGCTGGGTGCGCACCCGGTGGCCGCGCTGACCGACGCGTCCCGCACCGCCGATCTGGTCGTCGTGGGGGCGCACGACCACAACTGGCTCGACCTTCCCAGGCTCGGCTCGGTCAGCCACGGCGTGATCCACCACTCCCACTGCCCGGCCGCCATCGCGCGAAGCCGGTAAGGGGCGGCACACAGCCCCGTCGGGGGATTCCACCTCTGCCGACGGGGCACGCGTCCCTTCCTGTCACCTGCGGGTGGGGGTCTTCTTGGCCCCTGCGTCCTTGCCGACGTCGATACCGGGCAGCCGATACCGGGCAGCACGGCGCGCGGTCGTCGACGATTCGGTCACGAGCGCCTGAATCGGTGGTCGAGGCGTGCCCAGGCCGCGTCCCAGCCGCGGTAGCGGCGGCGGTCGTTCAGGCGTCGTACGAGCGTGTAGGTCAGCGCGAGCGGGAGGGCCACGCCCAGCGCCGCGGCGAGCCCGGCGGCCCAGGCGTCGAAGACGCTTTGGGACCGCCATCGGGGCCGGACGGTGGGCTTGCCCGAGTCGGTGACCCACATCCGCTGGGTTTCGCCTGTGTCGGGTGTGCCGCGCCAGACGGCGGCGGTGCCGGTGTGCCGGCTGCCGTCGGGTTCGGTCCAGGTCACCCAGACGCCGGGCTGGGCGCCCGGTGTGCGTGTGCCGACCTCGACGACGGTGGCGGTCACCAGATGGCGGGTCGCCTTCTCGTGCCGTTCGACCCGGATCCCGCGATCGTAGGCGGCCTGACCGGCGGCCGACCCGGCGACCGGGGCGGCGGCCAGGAAACACAGGACGAGGCCGCAGGCGATGCGGGTCTGTGCGCGGTCGATGTCGCGGCGCAGGTCGTTGCGATCGAATCCGCACCGCCGCCGCAGCCGGTTCACGCGCGTACACAACGCGCCGATGCCCGAGCCTCGCATCACGACCTCCAGCACGAAACTCCTTCGCGTCTGGCGACGCTAATCCGCCGGTCGGCCGGCTTCGGAGGGGCAAAAGTCTCATGCGGCACGGCATATGGCCCCGATGGGACGTGGAAATGAGGGACCAAGGTCCTTTCGCTTGTGTGCCGTTCGTTTCTGGGACGGGCGTGGCCGCCGCGGTTGAGTAACAGCCGTAAAAGGAAACGAGGCCAGGCGAGAAAGAAGACGATCATGGCTGTCTCGACCGGCAAGACCCGCGAAGGCTTCACCGTCCGCGTGCTGCACGCCGCCGCACCCGCACCCCTCACCGAGACCCCCGCCGCCCGGTACGTGTGGGCGATCACCCGCCTGGCCCTGGGCTGGGTGTTCGCCTGGGCGTTCCTGGACAAGACGTTCGGGCTGGGCCACGAGACCCCCGCCGCCCGCGCCTGGATCGACGGCGGCAGCCCCACCACCGGATTCCTGAAGAACAGCCCCGAGGGCCCGTTCGCCGGCCTCTACAACGACCTGGCCGGGCAGACCTGGGCCGACTGGCTGTTCATGATCGGCCTGGCCGGTATCGGCATCGCGCTCATCCTGGGCATCGCCATGCGCATCGCGGCCGGTGCCGGCGCGCTGCTGCTGGTGCTGATGTGGACCGCCGTCCTGCCCCCGGAGAACAACCCGTTCATGGACGACCACCTCATCTATGCCATGGTCCTGATCGGCCTGGCGCTCGTCAGCGCCGGAACCACCCTGGGACTCGGCAAGTGGTGGAACGGCACCGCCCTGGTCCGCCGCTTCCCCGTCCTCAAGTGACCCACCGACCCCCGATCCCCACAAGGGGCGCCCCGGCAAGGGGCGCCCCTTGGAACGACTTTGGCGTGCCTACGTGAACCATCCCGAGGAGAGATGTGAACGCCCTGGATCTGTCCCGCTGGCAGTTCGGGATCACGACCGTGTACCACTTCATCTTCGTCCCGCTGACCATCGGGCTTTCGGTGCTGGTCGCGGGCATGCAGACCGCCTGGCATCGGACAAGGAACCCGCTCTATCTGCGCATGACGAAGTTCTTCGGGAAGCTCTTTCTGATCAACTTCGCCATGGGCGTGGTCACGGGGATCGTCCAGGAGTTCCAGTTCGGAATGAACTGGTCGGACTACTCGCGGTTCGTCGGTGACGTGTTCGGTGCGCCGCTGGCCATGGAGGGGCTGCTGGCGTTCTTCCTGGAGTCCACGTTCCTCGGGTTGTGGATCTTCGGGTGGGGACGGCTGTCGCCGCGGCTGCATCTGGCCACGATCTGGCTGGCCGCGTTCGGCACGATCATGTCGGCGTACTTCATCCTGGCCGCCAACTCCTGGATGCAGCATCCGGTCGGGTACCGGCTCGATCCGGAGACCGGCCGCGCCGAGCTCACCAGCATCTGGGCGGTCCTGACCAACCCCACGACCCTGGTGACGTTCCCGCATGTGATCTTCGGGGCGTTCCTGACCGGCGGGATGTTCGTGGCCGGCGTCGGCGCGTGGCATCTCGCGCGGGGCCGTGACGTGCCGCTGTTCCGGCGGGCGATGCGCGCCGGACTGGTGTTCTCGCTGGTCGCCGCGCTCGGCGTCACCGTGTCGGGGGACGTTCAGGCGCGCGTGATGACCGAGCAGCAGCCGATGAAGATGGCCGCGGCCGAGGCGCTGTACGAGACCACCTCGCACGCCTCGTTCTCGCTGTTCACCATCGGGTCGCTCGACGGCGGCGAGGAGCTGTGGAGCCTGCGCGTGCCGCACGTGCTGTCGTTCATGGCCACCGGCGCGCCGGACGGCACCGTCGAGGGCGTCAACGACGTGCAGCGCGCCTACGAGGAACGCTACGGCCCCGGCAGTTACACGCCGGTCATCCCGATCACCTACTGGACCTTCCGGCTGATGATCGGCATGGGCCTGCTGGCCGGTCTGCTGGCCGCGGCCGGGCTGTGGCTGACGCGGCGCGGGCGGCTGCCGGGCGGCCCGTGGTTCCACCGCGCGGCGCTGGCGGGGGTCGCGCTGCCGTTCCTGGCCAACACCATGGGCTGGATCTTCACCGAAATGGGACGCCAGCCCTGGGTGGTCATGGGGCTGATGCGGACCCGCGACGGTGTCTCGCCCGACGTCGGCACCGCCGAGGTGGTCACCTCGCTGACCGTGTTCACCGTTCTGTACGCGGCGCTGGCGGTCGTCGCCGGGGCGCTGATGGCCCGGTACGCGCGGCAGGGCCCGCCGCCGCAGGACCAGACGCCCGGCGCCGACGAGCCCATGCCCGTTTTCTCGTACTGAGTCCCCGGAGACGTTCATGGAACCGACCACCGTCTGGTTCACGCTCATCGCGGTGCTGTGGACCGGCTACTTCGTCCTGGAGGGTTTCGACTTCGGCGTCGGCGTGCTGCTGCCCGTGCTGGCTCCCCGCCGCCGCGCCCTCGACGGCGGCGGGACCACCGAGGTCGACCGCCGCCTGATGATCAACAGCATCGGGCCGGTGTGGGACGGCAACGAGGTGTGGCTGCTGGTGGCGGGCGGCGCCACCTTCGCCGCCTTCCCCGAGTGGTACGCCACTCTGTTCAGCGGCTTCTACCTCCCGCTGCTGGTGATCCTGCTCGCGCTCATCGTGCGCGGTGTCGCGTTCGAGTACCGGGGCAAGGTCGACAGCGCCCGCTGGCGGCGCAACTGGGACCGCGCCATCTTCTGGGGCTCACTGGTCCCCGCGTTCCTGTGGGGCGTGGCGTTCGCCAACATCGTGCGCGGTGTCCCGCTCGACGCCGAGCACCACTACACCGGGACGTTGTTCACCCTGCTCAACCCCTACGCGCTCCTGGGCGGGCTCACCACGCTGGCGGTCTTCACCCTGCACGGCGCGGTGTTCCTCGCGCTCAAGACCGACGGCGGGATCCGGTGGCGGGCCCGCGGCCTGCTGGCCCGGCTGTGCGCGCCGGTCGCCGTGATCGCGGCGGGATTCCTGGCGGTCACCCAGATCGAGCACGGCAAGCCGATGACCTGGGCCACCGCCGGGGCGGCGGCGGTCGCGCTGCTGGGCGGCATCGCGGCGGTGCTGCGCGGCCGGGAGGGCTGGGCGTTCACCGGCACCGCGGTGGCGATCGCGCTGACCGTGGCGACCCTGTTCGGCGACCTGTGGCCGAACGTCATGCCGTCCAGCACCGCCGACGCCTTCAGCCTCACCGTCCACAACGCGGCCTCCACTGATTACACGCTCAAGGTGATGACCTGGGTGGCGGTGCTCTTCACCCCTGTGGTGCTGGCCTATCAGGGCTGGACGTACTGGGTGTTCCGCCGGCGTCTCACCCGCGAGATCATCGCCCCCGACGCCGGTGCGGGGGCGGCCCGGTGAAGCCACTCGATCCGCGCCTGCCGGCCCACACCAGAGCCGCGCGTGTCTTCCTCACGGGCACGGTCCTGTTCGGGCTGGTGACGACGGGGCTGGTATTGGCGCAGGCCGTACTGCTGGCACGCATCCTCGCAGGCGCCTTTCACGGGCAGGGCGTCGCGCCCCTGGCCTCCGCGTTCGTGCTCCTCCTGATCGTGGTGGCCGGACGTGCCCTGGCGGCCTATGGCGCGGAAGCCATGGCTCTGCGCGCGGCCTCGGCCGTCAAGTCCCAGCTACGACGCGCGCTCGTCGAGCACGTGCTGCGCCTGGGGCCGGGCTGGATGGACGCGTCGCCGGAGCACGACGAGCGCGCCGCCGAAGCGACCGCGTCCAAGCCCGGCGAGCTGGCGACGCTGGCCACCAGGGGGCTGGACGCGCTGGACGCCTACTTCGCCCGCTACCTTCCCCAACTGGTCCTGGCCTGCCTGACCCCGCTCGCCGTGCTGGCCGTGGTCGGCGGCGCCGACCCGCTCTCCGCGGGCGTCATCGCCGCCACGCTGCCGCTCATCCCGATCTTCATGATCCTGGTCGGCCTGCACACCCGGGCCCGTACCGAACGCCAATGGACGCTGCTGCAACGCCTGGGCGGCCATTTCCTCGATGTGGTCGAGGGCCTGCCCACCCTCAAGGTGTTCGGCCGCGCCAAGGCCCAGGCGGAGGTGATCCGCGAGGTGACCGGCGCGCACCGGCGGGCGACGATGCGCACGCTGCGCGTGGCCTTCCTGTCGGCGCTCGTCCTGGAACTGTTGTCCACGCTCGCGGTGGCGCTCGTCGCGGTCGAGATCGGGCTGCGGCTCCTGGGCGGCGGCGTCCCGTACGAGACGGCGCTGCTGGTTCTGCTGCTGGCACCGGAGGCGTACCTGCCGCTGCGCAATGTGGGCGCGCAGTTCCACGCCAGCATGGAAGGCGTCACCGCCGCCGGACGCGTCCTCGACGTGCTGGACATCGCGGCACCGGAGGAACGCACCGCGACCGGCCATGCCCCCGAGGACGCGCCGCTGCGCCTGGAGGGAGTGACCGTCCGCTACCCCGGGCGTGATCGCCCGGCGCTCGCCGATGTGTCCCTTGAGGTGGGGGCGGGGGAGCGGCTCGTGGTCATCGGACCCAGCGGAGGCGGGAAGAGCACCCTGCTCGCCGTGATCCTGCGGTTCGTGCAGCCCACCGAGGGGTGCACCGGTTTCGACGATGTGCCCGTCGCGGAATGGCGGAAGCGGCTGTCCTGGGTGCCCCAGGATCCGTACCTGTTCACCGGAAGCGTGGCCGACAACATCCGATTGGGCGATCCCGGCGCCGACGACCGGGCGGTACGGCGCGCGGCCGAGCTCGCCGGGGCGGACGCGTTCATCCGGAGATCGCCCGGCGGATACGGCACTCCGATCGGCGAACGCGGTCTCCGGCTGTCCAGCGGGGAACGGCAGCGCATCGCGCTGGCCCGCGCGTTCCTGCGGGACGCGCCGGTGCTGCTGCTCGACGAGCCGACCGCGCACCTGGACGGCGAGAACGCCCGGGAGATCCGCGCCACCGTCGAACGGCTCATGGCCGGCCGCACGGTCGTCCTGGTCACCCACGACCACACCTGGACCGGCGTCGCCGACCGCGTCGCCGAGATCGACAACGGCCGCCTCGTCGTCCATGAGGGGACTCGCGAGCCGCTGGCGGTGGCGTCATGACCGCCATGACGGCCCCGCTGCTGCGGCTGCTGACCCTGGCCCGCCCGATGCGCGGCGGCCTGCTCCTGGCCGTCCTGGCCGGGGCCGGTACGACCGCGGCCGGCATCGCGCTGCTCGGCGTGTCGGGGTACCTGATCGCGCGGGCCGCCGAGCACCCGAACGTGACGGCGCTGACCATCGCCGTCGTGGCGGTCCGCGCGCTCGGCGTGAGCCGCGGGCTGCTGCGCTACCTCGAACGGCTGACCTCGCACGAGGTGGCCTTCCGCGTGCTGGGCGACGTCCGCGTGCGGATCTACCGCCGGCTCGCCCGCATCGCCCCCGCCGGGCTGCGCGACCTGCGCTCCGGCGACCTGCTGGCCCGGCTGGTCTCCGACGTCGACACCACGCAGGATCTCTTCGTTCGCGGGATCATCCCGCCCGCGGCGGCCGCGCTCGCCGGAGGAGGGGCGGTCACCGTCTGCGCGTTCCTGCTGGCCCCGGCCGCCGGGGTGCTGGCCGCCGGGCTGCTGGTCGCCGGCGTGGCCGTCCCCGCCTGCTCGGTGTCGGTCGCCCGGCAGGCCGCACGCCGGACCACCGCCGCCCGCGGAGACCTCACCACGCGAGTCGTGGACGCCTTCTCCGGTGCCCACGACCTGATCGCGTTCGGGGCGGAGGACCGCGCGGTCGCCGCGATCACCGCGGCCGACCGCGAGCTCACCCGACAGGCCCGGCGCAACGCGTTCGCACACGCACTCGGCGCCGGGCTGGGCACCGCCGTCACCGGCCTGACCGTGTGGGCCGTACTCCTGCTCGGCGTGGCGGCCGTCGAGAACGGCGACCTCGGCCACGTCCCGCTGGCCGTGCTCGCCTTGACCGCCCTGGCCGCCTTCGAGGCCGTCGCCCCGCTGCCCGCCGCGGCGGCCCGGCTGGCCGACACCGGCTCGTCCGCCCGGCGGATCACCGCGGTGCTGGACGCGCCGGTTCCGGTCCGGGAACCGTCCACCCCGCTTCCACCGCCCGAACGCCCGGTCGGCGTGCGGCTGCGAGACGTCCGCGCCCGCTACGGACCGGACGCGCCGTGGGCCTTGGACGGCATCGACCTCGACCTGGAACCCGGCCGCCGCGTCGCCCTGGTGGGACCCAGCGGCGCGGGCAAGAGCACCGTCGCCGCCATCCTGCTGCGGTTCCTCGACCACCAGGGCGGCACCGTCACCCTGAACGGCCGCGACCTGACGGCGTACGCCCCCGACGACGTGCGCCGCGTGATCGGCGGCTGCCCGCAGGACCCGCACATCTTCGACAGCACGCTCAAAGAGAACCTGCGGCTGGCCCGTCCCGGCGCGACCGACGCCGAACTGCGCGCTTCCGCGGACGCGGCCCGTCTGCTGCCGTGGATCGAGTCCCTACCCGAAGGGTGGGACACCCCCGTTGGGACCCATGGCGTGAAGATGTCCGGCGGTGAACGTCAGCGGCTCGCCCTGGCCCGAGCCGTACTGGCCGACCCCGGACTGCTGATCCTCGACGAGCCGACCGCCCATGTGGACCCGTCGACCCGCGCCGAGCTGACGGCCGACCTCCTCCGGGTCACCCGGGGACGGACCACACTGCTGATCACCCACGACCTGGCGGGCCTGGACGCCGTCGACGAGATCGTCGTGCTCGATCACGGACGGGTCGTCCAGCGCGGCACGCATGAGGCTCTGGTACGGCAAGAGGGGCTGTACCGCCGCATGTGGACCATGCCGACGTGAAGCAGCAGGGGCACCGAGCGAGACAAGTGGGGTCAGCGGCCCGGCCCTGGACGTCCAACGCCTGACGTGCGTTGGACGCGGAGCCGGGGACCCGTCGGGGACGAATGGTGTGGTGGCTACGGATGCGAGGGGTGGCCTCTCCCGTCCCCCAGGCACACAAAGCGGGCAACGCCGGACCAGATCACGAGGACGAAGCCCAGTTACGTGTGAGGGTTCGGTTCGCCACTTATATTTGACCGTTCGATCTGGATACGGCTAGGGTGCGGGGTGTGGCGAGGACCAAGGAGTTCGATCCGGACGAGGCCCTGCAGAAGGCGCTGGAGTTGTTCTGGGAGCGGGGGTACGACGCGACGTCCATGGCCGACCTGGTCCAGCATCTGGGTATCGCTCGGGCGAGTATCTATGCCACCTTCGGCGGCAAGCACGACCTCTATGTGAAGGCGTTCGAGAGGTACCTGCAGACCCGCGACCCCGATGTCGTCGAGGTGCTCTCCCAGCCGGGACCGGCCCTTCCGGCCGTACGATCGCTGGTCGAGGCATACGCCGAGGAATCCTTGTGCGATGAGCGCAGGCGCGGCTGCATGGTCGTCAACGCCGCCGTGGAGGTCATGCCGCGCGATCCGCAGATCGCCCGGAGGGTCGAGGCGAGCTGGGACACTGTGGAGACCGCGCTGACCTCGGCGCTGACCCGGGCGCGCGCGCAAGGCGAGATCTCAGGCGAGAAGGACCCGCGTGCTCTGGCCCGTTTTCTGCTCGTCATGATGCAGGGCCTCCGTGTCCTGGGTCGCGCGCATCCTGACCCCGGCAGGATCCGTGACGCCACCGCACAGGCGCTGGCCGTCCTGGACTGAGGAAGTGTTCCTGGTGAGAAGCGGCGCTTCTGTGTGCCCAGAAAACAGAACGATCGGTTTAAATAGGCGCCGTGCGTCGATGGCGTTCGCGCTGCTCGGGACCGTGCAGATCACGCTCATCGCGACGATCACGGTCATCACCGTGGCGTTGCCCGCCATCCAGCGGGATCTGCATGTCGACGATGCGGGGATGGTGCTGGTCAGCTCCGCCTATGGCCTGGCGTTCGGTGGGCTGCTGTTGCTCGGCGGGCGGCTCACGGACTCGTTGGGGCGTAGACGAGTCTTCGTCACCGGCATGGTCATCTTCGGCCCCGCGTCGGTGGCGGCCGCCCTCGCCCCGTGGTCCGGCATGTTGATGATCGCCCGGTTCGCCCAGGGTATCGGTGCGGCGCTGGCGGCACCGGCGGCGATGGCGTTGCTGGGCGTCGTGTTCCCTGACCCGGATCGCCGAGGGCGGGCCCTGGCGATGTGGGGCGTGCTGAGCAGCGCCGGCGCGACGGCGGGAACCGTGCTGTCGGGTATAGCGATCACGTGGGTGTCGTGGCGGTGGGTGTTCCTGGCGCCCGTTGTGATGTCGGCCGTCGCGGTGCCCGCGGCCTCCGGGCTGTTCCCCGTGGATCATCCACAGGGCAGGAAGCGGATCGACTGGCTCGGCGCGGTACTGGTGACCGCCGGTCTGGCCGTGCTGATCTACGGGCTGCAGCGCTCCGGCTGGATGGTCTTCGGCGGTGTCGTGCTGCTCGTCCTGTTCGGGCTGGCCGAGCGGCGCTCTTCGGCCCCGCTGATGCCGTTGCCCTTCCTGGGGAGACGGATCCTGCCCCTGATCGCCGTGACCTTCTGCGCCGGGGCGATGGCCACCGGGTTCTTCCTGCTCTCCCTCCACCTGCAACAAATCCGCGGACTGTCCCCGCTGGAGACGTCGGCCGCCTTCCTGCTGCCCGCCCCCGCCATTTTCGCTTCCGGCCCGCTGGCCGGAAGGCTCATCCCCCGCCTGGGAATCCATCGCGTGTTGGCGATCGGTTTGGTCGCGGCGGCCGCCGGCCTGCTTCTGCTCAGCCTGCTGGACATGCCTTACGCCGGGCTGCTCGTCTTCCCGTTCGGAGCCGGTGTGACGTTCTCTGCCGCCACTCTCGCCGCGATGCAAGGCGTGCGAGATGACCAGACCGGCCTGGCGGGCGGGCTGCTGAACACCGCGATGGAGATCGGCCCTCCCCTCGGTCTCGCGGTACTGGTCTCCCTCGGCACCGCGTACTCGCATCACCCGTCTAGCGGCTATGCCTTCGCCCTGCGCATCGCCGCCGCCGTTCTCTTCGTCACCGCCCTGTTCTCGGCGCCCACGCGCCGTACCAAGAAAGTAAAGGGGAATGCGGAATGAGCACTCGTTTCACCGGCAAGGTGGCCCTCATCACCGGCGGAGGATCCGGCATCGGCCGGGCCACCGCACTCGCCTTCGCCCGAGAAGGCGCGACCGTGGTGGTCGCCGGGCGCGGCATCAGCCCTCTTGAGCAGACCGTGAAGCTGATCGAGGACGAAGGCGGCCAGGCCAGCGCCGTGACCGCCGACGTCTCCTCCTCCCCGGACGTCGCCCGGCTCGTCGCGACCACCGTGGAGCGGCACGGCGGCCTGCACATCGCATTCAACAACGCGGGAGTGTTCGAGGCCGGACCACTAGCGGACATGGACGAGGCCGCCTGGGACCGCCAGTTGGCCGTGAACCTCACCGGTGTCTTCCTTGGAATGAAACACCAGATCGCCCACATGCGCGGCAATGGCGGCGGCGTGATCGTCAACACCGCCTCCAACCTGGGCGCTCACATGCGACTGCCGTTCCTCGGCGCCTATGCGGCCTCCAAAGCGGCCGTGAGCGCGCTGACCCGGGCGGCCGCGAAGGAGTACATCGGGGAGGGCATCCGCATCAACGCGATCAGCCCGGGCCCCATCGACACACCCATGTCCCTGCGACCCGGCGAGACCGAGGACGACCGCGCCGAACGGATGAAGACCGCACTGCCGATCGGCAGAGTCGGGACACTCGCCGAAGCGGCCTCCGCCGTGCTCTGGCTCGCATCACCCCAAGCGGGCTTCGCCGTCGGCCACGACCTGGTCATCGACGGCGGCGCCAGCGCCTGATCCGCGCCAAGCAGCGCACCACAGTGCCCGATGAGACGGCGCCGCGGCCACATGATCTGGTAACCGGCGGTTTGTCGTCGATCGGCCCGGCCAGTTGTGGCTGGCCCACATCATCCACGTGCGACGCAACCGAGACCGGCCGCACGCCCGGCGCCCCAAGCGGGGCAGCCTGAGTCCGCTACGAGAACCCGCCGAAGTGACGCCGGCCTACTTGGCGGGCTCGTCGCTGTCGCGCTGAATGACAATGATCGAGTTGCCGGACGGATCTGGGGCACCGCCGGCATCGGCGGGTGGGCCGGCAGGCTTTCCATGTTCACGGCCTACCGGCCCTTTGGGCCGCGGAACGCCATTCGCCAAGGCGCTTGATCAGACCGGCGTGCGGTTCGTGGATTTCGTGTCATTGGCGTGGCTGGCCAGTTCCGCGGCCACCCTCGGCGGGGCTCTGGGCTCGGGATTCGAAAGCCAGGAAGCCGTGCGACAGGCCGCCTATGGTGTCCGCGAACAAGAACGCAGAGCCACCGAAGACCAGCAGACCCGGCGACCACCGCCTGGCCGGGCGTAGCCTCCGAGCGTCCAACAATGGTGCCGTCAAAAGGCAACGCCTCGGTCACCGCTCGCCGGCGACGAGTGCAGGACAAGGTACTCCCGGCAGATGTCCCGTCGCAGGTCGAGGCCGGGGACAAGCATGCCGTCGAGATGTTCCAGGACGGTCAGGCGCTTGACGCCGACGCCGTGGCAGGCGCACCGTTGCGCGGCAACGCGCTCGCGAGAGCGGCACCATGTGCCCACTCTCCCGCGCGGCATCAGTCAGGGTTGGTGACCATTTTCAAGGCCAGGTTGGCGTAGAAGTCGCCTAGTTGTTCGGGGGTGTCGGGGCCGTCCAGGCGGTACCAGCGGACCAGGTCGATGCACAGGGAGAGCATCGCGCGGGCTACTCGTCGCACGTCGGACTGGGCGAAGGTCTTGTCGGCCACGCCGCGATCGACCGTTTCGCGGAAGAGGTCGTTGGTCTGGTGGCGTAGCTCGAGGATCTGGTCGTAGTGCTCGGGGGTGAGGCCGGCCAGCTCCATCTGGCAGACGCGGGCCGTCACGTGGTGGCGGGCGTGCCAGGCGGTGTACCGGGAGACGAGGGCGCGGAGGCGGGCCGCCGCGTCCGGCTCGTCCAGGACGGACGGGTGCCGGACGTACTCCAGGACGCGCTCGTGCCCGACCCGGATGATCTCGAACAGGACCAGTTCCTTCGACGGGAAGTGGACGTAGAGGGCGGCCGGGCTGAGGCCCACGCTCTCGGCGATGTCACGCGTGGTCGTGGCGTGGAAGCCGTTCGCGGCGAAGCAGCGCACGGCGGAGGTCAGGAGGCCGCGGGGGACCTCCGCCAGGTCCGCGCTCCACAGCTCGGGGGAGTGGTCATGCAGGCGCGGATCGGCCGCCATCTCCTGGGGGGTGAATCGGGCCTGCCGTTTGGCCATCCGCGTCGCTCGCCTCCTTCGGGACCGATGCATGGTACCTGTGCCGCGCTGGGTGATCTGTCCATGGTGCCGTGTCCGGCCGTGGCCGTTGAGACTCTTGACACACTTCATGGTAATGGTGACTATGCGCTTATTCAGTTTTCGGTCATCCCCCCGGAGGGGTTGAGAAGCCCATGTTCCGCATCACCACACCACTGCGCGGCGGTCTCACCGCCGGCGTGCTCGGGCTGACCCTGCTGGCCACCGCGTGCGGCGGCGGGTCGGGCTCCGCGAGCACCTCAGGGAAGTCGCTCCAGGGCAAGACGATCGCTCTGGTCGGCTACGGGAAGTCCAACCCGTGGGGCGCCTACTACAACAAGGTGTTCGCGGACCGGCTGGCGTCCACCGGCGTCAAGATCAACGATCTGACGACGATGGACCCCGGCACCCAGGTCCAGAAGTTCAACCAGGCCATCGCGCAGAAGCCGGATCTGATCGTCACCGCGGTGCTCGACACCAAGGCGATGGTGGTACCGATCAAGAAGGCGAAGTCCGCCGGGGTCCCGGTGCTGGCCGTCGACGGCCGTCCCGACCCGGCGGTCGCGAACGACGTGATGGCGGTGCTCTCCGACAACGAGAAGCTCGGCGAGTTCGCCGCGCAGAACATCATCGAAGGGCTCAAGGCGCAGGGCCGCGAGTCGGGCAACGTCATCGTCCTCGCGGGCACCAAGTCCATGCTCGTCACCCAGGACCGCATGAAGGGCTTCAACCGCGTGATGGCGACCGCGCCGCAGTACAAGGTCGTCGACGAGCAGGACGCCAACTGGGATCCGCAGCTTTCCGGCACCATCGCCCGCCAGTTGCTCGCCAAGCACGGCAAGGACGGGGTGCAGGCCGCCTACGGCATGGCCGACTACATGGCCCTGCCCATCATCCAGGCGGCCAAGCAGGCGGGCTTCCCGGTCGCCGGGAAGAAGGGACTGGTCGTCACCGGCGGCAACTGCTTCAAGGCCGGCATCGACGCCATCAAGGCGGGCGAGCTGTACGGCACCGCCACCGAGGATCCCGGCACGATCGCCGCGCAGACCGCCGATTACGTCGTCCGGTACCTGACGGGCAAGAAGCCGCCGCGGCAGGAGATCGTCAAGGAGGCGCGGATCACCAAGGCGAACGTGGACCAGTACGCCGAGCAATGCAGCCACGCGTGAGCGCGCAGGAGACTGGGCGGTCCAACGGCGGCACCGAGGTGCGCGTCGAGGGTCTGGCCCGTTCGTTCAACGGCGTCCCCGCGGTCCGGGACGTCTCCTTCACCGTCGGGCCCGGCGAGATCCACGGCCTGTGCGGGCACAACGGCGCGGGCAAGAGCACCGTGGTGCGGATGCTGTCGGGGGAGCTGACGCCCGACGCCGGACGCATCGTCATCGGCGGGAAGGAGGTGGAGCTGCGCAGCCGCCGGGCCGCCCAGCGCGCGGGCGTGGCGCTGGTCGACCAGGAGCTGAGCGTCGTACCGGCGCTGACCGTGCTGGAGAACGTGCTGCTCGGCGACATCGACGCGCCGTTCGTCAGCCGCCGGCGCGAGGCGGTGGCGCGCTGCCGCCGGATCCTGGACGACCTGGGCCTGGCGCACATCAGCCCCGACCAGCCGCTGTCCACACTGAGCATCGGCACCCGGCAACTGGTCGAGATCGCCAAGGCGCTCGGCCAGAACGCCCGGCTGGTGATCCTGGACGAGCCCACGGCCACGCTCAGCGACGCCGAGAGCGAGGGCGTGTTCGCGGCGATCCGGCGGGTCGCCGCCACCGGCTGCTCGGTCGTCTTCGTCTCGCACCGGCTGTCGGAGGTGCTGGAGCTGTGCGACTCGGTGACGGTGCTGCGCGACGGCCGTGAGGTGGCCACGACGCCGGCGAAGGACCTGACGGTGGACGAGCTGATCGTGCAGATGCTCGGCGAGGCGCCGCACCGTCCCGCCGCCGTCCGCGAGCCCGCCCGGGACCTCGCGCACGCGCTGCGGATCGAGCACCTGCGCGTCCCCGGACGGCTGGAGGACTTCACCCTCACCGCGCAGGAGGGCGTCATCTACGCGCTGGCGGGGCAGCTCGGCAGCGGCGCGTCCGACGTGTTGCGCGCCCTGGCGGGACTGCACCCGAAGGCGACCGGAACCGTCGAGCTGCACGGCAGCCCGGTTCCGTTCCGCGACCCGGTCGGCGCCGCGCGCGCCGGGATCGCCTTCGTGTCCAACGATCGCAAGTCCGAGGGACTGTTCCTGGACAAGTCCGTCGCGTCGAACCTCGTCGCGACCCGGCTGCCCGGCCTGGGGCGGGGCGGCGTGCTGAACCTGCCGCGGGTACGTCGCGCCGCCCGCTCGCTCGCCGAACGGTCCGGTCTGCCGCAGCAACGGCTCGGCCATCGCGTGGCGACGCTGAGCGGCGGAAACCAGCAGAAGGTCTTCGTCGGCCGGTGCCTGGAGCGCGACGACGTCCACGCCCTGCTGCTGGACGAGCCCACCCGCGGCGTCGACATCGGCGGCCGGGCGGCGATCCACCGGTTGCTCCGCCAGGCCGCCGACTCCGGGCTCGTGGTCGTCTTCGCGTCCACCGAGCTGGAGGAGCTGCTCGAACTGGGCGATGTGATCATCACGATGCGCGACGGCCGGGCGGTGAGCAGGTACAAGGGCGATGCCGACAGCGCAAGGCTGATGCGCGACATGACATATGGAGCAGGGGAAGAATGACGAGCGCCGACGACTCCACCGGCGGCGCGGTGACGGCCGCGCCGCACCCGCGGCCCGAGGGCGCCGCCGATCCCGCGCCGGCCACCGGGATGCCCGGCAATTGGCGGCCGAGCGCGTACGACATCGGCCCCGCCGTCCTGGTGCTGGTGCTCGTCGCGCTGGCCGTGACGACACCGCGGTTCTTCACCGCCGACAACGCCCGCGCGATCCTCGCCTCGTCGTCGTTCGTGGGGATCACCGCGATCGGCGCCACGCTGGTGATGATCTCCGGCTCGGTGGTGTCGCTGGCCACCGCGCAGACCGCGACCATGGTGGCGATGCTGTTCCTGAGCATGCAGCAGCTGGGGCTGGCGGTCTCCCTGCTGATCGGGCTCGCGGCCGGGGTCGCGCTCACCGCGGCGCAGGGCGCGATCATCGGCTACTGGAACGCCAACCCGATCGTGCTCACCATCGCCGCCGGGTTCGCGCTCGGCGGCGCCGCCACCTGGTTCAGCGACGGCACGACCGTCTACCCGAAGGCGAAGGCGTTCGACGCGCTGAACGCCACGCCGCTGGCCCTGCCGCTGGCCGTGTACGTCCTGCTCGCGGTCGCCGTCCTCGCGGAGTGGACGCTGCGCCGCACGACCGCCGGGCGGCAGATGTACCTGGTGGGGGAGAACCGGGCCGCGGCCCGCGCGGCCGGGCTGCCGGTCGGCCGGGTGACCGTGATCGCGTGGGCCTTCTTCGGCGCGTGCATCGCGCTGACCGGGGTGTTCCTCGCCGCGTTCAACACCTCCGCCACGGTGACGCTGGGCGGCACGCTCTCGCTGGACGCCATCGCGGCGGTGCTGCTGGGCGGCACCGCGATCGCCGGTGGACGGGGGTCGGCCCTGCAGACCCTGGGCGGCGCGGTGCTGATCTCCCTCATCTCGGACGTACTGCTGTTGCGCGGGTTCTCCACCGGCGTACAAATACTCGTGAAGGGACTCCTCGTGCTCGCCGTCGTCGTCTTCGTGTACGTGCGCGCCAACGGAGGCCGCCGATGACGCGCCTTCGGCTCACCGCGCCCGACCGTCTGATCCCCGCGGTCTCCCTGGCCGCCGTGCTCGTCCTGTTCGCGTGCTCGCCGATGGTGAGCGGCAAGGCCCTGGAGACCTTCGACGTCTACAACGCGCTGCAGGGCTTCGCCGAGCTGGGCCTGTTGGCCCTCGCGCTCGGGATCACGATGATCGCGGGCGAGTTCGACCTGTCGGTGGCCGGGACCTATGCGTTCGGCGGCATGCTCGCCGTCCAGGTCGGCGGGACGGCTCCCGTTCTCGGTGTACTGGCGGCGGTGGCGGCGGGCGCCGCCATCGGCGCGGTGCAGGGCGGGCTGATAGCGCGGCTGCGGATCCCGTCCATTCCCGTCACGCTCGCGACCTACATCGCGTTGCTGGGGCTGGCGTACACGATCTCCGGAGGCCAGAGCAAGACCTTCGGCAACGACGGTGCGACGCTGTGGGTCGATCGGACCATCGCCGGGATCTTCTCGCCCCGGAGCCTGCTGACGCTCGTGGCCTTCCTCATCGCCGCGCTCGTCCTGGGCTGCACCAAGCTGGGACGCGAACTGCGCGCCATCGGCGACGACCGCCGGGCCAGCCGGGTCGCGGGCGTCAACGTGGACCGGCGGATCGCCGGGATCTTCACGCTGTCGGGCACGCTGGCCGCGCTGGGCGGTGCCCTGCTGAGCTACAGCCACGCCTCCGCCAACCCCGATCCGGGCCTGCAACCGCTGATCCTCGCCGCCGTGGCCGCGCTGGTGGGCGGCGTGTCCCTGGCCGGTGGCCGCGGCGCCCCGCTCGGACTGCTGGCCGGGGCGCTGTCGGTGGCGCTGCTCGCCCAGGTCGTCGCGGTCACGGCCATGCCCGACTACTCCACCCAGCTCCTCTACGCCGTGCTGCTCGCAGGGATCGTCGCCATCGAGAGCCCCGGACTGCATCAGGCGATGGACCGGCTCCGAGCCCATCGTGCGGACGCGACGCTTCACCGGACGTCAGGAACAGTCAGCGCCAAGGGAGGACGACAATGACCGAAACGACGACCGTGGCGGAGGGCTTCCGCTTCCTGGAGGCGCCGCGCTGGCGCGGCGGGAGGCTCTGGTTCTCCGACTTCTACACCCACCAGGTCATGTCCATGGCCGAGGACGGGTCCGAACAGCGCGAGGAGGCGCTCGTCGAGAACCAGCCGTCCGGGCTCGGCTGGCTGCCCGACGGACGGCTGCTGGTGGTCTCCATGGTCGACCGCAGGATCCTGCGCAGGGAGCCGGACGGGACGCTCGCCGTCCACGCCGACCTGGCCGACCACGCGACCGGGCACGTCAACGACATGGTCGTGGACGCGCGGGGCCGCGCCTACGTGGGCAACTTCGGCTTCGACCTGATGGCCGGCGACCCGCTGGAGACGGCCGCGCTGCACCGGGTGGACCCCGACGGCCGGGTCACGAAGGTGGCCGACGACCTGTGGTTCCCCAACGGCAGCGTCATCACCCCCGAGAACGTGCTGCTGGTGGCGGAGACGTTCGGGAACCGCATCACGGCGTTCGACATCGCCGACGACGGTTCGCTCACCAACCGGCGGGTGTGGGCGGAGTTCGGGCCGCTCCCGACCGAACGCGCCGTCGGCGAGGCGCTCGCCCAGGTCTCCGTCGCCCCGGACGGCTGCTGCCTGGACGCGGAGGGCGGCCTCTGGGCCGCCGACGCCATCGGCGAGCGGCTGGTGCGCGTGGTCGAGGGCGGACAGATCACCGACGAGATCAAGCCGGGCACACCGGTGTACGCCTGCGGCCTGGGCGGCGCGGACGGCAGGACCCTGTTCGCGTGTGCCGCGCCCGACTTCCACGAGGATGCCCGCAAGGCGGCGCGCGAGGCCCGCATGCTCGCCATCCGGGTCGCCGTCCCGGTGGCGTGACGCCCTACTCCGTCGGCCCCGGTGCCCGCCCGCTCTCGGTCATCCTGATCGCGAGGTCGGCGTAGAACTCGCCGAGGGCCGATGGGGTGTCGGTGCCTTCGAGCCGGTACCAGCGCACCAGATCGACCCCGAGGGACAGGATCGCCCGCGCGATCGCGTTCACGTCCCCGTCGGACACCGGCGCGACCTTCGCGTCCGACGCCGGCGCGTCGGAGATGCGCGCATCTCCGACGCGCCGGTGGATCGCCTCCCGGAAGATGTTGTTGATCTCACCGCGCAGCGCCAGGATCTTGTCGTAGTGCTCGGGCGACAGCGCGCCCAGCTCGTACTGGCAGACCCGGCCGACCGTGTGGTGCCTGGCGTGCCACGCCACGAACGTCGCGACCACGCCGCACAGGTAGCCGCGCGCGTCCTCGTCGGCGGGCAGCCGCCGCAGATCCTCCAGGACCCGGGTGTGGCCGACGCGGACGATCTCGTACAGCACCTCTTCCTTGGACTCGAAGTGCACGTACAGGGCCCCGGGAGAGACCCCGATCTTGGTCGTGATGTCCCGCGTGGTGGTCGCGTGGAATCCCTTGGCCGCGAAGCACAGGACCGCGGAGCTGAGCAGGGCCCTCGCCACGTCGGGGAGCTCGGCGTCCCACAGCCGCTCGGAAGCGTCGTCGAGCCGGATCATCGCCGGCGCGACACGGCGCCGCGAACCACGTTTCGCCGCCATCGACGCTCAGAAGAGCCGCGCGAAGTCGGCCATCTCCCGCTCGGGGTCCAGCACGGGCTGAATCACGATCTCGTCGATGCCGCTCGCCTCCAGCGCCGCGACCCGCTTGCGCAGGTCGTCCGGGGATCCGACGAGGCCGAGCTTGTCGACGAGGGACGGCACGATCAGGTCGCGGTCCTCGGGGTAGATGCGGCCGAGGTAGTTCTCGTAGAGGACGAAGTGGCGGTCGTCGGCCGTGGCGGTCGTCCCGCGCCGCTTGAGGAGGCGCTGTACGGCGTCGCGTTCCTCGGGTTCCAGATTCTCCTGGAATGAGGGGTTGTCGGCGGCGAAGGTGAGCAGGGCCATCGCGACGTGCCCCATGGAGTCGCGCGCGGCGGGGCCGTACGGGTCTTCGCCGTCGGCCAGGATGTGCATCGAGGTCATCACGTAGGAGTCGCCCCGCACCTCTACGCCGGCTTCCTTGGCCGCGTTGTCGCGGGCCTCGACGAAGGCCGTCCAGGTCGAGGGGTCGAGCAGGCCGAAGGAGATGGTGCCCGCCCCGCGTCGTCCGGCGATCTGCGCGGCCTTGAGGCCGAAGGCGGCGACGACGAACTCGATCGGGGCCTCGGTGTTCACGTAGTCGCCGACGTGCAGGAAGCGGATCTCCCGCGTCCTGTCGCCCTCGGTGTACTCGGTCGTCCCGCCGGAGGTGAGGGCCTGGAGCTGGCCGGTGAAGCGCTCCAGGGTCGCCATGGTCGTCGGCTTCATGCCGAGCGTGCGGCGGGCGGTGTTGCCCGTGCCGATGCCGCAGATGACGCGGCCGGGAGCGAGGGCGTTGAGGCTGGCGAAGGCCGCCGCGCTGGCGGGCGCCGAGCGCAGGGCCGGCGAGGTGACCCCGACGCCGAGCTTGATCCGGTCGGTGACCTTGGCGCACTGCGCCAGGCCGATGAAGGGGTCCCCGTTGACCATCGGTGTGTCGTAGACCCAGAAGCTGTCGTACCCGAGCTCTTCGGCCCGTGCGGCCAGGTCGTCGACCCCTGGCTTGGCCGTGACCACGATTCCCTTGCGCATGCCGGACTCTCCCTGGTCTGTGGCGCCCACGCGCACTTACTGAGCGCATAGTTACTGCGGTTTCCGGCGGGCGTCAAGTGTTGACAACCAACCCGCAGAGTACTAACTATGCGCTCACTAAGTTGTCCTGCGAGAAGGGACGCCGACCGGATGCACGGTTTGATGCAGGAAAGAGCCCTGGCCCTTCCGCTGGTCCTCCGGCGGGTCGAGCGCTATTTCGGGCACAAGCGCGTGGTGACGCGCCGCGCCGCCGACGATGAGACGGTGGCGACCTGGGCCGAGGTCTGCGAGCGCACCCGCCGCCTCGCGGCGGTGCTGGACCATCTGCAGGTTCCCGACCAGGCCCGCGTCGGGACGTTCGCGTGGAACAGCCAACGGCATGTCGAGCTGTATTTGGCCGTGCCGTGCGCCGGCCGGATCCTGCACACCGTCAACCATCGGCTGTACCGCGAGCAGATCGGCTACATCCTCGAGGACGCCGCCGACGACGTGATCTTCATCGACCGTTCGCTGCTGCCCGTCGTCTGGCCGGTGATCTCGGGCTACGCCGGCATGCGGTACGCGATCGTCATGGACGACGGTGCCGACGCGCCGATCCCGGACGACCCGCGGATCCTGGACTACGAGACCCTCCTCGCCGAGGTCACACCCCTCGATCGGGAGTTCTCCATACCCGACGAGAACACCGCCGCCGCGCTCTGCTACACCTCCGGGACGACCGGCAATCCCAAGGGCGTGCTCTACAGCCATCGCTCGGTCGTCCTGCACGCGGTGCTGTTGCTGGCGGTCGACAGCTTCGGCATCAACGAGCGCGACGTGATCATGCCTGTCGTCCCGATGTTCCACGTGAACGCCTGGGGACTGCCGTACGCGGCGATACTGAGCGGCGCCGATCTGGTCCTGCCCGGGCCGATGACCGACCCCGCCGGGCTGATCTCTCTGATGGAGCGGTACCGCGTCACGTTCTCCGGCGCGGTGGCCACCGTCTGGCGCGGCATGCGGCCCTACCTCACCCAGCACGACCTGTCCAGCGTCCGGATGATCATCTCCGGCGGCGGCGCGGTCGACGACGCGCTGTCGCGCGCGTACCAGGAGGCCATCGGGCTGCCGCTCACCAACGCCTGGGGGATGACCGAGACCAGCCCGGTGGTGACCACCTCGCGGCTGGCGACCGTGCACGACGACCTGGACCCCGACACCAAGCGCGCCGTCATCGGCTCGCCCGGGCCGGCGATTCCGCTGACCGAGGTACGTCTGGTCGGCGACGACGGCAAGGAGGTGCCCTGGGACGGCACGACGCCCGGAGAGCTACAGGCCATGGGGCCCACCATCGCGGCGCGCTACTTCGGGGAGACCGAGCCCGGCCCGGCCTTCACCGAGGACGGCTGGCTCAGGACGGGAGACGTCGCCACCATCGATCCGCACGGATACGTGCGGATCGTCGACCGGACCAAGGACCTGGTGAAGTCCGGCGGCGAGTGGATCTCCTCCGTCGAGCTGGAGAACGCCATCATGGCCGACGCCCGGGTCGCCGAGGCCGCCGTGATCGGGGTGCCCGACGAACGGTGGGGCGAACGGCCGGTCGCCTACGTGGTCCCCAAGGACGGGGCCGAGCTCGACGCCGACGACGTGCGCAAGCACCTGGAAGGCCACGTCGCCCGCTGGTGGATCCCCGAGCAGGTGGTCTTCGTGTCCGAGATCCCCAAGACCGCCACCGGCAAGTTCTCCAAGCGGCAACTGCGACAACTGCACGAACACTAGGCCAGCGTCCCGCCGGGCCGGCGTCCCGCTCGGCCGGCGTTCCGCCAGACCGGCGTCCCGCTCCGCCGGCGTTCCGCCACCCACCCTCGAAGGCGCGAAGGAGCAGAGATCATGGCCATCGAACCCCGTCTCATCGTCACCGGCCGCGAACCCGACGGAACCTCGGTGTTCGTCACCGACCAGCCCGGCGAACCCATCAGCGTCGGCGCCATCCCCGGCTCGCAGTTCTACATGTTCTGGGGCACCGAGGACGGGCATGCCACCGTGGGCACCAAGCCCCGGCGGCCGAAGCTGTCGCCGTTCTTCCCCGGCGTCGGGGGAACCCGCATCCTGTTCCTGCGGTGGGCGCCGGAGTCGTCCGCCCCGGAGCAGGTCGGCGACCCGAAGGAACTGGCGGCGGAGGCCGGCGAGAAGCTGCCCGGGCTGATGGACGTGTTCGAGCCCGACAACCCCGGCATGCACACCACCGACACGATCGACTACGGCATCTGCCTGGAAGGCGAATTGCACCTGGAACTGGACAATGGCAAGGAGGTCAAACTCACTCCCGGCGCCTGTGTCGTCCAGCAGGGAACGCGCCACGCCTGGCACAACCGCAGCGACAAGCCGGCCCTGATGTGCTATGTGCTCATCGGAGCCGAACGCGATTCCTGACCTCGTCCCGAGGTCACGCAGTTCTTCAGAGCAGTTCCTGCGCCGCGTCCTTCAGGGAACTGAGGACGCGGCGCGTCTGCGGCGCGTCCGGAAGCACCGCGAGCAGTAGCGGGGCGGTGGAGAAGGTCGATTGGCTGGCCAGCAGGCGGCGGATCCATTCCATTCCCGCCGAGAGTTCGGCCATGGCGTCGGTCTTGCCGCCGCTGCGCGCCCAGTTGCCGAGCGCGGACCGGTGGATGGCGTCGATGAGGGCGGCGAGGCCCATCGGCTGAAAGGGCGGCGTGTCCGGTGGAAGGCGCTCGCGCAGGAACGCGCGGGTGAGGGCCACGTAGCGTTCGTGCTCGATGACCTCCCGCTTCCGCAGTTCGGGGACGACGCGCGTCAGCTTGTAACGCCGCAGGACCAGTTCGGGCCGGCCGAGAAAGTCGCGCAGCGACTCCTCGGTGGCCGCGATCACGGCCTCCACCGGATCGGTGTCGGGATCGGACTCGACAAGGCGGCGCTGGACCAGCCCGAGGCGTTCGGTGTGGTCGGGGAAAGCGAGTTCGTCCTTGCTCTCGAAGTGCCGGAAGACGGTGCGGCGGGAAACCCGCGACGCGCCCGCGACGGCTTCGACGGTGACGTTCTCGTAGCCCTCCTCGAGAAACAGGGCCATCGCCGTCTCCGAGATCCGGTACTTGGTCTCCAGTATTCGCCGAGAAGTCACCGACGGCCCCCCTAAGACGTGGTGTGGCGCGAAGTCTAGTCAGCCGATGCCCGGACCCTTGCGGACCCTTGCGAGCTCTTATGACGCGTGCCATAGTAGCGGCACTTGGTGCCGAGACTGGCGGATTTGACGGCACAGCGTGCCATGTGATCCCGAGGAGGTCCGCAATGAGCCAAGCACCGCGAGCCCGTCGACTACCCAAGCCGATCCGTGCCGGGCTGGCGATCGCCGTAGCGTCGGTGGGCACGGTGATAGCCCTCGGACCGGCGCCTTCTCTCGCGGCGGGCGGCGCCCCGGCCTGCGCGCGGTTAACGGGCAAGACGATCCCGGCGTCGGTGATCGGCCTCCCGACCAAGGGCGGCCGGGTCGAGTCGGCGACGTCCGTGACGCAGGTCGTGAGCGGCGTGACCGTCGACTACTGCCGGGTCGACGCGGCGCTCTTCCCGGTCGACCCCGCCGCGCCGGACATCAGGATGCGGGTGGCCATGCCGGCCGAGTGGAACCGCAAAACGATGATGTTCGGCGGCGGCGGATACAACGGCACCATCCCCGACGTCGCGATGAACGTGCCGCTCGGCCGTGCCGATCGGCCGACGCCATTGGCCCGCGGATACGCCACCTACGCCAGCGACTCCGGGCACCAGGCCGGCCCCACCGGATCCCTGGACGGATCGTTCGGCGTGAACGACGAGGCACTGCGGAACTTCGCCGCCGGAGACGCGCTCAAGAAGACCCACGACGCCGCCATGTACCTCATCCGCCATGGCTACGGCACAGGGCCCGCCCGGACCTACTTCGCGGGCGGCTCGACGGGCGGTCGCGAGGCCCTGGTCGTCGCCCAACGGTGGCCCAGCTCCTTCGACGGCGTCATCTCCGCCTACCCGGCATGGAACAACGCGGCCGAGATCATCTATCTCGGCTACCTCGCGCGCATCATGTCCCGTCCCGGCGCATTCCCCGGGCCCGAGAAGCAGGGGCTCATCTATAACAGCGCCATCGCCGCGTGCGACGGACGCGACGGCATCAAGGACAAGATCGTCTCGAACGCCGACGGCTGCGAGCTCGACCCGCGGGTGCTGCGCTGCCCCCACGGTGCCGACGCGGGCCCGACGTGCCTGTCCGACGCGCAGATCGCCTCGGTGGTCGCGGCGTCCAAACCGTTCCGCTGGCCGTACCGGCTCGCCAGCGGCGAGCGGGAATACCCCGGCTTCCCCCTCCTTTCGGGGGCCGACATGAGAACGCCCTTCCTCGGCTTCGGCACGACCGCGCCCGCCAACCCGATGCCGTCGACGGCCGGATACGGGCTCCAGTTCTGGGACCAGTGGGTCAAGTACTTCCTCACGAGGGACCCCGGCTACAACTCCCTCTCCATCGACCCCCGGCACCCGGGCAAGTGGCTTCCCCGGATCAGCCACCTGTCCACCATTCAGGACCGCAACAACTCCGACCTGCGTCCCTTCATGCGCTCCGGCGGGAAACTGCTCCTCCTCCACGGCAGCGCGGACGAGTTGGTCTCGCACCGCTCGACGAGCGACTACTACCGGCGGGTGCAGGCAAAGGTGGGCCCCGCGCAGACCCGGAAGTTCCTGCGGTACTACCTCATTCCGGGCGTCAACCACGCGAACTTCGGCCCGGTCGCCTTCGCCGGCACCTGGGATTCGCTCACGGCCCTGGAACAGTGGGTCGAGAAGGGGCGGGCGCCCGCCAAGCCGGTGGCCATTGACGGCCGCACCGGCATCACCCGTCCGCTGTGCGATTACCCGTCCTGGCCCAAGTACCGTTCGGGCGACGCCAACAGCGCCCAGAGCTTCGTGTGTTCGCATTGATGGAAGGCAATGTCGCGACGCAGGCCCCGGCGTCCCCCATCCTGGCGGCCCGGGGCCTGGTCCGGGAGTTCCGCGGGTTCCGGGCCGTGGACGGGGTGGACCTCGACATCGCCGAAGGCGCTGTGCACGCGCTGGTAGGGCCCAACGGCGCCGGCAAGACCACCCTGTTCAACCTGCTCACCGGCTTCCTGAAACCGACCGCCGGCCGCGTCCTGCTGGAGGGCCGGGTGGAGCTGACCGGGCGTGCCCCCGAGGCGATCGCCCGGCTGGGCCTGGCCCGGTCGTTCCAGATCACCAGCCTGTTCGCCGAGCTGACCCCGCGCCGGCACGTCGAGCTGGCGCTGGCCGGCGGCACCGGCCTGGGCTGGCGGTTCTGGCGTTCGGACCGGACGCTGGACCGCTTCGCCGGGCGCGCGGACGAACTGCTCGACCAGGTCGGGCTGGCCGGCCACGCCGACGTCCCGGCGGGCTCGCTGTCGTACGGGCGCAAGCGCGCCCTGGAGCTGGCGCTCGCGCTGGCCCTGGACCCCAGGGTGCTGCTGCTGGACGAGCCGACCGCCGGGATGGGCATGGAGGACGTCGACCGCACCATCGAGCTCATCCTCAAGATCAAGGCGGGGCGCACCGTGGTCCTGGTCGAGCACAACATGAACGTGGTCGCCAGCCTCGCCGACCGGGTGACCGTCCTGCAGCGCGGCACCGTGCTGGCCGAGGGCCCGTACGCCGAGATCCGCAACGACCCGCGGGTCATCACCGCCTACCTCGGAGACTCCGATGCTGCGCGTTGACGGTTTGTCCGCCTGGTACGGCGAGGCGCAGGCCCTGCGCGATGTGTCGATACGAGTCGACAAGGGCGAGATCGTCACGCTGATCGGCCGCAACGGCGCGGGCAAGACCACGCTGCTGCGCTGCCTGATGGGACTGCACGGCGCGTACGGCAGGACGACGGGCACGATCACGCTGGCCGGCACGGACATCACGCGCCTCGCCCCCCACCGCAGGGCCCGCCGCGGCCTGGGCTTCGTCCCGGACGACCGGGGCATCTACGCCACCCTGTCGGTGGAGGAGAACCTGACGCTTCCGCCGGTGCACAAGGCCGACGGCACCGACGGCCCGCGGCCGTGGCCGCTGGAACGGGTGTACGAGACGTTCCCGAGGCTGCGCGAGCGGCGCCGGTTCCCCGGGACCAAGCTGTCGGGCGGGGAACAGCAGATGCTCACCCTGGCCCGGATGCTGCGGACCGGCGCCCGGCTGCTGCTGTGCGACGAGCCCACCGAAGGGCTGTCGCCACTGATCGTCCAGCAGATCGGCGACATCCTCCGCGAGGTGCGGGCCGCCGGGGTGACCGTCCTGCTGATCGAGCAGAACGTGCACTTCGCCGCCACCGTCGCCGACCGCCACTACCTGCTCGCCGAGGGCCGGGTGGTGGAGTCGATGGACAACGACCAGGTCCGCGAACGCGAGCACGAACTGCTCGGCTACCTCGGCATCTGACCTACCTCGACCGGGATTGGGAAACAAAGGAGACCTGATGAGGCTCATGCGCTGGACCGGCGGCCTGGCCGCCGCGGGGCTGCTCCTGGCCGGCTGCGGGGGCGGACCCGGCGGTGGCGGCGGGAAGATCAGCGACGGCAAGGTGGTGCTGGCCGTGATGAACGACCAGTCCGGCATCTACGCCGACACCTCCGGCCGTAAATCCGTCGAGGCCGTCAAAATGGCCGTGGCCGACTTCAAGGCCAAATACGGCGACAAGGCGGTGACCGACAAGATCGAGGTCATCTCCACCGACCACCAGAACAAGCCGGATATCGCCAACTCCAAGGCGCAGGAGCTCTACGACCGCCGGCACGCCGACGTGATCCTGGACGTGCCGACCTCCTCGGCCGCGTTCGCCGTCGCCACCACGGCCAAGAACAAGAAGAAGGTGTTCATCGACGTCGGCGCCGCGAGCACCGAAATGGAAGGCAAGCAGTGCAACAAGTACACCTTCCATTACGGCTACAACAGCTACATGCTCGCCCACAGCACCGGCACCGAGGTGACGAACGCCGGGAGCAAGAACTGGTACATCGTCTACCCGGACTACGCGTTCGGGCAGGACATGGAGAAGACGTTCGCCAACGCCATCAAGGCCGCGGGCGGCAACGTGGTGAAGAGCGACCCGACGCCGTTCCCCAACGACAACTTCTCCACCTTCTTGCTGAAGGCGTCCGGCCTCGACCCCAAGCCGCAGGTGCTCGGCACCATGCAGGCCGGCGGTGACCTGGTCAACCTGGTGAAGCAGTACAACGAGTACAAGCTGCGCGACAAGGGCGTCGGCCTGGCCATCGGGCTTCTGGTCCTCAGCGACGTCCACTCGCTCGGCCCGGACGCGCTGGCCGGCACCCGCTACACCGACATGTGGTACTGGAACCTCGACGCCAAGTCCCGAGCCTGGGCCGACAAGTTCCAGGCCAAGGTCGGCCAGCGGCCGACCGCCAACATGGCCGGCAACTACTCGGCCGCCCTGCAGTACCTGGAGGCCGTGCAACGCGCCGGCACCGACAAGTCCGACGCCGTGGTCGAGCAACTCGAGGGCTACAAGTTCGAGGACGCGTTCGCCCGCAACGCCACCATCCGCGCCCAGGACCATCTGCTTCTGCACGACGCCTACCTGGGAGAGGTGAAGCCGAAGAGCCAGGTCAAGGAGCCGTGGGACTACATCAAGATCCTGAAGACCATCCCGGCGGCGCAGGCGTTCCAGCCGCAGCCCGACCCTGCCTGCAAGCTCTGAGGCGGCCGGCGTGCTCCAACAGGCGTTCAACGGGTTGGTGAGCGGGGCGTTCTACGCCCTGCTCGCCCTCGGCCTGGCCGTCATCTTCGGGATGCTGGGCGTGGTCAACCTGGCCCACGGCGCCTTCTACATGCTCGGCGCCTTCGGCGCGTTCATCGCGCTCGACTCCTTCGGCATGAACTTCTGGCTGTCCCTGGTGCTGGTGCCGCTCCTGCTGGGCGTGGCCGGCATCGTCCTGGAGCGGCTGTTCATCAGACGGCTCACGCCCCTGGACCCGCTCTACAACTTTCTGTTCACCTTCGGCCTGGCCTTGATCCTGCAAGACCTGATGAAGCGGCGGTACGGGGTCAACTCCCAGCCGTACCCGCGCCCGTCGCAACTCGGCGGCACGATCGACCTGGGCCTGTTCACCTACCCGACCTACCAGGTGTTCGTGCTGGGCGCGTCCCTGCTGGTGTGCGGCGCGGTGTGGGTGGTGCTGACCCGCACCCGAGTGGGCATGATCGTCCGGGCGTCCACCGAGCGTCCCGAGCTGACCCGGGCGCTGGGCATCGACGTGGGCCGCTGGGTCACCCCGGTGTTCGGGTTCGGCGTCGCGCTGGCCGGGTTCGCCGGGGTGCTGGCCGCGCCGATGCGCGCGGTCAACCCGCTGATGGGCGCCGACCTGATCATCGTGGTGTTCGCGGTGGTGGTGATCGGCGGCCTGGGCTCGGTGTTCGGCTCGGTCATCGCCGGGTTCGCGGTCGGCGTGGTGACCGCGCTCGGCAACTTCTACGTTCCGGCGCTGTCGCAGACGCTCGTGTTCATCCTGATGGCCGCCGTCCTGCTGTGGCGCCCGGCCGGACTGTTCGGACGCGAGGAGGCTTTCCGGTGATCCTGTCGAGGCTGGCCCGCACCCGCCGGACCGGGCCGCTCCTCCTGGCGATCGGCCTTTTCGCCGCCCTCGCCCTGCCCTGGATGATCTATCCGCCGATCGCGCTGGACATCGCCTGCTGGGCGCTGTTCGCCGCGGCCGTCGACCTGCTGCTCGGCTTCACCGGCCTGCTGTCGTTCGGGCACGCCGCGTTCTGGGGCGGCTCCGCCTACGTCACCGGGCTGATCGCCCTGCACTCGGGCCTGCCGTTCCCCGTGGCGGTCGCGGGCGGAGCCGCGTTCGCGGCACTGCTGGCGCTCCCGATCGGCTTCCTGTCGGTCCGGCTGACCGGCATCTACTTCGCGATGGTCACCCTGGCCTTCGCCCAAATGGTGTACTTCGTCGCCAACCAGTGGCGGGACGTCACCGGCGGCGAGAACGGCCTGCAAGGCATCCCCCGCGAGTTCTTCGGCCTCGACCTTTCCGAGCCGTTCTCCTTCTACTACGCGGGCCTGCCATTCCTCCTCGCGGGCCTGTTCGCCGCCTGGCGCATCGTCCGTTCACCATTTGGCCGCGTCCTGGTGGCCATCCGCGACAACCCGAACCGGGCACGCGCCCTCGGATACCCCATCGACCGGTACAAGCTGCTGGCCTTCGTCCTCTCCGCCGCCCTCTCCGGGACGGCCGGCGGCGTCTTCGCCATCGGCCACGGCTTCGCCTCACTCGAAGGCGTCTACTGGACGACTTCGGGCCAGGCCGTAATGATGGTCGTCCTGGGCGGCATCGGCACCCTCTGGGGCGGCGCCATAGGGGCAGCCCTCATAGTCCAAGTCCAAGACCGCCTGGCAACCTCCGGCTTCGAAGAAACCGGCATAATAACCGGCACGATCTTCATCCTGGTCGTCCTCCTCTTCCGCCAGGGAATCTGGGGCACAATCCGCAACCTACGCGCACCCCACCCCTCGCCAAATGCATCAACCCCCGATCCCCAACCAAAAGAGCCCGAAATTCCGCGCCCACTCCAACAAGAACACGAACGCGCCAACTGACCCCGTGAGCGCCACGTCCGCATGGAGCACAGGTGCAGTCAGAACCGACAATCCGCTTCGCCGACACAACGCAACCAAGCTGCAAGTGTGATCAGCGGGGTCAGTCCCGCAGTCGCACCACCTGGTGTCCTGAGTCGTTAATCCGCTGGCAGTAGTCGGCAAGGGTTTCAAGGATCTCGTCGGCGGGCGTGGTCCACACACCAAGGCTTCAAGCCCTCGTTCCACTCGTTGACCCAGCCGCGCACATCGCGCTCCAGCTCGACGACGCTTCGGTGGGCCGAGCGGCGCGGTTTGCGGTTGGTGAACTCGGCGAACCAGCGCTCGAACCAGGTTCAGCCATGAACTACCGGCCGGGGGTGCATGTGGAAGCGGGGGTGGCGGATCAGCCACTGCTCGACCTTCTCGGTCTTGTGGGTGGCGTGGCCGTCCAGCACCAGGTCCAGTTCCGTGGGCGGCGTCGATCAGTTTGAGGAACCGCAGGACCTGGTGGCGGTGGTGCTGGGCGATCACCGGCCCCGACGCCAGGTCCAGGACGGCCAACAGGCCGGTGGCGCCCGACAGAATCGCGTCGGTGCGGTCGATCGCCTGCATCCGGCTCTTCTCGACGACCGCGAGCACCAGCGCGCCCAGGTAGAGCCCGACCACGTCCCGAACCCCGCCGGCGACAGCGTCACGAACCCGGTGCCAGTGCCGACATTCAGTATTCGAGCGGGTGGTGGGGGGCGGCCGCAGCAACGCCCCGCGCCAGGCAGCGTCCACGACCGAGGCCGGTGTGCCTCGGCGCGGTCGTAGGTGGCCGAATCACGACCCCAGTAGTCCTGCAGAGAGGACCGCCTCGTTCTTCACCCTTCCGAACGCGTGCACCAAGGGGTGATTGGCCAGTCCGTAGGTGAAATGACCGTCGGCCGGCACGGTGTGCACGATACGGATCTGCCGCAGCAGGGCCAGCGTCCGTACACCGTCGAGGGGGCCACGGTGCGTCCTCTGTCGGCGATCCGGGTGTGGATCGCTTCGGCGGTCAGGTGCTCCTCCGATGCCGCCAGCACTTCCAGTACCTGGCGGCGGGGAGTCGTGCTGCGGTGGCCGGCCAGGCGTAGGCGGCCGGTGGCCTAGCGCACCCGTGCGGCGGCGTGGTCTGGATCGTCGCGAGCAGGCACCTCTGCAAAGTTGATGCAATTGCGGGTGACTTGCAATAGTGGTCCTCATGTCGACCTACCAGCTTCCCGATCTGCCCGACGACTACGCCGCGCTGGAACCGGCGATCACCGGGGAGATCCTTGAACTGCACCACTCCAAGCACCACGCCACCTACGTCAAGGGCGCCAACGACACTCTGGACAAACTCGACGAGGCCCGCTCCAAGGAGCAGTTCGGCGCGCTGGTCGGGCTGGAGAAGACCCTCGCCTTCAACCTGTCCGGGCATGTGCTGCACTCGATCTTCTGGAACAACCTGTCACCGGACGGCGGCGATCGCCCCGACGGGGAACTCGGCTCGGCCATCGACGAACACTTCGGTTCGTTCGATGCCTTCCGCAAGCAGTTGACCACCGCCACCGCCACCGTGCAGGGCTCGGGCTGGGGCGTGCTGGCCTGGGAACCGCTCGGCAAGCGGCTGATCGTCGAGCAGGTCTATGACCACCACGGCAACGTCGGTATCGGTTCGACGCCGCTGCTGGTCTTCGATGCCTGGGAGCACGCCTACTACCTGCAGTACCGCAACGTGCGCCCGGACTACGTCGAGAAGCTGTGGGACCTGGTGAACTGGAACGACGTCGCCGCCCGGCTCACCGCGGCCAAGAACGCCTGACCCGTCCATCCAGACTGCGGTGTCCGCCAGGCCCGGGTCATGCTCAGGTCCTTCGCAGGTCTGGCGGGCGCCGCTCCCACGCCCGGGCGTGGACGAAGATCAGCGTACGCGGGGCCGGTTTGGCATCGCCGTCAAGGGCGGAGTCCGACGAACATTACAGTCGGCCTGGCTTCGGCAGCCAGGCCCCCCGCCAGACATGGCGCTGGCGTCGTACGTAAAGCCACCGGTACAGGCGAACATCACGGCCATGCTGGTGGGCTCGTTCCACGGTGGCACGCGGAAAGCCGCACGGTACAGACCGACAAGGATGTCCGCCCTCTCCAGCACTGCCCGGCCAGGCCGGGGCACGAGGCGAAGCTTCGCCGGTGGACGACCCATGACCGACTCCATACTCAGCGCATCGATGCCAGCCGATGACCGCGTGCGACGGCCGAGGCCAATTGCAAGTGTCAGGTAACTGCGAGAAGATTGCAATAAGGCGCGTGCCGGGTTAGCGTCCTGGGCGTGAGCGACACTTCGCGTGGTTTGTTGAGGTATGTCGTGGCCGCGGCCATGGCCGCGGCGATGGCGGTGGCGTGCGCCGCTCCCCAGGATCAGACGGCGCAGGACGGACTGGTCCTGGCCGACCCCTACGAAGACGAGGCGTTGCACCCGCTGATGGGCTTCGCCGAAGAGGGCAAGGGCAAGATCTTCGACGGGCTGGTGACGCACGACGCACAGCGCCGCCCGCAGCCGGCACTGGCCACGACTGTGCCCACGCCGTCGGCGGACGGGAAGGTCTGGACGGTACGGCTGCGCTCGGGTGTGACCTTCCACGACGGGTCGGCCTTCGGACCCGAGGACGTGATCGCCACCTACCGGACGCTGCTGGATCCCAAGGCGGCCTCGCCGGTGGCCTCCTCGTACAGGATGCTGGAGCAGGTACGCCAGACCGGGCCCGGCACGGTGGAGTTCCGGCTGCGGTACCCCTATGCGCCGTTCGTGCACAAGCTGACGCTGGGCATCGTTCCGTCCGAGGCGTTGACCGGAGGCAAGCTGGAGGCCTCCCCGTTCAACAGCCGTCCTGTCGGCACCGGGCCGTATCGGTTCGCCGAGTGGCGCAAGGGGGAGCGCCTGGTCCTGACCGCCAACGACCGGTACTGGGGCGGTGCGCCACAGATCAAGAAGGTCACCATCGTCTTCGTCCCGGATGACAACACGCGTGCGCAGCGGATGCGGCGCGGGGACTTCGATGGAACGGTCCTGCCGCCCGCGCTGGCGGAAACGTTCACCGGCGTCGAGGGCATGAGGGTGTACGGCCATGACAGCGCGGACTACCGCGGCGTGATGCTGCCGCAGAAGAACCCGGTGACCGGCGATCTGGCGATCCGGCGGGCACTGAACCTGGCGGTCGACCGGGACGGGATGATCCGGGCGCTGCTGGCCGGACGCGGCGAACCCGCCTACGGTCCCGTCCCGCAGGTGCTGCGCGAGTTCGCCGACCCGTCGGCGGTGTTCCGGCACGATCCGGCTGAGGCGGCGCGGATCCTGGACGCGGCGGGATGGCGGGCCGGAAAAGATGGCGTGCGCTTCAGGGGCGGCGAGGCCGCGCGGTTCACGCTGATGTATCCGGCCGATGATTCGGTCCGCAAGGCACTGGCCGGCGGGTTCGCCTCTGATGCGGGCAAGGTCGGCATCAAGGTGGACCTGGTCGGGCTGGGCTGGGACGCGATCGAGCCCAGGATGAAGCGGGACGCGCTGCTGATGGGCGGCGGCACCCCGCTCGATCCCGATCTGGTCGTCTATGGGCTGCTGCACTCCTCGCAGGCCGAGGACGGCTTCAACAACCCCGGCTCCTACCAGGACACCATCGTCGACACCGAGCTGGACAAGGCGCGCCGTGCCACCGACACCGCATCACGCGCTCAGGCGTACCGGGCTGTGCAACGGCGGCTGGTGGAAGACCCGCCGTGGGTGTTCCTGGTCTTCTTGATGCACACTTACGTAGTGCGCGGCCAATGGTCGGGTTATCAGCCGGTCGTCGATCCCCACGCGCACGGCGTCCCGCTGTGGGGGCCGTGGTGGAACCTGGAGAAATGGGCGCCCCGCGCGTGAGCGTCTCACTGGACAAGCCGGGGCGATGGCGCGTGGCCCGGCGGATGGTGTTGCGGCGCGCGCTGGTGGCGGTCCCGTTGCTGCTGGCAGTGTCGGCGGTGGTGTTCCTGCTGGGCGCGGCCTCGCCGTTCGACCCGGTCTACCAGTACTACGGGACGCGGATCTTCACCGCCGCCGAGGCCGACATCGCCCGTACCCGCGCCGAACTCGGGCTCGACAAGCCGATCTGGTCCCAGTACGGCGACTGGCTGGGCAACGTGCTGGGCGGCGACTGGGGAACCAGCCGCAGCTTCGGCCAGCCGGTCAGTGAGGTGGTGGCACAACGGCTGCCCTGGACGCTGCTGCTGGCCGGCACCGGCCTGGCCGTCGCCGTAGTGCTCGCGCTGACGCTGGGAGTGGTGTCGGCCTGGAGGCAAGGGGGGTGGATCGACCGGTTCACCGTCACCCTCGCGCACTCGCTGGAAGGGCTGCCGACCTTCCTGCTCGGCCTGGGCGCCATCGCCGTGTTCGCGGTGGCGCTGCCGCTGCTGCCCGCAGGCGGGGTCAGTGACGCCACCGGTGCGTCCGGGGCGGGCTCCACCGTCCGGCACCTGGTCCTGCCCGCGCTGGTGCTGGGGGTCGCGCAGCTCCCCTGGCTGATTCTGACCGTGCGGCAGCAACTGCTGGTCGCGCTCGCCGACGACCATGTGACCGCCGCGCGCTCACGCGGCCTGCCCGAACGCACCGTCGTGCTGCGCCACGGCCTGCCGGTGGCGCTGCTGCCGTTCGTGACCACGGTAGGCACCCGCCTGCCCGAACTGGTGACGGGTGTGGTGCTGGTGGAGGAGGTGTTCTCCTGGCCGGGGGTGGCCGGGGCGATGGTCCGTGCCGGGCTGAACGTCGACTTCCCGCTGCTGGTCGCGCTCACCCTCCTGGCGACCGCAGCGGTGCCGGCCGGAAACCTGTGCGCCGACATCGCCGTCCTGCTGATCGATCCGAGAGCGTCCGCCGATGGATGAGGCCATGAACGAACCGGCCGCCGGGTCCGCATCCCGGCTCCAGACGTGGCGGCCCGCCGGGCGGCGCCGTCCCGGTGGCTCAGCACGGCCCGGCGCCGCCGCATCCGCGCGGGTCCGGCTGGCCGCGTCCGCGGCCGTGCTGACGCCACTGATCATTCTCATACTGTCGCTGCCGCTGATGGCCGGGGACGCGGCGACCGGGATGGTCGACTACGACGCGGTCCGGCACGCCCCCGAGCCAGGACACCCGCTCGGCACCGACGACGCCGGTCGCGACGTCCTGGCCCGCACCGCCGCCGGCGCCCGCGTCTCCCTGATCGTCGCCGTCACCTGCGCCCTGGTCGCCACGGTGCTCGGCACCCTGGTCGGCGCCGCCTCAGGCACGGCGGGCGGCATCGTGGACGCGGTCGTCATGCGGCTGGTGGACGGCGTCAACGCCGTGCCCCACCTCCTGCTGGGCATCCTCATCGTGGCGCTGTATCGCGGGTCGCTGCTCGCGGTCATCGCCTCCATCGCACTGACGCACTGGACGACCGTGGCCCGCATCGTCCGCGCCGAGGTGCTGTCATTGCGCACACGCCCCTACATCGACGCGGCGATCTCCGGCGGCGCGTCCCGCATGACCGTCCTCACCCGCCATCTGCTACCCGCGGTCGCCCCGCAATCGGCGCTGGCAGCGGTGCTGCTACTACCGCACGCGGTCTGGCACGAGACCGCACTCAGCTTCCTGGGCCTGGGCCTGCCCCCGCACCTGGCCAGTCTCGGCACCATGGTCGCCGACAGCCGCGACGATGTCCTGCTCGGAGCCTGGTGGACGATCGCCGCACCCGCCGGCGTCCTCATCGCGGTCACCCTGGCGGTGGCGGGCCTGGCCGGCTGGTGGCGCGACCGGATCGTCCCCCGGCGGCGATCGGAGCTGGCGCTGTGACCGGACCCGGACCACTACTCAGCACCCAGGATCTGTCAGTACGGTTCCGGCTCCGCGACTCCATCGTCCAAGCCGTCACCGACGTGTCGTTCGAACTGCACCGGG
Source organism: Actinomadura sp. NBRC 104412 (assembly GCF_030269515.1). GTDB lineage: Bacteria > Actinomycetota > Actinomycetes > Streptosporangiales > Streptosporangiaceae > Spirillospora. The sequence goes on along the minus strand of NZ_BSTM01000001.1, from coordinate 1,709 downwards.
GACGGCTGCTCGCCCTCGTCGGGGAAAGCGGCTGCGGAAAGAGCGTCCTGGCCTCGGCCCTGCTCGGCCTGCTGCCCGGCAACGCCGAAGTGCGCGGCCAGGTCTGGCTGCACCGCGACCCGACCCCGTTGGAGCTCACGACCGCACCTGAACGCGTCCTGGCACGACAAGTCCGCGGCCGCCGCATCGCCCTGGTCCCGCAGTCGGCCACCACCGCCCTGACCCCCGTACGCACCGTCCGCGCACAACTGGTCGAAACGCTGCGCGAACTGCGTCCCGGCACACGCGACCGCCGCGCCGAGGCCGACCGGCTCGCCGAACGTGTCGGCCTGGATCCCGCCGCCCTGGATCGCTACCCGCACGAACTGTCGGGCGGAATGACACAACGCGCCGTACTCGCCTTCGCCCTGGCCGCCGACCCCGACATCGTCCTGGCCGACGAACCCACCTCCGGCCTGGACCGCCCTCTGGTCGACCACACCATGGACGCACTCCGCGCACTCGCCGACGACGGCCGCGCCGTCCTGCTCATCACCCACGACATCACCGCCGCCGAACGCGCCGCCACCGACCTCGCCGTGATGTACGCCTCCAGAATCGTCGAACGCGGACCCGCCGACCAAGTGCTCGACGACCCCTGGCACCCCTACACCCAAGGGCTCCTGGCCGCCACTCCAAGCCGCGGCCTGCATCCCCTGCCCGGCCACCCGCCCAACCTCTCCGACCTGCCACCGGGCTGCGCCTTCCGGCCCCGCTGCCCCCAACGCGACACCTGCCGCGACGACCCCACCCTGACCAGCCTGACCAACGGCCGCGCACTCGCCTGCGCCCACCCTCCCAACGGCTCACCGGTCCTCGATCACAAGCCCGCGCGACAGACCACGACGAATCCCGCTGGAGACCCGTGATGCTGAGCGCCACCAACCTGACCGCCGGCTACCGCCACGGTCCCAACGTCCTGAACGGCCTGTCGATCACCCTCCAACCAGGTCGCATCATCGGTGTTCAAGGCCCCAGCGGCTGTGGCAAATCCACCCTCATCCGCGTCCTGGCACTCCTGCACCCGCCCCGCACCGGACGGCTCCACCTCGACGGACAACCCGTCCAACGCTTCCGCTACGCCGCACCCGCCGGCCAGCGCCGCCGTATCGGCGTGGTCTTCCAACACCCCAGAGCCGCCGCCGACCCCCGCCATACCCTCCGCCGCATCGTCTCCGCCCACCTCCCACCCACGGCACCACCTGAGGAAACCGACCGCCTCTCGGCCCTGGTCGGGCTCACCCCCGACCTCCTGGACCGCCGCCCCCACGAAGTCAGCGACGGCCAACTCCAACGCGCCTGCCTGGCCCGCACCCTGGGCGCCCATCCGCGCTACCTGCTCTGCGACGAAATGACCGCCATGCTCGACGCCTCCAGCGCCGCCACCCTCCTTCACCTCCTCCTCGCCCAGGTACGAGAGGACGACCGGGCCGCCCTCATGGTCAGCCACGACCCCGCACTCCTGGACGCGATCTGCGACCAAACCATCCAGTGGCACCACCTGACCAATCCATGACCGTCACTACCGCAAAGGCGCGTGCGTCTACTGAGCTTTTCGTTAGTTGTGTGGTGTTGGAGGGTGGATTTCCAGTCCGGTGTGGGCCAGGAAGGACCATGCGAGCTGTTGGTCCTGGCAGATGCGGTTGATGCCGGCCTCAGCGGCGTCGGCG